>NZ_JBXAIJ010000003.1:0-1191658 GCF_058796095.1 Achromobacter sp. GW823-FHT04E03 | reverse complement strand
AGAGCCCCTTGCGGGCGCCTGTCGAGATCTGCTCCCGGCACGCGCATCGGTCTCGCTACAGAATTGGAGCGTTTGCCCACGATAGGGCAGGCACTCAAGCAGTTACGCCTGACAACCATAGCAAGGTGGTCCCACTCCTTCCCATCCCGAACAGGACAGTGAAACGCCTTTGCGCCGATGATAGTGGACGGACGTCCGTGAAAGTAGGTCATTGTCAGGCTTTGATTCCAGGAACCCCGCAGCTCGCGCTGCGGGGTTTTTTCTTTTGCGGTGTTGTGCGATGAGCTAGCAAGCGGTCGGCGCGGCTGCGGGCGGCTGGGGCTTTTGGGCGAGTGGTTGCGGACCGTCAATCAGGCTGCAAGCCGCGCCAGCATTGAATGTGCACAAATAACAACGGCCGTGGGCGGGGTAGCTTTGTGCGGTAAGATTGACCGAGTCAATTCGTTGGAGCGTTATCGTGAGTGATCCCCAGACCCCCGTGCCCGGAACGACGTTAGACCTGCGCACGCTGACCCACGTTGCCTATGGCTTGTACGCCCTGGGCTTCCTGACGAGCGGTTTCCTGGGCATCGCCACGCTGGCGGCCGTAGTGCTGATGTACCTGAAGCGCTCGGACGCCGCAGGTACCGTCTATGCCGCTCATTTCGACTGGCTGCTGCGGACCTTCTGGTGGGCCCTGCTGTGGCTGGCCATCAGCGGCATCGCGACGCTCATCTTCATCGGCTGGATCGGCCTGGCCGCGACCGTGATCTGGGTGCTGTATCGCCTGATCAAGGGCTGGCTGTCGTTGCTGGAAGGCTCCGCGCCGACTACCTACGCCTGAAGGCTCGCGTTCAAACAGAAGGCCGGCATATGCCGGCCTTTTGCTTTGTTGAGTTTGATATTGCCGCCCGTACTTGGACAGCTGGTGCGGGCAACAGCGAACAAGCGCTGAGTGCAATTCAGCGTTTCGAAGGCCTCTGCTGGTGCAGGATTATTCACGCACGACACGTGGGCCCGCAGCATGTGCAGCCATCGCGCATGGGCCAATCCATGTTGCTTCCGAATGCTGGCCGTGGGACCGTGAGGAAGCCATGCCAACTGCCTGAAGAGGCGCGCCAGGCTTGGCTTTCGGGGAATGCTGGTGTGGGGAATCGGGCCGTGCCGGCGAGGTTGCGGCGTGGCTGTCGCGGTGAGAGAAAGCTGCGCTGGGGAGGCGAGCTCGCCCAGGAATGAACCGGGGCGTCGCGACGA
The DNA here is from genome assembly GCF_058796095.1 of Achromobacter sp. GW823-FHT04E03. NCBI lineage: Bacteria > Pseudomonadati > Pseudomonadota > Betaproteobacteria > Burkholderiales > Alcaligenaceae > Achromobacter > Achromobacter sp. GW823-FHT04E03. The sequence goes on along the minus strand of NZ_JBXAIJ010000003.1, from coordinate 1,190,425 downwards.
TATGAAGGCAGGGACGTACGGGGTACGCCCTTTGCCTGCTTACTTCAGATGTGCGTTGACCAGCTTGGTCAGTTCGAACATCGTGACCTGATCTTTGCCGAAGATCGGGCGCAGCTTGGCATCGGCGTTGATGTTGCGCTTGTTGCTGGCATCTTGCAGGTTGTGCTTCTTGATGTATTCCCAGATCTTTTTGGTGACCTCGGTACGCGGCACGGCTTCCGAGCCGATGACGGCGGCCAGTTCGGCGCTGGGGGTCAGGGGCTTCATGAATGCAGCGTTCGGCTTGCGCGCGGTCGCGGGTTTGGAGGTTGTGGCCATAATGCGGCGCTCCTTCTCTGGCTGTTGGAAAAATTGTCCTGCGGCCGGAGCATAACGTGTCTCTCTCGTAAAGACAAAGGCATTTATCCTCTGTAGCAACTAAAATGCACAGACTGTCCCCTCTATATCGTCATTCTGTAACCTCCTATGTACGCACGATCTCCTTTGGAATCAATTCGCCTCTTTCATGACGAATTGACGGCGCTGCGGCGCGATTTGCACGCGCACCCCGAGTTGGGCTTCGAGGAAGTCCGGACCTCCGGAATCGTGGCGGGCGCGCTGGAGGCGCTGGGGATCGAGGTGCACCGCGGCATCGGCAAGACTGGCGTGGTGGGCGTCATCCGCGGCAAACGCTGCGATAGCGGGCGCATGATAGGCCTGCGTGCTGACATGGACGCCTTGCCCATGACCGAAGACAACGACTTCGGGCACAAGTCGACCAAGCCTGGCCTGATGCACGGTTGCGGCCACGACGGTCACACCGCGGTACTGATCGGCGCGGCCAAGTACCTGTCGCAGACGCGCAATTTCGATGGCACCGCGGTTCTGATCTTCCAGCCCGCGGAAGAGGGGCGCGGCGGCGCGCGCGCCATGCTGGAAGATGGCCTGTTCGATACCTTTCCGTGCGACGCGATCTACGCGCTGCATAACTGGCCGGGCCTGAAGCCGGGCACGATAGGCATCAACCCCGGGCCGATGATGGCCGCGGCCGATCGCTTCGAGATCCTGATCACAGGGCGCGGCGGCCACGGCGCGCATCCTTACCAGACCATCGATCCGGTCACCATCGCAGGGCAGATCATTACGGCGTTGCAGACCATCGTGTCGCGCAACGTCAATCCGCTGGATTCGGCGGTGGTGTCCATCGGATCGCTGCAAGCCGGGCATCCCGGCGCCATGAGCGTGATTCCGCGCGAAGCGAGAATGGTCGGCACGGTGCGCACGTTCCGCAAGTCCGTCCAGGAAATGGTGGAGACCCGCATGCGCGAGTTGGTGTCCGCGATTGCGGGCGCTTTCGGCGGCACTGCCGAGGTCACTTACGAACGGATCTACCCTGCGACCTTGAACACGCCGCAGCACGCCAATCTGGTGGCCGACATCGCCACCGAGATGATAGGCAAGGAGAACGTCGTGCGCGATCTGACGCCCTCGATGGGCTCCGAGGATTTCTCTTTCATGTTGCAGAGCAAGCCTGGCGCATACTTCCGCCTGGGCCAGGGCGGAGCCGATTCCGGCTGCGTGCTGCACAACTCGCATTTTGATTTCAACGATGCCGTCATCCCCTTGGGCAGCGCGATGTTCAGCGCGCTGGCCGAACGGGGCATGCCGCTGGCAGATTAAGAAGCCTTTCCATGTCTACTCAAAACACGACTCAGCTCACCATCACCCGGCCGGACGACTGGCACCTGCATCTGCGCGACGGCGCTGCCCTCGAGGCGGTGGTGGCGGATACCGCGCGCCAGTTCGCGCGCGCAATCATCATGCCCAACCTGAAGCCGCCGGTCACGACCACCGAACAGGCGTTGGCCTATCGCGGCCGCATTCTGGAGGCTTTGAAGAAGGCGGGCGGCAATCCCGATGCCTTCACGCCGTTGATGACGCTGTATCTGACCGACAACACCACGTCGGAAGAGATTTTCCGCGCCTACGAGTCGGGCCAGGTCTACGCCGTGAAGCTTTATCCGGCAGGTGCGACAACCAACTCCGATGCCGGCGTGACCGATCTGCTGGGCAAATGCACGAAGGCGCTGGAAGCGCTGGAAAAATGCGGCATGCCGTTGTTGGTGCACGGCGAAGTGACGGATCCGTCGATCGACCTGTTCGACCGCGAAGCAATCTTTGTCGAGCGCGTGATGAAGCCGCTGCGCCGCGCCTTCCCCGCCTTGAAGGTGGTGTTCGAACACATCACGACGAAAGAGGGCGCGGAATACGTGCGCGACGCGGAAGGTCCCATCGCAGCCACGATCACACCGCAGCACCTGCTGTACAACCGCAATGCGATTTTCCAAGGTGGCGTGCGGCCGCACTTCTACTGTCTGCCCGTGCTTAAGCGCGAAACGCACCGCCTTGCGCTGGTCGAGGCGGCGACCAGTGGCAGTCCGCGCTTTTTCCTGGGCACCGACAGCGCGCCGCACGCGCGCGGGTTGAAGGAGCATGCTTGCGGTTGCGCCGGCTGCTACACGGCATTGCACGCGATGGAGCTGTACGCCACCGCCTTCGACGCGGTCGGCAAGCTGGACAAGCTGGAAGGCTTCGCCAGTTTCCATGGCCCGGACTTCTACGGCCTGCCGCGCAACACCGGCACGCTGACGCTGGTGCGCGAGGCCTACCAGGTGCCCGAGGAAGTCGCGTTCGGCAACACGACGCTGGTTCCGCTGGCTGCGGGTGAAGCGCTAACCTGGCGCGCGCGGGGCTAGGCAATTGCGCCGTCCGGCAAGTCCGGAACAAAAGAAATGCCCCCGGATTTCGGGGGCATTTTTCATGCGCCTCTATATGTATATAGAGACAAGCTGATTACAGCGTGCCTTCGCGGCGCGCTTCCAGCAGTTCCCAGCGGGCGAAGCGCTCTTCGAGTTCGCTTTCCAGCTTGGCCAGTTCGCCGTTGATGCGTTCGACTTCGGCGGGCGCGTCGCGGTAGAGGCTGCCATCGGCGAGCTTGCCGGCAAGTTCCGCTTGTTGCGCCTCCAGGGCGGCGATGGCGTCCGGCAGGCCTTCCAGTTCGCGCAGTTCCCAGGAGTTCATCTTGGCCGACTTGGCCGGCTTGGGCTTGGCGGCCTTGGCGCGCGCGGCGGCATCGTCGACAGGCCGGGCGGCAGGGGTTGCGTCTTCGGCCGGGGCCGCGGGCGCGGGCCGCTGCGCGACCCATTCATCGTAGCCGCCCACGTAATCGCGCCAGCGGCCATTGCCTTCGTAGGCGATGGTCTGCGTAACGACGTTGTTCAGGAAGGCGCGGTCATGGCTGACCAGCAGCACCGTGCCCTGGTACTCCTGCAGCAATTCTTCCAGCAGTTCCAGCGTTTCGATGTCGAGGTCGTTGGTGGGTTCGTCCAGCACCAGCACGTTGGCAGGGCGGGCGAACAGGCGCGCCAGCAGCAGGCGGGCGCGTTCGCCGCCGGACAGGCTGCGCACGGGCGAGCCGGCGCGGGCGGGTGAGAACAGGAAGTCCCCGAGGTAACTCATGACGTGCTTGCGGGCGCCGCCGATTTCCACCCATTCGCTGCCCGGGCTGATGATGTCGACGAGCGTGGCGTTTTCGTCCAGCTGCGCGCGCATCTGGTCGAAGTACGCGACCGCGACGTTGGTACCCAGCCGCGTCGTGCCGCTGTCGGGTTGCATCTCGCCCAGGATCAGCTTGAGCAGGGTGGTCTTGCCGGCGCCGTTGGGACCGATGATGCCGATGCGGTCGCCGCGCAGGATGGTGGTGGAGTAGTCGTCCACCACGATCTTGTCGCCGAAGGCCTTGTTCACGTGGTCGAGTTCGGCGACCAGCTTGCCGGAGCGCTGGCCCTCGGCCAGCGCGAGCGAGACGTCGCCGACGCGTTCGCGGCGTTCGGCGCGTTCGACCCGCAGCCGTTCCAGGCGGCGCACGCGGCCTTCGTTGCGGGTGCGGCGGGCCTCGACGCCCTTACGGATCCAGACTTCTTCCTGCGCCAGCAGCTTGTCGAAGCGCGCTTGTTCCAGGCGCTCGGATTCGAGCCACTGGGCCTTGCGCTCCTGCCACTGCGAAAAGTTGCCGGGAAAACTCAGCAGGCGCCCGCGGTCGAGTTCGACGATGCGGGTAGCCACTGCGTCCAGGAAGCGGCGATCGTGGGTGATGATGACGGCGGCGCCTTTCCAGGTGCGCAGCATGTCTTCCAGCCAGGCGATGCCTTCGAAGTCCAGGTGGTTGGTGGGTTCGTCCAGCAGCAGCAGGTCCGGCTCATCGACCAGGGCGCGCGCCAGCGCGACGCGCTTGCGCGTGCCGCCGGACAGGCCGGCGATCTGTACGTCCGCGGGCAGGCCGAGTTTTTCGAGCACCGAGCGCACGCGCGAGGGGCGCTGCCAGTCTTCATGATCGCCCTCGACATTGCAGACCACATCGAAGACGGTGGCGTTTTCGTCCAGTTCGGGTTCCTGTTCGACCGTGGCCACGCGCAGACCCGAACTGCGGGCGATGTCGCCGTCGTCGGGCTGGGTCCTGCCGTCCAGCAGTCTCAGCAGCGAGGACTTGCCGGCGCCATTGCGGCCGATGAGGCCGATGCGCTCGCCGGCCTGGATGGCGAAATCGGCGTGGTCCAGCAGCGGGTGGTGGCCATAGGCCAGCTGGATGTCGGTAAGGGTGATGAGAGTAGCAAGGGCCATGTGATGGGTATTGTCTGCGGCGTCTGAGCGAATCAAGGCGTATTGTCGCAGGAACCCCGTAACGCCGTTTGCACGGCTAGTGTCGCGGCTTCTTCGGGGACGGAGCTGGCGGGTGTAATAGAATACGCACCGCAAGGCGGGTCGGACGATCGCGGTGGATGCGAATCCATCGAGGAAGGTCCGGACTCCACAGGGCAGGGTAACGGCTAACGGCCGTCCGGCCGCGTCTTCGGGCGCGGTTGAGGAATAGGGCCACAGAGACGAGTCTGCGGGGCGGGCGTGCATCGCGCGCACAGATACGGCCATCTCCGTATCGCGCCGTCCGGCAACGGGCGGCGGCATCGCAGGGTGAAACGCGGCAACCTCTATCCGGAGCAACATCAAATAGGCATGCGTGCGGTCTTCGGACCGCGTAGGGCGGCCCGTCCAAGCATGCGGGTAGATGGCTAGAGCGGCTCAGCAATGATCCGTCCAGAGGAATGATCGTCCGCCAGGGAAACCTGGTGTACAGAATCCGGCCTATAGACCCGTCTTGCAACTCATTCGCAACGCGAGCCTGGTCCTGGCTGGAACCTGGCATCGCGCTGGCCGGGCCGGACCATTTTTGGGGCCGCTCAAATCGGCGGGCCCGGCTGGAAGCCTTGCCAACCGGAGCAAACGACCGACCGTAAAACAATGCAAAGGCATTGTTAGCCGCCACTTCTGAAGAAGGACTTTTAGATAGTGCCGCAACCTCCTGATTTATTGGGAGGTTTTTCTTTTTGCGGATTTACATATTGATCTAAGTCCTTGTTGTGATTGAAAAAATTGCAACCACGCGCTTGACCGCCCCGATCCCATACCGTAGAGTGGGAAATAGTAGGAAATTGTGCAATTAAGTGGGGTAAAAGTGGTGTTTCAGGGAAGCAGCGCGCTCACGCTGGATGCCAAGGGACGGATCTCGATTCCGACCCGGCACCGTGACGCGCTCATGTCGCAGGCCGATGGCCGGCTGACCCTGACACGCCACCCTGACGGCTGCTTGCTGGTCTACCCGCGGCCCGAGTGGGAAAAGAAGCGCGAGCAGATTGCCGCCTTTCCCATGACGGCGCGCGCGTTGCAGCGGCTGTTGCTGGGCAACGCTCAGGACGTGGAACTGGATGGCTCCGGCCGGGTCCTGATCGCTCCTGAACTGCGCAACGCTTCCGGTATGACGCGCGATGTGATGCTGCTCGGTCTGGGCGCGCACTTCGAGCTGTGGGACGCCGCTACTCTGGCCAGCCGCGAGGCTGAGGACCTGGCCAAGGGTATGCCGGATGTGTTGAATCAGTTTTCGTTCTGAAAAAGTTATGGAATTCGAACATCGGCCCGTTCTGCTGGAGCCGACGGTGGACGCGCTATTGCTGCCTGACTTCGGCGGCAAGGGCGCGGCACGGTCGCATCAGCAGGCCGGGCCGGCTGCGGCTACGCGGGCGGAAGGCGGCGTCTTCGTCGACGGCACCTTCGGGCGTGGCGGGCACAGCCGCGAACTGCTTGGCCGTCTGGGCCCGAGCGCCAGGCTGGTGGTGTTCGACAAGGATCCGGAGGCGATCGCCGTAGCCAGGCAACTGGCGGCAGCGGACCCGAGGGTCACCGTGGTGCATGGCGGCTTTGCCACCATGGCCGAAGAATTGGAGCAGCTCGGCATCGGCAAGGTCGATGGCGTGATGCTGGATCTGGGCGTTTCCTCGCCTCAGATCGATGACGCCGAGCGTGGTTTCTCGTTCATGCGAGACGGCCCGCTCGATATGCGGATGGACACCACTCGTGGTCCCACGGTGGCGGATTGGCTGGCGCAAGCCAGTGTGGATGAGATGCGGGAGGTCATAGCGGATTATGGCGAAGAACGGTTTGCTTTTCAGGTTGCAAAGGCGATTGCTGCTCGCCGCGCAACAAGGCCGCTGCGCACCACGCTCGAGCTTGCCGAGTGCGTCGCCAGCGCCGTCCGCACGCGCGAAAAGGGGCAACATCCGGCCACACGCACCTTTCAAGCTCTACGGATTTACATCAATCGGGAACTCGAAGAGCTCGCGCGCACCCTCGCGGCAGCTCTAGACCTGCTCGCCCCGGGAGGGAGGTTGGCGGTGATCAGCTTTCATTCGCTTGAAGACCGCATGGTCAAGCAGTGCATCGCGGCGGCGGCTCGTCCGGCCGCCGCGCATGCGCGCCTGCCCCTGCGCGAAAGCGAAATGCCCCAGCCGGTCCTGCGCTCCCTGGGCCGCGTGCTGGCCGAAGACGACGAAGTCTCGGCCAACGCCCGCGCCCGTTCCGCCGTCTTGCGCGTAGCCGAACGTACCGAGACGCCGCTGCCCGCCGAGGGCGGCTTCGCGTTCGTGAAGATCGGTTCGCTGCCGGGCAGCGACCTGGCACCCCCGCCGCGTCGCGGCAAGGGAGGGCGCCGCTAATGGGTCGCGTCAACCTGATCGTTGCGGCTTTGCTGATGCTGTCGGCCATTTCCCTGGTCACCAGCCGGTATCAGTCGCGCCAGCTCTTCATCGAGCTGGGACGTGATCAGGCGCAGGCTCGCGACCTGGAAACCAACTGGCGGCGCCTGCAGCTGGACCGCGCCGAACTGGCCCGCAACGCGCGGGTCGACGCCATCGCGCGCGATGGCCTGAAGATGATCTCCATCGTTCCGGATCGCACGCTGTACTTGAACCAGCCGCCCGCTTCCGCCACCGGAGGCGCGCAATGAAACGCGTCCCCTTCTTCGATAACCCCGTGCTGCGCGGGCAATTGCCCACCTGGCGCGCGCGCCTGGTGCTGATCCTGCTGTTCGGCGGGTTCACCGTGCTGGCCGGCCGCGCCCTGTTCCTGCAGGGGCTGTCCACCGAATTCCTGCAGCAGCAGGGCGAGCGGCGCTATGAGCGCACGCTGACCCTGGCCGCGACGCGCGGCAAGATCATGGATCGCAACGGCGCGGTGCTGGCCTCCAGCGTGCCGGCGCGCGCCATCTGGGCGATTCCGGAAGACGCCAAGCAGGCTACCCCGGCGCAGATGGACACGCTGGCGAAGCTGCTGGAAACGCCGCCGGCCGACCTGCGTCACCGCCTGGTCGACGAAGACAAGAACTTCGTCTACCTGAAGCGCCAGGTCTCCATGGACGTGGCCGACAAGATCAAACAATTGGGCATGCCCGGCGTGCACCAGCAGCCCGAGACCCGCCGCTACTACCCGGACGGCGACGTGATGGCTCACGTGGTGGGTTTCAATAGCGTCGAGGATCAGGGGCAGGAGGGCGTCGAGCTGACGTTCAACCAGCAGTTGTCCGGCCGTCCCGGCAGCCGCCGCGTCATCAAGGACCGGCTCGGCCGCGTGATCGAAGATGTGCAGGCCGTGACCCTGCCGGTGGATGGCCGCGACCTGCGCCTGTCGATCGACACGCGTCTGCAGTATCTGGTGTTCAAGGCGTTGAAGGACGCCATGGACAAGCACCAGGCCAAGGGCGCGACCGCCGTGGTCGTGGACGTGCATACGGGCGAAATCCTGGCCCTGGCCAACGTGCCGACCTTCGATCCGAACAAGCGCGAGACCTTCCACGGTTCCAAGCTGCGCAACCAGGCCATCACCGACACCTTCGAGCCGGGCTCGATCATGAAGCCGTTCACCGCCGCGTTGGCGCTGGACCTGGGTCGCATCAGCACCAAGACCCTGTTCGAAACCGGCAACGGCCGATTCCAGTATCAGGGCAGCACGATCAGCGATGTGAGCCGCAACGGCACGCTGGACGTGGCCGGCGTGCTGCGCAAGTCCAGCAACATCGGCATGACGATGATCTCCGAGAAGCTGGAATCCCGCGAAATGTGGGACCGTTTTACCGAACTTGGCCTGGGCCAGGCGCCCCAGGTGGGATTTCCCGGCGCGGCGCCCGGACGCCTGCGTCCCTGGGACCGTTGGCGCCTGATCGAAAAGGCCACCATGGCCTACGGCTACGGCCTGTCGGTGTCGCTGCTGCAGGTGGCGCGCGCCTATACCGTTTTCGCCCGCAACGGCGACATGGTGTCGCTGACCCTGGTCAAGCGCGACAGCGATCCCACCAGCGTCAAGATCTACACGCCCAAGACGACTGAAATGGTGCGCGGCATGCTGGAAGCGGCCGCCGGCCCCGAAGGCACCAAGGCTGCCCAGGTGCAGGGCTACCGCGTCGCCGGCAAGAGCGGCACGGCGCGCAAGATCGTCGACGGCAAGTACAGCATGCAGCGCTATCGGAGCTCCTACGTGGGCTTCGCTCCGGTGTCCGATCCGAAGATCGTCGTGGCCGTGTCCATCGACGAGCCGACGATCGGCGGCTATTACGGCGGCGCCATCGCCGCGCCCGTGTTCTCCCAGATCGTGGGGGGGAGCTTGCGGCTGATGGGGGTGCGCCCGGACGCGCCCTTCGAATCCACAATTGTTGCTGGTCTCAAGGAGCCAGGCAGATGAGCGCCAAAGGCTTCCTCTCCAACCCTGTCGCCACGGTTGCCGAAACCGTGGCGTGGTTGCATTCGCGCGTGTCGTTGACCGCGCACCTTAAACTGGACTCCCGCGATATCGAGCCGGGCGATGTGTTCGTCGCCTGCCCGGGCCTGTCCAGCGACGGACGTCTCTATATAGAGAAGGCGTTGGCGCTGGGCGCCAGCGCGGTGTTGTTCGAAGCCCCCGCCAACGATGCCGTCGCGGCCGTGGCGGACCAGGCCGCGATGCTGCCGGTGACTGGCCTGCGCGCCCTGCTGGGCGAGTTGGCCGACACCTGGTACGGCCGGCCCTCGGCCGAGCTGGCGGTGGTGGCGGTAACTGGCACCAACGGCAAGACGTCGTCGGTGCAATGGATTGCGCACGCGCTGAGCCGCAATGACAAACCCTGCGGCACCATCGGCACCCTGGGCGCCGTGCTGCCCGACGGCCAGACGCTGGGCGGCGACCTGACGACGCCGGACGTCTTGACCGTGCACCGTACGCTGGCCGCCATGCGCGACGCCGGCGCCAAGGCCGTGGCCATGGAAGCGTCTTCCATCGGCATCGAGCAGGGCAGGATGGATGGCGTGCGCGTTGCGCTGGCCGCCTTCACCAACCTGACGCGCGATCACCTCGATTACCACGGCACGATGGAACGGTACGAAGCCGCCAAGGCGCGCCTGTTCCGCTGGCCGGGCCTGACCGCCGCCGTGATCAATGCCGACGACGAAGCCGGCCGCCGCCTGATTGCCGATCTGCCGGCAGGCATGGCAATGGGCTACAGCCTGAGCGAAGCGCAGGACATTCCCGCCGCCATGCGCGCGCGCGATCTCCAGGCCACCGCGCAGGGTCAGATCTTCACGCTGGTGTCGCCGCATGGCGAAGCCCAGATCGTGACGCGCCTGCTGGGCGCGCACAATGTATCGAACCTGCTGCTGGTAGCGGGCGTGCTGTATCAGTTGGGCCTGCCGTTTGCGCAGATCGCGCGCGAACTGGCCGCGACGGACCCCGTCGACGGCCGTCTGCAAACCGTCGAGCCGGTGGCGCACAGCACCCAGGCCAGCACGGGCCGCGGCCCGCTGGTGGTGGTGGACTATGCCCATACCCCGGATGCGTTGTCGCGGGCGCTGACTGCCTTGCGCGCCGTTGCGACAGCGCGATCGGGCCGCTTGATCTGCGTGTTCGGCTGCGGCGGCGAGCGGGATCCGGGCAAGCGTCCCGTGATGGGCCGCATCGCGGCGGACCTGGCCGACCATGTGGTCGTGTCCAGCGACAACCCGCGCACCGAGTCGCCTGAAGCCATCGTCGAACAGATCCTGACGGGCATCCCGGACAGCGTGAAGCCCGACGTGCAAGTGGACCGCGCGCGCGCCATCATGCAGACCATCTGGGCCGCGACGCCCGACGATGTGGTGCTGCTGGCCGGCAAGGGCCATGAAACCTACCAGGACATCGGGGGCGAGAAGCTGCCTTTCGATGACCGGGAATGGGCGCGGCTGGCGCTGCTGCTGCCGCAGGTCAAGGGCGTGTCGACCGACACCCGCCGTATCGGTGAAGGCGAATTGTTCGTGGCGCTGGTGGGCGAGAACTTCGACGCCCATAACTATCTGGATCAAGCCGAAGCGCGAGGTGCGTGCGCGGCCGTGGTGGCGCACGCCGTGCCCGACGCCAAGCTGCCGCAGCTGGTGCTGGGTGACACCCGCGTCGCGTTGATGCGCATCGGCGCCGCGTGGCGCGCGCGGTTCACGCTGCCCGTGGTGGCGGTGACCGGCAGCAACGGCAAGACCACGACCAAGGAAATGATCTCGGCGATGCTGGCCGAGTGGCAGGGTGAAGCGGGCCGCCTGGCGACCGCGGGCAACCTGAACAACGACATCGGCGTGCCGCTGACTCTGCTGCGCCTGCGGCCGGAGCACCGCGCGGCCGTATTCGAACTGGGCATGAACCACCCCGGCGAGATCGCGCAACTGGCCGCGATCGCGGCGCCCTCGGTGGCGCTGGTCACCAACGCTCAGCGCGAACACCAGGAATTCATGCATAGCGTGGAAGCGGTGGCGCACGAGAACGGCGCCGCCATCGCGGCGCTGCCCGAGGATGGCGTTGCCGTATATCCCGGCGATGAACCGTATTCGGCGATCTGGGATGCCCTGGCCGAGCCGCGCCGCGTGTTGCGTTTCGGCCTGCAGCCCGGCCTGGACGTGTACGCCGAGCAGATCCTGGCTGACGTGAACGCCACCCGCTGCCGTGTGGTGACGCCGGTGGGCGTCGCCGACCTGGCGCTGCCGGTGCCGGGCCTGCACAACCTGCGCAATGCGCTGGCCGCCATTGCCAGCGCGATCGCGGCGGGGGCGCCGCTGGATGGCGCGGTGCGCGCCCTGGCAGGTTTCAGCCCGGTCGCGGGTCGCATGCAGCACAAGAGTATGAGTGACGGAACGTTGCTCATTGATGACACTTACAATGCCAACCCCGACTCGGTTCGCGTAGCCGTGGACGTGCTGGCCCGCATGGCCGGCAAGCGCGTCCTGGTGCTGGGCGACATGGGCGAGGTCGGGGACAACGGCCCCGCCATGCATGTCGAGGTGGGCAATTACGCGCGTGAGCAAGGGCTCGACGCGCTCATCACGCTAGGCGAAGCCAGCCGGGCGGCCGCGGCCGCATTCGGAGTGGGCGCACACGCCTGCGCATCGGTAGACGAAGTGGTTGCCGCAATGCGCGGCTTGCGCGCGTCCTGCGTATTGGTAAAGGGATCGCGCTTTATGCGCATGGAGCGGGTAGTGACGGCTTTTTCTACGAATGAAGGTGTGACGGCCAAGGGGCAGGGAGAGCAGAATGCTGCTTGAAATCGCCCGCATGCTGTCTGACGATGTGCGCGCACTGGGGGTGTTCGAATACATCACCCTGCGCGCTGTTCTGGCATGCGCGACCGCGCTGTTGATTGGCCTGGTGGCGGGTCCGCGCGTGATTCGCAAACTGACCGAGATGAAGATCGGCCAGGCCGTGCGCTCCTACGGTCCGGAAACCCATCTGGTCAAGACCGGCACTCCCACCATGGGCGGTGTGCTCATCCTCATTTCCATCGCCATCAGCACGCTGCTGTGGGCGGACTGGACCAACCGCTTCGTGTGGGTGGTGCTGCTGGTGACCTTCGGCTTCGGCTGGATCGGCTGGATGGACGACTATCGCAAGGTGGTCTATCGCGATCCGGAAGGCATGCCCGCGCGGCAGAAGTTCTTCTGGCAGGCCACCATCGGGATGGTGGCCGCGGTGTATCTGGCGTTTGCCGTGTCGGCGCCGGCCAATACCGAACTGTGGCCCTTGTTCAAGGCCTGGGTGGGCAGCGGTTTCACGATGTCCTTGCCGACGCGCGCCGACTTGATCGTGCCTTTCTTCAAGAGCGTGAGCTATCCGCTGGGCGTGCTCGGTTTCGTGGCGCTGACCTGGGCGGTCATCGTCGGCACCAGCAATGCCGTGAACCTGACCGACGGCCTGGACGGCCTGGCCATCATGCCTACCGTCATGGTGGGCAGCGCACTGGGTATCTTCGCCTACGTGGTCGGCCGCGTGGACTATTCCAAGTACCTGCTGTTCCCCTACATCCCGGGAGCGGCGGAATTGATGGTGCTGTGCGCCGCGATTGGCGGCGCCGGGCTGGCATTTTTATGGTTCAACGCGTATCCGGCCCAGGTCTTCATGGGCGACGTCGGCGCGCTTGCCTTGGGAGGCGCGCTGGGCACCATCGCGGTCATCGTGCGCCAGGAAATCGTGCTCTTCATCATGGGCGGCGTGTTCGTGGTCGAGACCCTTTCCGTGATGATGCAAGTGACTTGGTTCAAGTACACGAAGCGACGTTATGGAACAGGTAGACGCATTTTCCGCATGGCCCCGTTGCATCATCACTTTGAAGTGGGCGGCTGGAAAGAAACCCAGGTGGTCGTGCGTTTCTGGATCATCAGCATGATGCTGGTGCTGATTGGCCTCTCTACCCTGAAGTTGCGATGAATACGATGGAAACCTCCCGCGCAGACGCGCCGCTCGTCCTGATCCTCGGATTGGGCGAGACGGGTGTCGCCGCCGCTCGCTGGTGCGCCCGCCTGGGTGCCCGCCTGCGCGTGGCCGACACGCGCGCCGAACCGGGCGGGCTGGCCGCGCTGCGCGAATCACTGGCGCAAAGCGAAGTGGAGTACCGCCTGGGCTGCGACGAGTCCTTCGACACGGCGCTGCTGGACGGCGTGAATCAGGTCGTGCTGAGCCCCGGCTTGGCGCCCTCCCAGGCACCCGCGGCCGAGCTGCTGCGCGAGGCCGAGGCCCGCGGCATCGAGGTCGTCGGCGAGATCGAATTGTTTGCGCGCGCTTTGGCCGATCTGGCCGAGACGCGCGAGTACCGGCCGCGCCTGTTGACCGTGACCGGCACCAACGGCAAGACCACAGTCACCGCGCTGACGCGCCAGCTGGTTGAGGCCAGCGGCCTGTCGGCGGTGGCTGCGGGCAATATCAGCCCCGCGGCGCTGGCCGCGCTGATGGAAGCGCTGGACGCCGAATCGCTGCCGCAGGTCTGGGTGCTGGAGCTGTCCAGCTTCCAGCTGGAAACCACGCGCTCGCTGATGGCCGACGCGGCCGTGGTGCTGAACGTCACCCAGGATCACCTGGACTGGCATGGCGGCATGGAAGCCTACGCGCAGGCCAAGGCCCGCCTGCTGAAGATGGCCCGCGTGGCCATCGTCAACCGCGACGATCCGTACACCGTGGACATGGTCGCCACGCTGAACGCGCTGAACGTGCGCAGCTTCGGCCGTGACGTGCCGGAGCTGGTCGGCGACATGGGCCTGGAGCTGGGCCAGGGCGTGGCCTGGCTGGCGGCCTGCGAACCCAACGATTTCGATGAACCCGCGCCGCCGGTGCGCCGCAAGAAGGACGCGCCCGAACCGACGCGCGCCAAGGGCCGCATGAGCCGCCTGATGCCGGTGGACGCCTTGCGTATCCGCGGCATCCACAATGCCTTGAACGCGCTGGCCGCGTTGCAGTTGGCGCGCTGCCTGGACCTGGGCTGGGGGCCGATGCTGCGCGCCTTGCGCGAGTACACGGGCGAACCGCATCGCGCGGCCTTCGTGCGCACGATCGGCGGCGTCGACTACATCAATGACAGCAAGGGCACCAACGTGGGCGCCACTGTGGCCGCGCTGGAAGGCCTGGGCCAGCAAGTCGTGCTGATCGCCGGCGGCCAGGGCAAGGGCCAGGATTTCTCGCCGCTGATTCCCGTGGTGGCGCAGCATGCGCGTGCCGTGATGCTGATCGGCCAGGACGGCCCCGAGATCGGCCGCGTGCTGGCGTCGACCGGCGTGCAGTGCGTGACGGTTGAAACCCTGCGCGACGCCGTGCGCGGCGCCGCTGAATTGGCCCAGCCGGGCGATGCCGTGCTGCTGTCGCCCGCTTGCGCCAGCCTGGACATGTTCCGCAACTATCCGCATCGCGGACAGGTGTTCGTGGAAGAGGTCGAAGACCTGGCCCGCGACCGTGGAGAGATCGCATGAGCCTGATCGCCGATCTCACCGCCAGCGTCAACGCCGTACGGCCCGGCCGTACCCGCATGCGCAATTTCGATCTGCCGCTGGTCATCGCGGCGTCGACCTTGCTGCTGCTCGGCCTGCTGATGGTGTATTCGGCGTCGATCGCGCTGGCCGACGGCCCGCGCTATGCCTCATATGGTCGCTACTACTTCGTGATCCGCCACGGCCTGTTCATCAGCGCCGGCCTGGTGGGCGCGGCGGTGGTGCTGGCGGTGCCGATCCGCGTGTGGCAACGCCTGGCGGTGCCGCTGTTCGTGGTGGCGATGGTGCTGCTGGTGGCGGTGCTGATCCCCGGCATCGGCCGCGAGGTCAACGGCGCGCATCGCTGGATCCCGCTGGGTCCGCTGAACTTCCAGCCCTCCGAACTGATGAAGCTGGCTGCGCTGCTCTACGCTGCCGATTACACCGTGCGCAAGCAAGAGCACATGCAGGCCTTTGCCCGCGGCTTCCTGCCGATGGCGTTTGCGCTGGCCGGCGTCGGCATGCTGCTGCTGCTGGAGCCTGACCTGGGCGCCTTCATGGTGATCGTGGCGATCGCGATCGGCATCCTGTTCCTGGGCGGGATCAACGGCAAGTACTTCAGCAGCCTGCTGGCCGTGCTGGTCGGCACTTTCCTGATGTTGATCTGGCTGTCGCCGTGGCGTCGGGCGCGCCTGTTCGCGTATCTGGATCCCTGGAACGAAGACAATGCCTACGGTAGCGCCTACCAGTTGTCGCATTCGCTGATCGCTCTGGGTCGTGGCGAATGGCTGGGCGTGGGCCTGGGCGCCAGCGTCGAGAAGCTTCATTACCTGCCGGAAGCGCACACAGACTTCCTGATGGCGGTGGTGGGCGAGGAATTGGGCTTTGCCGGCGTGATGCTGGTCATCACCCTGTTCGCCATCATCGTCTATCGCGGTTTCGACATAGGCCGCCAGGCCATCGCCATGGAACGCACCTTCGCGGGCCTGGTTGCGCATGGCGTGGCGATGTGGTTTGGCGTGCAGGCCTTCATCAACATGGGCGTCTGCCTGGGCCTGCTGCCCACCAAGGGCCTGACCCTGCCCCTGATGAGCTATGGCGGTTCGGGCATCGTGATGAACCTGTGCGCGCTGGCCATGCTGATCCGGGTCGACGTGGAAAACCGCGTCATGATGCGTGGAGGGCGGGTATGACGGCCTCTCGCACCATTCTGATCATGGCTGGCGGTACCGGCGGACACATCATGCCGGGCCTGGCCGTGGCTGATGTGCTGCGCGAGCGCGGCTGGCGTGTGCTGTGGCTGGGCAATCCTGAAAAGATGGAAGGCCGGCTGGTGCCGCCGCGCGGCATCGAGCTGGTTCCGCTGCGTTTCCAGGGCGTGCGCGGCAAGGGTGCTTCGGCGCTGCTGAAGCTGCCGTTCCTGTTGCTGCGCGCATTCGGGCAAGCGTGGTCGCGCCTGTCCGACGTGCGGCCCGACGTGGTGCTGGGCATGGGCGGCTACGTCGCTTTCCCGGGCGGCGTCATTGCGGCGCTGCGCGGCACGCCACTGGTGGTGCATGAACAGAATGCCGTGGCCGGCACCGCCAACAAGTGGCTGGCCAGGATGGCCCGCCGCGTGCTGAGCGGCTTTCCCGGCGTGCTGCCCAAGGGCGAGGCCATGGGCAACCCGGTGCGCGCGGACCTGTGCGCGTTGCCGGACCCGGCCGCGCGCTACGCCGGCCGCAGCGGCCCGCTGCGCGTGCTGGTCGTGGGCGGCAGCCTGGGCGCCCGGGCGCTGAACACGACTTTGCCGCAGGCGCTGGCGCGCCTGCCGCAGGAAAACCGGCCGGTGGTGGTGCATCAGGCCGGCGAGCAACATTTGCCCGCGCTGCAGCAGGCCTACGCCCAGGCGGGCGTGGAAGCCGACTGCCGCGCATTTATCGATGACATGGCGGGCGCCATGGGCGAAGCCGATCTGCTGATCTGCCGCGCGGGCGCCATGACGGTGTCCGAAGTGGCCGCGGCGGGCGTCGCAGCCCTGTTCGTGCCGTTCCCGCATGCCATCGACGACCACCAGACCGCCAACGCGCGCTTTCTGAGCGACGCGCAGGCTGCCTGGCTGCAGCCGCAGACCGGCCTGACGCCCGAATGGCTGGCGCAGTGGCTGGGCCAACGCTCTCGACAAGAACTCCAAGCCGTGGCCGAACGGGCCCGCGCGCATGCGCGCCCCGAAGCCGCGGCCCATATCGCCGACGTCTGTGAACAAGCAGCGGGGCGCGCATCATGAAACACAGAATTCAACACATCCATTTCGTAGGCATCGGCGGCTCGGGCATGAGCGGCATTGCCGAGGTGCTGCTCAACCTGGGCTACACCATCAGCGGTTCCGACCTGAACGAGTCGGCGGTGACGCGCCGCCTGGCCGGCCTGGGCATGAAAATCGCAATCGGCCACGTGGCCAGCAACGTCACGGGCGCCGCCGCCATCGTCACGTCCACCGCGGTGGCAGGCGACAATCCCGAGGTGATCGCCGCCCGCGCCGCCCGCATCCCAGTGGTGCCGCGCGCCATCATGCTGGCCGAGCTGATGCGCCTGAAGCGCGGCATTGCCGTCGCCGGCACGCACGGCAAGACGACCACGACCAGCCTGGTGGCCAGCGTGCTCGCCGCTGGCGACCTGGATCCGACCTTCGTGATCGGCGGCCGCCTGAATTCGGCCGGCGCCAATGCGCGGCTGGGGCAGGGCGACTACATCGTGGTCGAAGCCGACGAATCGGATGCCTCGTTCCTGAACCTGCTGCCGGTGATGGCCATCGTGACCAACATCGATGCCGATCACATGGACACCTACGGGCACGACGTGGCGCGCCTGAAGAGCGCCTTCATCGAGTTCACGCAGCGCCTGCCGTTCTACGGCAGCGCGGTGCTGTGCTCGGACGACGCCAATGTGCGCGAGATCATGCCTTTTGTCTCGCGGCCCATCACGACCTACGGCCTGAACGAAGAGGCGCAGGTGCGCGCCTATGAAGTGCAGCCGGAAGGCACGCGCATGCGCTTCAACGTGCAGCGCACGCATCGCGACACCCTGCTGCCGCCGCTGCAGGTCGAACTGAATCTGCCGGGCCTGCACAACGTGCGCAACGCGCTGGCCGCGATCGCCGTGGCGACCGAGCTGGGCGTGGCCGATGCAGCCATCTGCGAGGCGCTGTCGTCCTTCCATGGCGTGGGCCGCCGCTTCACGCAGACGGGCGAATTCCCTGTGCCGGCCAGTCATGGCGGCGGCACTTTCACGGTGATCGACGATTACGGCCATCACCCGGTGGAAATGGCCGCGACGCTGGCCGCCGCGCGCGGCGCCTGGCCCGACCGCCGCATCGTGCTGGCCTTCCAGCCGCACCGCTACACGCGTACCCGCGACTGCTTCGAGGATTTCGTGCGCGTGCTGGGCACGGCCGACGCGGTGTTGCTGACCGAGGTCTACGCCGCGGGCGAACCGCCACTGGTGGCGGCGGACGGCCGAGCCTTGTCGCGCGCCCTGCGTGTGGCCGGCAAGGTCGAGCCGGTGTTCGTCGAGGACGTGACGGAACTGCCGCAGGCCATCGTGGATTTCGTGCGCGATGGCGACGTGGTGATAGTGATGGGAGCGGGTTCGATCAGCAAGGTCCCCGCTCAAGTTGGAGAACTGGCATGAACACGCAATTCGGCAAGGTCGGTGTGTTGTACGGCGGACGATCCGCCGAGCGCGAAGTGTCCTTGATGTCGGGCACGGGCGTGCACCAGGCGCTGCTCAGCGCCGGCGTCGACGCGCACCTGTTCGACACGGGCGAGCGCAGCCTCTCCGAGCTGGCCGCCCAGGGTTTTGACCGCGTGTTCATTGCCTTGCACGGCCGCTATGGCGAAGACGGCACCATCCAGGGCGCCCTGGAACTGCTGGGCATCCCCTATACCGGCAGCGGTCCGCTGGCCTCCGCGCTTGCCATGGACAAGACCATGACCAAGCGCGTGTGGCTGCAGCACGGCCTGCCCACGCCCGACTTCGAATTGCTGGACGCCGACACCGAGCTGCGTCTGGTGCCGGACCGCCTGAGCCTGCCGCTGATCATCAAACCGCCGCATGAAGGCTCGACGGTCGGCATTACCAAGGTGGTGGGCTATTCCGACATGAAGGAAGCCTATGCCGCGGCCGCGCGTTTCGACGCCGAAGTGCTGGCCGAGCAGTTCATCACCGGTCGCGAGCTGACCGTGGCGGTGCTGGGCGGCGGCAAGACCGCGCGCGCGCTGCCCGTCATCGAGATCGCCGCGCCCGGCGGCAACTACGACTACGAGCACAAGTACTTCTCCGACGACACGCAGTATTTCTGCCCGGCCACGCTGCCGCCCGAAGTGGCCGCGGAAGTCGCCGAGATCGCGGTCAAGGCTTATCAGGCGCTGGGCTGCGAAGGCTGGGGCCGCGCCGATTTCATCCTCGACCGCGACAACCGGCCGTGGCTGCTTGAAATGAATACCTCGCCTGGCATGACCAGCCATTCACTCGTTCCCATGGCCGCCAAGGCGGTGGGAATCAGCTACGCCGATCTGTGCGTGGCGATCTTGTCCGAGGCTGCGTGCAAAGTGCGCAGTCCGGCCCGCAACGCTTGACCCGGATACTCTGTGTGGAACGACGCTCGCACCACCAACCTGATCGCCAACACGCTGGCCGTGCTGGCGGTTTGTGCCATGCTCGTCGCGGGTGTGGTGTGGGTGGCGCAACGCCCGTTCTTCACGCTGCAGGCCATCGAGCTGGAGTCGATGCCGGACACCGAGCTGCACTACGTGTCCACGGGGGCGGTGCGATCGGCGATCGCGGGCCGCTTCAAGGGCAATTTCTTCACGGTGGACCTGGACGAAGCGCGCGAGATCTTCGAATCGGTGCCGTGGGTCCGGCACGCCACCGTGCGGCGGATCTGGCCCAATGTGTTGCGCGTGCGGATCGAGGAACAGCAGCCCCTGGCGTTGTGGAACGAGAACCAGATGATCAACACCTGGGGCGAGGCGTTCACGGCCAACACGGGCGAGGTGGACGACGAGACCGTTCTGCCGCAGTTCTCCGGTCCGGAAGGCACCGAGTCGCTGGTCGTGCAGCGCTACGCCGAATTGGCGCGCTGGTTCGCCCCGCTGGACATGCACGTCACGCAGCTGGACCTGAGTCCGCGCTACGCCTGGCGCGTGGTGTTGTCCAACGGCATGTCGCTGGACCTGGGCCGCGATCCGGGCGCCGATGCGCCGGATCCGCATGGCCTGCCCGGCGCTCTGCCGTTCGCGGCCCGCATTCAACGTTTTGTGCAGGCGTGGCCCGCCGTGGCGGGGCGCCTGGAAGGGCGCACCGTGACGCAGGCCGATTTGCGCTATCCCAATGGTTTCGCCCTGGCGCTGGCCCCGTTGCCGCCGTCGGAAACCAAATCCAAATCCATACCGAAACCTCCCAAGAAACGCTAACGCCATGACCCGTGACATCAAGGACCTTATCGTCGCCCTCGATATCGGCACCAGCAAGGTGGTGGCTGTGGTGGCTGAAATTTTGCCTGAAGGGCGATTCGAAGTGCTGGGCCTCGGCCAGCACGAATCGCGCGGCATGCGCAAGGGCGTGGTCGTCAATATCGAGACCACTGTGAATTCCATTCAGCGCGCGCTTGAAGAAGCCGAGCTGATGGCAGATTGCAAGATTCGCGACGTCTACACCGGCATTGCCGGCAGCCATATCCGCAGCTTCAATTCCAGCGGCATGGTCGCCGTGAAGGACAAGGAAGTCACCGCCACCGACGTTGCCCGCGTCATCGAGACCGCCAAGGCGGTGAACATCCCGACCGACCAGCAGGTGCTGCACGTGCTGACGCAGGAGTTCATCGTCGACGGCCAGGAAGACATCCGCGAGCCCATCGGCATGAGCGGCCTGCGCCTGGAAGTGCGCGTGCACATCGTGACCGGCGCGGTCAGCGCCGCCCAGAACATCGTGAAGTGCGTGCGCCGCTGCGGCCTGGAAGTGCAGGACCTGATCCTGCAGCCCCTGGCCTCGAGCCTGGCCGTGCTGACCGCCGATGAAAAGGAACTCGGCGTCGTGCTGGTCGACATCGGCGGCGGCACCACCGACGTGGCCATCTTCACCGGCGGCGCGATCCGCCACACCGCCGTGCTGCCCATCGCCGGCGACCAGATCACCAACGACATCGCCGCGATGCTGCGCACGCCGACGCCCGATGCCGAGGAAATCAAGCTGCGCTACGGCGTGGCCAAGCAGGTGCTGGCCAGCCCCGACGAATCCGTGGAAGTGCCCGGCCTGGGCGACCGCGGCCCGCGCCAGGTCAAGCGCCAGGCGCTGGGCGCCGTGATCGAGCCGCGCGTCGAAGAACTGTTCACGCTGGTGCAGCAGGTCGTGCGCGACTCCGGCTACGAGGACCTGCTGGCTTCCGGCGTGGTCCTGACCGGCGGTTCGGCGCAACTGCCGGGCATGATCGAACTGGCGGAGGACGTGTTCCTCAAGCCGGTGCGCGTGGCTGTGCCCGAATACGAAGGCAGCCTGGCCGACGTGATGCGCAATCCGCGCTTCTCGACGGTGATGGGCTTGTTGCAGGAAGCAAGAATGCAGCGCGTGCGCGGCCGCAAGGTCGCCGCCCAGACAGGCAACTTCAAGAGCCTGCTGGCGCGCATGAAGGAATGGTTCATGAACTGAGTTGTAAAGGGCAGGTTGGGGCTTGTCCTTGGTGCGGTTCGTAGCGGTATTGCGGACCGGGCCAGAAGAGGGGAGGCGCTTCAAACCCGTTGCGGGCCCGTCCGGCGACGAGTTTGAGGCGATTCACAAAACATAGGTTGGTTGGGGAATTTTTGTGATTTGCGAAATCGGACTTGTGAGGGAGTCATCATGATGAACTTTGAGATGCTTGAGAACAACACCAAAGGGACCGTTATCAAGGTCGTTGGTGTGGGCGGTGCGGGCGGCAATGCCGTGGCGCACATGATTCGCAGCGGTGTGCACGGCGTGGATTTCATCTGCGCCAACACCGATGCGCAGGCACTGGCGGCGACCAACGCCCCGGTGCAGATCCGTCTGGGCCGCACCGGCCTGGGCGCGGGCGCCAAGCCCGAGCAGGGACGCGCGTCGGCTGAGACCGCGCGCGAGGAGATCCGTGCCGCGCTGAACGGCGCGCACATGGTCTTCATCACCGCCGGCATGGGCGGTGGCACCGGCACCGGCGCAGGTCCGGTCGTGGCCGAAGTCGCCAAGGAACTGGGCATCCTGACCGTGGGCGTGGTCACCAAGCCTTTCACCTTCGAAGGCAACAAGCGCCTGAAGATGGCCGAGGACGGTATCTCGGAACTGGCCAAGCACGTGCATTCGCTCATCGTGGTGCTCAACGAGAACCTCTATGAACTGATGGACGAGGACGCGACGCAGGAAGACTGCTTCCGTTCGGCCGACGACATCCTGCACAACGCTTGCGCGGGCATAGCCGAAATCATCAACGTCGAAGGCAACGTCAACGTCGACTTCGAAGACGTCAAGACGATCATGGGCGAGCAGGGCCAGGCCATGATGGGCACGGCATCGGCTTCGGGCGCAGACCGCGCCCGCGTGGCTGCCGAGCACGCGATTGCTTGCCCGCTGCTGGAAGGCGTGGACCTGAACGGCGCTCGCGGCGTGCTGGTCAACATCACCGCCAGCCGCTCGCTGAAGATGCGCGAAACGCGCGAAATCATGGAAACGATCCGCAGCTACGCTTCGGACGACGCGACCGTGATCTTCGGCACCGCCTATGACGAGTCCATGGGTGAAAACCTGCGCGTGACCGTGGTTGCGACCGGCCTGGGCCGTGCGCAAGCGCGTCCGCAGCTGGTGCAGAACACCGCTGAAGTGCTGCGTACCGGCACCGACAACATGCCCATGGGCGCGATGCCGGCTGGCGGTCAAGGCGATTACCGCAACCTGGACATGCCGTCTGTCATGCGCAATCCGCGCAGCCAGGCGTCGGCCCAGGTGCGTGCTCTGGAAAGCTCGGGCATGGATCATTTCGACATCCCGGCATTCCTGCGCAAGCAGGCGGATTGAACTTGAGAGCCCGTTTCGGGCTCTAAACGCACTCCCTCATCTCCGGCTTGCCTGTCCCCACAGGCAGGCCGGAGGCGGAGCGGTCCGTGTTTCCCTTGCACGGTTTCAATAAGGGACGGAGGTATCGGTCGGTCCGGACGCCAAATGGCGCCAGGGATCGGACAGAGTTACAATACGTCAGTTACGCCGGCAATCTGCTCGTCTTCTTGCCGGCTTCCTGGCTCAAAACACCCAAGTCTCATGTTCCGACAGCGCAGCATTCAAAATCTCGTCCGCACGACAGGCGTCGGCGTCCACTCCGGACGGCGGGTCGAGCTCACCTTGCGCCCGGCACAACCGAATACGGGCATCGTTTTCCACCGCGTCGACCTGCCGCAGGTCGTGGACCTGCCCGCGCAGGCCACGGGCGTGGGCGACACGCGCATGGCATCGGTGCTGCAGCAAGGCAATGTCCGCGTGTCGACGGTGGAACACCTGATGTCGGCGCTGGCCGGCTTGGGCATCGACAACCTGCATATCGACCTCACTGCCGAAGAAGTCCCCATCATGGACGGCAGTGCGGCCACGTTTGTCTACCTGCTGCGCTCGGCAGGCATCGTCGAACAGAACGCGCCCAAGCAATTCATCCGCGTCCTGAAGCCGGTGGAAGTGCGCGAAGGCGAAGGCCGCAACGAGAAGTGGGCCCGGCTGGAACCGCACGAAGGCTATGCGCTGGCGTTTTCGATTGATTTCCGCCACCCCGCCATCGACTCCACGGCCAATTTCGCCGAGATCGATTTCGCTACGCATTCGTACGTGCGTGAAATCGCCCGCGCGCGCACCTTCGGTTTCGTCAACGAAGTCGAGGCCTTGCGCTCCATGGGCCTGGCCCGCGGCGGCAGCCTGGACAACGCCATCGTCATGGACGAGTACCGCGTGCTCAACAGCGACGGTCTGCGCTACGACGACGAATTTGTAAAACACAAGATCCTGGACGCCATCGGCGACCTGTATCTGCTGGGCAAGCCCCTGGTGGCGCGCTATGTCGCGTGCAAGTCGGGCCACGGCCTGAACAACCAGCTGGCCCGCGCGCTGCTGGAGCAGCGCGATGCCTGGGAACTGATCACCTACGAATCGCAGGCGGAGGCGCCGCAGGCGTTCCGCCACGAGTGGAAGCTGGCCTGAGCGGCAAGGCCAGGCCCATCCCCAACCCCCTGACGCGGGCCCCCTGAGGGGCGGTGCTGGCGGACCGGTAAAGCCGGCTCCGCGGCGCCCGCGCTATCATCTTGCGCGACGGGGTTCTTGCTTGATTCCTGATCGTTCGCGGTAATTCCCCGGTGCGGTTCCCGACGGATGGCTGCGGTCGTAATCCCCTAGCGCTTAAGGCGCAAACCGGCGGTAAACCATAGTATCGATCCGTCCGAGAACTTGGTTTCGCTTCGTTTCCGGGTGCGCCGGATCAAGGACAACCCTGCCGGCTTCAGCTACTCTTGTGATGCTTCAAGAGCTTGGCGACCGCGTCGGCCAGAGGACCGGGCCGCAGGTTGCCGTGCAGTGTCTCGAACGCGCCCAGGGCGGTATTGCCCAGCGGTTGCGCCTCTTTGGGAGGGCGCGGCTGACGGGCGCCGGGCTTGGGCAAACCCGCTTGTACCTTGACGGCGATTTCGTTAAGGTTCCAGCCTTGGTCTGCCAGGGACCGCGCGATGCGCGGTGCCAATTGACGCATCTTGGCCGCATGCGCGGCACTCGGCACCACCAGGTGGAGGCACTGGTTTTCCAGCTTGCCCACCTGGCATACGGCGCCCAGCGGGGCGGGCAGAACCGCCGCCACCGCGTACTGAATTTGCAGGTGCTTGCGGGCGGTCGCCAGAACTCCGGCGCCCCGCATGTCATGACCCAGCCATCCCAGGGCGGTATCTTCTTTCCGCCGGCTGGAACTGGAACGTTGACGGTATGAAGTGGGTCTATTCATCCCGGCTCTAAGAATTAGGAAGCAAACCTTGAAAATCGTGATTATGCACGCCCGCGACGGGCAGGACGGGCATTTCACCCTGGGCGGCGCGCGCCTCGCGCTGTTTCTGGGGGGCGCCTTGATCACGGCCGCCATCTTTGGCGCCGCATTACAACGATACCTTACTCCGATCCTGCCGGCCGTACATGCCGTGGGCTGGCCCCTGGCGGGCCAACCCGGGCGCGATGCCGATTTCCTGCGCGGCAACATGAATCTGCTGGCCGCCAAGGTCGGTGCGTTGCAGGCCAAGCTGGTAAGCATCGACGGCTTGGGCCAGCGCGTGGCCAAGGTGGCCGGCGTGGCCTATACCGACCCCGAATTGGCCAAGCAGCTGGCCGTGGCGCAACCCGAGGCGCTGACCCAGCCCGAAGCCACCCAGGTCATGGACGATCTGTTCACCGACCACCCGCCGCCCAGCGCGGCCTCGGCCGAGGCGCTGGGCCGCCAGCTCGACGAGATCCAGGCCAGGCTGGCCCAGCAGTCCGACAATCTGAAACTGCTGGACGCGGCGCTGACCAAGCGGTCGGCGGACCAGGCGCGCATGCCGACCGCGATGCCGATCACCGATTATCCCTACCTCAGTTCGTCGTATGGCTGGCGCCGCAACCCCGTGACCGGCCGCAGCGCCATGCACGAAGGCCTGGATTTCGCCGCGCCTCCGGGTACGCCCATCCTGGCGGCCTCGGGTGGCGTGGTGCTGGAGTCCAAGTTCCAGCCGGGCTACGGCAACATGGTCGAGATCGATCACGGCGACGGCCTGATCACCCGCTACGCCCACGCTTCCTCCCTGATGGTGAAGCAGGGGCAGCTCGTCGAACGCGGCCAGCAAGTGGCCCGCGTGGGCAGCTCCGGCCGTTCCACGGGGCCGCATTTGCACTTCGAAGTCCGTCTGGCGGGACAGCCGCTGGACCCGCGCCTGTTCCTGGGGCCGCACCAGACCGCACCGCCTTCCACGGTGGCCCACGCCGCCCAGTGAACCTGGGCGGCCCGCGCCGGTCAAACCGGCCGGCAGCGCTACCCTGGCCATAGGTTCAGGCTATTGCGCTCCATGTGCGTTAAACTGGTTCGTTTTCCAGCGGACCCCCGCTCAACCAATAACATCAAGTCACGGGTGACGCTGCTCCGGCCTTTCGTGGGCGCGGCGTGGCTCGTGCGGCCGACATACGCATGGTTTCTCTGCTCAAAAAACTCATAGGCAGCCGCAACGACCGGCTGCTTAAGCAGTATCGCAAGCTGGTAACCCAGATCAATGGGCTCGAACCCAAGATCTCCGCGCTTTCCGACGCGGAGCTGGCGGCCAAAACCGAGGAATTCCGGTCCCGTCACGCCCAGGGTACGTCCCTGGACGATCTGCTGCCCGAAGCCTTCGCGGTTGTTCGCGAAGCCGGCAAGCGGGTGTTCGGCATGCGCCACTTCGACGTGCAGATGCTGGGCGGCATCGCCCTGCACAGCGGCAAGATCGCCGAAATGCGCACGGGCGAAGGCAAGACCCTGATGGCAACGCTGCCGGTCTACCTGAACGCGATCGCCGGCAAGGGCGTGCACGTGGTCACGGTGAACGACTACCTGGCGCGCCGCGACGCCGAATGGATGGGGCGCCTGTACCACTTCCTGGGCCTGAGCACGGGCGTGGTGGTGCCGCAGCAGCCCAACGAGGAAAAGAAGGCGGCCTACCAGGCCGACATCACCTACGGCACCAATAACGAATTCGGCTTCGACTACCTGCGCGACAACATGGAATACCGTGTTGAAGACCGTCGCCAGCGCGGCCTGTTCTACGCCATCGTCGACGAAGTGGACTCGATCCTGATCGACGAAGCCCGTACCCCGCTGATCATCTCCGGCCAGGCCGAAGACCATACCGAACTCTACGTCCGCATGAACGCGGTGCCGCCGCTGCTCAAGCGCATGGCGCATGAGCCGAAGCCGCAGGAGCCGGAACCCGAAGGCGACTACTGGGTCGACGAAAAGAGCCAGCAGGTCTACCTGTCCGAAGCCGGGCACGAAAACGCCGAAGGCATCCTGTCGCGCCTGGGCATCCTGCCGGAAGGCGAATCGCTGTACGACCCGCGCCATATCGCGCTGATGCACCACCTGATGGTGGCGCTGCGCGCCAACACGCTGTTCTTCCGCGACCAGCAGTACGTGGTGCAGGACGGCGAAGTGGTCATCGTCGACGAATTCACCGGCCGCCTGATGGTGGGCCGCCGCTGGTCCGACGGCCTGCACCAGGCGGTCGAGGCCAAGGAAGGCGTGAAGATCCAGCACGAGAACCAGACGCTGGCGTCGATCACGTTCCAGAATTACTTCCGCATGTACGAAAAGCTGTCCGGCATGACCGGCACGGCCGACACGGAAGCCTACGAATTCCAGGAAATCTACGGGCTCGAAACGGTCATCATCCCGACCAACAAGCCCATGGTCCGCAAGGACCAGAACGACCAGGTCTTCAAGACCGACGGCGAAAAGTACAACGCCATCCTCGAAGACATCCGCGACTGCCACGAACGCGGCCAGCCGGTGCTGGTGGGTACCACCAGCATCGAGAACTCCGAGCTGCTGTCGGGCCTGCTGAAGAAAGCCAAGCTGCCGCACGAAGTGCTGAACGCCAAGCAGCACGCCCGTGAAGCCGAGATCGTCGCCGAGGCCGGCAAGCCTGGCCACATCACCATCGCCACCAACATGGCGGGCCGCGGCACCGACATCGTGCTGGGCGGCAGCGTCGACAAGCAGGTCGATCTGATCCGCGCCGACGAATCGCTGTCCGATGCCGAGAAGAGCGCCCGCATCGAAAAGGTGCGCGCCGAATGGAAGCCGCTGAACGAGCAGGTCAAGGCCGCTGGCGGCCTGCGCATCATCGGCACCGAACGCCACGAATCGCGCCGTATCGACAACCAGTTGCGCGGCCGTGCGGGCCGCCAGGGCGATCCGGGCTCGTCGCGCTTCTACCTGTCGCTGGAAGACTCGCTGATGCGCATCTTCGCGGGCGACCGCGTGCGCGCCATCATGGAACGCCTGAAGCTGCCCGAGGGCGAACCCATCGAGGCCGGCATGGTGACGCGTTCGATCGAGACCGCGCAACGCAAGGTGGAAGGCCGCAACTTCGACATCCGCAAGCAATTGCTGGAATACGACGACGTCGCCAACGACCAGCGCAAGGTGCTGTATTCGCAGCGCAATGACGTGCTGGAAGCCGCCAGCGTGGGCGCCACCGTGCAGAACCTGCGCGACGCCGCCGTGACCGAGATGTTCAACACCTACGTGCCGCCGGAATCGGTGGAAGAACAGTGGGATGTGCCGGCGCTGCAGAAGGCGCTGGAGGCTGACTGGCATGTGCAGCTGCCGCTGACGGAAATGCTGGAAAAGGAAACCAACCTGACCGACGACGACCTGCGCGAACGCGTGGTGAGCGCCGCGCGCGAGGCCTATCAGGCCAAGGTCGACCAGGTGGGCACGGAATCGTGGTCGCAGTTCGAGCGTTCGATCATGCTGCAGGCGATCGACACGCACTGGCGCGAACACCTGTCGGCGCTGGACTACCTGCGCCAGGGCATCCATCTGCGCGGTTATGCGCAGAAGAACCCCAAGCAGGAATACAAGCGCGAAGCCTTCGAGCTGTTCTCGGGCATGCTGGATCGCATCCGCGACGACGTGGTCCGGGTGCTGATGACGGTGCGCGTGCAGTCGCAGGAGCAGGTCGAACAGGCCGAAGCCGAAGCGGCGCAGCCGCACGTGCAGAACGTGCAATACCACCATTCCGACTACGACGAAGCGCTGGCCCAGTCTGAACCGGAAAGCGGTGCGCAGCCCGTGCGCAATGCCTTGCCCAAGGTCGGCCGCAACGACCCGTGCCCTTGCGGCAGCGGCAAGAAGTACAAGCAGTGCCACGGCAAGCTCGTCTGATCCAGGAGTCATGATGCTGCATTCCGTCGGCCGCACTGAATTCGACCATGCCGTGGTCATGGTGCGCGACCGGCTGGATGCGCTGGCCCCGCATTTCGAGCGCCAGGGTTTTCATCTGAGCGACAAGGCGGTGCACAACCTGGGGTCGTGCAACCGCTTGATCGTGCTGGAAGGCACGTACGTCGAATTGCTGGGCTGGCCGCCCGGCGCGCCGCCCGCGCGCAAGGAAATCGCTGATTCCCCGTTCGGGCTGGAGGCGCTGGTGTTCCGCACCCATGACGCCGAAGCCACCCGTGAGCGCCTGCTGGCGGCAGGCTTTGCCGTCAATCCCGTCCAGGAACTGAGCCGTCCTGCCATGCTGGACGGCCAGGAAGTCCAGGCCCGTTTCCACACCGTGCGTTTCGCCGAGCAGCCCTTGCCCGGCATCCGCATGTATTTCTGTCGCCATCTGACGCCCGAATGCGTGTGGTCGCCCGAACTCATGGCGCACCCCAACGGCGCGCGCAGCTTGCTGCGCATCGATGCCCGCGCGCCCGATGCGCGCGCGGTCGCCGAGCGCCTGGCGCTGGTGGCCGGGGTGCAGGCCGAAGCCGCCAGCGGTGGCTGGGATGTGCCGCTGGCCAACCTGCGCATCCATGTGAGCCACGATGCCGCAGCGGCGGGGCCTACGCTGTCGACGCTGACTCTGGAAAACAAGGACGGCGCGCATTACACGCTGGATACCGGCCTGTAAGCGCCAGGCGGCAGATGCCGCTGACAAGGACAAAATCGCCCGCAACGTCCGCGTTGCGGGCTTTTTTTTGTCCCGAAAGGCATGGTGAACGCGGCTGGCAAGAGCCCGCTTCCGGGGAAACCCGGGGTTGTTGGGTAAAGTGTATGCACTTTAGTATGCAGTTCATTCCCGACGATCCAACCGACCAGGTGATCCGGCATGACGCAACCCTCAGTCGCAATCCGGCCTGCAGCGCGCACCAAGGAAGCGCAGGCCGAGCTGTATGGCGCGGTCAAGGCGATGGCCGTGCGCTTCGAATTCAAGCCAGGTGAGCGCATCAACGAGGTCGAGCTGGCCCGCAGGCTGAACGTCAGCCGCACGCCGCTGCGCGAGGTGCTGAACCAGCTGATGGTTGAAGGTTTCCTGACTCGCTCGGTCAACCGGGGCTTCATCGCCCGCCTGCTCGACGCCAAGCAGATCCACAGCCTTTACGAATACCGCGCAGTGTTGGAGGCGGGCATCGTGCGCGCGGCCTGCGAGCGCGCCACCGACCAGGAACTGGCAAGCCTGCGGGAATTCGTCGAGCGTTCGCGCGACGTGCCCGAGGACAGCGACGCCACCCGCCTGCTGGAACTCGATGAGGCCTTTCACCTGACGCTGGCGCGCTATTCGCGCAACGAGGAGTTCGTGCGCGCGCTGGAAAGCGTCAACGCCCGCATCCATTTCGTGCGCTGGATCGACATGCTGCAAGGGCGCCGCAGTCATACCCAGGGCGAGCATCTGCGCATCGTCGAGGCGCTGGAGCGGCGTGACATCGACGCTTTGCCGGCACTGATGAGCGTGCATATCGGCCGCCGCCTGGACCAGATCACCGACGTCATACGTACGGGTTTTTCCACGATTTACATGCGGGACCAGGCCGAACCCGCCACGGCAGCGCCGGCCAACACCATACAAGCAGGGGAAAAGCTATGAATCACGGGATAAAGCGCGGACTGGCTGCGCTATGCATGCTGTCCGCCACGGCGGGAGCCTTCGTTGCCGCGCCGGCCGCCGCCGAAGAACGGCCGCTGGTGCTGGTCGTGCCGTATCCGCCCGGAGGCAGCACCGACATCCTGGCGCGCATCCTGCAGCCGCGCCTGTCTCAGCAATTGGGCGGCCGCGCGGTCGTGGTCGAGAACCGGCCGGGGGCGGCCAGCCAGATCGCCACGGCTTTTGTGGCGCGCGCCGAACCCGACGGCAACACGCTGCTGGTCAGCTTCGACAACCACGGAATCAACCCCGCCGTGAAACCCAAGCTGCCCTACGACACGTTCAAGGACTTCGTCGCCATTTCGCAGACGGTGCGTTTCCCGCTGGTGCTGGGCGCCAATCCCAGCGTGCCGGGGGACAACCTGAAGGAGTTCCTGGCCGCGGCCGCCAAGCAGCCGCCCAACAAGTTCAACTACGCGTCCACGGGCGTGGGTTCGCTGAACCATCTGGCGCCCGAAGAGCTCAAGCGCCTGTCGAAGGTGGAGTTGCTGCACGTGCCGTACGGCGGCGGCGGACCGGCCATCCAGGCGGTGGTGGGAGGCCAGGCCAGCATGACCTGGCTGAGCTTCGCGGCGCTGCGCGGCCAGATCCAGGCCGGCAAGATCAAGCCGCTGGCGGTGGCGGGCGACAAGCGCCTGCCGGATCTGCCCAACGTGCCGACCGTGGCGGAATCCGGCTTCCCCGGCTTTGTCGCCTATTCCTGGAGCGGCATGTTCGCGCCCAAGGGCACGCCGGAAGCGACCGTCAAAAAGCTGACGGCCGACTTCAAGGCCGTACTGGCCGACCCGGAAATCCGCAAGAAAGTGACCGACGCGGGCTTTGAGATCGTGGCCTCCGACGGCCCGGCGCTGGATGCCTACGTGAAGTCGGAATACGACCGGTGGAGCGCCTTCATCAAGAGCAGCAACATCAATCTGGACAACTGAACGGCTCGCGGCCTGGCGCTGAGGCGCCCGGCCGCGACGCGTGCAACACAAGTGGAGATGACATGGAAAACATGACCGGCGCCGAAGCCATGGTGCGCATGCTGCAGCACAACGGCGTCAAGCACATATTCGGCCTGTGCGGCGACACCAGCCTGCCGTTCTACGACGCGCTGTACCGTCTGGACCACGGCATGCAGCACATCCTGACGCGCGACGAGCGCAGCGCCGGCTACATGGCGGATGCCTATGCCCGCGTGACCGGCAAGGTCGGCGTGTGCGAAGGCCCCAGCGGCGGCGGCGCGACCTATCTGCTGCCCGGGCTGGTGGAGGCCAACGAATCGTCCATTCCGGTCCTTGGCATCACCTCGGACGTGGCGGTGGGCTCGCGCGGCAAGTACCCGCTGACCGAGCTGGACCAGGAAGCCTTGTACCGTCCACTGACCAAGTGGAACCGTACCATCGATCGCGCGGACCAGATTCCCGGCATGGTGCGCGCGGCCTTCCGCGCCATGACCACCGGCAAGCCTGGCGCGGCCCATCTGTGCTTTCCGTACGACGTGATGAAGCAGCAGGTGGACGCGTCCGATGTCTGGGCCCAGCCCGAGCACGGGCGTTTCCCGTCCATGCGCTACGCGCCGGATCCCCTGGACGTCGCGCGCGCCGCGCAGCGGCTGGTCAGCGCGCGGGCGCCGGTGATCATCTGCGGCGGCGGCGTGGTCATCGCCGGCGCCAGCGGCGCCTTGCAGGAGCTGGCTGAATCGCTCAAGGCCGCGGTCTGCGTGACCGTGAGCGGGCAGGGTAGCCTGGCCGACACCCATCCCCTGAATGCGGGCGTGGTCGGCTCCAACGGCGGCGTGATGGCGACGCGCGACGTGGTGGCCGCGGCCGACGTGGTGCTGTTCGTCGGCTGCCGCGCGGGCTCCACCTCGACCGAGCACTGGCGCTTCCCCAACCGCGACGTGCCCATCCTGCACATCGACATCGATCCCATGGTGATCGGCGCCAATTACCTGACCGAGGTCGGCATGGTGGGCGACGCCAAGCTGGCGCTGGAAGCCCTGGGCGTGGAGGTGGCGGCGCGCCTGGCGCACCGTCCGTCCGACGCCGCCGACGGCGCGGTGCTGGCCGGCCGCGCCAAGGAGGCGCGCCGCGCGCAGCTGGAGCCGCTGGCCCACAGCCTGGACGCGCCCATCCGCCCCGAGCGCGTGGTGCAGTCCTTGAACCGCCTGCTGCCCGACGACGCGGTGGTCTGCGCCGACCCCGGCACGCCTTGCCCGTATTTTTCCGCCTATTACGACGTGTCGCGCCCCGGCCGGCACTTCATCACCAACCGCGCCCACGGTGCGCTGGGCTTCTCCATGTCGGCCGCCCTGGGCGCCTGGGTGGGCCGGCCGCAGTCCAAGTGCGTGTCGGTGATGGGCGACGGCAGCTTCGGCTTCACGGTGGGCGAACTGGAAACCATCGTGCGGCACAAGGCGCCGCTGCTGATGGTGGTGTTCTCGAACTCCGTCTATGGCTGGATCAAGGCCAGCCAGAAGGCGGGCTACGACAAGCGCTACTACAGCGTGGACTTCAACCGCACCGACCATGCCCGCATCGCCGAGGCTTATGGCGTGAAGGCCTGGCGAGTCGAGGATCCGTCCAAGCTGGATGCCGCCATCAAGGCTGCGATGGAGCATGACGGCCCGGCGCTGATCGACGTGGTGGCGCAGCCCTTGCAGGACGCGGCCGCGCCGGTCAGCCAGTGGATGGGTTGACGCTGTCGACCAGGTGGTTGACGCCGGTGCAGAGGTCGTCCCGGGCCACGCCGTAGATGTGCAGTGATACGGCGATGTCCGGGCCGGCATTGCCCAGGCGGTGGATCTGGCGCAGGCCTTGCGTCGCGGTGAGGATGTCGCCAGGGCGGCGGATCACCGTGCCGCAGGCCTGGGCGATGGCGGATTCCTGATTCCAGCGGTAGTGGGTTTCGGTGAGTTCGCCCTGTAGTACCTGGTAGGTGCACCAGGTCTTGTGGCCATGCACCGGGCTGAACTGTCCCGGACGCCAGATAAGGTAGGCCATCGTAAAGGCGCCATGCGGGTCGGCGTAGGCGATATGGCGGGTGTAGGACTCGGCCCGTCCACCGCGGAGTTCCGCGGGCAGGTTCTGCAGCATGTCGCCGGCGTTGGCGACGCTGGCGGCCAGGTCGCGCAGCAGGGCGCGCGCGGCGTTCAATTGGGCGGACTGCACCGATGCGCAGAGCGATTGCAGGTCGCCGCCGGCGAGTTGGATGGAAGACATGGCAGGCCTCCGGGCAGAGCTTCAATGGTAGGAGCTTGCGCTGGAATGCCTTTGCCAAATTCGGCGCGCCAGGGCCGCAGATTGGAAAAAAATTCCATTCCGCCCGGCAGCTGCGCGCTCCTATACTGGTCCGCGTTGGCGCAAAGCTGCGCCGGGCAGCGCAATGACAGGGGAGTCAGGCATGGATCTGGGGATCAGCGGCAAGACGGCACTGGTATTCGGCGGCAGCCGCGGCATGGGCCGGGCCTGCGCCCTGCAACTGGCGCGCGAGGGCGTGGCGGTGACGATCGCCGCACGTAACCCGGCCACGCTGGAGCAGGCCGCGGCCGAGATATCGCATGAGACCGGGACAGGAGTCGGCTGGGTGTCGGCCGACCTGACGCAGGCGCAAGGGCGGGATGCGGCCATGGCCGCCTGTCCCCATCCGGACATCCTGGTCAACAATGCGGACGGCCCGCTGCCGGGCGATTTCCGCAACTGGAGCCACGACGACTGGATCGCCGCGCTGGACAGCATGATGCTGGGGCCCATCGACATGATCCGGCGGGTCGTGGACGGGATGATCGAACGGCGCTTCGGGCGCATCGTGAACATCGTCTCGCGCAGCGTGAAGGCGCCGCACGCCGAGCTGGGCCTGTCCAACGGCGCGCGTTCGGGCCTGATCGGCTTCGTCAGCGGTCTGGCGCGGCAGACCGTGCGCCACAACGTCACCATCAACAACCTGCTGCCTGGCGCCTTCGCCACGGATGCGCAGGTCAGGCACATACAAGGCATGCTGGAGCAATCCGGCGGGAAGAGCTTCGAACAGCTCTGGGACGAGCGCGGACGCGCCAACCCGGCTGGCCGCTATGGCCAGCCCGAGGAGCTGGGCGCCCTGTGCGCCTATGTCTGTTCCGCGCAGGCCGGCTACATGACCGCCCAGAACATCCTGATCGACGGCGGCGGCTACCCCGGGACCTACTGAAGTCCGGCGCCCCGGGGGGCGCAGGCTGGACGCGGGCAGGCGGAACAGGCAACATTGGGGCCGATCCAGCCAAGGAAACCCATGGACCAGACGGACATCAAGATACTGGCCTTGCTGCAGAAGGACGCCACCTGTTCGGTCGCCGAGATTGCCGAGCAGGTGCATCTGTCCGTCACCCCTTGCTGGCGCCGCATCCAGAAGCTGAAGGATGACGGCGTCATCGCCCGCAACGCCATCTTGCTGGATCCCTGCGCGCTGGGCCTGAACCTGACGGTCTTCGTCTCCATCAAGACCAGCCAGCACAACGAGAAATGGACGCAGAGCCTGATCAATGCCGTGATGGCCTTGCCCAACGTGGTGGAGTTCCACCGCATGGCGGGCGACGTCGATTACCTGCTCAAAGTCGTGGTCGAGGACATGGCGGCCTATGACCGCTTCTACCGGCGTCTGATCGCCGCCGTGGACCTGCTGGACGTCAGCGCCAGCTTCTCGATGGAAGTCATCAAAAGCACCACGGAATTGCCGCTGGACGCGGTGTAGGCGGCCGCGCGCAATTTTTTTTCCATGGCAGGGGGCGGCGGGGATGCAAATTCCATTCGGCCTGCCGGCCGGCCCCCATCACGCAATTCTTTTGCGCGGGCTACGGCGTAGGATATTCCCCACTCCCATCATGGGACAAATCGGGATATCAGAGGACCCTATGTCGTTGGCAGTACCCGCCGGCTGCGCCGGTACGGAAAATTCGCGGCGCGCGCTTTCGGTGGATGACCTGCTGGGCGGCTGGAACGGCGTCGACGACCTGTGGGTGTTCGCCTACGGCTCCCTGATATGGCATCCCGGTTTCACCTGGCGCGAACGGCGGCTGGCGACTGTGCGCGGCTACCACCGGTCCCTGTGCCTGTGGTCGCACGACCATCGCGGCTCGCCCGACAATCCTGGCCTGGTGTTTGGCCTGGACCGCGGCGGCTGCTGCCGCGGCGTCGCCTTCCAGATTGCCGCCTGCGACGTGCCTGCGGTGTTCCAGGCGCTGTGGCGCCGGGAAATGGTCACTGGCGCCTACACGCCGCGCTGGCTCACCTGCCACACCGAAGCCGCGCCGGTGCGCGGGCTGGTGTTCCTGCTGAACCGGGCCTGCCAGGAATACGCGGCCGGCCTGAGCGACGACCGTCTGCTGGCGTCGGTGCGCAATGCCGTGGGGCATTCGGGGCCGTGCCTGGACTATGTCGTGGAAACCGAGAGAGCCCTGCGCGCGCATGGCATCGACGATTGGCGCCTGGGCGATCTGGTGCGCAGGCTGGGGCAGGTCTTCTGAGGCCTGGGGTGCGTCAGAAGTGCCAGCGGCCGAACATGAACAGCACGTTGCCCGCGCCAGCTGACCCCGGGATGTAGGTCGCGTAGAGCATCGTGTCCTTATAGCTGGCGCTCACCAGCGGCAGGATGCCGGGAAACGGCACATAGCTCATGATGTCGTGGCGCGCCGTCAGGAAGACGGTGTAGCCCGCGCCCAGACGGACGTTTTCGCTGACGCGTCCGATCTTCAGGAAGCCGTAGCCCGCGATGGGCTCGATCTTGCTGTGCGAATCCAGGAAGGCCATGGCGTACAGGCCTTGCCAGTCGCCATCTTCGTCGTAGATGCTGCGGCCGTAGCCGCCGCCCCAGGCCAGTTCGTTGAAGCTGTCGATCTTCTCTTTGCTGTAGGTGGCCCGGTTGTGCCAGGAATAACCGGTGAAGTACAGGTCATTGCCGCCTTCGGTCCAGATCTGGTCCAGGCGGTTGCAGGCGGACTTGGCCCATGAGGGCATGCTGTCACAGGCTTGGGCGGTGGCGGCGAAGGTGGCGAGCAGCAGGCAAAGGATTGCCGCCCGGAATCTTGCGGTCATTGTGGGCGCTGAAAAGGGGGAGATGACAATCCCATTACTGTAATGGAACAGTCGTCTTTCACCCTGTCAGCTAGCTGTCAAGCGGGCGTCGCCAGAGGGAAGCGGATTTTTCCTGCTGTTGTATGCGAACTACAGCAGGAAAATCGTGGCCAGGCCCAGAAAGATGAAGAAGCCCAGCGAATCGGTGGCGAAGGTCAGGAGCACGGAAGAACCCATCGCAGGATCCTTGCCGAAGCGGGCGCGCACCATCGGCACCAGCACGCCGACCGACGCGCCGACCAGCATGTTGCAGACCATGGCGGCCATCATCACCAGCGCGATCGACACCGAGTGCGAGATGACCCAGGCGAACAGGGCCGCCACCAGGCTGCCGCACAGGCCCACCATCAGGGTGACGAAGAGTTCGCGCTTGACCAGCTGCCACAGGTTGCGGCCCGTGATGCGCCCCATGGCCAGGGCCCGGATGATCAGGGTCATGGTCTGGTTGCCAGAGTTGCCGCCGATGCCGGCCACGATGGACATCAGGAACGCCAGAATGACGATCTGGCTGACCGTGCCTTCGAACTGGGAGGCCACGAAGGATGCCGTGGCGGCGGTACAGAGGTTGAACAGCAGCCAGGGGGCGCGGTTGCGCAGGGCGGTGGACACCGGCGCGAAGATGTCCTCTTCCTGCAGACCGGCGCGCGACAGCGCCTGCTCCTGCGAGTCTTCGCGCATCACGTCCACCACGTCGGCGATGGTCACGCGGCCGATCAGGCGGCCCTGGTCGTCCATGACGGGCGCGGAGACCAGGTCGTAGCGTTCGAAGGCGCCGGCGGCGTCAGCATCGGAGTCCAGGGGGTTGAGCGTCAGGAAGTCCGAGTTCATGACGGCGCGTACTTCGGTTTCGGGCTCGCTGACCAGCAGCTTGGACAGCGGCAGGATGCCCTGCAGCTTGTCCTGGCGGTCCACCACGAAGATCTGGTCGGTGTGGTCGGGCAGTTCGTGCAGCCGGCGCAGGTAGCGCAGCACCACTTCCAGGGTGACGTCCTCGCGCACCCGGACCATCTCGAAGTCCATGATCGCGCCCACGCTGTCTTCCGGATAGCCCATGGCTTCCAGCAGCTGTGCGCGTTCCTCTTCGGTCAGGCCCTTCTGGACTTCGGCCACCACGTCGGGCGGCAGGTCGGGCGCCAGGTCGGCCAGCTCGTCGGCGTCCATGTTGCCGGTGGCGGCAACCAAGTCCTGGCGGTCCATCGCCTCGATCAGCGATTCCCGCACCCAGTCTTCGACTTCCAGCAGCACGTCCGCGTCGTGCTCGGGGCTGACCAGCTTCCAGATGGCTTGCCGTTCGTCCTTGGGTAGCGACTCCAGGATGAAAGCGATGTCGGCCGGATGCAATCCGTCCAGCAGGGTCTTGAGTTCGGCCTCGTGCTGGCGGTGCACCAGGTCCTCGACCAGCGAGGCCTTGGAGTCGCCTTCCTCCTGGCGATGCACCAGATCGGCAACCAGTTGCTGGCGGCGCAGGCGTTCCTGCACTTCCGCCAGGGCGTGTTGGGCGTCTTCCGGGTCGAGGCGGCGGGGCGTCGCGGGCGGTTTCTGCGCGGCGGCGGACTGCGTCATGCGTTACGGCTCAAAGAGTGGGGAGGGGACGGCGGCGGCGGGCTTCGTCGGTGGCGACGTAGGTCAGCGTGGCCTCGGTGACCTTGACGATCTCGGCGTCCAGCCGTTGGCGCTCCGCGTAGACCTCGACGGACACCGTGACCGACGTCGTGCCGGTCTTGATGATGGCTGCGTAGAAACTGAGCAGGTCGCCCACGAACACCGGTTCTTTGAACTGGAACGCATTGACCGCCACGGTGGCCACGCGTCCGGCGGCGCGGCGCGCGGCGGGGATGGATCCGGCGATGTCGACCTGGGACATGATCCAGCCGCCAAAGACGTCCCCGTGGATATTCGCGTCCGCCGGCATCGGCATGACGCGCAATACCGCGTCGCGATCGGCGGGCAAAGTCGTAAACGGGGTTTTGGTGCTGGAGGTCATGCGGCCGACTCCACTGCTAGGGAACCAGCCGATTATGCAGGAAAAACGAGACAGCGGCGTGCATGCGCAAAGCCCGCCGCTGCCTTGGGCGCGGCGGGCCGGGGATCAGGCTGCCAGCTTGACGATGCCGTAGCCGCCGACCAGCAGCCAGAGGTACAGGATCAGGCCCAGCGCCATCACCCGGGGACCGGCCTTGCGGATCTGGGCGAAGCGGGTTTCGATGCCCAGGGCGGTCATGGCCATGGTCAGGGCGAAGACGTCCAGGCGGCGGATGGCGGCGACGGCATCGGCGGGGATGATGTTCAGCGAATTGATGATGGCCAGCACCAGGAATCCCACCGCGAACCACGGAATGGGCAGCTTGGCGCCTTTGCCCTGGCCGCCGGCATGCGAGGCCGCGCTGCGCAGATACATGCCCAGGATCAGCAGGACCGGCACCAGCAGGGCCACGCGGGTCATCTTCACGATGGTGGCGACTTCGGTGGTGGCGGGATCGACATTGCTGGCTGCGCCGACGACCTGGGCCACTTCATGGATGGTGCCGCCGATATAGATGCCCAGGGCTTGGGTGTCGAGGTTCAGCCAGCCCGCGTGATAGAGCACCGGGTACAGGAACATGGACAAGGTGCCGAACAGCACTACGGTCGCCACGGCCACCGCGCTCTTGTGCGGCGCGGCCCGCAGCGTGGGCTCGAAGGCCAGCACGGCGGCGGCGCCGCAGATGGCACTGCCAGCGGCGGTGAGCATGGCGGTGTCGCGGTCCAGGCCCAGCAGGCGCTGGCCCACCACGGTGCCCAGCAGCAGGGTGCCCACCACGACCGCCACCGAAACCGCCAGCCCGGGCAGGC
Organism: Achromobacter sp. GW823-FHT04E03; assembly: GCF_058796095.1. Taxonomy (NCBI): domain Bacteria; kingdom Pseudomonadati; phylum Pseudomonadota; class Betaproteobacteria; order Burkholderiales; family Alcaligenaceae; genus Achromobacter; species Achromobacter sp. GW823-FHT04E03. The sequence continues at coordinate 1,151,173 of NZ_JBXAIJ010000003.1, read as the reverse complement.
CCACGGCGGCGATCTGCTGGATGCTGATGTTCAGGCCGTAGAAGGCCACGGCGATGCGCAGCAGGCGCCGCGCGGTGAAGTTCACGCCCGCGCCCCAGTCGGCGGGCATGGTGCCGCGCAGGAAGTTGCCGTAGAGCATGCCGCAGACGATGCCCACGACCAGCGGCGAGAAACCCAACTGGCGGATCGCGGGCAGGTCCGCCAGCTGCATCACCGCGGCGGCCATCAGGCCGACGAACAGTACGCCGTTGAGTTTGTCCCGCCACGGCGTAGCGGCGGGAGTGGCGGCGGGCGAAGCCGGGGTGGCGGGCAGGGGGACGGCGGTGCTGGAAGAGGTACTCATGGCTGGCCTTTTGGCGGAGGCATATCTAAATAACTTCACGAAATATTAATTTCCCGCCTACTATTTGAAAAATCTTTATTTCAGATATGTAATATCAGGAATTCTGATAATTTAGCGACCATGACTCCTGACCAGCTGCTTACCTTCGCCGCCGTGGCCGACGCCGGCAATATCAGCCGCGCAGCGCAGTTGCTGAACCTGTCCCAGCCTGCCGTTTCCGGCCAGCTACGGATGCTGCAGGAATGGTTCGGCGAACCCCTGTACCGCCGCAGCGGCCACGGCATCGCGCTGACCGAAGCCGGCGAGCGCCTGGCCGAGCAGGCGCGCCAGCTGCGCCAGGTGTACCGGCAGGCCCAGGCGGTGCGCGAATCCTGGCGCGGGCTGGAAACCGGCGATCTGCGCCTGGGCGCCAGCACCACCCCCGCCAGCTATCTGCTGCCCAGCCTGGTGGCGGATTTCCGCCTGGCCTTCCCGGCGGTCAGCCTGCATCTGTCGGACGGCAACACGCGCGAAATCGTCGAGCGCCTGCCGGCCCTGGACCTGGCGTTCATCGAGGGCGACGTGCCCGCAGGGCTGCCCGCCGACACGGCCGTGCATGCCTGGCGGCAGGACGAAGTGGTGGCGGTGGTGCGTGCGGACCACGCGCTGGCCGGCAAGGGGGCGGTCACGCTGCGCGATCTGGCGGCTTCAGCGCTGGTCATGCGCGAGCCCGGTTCGGGCGTGCGCCGGCTGGTGGAGCGTGCGTTTGCGGATGCGGGCCTGGCGCCGTCCGTGGGGCTGGAGCTGGCCGGCGTGGAGGGCGTGAAGCAGGCAGTGCGTGCCGGGCTGGGCGTGGGCTTCGTGTCCGTCATGTCGATGCGCCATGAGGATGGCGCGCTGGCGGCCTTGCGCCTGTTGCCCAAGCCGCTGACGCGGACCCTGAGCATCCTGGTGCCGCACGCGGACGCGGCCGCCCGCGCCGCCGAACGCTTCCTGGCGATGTGCCTGGCGGTCGGGGCGGCGGACGGCGTTTGAGGGTCAGTCCTTGGCCAGGCGCTTGAGCGCCAGCTGGACCCAGTATGTGCCGCCCAGCGGCAGCAGTTCGTCGTTGAAGTCGTAGCTGCCGTTGTGCAGCATGCAGGGGCCCAGGCCGTGGCCGCTGTCGCGATGTTCGCCGGTGCCGTTGCCGATCCACACATAACAGCCCGGCAGTTCCTGCAGCATGAAGGCGAAGTCTTCCGCGCCCATGGTGGGCTGCACGTGATCGTTGACGTTGGCCTCGCCCACGATGTCGCGCAGCACGTCGGCGCAGAACGCGGCTTCCTCGGCGTGGTTGATGGTCGGCGGATAGTTGCGCTGGAACGTGAACTGCACTTCGCAGTCCATCGCTGCGCAGGTGTGGCGCGCGATCTCTTCCATACGGCGTTCGATCAGGTCCAGCACATCCAGCGTGAAGGTGCGCACCGTGCCGCGCAATTCGGCGTGGTTGGGCACGACGTTGTCGGCGCTGCCGGCGTGGATCTGCGTGATGCTGAGCACCGCCGCGTCCAGCGGATTGCGGTTGCGCGTGATGATGGTCTGCAGCGATTGCGCCAGTTGCACGGCCGCCATGACGGGATCGATGCCCAGGTTGGGCATGCCGGCGTGGGTGCCCTTGCCCTTCACGATGATGGAGAACTCGTTGCTGGAAGCCATGATGGGGCCGGCGGTCAGGCCGAACTGGCCGGCTTTCATGCCGGGCCAGTTGTGCATGCCGAATACCGCTTCCATGGGGAAGCGCTTGAACAGGCCGTCGTCGATCATGCGCTTGGCGCCGCCGCCGCCTTCTTCCGCGGGCTGGAAGATCACGTAGACCGTGCCGGCGAAATCGCGGTGCTGCGACAGATATTGCGCAGCGGCCAGCAGCATGGCCGTGTGGCCGTCGTGGCCGCAGGCGTGCATCTTGCCGGCGTTAGTGCTGGCATGCTCGAAGGTATTGGCTTCTTGCATGGGCAGCGCGTCCATGTCGGCGCGCAGGCCCACGGCGCGGTCGCCCGGCAGATTGCCGCGGATGATGCCGACCACGCCGGTGCCGCCCAGGCCGCGGTCGATTTCGATGCCCCATTCTTCAAGCTTCGCCGCCACCACATCGGCGGTGCGGAACTCCTCGAACGCCAGTTCGGGATGCGCGTGGATGTCGCGTCGGATCTTGGAAATGTCGTGATGCCACGCGACGATGGGTTCGAGCAGTTTCATGGGGCTCTCGGGCGAAAAAAGGGAACGCAACAAGGGTATCATCAATCAAAAACCAATTTAATGGAGACAAATACCATGACGCGTCCGTGGCTTGCCCATTATCCGCAGGGGGTTCCGGCGGAGATATCGACAGACGGTTATGCCTCCCTGACTGACTTGCTGGACCGGGCCTGCAAGCAGTACGCCTCGCGCATCGCGTGCACCGCGATGGGCAGCAACATTACTTATGCGCAACTCGATGCGCACGCGCAGGCGTTCGCCAGCTGGCTGCAAAGCGTCGGCCTGTCCAAGGGCGAGCGCGTGGCACTGATGATGCCCAACGTGCCCGCCTATCTGGTCAGCATGCTGGGCACGCTGCGCGCGGGGCTGGTGGTGGTGAACGTGAATCCGCTCTACACCGCCGAAGAGCTGCAGCGCCAATTGCTGGACAGCGGCGCGTCGGCCATCGTCATCCTGGAGAATTTTGCGCACACCTTGCAGCGCGTCACGGATCGCGGGCAGCTCAAGCATATCGTCGTGACCGGTCCGGGCGATCTGCTCGGCGGCCTGAAGGCGCCGCTGGTCAACCTGGCCGCGCGCTATGTCAAGAAGATCGTGCCCGCGTGGCAGATGGATGGCGCCCGCATGCTGCCGGATGTGCTGCGCGACGGCGCGCGCCAGCGCTTTGCGCCGCCCGCGCTGTCGATGGACGACGTGGCGGTGCTGCAATACACCGGCGGCACCACCGGCGTGCCCAAGGGCGCGATGCTGTCCCATCGCAACCTGGTGGCCAACGTGCTGCAAACGGAAGCGGTGGCGCAGCCGGTGGTGCACGACCTCGCGGACCAGCAGCTCACCATCATCAGCGCGCTGCCGCTCTACCACGTGTTCGCGATGACCGTTTGCGGGCTGTACGGCCTGCATGCGGGCATGCGCAATGTGCTCATCATCAATCCGCGCGACCAGCCTTCGCTCATCAACGCATGGCGCAAGGTGCCGATCAATGTGTTCCCCGGCGTCAATACGCTGTTTAACGCGCTGGCCCACAACGAAGACTTCGCGCGCCTGGATTTCTCCGGCTTGCGGCTGACCTTGGGCGGGGGCATGGCGGTCCAGCAGCAGGTTGCCGAACGCTGGCTGAAGATCACCGGCAGGCCGCTGATCGAAGGCTATGGCCTGTCGGAGACCTCGCCGGTGGCGACCGTGAATCCCACCAACGCCACCGCGTATTCGGGTTCCATCGGCCTGCCGCTGCCATCCACCGACGTGGCCATCCTCGATGACGAAGGCCGCGAAGTGCCGCTGGGCGAACGCGGCGAGGTGGGCATCCGCGGACCGCAGGTCATGCTGGGATACTGGCAGAAGCCCGAGGAAACCCGCCACTCCATGACCGCCGACGGCTATTTCCGCACGGGCGATATCGGCATCATGGACGAGCAGGGCTATACACGCATCGTCGACCGCAAGAAGGACATGATTGCGGTGTCGGGCTTCAAGGTCTATCCGAACGAAGTCGAGGCGGCCGTGGCCCAGCATCCCGGCGTGCTGGAGTGCGCGGCGATCGGGGTGCCGGACGAGCATTCGGGCGAAGCCGTCAAGGTGTTCGTGGTGCGGCGGGATCCGACGCTGACCGAGGCGCAGATCCAGGATTGGTGCCGGGAAAAGCTCACGGGCTACAAGCGTCCGCGCTATGTGGAGTTCCGCGATGAGCTGCCCAAGAGCAACGTGGGCAAGATATTGCGCCGGGAACTGCGTCCCGACGCAGTGGCGGGCGTACCCGCAGGCAAGGCGGCGTAGGGCCGTCAGTCCTTCTTGTCGAGGTGCGGCGCGATCATCTCGTGCAGGGCGCGTTCGATGGCTTTGTTGCCGGCCACGACGCGCCCGCCGATGGGCCAGGGATCCTGGCGGTGCATGTCGGAACATGCGCCGCCCGCTTCGCGCAGGATCAGCGTGCCGGCGGCCACGTCCCAGGGCGCCAGGCCCATTTCCCAATAGCCGTCGTAGCGGCCACAAGCGGTCCACGCCAGGTCCAGTGCCGCCGCACCCATACGGCGCACGCCGCGCGCGCGGTTGATGGCGTCATGCAGCATGGGCATGTACTGCGCAGCGAATGAAAAGTCGCGGAACGGGAAGCCAGTGGCCAGCACCGCATCTTCGATGGTCGCCGTGCGCGAGCACTTGATGCGCCGTCCGTTGAGCCAGGCGCCCAGGCCGTGGACCGCGGTAAAGAGTTCCTCGCGGCTGGGGTCGTAGACCACGCCGACCACGGGCGTGTCCTCGGCCAGCGTGTCGGACGCCGATATGGCGGTGCCTGCGTGTGCGATCAGCGCGATCGACACGGCGTAATGCGGGATGTCGTGCAGGAAGTTGGTGGTGCCGTCCAGCGGGTCGATATACCAGGTGGCGCTGCCTTGGGGCTTGCCGCCCGTTTCTTCGGCGACGATGCCGAACTTGGGCGTGCGCGTTTGCAGCTCCTGGATAATGGCGGCCTCCGCCTCGCGGTCCGCCTGGGATACGAGATCGTTGCGCGCCTTGCGGTCGATCACGAGATCGGCGCGGTGATGCGCGTAGGATTGCAGTATGGCCGCGCCGGCATGGGCTGCCGTGACTGCCGCGTCGATCGCGGCGCACAGGTCGATGGGCGAGGTCTGCGAGCGGGGCTGATCATAGGTATCCATGAAACCAGTGTAAGCCCATGTATGCGTCAAATCCGTGGCGAAGCCCCGAAACCGCCATGCCGCGTGGCTTCCGCCCAACGCGGCCGCATCCGATAATCCGCGCTGATTTTCATTCTCTATTTCGTCTGCCGCCGCCGTTTCCATGTCCTTCTCCTATGCCCCCCTGATCCCCGCCAAGGCTGAATTCGACGCCGATGGCCGGCTCTACAGCCCCGCTTATGGCGATGTCTACCATTCGCCGTCGGGCGCGCTGGGACAGGCGGAACACGTGTTCCTGCGGGGCAATGGCCTGCCTGAGCGTTGGCGCGGACGCCGCGCATTCACCGTCTGCGAAACGGGTTTCGGACTGGGACTGAACTTCCTGGCTCTCTGGAAGGCATGGCGCGACGATCCGCAGCGCAGCGCCGCGCTGCACGTGGTGTCGCTGGAAGGGCATCCCTTTGAACGCGAGGACTTGGCGGCTCTCTTGACGCGTTATGCGCCCGAGCCCTTGGCCGGTCTGGGGCGACAACTGGCGGCAGCTTGGCCGGTCTTGTTGCCCGGACTGCATCGCCTGGAATTCGAGGGCGGCGCCGTGACGCTGACGCTGGGCTTTGGCGATGCGCAGGTCCTGGCGTCCCGTCTGCGCGTCGGCGTGGACGCGTTCTTCCTGGACGGCTTCGCGCCTGAACGCAATCCGCGGATGTGGGAATTGCCCTTGCTGCGCGACCTTGCCAAGCTTGCGGCGCCCGGCGCCACGCTGGCCACCTGGGCCTGCACCGGCGAATTGCGGCAGGCCTTGCGGACGGCGGGTTTCGAGGCGCGGCGCGCGCCCGGCTACGGCGGCAAATGGCATATGACCGTGGCCACTGCGATTGCCCCTGGAGGCGCGGCCGCGGACGTCCCGCACGCGGAGTCCCGCTACGCCGTGGTGGTGGGAGCGGGGCTGGCGGGAGCCGGCATCGCCCAGGCGCTGGCCGCGCGCGGATGGCGTGTGACCGTGATCGACGCGGGCCGGGCGCAGGGCGCGGCGGCGCACGCAGGGCATGTCGCGGCGGCCTTGACGCCGGTGGTGGCGCGAGACGACAACGCGCGGGCGCGCCTGTCGCGCGCCGGCAGCCTGCGCGCGCTGGCGCGCTGGCAGGGTTTGCCGGCAGGCGCGGCGCCCCTGGTCTGCGGCACGGTCCAGCTTGAGCGCGACGAAGGCCGGTCCGCGGCCTTGGCCGGCACCCTGGAGACCCTGGCCTTTCCCGAACACTGGGTGCGCCAGGTCAGCCGCGACGAAGCCAGCGCCTTGGCCGGCCTGCCGCTGGCGCGCGGCGGCGTGTATTTCGGACAGGGCATGCTGCTGCGGCCAGACTTGCTGATAGAGGCCCTGCTGGCGACCGAGGGCGTCACGGTGCAGCCCGGCGCGGCGGCCAGGGTCGAACGCGCCGGCGCCGGCTGGCGCGTGCGCGATGCGGAGGGCGCTGAACTGGCGCGAGCCGATACCGTCGTTCTGGCCAACGCGTTCGGCGCGCGCGCCGTGCTGGCAGACAGCGGCTTGCTGGATCCCTTGCCGCGCGTGGGCCAGATGCACGCGCTTGCGGGAGAAGTGACGCTGCTGCCTGCGCAGACGCTGCGTGGCGGTCCTCGCTGCATCGTGGGCGGCGAGGGCTATCTGCTGCCCGACGTGGGCTCTGGCTGCGTGGCGGGCAGCACCTATGTGCATGACGCGGCCGAAGCGCGGATCGGCGCCGAGGGCCAGCGTGTCACCCTGGACAAGGCTGCGGGCCTGCTGGGCGGAGGCTTCCCCGAATTCGAATCCCTGGAGCCCGGCAGCCTGCCGGGCTGGGCCGGATGGCGGGCCGTGCTGCCCGGGCGCTTGCCCGCCGTTGGAGAACTACCCCACGCGCCGGGCCTGTGGTTGGCCATCGGCTATGCATCGCGGGGGCTGTCTTGGTCGGCGCTCATGGGAGACCTGATCGCCGCGCGTCTGGCTGGGGAGCCGTCGCCTTTGGAAACCGATCTGGCCCAACTTATTTCGCCACGATGAAAAAAAGCCGAAAGGGGCGCCGGGAGCTTGTCCCGGGTGGCGTAGAATGGCAGGAATTGCCGGGATTTGGCGCCAAATTGGCCTGAGTTGGCCGCGAACCTGGCATTTTGGCGGCTCGACGGCCGCTCCTCTTGGGGGGCGCTGGCCGAAGGCTTTAGACCCCTTTTATGGATGAGATCGCAGTCCAAATGAGGGACCGAGTTTATTTCAAAGCCCAAATCCGTCAAAATAGCGTCTTTTGATGGTTTTTGGCTTAAGCCGGGGGATGCTCTGTGCCGCCCAAGTTCGACTTTGCCCATACTACCCAGCTCGAAAACGTCGAGCTGCTGACGTCCCGCCCCAGTCGCATCGATTTCGACGCGGGCGATGGGTTGCATCTGGTAGTCGAGGCGCATGCGCCTGGCGTCTTTCGCCTGCGCTGCGGCGAGGCTAATCACCTTACCGATGACAAGCCCGGCGCGCGTGCTCGCGCCGTGGCGGAAATGCTGCTCGCGCGCCAGGAGGCCGTGGGCGAAGCCGTTATCGCTCCGCGCGACGACGGGGAGGGCTGGCGGATCACCCAGGGTGACGTCTCCCTGGAAATCCTGTCCAACCCCGTGCGCGTCGCGATCTACCGCAACGACGAACGGGTGTTCGAGTCCGAGGTATCCGCGCATACGCCCGCATTCGGGCACAACGCGCTGGACCAGGCCGACGACGCCGTCTGGACGGCGGGTTTCACGCTGCAGTCCGACGAGCGCATCTATGGCCTGGGCGAAACCCCGGGCGATCTGAACCGCCGCGAAGAATCCGTGGTGTCCGACGACCCCGAGCACCGCGCCCTGCCTTTGGCATGGAGCCCGCGCGGCTGGGGGGTCTACGTCAACACCATGCGCCGCGTCGAACATTCGGTGGGCGTGGCGCCTGCGGATTCCGCCTATGTGCTGACCGTGGACGACGTCGTGCTGGACATGTTCCTGTTCGCTGGCGAACCGGGCGAGATCCTCAATCAGTACACCGCCTTGACCGGCCGCGCGGGCCAGCCTTCGCTGTGGGCGATGGGCGCGTGGCTGCAGCAGGCCCCGGGCGAAATGCCCACGGACACCGTGGCCTTGGTCGCTCGCATGCGCGAAAACCAGATTCCGGTGGATGCCGTGACGCTGGCGCAGCCTGCGGCCTGGGGCTTCCAGTCGGACAAGACGGTTTTCGAATGGGACGCCCAGCGTTTCCCGGACGCCAAGCAGATGCTGGCGCTGTTCCACAAGCACCATGTGCATGTCGCCGCTTCCGGCTTCCCGGGCGTGCTGAAGACCAGCCCGCTGTTCGAGGAACTTGAAGACCGCGGCTGGCTGTTGGCCAAGGACGACGGTTCGGCCCAGGTGTTCGACGGCACCGCCGCCACCTCGGGACAGCCCTACGGCCTGCTGGACCTGACCTACCGCGACATCTACAACCTGTGGGTGGAGCGCCATCGCCAATTGGTCGAAGACGGCCTGGACGCGCCCGCGTGCGACGCCCAGATCGCCATCCCCGACGGCGTCACGGCCCGCAACGGCGAAACCGGTCCTGCGCTGCGCAGCATGTATCCGCTGCTGGTGCGCCGCGCGCTGTTCGATGCGGTCGCCGGCCTGAAGGTGCCGCCGGAAGGCGTGGTGCCCAGCTCCGATCTGTTCCCCGCCGCCCAGCGTCTGCCGTGGCAAGTGGGGCCGCAGGTTGAAAACACCTGGGAAGGGCTGCGTCACACCCTGCGCACCGCGTTGTCGATCGGCGCCAGCGGCTTGCCCGTCCAGGTGCATGGCATCGGCTCGGCCGCGCGCGACCGCGCCGGCATGACGCCCGAGCTGTACCTGCGCTGGCTGACCGCCGGCGTGTTCTCGTCGAACTTCGCTTTCCAGGGCGTGGAAGGCCTGATGCCATGGGACTTCGGCGAAGAAACCCTGGCGCATGCCAAGACCTGGATGCAGTGGCGTTACCGCCTGGTGCCTTACGTGCTTGGCGCCATCGAGGACTCGGCGCGCACCGGCTTGCCGGTGCAGCGTTCCATGGCGATGTCGTTCCCGAACGATCCGCACGCGCATGACTGGGACCTGCAATACCTGCTGGGTCCGGCCCTGCTGGTGGCGCCGGTGACCGAACCCGGCAAGCAGGTGCGCGTGTACCTGCCCAAGGGCGAGGCCTGGTGGGACCTGAACACCGGGCACCGCTACGAAGGCGGCACCACCTGGACCATCGATTGCGAACTGGGCCAGTTCCCGGTTTTCGGCCGCGAAGGGCACATGCTCTGTCTTGGACCGGCGGCGCAGCATACGGGCGAGTTCAACTCGGCCCGCATCCTGGACGAGGTCTGGATGTTCGGCATGCCGGTGCATAACCCGGTCGTCATGCGCAACAAGATACGCGTGATGCAGATGCAAGGCTCCAGCTACATCAAGGGGCTGGAAGGCCTGCGCATCTCTCCGTCCGAGGGCCTGGAAGTCAAGCGCCGCGGCGCGGAAGTCCGCATCTCGCGCGCACGCTGAAAAAGCCGGCTGCGGCCGGTCCGGCACAAAATGGGCAGTCAGGAAGGCTTTCCTTCCTGACTGCCCTTTCCGCGTTATGGCGTGTGCTCCTTAGGGACGCAACCGGGCGCGGGTACGGGCTCTTATATTACTTGTAGTTATAAAAAATGAAAGAAACAGTCGTTCTCTGTAGAAGAGAAAAGATACAAAATCGCTTGCCATGATTCAGATCGAGAACCTATCCAAGACCTACGCCACGCCGCACGGACAATTCCAGGCGCTGCGCGGCATCAACCTGCATATCAAGCAGGGCGAGGTCTTCGGCATCATCGGCCCCAGCGGGGCCGGCAAAAGCACGCTGGTCCAGTGCATCAACTTGCTGGAGCGGCCCAATGAAGGATCGATCGCCATCGGCGGCCAGTCCCTGACCGGCTTGAACGAGGCGCAGTTGCGCGAGCAACGCCGCCGCATCGGCATGGTGTTCCAGGGGTTCAACCTGCTGTCGCGCCGCACGGTGTACGGCAATGTTGCGCTGCCGCTGGAAATTGCCGGCGTGGCCAAGGCCGAGATTCCGGCCCGCGTCGAGCGCCTGCTGGCGCTGGTGGGCCTGGAGCATCTGCGCGACCGCTATCCCAGCCAGATCAGCGGCGGCCAGAAGCAGCGCGTCGGCATTGCCCGCGCCCTGGCCAACAATCCGGACGTGCTGCTCAGCGACGAAGCCACGTCCGCGCTGGATCCGGAAACCACCCACAACATCCTGGCCTTGCTGCGCGACATCAACCGCAAGACCGGCGTGACCGTGGTCATGATCACGCACCAGATGGAAGTCGTGCGCGAGGTCTGCGATCGCGTCGCCGTGCTGTCGCAGGGCGAAGTCGTCGAAATGGGCAGCACGCGCGAAGTGTTCGCGCAGCCGCGCCACGAAGTGACCCGCGCCATGGTGTCGGCCGCCACCGCGTCCGACCTGACCGACGCCACGCTGGCCGCGGTCAAGGAGCGCATCCAGGCGCTTGCCGCCGCCAAGCCGGGCCAGGCCGTGCGTCTGCTGCGCCTGTCGCTGACCGGCACCGACGCGTCGGGCTCCTTCCTGTCCGACCTGTACAAGCAGTATTCGCTGGACGTGGGCCTGATCCAGGCGCGCGTGGAAGACATCCAGGGCGTGGCCGTGGGCACGATGTTCGTGCTGGCCCAAGGCGCGCCCGCATCGGTCAAGGACGCGATTGCCGCGCTGGCCGCCCGTGACATTACCGTTGAAGAAATAGCTCATGAGTCCGCAACTGATCGACCTGCTTATTACGTCGCTGCTTGACACCCTGCTGATGGTGGGCGTGGCCAGCGCCATCGCGGTGGTGATCGGCATTCCGCTGGGCGTGATCCTGACGGTGACGGCCCGCGGCAACATGCTCGAGAACCAGTCCGTCAACCATGTGCTGGGCGCGGTGATCAACGCCACGCGTTCGGTGCCGTTCGTCATCCTGATGGTAGCGATCATCCCGTTCACGCGCCTGGTGGCCCAGACCTCCATCGGCACCACCGCCGCCATCGTGCCCTTGTCGGTCGCCGCGATTCCGTTCATGGCCCGCATCGCCGAAAACGCCATGCGCGAAGTCGACCCGGGGCTGATTACCGCGGCGCGCGCCATGGGCGCGTCGCCCATGCAGATCATCATGAAGGTGCTGCTGCCCGAATCCTTGCCCGGCCTCATCGCAGCCACGGTCGTCACTGTCGTCAGCCTGATCGGTTATTCGGCCATGGCCGGCGCCATCGGCGGAGGCGGCCTGGGCGACCTGGCCATCCGCTACGGCTACCAGCGCTTCCAGTCCGACGTGATGGCCGCAGTCGTCATCGTGCTGATCGTCCTGGTCCAGGTGATCCAGAGCCTGGGCGACCGTTACGTGCGCCGCATCTCGCATCGCTGATCCTGCCGGCGCCGCATCCATTTCTCCTCACTTCCGACATTCGGGATACTGCAACATGAGCATCAAGGTTTTGAAGTCGCTGGCCGCGTTCGCACTCGGCGCCGCCGTTTTCGCCCAGCCCGCGCTGGCCCAGGACAAGCCGCTGAAGATCGGCGTGACCGCCGGCCCGCACGCCCAGATCTTTGATGTGGTGAAGCAGGAAGCCGCCAAGCAGGGCCTGAACATCCAGGTCATCGAATTCACCGACTACGTGCAGCCCAACGTCGCGCTGTCCTCGGGCGACCTCGACGCCAACAGCTACCAGCACCAGCCCTATCTGGACAACGCCAACGCCGACCGCGGCTACAAGCTGGTCAGCATCGCCAAGACGGTGATTTTCCCCATCGGCATCTACAGCAAGAAGATCAAGTCGCTGTCCGAGCTGAAGGAAGGCGCCCGCATTGCGCTGCCGAACGATCCGACCAATGGCGGCCGCGCCCTGCTGTTGCTGCAGGCCAACGGCTTGATCAAGCTGCGTCCCGATGTCGGCCTGAAGGCGACCCCGATCGACGTGGTCGAGAACCCCAAGAAACTGCGCTTCATCGAACTCGACGCTGCTCAGTTGCCGCGCTCGCTGGATGACACCGATGCGTCGGCCGTGAATACCAACTTTGCGCTGGAAGCCGGCCTGAATCCCGCCAAGGACGCCATCGCCCAGGAATCGCCCGACTCGCCGTACGCCAACGTGTTGGTCGTACGTGAAAAGGACAAGGACCGTCCCGAGTTCGCCAAGCTGATCGCCATCTATCACAGCCCGGCCGTGAAGCAGTTCATCGAGACCAAGTACAAGGGCGCGGTGGTGGCCGCCTGGTAAGCCCAGCACCGCCAGCTCCAGGAACGGCCGTCGCGAGCGGCCGTTTTTGTTGCTCGGTGGAAGTTATGGGTTGGGGCCTTGCACCGAATTTTGACAAACGGCGCCAAATCGGCCATAATTTCTGGCTTCGGTCGGGTTGTTAGCTCAGTCGGTAGAGCAGCGGACTTTTAATCCGTTGGTCGCGAGTTCGAGTCTCGCACAACCCACCACCCCAATTCTCGTACAAAGCAATGGCTGTCCAAGCATTGCTGTACTCAAGAAAAACGCCGCTATTTCTAGCGGCGTTTTTTTTGCTTCTTGATCATTGTGGTTCATGACCTGGCTATGGACTCGGCTTGTGGCCGGGTTGAAGCCGCTGCTGGACCGGCGCGCGTTGCAGCCGGTCCATTCGTGTTGCTCTCTTACGTAGAGGCCGCAAACGCGATGAGGGTCGGCTCCGCCATCGGCACATGCCGCGGCGGCTGGGACGATGCCGTCTTGAACACTTCGACCGCATGCAGCAGGTCGCGCGCCTGTTCCGCCATGGAATGCGCCGCGGCAGCTGATTCCTCGACCAATGCCGCGTTCTGCTGTGTCACGGAGTCCAGTTGCGCGATGGCGACGTTGACCTGTTCAATACCGATGGCTTGTTCGCGCGACGCGGTGGCGATCTCTCCTGTTATTGTCTTCATGCGCATCACCGAGGTCACGACGTTCTCCATGTCCTGGCCAGCCCGCGCGGCGAGATCCCGTCCGGCCTGGACCACGGAAGTGGAGGTCTCGATCAGGTCTTTGATTTCCCTTGCGGATGTGGCGCTGCGTTGAGCCAGCGCCCGGACCTCGCCGGCGACCACGGCGAAGCCGCGGCCTTGATCCCCGGCCCTGGCGGCTTCCACCGCAGCGTTCAACGCAAGTATGTTCGTCTGAAATGCAATGCTCTCGATCAGCGACACGATCTGAGCGACCTTTTCGGAGTTGGCGGAAATCTCTGTCATGGCTGCGAGCATCTCGGACACCACGCTGCCAGCTTTCTCGGCTGCCTTGGCTCCTTCAATGGCTACCTCGTCTCCGCTTGCCGCGTTGTCTTGATTCAGTCGCACGGTGGACGTCAGCTGTTCGATGCTGGCGGCTGTCTCTTCCAGAGAGGCGGCCTGCTCCTCGGTACGGTGCGACAGGTCTGCATTGCCTTGGGCAATCTGACCAGCAGCCGTCGAAATCGACGAAGCCGACGATTTGATTGCATCGACGATTCTGGATAGACGTGATCGCATGGATTCCAGACCATGCATCAAGCTGTGGTCATAGCGGGAATCGAGCTGCAGTCGGCTGGTCAGATCGCCATCCGCGATGCTTACCGCCAGGACTTGTGCATCGCCGGGATCGCCACCCAGCTGGCGCAGGATGCTGCGCGCCGTGAGACAGCCAGCAAGCACCCCAAGCAGCAGCGCGATCATGACGGTCGTTCCTACAGCCCATTGCAACTGGTTCGCGAACGTTCGGGTATCCGCCGCGCGTGCGTCGTTGATCTGCGTTTCGAGCGCCGCGAGTGTGGAAAGCGTTTCCTGGAGCACGCGTTGCTTGGGCCGCAGTTCCTCTTCCAGCAGATGTTGCGCGTTCTGGCGGTCGCCGTTCAATCCTTCTTCCATGACACGCACGAACTGCGAACGCATGTCTTGTTGTGCAACGCCGGCGGCGGCGAACAGACGCCTTTCGTCGTTGGTGGTGCCAGAGCGGCTGGAGAACATGCCACCCAGCTTGTCTCGAGATTCGTTGTAGAGTTTCTCCGCTTCATTTGCTCGCAGTAATTCGGCCTTCAGCACCGACGGATCCGTGAGGAGCAGAATGTTGCGGATCGCGATGGCCTGTTCCTGGACTTGGTAGCGCATGTCGATCGCCAGGCGCCGCTGTTCGTTGTTGATCGAGGTGATCTGATAGACATCCTGCTCCAACGCCCGGATGCCAAACGCGCCGAGAACGCCGGACACCAGCAGCGCCACCATGATCATCGCAAAACCCATGGCAAGGCGAGTACGCATCTTCAGCTTTGATGGCTTCATTTCAGTTTCGCTTTCAAAAATGGAATCTCTGTATTCGGTTCACGCTGTCCGGACTATACGGACGCGCTGCGCGCGACAAAAGACAGAAATTTTGTTCCGCCAAGCACTTTTTCCTATTTTGTAGGCGACCGTAGATCACGCCGCGCAAGCCCGCGCGGCGCAGGTGAAAGCCATCCATCGATTTATCGCGCCGGGTTGTCGGACTGCGTGATGACGCAGTTGCGGCCAGAGGCCTTGGCGCGATAGAGCAGTGCGTCCGCTTGCTTCAGCAACGCGTCGATATCGCTGATTTCATCTGCCCGCGCGCAGACCACGCCAAAGCTGCTGGTGATCGACGTTATGGTCCTGCCGTCGGCAGGGACCGTCAGGCGTTCGATGCGGCGGCGCATGCTCTGCGCCATTGCGCTTGCTTGCGCCATGCTGGGAACCGTGCATAGCACCGCGAATTCTTCGCCGCCGATGCGCGCAACGATGTCGGTGCGCCGCCATGTCTGATGGCATGCCTGGGCCACCGCCACCAGCACGTTGTCGCCGCCGGCGTGGCCGTAGGAATCGTTGATCCGCTTGAAATGATCGATGTCGAAGACGATCAAAGTCAGCATCTGTTCCGGCTCATGCAGGCTTGCGCACAAGGCTACGGCGCGGACGTGAAATGCGCGACGGTTGAGCAGCCCCGTGAGGAAGTCTGTCTCCGCCAAGGTCGCCAGATCGGCGATGAGCCGCTCGCGTTCATGCTCTGTCCGGGACTTGGCGATGGCGTCCTCCTTCAATCTCTGAATGGCGTCGAACAGGCCGCGGACTTCCTTCCGATAGCCGGCGCCGGAGATTGGCGCGGGGGCGTTGTCATTGATGGAGTTGATGATTTCGGTCGCCACGACGAATGGTCGTATCAGACGCCAGCGGAACTTGGTGAATCCCCAGGTGGCGGCCAGCAACAGCACGATGGCGACCGCTGTGGTCGTGACCAGTTCCGTCACCGCGTTGACGCGTTGCCGTTCCAGGAGCTTTTCCAATACGCTCAGCACTTCATCGCGGAAGTCGACGATGGATTGCATCAGCGGAACATAACGCTCCTGCGTGCCCGCCTGCGGACTGGGCGAGTCAGCGCTTGAAGGCGGCGTGTGGCGCAAGGTTTCGATGTACTCCAGGCCTGCGCCAAAATACTCAAACTGAACTCGGGGATAAGCGCGCGTCTCGAGGTCCGCATGGGTGGAAAGCTGTACTTCAAGCAACGCACGCAATTGCGAAACGCGTCCAAGCTGCTGTTCGATGCGTTGCGTTTCCAAGTCACTGAGAGGGCGACGCTGAACCTGTGCGGGCATGAAGGAGGATCCCAGCAGGCCGGCTTGTTCGCGCAGGCCTGCAGCAAGCATGGCAATGGTCATGAGGCCGGGGCTTTCGACTTCATGTCGGATCACGACGGCCGAGTTGTCGAGCGCGGTTTCCTCGAGAGCGGGAATGAGCCCGGCCATGATGACCACCACGTCATTCAGCTCTTGCGCGCTGATCAGCGCACGCGGCCTGGCGATGAGCCGATCTGCGGCGGCGCGGTGTTGGACCAGGGTCCGCGCGATGTGCTGGATGGTGGCTCGGACATCCCTGCAACTGTCGCAGCTGCGGGTTCGGTGCAGTTCCAGCAGCTCGGCAATTCTGTTGTCGCTGGCGTTGCGCGCGAGTTGTAGTTCTTGCTGTCTGGCCTCGGATACCGGCTGGCCTTCAATCAGCGCCGCATTCATCGAACCGCGTTCCATCAGGACGGTAGCCATCGCCTCCAGCGTGCCCTGGACGACGCCCAGGCTCGACATGGCATCGCGCGCCGCCGCGTGGGCCCGCCAGCTATGCGTAAGTTGAATGCCTATCAGCGCGCTGACCGGGATGAGCACGCCGATGACATAGGCCACCGTGTAGCGGTTCAGGGATTTCAAAAGAACGGTGCGGACGAAGAGATTTCAACAGGCGGGAGGGATAGCGGCAGACTTGCCGCGTCGCGCGCGATTCACTCCTTGGCTCCGAGCGTGTCCTGCAGTATCACTTTGTTGAGCGCCAGGATGGCGATAAGGCGTTCAAGCCGGTTGCACTCGCTTTCCAGCTTGTTCAGCAACTTCAGTTCAGAGGACGCAAGCCCGTCGTAATGCGTCTTCCACTCGTGGAAAATCGCTACGCTCACGCCCATGCGCTTGCAGATGTCAGACATCGGCGTGCCAAGCGTCGCCTGTCTCAACGCATGCCTGATCTGTTCTTCCGTAAAGCCCAACCGATCCATGTTATGCACCCCCCGTATCCTGAGACGAAGTCAATTCCTTTCAAACCATGAGCGCGTACACCCCGAGCAATCGCTTTGACTCATTGCGTCAAGCTACCTGCAAGCCGCGTAGCGCCTGTAGCACTGCAACCCGGGTTTGTCCCAGCACCATGCCGTGCCAATTCGCCTCGTTGCAATAGAACGCGTCCAGCGTGGTCTGCAGGATGGTCCGCCGCAATTCGTCCGGCGCTTCGGGGTGCGCGTGCAGCCAGTTCCTGCCGCACAACGCATGCACCATGGCGTCGAAACGGACAGCCCCGAAAACAATGGCCATCGACGTCGGCAGCGACAAAGGACAGGCCTGATAAATCAGATCGGCAAGCTGGCCGGAGATATCTACCGACACCGAGTTGCCTTGATAGGGAACGGTGATGTCGCTTCCCCACCACTGGCGTGCGCGCGCCACTTCGGCGTCGTCGTGGCGGCCGGCGTAGAGTTTTTCGCCGTGGCCGCGCGGTCCCCAGCCGGTGTGCACGTCGATCCAGCCGATATGGGTACGCGTACGCGCATGCTCGTGCAGGATACGGCGCAGGTTTTGCAGCGATGCCGCCGGACGGTCACCGCCATAGAACAGGCCGTTGGCGTGCGAATACTGGCCCCGCGAGACCGCTTGCGCGAATGTGGACTGGCCGTGTTCGGCGATGTACTGGGCGATCAGTTGCTGGTTGGATTCCGTGGGGGGCCATTCCTCGGGCAGCAGCAGGTCGTGCAGCCTTGCGTATTCGGGATTTGCCGGTAGCGGTCGTCCGTCGAAGGGCAGTCCGTTGCGGTTCAGGTCGATGTTGTACTCGTCCGTCCGGGCGATCCAGGAATAGCCGTAAGGATTGACCGCATGCACCAGCAGCAAGGCCACGCCGGCCTCTCGTGCGCGGGCCAGCATGACGGTATCGTCGAGCAGCGCGAGCTGGCACCCGGAGCCGCAGAATCCTTCCACTCCCAGCACGGCGGATGTCATGATGAGAATCCGATCGGCGTCGGGGTCGCCGATGTAGGCGACATCGGTGCTCAATGCCTCGCCTTCGCTGCCGGTCTGGTCGATGCCATAGGAGTGGAACGAATCGGCGAGCGGCCTGGCCGCCTGCGCAAAACGCTCGCGCGCCTGGGCGTAGCTGCGGGAAAAGTAGCTCGCGCTGGTTAGCATCAGGCCTCCTGTAAGCCGGACAGGGCTTGCAGAACGGCCACGCGGCTTTGGCCCAGGATCATGCCGTGCCAATCGGCGGCGTTGCAGTAGAACGCATCCAGCGTGGCGCTCAGGATGGCGTCGCGCTTGGCGTCGTCGGCCTCTGGATGGGCAAGCAGCCAGTTGCGGCCGCGCAGCGCTTCGATCATGGCGTCAAGGGGAACGGTGCCGAATTCCAGCGCCATCGGCGTGTGCAAGGCGTCCGGACAAGTCTGGTAGATCAGGCCCGCCAACTGGCCGGTAATGTCCACCGATGCGGAACTGCCTTCGTAGGGAACCGCGATATCGCTGCCCCACCATTGGCGGGCCCTGGCGACCGCGGCAGCGTCGCGGCGGCCCGCGTAGATTTTTTCGCCGTGACCGTGAGGCCCCAATCCTGTATGTACGTCGATCCAGCCGATATGCTTGCTGCGACTGCCGTGCTGTTGCAGGATATGGCGCAGATTCAGTAGCGACGCAGTGGTGTGGTTGCCGCCGTAGAACAGGCCGTCGGCGTGCGTGTACTGCCCGCGGGTCACGACCTGCGCAAAAGCCGCCCGACCATGTTCGGCGACGTAGGCGTCGATGCGCGCGATATTTGCAGCCGTGGGCGGCCATTCCGTGGGCAGCAGCAGATCATGTATCTGCGCATATCCGGAATTCTGCGGCAGGGGGCGTCCGTCGAAGATCTGGTCATTGCGGTTCAGGTCGACATTGTCTTCGTTCGTACGCGCCAGCCAGGAAAACCCGTAAGGGTTGATTGCGTGCACGAGCAGCAACGCCACACCGGCCCTGCGGGCGCGTTCCAGCATGGCGGCGTCGTCCAGCAGGGCCAGTTGGCAGCCCGAGCCGCAAAAGCCTTCCACGCCATGCGTGGCGGAGGTCATGATCAACAGCCGTTCCGCGTCCGGCGGGCCGATCAACGCGACATCGGTTGCCAACGCTTCGCCTGCGCGGCCCGCGGGTTCGATGACGTAGGAGTGAAAGTGCGTGGCCAGTGGTTTGGCCGCGAGCACGAAACGGTGGCGAGCCTCTTCGTAGCTGCGCGAGAAGTAGCTGGAACCGAGCTGCATCAGGCCTCCTGAGCGTCGATGTCGTCGTGGGTGCGGTCGTCGATCCAGAACAGCACCACTGTTGAAAGAGCTATCGCCACCATCAGGAACCACGCCGGCGCCATGGAGTTGCCGGTCACGTGCAGCAGCCAGGTCACGAAGAACTGCGCGAAGCCGCCGAACACGGAGATGCCCAGTCCGTACACGACCGACATGCCCGTCGTGCGTACGGCCTTGGGGAAGAGTTCGGGAAGCATCGTGAATGCCGGCGCCGACTGCAGCGCCACCAGTACCGCAAACAGGGCGACGAGCAACATCAGCCGTTCGGTGCTGGGTGCGGTCATCAGCCACTGGAAGCAGGGCAGCAGGACGATCAGGGTCGCCAGGCGCGACCAGAAGATCACGCGCTTGCGGCCATAGCGGTCCGCAAGCATGCCGACAAATGGCGCAATCAGGAAGCCGACAGCGCCGAACACGACGCTTGCCGACAGCGTGGACGTCGCCGGCAAGCCCAATTCCCGGTTGGCATAGGCTGGCATGTAGAAGCTGAGGATCTGCGTGCTGACCATGCCGCCGATGAGCAACAGGATGCCCTTGAGTATGGTGACCTTGTAGTCGGCGAAGACGCGGCGCAAAGGTTGGTGAGTGGTGGCGCGGTGCGCGGTCGCGCGTTGCGGTTTGCCGGTGTTTTGAGGCGAGCTGGTCAGCGTTTCTTCGAGGTTCCGGCGGATGTAGGCGCCCACGGGCACGGTCAGGATGCCGATCACGAATGGCACGCGCCAGCCCCAGGCCTGCATCTGTTCCGTTGTCAGCCCCATGGTCAGCAGCGTCACGACCAGTGCGCCAAGCATTACGCCCAGCGACTGGCTGCCGAACTGCCAACTGGAATAGAAGGCGCGCTTGCCTCGTGGCGCATGTTCAACCAGCAGGGTGGTGGAGGCGCCGACCTCGCCGCCCGCGGCGAAGCCCTGGATCAGTCGGGCCAGCACCATCATGACCGGGCCGACCATGCCCATTTGCGCATACGTGGGGGCCACGGCGATCAAGGCACAGCCCAGGCCCATCATCCACAGCGTCAGCGTCATGGCCGCACGGCGGCCGTGGCGGTCGGCATAGGAGCCGATGAGCATGCCGCCCACGGGGCGCATCAGGAATCCGACGCCAAAGGTGGCGGTGGTCAAGAGCAATTGGCCGTAGCCCGAGGCGGCCGGGAAGAACAGCGGGCCGAGCACCAGCATCAGAAAGGTGAAAACGGTGAAATCGAAGAATTCAAGTGCGTTGCCGATGGTGGTGCCAGCGATGACGCGCCGGCGCATGGACGGCGTGTGGAGCGCGTTGGACGCGGTCGCTGCGATTGCGATAGACATGGTTTCCCCTGGTGTCTGGTGAGAGGTGCGCCGATCCGTGGTCCCGGGCCTTGGGCTCGCCTCTCGAAGGGCACTATACGGATGCCCTTGGATAAGAAAAAGAAAGAAAATTCGATTTGGTGAACACTTTTTTATATAGAGCAGCCTCCCTTTCCCCCAGTGTTTTGATCCGGTCGCCAACATGGAATGGCGATTCAGATTCGGGGCGTCACGCCACAGGCGCGTCAGTGTCGTCATGGGGCGGCCACGCCGATCGGCAGGCATGGTTTTCCCTGGTGTCTCTCGGGGGGGCGCGGTCTGTGCATCCGGGTCTCGGCCCCCCTTCTTTGAGAGGCACTATAAGGACGCCTTGAAATAAGAAAAAGACAGGATTTGCGTTCTAATGAATACTTTTCCTTATAGGGCGGGTGACCTGGAAAGTCCTGCGCATATACCCCGGGGGCGAATCGTGCCTTGCATGAATGGTGGCCGCGCCGGTGGCGGCGTTCCTGCCGCAGGCTGCCGGTGAATTCCGCGCGAGCACATCTGTGCGCCGCTGCTATATGGTTGCCATAGAATGAAAAACCGAAGTTGCGCGCAGTGATCTGTCCTTTTGTATTCCGCAAAAGTCCGCCGGAGCCGAACGCATGAACCTACGCCAATTGCGCGCCTTCGCGTTGATCGCCGAGCACGGCAGCATCCGCGCCGCGGCGCGAGCGCTCTCCGTGACGCAGCCCGCCGCGACCCGCAGCTTGCGCGAACTCGAACAGACCGTGGGGGTCGATCTCGTGCGCCGCAGCGTCAAGGGTGTGGAGCTGACTACCTACGGCGAGGCGCTGTACAAACGGGCCATCGTCATCCTGCAGGAGACCCGCCGCGCGCGTGAGGAAATCGGTCAGATGCGCGATGGTGAAGGCGGTACGTTGAACCTGGCCGTGAGTTCGGCGGCGCTGGTCGTCGTGCCGGACGCGCTGGTTGCATTCCGCGCGCGCATGCCGCGCGTGGCGGTTTCGTTCAATGAAGTGGCGCCGCCTTACAGCCATGAGCAGCTGGAGTCCGGACGCTACGATTTTCTGGTGCAAACCGAGTACGACGGCGAGATCATCGACGGTTTCGCGCATCGTCCGCTGTTCACGCTGCCGCTCGCGGTCGGCGCGCGTCTGGGGCATCCGCTGCGCAAGGCGCGCAGCCTGGCTGAGTTGCATGACGCGCCCTGGCTCGTGCCGGGTAACCCGGAAGCCCCCACAAACCTGCTGAGGCTGGCTTTCGCCGCGCACGGCCTGTCTTTGCCGCGCGACACCATTTCCTGCCATTCGGTGGCAGTGGCGTTGGCCATCATGGCAAAAAGCGATGCGCTGGGCATTTTCGTACGCCCTTTGTTCGAGCATGACCTCCTGCCGGCGAACATGCGCATGATGCCGTTGGCGCATGAGTTGCCTTCTGCCCGCATTTCGATCCTGGCAAAAAAGGAGTCGCCGCCCACGCCGGCCGCCGAGTGCTTCATCGATTGCCTGATCGCCACACGGGACTCCATGTTCGCTGCCTCCAAGGAAGGGCGGTCCAGCGCGCAAAAATCCGGTCTCATGGACTCCGCGGGACTGGCCCTGCCGTGATGCCGGCTGTCGCCCGGAATTTGGGTCAGCGCGCCGGCCTGCCGCGCTTGGGAAGGCTCGCGCCCAGCAGCGCCATGAGCTCCCGATGGTTGCGCACGCCCAGATGCTGGAAGGCCCGGTAGCGATAGGTCAGGGCAGTGGTCTCGGACACGCCCATTTCCAGGGCTGCTTCCTTGGTGGTCAGTCCGTCGAGCACATGCGTGATCAGTTGCCGTTCGCGGCCCGATAGCTTGGTCAAGAGTTGTACCTGCAGCGGCTGGTCCGCGGGCGCGCGCCGGGTCACCTGGACATGGCGCATGACTGCCGCCGCGATCAGCGACGCGTGTTGCGACATGCGCTCGAAGTCCTTGGGACCGTAGTCCGGATACGAAAAGTTCCGGTGCAGACTGACCGCCACCCGGTAGCCGTCAGGGAACACGGCCAGCAGCGACATGCGTTCGCGTATGCCGGGCTCGTCATAGCAGACGCGGCGGTAGTGGGCATCGGCGACCTCTTCGGCGAATTGATGCCCGATCCAGAGTTGGCGCGCTTTGGCGGGTTTGCGCCGGGACAGCCAGATCATGTTGGAGTCCTGCTTGTCGAAGCCCAGGCGCATGTATTCGATGGCGGTCAGCGTTGCGACTTCACCGATGGCGCTGGCGCTCGAAACGGCTTCCACACGCCCGCTGCTGCGCAGCGCAAACACCGTGCAATGACTGGCGGGCAAGGTGGTGCCCAGCGCGTCCAGCACCCCGGCGGCGAAGTTTTCGGCGCCGATTGCATTCATCAGTGCAATGCTCAGCGCCTGGCCGGGAGGAAGGGGCCGCGGCGGCAGCGGCAGCAATTTCATAGCGGGTTAGTCTGTCCTGATTAATTAGGACATATTAACCAGTCCGGCCCCGCAGAATATGACGCAAGCCAACACGGCCTTTTTTTTATGACACGTTCAGGACTTGCGCATGCCCTTGGAAAGAATCGGACCCTTCGAGTACCGGCGCTACCCGCCGTCGCTGCCCCGGCTCAACGCGGAAGGCGGTGAGGCCCGGCATCATCGCGTGCTGATTGCGGGCGGCGGTCCGGTGGGGCTGGCGGCCGCGCTGGGTCTGGCCCGACTGGGCCTGGACAGCGTGGTGATCGAGGCCGACGACTCGGTCTGCGAGGGTAGCCGCGCGGCCTGTATTTCGCGGCGCAGCCTGGAAATTCTGGACCGCCTGGGCGTGGCGCCGGCCTTCATGGAAAAAGGCCTGGCGTGGACCCGGGGCCGCAGCTTTTACGGCACCGAGGAGGTGCTGGCGTTCGACATGCCGTCGACGCCGGGCGACAAGTACCCGCCGATGATCAATCTGCAGCAGTACTACATCGAACAGTTCCTGCTGGACGCCATTGACGACATCAATGGCCGCTTCCCGGGGCGGGTCGATATCCGTTGGGCCAGCAAGGTGGTCGAATGCCGTCCCGACGCCGGGGGCGTGAGCGTGCGGGTCGAAAATCCGCTTGGCAGCTACGAGACGCGCGCCGACTGGCTGCTGGCCTGCGATGGTGGCCAGAGCTTCATACGCTCCAGCCTGGGTCTGGAACTGAAGGGTACGGGCTATCAAGGCCGCTACGCGATCGTCGATATCGAGCTCGCCAGCGACCATCCTGCGGAGCGCCGCGCCTGGTTCGACCCGCCCTGGGCGCGCGGGACCACCATCCTGATGCATCGCCAGCCGGACAACATCTGGCGGGTGGACTATCAACTGGCGGCCGGCGCGGATGCCGCGCAAGCCTTGCAGCCGGATCAGGTGCAGGCATTCGTGCAGACGCATCTGGACGCCATCGGCGAAGGACATCTGCCCTGGACGCCGGTGTGGACTTCGGTGTACCGCGCGGGCGCGATGACGCTGGATGCCTATCGGCATGGCCGCATCCTGTTCGCTGGCAACGCCGCGCATGCCATGCCGATTTTCGGCGTGCGCGGCTTGAATTCAGGTTTCGACGATGCCGACAACCTGGTCTGGAAGCTGGCGGCCGTGCTGCAAGGCAAGGGCGCGGATGCTCTGCTGGACAGCTATTGCGGCGAACGGCGGCAGGCGTTCCACATCAATGCCGAGAACGCCATGCGCAGTACCGAGTTCATGTCGCCGCCGCATCGCGGCTTCGATCTGATGCGCGAGGCCTGCCTGTCGCTGGCGGGCCGGCATCCGGGCATCGCGCGTCTGGTCAATCCGCGGCAGACGCGAGCCATCGCCTATGCGGGATCGCCCTTGTCGACGGATGACGAGGGCGGGGGCGATTGGGCGCCAGGCGCGCCGCTGGCGGACGGCGGGACGGCGGGCGGCGGGCACCTGACCGATCTGCTGACGCCTGGCAGTTTCACTTTGTTGGCGTTCGGCGGCTGGCCGGAACAGGAGGCGCTGGAAGCGCTGACGGCTTCGCCTGCGTGGCGGTTTCTGCCTTGCCGTTGTGCCGCGCCTGCGGCGCACGCGGAGTCGCCGCAGGCCGGCATGGCCTATCTGTTGCGGCCCGACGGCCATGTCTGCGGCCGGTGGCGTTCGCCATCGCTGGACACCGTGCTGTCCGCCATCGAACGCGCCTGCGGGGCGCAAGGAGCCATTCAATGATTGTCGACGCCGCGGTCCAGGACCGTATCTATGCCCGCTGCAGCAACGCCATCGCGACCGCCGGGCGCGGGCGTGAGTCCTTGTTTCTGGCGCGCCTGGCCCTGCTGTTGTTCGAGCAGGTCCAGGACGAGCAGCGTTGCCTGGACGCCATCGAGCACGCCTTGCTTGACCTGCCCAATCCTTCGCTTTCAGCCGACTGACCGGCGACGACCATTCCAAAGGAGACAGACTTGAACCGACGCCATTTCCTCGCGGCGCTGGGGGCCACGGCCCTGGCCGCCGCCACGCCGCTGGCCCGCGCCCAGGGCAAGTATCCCGACCAACTGATCAAGTGGGTGGTGCCGTATCCCGCGGGCGGAGGCACCGACAACCTCGCGCGCACGCTGGCCGAGTCCATGCGCGCCGCGCTGGGCCAGCAGATCATCATCGACAACCGGCCGGGGGCCGCGACCAATATCGGCGCGGAGCAGGTCGCCAACGCCAAGCCCGACGGCTACACCGTCATGTCGGCGGACAACGGCGTGCTGGCCTTTAACGAGCACCTGTTCCGCAAGCTGGCCTTCAGTCCGGAAAAGGACTTCAGCTATATCGGCGCGATCGGCAAGTTTCCGCTGGTGCTGGTGGTGAATCCGGCGTTTCCGGCTGCGGACTTCAAGGCGTTCATGGCGCGCGTGCAGGCTGAGCCGGGCAAGGTGGACTACGCTTCGGTCGGCAACGGCTCGCCGCATCATCTGGCCATGGAGCTGTTCCAGAGCCGGACCGGCGCCCGTCTGACCCACGTGCCTTACCGCGGCGCTGCGCCCGCCATGCAGGACGTGATGGGCGGGCAGGTGCCGGTAATGTTCCTGGACCTGGCTTCGGGCGCGTCCATCATCAAGGCCGGCAAGGTGCGGCCGCTGGCCATCGGCTCGCAGGCCCGTTCTCCGCTGCTGCCGGATGTGCCGACGCTGGCCGAACTGGGCGTGCCGGACGCCGAGGTGTTCGCGTTCCAGGGCATGCTCGGCCCCAAGGGCATGCCGGCGCCAGCGGTCGCGCGCCTGAACCAGGAGCTGAATGCGGCGCTGGCCAATCCCGCCGTGGTGAAACGCTTTGCCGAGTTCGGCTTCGAGCCGCTGCCCGGAACGCCTGATGAATTCAGGACTCTGGCGCGCGCCGAATCGGCGCGCTGGGGCGAAGTCATCCGCGCCAACAAGATCTCGCTCGATTGAGGAATCGCATGGACCATACCGCCGCTCGTCCCGTGCAGGGACTGCATCACTTCGCCTGGCGCTGCCGGGATGCCGAGGAGACCCGACGCTTCTACGAAGACCTGTTGGGCTTGCCGCTGGTGCATGTCATCAAGAAGGACTCCGTGCCCAGCACCGGTGAATTCTGCCCCTATGTGCATATTTTTTTCCGCATGCGGGACGGCTCCTGCATCGCGTTTTTCGACCTGGGTGACCAGACCGCGGCGCTGCCATCGCCGAACACGCCCGGGTGGGTCAATCACATAGCCCTGCGGGTGCCGCAGCGCGACGATCTGCTTGCCATGAAGGCGCGGCTGGAGGCCCATGGCGTGGAAGTGGTCGGCGTTACGGACCACGACAGCTACATCGAATCGATCTATTTCTTCGATCCCAACGGCCTGCGGCTGGAGCTGACGGTCGAAGTGGCCGCGCCCGAAGTCGTCGAGGGTTACGTGCGGGAGGCCCGCGCGGCGCTGGACCGCTGGACCGAGGACAAGCGGGGCGCCGCGGCGGCGCCGGGGAGACTGGCATGACCAAGCCTGCCTTGCCATTGCGCGTGGCGACGCGCAGGAACGGCACGCGTGACGGCGAGCTGATGCTGGTGAGCCCGTCGGGCCTGCGATGGATATCCGCGGGGAGCTGCGCCGCTACGCTGCAAACCCTGCTGGATGATTGGGATGCGCTGGCGCCGCAGCTCGCCCGCCGCGCGCAGGAGCTCGACGCCGCCGAGTGGGCGGGCGCGGGCGCGTTCGACGCCAGCCAGTGCATGGCCCCGTTGCCACGGGCCTATCAGTGGGCGGATGCCTCCGTCTACCGC
The DNA here is from genome assembly GCF_058796095.1 of Achromobacter sp. GW823-FHT04E03. Taxonomy (NCBI): domain Bacteria; kingdom Pseudomonadati; phylum Pseudomonadota; class Betaproteobacteria; order Burkholderiales; family Alcaligenaceae; genus Achromobacter; species Achromobacter sp. GW823-FHT04E03. Next base: position 1,124,563 of record NZ_JBXAIJ010000003.1, on the reverse strand, counting down.
AATCATGCGCGCTTGATCTACCAGTGGCGCCGGGAGCCCATCCCGCCGCGCTACGAAGAGGAGCCGCTGGTGTACCAGGGCGGGTCGGACGTGATGATCGGGCCGCAGGACGCCATCGTGGCGATCGACGAGGCCCATCAGGTCGACCTGGAAGCCGAGGTCGCCGTGATCACCAAGGATGTGCCCATGGGCACCGATGCCGCCCGGGCCGCCGATTTGATCGCGCTGGTGGTCCTGCTCAACGACGTGTCACTGCGCGGGCTGATTCCGGGTGAGCTCTCCAAGGGCTTTGGGTTCTACCAGAGCAAGCCGGCGACCAGCTTTGCGCCCATCGCGGTGACGCCGGACGCGCTGGGCGCCGCCTGGAAGGATTGCATGCTGGACCTGCCCGTGCGCATCGAGATCAACGGCGAGCGCTTTGGCGAGCCTCACGCCAATAGCGAGATCGTCTTCAACTTCGCACAGATCATCGCGCACCTTGCCAGGACGCGCAGCCTGGCGGCAGGCAGCATCATCGGCGCGGGGACCATCAGCAATGCGGATCCGGGCGCGGGCAGCGCCTGCATTACCGAAGCGCGGGTTCGCGCGCAGCTTGACGGAGTGCCGGAAGCGCGGCTGCCGCCCTACCTGCGGCATGGCGATCGCGTGCGCATCCTGGCGCGCGGACCGGATGGCGATGCGCCGTTCGGCGCCATCGACCAACGTGTGCAAATCGCAGGAGGAGGGCGCTGACGGCGGAGATTTCAGGACAGGGTGCGCGCCGGCATGGCCGACAGATCGTGCAGGTTCAGGCCGCAGCTGCGGGCGCGCTCCGCCATCAATTCGCTATGGGCCAGGGCGCGCCGGCTTTCGTCCAGCAGCACGTCGAGCTGTTCCTGCAGGCTGGCCGCCATGGTCCAGGCGCGTTCGGAGAACCGGGCCGAGAAGCTGTCGGCACAGGTCTTGCAGATGGCTGCACCGTTCTGTTCGAGCAGCGGGGCGCCTTGCGCAAGCGTCGATTGGCAAAAAATGCAGGCGAGTGCGCGATTCATGCTGGGCGGCCGGTCCTGGGGTTGAAGGGGCGCGCAACCCGGCGGGTACCAGCGCCCTGACATCAATGGACAACGGCGCTGGCGGCCAACACTTAAATCGACGGGCCCTTCTAGTCGACGATAAAGCCCCCCGGGCCCGACTGGCCCAGCAGTTCGCGGGCGCATTGCGCCGCCTGGCCGACGGTGGCCACGGCCAGGAATGGCACGCCGAAGGCGCGGGTCATCTTTTCGCCGCGCTTGCGGATCTTGTCCAACGCTTCGGCATTGCCCTCCACGGCGATGAATGCCCGGCAGCGGGCCTTCAGGCGCGGCATGTTGGCGGTCTGCCATTCGATCATGGCCTTGCGGTCGGCCTGGCCGGCTTCCTGCCGCATGTCGGGCACGACCATGACGAAGCTCTGGGGGTTGTTTACCAGCATTTCCATTTCGCGTATCCAGCTGGCGGAATAGCCGTCGGGCGCGCCGCCATGCCTGGACGTGACGATGGGAAACTGGGACAGGTCGTGGAAGAAAAACTGTTCGTGGTTCATTCGAATTCTCCGTGAGGAAGGGCGGCGGCGTTCTTGCCGCAGCCGCAGTGGCCGTAAAGCACCAGGCTGTAGGAGTCCAGCAGGAAGCCGCTGCGCTTGGCGATCTTCCTGACCAGCTGGCCCATGGCCGGGTCGCTGGACTCAAGGATCCGTCCGCAATCGGTGCAGACCAGATGGTCGTGGTGTCCTTTGTCGTTGAGCTCGTACACGGTGGTGTGGGCGTCGAGCTGAGTTCGTTTGAGCAGGCCGGCGCCTTCAAGTTGCGTGATGACGCGATAAACGGTGGCCAGTCCGATGTTGCTGCTGTCTGAGAGCAGGTTGCGGTAGATGTCGGCCGGGCTCATGTGCAGGCCGGCGTGCTGATAGAAGAGGTCCAGGATCTTCATGCGCGGGAAGGTGGCCTTGATGCCGGCATGGCGCAGTCTTGAGTGGTCCATGGGAGGTTTTCCTTGCGTGGCTGATATCCAGGTGAGAATGATGTACATTTCCAACTGGATCCGCTCACCGGAAACCGTCAACCTGTAGCTCAAACCTGCCAACCATGCTTCACGTGGCCGTTGCGCCTCCCCTGCCGGACGTATTGCTGACGCCGTTCAGCGTCCAGGGACGGCGTGAATCCAAAGGCATTGCCGTACCCTCTCATGTCCATGACGAGGGCATGCTGGTGCTCGTGCACGAGGGGCTGGTGCTGGTGCAGGCGGGCGCCCAGGTTTGGACGGTGATGCCGGGCAGTTTGGGCTGGATTCCGCCCGGCGTGCAGCACGGCGCGCGCTGGTTCGGCGAGGCGCGCGGGTCCTTCCTGTATGTGCGCCGCGACGCCTGCGGGCGCCTGCCGGACCGCTGCCGCTCCTGGCCCGCGTCCAGGCTGATCGAAGCCCTGATGGACCGCTTCACGTCGGTCCAGCCGAACACGACCTTGTCTCCCGCCTACCAGGAACAGTTGTTCGATGTGCTGCTGGAAGAGCTCAAGCAGCGCGAGCATGAACCCGTGCTGTTGCCCATGCCTGTCGATCCGCGTTTGCAGGATCTGGCCAATACGCTGCTGGACCGGCCCGACGACACCGCTGGCATCGATGAGTGGGCGCAGCGCCTGAGCATGTCCTCGCGCACGCTGATGCGCCGTTTCCGCCAGGAAACGGGCGTTACGCTGGGGCAATGGCGCCAGCAGGCGCGCTTGTTGCGCGCCCTGGAGCTGCTTTGCCGCGGCGGCTCCGTCACCGAGGCCGGCCTCTCGGTGGGTTACGAGAGCACCAGCGCCTTCATCGGCAGCTTCCGCGCCGCCTTCGGCGTGACGCCTACGCGCTACCTGGCCGAACGCGAGTAGTTCAGCCCCCCGGCCGTGGGCTTTACGGATTTTCACGGTTCTCCGACAGTTTTGCCGATCTTCCCGGACACCCCCTGCCTAGTATGACGCCAGGGTCGGACAGGCCTTTTCGTCCTGCCCGCCATGCTTCAGGGGTGTTTCATGAATGACTTGTTTTTATTGGCGTTGCCGCCGTCCGGGAGTGCGCCGTGAGCCAGCAACGCGTCGGCGCGCTGCTTATCCACGGCTTGGGCGGCACAGAATTCGACATGGGCGCCATGCACAAGGTGCTGGCGCGCGCCGGGGTCGAACCCCACGGCGTGACCTTGCCCGGCCATGCCGGTTGTCCGGAAGACCTGCTTGATGTGACGGTCGAGGACTGGATGGCGGTGGTCACGCAGCGCTATCGCGAACTTTGTGCGCAATACGAGGTACTGCATGTCATCGGCATGTGCCTGGGGGCGCTGCTGGCGGTGGAGCTATGCAAGCGCGAATCGCACACGCGCGGCGCGTTGGTGTCGCTGTCCGCGCCGGTGTTCCTGGATGGATGGAGCACGCCCTGGTACCGGGCCGTGCGCTACCTGGTGTATCGCCTGCCGGGCCTGCGGCGGCGGATTCGCGTGCGCGAGGAAGATCCATATGGAGTCAAGAGCGAACTGGTGCGCGCCTTCATCAAGGCGGGGTTCGCGCGCGGCGACGGTTTCCATTACCAGTGGGTGCCGCTGGCTTGCGTGCGCCAGGTGGACCGGTTGCGCGGCATGGTGCGGCGCGGGCTGGAGCGCATGCGCTGCCCGACTTTGATCATGCATGCGGAAGAGGACGAGCTGACCAGTCCGCGCTCAGCCCGCTTCCTGGAGCGGCGCATATCCCAGTCGACGGTGGTGATGCTGGAGGACAGCTATCACATGATCTGCGTGGACCAGGAGCGCGAACGCGTGATGCGCAATGTGCTGGGCTTCCTGGGCAAGGACCCCGACATCGTCCGAATGCGCAAGCGGGTTCGGGCCCCCGCGGCCGATGTCTGCTCCAGGCAGGCGATGCTGGCGCAGGCCGGCCATTCCTGCGCCGGCTGAAACCCGACTCAGGCCGCGGCGGGCTGGTTGGGGTGCAGCGGGCCTTGCGGGTCGTTCTCGGCGTCCGGCCGGGGCGGCACCGGGGCCAATCCCAGCGCCAGGCGCAGGCGCTGGCAATCCGGATTGGGCGAGCCGTCCGGCATCCAGATGTCGAATTCCCGGCACGGCGTGGGGCGGTTTTCGTAGATGGCGCAATGGATGCCGGGCTGGCCGAGTTCGCCGCGCAGCGAGATGCAGCGGCCGCCGCCGGTTTCCGTGCCCTTCATGCACGCGCGCAGCGGGCTCATCTGGGTGACCAGTTCCACCGGCACATGGCCGCCGTTCTCGCCTGCCAGTTCGCCGCAATAAAACGACACCCTGAAATGCGCACAGCACGCCCCGCAGTCCAGACAGGGGTTGGCGGCCGGGTCGTCGCCTGCCAGGACGGCGGGAGAGACGAAGGAAATGAGAGAGGACTCTAGCAGGGACATGGCGCGCGGAAGGCTGAAAACCTGTCCAGGCCCCGGCTGGCTCGCAAAACGGGCTGCATGATGCAGACCCCCCGTGCAGCGCCGGGATGCGCGCGGACAGGGCCGGCGCGGGATCAGGGCTGCAAATAGTAGCGGGATATGATCGGCGGCCGCCATGCTTTTTTTGCGCATGGGCGGACTTTTATCGGGGACGTTGCTGCGGTAGCATCGGTAGCCCCGATAGCGCCCAGGAGCCTGCCTTGAACGCCAACATCGAATCCCCCGACGGTCTGATCCGTTGCGGCTGGGTGGACACGTCCGCCGAGTACATGGCCTACCACGACACTGAATGGGGCTACCCCGAGGGCGACGACCGGGCGCTGTTCGAGCAGCTTTGCCTGGAAGGATTCCAGTCGGGTTTGAGCTGGCGCACCATCCTGTCCAAGCGCGACGCCTTCCGCCGCGGCTTCGCCAACTTCGAGCCCGCCAAGGTGGCGCGCTTCGGCGAAAAAGAGGTGTTGAGGCTGCTGGACGACGCCGGCATCGTGCGCCATCGCGGCAAGATCGAAGCCGTCATCAACAATGCCGCCCGTGCGCTGGAAATGATCGAGCGCGAAGGCTCGCTGGGCGCCTACCTGTGGCGCTTCGAAGCCCCGAAGGGGGCGCCGTCGACCCGCGGCGCCTCGACCTCGGCGCAATCCGAGGCCTTGTCCAAGGCGCTGAAGAAACTGGGCTGGAAATTTGTCGGGCCCACCACCGTCTACGCTTTCATGCAGTCGGTGGGCATGGTGAATGACCACAGCCCCGATTGCCATTGCCACGCCGCCAGCGAGAAAGCCCGCAAAGCGTTCAAGCGGCCGGCGTAGCGGCCGCGGGGCAGGGAACTCACAGGGCCGGCTTGTCGCCGGAGGCGGAGGATGCGCCAGCCTGTTCCGGCAGGCTGTAGCGGCCTTCGCGATAGGCCCAGCTGGGCCACAGCGCATGCGCCAGCGCCTCGGCCGCCAACTCGGGATCCAGCGGCACGGGTGCGTATTCCTCGGGCGCCGTGTAGCGATATTGCAGCGGCGTCTTGTTGGGCGCCATCACTAGCAGATCGTCTTCCTTCAGATAGCCGTAGGTGTTGTCGTACTGCATGATCGCCCGGCCTGGCGTGCTGCGGGTAAGGTCGTGGCCGATCATCGGGTGCTCGGTGTCCACGCCTATCAGCGACAGCAGGGTCGGCGCCAGGTCGATCTGGCTGATCAGGCGGTCGTCGCGGCGCGGCTCGATGCCGGCGCCCAGGATCACGGCCGGAATATGGAAGTGGCGCACGGGCACCAGGCTGGCGCCGAAGACGCGGGAATCGTGGTCCGCCGCTATCAGGAACACGGTGTTTTCCCAGTACGGCGAGGCTTTGGCGCGTTCAAAGAAGCGGCCCAGCGCCCAGTCGGCGTAGCGCACGGTGTTTTCCACGGTGGCCGGGTTGCCGTCGGTCTGGATGCGGCCTGCCGGGTACTCCCAGGGCGAATGGTTGGACACGCTGAAGGCCAGCGTGAAGGTGGGCTGGTCGCCGTCTTCGCGCAGCAGCCGGTCCAGCTGGTTGAACATGTCTTCGTCCGACGCGCCCCAGGTGCCGACGAAGGCCGGGTCCACGAAATCGGGCCGGTCCACGATCTGCTTGAAACCGTTGCCCAGGAAGAAGCCCTTCATGTTGTCGAAGTGCGATTCGCCGCCGTAGATGAAGCGCGAATGGTAGCCATGGCGTCCGAGCAGGTCGGCCAGCGAGAAGAAGCCGCGCTGCGAGCGCGGCAGCTTCAGCACCGCCTGCGCCGGAGTGGGCAGAAAGCCCGTGACCACCGCTTCCAGCCCGCGCACCGAGCGGGTGCCGGTGGCATAGGCGCGGGTGAAGGTCCAGGCTTCGCGTGCCAGGGCGTCCAGTTCCGGCGTCAGGTCGGCTCCGCCCAGGCCGGCGCAATACTGCGCGCCCAGGCTTTCTTCCAGGATGATCACCAGGTTCAGCGGCCGCGCCGTTTTGCGGGTGGCCACCTGGCGGTGCAGGCTGGGGTAGTCGGGGTTGGCGGGCGGGTTGGGCAGGCCGGCCTGGGCCAGCACCCTCGCGTGCATCTTGTCGTCGTCCATGCCGCCGTACACGGCGGAGGCGGACTTTTCGTTCTTCATGCTGTAGACGGCATAGAACACGTTATAGAGCGAGTTCAACGCCAGCGTGTTGAGCATGCCGTCCGAGCTATAGGCGACCGAGGACGGGTTGATCGGGCGGTGGCCCAGCGTGCCGCGGATGGCCAGGATGACGATGGCCAGGATCGCCAGACTGGCTAGCGGCATCTGCCACCAGCTCAGTTGCGCGTCGGGCAGGGCGTGGCCGAACAGGCCGTAGGCGCCCCAACCAATGAGGCCCACGACGGCCAGACCGCCCACCAGTGCGCCCTTGTAGCCGCGCCAGAGCATGCCGGAGACTTCGCGCGGATGCTTCAGGTATTCGACGAACAGGCGGTTGGGGCGGGAGTCGTATTCCAGGATGAAGGGCGGGGTGGCCACTTCCAGGAAGGCCAGCAGGATGAAGGCGACCAAATACCAGTAGCCGGCCAGCGTGGCGGCCAGCGGGATGTGTCCGAACAAGGGCGACAGCACGGCCGGCAGCGCCGCCAGCACGGCGATCTGGTGCGCGTCGATGCGCAGCCCGCCGAGCAGCAGGGGGAGGAGCCCCCCGGCATCGCGCACGCGCTTGGACTGCCAGGCGGCCAGCGCCAGGCGGCTGAGCGTCAGCAGCGCAAATGCCGCTACCACGAAAATCAAGGTCGAATGCCGCATCGGGCCTCCAGGTTGTTCTGCTGCCCGGTCAGAGGGGCCGGGGTCTGTCGTTCAGGCATTTGAGCGTGACCGGCGTCGAAAATTCGGTAGGCGCCGACGTCTGGGTCACATTTCGCCGTAGGAAGCCATTTCGGTTTGTAACCGACCGTCCCAGGGCTGGGCACGCGCCATGCTGCGCAAACCCCGGCTGGCACGCGCCGGGCGCCACCGCCTGGAGAGCCGGGCGAGGAAAAATCCGCACACATTATGGGGCCGGAAAGCCTGGCTGGCCCTGCGGGCCGCGATACCCTTAAAGGTAACGAGGGCCGGTAGCGGTGCGCCGGCCGCAATGCCAAGGATAATAACCATGACGCGCTCAGGAAAAATAGCGATCGGGATTGTAGGGGGAGCGGCGCTCCTCGTGGCGATTTTGGTGGCGGTGATCGCCACCTTCGACTGGAACCGCGCCAAGCCCTTCATCAACGAACGGGCCAGCGCCGCGATCGGACGCCCCTTTGCCATCAACGGCGATCTCAGCGTCAAATGGACTCGCGAGCCCGATGAAGGCAGCTGGCGGGCCTGGGTGCCATGGCCGCATGTGATTGCCAACGATATCTCGGTGGCCAATGTGCCCTGGGCCAAGGCCCCCCAGTTCGCAACCCTCAAGCGCGGCGAGTTCAGCCTGGCGCTCCTGCCGCTGTTGCGCCAGCGCGTGGTCATCCGCCGCATCCAGCTGACCGAACCCGCCGCCGATTTGCAGCGCCTGGCCGACGGCCGCGCCAACTGGGAATTTACGTTGCCAGAAACCGGCGAGCCTTCGCCCTGGGTGCTGGACATCAACGAGATCGGCTTTGACAAGGGCCGCGCGGCGCTGGTGGACGAAGTCCTCAAGGCGGACCTGACCGTGATGGTGGATCCGCTGGGCAAGCCAGTGCCGTTCGCGGACGTAGCCGGGGCGGCCTTTGCGACACCGGAGGGTGGCGCCGCGACGTCGCCGCGCGACTACGTATTCGGCTGGAAGCTGGACGGCAAGTTCAAGGGCCTGGCCACCAAGGGTGAAGGCAAGGTTGGCGGCATGCTTGCCCTGCAGGACGCCAGCCAGCCTTTTCCTGTGCAGGCGGACGTGACCATCGGCGGTACCCGGGCGTCAGTCGCGGGGACCTTGACCGATCCGGTCAATCTTGGCTCGCTGGATCTGCGTTTGAAGCTGTCGGGCGCGTCCATGGCGCAGCTGTACCCGCTGACGGGTGTCACCCTGCCGGACACGCCGCCGTATTCCACTGACGGCCATCTGGTGGCCAAGCTGCGCAATCCCGGCGGGGCGGTGTTCGACTACAAGGATTTCAACGGCAAGGTAGGCAACAGCGATCTGCATGGCGACATCAGCTTCGCACTGGGTATGCCCCGGCCCAAGCTGACCGGCAAGCTTTCCTCCAAACAATTGCGCATGGAGGACCTGGGGCCGCTGATCGGCGTGCCGTCGGGCAAGGTGGCGGGCGCCGCAACGGACAAGGCCAAGGACGCGCCGGCCAAGCCCAAGGGCGGCAAGGTGCTGCCCACGCAGGCATTCCGCACGGACCGCTGGCGTGACATGGATGCGGACGTTGCGCTGGACGCCGGCCGCATCGTGCACGACAGCAAGCTGCCGCTGTCGGACCTGTCCGTGCACCTGGTGCTGCAGGACGGCAAGCTGACGCTCGACCCCCTGCGCTTCGGCATGGCCGGCGGCAACATCAATTCCACCATACGGCTGGACGGCTCCGGCTCGACCCTGACCGGGCGCGTGGACATCAGCGCGCGCCGCCTGCGGCTCAAGCAGCTGTTTCCCGCCACAGCCGCCATGCAGAAAACGCTGGGCGAGCTGAATGGCGACATGGCGGTGAGCGGCGCGGGGAATTCGGTGGCCGCCTTGCTGGGCACGGCGACGGGCGATGTGAAAATGCTGGTCAACGATGGCGTCATCAGCCGCAGCCTGATGGAGATCGCGGGGCTCAACGTGGGCAACTACGTCGTCTCCAAGCTGTTCGGCGACGACGAGGTGAAGATCAATTGCGGCGCGGCCGATCTGGAAATGAAGAACGGCGTCATGACGCCGCGCGTGTTCGTGTTCGACACCGAGAACGCGCTGATCAGCATTACCGGCACGGCTGACTTCAAGAACGAGAAGATGGACCTGGACATCACCCCGGACAGCAAGGGCTTCCGCATCTTCTCGCTGCGCTCTCCCTTGTATGTGCGGGGTACGTTCGGATCGCCGGACGTGGGCGTGCATGTGTTGCCGCTGGCGGCGCGTGGCGTGGGCATGGTGGCCCTGGGCGTACTGCTGACGCCGGCCGCCGGGCTGTTGGCGCTGGTTGCGCCCAGCACCACCGACGACAATGCCTGCGGCCCCTTGCTGAAGGAGATGCGCGTGCCGCCCAAGGCCCCGCCGCCCGCTCAGCCCAAAGGCAAATAGGGCTCAGGCCGGCGAGGCCCGGCGCGCTCCGGCCTGGGCATCGTCGTCCGCGACGCAGACGGCGTTGCGGCCATGGTTCTTGGCGTAGTAGAGCGCCTGGTCGGCGCGCTGTAGTACGGCGTCGAGCGTCGCGCCATGTGCGGGGTAGGCCGCCACGCCTGCCGAAATGGTGAGGGGCGTGGCGACGGCGCCCGGCTCCGTGGCAATGCGCTGGCGCAGCCGCTCGACCAGCGCGATGGCGGCTTCCAGGGGGGCGCCGGGCAGCAGCATGACGAATTCTTCGCCGCCGGCGCGCGCCACGGTGTCGCCGCTGCGCGAACCTTCGCCCATCAGCTTGGCCAGGGACTGCAGTGCGCGGTCTCCCACCGCGTGGCCGTAGCGGTCATTGATGTGCTTGAAGTGGTCAATGTCGATGACCACGGCGGCCACCGGTTGCTTCTCGGCTTGCAGCAGCGCCAGCGCCTCGTCCATTCCTCGCCGGTTCAAGAGGCCCGTCAAGGTATCCGTGGTGGTTTCACGGCGCAGGTCGCGGATCTTGTGATGGATCGAGGACAGGCCCGCCAGCAGCGCGCGCTTGAGTTGCGCGGCTTCAAAGTACCAGGAGCGCACGTCGCGGATGCGATCCGCCGAATCCGCGTTCTGCATGTGCTTGGCGATGCCGGCCAGTTCGCCTAGCGGCCGGGCGATCCAGCGCGACAGCAGCCAGATGGAGGCCACGGAAAGCAGCAGCAGGGGCAGGGTATGGAGAGCCGTGGTCAGAAGCAGATCGCCCAGGGGCTGCAACGTGGCGTCGACGTGGCGTTGCGCGATGATGCTCCAGCCCATGCCGGGCACTGGCGCATAGCCCGTCAGCAAGGCGTGGCCGTCGTCGTCGGTGAAGCGCATTTCACCGGTTTCGCCCCGCAAGGCGGGGGCGAACGCGTCGGATTTGGAGACGCTTTGTCCCAACCGGCCGCGGTCGGGGTGATAGATCAGGGTGCCGTTGCGATCGATGACGTAAAGAGAGGAGTCGCCGCGGTAGAAGTGCTGGCTCAGCAGGTGATCCAGCATGTTGTGCTCATGCAGGTAGAGAGTGCCGCCGAGAAACCCCAGATAGCGGTGGTCGGCCGAGAAAATAGGGTGGGTGTACAGGATCAGCCAGCGGTTCTTGAGGTCCATGAACGGAGGGCTGACCGTGGGGAGCAAGGTTGCCTGCGCGCGCCTGACGGCCTCGCTGTTCAGCTGCTGGCCCAGCAACGCGCGGTCCGATGTCGATGCCGCCAGTACCTTGCCTTGCGGCGACACGACAAACGTGGAGTTGAATTGGCCGAGTTGCCGTTCCTGCCGCTGCGTCTCGGCCACCATGTGTTCGGGGTGCACTTCCATGTCGGCCAGCATTTCCGCGCTATACGACAGATAGTTTCTGAGGTCGGTCAGGAACACGTCGGTCACGGAAGCCAGCTTGGACGCGTAGGCCTGATTGAGTTCCAGCGCGGTGCGCAGCAGAAGGTCGCGCTGCACCAGGTAGCTGGCATGCAGGCTGCCCATCAGCGCGAGCACAACCGACAGCAAGCTGATCCACAGGATGAGATGCCGCAGATTGATCCGGAACATGACGTTATCCGTTGGGTATGCTTTCGGTCAGCGCGTCCCAGGCTCTCATTGCCTGTCTGGCCACGGCTTGCAAGGTCTTGCGGCTGGCGCCGTCGCGCGCCTGGATCGACATGCCGTGCAGCACGGTGGTGTAGAAGGCGGCCAGGCTCTTGAGGTCGGCGCCGGCCGGCAGTTCGCCATGCGAGGCGCCGGCATTGAGGCGGGCCAGGATGCGGCTTTGCATGTCGCGGCGGTTGTCGCCCAGGAAGTCGCCCACGCCGGCCTGAGTTACGCAGCCTGCCGGCGCGCTCAGCACGATCATGCAGCCCGAGGGCGTGCCGGGAGCGGTGAAGCGTTCGGCGGACGCCAGCAGCATGGACTGGATGGCTTCGCGCGCCGTGGGCGCTTCTTGCAGCGCACGCCGGGCCGAGCCACCCTCGGTCTCGCGGTAGAGCTCCACCGCTTCGCGGAATAGTCCTTCCTTTGAGCCGAATGCGCCATAGAGGCTGGGCGAATTGATGCCCATCGCCGCCGTGAGGTCGGTCAGCGATGCTCCGTCATATCCCTTCGACCAGAAGACGTCCATGGCCTTGCGCAAGGCCTGGGCACGGTCGAAGTTCCTGGGGCGCCCACGTTCTGCCATAGGCGTGATTTTACCCGGCAGGGATTTTTGTGGTGATTGATAAAAAAATAGTTGACGGGCGATGGAGGGCTCGGCGAATATATTTGTACTGATCACTACAAATATGGATATCGCAATGCCGAATCTGACTGGAAAAATTGTCTTCGTCACCGGCGGCAGCCGGGGTATCGGGGCCGCCATCGTGCGCCGCCTTGCAGCCGATGGCGCCGACGTGGCGTTCACTTACGTGAGCGCCTCCTCGGCCGCCGGTGCGCAGGCGCTGGCGCGTGAACTGTCGGTGGACGGGCGCCGCGCGCTCGCCATCCAGGCAGATGCGGCAGACGCGTCCGCAGTCCGCGGCGCGGTCGACCGGGCCATCGCCGAGCTGGGCCCCATCGACGTGCTGGTCAACAACGCCGGCATCTTCCTGACCGGCGCGATAGGCGAGACCAGCCTCGACGACTACGAACGCACCATGGACGTCAACGTGCGCGCGCCCTTCGTCGCCATCCAGGCGGCACAGGCGTCCATGCCGGACGGCGGACGCATCATCAACATCGGCAGCTGCCTGGCAGGCCGCGCGGGCCGCGCCGGTGTCGCGCTGTATGCCGCCAGCAAGTCCGCGCTGGTCGGCCTGACCCAGGGCCTGGCGCGCGACCTGGGCGCACGTGGCATCACCGCCAACGTAGTGCACCCCGGCCCGATCGACACCGACATGAATCCCGCCGACGGCGCGCATGCGGCGGACCTGGTGGCGGTGCTGTCCTTGCCGCACTACGGTGAAGCGCGTGACATCGCCGGCATGGTGGCGTTCCTGGCCGGGCCGGAAGGGCGCTACGTCACGGGTGCGAGCCTGGCGGTGGACGGCGGATTTGCGGCTTGAGGCCGGTCTGGAAAAAGTTTTTTCCACCTGACTTGCACAAACCCAAAAAGCTGCATATAATCTTTCTTCTTCGCACTACACACATAACGAAACGCAGCGGCAGCGGACTAAACAACGCGCAGCAAAGCGGACGAGACTGAGTGAAGTTGCAGGGCTGTTAGCTCAGTTGGTAGAGCAGCGGACTCTTAATCCGTAGGTCGAGTGTTCGAGCCACTCACAGCCCACCAGAATTTCAAAGGCCGTTGACGTCATCGTCAACGGCCTTTTGTTTTTGCCGCGTCAAGCTGATGTCAGGGCAGGCTGCGTGAATCGCCGGGTGTAGGGAAAACGCATCCGCGCAGCGGTGGAAAAAGCGCGATGGCGGGGCATGGACTTTGATATGATTGCTAATCATTCTTATTCCAGTATTTCCTCGCGCGCACCATGTCCGCTCCCGATACCGCCCGCCACGCGGCCTTGTTGACCTGGTACAGCGATCATCATGGCTGGCTGGTCGGGTGGCTGCGCCGCAAGCTGGGCTCGTCCTGCGACGCGGCTGATTTCGCGCAGGACACCTTTGTGCGGTTGATCGGCCGCGACGATCTGGCGGCGATCAGGACGCCGCGCGCCTACCTCACGACGACCGCCACCCGGCTGGTGATCGACGACGCACGGCGGCGCAAGCTTGAGGCGGTTTGCCTGGAAAGCTGGGCCATCCTGCATGGCGGCGAGACATCGCCCGCTCCCGAACAGTTGTTGGAAACCGTCGAGATCCTGGCGGAACTGGCGCGCATGCTCGATGCCTTGCCCGCCAAGCCGCGTAGCGCCTTTCTGCTGCATCGGCTGGAGGGATGGAACTACGGCGAGATCGCGGTCGAACTGGGCGTCTCTTCCAGCATGGTGAAGCAGTATGTCGCGCGCGCGCTTGCCCATTGCTACTTGGTGATGGAGGCGGCGTGAAGGCAGAGGCTATCCCTTGCGTCGTGGCGAACGCGGCCCAATGGATGGCCACCTTGCGCGATGAGTGCGCGAGCGACGCCGACCGCGAAGCCTGTCTGCGGTGGCGGGCCGCGGATCCCGAGCACGAACGGGTCTATCGCCGGCTTGAGGATCTTTGGGGAAGTTTCGACCGGGCCGCGGCCTTCGATTCGCCTGCGGCAGCCCGCCGCATCCTGGAGCAGGCCGACCGCAAGCCGCGTACCGGCCGCCGCGCACTGGGAGCGGCCGCGCTGGCATTGCTGGTGTGTGGGGCCGGCCTGTGGCGCATGGCGCCGCCGGCCTGGCTGCTGGCCGATCACCGCAGCGGAGTCGGCGAGTGGCGCGTCATCGAACTGGACGACCACAGCCGCATTACCTTGAACAGCGATTCGGCGATCGACGTGCGCTTCGATGCCCGGCAACGGCTGATCACCTTGCGGCAAGGAGAGATCCTCGTCGACGTGGCGCACGAGGACGCGGGACGGCCCTTCGTGGTGCAGACGCCGGACGGCACGGCGCAGGCGCTGGGCACGCGTTATGCGGTGCGGCGCGGCGACGGCCATACGGATGTGGTCGTGCAGGAATCCCGCGTGCGGGCCTGCGCTCAGGCTCCCGCGCCGGTGTGCGCCGATCTGGCGGCGGGGCAGCGCGTGCGCATGGGCGCGGGCCAAGTCGGCGAGGTTGAACCAGTAGACGCAGAACAGGCGCTAGCCTGGACACGGCACAGCCTGGTGGTGGATAACCAGCCACTGGCCGATGTGCTGGCGGAGCTGAGCCGCTACCGCAAGGGGCGCCTGCAGTACGACGCGGGTTCACTGGATGGCCTGCGCGTGTCGGGCGTATTCCCGCTGGAAGCGCCCGATCAGGCCCTGGCATCGCTGGCGGCCAGCCTCCCCATCACGGTCAGCCGATACACGCCCTGGCTGGTGCTGGTGCAGCGTCGTTGAAAAAAAATCTGCATTCCGCTGTCCCTGTCGCGGTTTGCTTCGTCATGACTCATGAGTAGCCATCAATCTGGAGAGGGTCGTCCGCTCATGAGTCATTCCAAGTTCACAGTGCGCATCTTGCGCGCGCTGTCCGCCGCGGCCGCGCTGGCCGCGGTTCATCCCGTCTGGGGGCAGTCGTCGACTGCGTCCGTTGCGGCAGTTGCCCGCACGGTCAACGTGCCGCCCGGTCCTCTGGCTCCCGCGCTGAATCGCTACGCCGAGCAGGCCGGCCTGATCCTGTCGTTCGATCCGGCGTTGACTGCCGGGCTGCAAAGCCCGGGCCTGTCAGGCACGGTGGCGCCCAGGGAGGCGTTCGCCGGCTTGTTGGCAGGCACCGGGCTGGAGGCGATTGCGCGCGGCGAGGCAGGCTATACGATCCGGCGCGCGTCCGGCGCTGCCGCCAGCACGCTGGAGCCGATCACGGTGCACGGCAGCGGCGAGCAGGCCTGGGGGCCGGTCGACGGCTATGTCGCGCGTAACAGCGCGACCGCCACCAAGACCGACACGCCGCTGATCGAGACACCGCAGTCGATCAGCGTCATCACCCAGGCGCAGATGGCGGCGCAGGGCGTCAGCCGCGTGGACGAGGCCTTGCGCTATAGCGCAGGGGTGCGCACCGAGCCCATCTACGACACGCGCCGCGGCACCTACTATGTGCGCGGCTTCAACGTCGCCAACAACGGCCAGTATCTGGACGGCCTGAAGCTGGCCTACTCGGGCGGCTACGGCGGCTGGGAGGTCGACCCCTACACGCTGGAACGTCTGGAAGTCCTGCGCGGCCCTTCGTCCGTGCTGTACGGGCAGACCGTGCCGGGCGGACTGGTCAACCAGGTCAGCAAGCGTCCGCTGGATACGCGCAGCGGCGAACTGGCGGTGCAGTACGGCAGCTTCGACCGCAAGCAGCTCTCCGGCGACTTCACCGGTCCCCTGGACGATGCGGGCCAGTGGCTCTATCGCCTGACGGCGGTGGGGCGCGAGGGCGGCACGCAGACCAACCACGTCGATGACGACCGCGTCCTAGTGGCGCCGTCGCTGACCTGGAAGCCCAGCGCGGCGACCTCGATCACGCTGCTCGCGCAGTACCAGCACGATCGCACGGGCAATACGGCCAACTTCCTGCCCGCTGCGGGCACGCTCTGGCCGGTCGCCAACGGCCATATTCCGGTGGACTTTTTCACGGGTGACCCGACCTTCGACCAGACCGATCGGCGCAAGGCGCAGATCGGCTACCTGGCCGAGCATCGGGTCAACGACCAGCTGACGCTGCGCCAGAACCTGCGCTATTCCACGCTGGACGTCGATTACCGCAGCCTGGGGGCGAACGGAGGCTGGGTGCAGACGCGTGAACCCTACACCGACCTGCGCCGCATTTCGCTGGTCAGCAAAGAGGGCTTCCACCTGTTCACGCTGGACAACCAGGCGCAGTTCAATCTTGCGCATGGGCCGGTGGCGCACACGCTGCTGCTGGGCGCGGATTATCAGGAATCGCGCTTTGACCGGCTCTACGGCTTGCGTACGGCCGCGGTGGATCCGATCAATGTGTGGGACCCGGTGTATGGGCGGCCGTTCCCCGGCGCGACACCGCAGGCGTCCAACGATACCAATCAGGTGCGCCGGCAGTTCGGCCTGTATGCGCAGGACCAGATCAAGTTCTACGACAAATGGGTGCTGCAACTGGCCGGCCGCTACGATTGGGCGCGTTCCACCACGGGCGAGACGATCCTGCGCACCGGCGTGGAAACCACGACCCGCAGCAACGACGAACAATTCAGCGGCAAGGTCGGGCTGGTTTACCTGGCCGACAACGGCCTGGCGCCTTACGCGTCGTACACCGAGTCTTTCGAGCCGGTGGCGGGCGCGGGCTACGGCGGTACGCCATTCGAGCCCACGCGCGGCAAGCAGTATGAGATCGGCCTGAAGTATCAGCCGGCGGGCGCCCGCAGCTTCGCGCAGGTCTCGCTCTTCGACCTGCGGCAGACCAATGTGTCGACCGCGGACCTGGCCCATCCCGGCTTCAGCGTGCAGACCGGCGAAATCCGTTCGCGCGGCATCGAGCTGGAAGGCACCTGGGAAGTCACGCCGCAGTTGAACCTGCTGGCGTCCTACACCTACAACGACGTCAAGGTGACCAAGGCGGCGCGGACGGCGGTCAACCTGGGCAAGCGTCCGCCCTACATTCCCGATCACATGGCGTCGCTGTGGGCCGATTACCGCCTGTCGGCGACGGGGCCGCTGGCCGGCCTGTGGTTCGGCGCGGGCGTGCGCTACATGGGGTCGACCAATGACATTCCGGATGCGGTGCATGTGCCTGCCTACACGCTGGTGGACGCGGCGCTGCGCTACGACATGGGGAGCTACCAGTTCTCGCTGAACGCCAGCAACCTGTTCGACAAGCGCTATGTGGCGGCGTGCGACAGCGTGACAAACTGCTATTACGGTCTGGAGCGGACCATCATGGCGCGGGTGGCGTACCGCTGGTAGCGCGATTAAGTTCAGGCTTAATTCTGGGTAAACGCAGGTTGAACCACAGCGGCTGCGTTGCTCTTTATAGTGGGTCCGTACCCACCCGAGAGAGCCGCACATGTCCAGTCCCGCCGCAGTACCCGCCTATCCCCGGGCTGTGTTGTTCGACCTGCTGACGGCCTTGCTTGATTCCTGGACCGTATGGAACCGCGCCGCCGGCTCCGAGGCCGCCGGACGCGCCTGGCGCGCGGAGTACCTGCGCCGCACTTATGGTTGCGGCGCCTATCAACCCTATGAGCGCCTGGTGCAGGAAGCCGCGTCCGCGGTCGGCCTGCCGGCATCCGCACCCGCCGCGTTGGAGGCGGGCTGGGACGAGCTGCCCGCCTGGGATGGCGCCCGTGAATTGCTGCAGGCCTTGCGGCCGCATTGCCGCCTGGCCGTGGTCACCAACTGTTCCGCCCGCCTGGGCCGGCGCGCCGCCGGTTTGCTGGGCGTGGACTGGGACGTGGTGGTGACGTCGGAGGAGGCGGGCTACTACAAGCCCGACCCGCGCCCCTATGAGCTGGCCTTGGCCCGATTGCAGGTGCAGCCGTCCGAGGCCGCGTTCGTCGCGGGCTCGGGCTACGACATGTTCGGCACCAGCAAGGTGGGCCTGCGCACGTATTGGCATAACCGGGTGGGACTGACGCTGCCTGAAGGCGCGGCGCAGCCGGAGCTGGAATCCGCGCGGCTGGAAGCGGCGCTGCCGTGGCTGCAGCGGTTCAACGCGGCCTGATGGCCGGCCGCCGTGGATGCCGCGCGTCAGTCGGCCGGCAATGAAATCGCATCCCCCAGCCCCTTGACCTCCTTCAGCACGAAAGAGGTGTAGACCTCCTTCACGCCGGGCAGGGCGCCAAGCACGTAGCGCGCCAGGTCGCCGAACGCGTCCAGGTCGCGGGCGATGACCGTCAGCTGATGGTCGTAGCGGCCCGACACGCAATGGCAGGTCAGCACCTCCGGCACGTCCTTGATGGCGTCCTCGAACGCCTTGACGTGCTCGGCGCCCTTCATGTCCAGCGAAATCCAGACGAACGCGGTTACTCCGAAGCCAAGCTTCTTGACGTCGACCTCGGCCCGGTAGCCGCGGATCACGCCCTCGTCCTCCAGGCGCTTGACGCGTCGCCAGCAGGGGGAGGGGGTGAGCGAAACGCGCTCGGCCAGATCGGCGCTGGAAAGCCGCCCGTCGACCTGCAAGGCGGCCAGGATCTGCAGGTCCGTGGGATCGAAATTCTTGCTTTGCACGATTTTTCCAAGAAATTGAAGGTTTCGCTAATTTCAATCCAAAATATTACACATTCGCGTCGAAAATTCGGAAATATTCGCGATTCCGCTCCGGTATCTTTGTTCGATTGCTGGAGGGGGCGTCGACGTCATGAATGCTCCCCGTTTGAACACTATGGAGCAGACATGAAAGATCCGAATCCGATACGCAAGAAGCTGTTGGCCCTGGAGCCTTCCGAGGGGTGCTGGCTGACCCTGGCGAGCCCGGCCGTGGCCGAGGCGATTGCGCATTGCGGCTTCGACTGGCTGGTCGTCGACATGGAGCATGCGCCCAACGACATGGCGGGCCTGACGGCGCAATTGCAGGCCATCGACGCGGCACGCGCGCATGGCGCCGCCGCGTATCCGGTCGTGCGCGTGACGGTGAACGACGCCGCGCTGGTGAAGCGCGCGATGGATTGCGGCGCCCAGACGATCATTTTCCCGAACATCGACACGGCCGAGGACGCGGGCCGCGCCATCGCGGCCATGCGCTTTCCGTGCGAAGGCAATGGCGGCGTGCGCGGCGTGGCGGGGCTGGTGCGGGCCGGCATGTACGGGCAGGACCCTTCCTACGTCAGGCGGGCCAATGAGCAGGCCTGCGCGATCCTGCAGATCGAATCGGCGCAGGCGGTACGCAACGTGGCAGCCATTGCCGCGCTGCCTGGGGCGGACTGCCTGTTCGTCGGCACCGCCGACCTGGCCGCCAGCCTGGGCCGGCTGGGAGACATGGCCCATGCCGAGGTGCGCGAGGCCGTGGGCCGCGTGATCGACGCCGGCCGCACGGCGGGCAAGGCGGTCGGCATTTTCGCCAACGATCCCGAAGAGGCCGCGCGTTACCGCAAGCTGGGCGTGCAATTCATTGCGCTGCACTCCGACGTGGCCTGGCTGGCCCGCGGCGCCCGCCAGGCGCGCGCGCAGTTCAGCGAGGCATGCCGCTGAGGCGGCGGCGCGATCTCAATCTACTGGCAAGACAGGAACAGGCATGAATACAGCAGTATCTACCGGCGGCGCCACGGCGAGCGCGCGCGCCAGCGTGCAGAGCTTGCGTTCGTCGCAAATCCGCGAAGTCGCCAATGCGGGCATGGGCCGCGCCGACGTGCTGCCCTTCTGGTTCGGCGAACCCGACGAGCAGACGCCGCCCGCGTTCCGCGACGCGGCCATCGCCCACATCGCTTCCGGGCAGACCTTTTATGTACAGACCCTGGGCGTGCCCGCGTTGCGCGAACGCCTGGCCGGGTATGTGAGCGGGCTGCACGGTCAACGTGATGTGGACAACATCGCAGTCACCAGCTCGGGCACGTCGGCGCTGATGACGGCCGTGCAGGCCATCGTGGGCGCGGGCGATCACGTGGTCGCCGTGACGCCCTTGTGGCCCAACCTGGTGGAAATGCCCAAGGTGCTGGGGGCGCGCGTGACGACGGTTGCGCTGTCGTTCTCCGAGAGCGGCTGGCGCCTGGACCTGGACGCCTTGCTCAGCGCCCTGACGCCGGACGTGCGCGCGCTTCTGGTGAATTCGCCGAACAACCCGACGGGCTGGGTGATGACCGCCGAGCAGCAGCGCGCGGTGCTGGAGCACTGCCGCAAGCACGGCATCTGGATCATTTCCGACGACGTGTATGAACGCTACTACTACGAAGGCGCGGTGGCGCCCACCTTCCTGGACATTGCTGCGCCGGACGACCGGGTCGTCAGCTGCAATTCGTTCTCCAAGGCCTGGCTGATGACCGGCTGGCGCGTGGGCTGGGTCGTGGTGCCGCGCGGGCTGCTGCCGGAAATCGGCAAGCTGATCGAATACAGCAACACCTGCACGCCGGGTTTCGTGCAGACCGCCGCGCTTTGCGCGCTTGAACAGGGCGAGCCCGTCATCGCGCGTACCGTGCAGCGGCTGCGGCTGGCGCGCGACCATCTGGCGTCGAAGCTGTCGCAGGTGCCCGGGGTTGAACTCGCGGGTGCGGCGCCGGGGGCGATGTACACCTTCTTCCGCATTCGGGGCGTGTCGGACAGCCTGGTGTTCTGCAAGGATCTGGTCGTGCGCGGCGGGCTGGGCCTGGCGCCGGGCATGGCGTTCGGTCCCGAGGGCGAGGGCTATCTGCGATGGTGCTATGCCAGCGCGCACGAGCGCCTGGATGAAGGCGTGGCTAGACTGGCGCGCTTTCTGGATGCGGCGCGGAGCAAGGCTGCCTGAGCGCCAGGCCTCAACCTTAGGGTACGACCCATGAATACTGCAGAGCTTCCCCGTTCCCTGGAATGGATAGAACGGCTGGTGCGTTTCGACACGACCAGCCGCCTGTCCAATCTGGGCTTGATCGAAACGGTGCGCGACCACCTGGCCGCGACCGGTCTGGCGCCCCGATTGATCTACAACGCCGACGGCAAGAAGGCGAATCTTTTCGTGACCGTGCCTGCCGCGGACGGCGGCACCCAGGGCGGGGTGGTGCTGTCCGGCCATACCGACGTGGTGCCGGTGGACGGCCAGGCCTGGAGCAGCGATCCGTTCGCGCCCGAGGTGCGCGATGGCCGCCTATATGGCCGCGGCACTTGCGACATGAAGGGCTTCATCGGAACCGCGCTGGCCATGCTGCCGTCATTCACGTCGCGGCGTTTGCGCGTGCCGCTGCATCTGGCGCTGAGCTATGACGAGGAGGTCGGCTGCCTGGGGGCGGACATCATGCTGCGTGAATTGGCCAAGCTGGATATCCGCCCCGATAGCTGCATCGTGGGCGAGCCCACCGAGATGCGCGTCATTTCCGCCCACAAGAGCAGCAATCTGTACCGCTGCACCGTGCATGGGCATGCTGCGCATTCTTCGTTGACGCCGCGCGGCGTCAACGCGATCGAATATGCGGCGCGCGCCATCTGCCACATCCGCGACATGGCCGACGCCCATCGCCAGAACGGCCCTTTCGACCAGGACTTCGAGGTGCCGTACACCACGGCCAACACCGGCACGATCTCGGGCGGCTTGTCCGTCAACACGATCCCGGACCGTTGCCAGTTCGAGTTCGAATTCCGCACCATCCCGGGCGTGCTGGCGCCAGATGTGATCGGCGGTTTGCGCCGCTACATCACTGGCGAGCTGCGCGACCGCATCAAGGCGGAGAACCCGCAGGCCGACATCGAGCTGGAAGCGCTGGCCGAGGTGCCCGGTTTCGATACCGCCGCCACCGCCGAGATTGCGCGGTTGGCGCAGGCGCTGACTGGCGCGCGCGGCACCGAGAAGGTGGCGTATTGCACGGAGGCCGGCCTGTTCCAGCGGGCCGGCATGACGGCGGTCATTTGCGGTCCCGGCAATCTGCAGCAGGCGCACCGGCCGGACGAGTATGTCGCGCTGTCGCAGATCGGCCTGTGCGAACAGTTCATGGAAAAGCTGGCGGGCCATCTTGCGATGGCCGGCCAATGAGTTGATCGATCGTTAATTTTTAGAAAATAACAGAGGGAAAAATGGCTTATTCGGAGAAGACAACGTGGAATGCGGCCGCCGCCGGCCGCAGCAAGGCGGCGCCGGCAGGCGACCGGCGCGCCCAGGCGCGGCGCGCGGTGATCGCCGCGTCCATCGGCAATGCGCTGGAGTGGTTCGACATGATCGCGTACGGCACCTTCGCGCTGATCATCGCCAAGCTGTACTTTCCGTCCGCCAGCGAGAGCTCCTCGCTGTTGCTGGCGCTGGCCACCTTCGGCGTGTCGTTCCTGATGCGGCCGCTGGGCGCCATCGTGTTGGGCAGCTATGCCGACCGGGCGGGCCGCAAGGCGGCGCTGACGGCGTCCATTTTCCTGATGATGATAGGCACGCTGATCATCGTGGTGGTCCCCACGCATGCGCAGATCGGCGTGGCCGCATCGATCATCATCCTGGTCGCCCGGCTGATCCAGGGCTTTTCGGCGGGCGGGGAATTCGGCAGCGCCACGGCCTTCCTCATAGAATATGCGCCGGACCGGCGCGCCTATTACGCCAGCTGGCAGGTCGCCAGCCAGGGCGCGGCGATCCTGCTGGCGGCCTTGTTCGGCGCGGTGCTCAATGCGACGCTGACCCAGGCCCAGCTGGAAAGCTGGGGCTGGCGCATTCCGTTCGTGTTCGGCCTGCTGATCGCGCCGGTGGGCTACTACATCCGCCATCACATGGATGAAACGCCGGAGTTCAGCGCGGCAGAGGCATCGGCTTCGCCGTTGAGCGACATGTTCGCGGGGCAGAAGCTGCGGCTGCTGGTTACCGTTGGCTTCGTGGCGCTGGGCTCGGTGGGCAATTACCTGGCCCTGTACATGCCTACGTACTCGATCCGCCAGTTGGGTCTGCCGCCTGCCATCGGTTTTCTGGCGACGCTGGTCACGGGCGTCATCATGACGGTAGGCGCGCCCTTCGTCGGCGCGCTGGCCGACCGCATCGGACCCGCGCGCATCATGATGGCCGCGGCCCTTTCGACCGCGCTGCTGTGCTATCCCTTGTTCTATCTGCTGGTGTCGTATCCGACGGTGGGCGTTTTGATGATCGTCCAGGTCATCCTGGGCATCCTGGCGACGGCGTACTTCGCGCCCATGCCGGCGCTGATGTCCGCCATCTTCCCCGTGCAGGTGCGTACCACCGGCTTGTCCCTGGGCTACAACATTGCAGTGACGATCTTCGGCGGCTTCGCGCCATTCATCCTGACCTGGCTGATCGCGACCACCGACTCCAAGCTGTCGCCCAGCTATTACCTGCTGGCTATTGCGCTCATGGCGATGGTGTCGCTGAACGTGGCGCGCCGGACGTTCCAGCAGCGTTAGGCGCCGGGCGCCGGCCTTCGCATCGGAGGCCGGCCGGCGGCGGGTGGAATGTAGCCCATTGTTGCGGGCCTGAGCGTTTTTCCGCCCAGGCTGCGGCCGTGTTCCACAGCGCGGCCGCACTATCTTCAGGACCTTCCTGATAGTACAAAATGTTGCCTGCCTCCCTTCGTGTGCTTGCTAGCATGGTCTGGCCGGAATGATCCGGCACACCGACGGAATAAGTGGAGGTTGCCATGAGCTCAAGAACAATATTCAACCGGATCGCAGTCGTTGCGGCGGCGGGTGCATTGCTGGCGGGATGCGCCACGCAGCAGCAGACCAATACCGCCGTGGGCACGGGCGCGGGGGCGGCAATCGGCGCCGGCATCGGCGCCTTGATCGGCCACGGCAAGGGCGCGGCCATCGGCGCCGGCATCGGCGCGGTGGCGGGCGGCCTGGTTGGCTACAACTGGAAGGTCGTCAAGGAAGACGTGCAGAAGTCGGGCGCTTCGTCGCTGGGCATCGACGTGGTCGAAATGCCCGACGGCAGTCTCAAGGTCAACATTCCCAGCGGCGTGTCGTTCGATACCGACAAGACGCAGCTCAAACCCGCGCTGTTGCCGGTGCTGGACAGCGTGGCGCGCTCGCTCAACCAGCATCCTGAACTGCGGGCCAAGGTGGTCGGCCACACGGACAGCACGGGCGCCCTGGCGCATAACCAGACCTTGTCGGTCAACCGCGCCAAGAGCGTGACCGACTACCTTAGCAAGCAGGGCGTGGCAGCGGGCCGTCTGACGGTCGAGGGCCGCGGGCCGAACGATCCGATCGGCGACAATGCGACCGCCGAAGGCCGCGCGCTGAACCGCCGGGTGGAGATCTACCTGTACGCGGTCCAGCAGTAAACCTGGGCCAGCCCAGTGTCCGAGGCGGCTGGCGCAACGCGCCGCCGCCTGTTTTTTTGGAGTCCGTCATGAGCATGTTCCCTCCCGCCCGCATCGGCACCGATACCGCCGTGGCCGCCCTGTCTGGCTGGCAGGCAGTGGCGATGCGCGACGCCATCGAAAAGCGTTTCCGCTTTCCCAATTTCAATGCGGCATTCGGCTTCATGGCGCGCGTCGCCATGTTTGCGGAGAAGCTGAATCATCATCCGGAATGGACCAACGTCTACAACCGCGTGGACGTGACCTTGACCACCCACGACGCCGGCGGCGTGACCGAGCTGGATGTGCGCATGGCGCAGTTCATGGACGAGGCGGCAGCGCAATTGGGCGCCACCGCGCCCAAGGCTTAGGGCGCGTTTCCTGGCGGCGTGGGCGGGAGCGGCTCTTCCGAGCCGTCCGCGTCGGGCTGCAAATGGCTGTTCACGCGGTCCAGCATGTCGCCCAGCAGGCGCTGCTCGTCGGCGCTGAGGCAGCCGAAGATCTCTTCATTGCGGCGGGCGATCAGGTCGATGACGCGCTGGTATTGCACCAGGCCTTCCGGGGTGGGCGCCAGCACCACGCCGCGTCCATCCGAGGCGGACATGGTCTTTTCCACCAGGCCGCGGTCCACCAGCGCCTGTGCTGAGCGGCTGGCCTGGCCTTTGTTCAGATTGGCCGCCAGCGCCAGATCGTTGACCGACAAGGGCGCGTAGCGGCCGATGGCCGCCAGGCAGCGCGCCTCGCCCAGAGGAATCCCGCATTCTTCCAGATAGGCGCGATTCGTGTCCCTGTCCGTGATCTTGTTGAGCACGTGCAGGCGGTAGGTCAGGAATCGTTCCAGGGCGGGCTGTTTCACGTCGGGCGGGCAGGGGCGGAGGCGGGATAGTGTGCCACAGGGCCGTTGGCCAGGCAGGCGGCTTCCGCCTGGGCCAGCAGCGCGGCGGCGTCGCGCGCATCGCTCACGCGGGCCAGCAGCGACAGGCTCAGGATCGACAGGAAGAGCGACGCCTGTTCTTCGCCGACGCGCGTCAGGGTCTGCGCCATGGCGGTATAGACCTGGTCCAGTTCATCGTTGTTCATGCTAGCTCTTCCTTGTGCGCGTCCAGTGCGATCGAGGGGTAGTAGGGCTTGAGCGCGGCGCGCAGGGTGGCGGCCGAGGGGGCAATCCAGCGTCCCAGGACGTAGCCGTCGGGCCGCAGCAGGTAGACGGCGCCGGCTTGCGCGCCGTAGCGCTGGCGTAGCTGCCCGTGTGGGTCCTGCAAGGCATCATCGCCCGTCTTCAGCACACGCAGCGGCTGGGGCGAGTTGCGGGTGGCGGCGGCCAGGGCGTCCAGTTCGGCCGCCAGCGTGGTGTCGGGGGCCAGCGCCAGCGCGACGAAGCCGGCGCCAAAGCATGCGCTGAGATGCAGCGGCGCGCCGCGATCGTGCAGCAGCGCTTCGGGCGCGGGCTGGCCGGGCGCGGCGGTTGCGCCGGCCTGCGGCGCGTCGTCATCCAGGTTCAGCGGCGAGGCATCGTAGGAGATGGGCGCCGACTGCCGCGGGTTGATCAGCTGGCGCACCCGCTCATCCGTCAGCGCCAGGCGCAGGGCGGCCTCGCGCATCAGGCGGAATCCGAAGTCCGGCGGGGCCATGAATTCGGTGCTCTTGGCGCCATAGGCCAGGTTCTGGCGGGTAGCGTGGACGCGCTCCACGCTGTAGCTGTCCAGCAGGCTGTCGGGAGCCTGGCCTCGCAGCACCCAGGCCAGCTTCCAGGCCAGGTTGCCGGCATCGTCCAGTCCCGAGTTCAGGCCCCGCACGCCGAAGATCGGCACCAGGTGGGCGGCGTCGCCGGCGAACAGCACGCGTCCGTGGCGGTAGTTTTCCAAGGTCAGGCACTTGGCGTTGTAGATGGAGATCCACAGCGGCTTCCAAGGCGCGGTTTCGCCGATCATGTCCAGATGGCTTTGCACGCGGGGCAGCACGTTCTCGGGCTTTACGGCCTCTTCGGGGTCCTCGTCGTCGCGGATCTGGTAGTCCACCCGCCACACGTTGCCGGGCTGGCGGTGCATGAGCAGGGTGGAGCCGGGATTGGAAGGCGGATCGAACCAGGCCAGGCGCTCCACGGGGCGGCTGGACTCCTGTTCGATGTCCACGATCACGTAGCGTCCTTCGTACTGCATGCCTTCCAGCTTCAGGCCCATGGCCTCGCGTACGGTGCTGCGGCCGCCGTCGCAGGCGATCAGCCAATCGGCGCGCACAGTCTGGCGGCCGCCTTCGATGTCCACTTCAGCCGTGACGCCGTCCGCGTCGGCGCTCAGGCCGGCAAGCCGCGCCGACCAGCGCAGCTCGGCCAGCGCCGGATGGCGCTGCATGGCCTGATGGGCGTACTCCTCGACGGCGTATTGCTGGATGTTGACCATGGGCGCGTAGCGCTGCAGCGGATCGTGCGGCATCTCGAAATGCAGGACTTCGCTGTTGCGGAAGTAGCTGCGGCCGCCGGTCCAGGCCAGACCGGTGGCGGTCAGGGGCCGGTCGGCGCCGACCCAGCCCATGATTTCCTGCGACCGCCGCGAGATGCAGATGGCGCGGCTGCCGTTGCAATAGTCGTCGTCGGCCTCCAGGGTCAGCGAGGGGATGCCGTATTCGGCAAGCAGGGCGGCCAGCGTCAGGCCGACGGGGCCGCCGCCGGCGATAAGGACGGGAACGTGCGCGGGGAGCGGCATGCTGTCTCCAGAAATTGGTTGTTTACGCAACTATATGCTTAAGAGGTTGCGCACGCAACTATATTTTTGGGGCAAAAAAAACCCGCCGGATCAGGGCGGGTCTTCGGGCGCGGCGTATCTATCAGTTGCGCACGTAATAGATGCGCATCGCCTGCTGCTTCTGGGCGCCGTCCAGCACGCGCAGCACCACGACCTTGGCAGTGAAACCGTCGGGCAGCTTCAGTTGGCCCAGGGCGTAGTCGTAACGGTCGACGTTCAGGGCGGGGCCTTCCGGCGTGACGGTGGCGGCGCGGCCGTTGGGGTAGGTGCCGTCGATGGAGAAGGTCAGGGTGCCCTTGAACGGCGCGCCCTGGCGATCCTCGCGCATGACCAGCACCTGGTAGTCCAGCAGACCGGGCGCGCGCTTGAAGGTGGCCGAGCGGATGCCCAGGTTGCCGCCGCGCGGGTCGGCGGGCATGGCGTCCTGGAACAGCACCAGTTCCTTGTTCAGCGTGTCAATCTTGCTGCGGGCTTCAGAAAGGTCGGCGGTCAGCTTTTCATGGCCGGACTTGTTGGCGTCGCGTTGTTGGGTGGCTTCCTCAAGCTGGCTTTGCAGGCGCTGGCGCTCCAGGTTGGCGGTGCTCAGTTCGCTGTGCAGCTGCTCGGATTGCTCCACGGTCAGGCGTTGCGGGCCGTAGTTGGTCTGCAGGAAGAGCACGCCGCCGGCGCCCAGGGCGATGCCCACCAGCAGCAGGACCAGCCAGCGCGGCATGCGGCGCGTGCGTTGGCCGGGCTGGTATACGGAAGGCTTGAATACAGCCCGTTGCGATCTTCCAAACATCCCCATTCCTAGAAAACTTCCTGTGTGTTTGCTCGCCCGCGCGCTGCGCGCGCAGGTCAAAGCGCTAGAGAATACCCCGTTAGCCGGGACCGTTGGGTGCGCGGACAAGCCTGGTTGCGCACCTTGATATTGTGAAATATGTGGACATCAGCGTGCTTGGCCGGTGAGCTCGGCATCCAGGTCGGCGAGCCGCTGCGGCGTGCCGACATCCGTCCATTTGCCCTGGTGGCGCGCGCCGCGCACCAGGCCGCGGGCCATGGCTTGCCGGAGCAGCGGCGCCAGGGGCGCTGCCGCGCCCCGGGGGACGTCGGCGAACAACGAGGGATGGTAGACGCCGATGCCCGCAAAGGTCAAACGAGGTTCGCCCTGGGCATGGACGCTGCCGTCGGCATCCAGGCGGAAATCGCCAGCCGGATGCTGGGGCGGGTTGTCCGCCAGCAGCAGCCAGGCGCCGCCTTCAGGCAATGTGCGCGCCAAGCCTGCGGCCGCGGCGGGGTCCCAGTCGCACCAGACGTCGCCGTTGACGACGAGGAAGGGCTCGTCGCCCAGCAACGGCAGCGCCTGGACGATGCCGCCGGCGGTTTCCAGCGCGGAGGTTTCGGCCGAATAGCGGATCTGTACGCCGTATATGCTGCCGTCGCCCAGCGCCCTCTCGATTTCGTGGCCGAGCCAGGCATGGTTGATGACCACGTCTCGGATGCCGGCGGCCGCCAGCCGCCGCAGGTGCCAGACGATGAGCGGCTGGCCGCCCACGGACAACAGGGGCTTGGGCAGGCGGTCGGTGAGGGGGCGCATCCGTTCGCCGCGGCCCGCCGCGAGGATCATGGCCCGCATCAGAAGGTGTATCCGACGCTGACCTGGCGGTCGTCGAGCTTGTCCAGCAGGCGCAGCAGCGGCGTGAAGACGCCGTAGCGCTGGGCCACCTGGCGCACGTAGCCGTTCATGCGCGGAATGTGGGCCAGGTAATGCGCCTTGCCATCGCGGTGATTCAGGCGGGCGAACACGCCCAGGATGCGCAGGTTGCGTTGCAGGCCCATCCATTCATAGGCGCGGTGGAACTCCGCGAAATCCGAGTCCACCGGCAGGCCGGCCGCCCGCGCCATTTCCCAATAGCGGATGGCCCAGTCCAATTGCTGGGGTTCTTCCCAGGTCGTGCGGGCATCCGTCACCAGGGAGGCCAGGTCATAGGTGATGGGGCCGGCCAGCGCATCCTGGAAGTCGATGATGCCCGGGTTCGGTCCGTACTTCGGCTGGTCGCAGACCATCAGGTTGGGCGAATGGTAGTCGCGATGCACCAGCACCTGGGCCTGTCCGCCATTGCTCGCGGACAGCAATGCGAAGATCTTTTCCAGCGCGTTTGCGGTCTTGTCGTCCAGCGTCACGCCGTGATGCTTCTGCACGTACCACTCGGGGAAGAGCTTGAGTTCGTCAGCCAGGCGGGCGGTGTCATAAGTGCCCAGGCCGGCAGTGGAGGCCTGTTGCAGGCGGACCAGGGCGGCCAGGGCCTCTCGATACAGCGTCTGCAGTTCGCTGTCCGGCAGTCCGGCCTGAATGCGCTGGTAGTAGGTCTGCTCGCCCAGGTCGGACAACAGCAGCAAGCCCTGGTCCAGATCCTGCTCCAGCACTGCAGGCACGTTCAGGCCGACGTCCGCCAGCAGACGGTCCACGTGCAGGAAGGGCCGGCAATCCTCGTGTGCGGGCGGGGCGTCCATGACTATCAAGGTGCGCTCGCCGGCGTCCAGCCTGAAATAGCGGCGGAAGCTGGCGTCGGCCGACGCCGGACGCAGCGTGTCGATGGCCAGGTTCAGGCTGGCGGGCAGGCCGCCCAGCCAGTGGCGGATCTGCTCCAGGCGGGGGTCGTGATCGTTTTTCAAGGAAGATCCGTGTCAGAAAGGCAATATTGCTGAGAATTGTGTCCCGAGCACATAAGTCTGGGCCTATGGCGCGGCTTCTCTATAATACCGGCTCGTTTCCGTTAGCATTGGCCCTCCGTGGGTGCCGGTGTCGCGTTCCCACCATCGTCAAAAAGGGCTGTTTTCACTCGTGCGCAAGGTTCGATGGTTGATCCTCTCTGCTGTCAGTGTCGCCGCCGGAGCCGTCCAGGCCCAAGGTAGCCAGGGCAGCGCTCCCGCCGCGTCGTCGACCTCGGCGACTCCCGTGTTGCGCACCTCGCCGGGCCTGCGGATCCACCGCCTGCCGGACGACAGCATTCCCGCCTTCATGGAGGCGGACAGCATTGATGGCGATCCCGACTCTGACCTGACCCTGACGGGCAATGCCCAGGTGCGCCGCATCGACAGCGTGATCAAGGGCGACCGCATCAACTACCGCAAGGACACGGGCGAAGTCGACGTGCAGGGCAGCGCGCGCATGATGCGCGACGGCACCCTGGTGATCGGGCCGAATGCCAAGTTCAACGTCGACAAGTCCTCGGGCGAGATCGAAAAACCCAATTTCTGGATGGGCGCCAACGGCGGCTTCGCCGTCGCCGAGCATGCGGACATCTTCAGCCGCTCGCAGATGCGGCTGCACACGGTGACGTACAGCGGCTGCGCCTGCGAAACGCCGTCCTGGTACATCAAGGCCAATACCGTCGACATCGACTTCGATGAGAACGAAGGTGTGGCCCGCAGCGGTGTGCTGTATTTCAAGGACGTGCCCATCCTGGCGTCGCCTTACATGACCTTTCCGGTCAAGCGGGAGCGCAAGTCGGGCTTCCTGATGCCGACCTATGGCACGACCAGCCAGGGCGGTTTCGATTTTTCGATTCCGTACTACCTGAATCTGGCGCCGAACTATGACATGACCGTGCAGCCGCGCTACTTCTCCAAGCGCGGGCTGCAGTTGGGGGGTGAGTTCCGCTATCTCGGTGGCTCCTATAGCGGCATCCTGGATGGTACGTACCTGCCCAACGACAAGCTGACCGACAGCGACCGCTGGATGTACTGGTGGCGCCATCAGCAGATCCTGCCCTACGGCTTCTATGCGGATTGGGATGTCGCGAAGGTATCGGACGACAACTATTTCCGCGACATTTCGCAGTTGGGCCTGAATCAGGCTTCAACGACCTATTTGCCCCAACGCGCGCGGGTGGGTTGGTCGTCCGCGTCGGGCTATTGGAGCGGGTATGCGCAGGTCTACAAGTACCAGACGCTTCAGGATCCCGACGCGCCGCTGGCACCGCCGTATGACAAGGAACCAGAGCTCTCCTTCCGTGGCGCCCGCTATGACTGGGGAGGCTTTGACGTCGACTGGACTTCCACGGCGGTGCGCTTCCGCAGATCGTTGTTCGAAGGGCAGCGACTCGGACCTGATGGCAACCGCTTCCAGACCTATCCGACGGTTTCCTACCCCATCGTCAAACCGGGCTGGTTCATCATCCCGAAGGCTGGCGTAAATTACACCCAGTACGACACCGACTGGTACAACCTGAGTCCGGGCACACCGCGCTCGCAATCGCGAACCGTACCGATCCTGTCCCTGGATTCCGGCCTGGTTTTCGAACGGGATACCACGCTGTTCGGCAAGGCCTCCACGCAGACACTAGAGCCTCGGTTGTACTACCTGTACGTGCCGTATCGTGACCAGTCCAAGCTGCCTGTCTTCGATACGGCTTTGGCGGACTTCAGCTTCTCGCAGGCGTTCGAAGAGAACATCTATACCGGCGGCTGGGACCGCATCGCGAACGCTAACCAGTTAACCGCTGCTTTGACGACGCGTTGGCTGGATGCCAACACCGGTTTCGAGCGCATGTCCTTGGGTGTCGCGCAGCGGCTGTATTTCGCAGACCAGAAGGTGACGCTTCCCTACGAGACGCCACGCGAGAACGTGCGCTCCGACTTCCTTTTGGGGGCGAGCGCGGCTCTCACCGACACGCTTAGCACCGACATTGCTGCGCAATACAATCCCTACGACAGCAACTGGTCGCGCGGCCTGATCAGCGCGCGCTGGTCGCCGCAGCGCCTGACGACGGTGGCAGTGTCCTACCGCTACCAACGCGATCCCCAGCCCGGGGTCCAATATCAGGCGCAGGGTCAGAACCAGGTGAGCCTGGCCATGCAGTGGCCGTTCTCCAAGCGCTGGTACGGCGTCGGGCGCGTGGACTACTCGCTGCGCAGCGGTCCGTCCAGCACGCTGGCCGGCACGATGGATTCGCCTCGCGTCACGCAGGCCATTGCCGGCCTGGAGTACAAGGGAGATTGCTGCTGGGTGGGCCGCATGGTCTACCAGCGATACGCGGTATCCGCCACGGACGCCAACTCGGCACTGTTCTTCCAGCTTGAACTGACCGGTCTGGGTTCCCTGGGAACCGACCCGATGAACCTGCTGAACAGAAGTATCCCCGGCTACACGCGTGTTACGCCGCCTGTGCCCACCGGGACCACATTTGAAAGGTATGAATGATGCGTAGGTTGCACTCTTTGCGCCGCCTCTCTGGCAATGCGCTGCTGTTGGCCGTGTGCGCCGGCTTGCCCGTGGCCCATGCGGCCGAGCAGGGCGGCAAGGCCGCGAACAATGGCGCCAAGCCGAATTCCGCCGCGCAGAAGAACGCTGCGCCCGCGCCGCAGCGCGAGCAGTTCGTCGATGGCATTGCTGCTGTCGTGGACAAGGACGTGATCACGCTGCGCGAATTGCGCGATGCGTCGTTGCGCATTTCGAGCGAGCTCAAGACCCGGGGCATCCAGGTGCCCGATGATCAGACCTTGCAGCATCAGGTATTGCAACGCCTGATCATGGAGCGCGTGCAGCGCCATGAGGCGGATCGCCTGGGCATACGCGTGGATGATGCGCAAATCGACCAAGCCATCCAGACCATTGCGTCCCGCAACAAGATCACCGTGGCCCAGCTACGCCAGGAAATCGAAAGAACCGGCACGAGCTGGGACGGTTATCGCAAGTCGCTGCGCGACGAGATCCGCACGGATCGCCTGCGTCAGCGCGCGGTGGATTCCACGATTGTGATTTCCGACGCCGAAGTCGACGCGTTCCTGAAGGACCAGCGGCGCAATCCGGCGTTCGGCGCCGCGCCGCAGGCAGCCCCGCAACCGCAGGCCCAGCCGCAGCCCGAACCCCAACAGGCCGCTGCGCCGTCGGGCCCGATGCTCTACGCCCTGGCCCAGATTCTGGTGCGCGTGCCGGAAGGTTCGTCGCCCGAGCAGCTGGCGGTGCTGCGCAAGAAGGCCGAAAGCCTGCTGGCGCAAGCCAAGCGTGGCGATGACTTCGCCAGCCTGGCCGCCGCGGCCTCGGACGGTCCCGAAGCCTTGCAAGGCGGCGTCATGGGTGTGCGCCCGCTGGACGGCTGGCCCGACCTGTTTGTTCAGGCCGTCGGCAATCTGCAAAAAGGCCAGGTCAGCGGCGTGATCCAGAGCGGCAACGGTTTCCACATCATCAAGGTGATGGACCGCGGCACCGCCCAGCCGGCGCCCGCCCGCACGGCCCGCGCTCCGGCGCCGGCCCAGGCGCCGCAGCCCGCCGCCGCGCCCGCGCAGGCGCCTGCGCACCAAGGCCCTGTGGAAGTGATGCAGACTCGCGCGCGCCACATCCTGATCAAGACCTCCACCGTCATGAGCGACGAAATGGCGCGTCAGCGCCTGGAGCAGGTGCGTCAGCGCCTGGTGAGCGGCGGCGCCAAGTTCGAGGACATGGCGCGCCAGTATTCGCAGGACGCGACCGCCCCGCAAGGCGGCGAACTGGGTTGGTTGAACCCGGGCGAAACCGTGCCGCCGTTCGAGGCCGCCATGAACGCCCTGAAGCCGGGTGAAATCAGCCAACCGGTGCAATCGCCCTTCGGCTGGCACCTGATCGAAGTGGAAGAGCGCCGCCAGCACGACGCCACCGACGATATGGCTCGCATGAAGGCCCGTCAGACCTTGTTTGAACGCCGCGCCCAGCCGGCTTTCGAGGATTGGCTGGAGCAGTTGCGCGCCCAGGCGTACATCGACAATCGTCTGGAAAAGCAGCAGAAGATCCAGCAGAACAACCGCTAAACGCATTACAGGCTTTACATGTCCCAGCACCAGGCGCGCAAGCGCTTTGGCCAGAACTTCCTGACCGACGAGAGCGTGGTCGAGTCCATCGTCCGGGCGGTTTCGCCCGCCCGCGACGACACCGTGGTCGAGATCGGCCCGGGCTTGTCCGCGCTTACCCGGCCGTTGCTCGAACGCCTGGATCACCTGACGGCGGTCGAGATCGACCGCGACCTGGCGGCGCGCCTGCGCAAGCAGTTCGACGCCAGCCGCCTGACCGTGGTCGAGGCCGATGCCTTGACGGTGGATTTTTCCCAGTTCGGGCCTGCGCTGCGCGTGGTGGGGAACCTGCCCTACAACATCTCCAGCCCGTTGCTGTTCCATCTGATGACCTGGGCCGATCACGTCCGCGACCAGCATTTCATGCTTCAGCGGGAAGTGATTGACCGCATGGTCGCGCAGCCCGGTTCAGGCGACTTCAGCCGCCTGTCGGTGATGCTGCAGTCGCGCTACCGCATGCACAAGCTGTTCGACGTGCCGCCGGAAGCCTTTGACCCGCCGCCCAAGGTGGTGTCGGCGATCGTGCGCATGGTGCCCTTGCCGGCGGACCGTCTGCGTCCGGTCAGCGAGCGGGCCTTCGAAACCGTGGTGGCGCGGGCATTCTCACAGCGCCGCAAGATGCTGCGCCGGGTGCTGGCGGACTGGGCGCAGCAAGTGCCCTGGGAAGCGCTGGACATCGCGCCTACGGCGCGCGCCGAGGATATTTCGGTGGACCGGTACATCCGTCTGGCGGATGCGCTCGTGGCGGCCGGAGTGCTGCAGGCCGAGTGAAGCTGGATCCGCAAAATGAAGAAGCCCGCGCAAGCGGGCTTCTTCATTCGGGTTTCTACAACATGCGCTTCTGCGCGGTCATCCAGAGCTGCATGACGTCGCGGGCGCGGTCGGCCAGCAGTTTTTCGGCGTCCGTGAGCGCCTGCTGCAGCGTGATGGGGCCGGGCGCCAGGCTGAACGCGGCGCTGATGCCGCAGGCGTGCAACGCTTCGTAGCCTTCGCCCAGCGAGCCGGCCAGCGCCACCACGGGCACGCCCGCGCGCTGCGCGATCTTCGCCACGCCGGCCGGAGTCTTGCCGCGCAGGGTCTGCGCGTCCATGCGGCCTTCGCCCGTGAACACCAGGGTCGCGCCTTCGACCGCCCGGGCCAGTCCGCCCAGTTCGGCCACGATCTCCACGCCGGGCCGGAAACCGGCACCCAGGAACGCCTTGGCGGCGAATCCCAGGCCGCCCGCCGCGCCCGCGCCTGGGTGGTCGCGATGGTCGGAGCCCAGGTGCTTGGCGCACACATCGGCGAAATTCGTCAGCATCTGATCCAGGATCAGCACCTGTTCAGGCGTCGCGCCCTTTTGCGGGCCGAACACATGCGAGGCGCCCTGTGGGCCGCACAAAGGGTTGTCCACATCCGAGGCGATGTCGATGCGGATCTGGGCCAGGCGCGGATCCAGGCCGTGGGTATCGATGCTGGCCAGCTTGCCCAGCGCGCCGCCGCCGGGCGGCAGGCTGCGGCCGTCAGCGTCCAGCAGGCGCACGCCCAGCGCAGTCAGCATGCCGGCGCCCGCGTCGTTGGTGGCCGATCCGCCCAGGCCCAGGATGATGCGCTTGGCGCCTGCGTTCAAGGCTGCCAGCATCAGTTCGCCCACGCCGTGGCTGCTGGCGCGCATCGGATCGCGCTTGGCAGGGGCGATGAGTTCCAGGCCCGCCGCCGCGGCCATCTCGATCACCGCCGTGCCGTCCTCGAGCAAGCCCCAGACGGCGTCGACCTTGTAGCCCAACGCATCGTTCACCGTCTGTTGGCGTTCCTTGCCGCCGGTTGCCGCGAGCACGGCTTCGACCGTGCCTTCGCCGCCGTCGGCCATCGGAATGCATACCGTGTGAGCGCCGGGAACAGCGGCCTTCACGCCGCGTGCAATGGCTGCCGCGGCATCGGGGGCGGACACGCTTTCTTTGAAAGAGTCGGGGGCGATGACGATTTTCACGGGTTCAGTCGAGCTCGTTTTTCGGTTGAGGTGATGCCCATGATACCTGCGCGGGCGCGGCCGGCGTACCATAGCGTTTTTGTTGTTTTAGCGAGAGTGGATCGTCATGCCCGTATTGCGCCGCACCAAAATTGTCGCCACCCTGGGACCTTCGACTTCGACGCCTGAACGCATAGAAGCGCTGATCCGCGCGGGCCTGGACGTGGCCCGCCTGAACTTCTCGCACGGCAGCGCGGACGACCATCGCGAGCGCGCCCGCATGGTGCGCGAGATCGCCGCCAAGCAGGGCCGCTTCGTCGCCATCATGGGCGACTTGCAAGGCCCCAAGATCCGCATTGCACGCTTCAAGGACAAGCTGGTCCAACTGCAGATCGGACAGCCGTTCACGCTGTCGCGAGTGCATCCCAAGGAAGAGGGCACGGCCAGCATCGTCGGCATCGATTACCCCGAACTGGTGCAGGACTGCCGCGTCGGCGACGAGCTGCTGCTGGATGACGGCCGCGTGGTGCTGGTGGTGGACAGCGTCGAAGGCGACGAGGTCCACACCACCGTCACCGTGGGCGGTCCGCTGTCGAACAACAAGGGCATCAACCGCCGCGGCGGCGGCCTGTCCGCGCCCAGCCTGACCGACAAGGACCGCGTCGACATCAAGCTGGCCGCCGAGATGGAACTGGACTACGTGGCCGTGTCGTTCCCGCGCTATGGCAGCGATATCGACGAGGCGCGCACGCTGCTGGCGGCCGCCGGCAGCCAGGCGTGGATCATCGCCAAGATCGAACGCGCCGAAGCCGTGGCCGACGACGAGGCGCTGGACGCGCTGATCCGCGCCAGCGACGGCGTGATGGTGGCGCGCGGCGACCTCGGCGTGGAGGTGGGCGATGCCGAACTCGTCGGCATCCAGAAGCGCATCATCCAGCACGCCCGCACGCTGAACAAGGTCGTCATCACCGCGACGCAGATGATGGAGTCGATGATCTCCAGCCCCATGCCCACGCGCGCCGAAGTGTCCGACGTGGCCAACGCGGTGCTGGACTACACCGATGCCGTCATGCTGTCGGCGGAAAGCGCATCGGGCCAGTATCCCGTGGAAACCGTGCAGGCCATGGCCCGCGTCTGCCTGGGCGCGGAAAAGCACCCGACCTCGACCAAGTCGCATCACCGCCTGGGCGAGACCTTCACCCGTTGCGACGAGACCATCGCGCTGGCGGCCATGTACGCGGCCAACCATTTCCCCGGCGTCAAGGCCATCATTTCGCTGACCGAAAGCGGTCACACGCCGCTGATCATGTCGCGCATCCGCTCGGGCGTGCCTATCTACTGCTACAGCCCGCACAGCATCACGCAAAACCGCGTGGCCATGTTCCGCGGCGTCTACACGATTCCGTTCGCGCCGTCGGACTACGAGCCTGCCGACCTGAGCAACGCCGCCATCGATGAACTGCGCAAGCGCAACCTGGTGCAGACCGGAGACTGGGTGATCCTGACCAAGGGCGACTTCTACCGCGACAGCGGTGGCACCAACGGCATGAAGATCCTGCTGGTGGATTGATACGGCGGGGCAGGAGCGCCGCCCGGGCGCTCCTTGCCGCCGCGCGGCGGGTTTCAGCCGAAGAACCAGTAGCACACGCCGATGGCCGCCAGCACGCCGGCCAGGTCGGCAATCAGGGCGCAGCCCACCGCGTGGCGCGCCCGCAATATGCCCACCGATCCGAAGTACACCGCCAGCACGTAAAAGGTGGTCTCGGTGCTGCCCTGGACCACCGCGGCCAGTAGCGCGGGGAAGCTGTCCACGCCGAAATGCGTCATGGTTTCCAGCATCATGGCGCGCGCCGCGCTGCCCGAGAATGGCTTGACCAGCGCGGTAGGCAGGGCATCCACGAAGCGCGTGTCCCATCCCGCTTGCACCGCCAGCCAGCGGATGCCGTCCAGCAGGAAATCCAGCGCGCCCGATGCGCGCAGCACGCCCACCGCGCAGAGCATCGCGACCAGATAGGGCAGCAGGCTCTTGGCGATGTCGAAGCCTTCCTTGGCGCCTTCGATGAAGGCCTCGTAGACCGGCACCTTCTTCCAGGCGCCCGCCACCAGGAAGGCGATCAGGATGCCGAACAGGACCAGATTGCCCAGCAGCGACGACAGCGAGGCGATGGCCGCCGCCGACATGCTGGCCAGCAGCGCCATGAATCCGCCCATGAGCAGCGCCGTGCCGCCCAGCCACAGCATCACGACCGGATCGATCAGGCGCAGGCGCTGGCAGGCCGCCACGGCCAGGAAACCTGCCAGGGTCGATGCGCTGGTGGCCAGCAGGATCGGCAGGAACACCAACGTCGGGTCCGGCGCGCCCTGCTGCGCGCGGAACATGAACAGCGTCACCGGCAGCAGGGTCAGCGATGACGCATTCAGCACCAGGAACAGTATCTGCGCGTTGCTGGCGGTTTCGGGCGTGGGGTTGAGCGACTGCAGTTCGCGCATGGCGCGCAGGCCGATGGGCGTGGCGGCGTT
Organism: Achromobacter sp. GW823-FHT04E03; assembly: GCF_058796095.1. Lineage (NCBI taxonomy): Bacteria > Pseudomonadati > Pseudomonadota > Betaproteobacteria > Burkholderiales > Alcaligenaceae > Achromobacter > Achromobacter sp. GW823-FHT04E03. Next base: position 1,086,477 of record NZ_JBXAIJ010000003.1, on the reverse strand, counting down.
GTCCAGGCCCAGTCCGTTGGCGGCGAAGTTCAGCGTGATCAGACCGATGGCCGGGTGGTTGCGCGGCACGCCGGGCATCAGGCGCGCGAACAGCGGTCCCAGCACGCGCGCCAGTTTTTCCACCAGGCCAGCGCCCTCGGCGATGCGCAGAAAGCCCAGCCACAGCGTCAGCGTGCCGAACAGCAGCACCATCACTTCCACCGACACGCGCGCCATGTCGAACAGGCTGGCGACCATCATGCGGAAGACATCGGGGTCGCCGATGACCAGCCAGCGGTACAGAGCCGCCGCGGCCGCGGTAAGGAAAAAGCCCAGCCAGAGTTTGTTCAGCATGCGGAGACTGCCCGGATAGCGATGGATTGCGCGCTGCGCGCCGAGGCCCATTGTCGCAGAGTCGGCAGGCCGCAGCTTGGCCCGACGCCGCCAATTCTGGTACTTTGACCTGATACGCCCTGGGGCCTGGGGCCATAACAGTGAGGAAAACTCATGGACTTCAACGCATGGCGCCGGCGCCGCATCTCGGAACCCGCTTACCGCTGGGCGCGCAACGCACTGCCCGCCATGTCGGCGACGGAGCGCGAAGCCATCGAGGCCGGCGACACCTGGTGGGATGCGGATCTGTTCACCGGCAATCCCGACTGGCGCAAGCTGCTGGACGTGCCGGCGGCCACGCTGACCGCGGACGAGCAGCGCTTCATAGACGGCCCGCTGGCGCGGCTTTGCGCCATGCTGGACGAATGGGACATCACCTGGAACCGGCGCGATCTGCCGCCCGAGGTATGGGACTTCCTGAAGGCCGAACGCTTCTTCGGCATGATCATTCCGCGGCGCTACGGCGGCCTGGGCTTTTCGCCCTATGCGCACTCCGAGGTCGTGCGGCGCATTTCGGCCTACTCCATCACCGCGGGCGTCACCGTCATGGTGCCCAATTCGCTGGGCCCCGGCGAATTGCTGATGCAGTTCGGCACGCCGGCGCAGCGCGACTACTGGCTGCCGCGGCTGGCCGACGGCCGCGAGGTGCCATGCTTCGGCCTGACCAGCCCCGAGGCCGGTTCGGACGCCGCGTCCATGGTGGACACGGGCGTGGTCTGCCGCCAGGTGATCGACGGGCGCGAACTGATCGGCATCCGGCTGAACTGGCACAAGCGCTACATCACGTTGGGGCCGGTGGCGACGGTGCTGGGGCTGGCTTTCAAGCTATCGGACCCCGACGGCATCCTGGGCGGCGCCAAGGACATTGGCATATCGGTCGCGCTGGTGCCGACCGAAGCGCCCGGCGTGGAGATCGGGCGCCGCCACCTGCCCGCCATGCAGGTCTTCCAGAACGGCCCCAACCGCGGGCGCGACGTGTTCGTGCCGCTGGACGCGCTGATCGGCGGCGCCGAGCGCGCCGGGCATGGCTGGCAGATGCTGATGAGCGCGCTGGCGGCGGGGCGGGGCATTTCCTTGCCGTCTCTGTCGGCCGCGGCCGCCGTGATGTGCGCGCACACCACGGGCATGTATGCCCGCGTGCGCGAACAGTTCGGCATTCCCGTCGGCAAGTTCGAGGGCGTGCAGGAAGGGCTGGCCCGGCTGGCGGGCAATGCCTATCTGGTCGAAGCCGCCAGGCGCTTGACCTGCGCCGCGCTGAACCAGGGCGTCAAGCCGGCAGTGGTCTCGGGCATCATGAAGTACCACGCCACCGAGCGCATGCGCGGCTCGGTCAACGACGCGATGGACATCCATGCCGGCCGCGCCGTCATCGACGGTCCCAGCAATTACCTGGGCGCGCTGTACCGCGCCGTGCCCATCGCCATCACGGTCGAGGGCGCCAACATCCTGACGCGCAACCTGATCATCTTCGGCCAGGGCGCGATCCGCGCCCATCCCTATCTGATGCCGGAAATCCTGGCGCTGGGCAACCCCGACGAAGACCGTGGCATGGAGGTCTTCCACGACGTGTTCTGGCGGCATCTGCGCCACACAGGCATCAACGCGCTGCGGGCCATCGGCCGCGCCTGGACTGGCGGGGTGCTGGCGCCTGCGCCTTCATCCGGTCCCGTGGCCGGCCACTACCGGCGGCTGGGCCGCTATGCCTCGGGCTTCGCGCTGCTGGCCGATGCCACGCTGGCGCAGCTGGGCGGAGGCCTGAAGCGCCGGGAAATGATCTCCGCCCGCCTGGGCGACATCCTGTCCGAACTGTATCTGCAGTCGGCGGTGCTCAAGCGCTGGGAAGACGAGGGCCGCAAGCACGACGATCTGCCGCTGGTGCAGTGGTGCCTGGAGCAGGGCTACGCCAGCATCGAGAAAAGCATGGATCAGGTCCTGCGCAATCTGCCGGGCCGCGTGTTGTCGTGGGGACTGCGCGCGGCCATCCTGCCGCTGCGCCTGGCCAAGGGGCCGAGCGACGCCTTGACCCGGGAATGCGCTGAACTGCTGCTCAAGCCTTCGCCCACGCATGTGCGCCTGGCGGCCGACCTGCATCGCGACGCCGGCGCTGCCGGCGACGATCCGGTAGGCCTTCTGACCCGCGCCTTCGCGCTGGCGGACGCCGTGCAGCCGCTGCGCGACCGCCTGCGCCAGTCCGGCGTGCGCGATTGGCGCGAAGCCCATCAGCGCGGCGCCATTACCGACGCGCAGGCGGCCTCGCTGGAAGAGGCCGAAGCCCTGGTCTCGCGGGTGTTGCAGGTGGACGATTTCGCGCCCGAGGAGTTGTCGCCGCAGGCCGCCAAGGCGGACTCCGGCGAGGCTTAGGGTAGGGACGCAAGCCCCCGCAAGGCGGGAGCGGGGCCTTAGTCGTCCTGATTCGGATCCATGTCCGGGAACAGGATTTCAGTGAACCCGAATTTGCTGAAGTCCTGGATGCGCGACGGGTAGAGCCGGCCGATCAGGTGATCGCATTCGTGCTGCACCACCCGGGCGTGAAAGCCCTCGGCCTCGCGCTCGATGAGCTGGCCGTAGGGATCTCGCCCGCTGTAGCGGATGCGGCGGTAGCGCGGCACCACGCCGCGCAGGCCCGGCACCGACAGGCAGCCTTCCCAGCCGTCTTCCGTCTCGTCCGACACCGGCGTGATGACGGGATTGCACAGGATGGTCTGCGGCACGGCGGGGGCGTCGGGATAGCGCTCGTTGCGGTCAAAGCCGAAGATCACCAGCTGCAGATCCACGCCGATCTGCGGCGCGGCCAGGCCCACCCCTTGCGCGGCGGCCATGGTTTCGAACATGTCGTCGATCAGCGCATGCAATTCGGGCGTGTCGTAGCGCTCCACGGGCGCGGCCACGCGCAGCAGCCGCGGATCGCCCATTTTCAGGATGGTGTGGATCATGGAAGTGTCTTCCTGGCTTTGGCCGCGCGGGGCTCAGTCCTGGCGGCCCTTTTTCTGGATGAACTCGATCTTGTAGCCATCGGGGTCTTCGACAAAGGCGATGACCGTCTTGCCGTGCTTCATCGGGCCGGCTTCGCGCGTGACCTTGCCGCCTTTTTCCTTGACCTTGTCACAGGCTTCGTAGGCGTTGTCCACTTCCAGGGCGATGTGGCCGTAGCCGGTGCCCAGGTCGTACTTGTCCGTATCCCAGTTGTGGGTCAGTTCGATGACGGCGCCTTCGGATTCGTCCTGGTAGCCGACGAAGGCCAGCGTGAACTTGCCTTCGGGGTAGTCGTTGCGGCGCAGGACGCGCATGCCGAGCACATTGGTGTAGAAGTCGATGGACTTGTCGAGATTGCCGACTCGCAGCATGGTGTGGAGCATACGCATGGGATGGTTTCCTTAAGCGGTGAGGGGGAACGGGAAGAATCCGCCGTTGCCGGCGGCTTCCCGGGTGATGCCGATGTCGCGCAGCGCGCCGCCCATGGCGTCGACTGCCTGCCGCATCTGGTCTGGCCCGAAGGCGCCGATGCAGCCGACCCGGAACGAAGGTTGTTCGGTGTTGTAGAAGTTGCTGAGCACGTAGCCGCGGCGCTTGAGGGCGTCCACGAACAATTGCAGGTTCCAGGTCGGCGCGTCCGGGGCGCGGACGTTGACGACGATGGGCCCCTGCAGCGCGGGCGGCAGGTAAGGCGCCAGGCCCAGTTCCCTGACGCCATCATATAGCGTGTGCATGTTGGCGGTGTAGCGCGCCAGGCGGGCTTCGCGGCCTTCTTCGCGGTGCAGCTCCAGCGCCACGGCCAGCGCGGCCAGCGTGGGCGCGGGCGGCGTGAAACGCGGGCCGGCATTGGGCTGCTGGCTTTGCTGGTAGATGTCGGCCAGGTCCAGCGACCAGCTGCCGGCGATGCCGCGCGCCGCTTCCAGGCTGTCGCGCCGCGCCACCACGAAGGCGGCGCCGGGCATGCCTTCCAGGCACTTGTTGGCCGTCAGCACCACTGCCTCCACGGCGGGCAGGGCGTGCAGCTCCAGGGGCAGCGCGCCGAAGGCGGATACGGCGTCGACGATGACGCGGCGGCCCAGCGCATGCGCGATGCGCGCGAGTTCGGGCACGTCGTGGCAGATGCCGCTGCCGGTTTCGCTGTAGACCAGCGCCAGGTGCGTGAGCGTGGGATCCTGTTCCAGCGCCTGCGCGACCGCTTGCGGATCGATCCGCTCGGTGGGGCCTACGGGCAGCGGCACGGCGACGCGGCCGGCATCGCCGGCCAGCTTCTGCAGGCGGGCGGCGTAGGCGCCGGTGGAGGGCGCCAGCAGGCGGCCGCCGGCGGGGATGAAGCTGCGGATGGCGGCTTCCACCGCGAAGTGGCCGCAGCCCGGCAGCGCCAGCGCAGCGTGCTCGTCGGGCGACGCCTGCGCCGCCCGCAGGACGCCATCGCAGACCTGCCGGTAGGTCTGACGGAAATCGTTGTCCCACGGCGCATAGTCTTGCGCCATGGCGGCCTTCACCCGCGCGTCGGTCGTGACCGGGCCCGGAATCAGCAGCAACATTTTCGTGTCTCCAGAATGCTTCAGAACTGAGGCAAGGATGCGGGGTCGTGACGTCGCAGGATGTTCTTGGCGTCTTCGAAATCGGGCAGGATCTGCCCCACTTCGCGCCAGAAGTCCTGACTGTGGTTCATTTCGCGCAAATGGGCAAGCTCGTGCGCGATGACGTAGTCGATGATGGCGGGCGCGAAATGGATCAGGCGCCAGTTCAGCATGATGTTGCCGTCGCTGGTGCAGGAGCCCCAGCGGGTGGCGGCCGACGACAGGCGCCAGCGCCGGATCTTCAGGCCGCTGACCTGCAGGAAATGGGCCAGGCGCGCGCCGAACCAGGCGCCGGCGCGCTGCTGCAGCCAGGCTTGGGCCGAATCGCGGATGCGGCCCTGGTCCGCCGAGGACGGCAGCGCCAGCCACAGGGTGTCGCCGTCCTGGGGGGCGTCGGCGTCGCCCGACAAACTGGCCTGGCGGCTGTCGCCGCCCACGCCGATCACGATGCGCTTGCCCAGGTAGGGCAGCTCGCCGCCCGGCTGCCAGCGGGTGTGCGCCATGGCCAGTTGCTGCTTGCGGGCATGCCATTCGCGCAGCTTGGTCAGGATCCAGCGGGCCTTCTCGCGCACGGCGTCGTCCACCTGCGTCAGCGTCACCCAGTTCGGGGCGGTGACGCGCAAGCCGTCGTCAGTGATCACGAAGCCGATGCTGCGGCGACGCGAGCGCAGCAGCACGAAGCCGATGGACTGCTGCTCGGTCGCGACCTCGCGCCAACGCGCGCCGGGCGGCAGCGGGTCGGGGCAGGGCGTGGGGACGAGCGAGGCCGCGTTGGGCGACAGCGTCAGCAGCGGTTCGCCCGCAGGGGCGGCGGCCGGCGGCAGATCGGGGAAGAGGGGCTTGGGCGGGACCGGCTTGGGCGAGGCCGCCTCAGGCGCGGCCGGAGCCTTTGGCGCGGCGTTCAGCGGCGGCGCGCCCGTGGGCGCGTCGTGCTGCTGTTCGTCGAACAGGAGTTCGAGCTGATCAGTGCTGGCCATACCTTTCTGGATTGAGACGCCGCATTTCCCCTTCGATCCAGTCCTGAACCTTTTTGTTCAGTTCCTCGGGGGAGAGTCCCTTGGATTCTATCGCGGGACCGATGGACACGGTAACCATGCCCGGATACTTCACGAAGGCGTTGCGGCGCCAGCATTCGCCGGCATTATGCGCCACGGGGATGACGACCGCGCCGGTGCGCGAGGCCAGCAGCGCGCCGCCCATCTTGAAGCGGCCGGTCTTGCCGGGCGGCACGCGGGTGCCCTCGGGGAACAGCAGGGGCCAGCGGCCTTCGTCCAGGCGCGTCTGGCCTTGCTTGACCACTTGATCGAAGGCATCGCGACCCTTGGCGCGGTCGATCGGGATCATGCGCAGCAGCGCCAAGCCCCAGCCGAAGAACGGCACCATGTGCAGTTCCTTCTTGTAGACGAAGCAGACTTCGCGCGGCATGTGGGCCGGGAAGAACAGCGTTTCCCAGGCCGACTGGTGCTTGGACAGCAGCACCGCCGGGCCGTCGGGCAGGTTTTCCCAGCCCTTGACCTGCCAGCGGATGCCGCAGAAGAAGCGCGCGCCCCAGATGGCCAGGCGCGGCCAGCCCACGGTTAGCTTGTAGCGCCAGTGCAGAGGCAGCGGCGCCCACAGGATGCAGGCGAAGGCATAGGGAATGACCGTGACGGCCAGGAACAGGAAGTACAGCAGCGAACGTAGGCGGGCCATTGGATCAATGGTCCTGCAGCAGCGCGTCGACCACGGCCGACAGGTCGTCGCAGACGCGGGTGTTGTCAGGCAAACCGCCCTTGGCCAGCGTTTTCTTGCCGTTGCCGGTCAGCACCAGCCAGGGCGAGCAGCCGACCGACGACGAGGCCTGCAGGTCGCGCAGCGAATCGCCCACCGCCGGCACGCCAGCCAGGTCGACGTCGTAGCGGTGTCCGATCTGTTCGAACATGCCGGGCTTGGGCTTGCGGCAGGAGCAATTGTCATCGGGGCCGTGTGGGCACATGAAGACCGCGTCGATACTGCCGCCAGCGGCGGCCAGTTCGCGACGCATCTTGGTATGGATGGCCGTCAGGGTGTCCATGTCGAACAGGCCGCGCGCCAGGCCCGACTGGTTGGTGGCGACCACCACCTTCCAGCCCGCCTGCGTCAGCCGGGCGATGGCCTGCAGGCTGCCGGGTAGGGCGATCCATTCGTCCGGATTCTTGACGAACGAATCGCTGTCCTGATTGATGACGCCGTCGCGGTCTAGGATGATGAGTTTCACTGTGCCAGCCTGGAGATGTCAGCGACCTGGTTCATCAGGCCATGCAACTGGCCCAGCAGGGCCAGCCGGTTGGCGCGCACGGCCGGGTCTTCGGCCATGACCATGACGTCGGCAAAGAAGGCGTCCACGGCTTCGCGGACCTGGGCCAGCGTGCTCAGGCTGCCGGCGAAGTCGCCCGCGGCCAGTTGCGCCTCGGCCTTCGGGCGCAGCGCGGAAACGGCGGCGGCCAGGGCCTTTTCAGCCGGTTCCACGAGCGCGCCGTCGTTCACCGCGCCGATCTCGCCTTCGGCCTTCTTGAGCAGGTTGCCGATGCGCTTGTTGGCGGCGGCCAGGCTGGCGGCCTCGGGCAGCTGCGCAAAGGCGGCGGCCGCGCGCACGCGCTCGGCCACCTGGTGCAACGGCGGGGTCAGCGCGATCACGGCTTCGACGGCATTGCGGTCGAAGTCGTTGATGAGCTGGTTGCGGTAGCGTTCGTAGATGAAGGCGCGGACTTCGGCCAGCGTGTCGGCGGGGATCTTGCCGGCGGGGAAGGTCCCCGCGGCCAGTTCCAGCAGGCCGTCCAGCGACAGGGGGCCGGTCTCGCTGATCTTGAGCCAGCCGCCTGCGGCCAGTTGTTCGAAGGCGCTGATCAGGCCCAGCGCGGCGCGGCGCAGGCCGAAGGGGTCGCGCTCGCCGGTGGGCGCCAGGCCGATGGCCCAGATGCCGACCATGGTTTCCACGCGCTCGGCGATGAACAGGGTGGCCGCGGTCAGCGTGTCGGCGGTGACGGGCGCGTCGTAGCGGTTGCGGTACTGCGTGCGCAGGGCCTGCACCACGCTGTCGGGCTCGCCGTCGCCGGCCGCGTAGTAGGCGCCCATGACGCCTTGCAGCTCGGGGAATTCGCCCACCATGTTCGAGCCCAGGTCGGCCTTGGCCAGCATGGCCGCGCGGTCGGCGGCGGAGACGTCGCCGCCCAGTTGCTCGGCCACGCCGCGGGCGATGGCGCGCACGCGCTCCACGCGTTCCAGCTGGGTGCCCAGCTTGTTGTGGTAGACGATCGAGCCCAGTTGTTCGACGCGCGCCGCCAGCGGCGTCTTGCGGTCGGTTTCGAAGAAGAACTGCGCATCGGCCAGGCGCGGGCGCACCACGCGCTGGTTCCCTTCAACGATGTTCACCGGATTGTCGGTGTGCATGTTGCTGACGATCAGGAAGCGGTGCGTCAGGCGGCCGGTAGCCGGATCGAACAGCGGGAAGTATTTCTGGTTCAGCCGCATGGTCAGGATCAGGCATTCCTGCGGCACTTGCAGGAACTGCTCTTCGAACTGGCCCACGTAGACGGTGGGGTGTTCGACCAGGGCCGTGACTTCGTCCAGCAGCGCGGCCACTTCGGGATCGTCGCCCAGGGTGGCGTTCAGGCGGCCGGCATGGTCCAGCAACTGGCGCTGGATCTCGTCGCGGCGACCTTCGAACGAGGCCACCACGCGGCCCTTTTCGGCCAGGGTGGCGGCGTAGGCGTCGGCGTCGGCGAAGGACACGGGGCCCGCGCTCATGAAGCGGTGGCCCAGCGTGTCGCGGCCGGCGGCCAGGCCCAGCGCGGACACCGGCACCACGTCGGCGCCGAACAGCGCGACCAGGCCGTGCGCCGGACGCACGAACTTGACGGTGGTGACGCCGTCGGCCAATTGGTAGCGCATGACCTTGGGAATGGGCAGGCCGTTGATGGCGGCGTCGATGCCTTCCTGCAGGCCGGCGGCCAGCTGGGCGCCGGGAGCGGTGCCGCGCGCGACCAGGTAGTCCTGCTTGCCGTCGGATTCACGTTCCAGGGTCGACAGGTCGATGTTCTCAAGGCCCTTGGCGGCCAGCTTCTTCTGCAGCGCGGGCGTGGCCTGGCCGTCTTCGGTCAGGCCGATCTTCACCGGCATCAGCTTTTCGGCATAGGGCTGGTCGGGCGCCTGAGCCAGCACGGCGGACAGGTGCACGGCCAGTCGGCGCGGCGTGGAATACGCGGTGGCGGCGCAGCCGGCGGCCAGCAGGCCGTGGCGCTCCAGCGTGGCGCGCACGCCTTCGGCAAAGGCCTGGCCCAGCTTCTGCAGGGCCTTGGGCGGGAGTTCTTCGGTCAGCAGTTCGACCAGCAGCGGGCGGATGTTCGTCGTCATTTATGCAGCCTCCCCGGCGGCCTTGTCGCGGCCCAGCATGGGAAAGCCCAGTCGTTCGCGGGAATCGTAGTAGGCCTGCGCGACGGCGCGCGACAGGTTGCGGATGCGGCCGATGTAGGCGGCGCGCTCGGTGACGCTGATCGCGCCGCGCGCGTCCAGCATGTTGAACGTGTGCGCGGCCTTCAGCGCGGCCTCGTAGGCGGGCAGCGCCAGCGGCACGTCCATCAGGCGCTTGGCCTCGGCTTCGTAGTCATTGAAGTGCGAGAACAGCATCTCGGCCGACGAATGCTCGAAGTTGTAGGTGGACTGTTCCACTTCGTTCTGGTGGAACACGTCGCGATACAGCACGCGGTTGCCGTTGGCGCCTTCGGTCCAGACCAGGTCGTACACGCTTTGCACGTCCTGCAGGTACATGGCCAGGCGTTCCAGGCCGTAGGTGATTTCGCCGGTGGTCGGCGTGCAGTCCAGGCCGCCCACTTGCTGGAAGTAGGTGAACTGGGTGACTTCCATGCCGTTCAGCCAGACTTCCCAGCCCAGGCCCCAGGCGCCGAGGGTGGGGTTCTCCCAGTCGTCCTCTACGAAGCGGATGTCGTGCTGGGTGGGATCGATGCCCAGCGCCTTGAGCGAACCGATGTACAGGTCCAGGATTTCCGGAGGCGCGGGCTTCAACACGACCTGGTACTGATAATAGTGTTGCAGGCGGTTGGGGTTTTCGCCGTAGCGGCCGTCCTTGGGGCGGCGCGAGGGCTGCACGTAGGCGGCGCGCCAGGGCTCCGGGCCGATCGCGCGCAGGAACGTGGCGGTATGCGAGGTGCCGGCGCCGACTTCCATGTCGTAGGGTTGCAGCAGGGCGCAACCCTGCTTGTCCCAGTATTCCTGGAGCGTAAGGATGATTTGCTGAAAGGTGAGCATAGGATTCTTGGAATTCGGCCGCCGGGCAAGGCTTGCCCTGGGCGTGGGAAACCCGACATTTTAACTGGCCTGGGGCGGTCCGGTTCCCGAATGCCGGGCGGACGGTTACATCTGGGCCTTCGGGGCGGTTCGCAGGGGGACAGTGTGCCGCTGGTGGACGCCCCGCGGGCCTGTCGCTGCGCCTGGAAACCAATGATCGTATGATTCCAGGTTGCGTACCAAGTCTTATATAAAACCCGGAACCTGATTCCGAGAATTCCCGGAAGGAGCAGTCCCATGTCAGACCTGATCAAGGTAGAAGTCACCGACGGCATCCAGATCATCACGATCAACCGTCCCGAGGCCAAGAACGCCATCAACCTGGAGACCGCGCAGGCCATGGCCGCGGCGCTGGACCAGTTGGACAGCCGCGACGACATCCGCATCGGCATCCTGACGGGCGGCGGCGGCACGTTCTCGTCGGGCATGGACCTGAAGGCTTTCGCCAAGTCGGGGCAGCGTCCCTACGTGGAAGGCCGCGGCTTCGCGGGCCTGAACGAGCGGCCGCCCAAGAAGCCGCTGATCGCGGCGGTGGAAGGCTATGCGCTGGCCGGCGGCTGCGAAATGGCGCTGGCTTCCGACCTGATCGTGGCCGCCAGCAACGCCAAGTTCGGCCTGCCTGAAGTCAAGCGCGGCCTGGTGGCGGGCGCTGGCGGCATGCTGCGCCTGCCGCGCCGCCTGCCGTACCACATCGCCATGGAAGTGATCCTGACCGGCGAAATGTTGACGGCCGAGCGCGCCCATTCCTTCGGGCTGGTCAACCGCATCACCGAGCCGGGCGCCGCCCTGGCGGGCGCTCTGGAACTGGCCCGCGCCATCGTCGAGAATGGCCCGCTGGCGGTGCAGACCGCCAAGAGCATCGTGGCGCAGTCGGGCGACTGGGATCAGGCCAGCATGTTCGACCAGCAGCGTCCGCTGATTGCGCACATCTTTTCGTCCGCCGACGCCAAGGAAGGCGCGACCGCCTTCGCCGAGAAGCGCAAACCGGTCTGGCAAGGCAAATAGGAAATGCCCCCACGCCGCGCCCCTGCGGGGCTAGCTGCCCCCCGAGGGGGCGCTGTTTGCCTTGGGGCGGCCCGGCGGCAAAAATAGTTCTTTCTCCATCGCGGCGGGCTAGTCACGCCGGCCGCGTTTTCACGTTTTTCATCTAGACCCGATATCGCCATGTCAGTCATCATCAAAGAAGAAGACTTCATCCAGTCGATAGCCGATGGCATCCAGTTCATCAGCTACTACCACCCGGTCGACTACATCCGTCACCTGGCCCGCGCCTACGAGCGCGAGGAAAGCCCCGCCGCGCGCGACGCGATGGCCCAGATCCTGACCAACTCGCGCATGTGCGCCGAGGGCAAGCGTCCGCTGTGCCAGGACACGGGCATCGTCAACGTGTTCCTGAAGGTCGGCATGGGCGTGCGTTTCGAGACCAAGCGCACGCTGCAGGAACTCTGTGACGAAGGCGTGCGCCGCGGCTATCTGAACCCGGACAATCCTTTGCGCGCCTCGGTGCTGGACGATCCGCTGTTTGCGCGCAAGAACACGCGCGACAACACGCCCTGTATCCTGCACGTCGAGCTTGTCCCGGGCGACAAGGTCGACGTGCAAGTCGCTTCGAAGGGCGGCGGTTCGGAAAACAAGTCGAAGTTCGCGATGCTGAATCCGAGCGATTCGCTGGTGGACTGGGTGCTGAAGACGGTGCCGACGATGGGCGCGGGCTGGTGCCCGCCGGGCATGCTGGGCATCGGCGTCGGCGGCACGGCCGAGAAGGCCATGCTGATGGCGAAGCAGTCGTTGATGGAAGACATCGACATGTACGAGCTGCTGGCCCGCGGTCCGCAGAACAAGCTGGAAGAGCTGCGTATCGAGCTGTATGAGAAGGTCAACGCGCTGGGTATCGGCGCGCAGGGCCTGGGTGGTTTGACGACGGTGCTGGACGTCAAGATCAGCACGTTCCCGACGCACGCGGCGTCCAAGCCCGTGGCGATGATCCCGAACTGTGCGGCGACGCGCCACGCGCACTTCGAACTGGACGGCTCGGGCCCCGCTCGCCTGGATCCGCCGTCGCTGTCGGAGTGGCCGGAAGTGCACTGGGCGCCGGACTACAACAAGTCCAAGCAGGTGGACCTGAATACGCTGACCAAGGAAGAAGTGGCCAGCTGGAAGCCGGGCCAGACGCTGCTGCTGTCGGGCAAGATGTTGACGGGCCGCGATGCGGCGCACAAGCGTATCCAGGACATGCTGGCCAAGGGCGAGCCGCTGCCGGTGGATTTCAAGAATCGCGTCATTTACTACGTGGGTCCGGTGGATCCGGTGCGCGACGAAGTGGTCGGCCCGGCGGGTCCCACTACCGCTACGCGCATGGATAAGTTCACGGACATGATGCTGGAGCAGACGGGCCTGATCGCGATGATCGGCAAGTCGGAGCGCGGTCCGGTGGCTATCGAATCCATCAAGAAGCACAACTCGGCTTATCTGATGGCGGTGGGTGGCGCGGCTTACCTGGTGTCGAAGGCTATCCGTGGCGCGAAGGTGCTGGGTTTTGCGGACCTGGGCATGGAAGCCATCTACGAGTTCGACGTGAAGGACATGCCGGTGACTGTGGCGGTTGACGCTCAGGGTACCTCTGTCCATACCACGGGGCCCAAGGAATGGCAGGCCAAGATCGGGAAGATTCCTGTCGCTGTGGCTTGATTCCGTAGGCTGTGAGAAAAACGGCTGCCAGGGGACTGGTGGCCGTTTTTTTTGGCTTTAGTGCTTAGTGCTTCGTAGGCGGCCCGTCGGCGCGGGCGCCTGGGTGGCGAGCGCCCACGATTGCGGTCCGGAGCGTTCGCTCCGGACTGCCCCGTTGTCATCCTCGTCCTCGCCTTCGGCGACTCCTACGGATTCCCTCGGGCGCATCGAGGTTGCTCGCCACCCAGACGCCCGCGCCGACGGGCTACGAGTGTCTTGGACTGGTGCGCTGCTGGAGCCGTGGTCGGGGGAGAGGCTTGATTTGCCCGTCATTATTGGCCGCCCGGGCGGCCAATAATGACATACGTGATTTATTTGATTGCTGTGGTGGTCGCTAGCGCGCATGCGGTGAGTGGCGTGTGGGGCTCATCGTCGTCCTGTGACTGGAGTCTTCGCTGTAGGCGCGGCCCTCGTCAGTTCGTCGTCTTTAATCCCTCGCGAAACACGGCGATCTCTTCTTGCGTCTTCCCCAGCACCTCCCGCAGCACTTCCTCCGTGTGTTCCCCCAGCAGCGGCGGCGCGCGACGGTATTCCACCGGCGAGGCCGATAGCCGCAACGGGCTGGCTGTCACCGCCGCCATGCCGCCCGCCGGATGCGGCATATCGCGGCGCAGCTGACGTGCCAGCGCTTGCGGATGTGCCTGGGCCTGGGCGATATCGTTGATCGGCCCGCAGGGCACGCCCACGGCCTCGAGCTTGGCGATCCAGTCGTCGCGCTGGCCCTGGCGCATGATCTCGGTCAGCAGGCCGACCAGCAGCTCGCGGTTGGCCAGGCGCATGCGGTTGGTGGCGAAGCGTGGGTCGTCGCCCAGTTCGGGTGCGCCGATGGCGCGGCAGTATGCGCGGTACTGCGATTCATTGCCTGTGGCCACGATCAGGTGGCCGTCGCTGGCGGCGAACACCTGGTAGGGCACGACGTTCTGGTGGGCATTGCCGGCGCGCTGGGGCGCCACGCCGGAGTTGAAGTAGTTCGAGTTCTGGTTGGCCAGCAGGGCGACGTGGCTGTCCAGCAGGGCGATGTCCAGGTGCTGGCCCAGGCCGCTGTTGTGGCGTTCCTGCAGGGCGGCCAGGATGGCCACGGTGGCGTACATGCCGGTGACGATGTCGGTGACCGCCACGCCGGCTTTTTGCGGACCGCCGCCGGGCAGGTCGTCGCGTTCGCCGGTGATGCTCATCAGGCCGCCCATGCCCTGGATCATGAAGTCGTAGCCGGGGCGTTGCGCGTAGGGGCCGTCCTGGCCGAAGCCTGTGACGGAGCAATAGATCAGGCGCGGGTTGATCTGCTTCAGGCTGTCGTAGTCCAGGCCGTACTTGGCGAGGCCGCCCACCTTGAAGTTCTCGACCAGGATGTCGCTGGCGGCCGCCAGTTCGCGGATCAGCGCGGCGCCTGCGGGCGTGGCCATGTCGGCTTCGACGGAACGCTTGTTGCGGTTGGTGCTGAGGTAGTAAGCGGATTCCTCGGTGTCTTGGCCCGCGCCGTCCTTGAGGAACGGCGGGCCCCAGGCGCGGGTGTCGTCGCCGACGCGCGGGCGTTCGATCTTGATGACGTCGGCGCCCAGGTCGGCGAGGTTCTGCGTGCACCAGGGGCCGGCCAGGATGCGCGACAGGTCCAGTACGCGGATGCCGGTCAATGCGGGCGGGCGGTTCATGGCTTCAGCTCCGCGGTGCCGTGGCTCATGACCACCACGCCGCGTTCCTGCGCGCGGGCCTGGAAGCGGAGCTGGCCGTCGGGCAGGCGCCAGATGTCGCACTGCAGGGTTTCGCCGGGATAGACCGGCGCCGAGAAGCGCGTGTTCAGGCTGACCAGGCGCGAGGCGTCGTAGCCGCAGCAGCTTTTGACGATGGCGTGCGCGACTACGCCGTAGGAGCACAGTCCGTGCAGGATGGGTTTGGGGTAGCCGGCCGCGCGTGCGACCTCGGGGTCTGCGTGCAGCGGATTGCGGTCGGCGTTCAGCCGGTACAGCAGGGCGGCGCTGGCGGGGATGCGGATTTCGCGGCTCAGGTCTGGGGCGCCGTCGGGCGCTGCGGGCAGGGCGGCGGGGCTGTCGTCTCCCTGTCCGAAGCCGCCGTCGCCGCGGCAGAAGGTGCTTTGGCGCAGGGTGGCGAGGCAGGCGCCGTCTTCGCCGTGCAAGGTGCGTTCGGTGATGATGATGGCGCCCTTGTCGGCGCCCTTGTCGATCACGTGCGTGTTGCGGCTTCTGCCGGTGACCACGCCCGCCGCCGGCAGGGGCGCATGCATGGTCAGCCGTTGTTCTCCGTGGACCACGCGTACCCAGTCGATGCCGGCGCGCGGATCCTGGACCCAGAAGCCCGGATAGCCCAGCACCACGCTCATGGTGGGGAAGGATTGCAAGCCTTTTTCGTACACGTAGCGCAACTGGCCGGCGTCTTCGGGGTCTTGCCCCAGGCCTATGCCCAGGGCGTACAGCATGGTGTCTTTTTCGTCGTAGCGCTGGCGGACTTCGTCGAAGCGCCAGTTCTTCACGGTTGCGTAGTCCAGGGGCATGGCGGCCTCAGATGGGATCCCAGTCGATGACGTCAGGCGAACGCTCCAACGCGTAGAAGTGCTTGCGCATGGCGGGAACGGCGATCTCGGCGATGCGCTCGGGCGTCCAGCCTTCGCCGTGGTGCACGGTGCGCAGTGGGCGCGGCTGGCTCATCAGCATGATCTCGTTGGCGCGCACCGCGAAGATCTGCGCGGTGACCTCGCTGGCCGCGTCGCTGGCCAGATAGACGGCCATGGGCGCGACCTTGCCGGCTTCCATCTTCTTCAGCTTTTCGACGCGGGCTTTTTCTTCGTCGGTTTCGGCGGGAATGGAGCTGGTCATGCGGCTCCATGCGAACGGCGCGATGCAGTTGGAGCGCACGTTGTAGCGCGCCATGTCCAGCGCGATGGATTTCGACAGGGCCACGATGCCCAGCTTGGCCGCCGCGTAGTTGGCCTGGCCAAAGTTTCCGATCAGTCCGGACGTGGAGGTCATGTGCACGAACGCGCCGGACTCCTGTTCGCGAAAGTAGGGCGCCGCCGCGCGACTCATGAAGAAGGAGCCGTTCAGGTGCACGCCCAGCACCTGACTCCATTCCTCTTCGCTCATCTTGTGGAAAACCCGGTCGCGCAGATTGCCGGCATTGTTGACCACGGCATCGATGCGGCCGAAGGCGTCGATTGCCGTCTGCACGCAGCGGCTGGCGCTGTCGTACGCGGCCACGCTGTCGGTGTTGGCGACGGCCTGGCCGCCCGCCGCGACGATCTCCTTGACGACCGCTTGCGCGGGGCCATCCGCGCCGCCTTCGCCGGTGAGCGATACGCCGATGTCGTTCACCACCACCTTGGCGCCGGCCTGCGCCATGGCCAGTGCAATGCTGCGGCCGATGCCGCCGCCCGCGCCAGTCACGATCACCACTTTTCCGGAAACTATGCCGCTCATTGAAGCTGACTCCTGTGCTGCGGCGCGCGCGCCGTGTGGAAAACAGTTCCGCATCGAACGCTCTGGTTCGAGGGGATGCACCATGGTAGATTCGACGAGGCATGCGAAGAATTCAAAATTAGATATGCCCCCCTTCTGCGTGGTGGAACATGAGACACGATCTGACGGACCTGCGTTTGTTTCTGAACGTGGGGGAAACACTCAATCTGACCCGGGCTGCGGAACGCACCTTCCTGTCCCTGCCGGCGGCAAGCGCGCGGGTGAAGAACATGGAAGAGGCCTTCAAGGCCCGGCTACTGGTGCGCATGGCCACGGGCGTGGCGCTGACGCCGGCGGGCGAGGTGCTGCTCAAGCATGCGAACGCCGTGTTCCGCCAGCTGGAATGCCTGAACGCGGACCTGCAGCCCTATGCCAGCGGCCTGAAGGGACGCCTGCGCCTGCTGGCCAACACCACGGCCACCAATTCGTTCCTGGCCGACGCCTTGTCCACGTTTCTTGCGGAAAACCCTGACGTGGACGTGGAACTGGAAGAAAAAATATCTGGCGATATCGTCATCGCCATACGCGCAGGCCAGGGAGACCTGGGGCTGGTGGCGGGCAATATCGACGTGTCGGGCCTGGACGTCACGCCGCTGTTCCGCGATGAACTCACCGTGGTCACGTCGCTGGACCACCCCCTGGCGGCCACGGAGTCCGCGCATTTCGCCGACTTGGTCGATGCCTACCAGTTCGTCGGCATACATCCCGACAGCGCCATCCAGACCTTCCTGGAAGATATCGCCAGCGGCCTGGGCAAGCGCATCTGCCAGCGCGTGCACGTGGGTAGCTTCGAGGCCGTGTGCCGCATGGTGGAGGCGGGCGCGGGGATCGCGGTGGTGCCGCGCGCCTGCGCGGCGCGCTACAGCCGTCCGGATGCGCTGCACGTGCTCAAGCTGGATGACCCCTGGGCGTTGCGCGACCGTCTGCTGTGCCGCCAGCGCGGCCGCGACCTGCCCAGTTTCGCGGAATGCTTCATCGAACATGTGCAGCGTGCGGCGCGCGGCCTGTAGCGCGTTCCGAAGAGGGGCTTTTGCAAATATGTAGCGGTGGCTCCGCAGGTTCGGCAAATAATAAAAAAGGCGTCAGGCAGCAGTCCTAGAGCTTGGCCGCCCATAAAACCGAGAACCAGGAGACTGCCGTGACCGATCTACTACGCCGCCGCGCCGTTGCGCGGCTGGGCGCCGCGTGCGCCGCCGCCGCGCTGCCCGCGCTGTTCCCCAAGATGGCCCGCGCCGCCGCCTGGCCGGCGCATGCCGTGAACTTCATCGTGCCGTTTCCTGCGGGCGGCCCCGTGGACACGACCGCGCGCTTCACCACGCAGCCGCTGGGACAGCTGTGGTCGGTGCCCACGGTGGTCGACAACAAGTCGGGCGCTGGCGGCATCGTGGGCGCGCAGTTCGCGGCCAAGTCCGAGCCCGACGGCTACAACTATTTTTTTGCCTCCATCCACCATGCGGTGCTGCCCAGCCTGCGCGGCAATCTGAGCTACGACATTACGCGGGACTTCGTGCCGGTCGGCATGGCGGCGGTGTTTCCCATCGTGCTGGTGGTGAACGCGACGCTGCCCGTGAATTCGGTCAGCGAGCTGATCGCCTATGCCAAGGCCAATCCGGGCAAGCTGTCGTTCAGCTCGTCAGGCACGGGCGGCGGCACGCACCTGGCCGGCGAGTTGTTCAACGCCATGGCCGGCGTGCGCATCCAGCACGTGCCCTACCGCGGCAGCGCGCCCGCCATGCAAGACCTGCTGGGCGGACAGGTGCAGGTGATGTTCGCCGACGGTCCATCCGCCGTGCCGCATCTGAAGGGCGGCAAGGTGCGTGCGCTGGGGGTAGGCAATCCCACGCGTTCCAGCATGCTGCCCGACGTGCCTACCATCGCCGAGTCCGGTCTGCCAGGCTACGAGGCATACTCGTGGAGCGGCGTGATGGCGCCCAAAGGCACCCCGCCCGACATCGTGAAACGCGTGAATGCGGATCTCGTGAAGGTTCTGTCTGACCAGGCCACCGCGCAGGGCATGATCGCCGCAGGCGCCGAGCCCAAGCCCGGCACCCCAGAACAGTTTGGCGAGTTCGTCCGCGATGAAATCGCGAAATGGCGCGACGTCATCAAGACCGCCAACATCAGGCTGGACTAAAGCCGGCGCAGGGCTTCGCGCGCGGCGAGATATTCGGATTCCAGCTGATCCACCAGCATCGCGGCAGGCAGGATTTCCTGCGCCGCGCCCACGCCCTGGCCCGCGCTCCACACATCCTTCCAGGCCTTGGGCCGCGAACTCTTGTCCATGTTCGCGGGCGGGGCCACGCCGTTCCTGGCAAGCTCCAGGGGATCCAGGCCGGCTGCCCGGATGCTGGCCGACAGGTAGTTCGCGGGCACGCCCGAGAAGTAGGGCGTGTAGGTCACGTCTGCCGCCTGCGCCTGCAGCACCATTTCGCGATAGGCGTCGCCGGCCAGCGATTCCTGCGTCGCGATGAAGCGTGTACCCATGTAGGCGAAGTCGCAGCCCAGCACCTGCGCGGCCAGAATGTCCTTGCCGTGGCTGATGCAGCCGGACAGCGCCAGCGGGCCGTCGTAGAAGGCGCGGATCTCGTTGACCAGCGCGAATGGGCTGATCTGCCCTGCATGGCCGCCTGCGCCCGCCGCCACCAGGATCAGGCCGTCGACCCCGGCGTCCAGCGCGCGCTTGGCGTGCCGCACATTGGTGACGTCATGGAATACCAGCCCGCCATAGCCGTGCGCGGCGGCCACCACGGCTTCGGGGGCATGCAGCGAGGTGATGATGAGCGGCACGCGGCGCTCGGCGCAGATGGCCAGATCGCCCTGCCAACGCGGATTGCTGGGGTGGACGATCAGGTTGACGCCATAGGGCGCGATTTGCGCGTCGGGTGCGGCCTGGCGCTTCGCGGCCAGGCCGTTCTCGATGCGCGTGAGCCAGTCGTGCAGCTGCTCCTGCGGACGGGCGTTGAGCGACGGAAAGGTGCCGATGATCCCCGCCGCGCATTGCGCCACCACCAGGTCCGGTCCGGAGACCAGGAACATGGGGGCGCCGATGACGGGGAGGCGGGTGTGGGCGTGCAGCGCGAGCGGGGGATTCATCTGGATGCTCCGGTGGTACTCAATTGGCCTGGATGTTGGCGCTTTGGATGACGTCGGACCACAAGGCGTATTCACGGTCGATGCGCGATTGCAGCGCCTTGGAGTCGCCGGTGTTGATGGTGTAGCCGCCATCGGTCATGGCCTGGCGGAAGGCCGGATCGCTGGAGACTTCGTTCAGCGCGCGGGTCAGGCGGGCCGCGACGGCGTCGGGCAGTTTCTTCGGCCCAACCAGCGCGTACCAGCCGACCACTTCGTAGTCCTTCATGCCGGCTTCGACCATGGTGGGCACGTCGGGCAGTTCGGGGTTGCGGGTCTTGGACGTGACCGCCAGGGCGCGCGCTTTGCCGCTCTTGACGAAGGGGATGGCGGTGCTGGTGATGTCGAACATGAAGGTGATCTTGCCGCTGATCACATCGACCATGGCAGGCGAGTTGCCGCGGTAGGGCACGTGCAGCATGGGCGCGCCCGCCTGCTTCTTCAGCAGCTCGGCCGACAGGTGGTTGGACGCGCCGATGCCGGCGGAACCGAACGACACGGCATCCGGATGGGCCCGGGCGTAGGTGACCAATTCGCTGACGTTCTTGGCTGGGATCTGCGGGCCGATCAGCAGGACGTTGGCGTAGTCCACCACCAGCCCGATCAACGAGAAGTCCTTGCGCGGATCGAACAGCGTGCTGCGCTGTACCAGCGGCGACATGGTGAGGGTGGGGCTGGCGGCGAAGCCCAGCATGTAGCCGTCGGGCGCGGCCTTGGCGGTGGCGTCGGAGGCGATCATGCCGCTGGCGCCGGCGCGGTTTTCCACCACCACGGACTGGCCCAGCTTGTCGCCCAGGTACTTGGCGAAGACGCGGGCGGTGGTGTCCACGGGGCCGCCGGGGGCATAACCCACCAGCAGCCGGATGGGGCGTTCGGGATAGGCGTCGGCCCAGGCGTTTGAGGCCGTGGCCAGCGCCGCCGTGGCGGCGGCCGCGGCGAGCAGGGTCTTGATGTTCACGCTGTAGTCTCCTTGTGGGTAAGTGGCGGGTCGTGCAGCGGAACAGCTAGCCGCGGCTACGCCAGCCTTTCTTTCAGCGGCTGCTTGAGGATCTTGCCGCTGACGGTGGTGGGAATGGTGTCGATGGGGATGATGCGGGCGGGCCGCTTGTACGGCGCCAGCTGTGCGCGCAGATGTAGCATCAGCAGGTTGGTGTCCACGGTGGCGCCGGGCAAGGGCTCGACGAAGGCGATGACTTCTTCGTTCTGGTCGGCGGTGGGGCGCCCGACCACGGCCGACAGGCGCACGCCGGGGAACGCGTTGATGACGGATTCGACTTCCAGCGGATAGACATTGAAGCCGGAGCGGATGATCAAGTCCTTGGAGCGTCCTGCGATGTACAGCGCGCCCTGTTCGTCGACGTAGCCGATGTCGCCGGTGTTGAGCCAGCCGCCGGGCAGCAGCGCCTGCGCGGTTTGTTCGGGATTGCGGTAGTAGCCCAGCATGACGCCCGGGCCGCGGATCAGGATGTCGCCGCGCTCTCCGGGTGCGGGCGCGCCGTTGTCGGGGTTGCCGATCCGCATTTCCACGCCTTCGACCGCATGGCCGGCCGAGCAGTCGCTGCGCGGCGCATCGATGCGGGTGACAAACATGGAGCCCGCGTATTCGGTGATGCCGTAGCCGTGGTGCATGGCGACGCCGAAATAGCGCTCGGCGTCGCGCTTTAGCGTGGGATCCAGCGCGGCGCCGCCCGTGTACAGGTAGCGCAGGGCAGGGGCGCGCAGCTCCGCGCGCGGCGGCGCCACGGCCATCATGCGGCTGAACATGGTGGGCACGCCCTGCAGGATGCTGACGCCGGGATGGGCCAGGGCCTTGAAGGCGTCGGCGGCGTCGAAGCGGCTGCGCAGCACCAGGCTGGCGCCGGCGTGCACCGTGGCCATCAGCACGGTGGCGATGCCGAAGATGTGCGACATGGGCAGTGCGGCGTAGCCGATGTCCTGTGGCGTCAGGCGGCGCGAGGCGGCGGACACGCGGGCGAAATGCAGCAGGCCGCGGTGCGGCACGAGGACGCCCTTGGGCGCGCCCGTGGTGCCGGACGTGTAGATCACGGTGGCCACTTCCGCGGCCGTGTCGCCAGTTTCGGCCTGCGTGGGCGCATCCGCTCTTGCGGTCTGCATGCCTGGGCCCCAGACGTCCGGGTCGGCGTCGGCGGCGCCGGCGTGCTCGGCATGGGCTGCGGCGGCGGGCGAGACGCCGCTGGTGTAGAGCAGCAGTTCGGGCTGCGCGTGAACGCGGATGGCGTCGATCTCGCGCGCGGACAGGCGCGCGTTCACGCCCACCGGCCAGGCGCCCCCCACGCTGCAGGCAAACAACGCGGCGACCATGGCCGCGCAGTTTTCACCGGCGATCAGCACGCGGTGCCCGGGACGTACGCCCTGTTCTTCGAGCCATGCGGCCGCGGCCTGCACGCGCCGCCAGAACTGCGCGTAGCTCAGTTTGCCGCCGCCTTCCTCGTACAGAAAGGTGGCGTCGGGCCGCTGGCCGGCTTGCTGCGCCAGCAATTGATGGATGCGGGTAAGAGGGGCTGCCGGGGACATGGTTGCGTCGCTCAAAGCGTGGCCTGGGTGCCCAGGATGGCGGTGGATTGGCTGGACAGGGTGCCGCCGTTGCCGTGCACCAAGGCCAGATGCGCATCGGCGACCTGGCGCGCGCCGCATTCGCGGCGCAGCTGGCGGACGGCCTCGATCATGATGAAGACGCCGTACATGCCGGGATGCACGCAGCACAGCCCGCCGCCGTTGGTGTTGACCGGCAGCGCGCCGCCAGGGGCGATGGCGCCGCCCGCGATGAAGTCCTTGCTTTCGCCCTTGGCGCAGAAGCCCAGGTCTTCCAGGAACAGCAGGGTATTGATGGTGAAGGCGTCGTACAGTTCCACCACGTCGATGTCCCGGGGCGCAACGCCTGCCATCTCGAAGGCCCGCTTGCCGGACTCGGCCGCGGCGGTCACGGTCAGGTCTTCCATGGACGAGATCTGGCGGTTCCAGACCGCGGTGGCGTTGCCCAGCACGTAGACCGGCGGACGCGGCAGGTCGCGGGCGCGCTCGGCGCGCACCAGCACGTAGGCGCCGGCGCCGTCGGTGACCAGGCAGCAATCGCGCACGCTCAAGGGATCGGACACCATGCGGGCCGAGAGGATCTGGTCCAGCGTGGCGGGTTCGCGCAATTGCGCTTCGGGATTCAGCTGGGCCCATTGGTTGGCGGCCAGCGCCACCTGCGCCAGGTGCTCGCGACGCGTACCGTATTGATGCATGTGGCGCGCGGCCGCCAGTGCGTAGGAGGACAGGGGACTCAGCGGCTCGTAGGGCGTTTCGTACGGCTGTGGATCGAACTGCTTGCGGACCCGGCCGATCTCGGCGCGGCTCAAGGTGGAAGTGCGCTGCGTGCTGCCATAGCAGACCAGCACCGCGTTGCACTGGCCGGATGCCAGCGCGTGCAGCGCGGGCAGCAGGTGCGCGACGAAACTGGAGCCGCCCAGCATGGTGCTGTCGATGAAGCTGGGGCGGATGCCCAGGTGTTCGATGACCGGCATGGCCCACATGGGCGCGGCCACGCTGGCGGTGCAGATGCCGTCGATGTCGCGCATGGTGAGGCCGGCGTCTGCCACCGCGCGCTGCGCGGCCTGCACCAGGATTTCCATTTCGGTGTAGCCCGCGGCCTGGCCCAGGCCCGCGTGGCCCACGCCGGCCACCGCCACGGCGCCGCGCAGATCGTTCAGCGTCATTGCGCCTCCTGGTTGGGTCGGAAGATCAGGAGGCCGCGGCCGTCCTGCTGCGCCACCTGCGCGCGCACCGCCATGCCGATATGCACGGCGTCCGGCGCCACGCCTTCGACGCGGCTCATCAGCCTGACGCCTTCCCGCAGGTCTATCAGCGCCACGTTGTAGTCGCCGCCCGCCTCGGGCTTGCGGCGCACCACGGTGGTGGAATAGACCTCGCCGCGCCCGTCGGGCTCGGTCCAGGCGAGTTTGTCCGCGCCGCAATGCGGGCAGATCATGCGGGGGTAGAACACGGCGCGGTCGCAGCCCGCGCAATGCTGGATGAGGAAGCGGCCTTGGTCCAGCGCCTGGCGGTATTGCGCCTCGACGCCTTGCGGCGCGACGGCCTGCTGATCGGGAACGGTCATGATGCCTACGGGTTCCAGTGGATGACGCTTGCAAGTGTCGGCACTGGCGGCGGGTTCGGCCATTCTTCATTGCTGAAGCTGGCCTTCTGCCGGCCCGTAGTGGGGCGCCCTATGTCCTGCGCGAAGCCCGTCTTCGGAAGAGGCAGATTGTCCGGCGTGCCCCCGCGTGGCTAGATATCGGAAAAGGAGCCCGACCATGAATCTGACCTGGACGCCGCAGGAGCGGCTATTCCGCGAAGAAGTGCGCGCCTTCGCCACGGACAAGCTGCCGCAGGACATACGCGACAAGGTGCTGCGCCACCAGCGGCTGGAGCGCGAGGACTACGTACGCTGGCATAACATCCTGGCCGACCAGGGCTGGGGCGCGCCGAACTGGCCGGTCGAGCATGGCGGCACCGGCTGGAATGCATTGCAGCGGCTGATCTTCGAGGTCGAATGTTTCAAGGCCGGCGCGCCGCGCCTGTTGCCATTCGGCCTGTCCATGATCGGCCCGGTCCTGATGAAGTACGGCAGCGCCGAGCAGCAGGCGCGCCTCTTGCCTCGCATCATCCGCGTGGAGGACTGGTGGTGCCAGGGCTATTCCGAACCGGGGTCGGGGTCCGATCTGGCCTCGCTCTCGACCCGCGCCGTGCGCGACGGCGACGAATACGTCGTCAACGGCCAGAAGACCTGGACCACCCTGGCTCAGTACGCCGATTGGATGTTCTGCCTGGTCCGCACCGACCCCGAGGCCCGCGCGCAGCGCGGCATCTCCATGCTGCTGCTGGACATGCGTACGCCGGGCGTGACCGTGCGCCCCATCCGTACGCTGGATGGGGGGCACGACGTGAACGAGGTCTGGCTGGAGAACGTGCGCGTGCCCGTGGCCAACCTGGTGGGCGTGGAGAACCAGGGCTGGACCTATGCCAAGTACCTGCTGGGCCACGAGCGCACCGGCATCGCAGGCCTGGGCCATTGCCACCGCGAACTGGGCGTGCTCAAGCACATGGCGGTGCAGGCGCAGTCCCGGGGCAAGCCCCTGTTGGCCGACGGCCGGTTCCGCGACCGCATCTCGCGCATCGAGGTGGACATCATGGCGCTGGAAATGCTGCTGCTGCGCGTGGCCTCCAGCAACGACGGCACGCCGGGGCCGGAAGCGTCGGTGCTGAAGATCCGCGGCTCCGAGATCCAGCAGGACCTGGCCATGCTGCAGATGGAGGTGGCGGGGCCGGACGCCTGGCCCTATGACCCCGATTGGCTGCAGGCAGACCATGGATACAGCGGTCCTGGGCCGGAACTGGCGGCTGCGGCGGGCGCCGGCTATGCCGACATGCGCAAGACCTCGATCTACGGCGGCACTACCGAAGTGCAGAAGGGCATCATCGCCCGCCTGGTGCTGGGCCTGTAGGCCCGGCCTCGCGCAACCCGACAGGAAGACGACGCATGGATTTCATCTATACCGAAGAACAACGCATGCTGGCCGACAGCCTGCGGCGACTGGTGGACCAGGAATGGACGCACGCGCGCCGCCGGGCCCGGCAGGCGGCGGGCAAGCTGGATGCCGACGCCTGGGCCGCGCTGGCTGAACTGGGCGTTCTGGGCCTGACCATCCCGCAGGATTTCGGCGGCTTCGGCGAAGTGCCCGCCAGCCTGCTGCCCGTGCACGTGGAACTGGGACGCGGATTGGTGTCCGAGCCGGTCATTCCCAGCGCGGTCATGGGCGCGGCGCTGATCGAAGCCTGCGGCGGCGAAGCGCGCGGCTTGTGGCTGCCGGCCATCGCCTCGGGCGACGCCGTGGTCAGCGTGGCGTACCAGGAGCCCGGCCGCCGCTACGACACCGATCCGCGCGATTGCCGCGCCAGCAAGACTGCCGATGGCTGGCGGCTGGACGGCGCCAAGCATCTGGTCTGGCACGGCGCGGCGGCCACCGCGTGGCTGGTCAGCGCGCGCGGCGACGGGGGGGAGACCCTGTTGCTGGCGGTGCCGGCGGATACGGCAGGCGTGAGGATCACCGATACGCCCACGCTGGACGGCGCGCGCTGCGCCCGGCTGGATCTGAACGCGGTCAATCTGGCGCCCGAGGCCTTGCTGGCGCAAGGGACCGCCGCCGACCAGGCGCTGGCGCAGTCCTTGCAATGGGGCACGGCCGCGCTATGCGCGCACGCCGCGGGCGCAATGGAGCGGCTGCTGGAAATCACCGTCGACTACCTGAAGGCGCGCAAGCAGTTCGGCCAACCGCTGGCCTCGTTCCAGGCCTTGCAGCATCGCCTGGCGGAAATGCTGGTGGCCAAGGAACTGGCTTTGTCCATGGCTTATGTGGCGGTGGCGGCGCTGACCGAAACCGACGCTGCGCAGCGCCGCCGCATGATCGCCTCCGCGAAGTTGGAAGCCGCGCGCGCCGGACGCCTGGTGGCGCAACTGGCGGTGCAGCTGCATGGCGGCATGGGCATGACCGACGAGCTGGACGTGGGCGATTACTTCAAACGGCTGACCGTCGTGGACCAGCTGCTGGGCGATACGGCCGAGCAACTGGCGGTGCTGGAGGAACTGGCATGAGCGCAGCGGCGACGACACAGGTCGAAGGCGGCTACACCCAGATCCGCTTCACGCTGGAGCGGGGCGTGGGCGTCATCACACTGAACCGGCCCGACCGGTTGAACAGTTTCACGGAAGTCATGCATGCCGAGCTGGCGCGGGCGCTGGATGCCATGGAGGCGGACAGCGGCCTGCGCGGACTGATCATCACGGGCGCGGGCCGGGGCTTTTGCGCTGGGCAGGACCTGGGCGAGCGCAAGCCGGCTGAGGACGGAGCGCGTCGCGACCTGAGCCTGATTCTTGAGCAGTGCTACCGACCGCTGATCACCCGGCTGCGTAACTTGCCGGTGCCGGTGGTGTGCGTGATAAACGGCGTCGCGGCCGGCGCAGGCGCCAGCCTGGCGCTGGCTTGCGACGTGGTGTTCGCAGTGGAGTCGGCGCGCTTCATTCAGGCCTTCAGCAAGATCGGCCTGCTGCCGGATGCCGGCGGCACCTGGTTCCTGCCGCGTTTGGTGGGCTCTGCGCGGGCCATGGGCGCCGCGCTGTTCGGCGAAGCGCTCAGCGCCAGGCAGGCGGAAGCCTGGGGCCTGATCTGGCGTGTGGTGCCAGACGCCGCGCTGGCGGACACGCTGGCCGAAGTCGCCGATACGCTGGCGGCCGGACCTACGCGCGCCTATGCGGCTACCAAGGCGGCGCTGCACGCGTCCAGCGGCAACACGCTGGCGCAGCAGTTCGATCTGGAATGCCGCTTGCAGCGCGAACTGGGCTACACCGACGACTACCTGGAAGGCATGCGGGCGTTCGCGCAGAAGCGCCCGCCGGCGTTCACCGGCGCCTGAGCTTTGCAGACGGCCGTCAGGGCGTCCGCGCCGCCTGGATCTGTTCTATGAGTTCGCGCGCGCAACCCGGCAGAGCGTCGATGTCGCGCACCAGCAGCTTGCGTTCGCGCACCACCCAGGGCTCGTCCAATTCGACCACGCGCAGCTTCATGTCGGCGCCATAGCGCCGCGCGGCGGAGTCGGGGATGACGCCGATGCCCACGCCCGCCTGCACCATCCGGCAGATGGAATCGAAGCTGTAGAGCTGGATGCGCTGGGGCAGGCGCTGGCCCACCTGTTCCAGCTGGTCGCGCAGGAAGGCGACCAGGGTGGAACCTTCGTGCATGGTGATGAAGGGGTAGCGCACCGCCTCGGCCAGCTTGATCTTTTCCTGATCCTGCAGCGGGTGGCCATTGGGCACCACCAGCACCAGCTTGTCGGTGCTGAAGTGGATGGTCTGCAATTCGGGCGCATCCACCGGGCCGGCCACGATGCCCAGGTCGGTGGTGCCGTCCAGCACGCCGCGCACGATGTCGCGGGTCAGGCGTTCCTGCAGGTCCACGGTGACGCCAGGGTGGCCGGACAGGAATTGCGCCAGGATGTCCGGCATGAATTCCGTGACCGCCGTGGTGTTGGCGAAGATGCGGATGTGGCCGGCGTCGCCGTCGGCCTGCTCCTGGAAGTCATGTTTCAGGTGGTCCACCTGGCGCATGATGACGCGCGCGTGCTGCAGCAGCTTCTGGCCCGCAGGCGTGATCTCCACTCCGCGGCTGTCGCGGTACAGGAGGCGGGTATTGAGCTGGTTCTCCAGCGCCTTGATGCGCACGCTGACGGCTGCCAGGGACAGGTGCGCCCGCTTGGCAGCCTGGGTCAGGCTGGGGGATTCGGCGATGTGGATGAACAGGCGTAGGTCGGCGAGGTCGAAGTGCATGGGCCATATATTACGGCGCGAGGCGTCGGGCCGGGAGGCAGGGGTGCGATTCAGGCAGCGCAAACCCCGCCTTGAGCAAAAACGAATTCACAAGCGGGACGGCTTGCGGGCATGCTTCAGTCTGTAAAAACCCCAGCAGAGGATATCGGCATGACATCTACAGATCCGGCCGCCTGGATCGGCAGCGGCGAACGCAGGGCGGACGCCATGGATCCTGGCCACGCCGCGCGCATCGCGGCAACCCTGGGCGGTCCGGCGCCGGTCCAGGGCGATGCCTTGCCGCCGCTGTGGCAATGGGCGTTCTTCATTTCCACGGTGGACATGGGCGGGCTGGGGACGGATGGCCATCCGGCGCGCGGCGGCTTTTTGCCGCCGGCCCAGGACCGCAACCGCATGTGGGCGGGCGGCCGGGTCGAGTTCCGCCGGCCGCTGTTGGTCGGCGTGCCCGCGGAGCGCGAATCCACGGTGATCGATGTCAAGGAAAAGGCAGGGCGCACTGGCGCGCTGCTGTTCGTGACCGTGCGCCACGCGTTCCGCCAGGAAGGCGAGGTCGCCATCCATGAGGAGCAGGACATCGTCTATCGGCAGCCGACGCCGCCCAAGCTCACGGGCAGCGAGCCCGCGCCGCAGGCGCAGTGGCGCGATACCGTTGAGCCGTCGCCGGTGCTGCTGTTCCGCTACTCGGCGGTGACCTTCAACGGCCATCGCATCCACTACGACCATCCCTACGTGACGGGCACCGAGGGCTATCCCGGGCTGGTGGTGCACGGCCCGCTCATCGCCACCGAGATGGTTGCCGCCTTCTCCCGCGCCCATCCGCAGGCGCGCCTGACCCATCTGTCGTATCGCGGCCTGCGTCCGCTGATTGCGCCCGCACCCTTCCAGGTGGCCGGCCGCTTGACCGAGCCGGGCGTGGCCCAGCTCTGGGCTGAGCAGGACGGCACGCTGGCCCACCAAGCTGAACTGAGGTTTACAGAATGAGCATAGAGGCCCCCCGTCCCCTGGACGGCATCACCGTCGTCAGCCTGGAGCACGCGATCGCCGCGCCGTTCTGCACCCGCCAGCTCGCGGACATGGGCGCGCGCGTCATCAAGATCGAACGTCCCGGCGGCGGGGACTTCGCCCGCGGCTACGACGAGCGCGTGCGCGGCCTGTCCTCGCATTTCGTCTGGACCAACCGGTCCAAGGAAAGCCTGACGCTGGACCTCAAGCGCGAAGAGGCGGGTGGCGTCATGGAGCGCCTGCTGGAGACGGCCGACGTGCTGGTGCAGAACCTGGCGCCCGGCGCCGCTGCGCGTCTGGGACTGTCTTTTGACGCCCTGCACAAGAAGTATCCGCGCCTGATCGTCTGCGATATCTCGGGCTATGGCGAAGGCGGGCCCTATCAGGACAAGAAGGCCTACGACCTGCTGATCCAGAGCGAAAGCGGTTTCCTGTCCGTGACGGGTACCAGGGACGATCCGGTCAAGGCCGGTTGCTCCATCGCCGACATCGCGGCCGGCATGTACGCCTATTCCGCGATCCTGAACGCATTGCTGCTGCGGCAGAAAACGGGCCTGGGCAGCCGCCTGGACGTCTCCATGCTGGAGAGCATGGTGGAGTGGATGGGGTTTCCCATGTACTACGCCTTCGACGGCGCCACGCCGCCCGTGCGCGCGGGCGCGGCCCACGCCTCCATCTATCCCTACGGGCCGTTCCCCGTGGGCGACGGCGCCACCATCATGCTGGGCCTGCAGAACGAGCGCGAATGGCGCGTGTTCTGCGCCCAGGTGCTGCGCCAGGCGGAACTCGCGGAAGACCCGCGCTTCATCTCCAATTCGCTGCGCACCGCCAACCGCGACGACCTGCGCGCGCTGATCGTGGCCGCCTTCGCCGACCTGTCCATCGAACAGGTGACGCAGCGGCTGGAGGACGCGCAGATCGCCAATGCGCGCGTCAACGACATGGCCGGCGTCTGGGCCCATCCGCAATTGCAGGCCCGAGGCCGCTGGAGCCTGGTGGACAGCCCCGCCGGCGAGCTGCCCGCGCTGCTGCCTCCGGCCAGCAGCAACGCCTTCGCGCCGCGCATGGCCGCGGTGCCCGCGGTGGGCCAAAACACCGATGCGGTGCTAGCATCATTGGGATACGCGCCCGATCAGGTGGCGCAGTTCCATGCATCGGAGGTCGTGTGACGCATCCCGTTGTCCGTAGCGCGCTGTTCGTGCCGGCGTCGCGCCCCGAGCGCATCCCCAAGGCGCTGGCCGCCGGCGCCGACGCCGTCATCGTCGATCTGGAAGACGCGGTGGAGCATCTGGCCAAGGCGGCCGCCCGGGAAGCGCTGTGCGATTTCCTGGGGACGAATCCGCGCGCCCGGCTGTGGGTGCGGATCAACGACGCCTCCACTTCCTGGCACGACGACGATCTCAAGGCCTGCCGCGGCAAGCCCGGGGTGGCCGGCGTGCTGCTGCCCAAGGCCGAGAGCCTGGCGCAGGTGCGCCATGTGGTCCAGGCGGGCCTGCGGGTGATTCCCATCCTGGAAACCGCCCAGGGCATCCTCAACGTTGCGGAAGTCGCCGCCACGCCCGGCGTGGAGCGCCTGGCCTTCGGCAGTCTGGACTACGGCCTGGACCTGGGACTGACGCCCGATACGCCGGGGGCGCAAACCGTGCTGGACCAGGCGCGCGTGCAGGTGCTGCTGCACAGCCGCGCAGCCGGACTGGCGCCCGCGCTGGATGGCGTGTTTCCGGGCATCCAGGACCAGGCCGGGCTGGCGCATGCCGCCGGCCGCGCGCAG
Organism: Achromobacter sp. GW823-FHT04E03; assembly: GCF_058796095.1. NCBI lineage: Bacteria > Pseudomonadati > Pseudomonadota > Betaproteobacteria > Burkholderiales > Alcaligenaceae > Achromobacter > Achromobacter sp. GW823-FHT04E03. The sequence goes on along the minus strand of NZ_JBXAIJ010000003.1, from coordinate 1,055,748 downwards.
CAAATGGGCTTTGGCGGCATGCTGTGCATCCACCCCACGCAAGTGCCGGTGATCCACGCGGCCTTCGTGCCCGCGGCGCAGGAACTGGCCTGGGCGCGCCGCGTCATCGCCACGCATCGCGACACTTCGGCCGGCACCTTCATGCTGGACGGCAAGATGGTCGACGCCCCAGTCATCGCACGCGCGCGACTGGTGCTGGCGCAGGCGGGCGAAACCACCGGCATCTAGGCCGGTTCCGATCACTACTTTCCGGCAGCTCCATGGGCGAAGCGCTCTTCATCGGACACACTTATATCGACGTCACCGTGCTGGCGGACGAATGGCCTACGGGCGATGAAAAAAGCGTGGCGCGCGACTACGCGGTGTCCTTCGGCGGCAACGCGGTGACGGCCGCGTTCGCCTGCGCGCGGCTGGGCACGCCGCCGGACCTGATCTGCTCGCTGGCATCGGACTGGCTGGGCCACATGTACACGGACATGGCGGCGGCGCACGGGGTGTCGCTGCATGCGCGCAAAGTGAGCCGTTCGTCCCTGTCCTTCATCATGCCCAATCACGGCAAGCGCGCCATCGTGCGTGCGCGCGACGTGGACTACCTGAACGACTTTCCGCGGCTGGACATCGGCGGCTACCGTGCCTTGCACCTGGACGGGCATCAGCCCGACGCCGCCCTGCATTACGCGCAGGCATGTCGGCAGGCGGGCGTGCTGACCTCGCTGGATGGCGGCGGCGTGCGCGAGAACACCGACGAGCTGCTGCGCCACGTCGACGTGGCGGTCTGCGCGGAGCGCATGTGCGAACAATTGGGGCTTGCGCCGTCGGGCCTGCTGGAACTGCTGAAGGCGCGCGGCTGCCGCATCGGCGCGGTCACCATGGGCGAGCGCGGCATGCTCTGGTACGACGAGACGGGAACGGTGGATGTCCTGCCCGCGCTGGACGTGCCGGCCGCCAGCATTGTCGATACCTCGGGGGCCGGGGACGTGTTCCACGGCGCCTACGTCTGGTCCTATCTGAACCGGCCGGAACTGCCGTGGGCGGAGCACTTCACCTTTGCGCGCGCGGCTTCGGCCCACAAGATCCAGCATCTGGGCAATGAAGCGGGCCTGCCGCAGGTCGAGGACGTGGAGCGCGTGCTGATGGCCTACGCGCCGAAGGAATAGCGGGCGGGCTTGGCCGCCGGCGTTCAGTCCGCGATGCGCGTTATCGGCTGGTCGTGGATCGCGGCGATCCAGTCGCCGATGGGCTTGCCTTGCAGCGCCAGGCCGGGAGCCAGGTCGCGCAGGGGCAGCAGCACGAAGGCGCGCAGGTGCATGCGAGGGTGGGGCAGCGTCAGCCGCTCATGGTCCAGCACGGTGTCGCCGTACAGCAGCAGGTCCAGATCCAGCGTGCGCGGCGCATTCTTGTAGGGGCGCTCGCGGCCGTGCCGGTTTTCCAGCGCCTGCAGCGCATCCAGCAGGGCCAGCGGGGTCAGATGCGTGTCCAGCGCCGCCACGGCGTTGACGAAGTCGGGGCCGGTGGCTTCGACCGGCGCGCTGCGGTAGAACGGCGATGCCGCCACCGCGGCGATGCCGCCGGTTTCCTGCAATTCAGCCAGGACACTGCGCAGCGTGGCTGCGCCGTCGCCCAGATTGGCGCCCAGCGCGACGTAGGCGCGCACAGGAGCGGTCATGACTTAACCCGCTGCGGGCGGCGTGCCACGCGAGGGCGAACGGCGCGGACGGCGGCGCTTGCGCGGGGCGGAGGAGGCGTCGCCGGCATCGCGCGGTTGGCGGGACACCTCCTCGATCATCTCGCTGCGGGTGACGTCGTCGGCGTTGGCCAGGTCCATCCACCATTGCGCCAGCACGCTGTCGAACTCGCCGGCGGCGGCGCGCAGTTGCAGGAAGTCGCAGGCGGCGCGGAAGCGCGGCTGTTCGATCATGCGGTAGATGGTCTTGCCCATGCGGCGCTCGAAACGTGGCTGCATGAACCAGATCTCGCGCATGTCGGACGAGAAGCGGCGCTGGATGGCGAGCTTTTCGGTCTGTTCGTCCAGCACCGAATCGGCGGCTTGCGACAGGGCGGGGATGGTGTGCTCGCCCTGCGCGCGCAGCTGCTTCCAGCGCGCTTCCACCTGTTGCCATAGCAGCGCGGCGAACAGGAAGCTGGGGCTGATGGTCTTGCCCGAGCGCACGCGCGCGTCGGTGCGTTCCAGCGCAAGCTCCACGAAATGCTCGCCGCCGGGTTGCTCCAGCACCACGTCCAGCAGGGGCAAGAGGCCCTTGTGCAGGCCGTCGGCGCGCAGCTGGCGCAGGCAGTCCATGGCATGGCCGCAGGTCAGCAGCTTGAGCATTTCGTCGAACAGGCGCGAGGCCGGCACGTTCTCGATGAGCTCGGCCATGGTGCTGATGGGCTGGCGCGTGGCCGGGTCGATGGTGCCGTTCAGCTTGGCGGCGAAGCGCACGGCGCGCAGCATGCGGACGGGGTCTTCGCGGTAGCGCTTGGTCGGGTCGCCGATGATGCGGACCTGGCGCTTTTTCAGGTCGGCCACGCCGTTGTGGAAGTCAATGACTTCCTCATTGTGCGGGTCGTAGTAGAGCGCGTTCATGGTGAAGTCGCGGCGCGCCGCGTCTTCTTCGTGCGAACCGAACACGTTGTCGCGCAGGATGCGGCCGTGTTCGTCGGTCTCCTGGTCTTCCGAGGCGGGGGCGCGGAAGGTGGAGGTTTCGATGATTTCCTGGCCGAAGACCACGTGCACCAGCTGGAAGCGGCGGCCGATGATGCGGGCGCGGCGGAACAGCGGACGGATCTGCTCGGGCGTGGCGTTGGTGGCCACGTCGAAGTCCTTGGGCTCCAGGCCCACGATCAGGTCGCGCACGGCGCCGCCGACGATGTAGGCGTCATAGCCGTGCTGGCGCAGCACCTCGCAGACCTTGATCGCGTGGCGCGAGACGTTGCGGCGGTCGATGCCGTGCTTGTCGCGCGCGATGCGCAACGGCCCCCGGGCTGCCGGCGCGAATAGTCGGCCGACGAATTTTTTTATGGTTTCAGTGATCATTTAGGACTTCGAATCTTCCATGTGGTCGAACAAGTCGATCACCTGCCAGCCGCGCTCCTGGGCGATGCCGCGCAGGGTGGGGCTGGGGTTGGCTGCGATCGGACGGGTCACTTTCTCCAGCAGGGGTACATCGTTGACCGAATCGCTATAGAAAAACGATTCCGAAAAATCCGCAAGTCCCAAACCCATGCCGGCCAGCCAGTCGTTGACGCGCACCACCTTGCCTTCCTTGAAACTGGGCGTGCCCAGGATGCGGCCGGTGTAGCGCCCGCGCAGGTATTCCGCGTCGGTGGCCACGAGGTGGGGCACGCCGAAGGCGCGCGCGATGGGAGCGGTGACGAAGCTGTTGGTGGCCGTGACCACCGCGCACAGGTCGCCGGCTTCCAGGTGCGATTGCACCAGGTCGCGCGCGGCGGGCGTCATGGACGGGCGGATCACTTCTTCCATGAAGGCTTCATGCCAGGCCGCCAGGTCGTAAGGCGTGTGCGCGGCCAGCAGGCCGAGCATGAACTCGGCCGCCTGCTCGGCGGTGAGCTCGCCGCGGTTGTAGCGATCCATCAGATCGTCGTTCTGGCGGCGGGCTTCGGCGGGATCCCCGGCGCGGCCCGTGCGTGCCAGATAGTCGGCCCATTGGTAGTCGCTATCCAGCGGCAACAGGGTGTGATCCAGGTCGAACAGGGCGAGACGTCGGGAGGTCATGTGCGTTGTGAATCAGGATCTGCGAGCATGGCCCGCAGCAGAGGTAGGGTGATGGGACGGCCGGTGGCCAGGGAATAGCGGTCCAGCGCGTCGATCAGCTCCGCCAGCTTGCGGATGTCGCGCTCGTGGTGCGTGAGCATCCAATTGATGATTTCGGGCGCCAGGTGCATGCCGCGGGCAGCCGCCTGGGCCGACAGGGCGGCCAGCTTGTCGGCGTCGGACAGCGGGTCCAGGCGGAAAACCAGGTCCCAGCCCAGGCGCGTGCGCAAGTCCTCGCGCAGCGGCATCGACAGCGGAGCGCGGTCGCCCGCCAGCGCCAGCGCGAAGGCGCGGCCGGTGGCGGCGGATTCGCGCCAGCGGTTGTAGAGCGCGAACAGGGCGGCCTGGCGGCTGTCGTTCATGCGGTGCACGTCGTCGACCGCCACGAACTTGGGCATGGGCGACTTGGAATCGGCTTCGGCCAGGCGGCGCAGCATGTTTTCGCCAGTCTCGGCGTCGATATAGACGGCGTCGGGGCGGGCGGTCAGCGCGCGCAGCAGATGGCTGCGGCCGCAGCCCGCGGCGCCCCAGATGTACAGGGCGCGGCCAGGAAGCAGCGCGCGCACTGCCGCCAGCGCTTCCCCGTTGGGGCCGGCGATATAGTTGTTCAGCGATGGCGCTGGCGCGGGAAGAACGTCAAGCAGCAGCTGGCGGTTCATGGGAGCTTACAGGGTGCCGAAACGAGGCGGGTAGTACGGGTCAATACGGCTACAGGTCAGTACAGCGGGTCAAAACGTCGCTGGCCGGGCGCGAAACTCCGGGGTTTGCACCACGGAACCGACAAAATCAATACCGGCCAACCCTACACTTTAAACCACCTGGGGCCAGGGTGTCGCGTCGATGGGCCTGGGCTGGCTTGGGTTTGCGCCGATCCGGCCCCTCTTGCCCGCCCTGGCCGGGCGAGCCGGCGCGGTCGCCGTCCGGACCGCTTTGGCGGCGCCGATCCCTGCTAGTCCCCGCAACATCGTAAAATGCAGGGCGTTCCACCAAAATCCCAGCAATTGTTACATACCCCACGGCATTTCTCATGACGAATCAACCTACCGCCCCTATGACCTACCGCGATGCCGGTGTCGACATCGACGCAGGCGACGCCCTGGTCGACCGTATCAAACCGCTTGCGGCGCGCACCATGCGTCCCGGGGTGCTGGCCGGTATCGGCGGCTTTGGCGGCCTGTTTGAAGTGCCGAAGTCGTACAAGGAACCCGTGCTGGTCTCGGGCACCGACGGCGTGGGCACCAAGCTGCGCCTGGCGTTCGACTGGAACCGCCACGACACCGTGGGTATCGACCTGGTCGCCATGAGCGTCAACGACATCCTGGTGCAGGGCGCGGAGCCGCTGTTCTTCCTGGACTATTTCGGCTGCGGCAAGCTTTCGGTGGATACGGCGGCGGCCGTGGTGGGCGGCATCGCCAAGGGTTGCGAGCTGTCGGGCTGCGCGCTGATCGGCGGTGAAACCGCCGAAATGCCGGGCATGTATCCGGACGGCGAGTACGACCTGGCCGGCTTCGCGGTGGGAGCGGTGGAAAAGTCCGCCATCATCACCGGCCAGTCGATCAAGACCGGCGACGTGGTGCTGGGCCTGGCTTCCAGCGGCGCGCACTCCAACGGCTATTCGCTGCTGCGCAAGATCCTCGAACGCGCCAACGCCAAGCCCGACGACGATTTCCACGGCCAGCCGATGGTCGACGTGGTCATGGCGCCGACGCGCATCTACGTGAAGCAGGTGCTGGCCGCCCTGGCCAAGCACGGCACCAGCATCAAGGGCCTGGCCCACATCACGGGCGGCGGCTTGCTGGACAACGTGCCGCGCATCCTGCAGCCCGGCCTGTCGGCCAAGCTGCACCGCGCCAACTGGGAAATGCCCAAGCTGTTCCAGTGGCTGCAAGAGCAGGGCCAGGTCGAAGATACCGAGATGTACCGCGTTTTCAACTGCGGCATCGGCATGGTGCTGGTGGTGGATCCGGCGCAGGCCGAAGCCATCGCCGCCACGCTGCGCGAGCAGGGCGAGACCGTCAGCACGCTGGGCGAGATCGTCGAGCAGAAGGAAGGCATGGCGCAGACCTTCGTGGTGTAAGCCACGCTGTCCGCAACGAAGAACCGCGCCACGGCGCGGTTTTTTTGTGTCTGGCGCCTGGCTAGGCGCGTCCCGCCAGCGCGACGGCCATCGCGTCTATGGTTTGCGCCACGGCGTCCGCCGCCAGGCAGTCGACGATGACGCGCTCGGGCTGCGCGCGCAGCCAGGTGATCTGGCGCTTGGCCAGCTGGCGCGTGGCGGCGATGCCTTGTTCGCGGGCGGTGGCGAGGTCGACCTCGCCGTCCAGGTGCGCCCACATCTGCCGGTAGCCCACGCAACGGACCGAGGGCAGGCCGGTATGCAGGTCGCCCCTGGCGCGCAGGGCGCGGACTTCGTCGAGCAGGCCGCGGTCCAGCATGGCGTCGAAGCGTTGCTCGATGCGGGCATGCAGCGCGGCGCGGTCGGAAGGCTCCAGGCTGATGGTGAGGTACTGGTTGCCCGTCGCGTCGCGCGGACGCTGGCTGCGCAGCAGCAGGGCCGACATGGGCTGGCCGGACAGCATGCAGATCTCCAGCGCGCGCTGGATGCGCTGGCTGTCGTTGGGGGCCAGGCGTGCGGCAGTGACGGGATCCAGCTGCGCCAGTTCGGCGTGCAGCGCGGGCCAGCCCTGGACGGCGGCGCGCGCTTCCAGCTCGGCGCGCAGCGCCGGATCGGCCTGCGGCAGATCGTCCAGGCCGTCGCGCAGCGCCTTGTAGTACATCATGGTGCCGCCCGCCAGCAGCGGGATGCGTCCGCGTGCGCGGATCTCGTCTATCAGGCGCAGCGCATCGGCGACGAAGTCGGCTGCGGAGTACGACTGGATGGGGTCGAGGATGTCCAGCAGATGCTGCGGCACCTGCGCCTGTTCCTCGGGCGAGGGCTTGGCCGTGCCGATGTCCATGCCGCGATAGATCGTGGCGGAATCGACGTTGACGATTTCCAGCGGCCAGCGCTCGGCCAGCGCCAGGGTGGAGGCGCTCTTGCCGGCCGCGGTGGGGCCGGCCAGGCAGATGACCAGCGGCGTCGCGTTGGGGGAGGAGGACGGCGACAAGCTTATTGTCCGCGCAGGAAGAGCTTGTCCAGGTCGGACACCGACCACTGGATCCAGGTGGGGCGGCCGTGGTTGCACTGGTCGGCGCGTTCGGTTGCTTCCATCTGGCGCAGCAGGCCGTTCATTTCTTCGATGGTGAGCTTGCGGTTGGCGCGCACGGAACCATGGCAGGCCATGGTGGACAGCAGCTCGTTGCGCTGTTCCGTCAGCAGGCGCGACACGCCCACGGCGCCCAGGTCGCGCAGCACGGCGCGGGCCAGCGTTTCGATGTCGCCGCGGGCCAGGATGGCCGGCACCGAGCGCACGGCGATCGAGGTGGGGCCGGACGGGCGCATTTCGAAGCCGAGTTCGTTCAGCTGCTCTTCGTATTCCTCGACCAGCGCCACGTCCTTTTCCTGGGCATGGAACACCACGGGTACCAGCAGATCCTGGCGCGGCAGGCTGCGCGCGTCCAGGGCTTGCTTGAGCTGTTCGTAGACCACCCGCTCGTGCGCGGCATGCATATCCACCAGCACGATGCCGCGGCGGGTCTGCGCCAGGATGTAGATGCCGTGCAGCTGCGCCAGCGCCATGCCCAGCGGATGTTCTTCGTCCGCGGGCAGGGCGGCGACGGGAGCAGGCACGGGTTCGCGCAGCGGCGCGGTCTTGGCGGCCGAGTCGTCATCCAGCGGGCGGTAGAGCGATTGCCAGTCCGCGGCCGGAATGCCGGCGGGTTCGGCGTGCAGGCGGAACGGCACCTGGGTGTGCGGGCGCTGCGGCGCGGGCGATGGGCGCAAGCCGTAAGACGATGATGATGAGTTGCCGCCGGCGTAGGCGGGCCGGGGCGCGTCCGTCATGGGCCGGGGGCTGCTGGCGGGCGCGTAAGGCGAGGCTTGCGGCGCGGCGTCGGTCGCCGCGGCGGTGGCGGGCCGGGCCACGGTTTCGAACCCGGCGTCGTCCGCGTCGTCGTTTTGCGCCGCGGGGGCTGCGGCGGACGCGCCGCCCGTCTGCGCCAGGGTCTGGCCGACCGCATGGGACACGAAGCGATGCACCGCGCCGCTGTCGCGGAAACGGACCTCATGCTTGGCCGGGTGCACGTTCACGTCCACGGCGGCCGGGTCGATGTCCAGGAACAGCACGTAGGCGGGCTGGCGGTCGCCATGCAGTACGTCCGCGTAGGCGGCGCGCAGGGCGTGGCTGACGGTGCGGTCGCGCACGTAGCGGCCGTTCACGTAGAGATACTGGCGGTCCGCGCGGGCGCGGGCTGCGGTGGGACGGGTGATCATGCCCGCCAGGCTGACCGTGCCGACCGAGTGCGACAGCAGCAGGCCGTGTTCGGCGAATTCCGCGCCCAGCACGTCGCGGATGCGCTGCGGCGGTTCGGCGGGCAGCCATTGGCGCTGCGCGCGGTCGTGATGGAACAGGCGGAAGGCGATCTGCGGATGCGCCAGCGCGATGCGCTCCATGGCGTCGACGCAATGGCCGAACTCGGTGGCCTCGGAGCGCAGGAATTTGCGGCGGGCCGGCACGGCGTCGAACAACTGGCGCACGTCCACCGTGGTGCCCGGAGGACCCGAGGCGGGGCTGACCTGCATGCTGCCTGCATCGATCTGCCAGGCGTGCTCGCCATCGCGGGTGCGGGAAATGATGGTGACCTGGGCCACGGACGCGATCGAGGCCAGCGCTTCGCCGCGGAACCCCATGGATGCCACAGATTCCAGTTCGTTCAAGGAGCGGATCTTGCTGGTGGCGTGGCGCGCCAGCGCCAGCGGCAGCTCTTCGGGCGGAATGCCGCCGCCGTCGTCGGTCACGGCAATGCGGCGTATGCCGCCGCCTTCCAGGCGCACTTCAATGGCGCGTCCGCCCGCGTCGATGGCGTTTTCGAGGATTTCCTTGAGCACGGATGCCGGCCGCTCGATCACCTCGCCGGCGGCGATCTGACTGATCAGCAGGTCGGGAAGCGCAAGAATGGAGCGGCGTTCGGTCATGTGGCTGGCGTTCAGGTATGGCTATGTGGACGATTTTAGCGTCATGGGCGGGTGGGCTATAGTCGCGGACTGATATCCCATTCCGCTGGCAGGGTTGCTTCAATGCTCGAATTCTTCAATATGGTGCTCCACATCGACAAGACGCTCGGCGTCTGGGTCGCGCAGTATGGCGTGTGGGTGTACCTGGTGCTGTTCCTGATCGTTTTTGCGGAGACGGGGCTGGTCGTGCTGCCCTTTCTGCCGGGGGATTCGCTGCTGTTCATCGCGGGCGCGTTCGGCGCGACCGGACACATCGATCCGTTCCTGATGGGCGGGCTGCTGATCGTCGCCGCCATCACCGGCAATACGGTGAACTACTTCATCGGACGCTATATCGGGCCGCGCGTGTTTTCGATGAACCTGCGCTTTCTGGACCGCGGCGCGTTGATGCGCACGCACGCGTTCTATGAAAAGCACGGCGGCAAGACCATCGTCATGTCGCGCTTCATCCCGGTCGTGCGCACTTTCGCGCCCTTTGTCGCGGGCGTGGCCGACATGCCGCAGTCGCGCTTCCAGCTGTTCAACATCCTGGGCGCGCTGCTGTGGGTGGTGAGCCTGGTGGCCGCGGGCTACTTCTTCGGCAACATCCCGCTGGTGCGCGAACACTTGAATACCATCGTGCTGCTGGGGCTGGCCGCCGCCATCGTGCCGGTGATCGGGGCGGGCCTGTTCAAGCTGATCAAGGCCAAACGCGGCGCGTGAAGCGCCGCAGCGCATGCTGCGGCACACGCGTCACATTGAAAAGGGCGTTGCGCCGTGAAGCGCAACGCCCTTTTTCATGCGGCGGCAGACGTCGCCGTCAGCTCACATCGCCCAGCCGCGCCAGCGGCGGGTTGGCGGTGAAGTAACGCTGGATGCCCGTCATCATGGCCTGCGCCAGCTTGTCCTGATGCGAGGTGCTGCGCAGCAGGGCTTCTTCCTGCGGGTTGCTGATGAAGGCGGTTTCGACCAGCACCGAAGGAATGTCCGGTGCTTTCAGGACCGCGAAGCCGGCCTGTTCGACGCTGTTCTTGTGCAGGCGGTTGATCTTCTTGATTTCGTCCAGGAAGGCGCTGCCCACCTTCAGCGAATCGTTGATCTGCGCGGTGGTGGACAGGTCCAGCAGTACCTTGGCCACCTGGCGGTCGTGGCTGCCAAGGTTGACGCCGCCGATCAGGTCGGCCGCGTTTTCCTTGTCCGCCATCCAGCGCGCCTGGGCGCTGGTGGCGCCGCGCTGCGACAGCGCGAACACCGACGAGCCATTGGCCGAAGGCTTGATCCAGGCGTCCGCGTGGATCGAGATGAACAGGTCCGCGTGCACGCGGCGCGCCTTCTGCACGCGCACGTGCAGGGGCACGAAGTAGTCGTCGTCGCGCGTGAGATAGGCGCGCATGTAGGGCTGGCTGTCGATCAGCGCCTTCAGGCGCCGGGCGATGCGCAGCACCACGTCTTTCTCACGCAGGCCGCTGCTGCCGATGGCGCCCGGGTCCTCGCCGCCGTGGCCGGGATCCAGCGCGATGGTGACCATGCGCTGCTTGCCGCGGCTGGCGGTGGCGGGCGGAGGCTTGGGCGCGGTGGGCAGCGGGGGCGCCGGCTGCTGGCCGCGCACGCGCGGCGGCTCGGGCGGATCGGCGCGGGTCACCGGGTTGCGCTGGATGTCTTCCAGGATGCGCGCCAGCGGGTCGTCCACGTCGGGGCCGGTCTGCTTGTTCAGGATCGCGACCAGCGGATCCTGGGCGATCTTCGGATACAGGTCCAGCACCAGACGGTACTGGTAGTCGGCCACGGGCTTGAGCGTGAACACCTGGGGCGCCACGGGCTGCTTCAGGTCGAACACCAGGCGCACCACGTTGGGGCGGTTTTGCGCCACCCGCAGGCTCTGGATGTAGGGGTCGTCAGGCCGGACCTTGGAAACCAGGTCGTTCAGGGCCGCGCTGATGGTCAGTCCCTCAATGTCCACCACCAGGCGGTGGGGGTTTTCAAGCGTGAACTGCTCAGCCTTGAGCTCGCTGTCGAGCTCCAGCGTGACGCGGGTGTATTCGTCGGCCGGCCAGGTGCGCACAGCCAGGATGGTCGCCGCCTGCGCCAGGCGCGGCAGGACCGGCAGGACGAGCAGGGTGGCGGCGACGCTGATCAGGCGGCGCCGGGTGGCGCCTGCCGAGGGGAGGGCGCCGACTGGGGCGGGGGGACAATCGCGTTCAACCATGTTTGTCCTCGAGCGGTGTACGCGGTCAGGGTGGCGTCGCGTCCGTCGCCTGCATAGGCTAGGGAAATCAGCAGGTCGGGAGGGGGCAAAAGGCCCCCGGCCCGCTCCGGCCATTCGATCAAAACGACTGCGTCGTCACGCAGTAAATCCCGGAATCCTGCGTCCAACCATTCTCGCGTATCACTAAATCTATAAAAATCAAGGTGATAGAAGTATAAGTTAGAAACTTTATAGGATTCAAGCAGCGCGTAGCTGGGACTTTTGATCCGTCCCGTGATGCCGCTTTCCCGCAACAGGGCCCGTGTGAAGGCCGTTTTCCCCGCGCCCAGGTCCCCCTGGAGGTGGATATGTCCCCCAGCCGGACCGGCCTGGCCGCCGGAAACCAGGGGGGCGAGCTGACGTGCCAGCGATTCCGTGGCGGCTTCGTCGGGCAGGTGCAAGGTCAGGCTGCAAAGAGGGGCGGACATGGCGCGGGGCGAGTGGTAAAAACGGTGGAGGGAGCACGGATGTTTGCGCAATTATAGGAATGCGGGTTTCTGCTAACCTATAACTGATTGTCATTCTCAACATTCTCGCGGCTGGCGCGCTGCCGTCAGCCGTAATCGACGTCGCCACGGAGTAGCACGCGCCATGAAGACCCGCATTGAAAAAGACACGTTTGGTCCCATCGAAGTCCCTGAGGATCACCTCTGGGGCGCCCAGACCCAGCGTTCGCTGCATTTTTTCGCGATTTCCACCGAGAAGATGCCGGTCCCCCTGGTCGAAGCGATGGCGCGGCTCAAGCGCGCGGCGGCCAAGGTCAATGCCGATCTGGGCGAACTGGATCCGAAGATCGCCGATGGCATCGTCCGCGCCGCCGATGAAGTCATTGCCGGTAAATGGCCCAACGAGTTCCCGCTGTCGGTCTGGCAGACCGGCTCGGGCACGCAAAGCAACATGAACATGAACGAGGTGCTGGCCAACCGCGCTTCGGAACTGATGGGCGGCGTGCGCGGCGAAGAACGCAAGGTCCACCCCAACGACCACGTCAACCGCGGGCAGTCGTCCAACGATACCTTCCCGACCGCCATGCACGTGGCGGCGGCGGTGCAGGTCGAGCATCATCTGCTGCCCTCGCTGAAGGCGCTGCGCGCCACGCTGGCGGCCAAGAGCGCCGAGTTCTACGACATCGTCAAGATCGGCCGCACCCACCTGCAGGACGCCACGCCGTTGACGCTGGGTCAGGAGCTGTCGGGCTACGTGGCCCAGCTGGACCTGGCCGAGCAGCAGATCCGCGCCACCCTGCCTGGCCTGCACCAGCTGGCCATCGGCGGCACGGCCGTGGGCACGGGCCTGAACGCGCACCCGCAGTTCAGCGCCAAGGTTTCCGCCGAACTGGCGCATGCCACCGGCACTGCCTTCGTGTCGGCGCCCAACAAGTTCCAGGGCCTGGCTTCGCACGAAGCGCTGCTGTTCGCGCACGGCGCGCTGAAGTCGCTGGCAGCCGGCCTGATGAAGATCGCCAACGACGTGCGCTGGCTGTCCAGCGGTCCGCGTTCGGGCCTGGGTGAAATCAGCATTCCCGAGAACGAGCCGGGCAGCTCGATCATGCCGGGCAAGGTCAACCCGACGCAATGCGAAGCCATCACGATGCTGGCGGCGCAGGTGCTGGGCAACGACGTGGCCATCAATATCGGCGGCGCCAGCGGCAACTTCGAACTCAACGTGTTCAAGCCGCTGGTGATCCACAACTTCCTGCAATCGGTGCGCCTGCTGACCGACGGCATGGCCAGCTTCAACGAGCATTGCGCCGCCGGCATCGAACCCAATCGCGAGCGCATCGCCGAACTGGTCGACCGTTCGCTGATGCTGGTGACGGCATTGAATCCGCATATCGGCTACGACAAGGCCGCGCAGATCGCCAAGAAGGCGCACAAGGAAGGCCTGTCGCTGAAGGAATCGGCGTTGGCGCTGGGCTACGTGACCGAAGCGCAGTTCGCCGAATGGGTGGTGCCGGCTTCCATGACCAACGCGCACAAGTCCTAGTAAGCGGGCCTGTGCGTGTATGAAAAAAGACCGCCGCGGCGGTCTTTTTTCGTTGTCGGGCCTTGCCGCTCAACCTGCGCCGGTGAGCATCAGCCACAGCGGAATCGTCAACGCCGAAAGCAGCGTGCCCAGCGATATCAGCACGGCCACCATGCGGCCGTCGCCGCCCATGCGCATGGCCAGCACATAGGCCGCGGACGCGGTGGGCAGGGCCGCGAACAATAGCAGCATCTGCGATTCCAGCGGCGGCAGCGCCAGCAGATGCGCGATCAGCAGGGCCGCCGCGGGCAGCGCCAGCAGCTTGACCCCGAGCATCCAGGCGATCAGCGCGCCATGGCCCTTGCCGCCTTCCCATGAAAGGCTGGCGCCCACGCACATGATGCCCAGCGCGAGCGCGGCAGCGCCCAGGCGTCCCAGCGCCGTGTCCAGCGGGCCGGGCAGATGCACGCCGGCCAGATTGCAGGCCAGGCCGGCCAGCGTGGAAATGACCAGCGGGTTGCGTGCCAGTTCGCGCAGCAGGTTGCCGCCGCTGTGGCGCGCCAGGCCGTAGACCGCCGCCATGTTGGCCATCGGCACGGCGAACCCGACGATCAGCGCCATGACCGTCTGGCCCTGGGCGCCGCCCAGGCTGGCCGACAAGGCCAGGCCGAGATAGGTGTTGAAGCGGTAGCCGCATTGCGCGGACGAGGCCAGGCTGAGCGGCGACGGCCGCAGCGCCCAGCGCGCCAGCCAGGTCAGCGCGACGCCGGTCGCGATGACGGCTGCGCAGGCCTGCAGCAGCATGGCGGCGTTGCCGGCGGTGATGGGGGTGCGCAGGATGGACTGGAACAGCAGTGCGGGGAGCAGGACGAAGTAAACCAGGCGCTCGGTGCCGGCGAAGAATTCGCGCGAGAAATCCAGTTTGTGACGCAGCGCCCAACCCAGCGCGACCAGCATGAAATCAGGGAAAACCAGAAGGGCAACGGACATGTGAGAGCAGGTATTTGATGCGCGTCAGAAGGGGATCCCGACGCTATGCGTCTGTAAGCATTTGCTGCTATTCTCCGTCATTCTGGCGGGCGCATGTGCCACAAGCAACCTATAAAAGCAGTGCTCTCCCTGCGCACAGAACTTGCGCCCTCCCGCCGTTCATTGCTGACCTGTCTACAGGCAGGCGCATCACACAACGGTCCGTACACACACGGGCTCGCATATTGGAGGAAACACACCTATGAATAAAGTCCGCTCCCTGGCCGTGGCCATTGCCCTGGCCTCCGGCGTTGCCGGCACCTTTGGCGCCTCCGCCGCCTTCGCTGCCGACAAGTACCCGAGCAAGCCTATCCGCGTGATCGTTCCGTTCGCGCCTGGCGGCTCGACCGACATCATCGCGCGCCTGGTGACGCAGCGCATGAGCCAGGAACTGGGCCAGCCCATGGTTGTGGAAAACAAGGGCGGCGCCGGTGGCGCCATCGGCGCATCCGAAGCCGCGCGCGCCGATGCCGACGGCTACACGCTGTCGATCGCCACCGTGTCGACGATGGCCGTGAACCCCGCTTGCCGCCCCAATGACCTGCCCTACGATCCGATCAAGGACTTCCAGCCGGTCACCAACTTCGCCAACACCGCCAACGTGGTGGCCGTGAACCCGAAGTTCCCCGCCAAGGACTTCAAGGGCTTCCTGGAAGAGCTGAAGAAGAACCCGGGCAAGTACTCCTACGGCAGCTCGGGCACTTGCGGCGTGCTGCACCTGATGGGCGAATCGTTCAAGATGGCCACCGGCACGGACATCGTGCACGTGCCGTACAAGGGTTCGGGCCCGGCCGTGGCTGACGCCGTCGGCGGCCAGATCGAAATCCTGTTCGACAACCTGCCGTCGTCGATGCCGCAGATCCAGGCGGGCAAGCTGCGCGCCATGGCCATCGCGTGGCCGACCCGCATCGATTCGATCAAGGACGTGCCGACCTTCAAGGACGCCGGCTTCCCGGTGCTGAACCAGCCGGTCTGGTACGGTCTGCTGGCGCCCAAGGGCACGCCGATGGAAGTCGTGAACAAGCTGCGCGACGCTGCCGTGGTGGCCCTGAAGGACCCCAAGGTCATCAAGGCGCTGGACGACCAGGGTTCGGCGCCGTCGGGCAACACGCCGGAAGAATTCGCCAAGGAAATCAAAGAGCAGTATGACTGGGCGAAGGACGTCGTGAAGAAGCAGAACATCAAGCTGGATTGATGCCGCGCGGGGCGGGCGCTGCCTGCCCTGTCTGCACGCAATGACGGGCGCCTTCGGGCGCCCGTCTTTTTTTTGTGCGCCGGCCGCCTCAGGCCGCGGCGTCGAGTCCGGCCTGCAGCGCTTCGCAGGCGGCGCGCAAGCGTTCGATGAAGTCGCGGTGCAGCGCTGATAGCGGATCCTGGTTGCGCACCATGATGCTGATCGGCACGCGCAGCGCGGGGTCCAGCCGGCGCAGGTTCATGCCGGGACGCAGCATCGCCTGCGCGGTGATGGCGTCCACGATGGCGTCGCCGCAGCCTGCGTCCACCAGCGCGCAGGCCACGTAGTGCGTTTGCACCTGGATGGCGACTTGCGGATCCAGGCCCTGCGCGTCCAATGCCATCTGCAGCAGGGCGCCGGAGGCGTCGGCCGCGTCCAGCACGATCAGCGTGTCGCCCGCCATGGCCGTCAGCTCCGCCAGCGGCAGCGGTCCCGTGCCTTCCTTGCGGCTCAGGTGCACCAGCTCCGTGTGGCCCAGCCCCATGCGGGTCAGGCCCGGATAGTCGTTGGTGTCGAAGGTGATGGCCAGGTCCAGTTCGCGCGTCAGCAGCCCCTGTACGAGTTCGGTGCTGTGATGCGTGTGGATGTCGAAGGTGATGCCGGGCTGCGCCTCGCGGCTGTCGCGCACCACGCCGGGCAGCAGCCCCAGGCCCAGCGCTGGCGCGCAGCCCAGTCGCAGGTGGCCGTTGGGATGGTCGCGCAGGCTGGCGGCCAGCCTGCGCACGCTGTTGAGGTCCTGGTTCAGGCGCGCGACTTCGGGCGTGAGGATCTCGGCTTCGCGCGTGGCGACGAGCCGGCCCTTGACGCGCTCGAACAGCTTGAAGCCCAGCTGCGCCTCGGCGTGCGCCAGGAGCTTGCTGGCCGCGGGCTGCGAGATATGCAGCGCGGCCGCGGCCTCGGTCAGGGATCCAGTACGGCGGATCGCTTCGAAAATCTCGATGTGGCGCAAACGCATGGCACGGTGGGGACGGTGGGCGGAAACCGCGATTCTAAGCCGGATGCGGCTGGCGTCGCGACAGCCGCGGGCGCCTTGACTATCATGAACCCCTGCCGGAAAGCCGGCGCACACTGGAGCTTCCCATGCGCGCACCCCGCCACGCCGCCGCCCTCATGCTTGCCGCCGCGCTTGCCGCCATGCCCGCGGCCTGGGCCCGCACGCCGCAGGCCGCCGAGGACCTGAACCCCGAGGCCGCCAGCGGCATACAGACGCGCCAACTGGTGCGTGCGCCGCATTTCATGATGGCATCGGCCAATCCGCTGGCGACGCAGGCGGGCGACGAGATGCTGCGCCGGGGCGGCAGCGCGGTGGACGCCGCCATCGCCGCCCAACTGGTCCTGAACCTGGTGGAGCCGCAATCGTCGGGCATCGGTGGCGGCGCCTTCATGGTGGTGTATTCGGCCAAGAGCGGCCGTATCCAGACCTACGACAGCCGCGAGACCGCGCCCGCCGCGGCCCAGCCGCAACGTTTCCTGGATGCGGACGGCAAGCCGGTGCCATTCGCCCGCGCGGTGAACAGCGGCCTGGCGGTGGGCGTGCCGGGCTTGCTGCGAGGCTTGGAGCTGGCGCACAAGGAGCAGGGCGCGCTGCCCTGGGCCGACTTGTTCCAGCCCGCGATCCGGCTGGCCGAACAAGGTTTTGCCGTGTCGCCGCGCTTGCATAAGCTTTTGGCCGGCAACAAGGAACTGCGCACGCAAGCCGCGGCCGCGGCCTACTTCTACGCGCCGGACGGCGCTCCCTGGCCGGTGGGCCACGTGCTGAAGAACCCGGAATTCGCGCGCACGCTGCGCGCGGTGGCGGAGCAAGGCGCGGACGCGTTCTACCAGGGCGACATCGCCCGGGATATCGTTGCCGCCGTACGCGGCCACGCCGTGCCTGGCGACCTGACCCTGGCCGACCTGGCGGGCTATCGCGCCGAGACGCGCGATCCCGTGTGCGGCGCCTATCGCGGCTACCAGCTGTGCGGCATGGGGCCGCCCAGCAGCGGCCCGATCGCGGTGCTGCAGATGTTGGGCGAACTGGAGCAGTTCCCCCTCGCCCGCTACAAGCCGGGCAGCCTGGAGGCGGTGCATTACTTTTCGGAAGCTGGCCGGCTGGCGTTCGCCGACCGCGATTTCTACGTGGCCGATCCGGACTTCGTGCGGGTGCCGGTGCGCGCCATGCTGGACCCCGCCTACCTGCGCGCGCGCGGCGCGCTGATCCAGCCGGACCGCAGCATGAAGGTGGCGCTGCCCGGCGATCCGGAAGGCAAGCTGCTGTCGCTGGGCAAGGACGACGCGTGGGCGCTGCCCTCGACCAGCCATCTGGTGGCGGTGGACGCCCAGGGCAATGCCTTGAGCATGACGACCACCATCGAAAACGAGTTCGGCAGCAAGATCTTCGTGCGCGGCTTCCTGCTGAACAACGAGATGACGGATTTTTCCTCGTCCTACAAGGATCCCGAGGGCCGCCTCGTCGCCAACCGCGTCGAACCGGGCAAGCGCCCGCGCAGCTCGATGGCGCCGATGATCGTGCTGCGCGATGGCAAGCCCTATCTGCTGGTGGGGTCGCCGGGCGGTAGCGCCATCATCAACTATGTGGCCAAGACCATTGTGGGCGTGCTGGACTGGGGCCTGGACATCCAGGCGGCCATCGACCTGCCGAACATGGGCAGCCGCAACAAGGAGACCGAGCTGGAGAAGGGCACCGCGCTGGAGGCGCTGGCGCCAGAGCTTGAGCGCATGGGGCATCCGGTGCGCATCACCGAATTCCCCAGCGGCATCCACGGCATCGTGATCGATGCTGGCGGCCTGCAGGGCGGCGCCGATCCGCGCCGCGAAGGCGTGGCCCAGGGCGGCTGAGGCCGCACGGGCCTATTCGCCGGCGTCGGCGGGACGCAGCGTCGGCGGCAGCTTGCGCAACGTGGCTGGCGTGCGCGACAGCTTGATCGGCGAACCCACGCCGCGATAGTCGCCTTGCTCCAGCACCATGCCGCGATGGCGGGTATGTGGATGCGCCAAGGCCTGGTCCACGGTCTGTACGGCGGCGGCGGGGACGCCGCCACGCAGCAGACGGTCGGCCAGCGCAGCGGCGTCGTGGCCCGCCAGCAGCGCGGACAGGTCGTCGCGCAAGGATGAGCGGTTGCGCAGGCGGTCGGCGTTGGTGGCGTAGCGCGCATCGTCCGCCAATCCTGGCGCTTCCAAAGCCTGAGCCAGCTGCGCGAACTGGCGGTTGTTGCCGACCGCGAGAAAGATCGGGCCGCTGGCCGTGGGCAGCGTTTCGTAGGGCGCGATGTTCGGGTGCGCGTTGCCGCTGCGCGCGGGCACCTTGCCGCTGTAGAAGTAATTGGGCGCGTGCGGATGCAGCAGCGACAGGGCGCAGTCGTACAGCGTGATGTCCAGGAACTGTCCCAGGCCGCTGCGGGTACGCTCATTGAGCGCCAGCAGGATGGCCACGGCCGCGTTCAGGCCGGTCACCATGTCCACCACCGGCAGTCCGACCCGGGTGGCTTCGCCGTCCGCATCGCCGTTCACGCTCATCAGGCCGCACATGGCCTGGGCGCAGGCGTCGTAGCCGGGCAGGCCGCCCAGCGGACCGTCCGCGCCGAAGCCGCTGACCCGGCAATGGATCAAAGCGGGGAAGTCGCGGCTCAGCGTGTCGTATCCCAGGCCCCATTTCTCCAGCGTGCCGGGCTTGAAGTTCTCCACCAGCACATCGGCGTCGGCCAGCAGATGGCGCAGCAATTCCTGCCCAGCGGGCTGCGACAGGTCCAGCGTCATGCCGTCCTTGTTGCGGTTCACGCCGATGAAGTAGGACGCCGTATCGCCCAGGAAGGGGGGGCCCCAGCCGCGCGTCTCGTCGCCGCCGGGCGGCTCGATCTTCAGCACGTCGGCGCCGTGGTCGGCCAGGATCTGCGTGCAATAGGGGCCGCCCAGCACGCGCGACAGGTCTATCACTTTGCAGCCGGCGAGCGCGCCGGCGTTGGGCAGGGTTGCAGCCATGTGGGGTCCGTTCAGTCGATGGAAACGTGGGCGCTCTTGATGAGGTCGCGCCATTTGGGCACTTCGGCCGAGATGAAGGTCGCCAGGCCCTGCGGCGTCTGGTCCTGGGCTTCGACGATGCCCTGGCTGCGCAGCGTCTGCGCGACCTCGGGATCGGACAGCGCGGTCTTGAAGGCGCGGTTCAGCGTGTCCACTACGTCAGCCGGCGTGCCCTTGGGCGCGACGATGCCGAAGAAGACGCTGACGTCGTAGCCCTTGAGTCCCTGCTCGGAAAGCGTCGGCAGGTCGGGCAGCGCATCCGAGCGCTGGGCGCTGGCCAGGCCGATGGCGCGCAGCTTGCCCGCCTTGATGTAGGGCAGCGCGGTGAGGATGTCGGTGAACGACATCGACACCTGCCCGCCCAGCAGGTCATTGAGGGCCGGTCCCGTGCCTTTGTAGGGGATGTGCATGATCTGGGTGCCGGCCATATTGTTGAAGAGAATGCCGGCCAGGTGCGACGAGGCGCCGTTGCCCGACGAGGCGTAGCTCAGCTTTTCCGGATTCTTCTTGGCGTAGGCGATCAGTTCCTGCGCATTGTTGGCGGGCACCGACGGGTTCACCACCAGGATGTTGGGCAGGTGGCCGATGCGGATGATGGGCGCGAAGCTGGTCTCGGGGTTGTAGCCCTGCTTCTTGTACAGGCTGACGTTGATCGCCAGCGGCCCCGAGGTGCCGAACAGCAGGGTGTAGCCGTCCGGCTTGGCGGTCGCCACGTACTCGGAGCCGATGTTGCCGCCGGCGCCTGCGCGGTTTTCGACGATGACGTTCTGGTTGAGCGGTTGCCGCAGCTTGTCGGCCAGCCTGCGCGCCAGGGCGTCGGTGGGACCGCCCGGCGGGAAGGGCACGATCAGCGTCACGGGCCGGGCCGAGGGATAGGCGTCCGCGGCCAGCGCGGGTGCGGCGGGGGCGATGGCGGCGGCAGCCGCCAGCAGCAAAGGGGCGAAGGTTCGGTTCATGCTTGTCTCCAGTGGTTGCGCGCCGGCTGTGCCGCCGGCGTCGGTTCTTACAGCGCGTATTGCAGGATGGCGCGGCACGCCGTGCTTTCGTCGGCCGCAATGGCATAGGGATCGCGCGGGCCCAGGCGATGCTGCAGCACCTGGTCGGCCAGCAGCGCGCGGCTTTCCAGGCCGGGTTCGGTGGCTTCCCAGCGCAGGGCGGCCATGGAAACCGCGTGGTACAGCAGCGAAGCCGCCTGGCGCGCCAGCTCGGGGCGGTCGGCCTGCGCGGCGTGTTCGGCCAGGGCATAGGTCTGCTCCAGCGCGCGCGCCTGCATGTCGGCCAGTTCGGGCGGGCAGGGGCGGCCTGCGGCCAGCAGGCCGTCGATATGGCTGCGCAGCGCCGGCAGCGAGTTTTCCCGGGTGATGGCGCGCAGCACGTCCAGCGCCACGATGTTGCTGGTGCCTTCCCAGATGGAGCCCAGGTGGGCGTCGCGCACCAGACGCGGTTCGGTCCATTCCTCGATGTAGCCGCAGCCGCCGCGCACTTCCATGGCGTCGCCGGTCACCTTGCGCGCATCGCGGCAGGCGCGAAACTTGATCAGCGGCGTGAGGATGCGCGCCAGCGCCGGATCGGCCGCGCCCTGGTCCGCGTCGGCCAGCGCACGCGCCGTCTGGAACATCACGCTGCGGGCCTGTTCGGCCCAGACCGTCATCTTGACCAACTGGCGCTGCATCAGCGGCATGTCGATCAGGCGCTTGCCGAAGGCGCGCCGGTGCTGCGAGACATAGACCGCCTCGGTCACGGCGCGGCGCATCAGGCCGGCGGCTCGCATGCCGTTGGACAGGCGCGAATTATTGATCATGTCGGCCATGTGCTTGAAGCCGCGGCCGCGCTCGCCCACCAGCCAGGCCACCGCGCCTTCCAGGCGGATCTCGCCGCTGGCCATCGAGCGCGTGCCCAGCTTGTCCTTCAGGCGCAGGATGCGGTAGTGGTTGTGCGTGCCGTCGGCCAGGTCGCGCGGCAGCAGGAACAGCGATACGCCCTTCAGGCCGGCCTGGGCTTCGCTGCGCGCCAGCACCATGGCGTAGCCTGCGTCCGGATTGGAGCAGAACCATTTGTCGCCGTGGACGAGCCAGGTGCCGTCGTCCTGCGCCGTGGCGGTCACTTCGGTGGCGCTGACGTCGGACCCGGCGCCCTGTTCGGTCATGAACATGGCGCCCTGGCGCAGCGCATCGAAATCCTGCGAGGTCACTTCGGGCAGGACTCGCTCGACCAGTTCCGGGTCGCCGAACTTGCGCAGGGTGCGAGCCAGCGAGTCGGTCATGCTGACCGGGCAGCACAGGCCGAACTCCGCCTGCACGAACAGATGGCTGAGCGCGTACTTGGCGGCCGCGGGCATGGGTTCGGGCCAACCCAGGACGCCGCCGCGGTGCGACAGCGCCGCCAGGCCGAATTCGCTGTAGGCCAGGCGCTCCAGTTCGACGTAGGCCGGATGCTTGTCGATGCGGGACTCGTCGGCGCCGGCGCGGCTGCGCACGGACAGCGTGGGCGGGTGCTTGTCGGCGGTGGCGGCCAGTTCGTCCATGACGCCGCCTGCCAGCGCGCCCAGCCGTTCCAGGTGGGGCAGCAGGTGGGCGTGCAGCGCGGGCGGCAGGTAGCGCCGGCTGAGCGCCTCGGCGTAAGGGTCCGCGCTGAACAGGTTTTGTCCGCGCGAATCCGGAACGGGCGTGGCGGCGGTGGGCGCGGTCTTGACGGGGGTATCCATGGCGGCATCCTGCTGAAGACGGGAACGATGCCTGTGATGGTGCTTGCATGGATTAATCTATACAAATACTGTTTGTGTGTAGAACAATCCAAAAAAAGTATGGATTGCAGTCCCAGGGGAGACAAATGGACCTGGATCCGCGCCTGTTGCGCTATTTCATTGCCGTGGCCGAAGAACGCCACTTCAGCCGCGCGGCCACGCGGCTGCACATTTCCCAGCCGCCGCTCAGCTACGCCATCCGCCAACTGGAGGACAACGTCGGCGCGCGCCTGCTGACCCGCACCAGCCGCCACGTCGAGCTGACCGACGCCGGCCAGGTGCTGTACCGGGAAGCCCTGACGTTGCTGCGCCAGGCGGAAGAGGTGCGCACACTGGTGCAGCGCGTGGACGCGGGCCTGCGCGGCCGGCTGCGCATCGGCTTCGTCGGTTCCATGCTGTACCGCGGCCTGCCGGCGCTGCTCAACGCCATGCGCGCCGAGCTGCCCGACGTGGAACATGTGCTGACCGAATTGAATTCCCATGACCAGATCGAGGCCGTGCGCCGCGGCGAGCAGGATCTGGGCTTCATCCATGCCAATCCGGTGCCGCCAGGCGTGCTGGCGCGCGACTTGATGGCCGAGCCTTTCGTGGTGTGCCTGCCGCAGGCGCATCCCCTGGCCGGCCGGGAATCCCTGCGGTTGGCGGAATTGGCCGCGGACGACTTCGTGTTCTTCGCCCGGGCCGCTTCGCCCAGTTATTACGAGACGGTGCTGTCCATGTGCGTGTCGGCGGGCTTCATGCCCGTGATCCGGCACGAGGTCAGGCACTGGCTGAGCGTGGCGTCGCTGGTGTCGCAGGGGCTGGGCGTGTCCATCGTGCCGGCCTGCCTGTCGCGCAGCGGGCTGGCGGGGACGCGCTTCATTGCCTTCGAGCACGCGGCCCGCTCGGTCAGCCAGATGATCTGGCCCGAGGCTGCGCGTTCGCCGCTGCAGGAAAAGGCGGTGGAAATGGCGGCGCGCCAGTTCCCGCTGGGGGCAGGCGCGCCCGAGGATCCGCCGCCAGGCGAATCCGCCGGACGGCGATCCGCAAGCTGAGGATCAGCGGAAGACGACGGTCTTGTTGCGGTTGAGCAGGATGCGGTGCTCGACGTGGCTGCGCACGGCGCGCGACAGCACCAGGGATTCGATGTCGCTGCCGACCTGGGTCAGGTCCTGGGCGGTCATCGTGTGGTCCACGCGTTCGATGTCCTGGTCGATGATGGGGCCTTCGTCCAGGTCCGAGGTCACGTAGTGGGCGGTGGCGCCGATGATCTTGACGCCGCGCGCATGCGCCTGGTGGTAGGGGCGGGCGCCCTTGAAGCTGGGCAGGAAGCTGTGGTGGATGTTGATGGCGCGGCCGTTCAGCGCGCGGCACATGTCTTCCGACAGGATCTGCATATAGCGGGCCAGCACCACCAGGTCGATGCCTTCCTGATCGACCAGGGCCAGCACCTGCTTTTCCTGTTCCGCCTTGGTGTCGGCGGTGACCGGCAGGTGGTGGAACGGGATGCCGTAGGACGCCGCCAGGCTGGCGTAGTCGTTGTGGTTCGAGACGATGGCGGCAACTTCGGCGTGCAGATGGCCGCTGTGCACGCGGAACAGCAGGTCGTTCAGGCAGTGGCCCTGCTTGCTGACCATGATCAGCAGGCGTTCCTTGCGGCGGGCGTCATGCAGCTTCAGCTCCATGCCGTATTCCGCCGACATCCCGTCCAGCCGCGCCCGCAGGTCGCTGGCGGCTACGCCCACCGGGACGTCGAAGTGCACCCGCAGGAAGAAGCGCCCGGTCTCTTCGTCGCCGAACTGCTGCGAATCCAGGATGTTGCAGCCCAATTCGAACAACAGGCCGCTGACGCGGTACACGATGCCCGTGCGGTCGGGGCAGGACAGGGTCAGGATGTAGTCGTTGTGCTGCATGGTTCAGGGAGAGGAGAAAAAGGAGAAGAGGTGACAGTATTTGTTGATGGCGCCACGCGCGGCATGCGCGGCGTGGGGATCATCCGTTCAGACGGGCCAGGGTCTCTTCGGCCAGGGCCAGGCTGGAGGTCAGCCCCGGGGATTCTATGCCGAACAGGTTCACCAGGCCGGGCACGCCATGCGCGGCCGGGCCGGCGATGACGAAATCGGCCGCGGGCTCGTGGGGGCCGGAGATCTTGGGGCGGATGCCGGTGTAGCCGGGCGCTAGCGCGTCATCGGGCAGGGCCGGCCAATAGCTGCGCACGGCCTCGTAGAAGACGTCGGCGCGGGCCGGGTCCAGCGTGTAGTCCTCGGTTTCGACCCATTCGGTGTCGGGGCCGAACTTGGCCTGGCCGCCCAGATCCAGCGTCAGATGCACGCCCAGGCCGGCATGCTGCGGCACAGGGTAGATCAGGCGCGAGAACGGCGCGCGTCCGGACAGCGTGAAATAGCTGCCCTTGCACAGGTAATCCTTGGGGATGCTGGACGCAAGCAGACCGTCGATGCGGCGCGCCAGCGCCGGCGCGTGCAGGCCGGCTGAATTGATCAGCACGTTGCAGCTCAGGGTCATGGCGTCGTCGCCGCCGAATTGCAGCTCGAAGCCGCCTTCGGGGCGGACCCGGCCGGACACCAGCGGCGTGTGGAAGACGCACTGGGCGCCGGCGTTTTCGGCGTCGCCCTGGAACGAGAGCATCAGCGCATGGCTGTCGACGATGCCGGTGGACGGCGAGGACAGCGCCGCGGTGCAGCGCAGCGCGGGCTCCAGGCGCATGGCGTCCTCGCCGGAAATGAACTGCAGGTCGTCCACGCCGTTGGCGCGGGCGCGCTGGGCAATGCCCTCCAGCTGCGCGGCCTGTTCCGTCGTGGTGGCGACGATGAGCTTGCCGAGCCGCTTGTAGGGCACGCCGCGCTCGGCGCAATAGGAGTAAAGCAGGTGCTTGCCGCGCACGCAGAGCCGGGCCTTGAGGCTGCCCGCCGGGTAGTAGATGCCGGCGTGTATGACTTCGGAGTTGCGCGAACTGGTGCCGGTGCCGATCGCCTCGGTGGCTTCCGCCACCAGCACCTCGCGTCCGGACTGGGCCAGCGCGCGCGCGATCGCCAGGCCCACCACGCCCGCGCCGATGACGACGCAATCCACATCCACGCTCATGGCGTTTTCCTTTCCGAACGGGCGCCAGCCGGGGTCAGGTCGAAACCGCCGGCATGGAAGACCAGCGGCGGCTCGCCGCTATGGCCGCAGCGCTCCACTTCGCCCACCATGATGACATGGTCGCCCTCGACGTAGCGGCTGCGGTTGTGGCATTCGAACCAGGCGGCGCAGTGGCCGTCCAGCATGGGCGTGCCGCCCGGCGCGCGATGCACCGTGAGGCCTGCGTAGCGGTCCGGCGTCTTGCCGGTGGCGAAGCGGCGCGCCAGCGCGATCTGCTCCGCGCCCAATACGTTGACGACGTAGCGCTCGCACTGCTCGAAGGCGGCCAGCGACGACGAACTGCGCGACAGGCTCCACAGCACCAGTGGCGGGTTCAGCGACACGGAGTTGAAGGAGCTGACCGTCAGGCCGATGGGCGCGCCATCGGGGTCGGCGGTCGTCACGACGGTCACGCCCGTGGCGTAACGGCCCAGCGCGGTGCGGAAAAAGGCGGCGTCAAAATCAGGGGAGGAGGCGGTCATGCAATCGTTAATTGGGGGCGGGCGCGCGGCGCCCGGCATCAAGGCGACAGGCGTTCGATCTTCCAGGCCTGGCCGTCGGCGACATAGCGCAGGCGGTCATGCAGGCGCGAGGGCCGGCCTTGCCAGAATTCGAAGGCGGTGGGCTTCAGGCGGTAGCCGCCCCAGTGCGGCGGGCGCGGCGGCTGTTCGCCGAAACGCTCGCGGAATTCCCGTTCGCGGGCTTCCAGCTCTTCACGGGTGATGGGCTGGCTCTGGCGCGAGGCCCAGGCGCCGATGCGCGAACCGGCGGGGCGGCTGTGGTAGTAGGCGTCCGACTCGTCGCCGGCCACTTTTTCGACCACGCCTTCGATGCGGACCTGGCGCTCCAGCGGCTGCCAGAAGAACAGCAGGCTGGCGCGCGGCTCGGCCTGCAGGTCCAGGCCCTTGCGGGATTCGTAATTGGTGAAGAACGTGAACCCGCGCTCATCGAAGCCCTTGATCAGGACGATGCGCGCGCTGGGCTGGCCGCTGGCGTCCACCGTGGCCAGGGTCATGGCGTTGGGTTCGGGGACCTTGGCGGCCAGGGCCTCGTCGAACCAGCGGGTGAACTGCTCGAACGGGGAGGCGGCGGCCTGGCCTTCGAGCAGCACGTTCTTGTCGTAGCTTTGACGCAGATCAGAGACGGACATGGGGCTAGTAGTTCAGCGTTGATAACAAGGAGTTTATACCGCCTGGGAGGCGGTACCCTCATTGACCCCGCTCAGGGCGCAGGCAAGATTTCCCGAGGCCGGGCCTCAGGCGCCTTCCGGCAGGGTGTGCCCGTCCAGCTCCAGCCGGCGCGCGATGGCGTCCAGGCGGGCGTCATGGATGCCGGCGGCGCGCAGCGCCTGGGCGGTCTGCACCACGTATTCGGTGCAGGGGCCGTAGCGTCCGGCGGCGCGGCGCACGATGGCCAGCAGCTCGGGTTCGGGCAGGGCGCGGATGTAGGCCGGATTGTCCCGGTTCATGATGAAGACCAGCGCCCGCACGGTGCCGGTATCGGTGGCGCAGTTGATCCAGCGGGGCAGATAGGCGCCAGTGGACATCTCGCGCTCCCAGAGCGCGGGGAAATAGGTTGGCACCTGGTCGCCCGCCAGGCGGTAGACCACCCCGCGGCAGGAGCCTCCCCGGTCCAGGCCGAATACCAGACCCGGGCATTCCGGGGTGCCGCGGTTGACCCGCGACCACAGGCACAGCGCCCTGTGGTGGCCGCGCAGCGTTGCCAGCCGGCGCTCCACGAAGTCGAAGTCGGGCCGCCAGATCAGGGAGCCGTAGCCGTAGACCCACACGTCTTCGCCCGATTGCCAGTGGCGCAGCGCCTCGTCCAGTGATTCCTGCCGCTCTTGCGCAGTCCAAAGACGAAAGGGCAGGCTGGCGCCGGAATTGCCGGCGGCGGGAGGAGAGGACTGCATGTTCACGGCTACGCTTTGCGTTCAGATTCGATCGGGGGATTGCGGTTGGCCCAGCCTCCGGCCATCAGGGCCACGGAGTACGCCCAGAAGAGGGGGGCAACGCCAATTACCGCACCGAGCGCGCCGAAGGTCAACGGCAGGGACACCTGCGAGCCGTTGATCAGGGCCATCCGCAGGCCCACGGCCTCGGCGGCGCGGCCCGGCGGCGAATGCTGGTGCAGCAGGGAAAGCATACTCGGCTGACAGCAGCCCAGGGCCAGACCAAGGATGAAAGACAGCACGATCAGGACGTTAACGTCGGTGAACAGCGGGTAAAGCATGAAATCAATGGCGGCTGTCGCCATCGCTACCCGCACCAGCGTCCAGGACCGCACACGGCGCTGGATGAAGGGCAATATCAGGCGGATAACGAAAGTAGCCGCCGCGAAGGACGCAAGAATGACGCCAATGGTGGTGGCCGACAGGCCGATGGCGACGCCGAAAATGGGCACGACGAACAAATGGGTGTCCCACGCGCCGGACAAAATCGTGTTGACCATCAGGATGCGGCGCAATGCCGGCACTTCCAGCAATTCAGTAACGCGCCGCTTTTCAGCCTCTTTTTTACCTGACAGCTGCGAATCCACCGCCTTCAATTGGTGACGCAAGACATAAAGGCCGCCCGCCGAAAGCAACGGACCCAAGGTCAGCAGGCCGAAGGCCAGACGCGTGCCCAGATGGTCGATCGCGAGCCCGGCGATCAGCGGGCCCGAGAATCCGGACCCCGCCAGCGCCAGAGACATAAAGGAGAAATTGCGCAGCCGTTGAGCCGGTTCCGCGTGGCCCAGCAGGTCTTGCGTGGCGACCTGATGCAACATGAAGCCGATGCCGATGCAGCAGGAGGCTATCAGCAGGGCGAACTGGGTCTGTGAGATGAAGGGCAGCGCGGTGCCCGAGGCGACCAGGGCCGTGCCGATGACCAGCGGCCGCACAATGCCGACCCGGTCGACCCAGCGGCCGGCGCGCACCGAGAACAGCATGGGCAGCACCGCGAACACCGCGACCAGCGTGCCCACCTTGAAGGTCGACAGCCCCATCTGCAGCGCAGTGAGGGAAACCGTGATCCGTCCCCCAGTGAGCGCCACGTGATTCATCATGGCCAGCAGGCACAAAAGCACCGCCCCGGAAAATTCTGGGGAACTGGGTGACGAAGAGGGGGATCTATGAGAAATGGACACGGATACGGCGTAACTGCGTTCATTCTGGCCATATCGTCGCCCTATGTCGAGGCGCTGCTGTTTTGCAGCGCCGCAAACGTATTTTGGCGCCAATCGCATGATGCCGGCTATCTAGGGGCGAAGTCGCATGCTTATGGCGCAAGATGGCGGCACGTTCGCCGCATCTGCGTGCGAGGGCTTGCGTGGGGGACGGACAAAGCGTTGTATCGTTCATGCAACGGAACAATCACGCGGACCTTGACGTTCCGTTCCGCTTTACTGTTTTTCACCGTTTCGCCACAGATCGTCGATGGTTCGGACGCACTAGACGTTTAGGATGTGCAGGCAGCGTGGGCAAGCCTCCCCTTGTCCGGTCCGCAATTCGCAATACCGGCGCTGGCTCGATTTCCAGCGCCACATCCGACAGGTTCAATGAAAAAGTCTCGCAGCAAGTTCAAGCGCTACGCCCTGATCGCCGTTTTTCTGCTTTTAGCCGGGTTCGGCGTGCGCGCCGCATTCTTTTCCGCGCCGCCGCCGCCTACTTTCGCGGTGGCCGAGGTCACCCGGGCCGACCTTGAAGACAGCGTGCTGGCCAGCGGCACCATCGACGCCATCGAACGCGTCAGCGTCGGCGCCCAGGCTACCGGCCAGCTCAAATCCCTGAAGGTGGCGCTGGGCGACCGCGTCAAAAAGGGCCAGTTGGTCGCCGAGATCGACGACATGACCCAGCAGAACGAGCTGCGCAACGCCGAGGCCGCCTTGCAGACCCGGCGCGCCGAGCGGGCCGCCAAGGTCGCCACGCTGAAGCAGGCCGAGCTGGCCTTCCGCCGTCAGCGGCAGATGCTGGCGGCCGACGCCAGTTCGCGCGAGGCCTACGAGAGCGCCGAGGCTACGCTGGGCGTGACCCGCGCCGAAATCGCCTCGCTGGAGGCGCAGATCGCGCAGGCCGAGATCCAGGTCGACACCGCCCGGGTCAACCTGGGCTATACGCGCATCGTCTCGCCCATCGACGGCATGGTGGTCGCGGTGGTGACCAAGGAAGGCCAGACCGTCAACTCGATCCAGAGCGCGCCCACCATCATCAAGGTGGCCCAGGTGGACACCATGACCATCAAGGCGCAGATCTCGGAAGCCGACGTGACCCGCGTGAAGCCCGGCCTGCCGGTGTACTTCACCATCCTGGGCGAACCCGACGAGCGTTACCGCGCCGCCCTGCGCGCCGTGGAGCCGGCGCCGGATTCCGTGCAGAAGGACGACGCGGCGTCTTCGCTTACCGGATCGACCAGCGGCAGCTCCACCACCGCCGCCGTCTACTACAACGGCCTGTTCGACGTGCCCAATCCGGACGAGAAGCTGCGCATCTCCATGACCGCCCAGGTCTTCATCGTGCTGGGCGAGGCCAAGAACACGGTCGTGGTGCCGGCCTCGGCGCTGGGCAAGCGCGGCGAGGACGGCCGCTACGCCGTGCGCGTGGTCCTGAAGGACAACAAGACCGAAACGCGCCAGGTCAGGATAGGCATGAACAACAACGTCCAGGCGCAGGTGCTGGAAGGGCTGGAGGTGGGCGAGCGCGTCGTGTCGGCGGATGCCGCGCCGGCCGCGGCTGCGCCGGGGGCCTGACATGAGCGGGCCTTTGATATCGCTTACGGGCGTGCGCCGCGAGTTTCCCGCGGGCGAACAGACCATCGCGGTGCTGAAGGACGTCAACCTGGCTATCGAGGCCGGCGAGATGGTGGCGATCGTGGGTGCGTCCGGGTCGGGCAAGTCCACGCTCATGAACATCCTGGGCTGCCTGGATCGCCCCACCCGCGGCGAGTACCGGGTCGACGGGCGCAGCACGGGCGAGCTGGACCCGGACGAACTGGCCGAGCTGCGCCGCGAGCACTTCGGCTTCATCTTCCAGCGCTACCACCTGCTGTCCGATCTGACCGCGCAGGGCAACGTCGAGGTGCCGGCCGTCTACGCCGGCAAGCGGCGCGAGGCGCGCCTGGAACGCGCCGATGAACTGCTCAAGCGGCTGGGATTGGGCGACAGGTCCGGGCACCGGCCCGGCCAACTGTCCGGCGGCCAGCAGCAGCGCGTCAGCATCGCGCGGGCGCTGATGAACGGCGGCGACATCATCCTGGCCGACGAGCCGACCGGCGCGCTGGATACGCACACCGGCCAGGAAGTGCTGCGCATCCTGGAAGAACTGAACGCGGCCGGCCACACCATCATCATCGTCACGCACGATATGAATGTGGCGCGCCACGCCCAGCGCATCATCGAGATCAGCGACGGCGAGATCGTCGCCGACAAGCGCAATCCCGACGCGCCGCGGCGCGAACGCGTCAAGGAAGATGCGCCGGCGCTGGCCGCGCGGCCTGTGTGGCAGGCCTACCTGGACCGTTGCCGCGAGGCTTTGCGCATGGCGTTGCTGGCGATGAATGCGCACC
This sequence comes from Achromobacter sp. GW823-FHT04E03, assembly GCF_058796095.1. NCBI lineage: Bacteria > Pseudomonadati > Pseudomonadota > Betaproteobacteria > Burkholderiales > Alcaligenaceae > Achromobacter > Achromobacter sp. GW823-FHT04E03. The sequence continues at coordinate 1,024,988 of NZ_JBXAIJ010000003.1, read as the reverse complement.
GGCTGCGCACCTCGCTGACGATGCTGGGCATCATCATCGGCATCGCGGCCGTGGTGTCGGTGGTGGCGCTGGGCGAAGGCTCGCGCCGCAAGATCCTGGACGACATCAGCGAGATCGGCACCAACACGGTGGAGATCTTTCCGGGCAAGGACTTCGGCGACGAGAAGGCCGTCAATATCCGCACCCTGGTGCCGGCCGACGCCGACGCCCTGGCGCGCGAATCCTATGTGGACAGCGTTACGCCGGAAGTCTCCACCAGCAACACGCTGCGCTATCGCAACGTGTCGGTGACCGGCGTGATCCAGGGCGTGGGCGAGCAATATTTCCGCGTGCGCGCCATCAAGCTGGCCCAGGGCAAGTTCTTCGACGAGACCAGCGTGCTGCGGCGTGCGCAGGAAGTGGTGATCGATGACGCCACCCGGCGCAAGCTGTTCGGCTCGCATACCGAGCCCATCGGGCAGGTGGTATTCCTGGGGTCGATGCCGGCGCGCGTGATCGGGGTGACGCAAAAGAAGGAAACCGTCTTCGGCAGCAATGATTCGTTGAACGTATGGGTCCCCTACACCACGGCGCTGTCGCGCGTGCTGGGCCAGCAGCATCTGAAAAGCATCACGGTGCGCGTCAATGACGCCTCGCCGCCCGCCGCGGCGGAGCAGGCCATCGTGCGCGTGCTGACGCGGCGCCACGTGACCAAGGATTTCTTCGTGTTCAACACGGACGCGATCCGCAAGACCATCGAACGCACCACCGCCACCATGACGCTGCTGGTGTCCATGATTGCCTTGATCTCGCTGATGGTGGGCGGCATCGGCGTCATGAACATCATGCTGGTGTCGGTGACCGAGCGCACCCGCGAGATCGGCGTGCGCATGGCGGTGGGGGCGCGGCGCAGCGACATCATGCAGCAGTTCCTGATCGAAGCGGTGCTGGTGTGCCTGATAGGCGGCGCCATCGGCATCGTGCTGTCCCTGGGGCTGGGCGTGCTGGTGTCCAAGGCCACGGGCGGGTCGTTCCAGATGATCTATTCCACGACATCGATGGTGGCGGCGTTCAGCTGCTCGACGCTGATCGGTGTGCTTTTTGGCTATTTGCCGGCGCGCAATGCCGCGCGCCTGGATCCCGTCGAGGCCCTGGCCCGGGAATGAGGAAGATGAAAGCGGTTTCCCTGATCTGCAAACCTGCCGCCCTGGCGCTGCTGCTGGCCCTGGCCGGTTGCGGCAGCCTGCTGCACACCGACTACGAGCCGCCGCTGACGTCCATTCCAGCCGCCTGGACCCATGCGCCCGCAGGCGACTTCCAGGCCGGGCCGCTGGCCGATGGCGGCCAGTGGTGGCGCAATTTCAACGACCCGACGCTCAACGGCCTGGTCGACGCCGCGCTGGCGCGCAACAACAACCTGGCCGCCGCCGCGATCCGCGTGCGCCGGGCGCAGTACCAGGCTGGAATCACCGAGGACAAGCTGCTGCCGCAACTGGGCGGCAACGCCAATGTGACGCGCAACCGCAATCTGTACGGCGATCGCGCGATCTCTCGGACCAACGCGGCGGAGTTGACTGTCAGCTACGAAGTGGACCTGTGGGGCAAGCTGTCCAGCCAGCGCGACGCGGCGCAGTGGGATGCGCTCGCGACCGAGCAGGACCGCCAGAGTGCCGCGCTGTCCCTGGTGGGCACCACGGCCACGCTGTACTGGCAGACCGCCTTCATCAACCAGCGCATTGCCAGCAGCGCCGAGAGCATCGCGTACGCACGCAGGACGCAGGACCTGGTGCGCGCCCAATACGCGGCGGGCGGCGCGTCGGCGCTGGAAATGGCCGAGGCTGAACAGACCGTGGCCAGCCAGGAAGCCGCTCATACGCTGCTGGTGCAGCAACGGGTGGAATACGCCAACGCCCTGACCATCCTGTTCGACGGCCCGCCGGACCGCATGATGGCCGACCCGGCGCGATTGCCGGGCTATCCCTTGCCGCAAGCGCGCGCCGGCGTGCCGGCCGACTTGCTGGGCCGCCGTCCCGACTTGCGCGCCGCCGAGCTGCGCCTGCGCCAGTCCCTGTCCACCGTCGACGCAACCCGCGCCAGCTTCTACCCGCCGTTGACGCTGACCGGCGCCTTGGGAAGTTCGAGCCCCACGTTGTCCGATGTCCTGAAGAACCCGGTGGGCTCGCTGGGGGCGGCGCTGACGCTGCCGTTCCTGCAATGGAACCAGATGCAGCTCAACATCAAGATCTCCAAGGCCGACTACGAAGAGCGGGTGGTGAATTTCCGGCAGGCGCTGTACCAGGCGATGGCGGACGTGGAAAACGCGCTGTCCAATCGCACGCAACTGCGCTTGCAGGCAGAGCAGCTGGACGCGTCTCTGCGCGCGGCGCGCGAGGCCGAGCGTCTGTACGAAGTGCGCTACCGGGCGGGGGCGGTGCCGTTGAAGGACTGGCTGGACGCGCAGGAGAAGCGGCGGGTGGCTGAGGTTTCTCGGGATGAGAATATGTTGAATCGGTTGGTGAATCAGGTGACGGTTTATCAGGCGCTCGGGGGGGATGATGTTGTTGGCGGTGGTGCTGCTGAGTCTGCTGCTGGCGCAGCGGCGGGTTCTTAATCCGTCTGGCGCGTCGGTGCGCTGGGGCGCGCGGGGCAACGATTGCGGTCCGGAGCGTTCGCTCCGGACTTCCCCGTCGTCATCGTCGTCCAGGCCTTCGGCCTTCCCTTCCGATTCCCTCGGGCTTATCGACGCCCCGCGCGCCCCAGCGCACCGACGCGCCAGACTCCGCTTTTGAAACTTGGCGTCAGCTGGGGTGCCTGGTCTTCGTAGGATTCTCGCCGACGGTGGGGGTTGGGCGATGGTCTTGCGGGGCCCGCCCCAGGCCGGCCGCCCGGGCGGCCTTTTGGGGCTTACGCGGCGTCTTGCGATTGGTGATGCCGCTGTGCGCTGATGATGATCTGCGCTTGAGCAGGAATCGTTGCTGGGCGACGGATTGCATATGAGTGCATGCCTGCACCCGCGCGCAGCGCCATCCGTACAACTGACTGCAACCATATGCCAAAGAAGGCCGCCCGCGCGGCCGTCTTTGGCGTCCCCGCAAGATCTTTCTCTCTTCCTCGTCGGGGAGAAGAACGCCAAGCACACCACCCGTCCCAGCGACCGGCAAGATTCAATCAGCAGAGCCTGGCGCGGCGGCGCCTGGGGTGGCGCGGGGCGTCGATAAGCCCGAGGGAATCCGAAGGAACCGCCGGAGGCGGTGACGAGGATGACGCAGGGGAAGTCCGGAGCGAACGCTCCGGACCGCAATCGTTGCCCCGCGCCACCCCGGGCGCCGCCGTGCCAGGCGTCTCAAGAACCAGCACCCGTCCCCTAACACCCGCCTGCAATAAAATACGCCCTCATGAACACCCCAGAACCCCAAGCCGACCTCGACCGCCGCTTCGGCAGTCTTTCCCGCCTCTACGGCCCCGAAGCCCCGACCCGCCTGCGCAACGCCCATGTGGCAATAGCAGGCCTGGGCGGCGTGGGTTCCTGGACCGTCGAAGCCCTGGCGCGCTGCGGGGTCGGCGCGTTGACGCTCATCGACCTGGACCACATCGCCGAATCCAACGTCAATCGGCAGATCCACGCCTTGACCGAGACGCTGGGCCAGTCCAAGGTCGATGCCATGGCCGAGCGCGTGCTGGCGATCAATCCGGAATGCCGGCTGACGCGGGTGGATGACTTCGTTTCGCCCGAGAACGTCGCCCAGGTCCTGCCCGGCCCGTATTCGGTCATCATCGACTGCACCGACCAGGCCGCGGCGAAGATCGCGATGATCCTGCATGCGCGCGAAGTCGGCGTGCCCATGCTGTTGTGCGGCGGCGCTGGAGGCAAGACCGATCCGCTGGCGCTGCGCGCCGGCGACCTGTCGGCTGCGGTCAACGATGCACTGTTGTCCAAGCTGCGCAACAAGCTGCGCCGCGAACACGGCTTTCCGCGAGCTTCCGATCAGAACGGCAAAGCACTGAAGCGCGTGCCGAAGATGGGCATCCATGCCCTATGGTTCGACCAGCCCGCCATCCTGCCCGACGCCTGGACTCGCCCCACGGAAGGCGAGGACGACATGGGCGCTTCGGGCCAGACCCTGGCGCCGCAAGGCCTGTCCTGCGCCGGCTATGGCTCGGTCGTGACCGTCACGGCCGCCATGGGCATGGCGGCCGCCAACGAGGCGCTGCGCCTCGCGGTCTGACAAAGACGCTACAACGCCACGAACACCACGCCGTCCTCGATCCTGACCGGATAGGCGGCAATGTTCTCGCGCAGCGGCGAACAGAGCGCGCGCCCGTCGCGCACGTCGAAGCGCCCCTGATGCAGCGGACATTCGATCTCATGCCCCTCTAGAAAGCCGTCGCACAGCCGCGCATTGCCGTGCGTACAGAGATTGGCGGTGGCGTAGACCTCGCCGTCCACGCCATACAGCGCGATCTCGCGGCCGCCGGCCTGCACGGCGATGACGTCGTCTTCAGGCACCTCGTCCCGCGCGATGGCCTTGATCCATTGCGTGCTCATTGCTGTCGTGTCCTTTCTCAAATGGGGTAGATAAGCGAATTCGGCACCAGCTCGCTGTCGAAGATGCAGAGCCGCGATTCGAACTTGAGCCCGTCGGGGCCGCGCCGGACCACGTCCAGATAACGGCCCACGTTGAACACCGTGGTCAGTTGGCTGGGCTTGGTGCGGAACACGGCGTAGTTGGCCTCGGACTCGATGCGGTCGCCCTGTACCGACAGCACTCGCGGCGCGCCCACCACGTGGCGCTGGTAGTAGGGATCGTGGAAGATGGTGTCGGTGGCGCCGTAGATGCGGTCCTTCAGCATGCCGCGGCTTTCGAAGGACATGGTTGCCAGCGGATAGCCGCGCTCGTGGTTCTCGCGCGGCAGCACCTTGTACACGCAGTCTTCCAGGAAAAACTCGGGCCACTTTTCCCATTGTTCCGCGTCCAGCGCGGCGGCGTAGTCGTTGTACAGGCAGGTCAGTTGGTAGTAGAGCGGAAAGTCCAGCATCGTCAGGCCTCCATGACCCGACGCCAATACGCGTACATGCCGCGGATCAGCGTTTCCGTGACCATGTGGTCGGTGTTTTCGGCGGTCTTGCCGCCCAGTTCCGCCACGCTGCGGTGCCAGGGCTTCTGTTCGAAGCCGGATTGCGAGAACTCGATGACCTCGCCGTCGTCCGCCGACACGAAGCCCGCCGGGCCGAACAGATTGGCCTGGCGCAGCCGGCGGCGCGTCATCTCGGGCGTGTCGTCGGCGAAACCGAAGTGCGTCCAGACGAAGTCGAAGGCGTCGTGGCCCACCGGCTGGATGTGGCGCGTGGACAGCGAGTTCACCTGCTGCTGGATGATGACGCTGGGAAACAGCGTCATCAGCACGGCGGTGGGGCCGTTCCACCAGGGCTCCGGCACGATGTCGAGAAAGCGGTCGTCGTTCAGCGACATCTGCTCCTTGAAGCTGGACACGCCGCTGGTCACGCTGCCCTTGCCGCCCTGGCCGCGCGTCGAGATCATGGCGGCGTGGCGCAAATGCCGGTCCATCTTCAGCTCGGAGCGGTTGTCGGCCCGCCACAGGCCGAAGGTGACGAACCAGGTGTGCAGCAGGCCCGGATGATACGGATCCTTGATGTTTTCCTGCATCAGCTTCCAGTTGCCGGGGATGCGCTGGCGGCTGTAGCCGTGGATCACCAGTTCGCGGCCGTCGAAGACGCGGTCGAAGTAATGCAGGATGTCCGGCCCCAGATAATCCTCCAGCGGCTCGACGTCGTGGTCGAACGAGGCGAACACCACACCGTTGCGGCAGGCCACGGCCAGCTTGGTCAGGCCGTGCTCTTGCGGGTTGAAGTCGGGCGGCATGCCGCCGTTGACCTTGCCGTCCTGCTTGACGCCGCGGCGGAACGGCACGCCGATCAGATTGCCCTGCAGGTCGTAGTTCCACTGGTGGTACGGACAGACGAATTCGCTGCGGTTGCCCGAACGTTCGCGGCAGAACTGCACGCCGCGGTGGGCGCACACGTTTTCCACCACGCGCACCTGGCCGTCGTTGTCGCGCAGCAAGATGACAGAGCGTTCGCCCACCGCAGTGCGCTTGAAGTCGCCCGGGTTCGGGATCTCGGCTTCCAGGCCCACGTAGCTCCAGTGCGCGCGGTAGAAGAACCGCTCCATTTCGCGCTGATGCAGGGCGGCGTCGGTGTAGACGCCGAAGGGGATGCGGTGGGATCCGTCGTCCTGCCAGCGCGGGGCGAATTGGATGGGCCGCTCGGGGGCGTTCATGATCCGCTCCGGCGACAGGGCGCGGCGGCGGACAGCGTACAGGTACGCATGGCGTGTCTCCTTGGTTCGGCGGACCGCGGGCGCGATCCAGCAGAGCCGGCGCGGCATGGGCGCTGGCGTTTTTTGCATCATCGGGCAGAAGGTGAAATAAATAAATAGAATCTGCTTGATGAGATAAATCACCAGAATCAATATTGGTGGAGACAGCCCATGAACCTGCAAGACGTGGACCTGAACCTGCTGGTCGTCTTCAACGAACTGCGCAAGCACGGCCGGGTGTCGGCCGTGGCCGAGAGCCTGGGCATCTCGCAGCCGGGCGTCAGCAATGCGCTGGGCCGGTTGCGCAAGCTGTTGGGCGACGAGCTATTCCTGCGGACCTCGCGCGGCATGGTGCCCACGCCCTACGCGCAGGATCTGGCGCAGCCCATCGCCGCCGCGCTGGAGGCGCTGCACAGCACCCTGAACGCGCGCGCCGCGTTCGACCCCGCGCATAGCGGTCGTGCCTTCGTGATCGGCGTGAACGACGTGGGCGAGACCTATTTCCTGCCGCGGCTGATGCGCGCCCTGGACCGCGCCGCGCCCGGCGTCACGGTGCGCACCGTGCGCACCACCTCGATCGACGTGAAGGACGAGATGGAGCGCGGCCGCATCGATCTGGCCATGGGCTTCCTGCCCGATTTGAAGAGCGGCTTCTTCCAGCGGCTGCTGTTCCGCCAGCCATATGTGTGCATCTTCCGCCGCGACCATCCGCTGGCGCGCACCGGGGTCTCGGCGCGGCAGTTCCGCGCGGCCGAGCACGTGGCCATCGCCTCGGAAGGCACGGGCCACGGCGTGGTCGACCAGGTGATAGGGCAGGCCGGCATCCGGCGGCGCCTGCGCCTGACGGTGCCGCACTTCATTGCGGTGGGGCCGGTGCTGGCCGCCACCGACATGATCGCCGTGGTGCCGCAGCGCTTTGCCGACTGCGCCTGCGGTCCGTTCGGCCTGGCAACCGCGCCCTGTCCGGTGAAGATCCCGGAGTCCGTCATCAACGTGTTCTGGCATGCCCGCAACCACCGAGAGCCCGCCAACCAGTGGCTGCGGCAGGTGGTGGTCGACGAGTTTGCGGATTAAGTGTCGCGCAGCGTTACCGGAAACCAGCCGCGCAGCGCATTGGACAGGCGGATTTCCTCGGCGGCATGCAGGTCGGCCAGGGTCAGGACGCGTTCTTCCACCTTGCCTGTTTCGAGCAGTTCGGCGCGCTGCACGCCGGGCAGGCAGCCGCTGTCCACGGGCGGCGTGTACCAGTCGCCATCCAGGCGCAGATAAACGTTGCTGCGGCTGCCTTCGCAGAGTTCGCCGCGCTCATTCAGGTAGAGCAGATCGAAGATGTGCGGATGCGATGGCAGCCATTCGATGGTCTTGGTGTACCAGGGGCGGTAGGTGGTCTTGTAGCGCAGCAGCGGTTCGGATGAACGCAGCGCTTCGGGCGCCAGCATGGCTTCCTGTGCGGGTTGCAGGGGCGGCAGCGGCGCGGTCTGGATGTTGCGGCTGCCGTCGCGCGCCACCAGCAGGCGCAGCCGGTGCGGCCCCGGCGTGGCCAGGCCCAGCGCGGTGATCATGATGTCGGCTTCGACGGCCCGGCCTCCCCAGCCGTAGCCCAGGGCCTTGCAGGACGCTTCCAGACGCTTGAGGTGGCGCCCCAGCAGCGGCACGCGTCGTTCGGCATCGACCAGGATGGTCTCGATCAGTTCGGGTTGCATGGGACTCTCCTGGCGTAAAGGCGCGCTGCGGCCGCGCTCTATCCTACTACCGATGGCGGCCGGCGCGCAGGGGCGCCGGACATCCGGACTGTGGCCTCAGGCCCGCAAGATCCGGGCCTTCCAATGGCATTCCTGCCATTCCTCGGCCGGGTCGGAATCGTGCACGATGCCGCCGCCCACGCTATAGATGCCGTGGCCGGCGTGGTCCAGCACCAGGGTGCGGATGGCGACGTTCAGCGAGAAGTCGCCGTCCGGCGCCAGCCAGCCGATGCTGCCACAATACAGGCCGCGCGGCGCTGTTTCCATCTGGCGGATGCGGCGCATGGCCGCGACCTTGGGGGCGCCGGTAATGGAGCCGCAGGGAAACAGCGCGCACAGCACCTCTTCCAGCGAGGCGTGCGGCGCCAGCGCCGACACTGTGGACGTCATGGTCCAGACGGTGGGATAGCGCTCCAGCGAGAACAGCGCGTCGACCCGCACCGAGCCCGGCTCGGCCAGCCGGCCCAGATCGTTGCGCAGCAGGTCCACGATCATCAGGTTTTCGGCGCGGTTTTTTTCGCTGGCCAGCAGCGCCTGGCCCAGCCGTTCGTCCTCGGTCGGATCGGGGTCGCGCGGGGCCGTGCCCTTCATCGGGCGCGTGGTCAGGCGCGGGCCGTCGCGGCGCACGAACAGTTCGGGCGAAAACGACAGCACCGTGCGTTCGCCGTCCTGGATGAACGCGCCGTGCGCCACTGGGTTGCGGGCGGCGATGCGCCGGTACAGGGTGGCCGCGTCGCCCTGGAATTGCAGGTCCAGCGGCTGGGTGTAGTTCACCTGATACAGCTCGCCGTCGCCGATCAGGCCGCGGATGGCTTCGATCTGGCGCACGTAGTCGACCTCGGTCATGCGCGGCGCGGGCAGGCTGATGGCGGCCGGCGCGCTGTCTGCATCCGGCGCGTCCCAGGGCGCTTCGTCGTGCTTGCTTTCGAATGCAAGCGCCGTCAGGCGTGGCCTGCCGTCGTCGCGCGGCGGCGTCCAGGGGCCGGCGGGCGGCGCCAATGCGGCTTCGGGCAACAGCCATTCGCCCAGTTCGTAGTCCAGCAACAGGGCGATCCAGCGCCCCTGCCGTCGCTGCGCCTCGATGGCGGCCAGGGCCGGGGCGACCTCGGCGGCGCAGCGCGCCTCGATCCGCGAGCACAAGCCCTCGAATCGCAGCGCGCGGCCGGCCAGCCGGTCTTCAAAGCGACATTCCATGCTTCTTACTGCTGTTGATGTGCCAGGAATTCCTTCAGGACCCGCCCGGTATGGGAATGGTCGCTCAGGGTCATGACGTGTTCGGGCGAGCCTTCGCCCACCAGCTTGCCGCCGCCCGTGCCGCCTTCGGGGCCCAGGTCCAGCAGCCAGTCGGCTTCGGCGATCACGTCCAGGTTGTGCTCGATCACCACCACAGTATTGCCGGCTTCCACCAGCCGGTGCAGCACGTGGATCAGCTTTTCCACATCGGCCATCGACAGGCCGACGGTGGGCTCGTCCAGCACGTACAGCGTATGCGGGATGCGCGAGGCGCGGCCGGTCTTGATCAGACCGTCGGTGAGACGGGCCTTGGACAGCTCGGTCACCAGCTTGATGCGCTGTGCTTCGCCGCCTGACAGCGTGGGGGAGGGCTGCCCCAGCGTCAGGTAGCCCAGACCCACGTCCTGCATCAGCTGCAGGGGACGATGGATCTTGGGATGCGCGGCGAAGTAGCCGATGGCGTCGTCCACTTCCATGGCCAGCAGTTCGCCGGCGTTCTTGCCGCGCATCTGCACGCTGAGGGTGTCGTTGTTGAAGCGCGCGCCGTTGCAGGCGTCGCAAGGCACCTTCACGTCCGGCAGGAAGTTCATCTCGATGGTGCGCATGCCCTGGCCTTCGCAGATCGGGCAGCGGCCGTCGCCGGTGTTGAACGAGAAGCGCGCCGCGGTCCAGCCGCGCATGCGCGATTCCCGGGTGTCGGCGAACTGCTTGCGCACGTCGTCCCAGAAACCCACGTAGGTGGCCGGGCAGGAGCGCGGCGTTTTGCCGATAGGGGTCTGGTCCACTTCCAGCACGCGGTCGATGGCTTCCCAGCCCTTGATGCTGTCGCAGCCGGCCCAGCCCGGCGCCTTGCCTTGCGACACGGCCTGCATCAGGTTGTCCAGCAGCACTTCGCGCGCCAGCGTGGACTTGCCCGAGCCCGACACGCCGGTCACCACGCTCAGGCGGCCGACCGGGATCTTCGCGTCCACGCTGCGCAGGTTGTGCAGCCGCGCACCCTTGATCTCGATCATGGGCGTGTCGGCCTCGACCGGCCGGCGGCCTTGCAGAGGATGCTGCAAGGGCTTGGCCAGGTAGCGGCCAGTGACCGATTCGGGCGCTTCGATCAGGTCCTGCGCGCTGCCCTGGGCCACCACGCGGCCGCCGCGGATGCCCGCGCCCGGACCGATGTCGATGATGTGCGAGGCGCGGCGGATGGTGTCGTCGTCGTGCTCCACCACCACCAGCGTGTTGCCGTTGCCTTCCAGGCGCGCCAGCGCGTCCAGCAGGATGCGGTTGTCGCGCGGATGCAGGCCGATGGTCGGCTCGTCCAGCACGTAGCAGACGCCCTGCAGGTTGGAGCCCAGCTGCGCGGCCAGGCGGATGCGCTGCGCTTCGCCGCCGGACAGCGTCGGCGCGGCCCGGTCCAGCGCCAGGTAGTTCAGGCCCACTTCCTGCATGAAGTTCAGGCGTCCGCGGATTTCCGTGAGAATGTCGCGGGCGATCTCGCCTTCGCGGCCGCGCGCCACCAGTCCGGTGAAGAAGGTATGTGCGTCCGACACCGGCAGCGAGGCGAGTTCGGCGATGGACTTGTCGCGCCAGCGCACGGCGCGGGCCACGCGATTCAGGCGGTCGCCATCGCACTGGGTGCAGACCTTGGCCTCGCCTTCGTACCACGCGTTCCAGGCGGTTTCCTCGCCGGTCTGCTCTTCATCGAAGCCTTGCAACTGCAGGCCGGTGCCGTAGCAGCCCGTGCACCAGCCATGCTTGGAGTTGTACGAGAACAGGCGCGGATCCGGTTCGGGGAAGCTGGTGCCGCAGGACGGGCAGGCGCGCTTGACCGAGAAGTGCTGCTGCTGCAGGTCGCTGTCCAGCGCTTCGTGCAGCTTGTTCACAGGCCAGACCACGGACATCACGCCCTGGCCGTTTTCCAGCGCGTTCTTGACCGCCGCGCGCAGCTCGGCCTCGTTGGCCGGATCCACGACCACGTCCGCGATCGGCAGTTCGATGGTGTGTTCCTTGTAGCGGTCCAGGCGCGGCCACGGGGCCACGGGAATGAACTCGCCGTCCACGCGCAGGTGCGAGTGGCCCTTGGATCCGGCCCATTTGGCCAGGTCCGTGTAGTAACCCTTGCGGGCCGTGACCAGCGGCGCCAGCAGGCCGATGTGCACGCCCTTGTGCTCGCGCAGCAGACGCGCCACGATCTGGTCAGTGTTCTGCGGCTCCACCGCCACGTTGCAATCCGGGCAGTATTGCGTGCCCAGCTTGACGTACAAGAGGCGCAGGAAGTGATGGATTTCAGTCATCGTTGCCACGGTGGACTTGCGTCCGCCGCGGCTGGTGCGCTGCTCGATGGCGACCGTGGGCGGGATGCCGAAGATGGCGTCCACGTCCGGCTTGCCGGCCGGCTGCACGATGGCGCGGGCGTAGGCGTTGAGCGATTCCAGGTAGCGGCGCTGCCCTTCGTTGAACAGGATGTCGAAGGCCAGCGTGGACTTGCCCGAACCGGACACGCCGGTGATGACGGTGAACTTGTCGCGCGGGATTTCCACGCTTACGTTCTTCAGGTTGTGTTCGCGCGCATTGCGGATTTCGATCGCCATATTGGCCTGGCGGCGCTCGCGCATCAGGGACTGCAATGGGCGGCCGACGTCCGCGTTGTAGGTTTCGCCGGGCTCGGCGATGCGGGCCGTCAGGCCGGCCTGCTCGACTTCCTGCGCGTCGGCGTCGGTGCTTACCACCACGTCGGCCGGCAGGATGCTGACTTCGTAGTCGCGCAGGGCGGCGCCCGTATGCGACTTGGGGTTGTCCATCAGGTCCTGTGGCGTGCCGGTGCCGATGACCAGGCCGCCGGCGTCGCCGCCTTCGGGGCCCAGGTCAATCAGCCAGTCCGCCGCGCGGATCACGTCCAGGTTGTGCTCGATCACCAGCAGCGTGTGGCCGGCGGCCAGCAACTTGCGGAACGCGCGCATCAGTCGCGCCACATCGTCGAAGTGCAGGCCGGTGGTGGGCTCGTCGAACAGGAACAGGCTGCCCTTCTTGGCGACCTTGGCGGTGGAGATGCCGCTGCGTGCGGCTTCGGCCAGGTGGCCGGCCAGCTTCAGGCGCTGAGCCTCGCCGCCCGACAGGGTGGGCACGGGCTGGCCCAGCCGCACGTATTCCAGGCCCACGTCGGCCAGCGGCGCCAGGCCCGTCTGCACGTCGCGCAGGCCCTTGAAGAAGTCCAGCGCCTCGCTGACCGTCATCTCCAGCACTTCATCGATGGACGCGCTCTTGCCCAGATGCTCGACGCGCACTTCCAGCACTTCCGGGCGGAAACGCTTGCCGTCGCAGTCCGGGCAGCGCAGGTACACGTCCGACAGGAACTGCATTTCCACGTGTTCGAAGCCGGTGCCGCCGCAGGTGGGGCAGCGGCCGTCGCCGCCGTTGAAGCTGAACGTGCCGGCCGTGTAGGCGCGCTCGCGCGCCAGCGGTGCCTGGGCGAACAGCTTGCGGATCGCGTCGAACGCGCCCACGTAGCTGGCCGGGTTGGAGCGCGCGGTCTTGCCGATAGGGGTCTGGTCCACCATGACCACATCGGCGATCTGTTCGGCGCCCAGCAGGCGCTCGAAGGCGCCCGGCGCTTCCGATGGCTTGCCCTTCTGCTTGAGCAGGGCGGGGTAGAGCACGTCCTGCACCAGCGTGGACTTGCCCGAGCCGGACACGCCGGTCACGCAGACCAGGCGGCCCAGCGGCAGCTCGACGGAGACGTTCTTCAGGTTGTGCGCGCTGACGCCTTCCAGCAGCAGGCGCGGCGTGTTCGCCGCCACCGGCATGGGGCGCGGCGCTTCCACGCGCTGGCGGCCGCCCAGGTAGTCGCCCGTCAGCGTGCGCGCCGAGCGCAATTGCGACGGCGTGCCGTCGAAGACGATCTGGCCGCCGCGTTCGCCGGGGCCGGGGCCGATGTCGATGATGCGGTCCGCGGCGACCATGACCTGCGGATCGTGCTCCACCACCACCAGCGTGTTGCCGGCGTTGCGCAGCCGGTGCATGACTTCGACGACGCGGTGCATGTCGCGCGGGTGCAGGCCGATGGAGGGTTCGTCCAGCACGAACAGGGTGTTTACCAGCGAGGTGCCCAGCGCCGTGGTCAGGTTGATGCGCTGCACTTCGCCGCCAGAAAGCGTTCGGCTCTGGCGGTCCAGCGTCAGGTAGCCCAGGCCCACGTCGCACAGGAACTTGAGGCGCGCGCGCACCTCGGTCATGAGCAAGTCGGTGGCGGCGTCCAGCGCGCCTGAGAACGACAGCGTGTCGAAGAAGGTCCGCACCCGTTCGATGGGCAGCAGCATCACGTCATGGATGGACAGGCCGCCCAGGTTGTCGAGCTGCTCGCGGCTCCAGTTGGCGCTCACCGGCATGAAGCGCTTGTAGCGGCCGTCTTCCGGCTGCAGCACGGTGTCGGCTTCTTCCTTGGTGCCCAGGCGCCAGAGCAGCGCGTCGGGCTTGAGGCGCGCGCCATTGCAGGTGGGGCAGGGCGTGTAGCTGCGGTACTTGGACAGCAGCACGCGCACGTGCATCTTGTAGGCCTTGGTTTCCAGCCAGTCGAAGAAGCGCTGCACGCCATACCACTGGTGCTTCCAGGCGTCGTTGCCGCCCTTCCAGTCGGGAGTGCCATAGAGCACCCAGCGCTTGTGCTCTTCGCTCATCTTTTTCCAGGGCACGCCCAGCGGCACGCCGGCCTTGGGCGCGTATTTCTGAAGTTCGTCCTGGCATTCCTTGTACGACGGCGTGGTCCAGGGCTTGATGGCGCCTTCCAGCAGGGTCTTGTTTTCGTCCGGAATGACCAGGCCGAAATCGATGCCGATCACGCGGCCGAAGCCGCGGCAGGCCTCGCATGCGCCCAGGGGCGAGTTGAACGAGAAGCTGCTGGGCAGGGGATCGGTGTATTCGATGTCGCAGTCGGCGCAATGCAGGCGGTCGCTGTACTTCCAGATGTGGGCGTTGCCGCCCTCGGCGTCCATGACGTACACGGCCAGGTGGCCGGCGCCCATGCGCAGCGCCGTGTCCAGCGCTTCCATGATGCGTTCGCGTTCGGTGCCGGCGAAGCGGAAGCGGTCCTGCACCACGTGCAGGATGCGGCGTGATTCAGTGCTGCCTTTTGCGGCCTTGGCCTTCTTGGCGCCCTTGGCCGGGGCGGCTGTGCGCGGCGCGGCGTTTTCCTCGGCGTGCACGCGGGTGTAGCCCTGCTGCTCCAGGAAGCCGCGCACTTCCTCTTCGGTGAAGTTGGCGGGAACGGCAATGGGAAAAGTCACCACCAGCCGCGGATCGCCGGCGGCGGCGGCGCGTTCGGCCAGCGAGTGGTACACGGAATCCGGCGTGTCGCGCCGCACCACCTTGCCGCACCCGCGGCAATACAGTTTGGCGCCGCGCGCGAACAACAGCTTCAGGTGGTCGTTCAGTTCCGTCATCGTGCCGACCGTGCTGCGCGAGCTGCGCACCGGATTGGTCTGGTCGATGGCGATGGCGGGCAGGATGCCTTCGATGCGGTCCACCTGCGGCTTGTCCATGCGGTCCAGGAACTGGCGCGCATAGGGCGAGAAAGTTTCCACATAACGCCGCTGCCCCTCGGCGTACAGGGTGTCAAAGGCCAGCGAACTTTTGCCGGACCCCGACACGCCGGTCACGACGACGAGTTCGCCGGTGGCGATGGTCAGGTCCAGGTTCTTGAGATTGTTCTGGCGGGCGCCAACGATGCGAATTTGGGAGCTCATGGACGGTATCGTAGCCTGAGGGGAGAGGCCTGCCCGAGCGACAACCCATCGCTGGTTCCGAGCGCGGCGATATGGAATAATTGACTATATTGTGAGTCATGAGTCCAATATATGGACAAAACAAGAGCTCACTAGCTGTACAAATAAACAGTATCGCAGATTCGTCTGAAATTCGCGCTGTCGGCGTTGCACGTTCTGCAGATTCACTGCTAAAGGCATATGGCCATTAGCTGGAGACAAACTTGCTGGAAACCAAGGTCCCGGGCGCCGCGGCGTTCGCCAAATTCATGACGGTGCTGCAGGCGGTGGCGGATGCGCCCCAGCCGCCCACGGCCGCGTCGTTGGCGCGCAGCTGCGGCTATCCCCGGCCCACCGTCTACCGCATCGTCGCGGCGCTGGCCGAACAAGGCATGGTGGCCGAAACCGGCGGCGCCTACCGCCTGGGGCCGCGCCTGATGTCGCTGGCCAGCCGGGCCTGGTCGCAGTTCGACCTGCGCGCGGCGCTGGCGCCCGACCTGCAGGCCCTGCGCGATGAAACCGGCGAAACCGTGCACCTGGCCGTGCCTGCCGGACACGAGATGACCTATATCGACAAGCTGGAAAGCCCCGGTCCGGTGCGCATGGCCTCGCGCGTCGGGGCCAGCGTGGCGCTGCATTCCAGCGCGGTCGGCAAGGCTTACCTGGCGGCGCTGGATCCAGCCTCGCGGGAACGCCTCTTGCGCGAATTGCCGCTGACTGCCCGCATGCCCGGCACCGTGACCAGCCTGCCCGAACTGCGCGCCGTGCTGGACGCGGCCGCCGCCCGCGGCTACGCCACGGACGACGAGGAAAACGAAGCTGGCATCGTCTGCTACGGCGTAGCCTTGTGCGACGCGGCCGGACGGCCCATCGCGGGCGTCAGCGTCAGTACCCTGCTGTTCCGGCGGCGCGAAGACCCGCAAGCCGCCTATATCGAACCCTTGCTGCGGCTGCGCGATGCCGCCGCGGCCAAACTCGCCGTCCTGCCGGTATCGCCCGGCGGCGCCTGACCGTCTGCCCCCAAGGAATGCCATGACCGCAACCGCTGCCCCTCTTGCCTCCAAGCTCTCCACCCTCCTGGCCTCCCGGGTCGTCCCCGTGCTGCGCTACACGGACGCCGCCACCGCCGCCTATGCGGCCGAAGTCGCGGTGGCCGCCGGCTGCACCACGCTGGAACTGACCTGGACCATCCCCGGCGTCACCGACCTGCTGCGGGCGCTGCGCGACAAGCACGGCAGCGCGCTGCTGCTGGGCGTGGGCACGGTGCTGGACGAGCACCACGCGCGCGAGGCCTTGGTCGCGGGCGCGGACTTCCTAGTGTCGCCGGCGCTGGCCACCGACATCGTCGACCTGGCGCATGCGGCCGACGCGCTCTGCCTGCTGGGCGCCTTTACCCCCACCGAAGTGCTGGCGGCGCGCCGCGCGGGCGTGGACGTGGTGAAGATATTCCCCGCAGACACCGGCGGCCCCAAGCACCTGGCCGCGCTCAAGTCGGTGTATCCGGATACCATTTTCTGCCCCACGGGCGGCGTCACCCAGGACAACATGGGCTCGTACTTCGCCGCCGGCGCCGCCATCGTCGGCATCGGCAGCAATCTCTATGACAAGGCGGCCTTCGCTGCCCGCGACACCGCCGCGCTGGTGGCGCAGATCGTTCGCACCCGGGAGGCCGCCCATGGCTGATTTCGATATCGTCGCGTTGGGCGAGCCGCTGGTCGAACTGAACCAGACGCATCAGGACCAGCGCCAGTATCTGCAGGGCTTTGGCGGCGACACCTCCAACGCCGTCATCGCAGCCGCGCGGCAGGGCGCAAGCTGCGCCTATCTGACGCGTGTCGGCAACGACGCCTTTGGCCAGCAGTTCCTGGACTTGTGGCAGACCGAGGGCGTGGATACGTCAGGCGTGCAGGTGGATGAGCAGGCTCACACCGGCTTGTACTTCGTTCAGCACGGCCCCGACGGCCATGCCTTCAGTTACCTGCGCCGCGGCTCGGCCGCCAGCCTGATGACGCCGGCCAGCCTGGACTCGGGCCTGATCGAACGCGCCCGCTACCTGCACGTGTCGGGCATCAGCCTGGCGATCAGCACCAGCGCCTGCGACACCGTGTTCGCCGCCATCGAGCGCGCGCACGCGGCCGGCGTCCAGGTCAGCCTGGATTCGAACTTGCGGCTGCGCCTGTGGCCGGTGGACCGCGCCCGCGCCGTGCTGCGCGAAACCATGCGCACGGCCGACCTGTTCCTGCCCAGCATGGACGATATGCAGCATCTCACTGGCAACGACGATCCGGAACGCACGCTGGACTGGATCCGCGATGCCGGCGCCACCGGCGTGGTGGTGCTGAAGCTGGGCAAGGACGGCTCCATCATTGACGACGGCCAGCGCCGCGTACCCGTGGCCGCCTTGCGCGTGGATGCGGTGGACGCGACCGGCGCGGGCGACTGCTTCGCCGGCAGCCTGTTGGCGCGCCGTTGCCTGGGAGACTCCTGGGAAGACGCCGTGCGTTACGCCAATGCCGCGGCGGCCTTGTCCACGCTGGGCTATGGCGCGGTGGATCCGCTGCCGCGCAAGGAACAGGTGCTGGAGCGGCTGAAGAGCCTGGCCGGCTGATTGCAGGAGGGGGGCTGGACGGGTGCGGGCGCCTATTCCGGCTGACCGGGCGGCGTTCCGTCCCGCGTTTGAGTGCTTCAGGCGCGAACGTGGCGGAAACGCCGCATTTTTCCGTCGCTGGCGCCGTCAGGGCATTTCAGGCTAAAATGCCAAGTTACCCGAATTTTCCGCCAGCCCAGTTTCCGGTTGTGCGGGCAACATTTCCGCAAATTCAACAGGAGAATCAACATGGCTGAACGCAAACGCGTGCGTCGCAACACCCTGGAACGTCGTTGCCTGGGCAAGGCTTTCAAGCGCTTGTTCGTCACGTCGCCCAAGGGCGTTTTCAAGATGCTGGAAAAGATCAAGCGCGTCTAAGTGACGCGTCCGGCCGCAGCCCAGGCTCGGCCAGATCAAAAAAACCGCTCGGTGCGCCGAGCGGTTTTTTTTTTGTCCTGCGGGGACCAGCCTATTTCTTGTCCTGGGGCGGACCGAGCTTGGGCCGGATGAAGTCCATGAAGGCCCGGGTCTTGGCCGGCTGGATGCTGGACGGATACACCACGTAGATCGAGATCGGATCCACCGACCAGCCTGGCAGCACCCGCTTGAGCGAATTGCGCTTGATGATGGGCTCCAGCGCCAGGCAATGCGGCATGCGCGTGATCGCCAGATCCAGGCCCGCCAGGGTGCCCGCGATGCTCATGTTGTTGGCCGCCAGGTGGCCGCTGACCGGCACGCGTTCGCTGACCGCGCCGCGGCGCAGCGTCCAGTGCGAATGCGCCTCGTCGATGGTGGTGCGCAGGCACTGGTGCTGGGTGAGATCCGCCGGCGTCTTGGGCTCGCCGTAGCGTTCCAGGTAGCGGTCGGAGGCATACAGGTAGTTGTTCAGGGAGACCAGCTCCTGCACGACCGCCCCGCTGTGCATGCCCCGGTTGCCATTCAGATCGGCGGCGCTGGCCGACGCCAGCGGGTAATCCGCGTTGCTGCCAAAGCGCAGCACGATGTCGAACGGCGTGCCTTGCGCGTCGGAGGCCGTCATCATGCTCAGGTCGAACTCGCATTCCACTTCCGGATAGCGGTCGGTGAAATCATTGATGGTTTCTGGCAACAGCCAGATCGCCAGGCTGTAGGGCATGGATACCCGGAGGTTGCCGGACGGGCCGCCGGACAGGGATTGCAGCTGCTCGTGCGCCAACCTGGCTTCGTCGATCAGGCCCTGGCAGCGCCGCATATAGGCCGCGCCGGCTTCGGTGAGGTCGAGGCGGCGCGTGTTGCGGTTGATCAACCGCAGGCCGATGGCGCGCTCCAACTCGTTGATGCGGCGCGATAAAGTCGAGGTCGGCATGTTCAGCGCGCGCGCCGCCAGGCTGAAGCTCTTGCGCTTGGCAACCTCCACGAACAAGGCGATGTCATTGAGCTGGACGGTCGAAGCTTCCATAGGCATTCCGATTTTGGCCGCCCGAGTGTACGCCACTACGGAGTGCGTCCCAAGGCAACTACGGCTTCGCGAAGTCCCGCGAATTGCAGTTTTTGTCAGATTTGATTGCAAATTTGAGGCCGACGGGGCCGGTACGCGCGAGCATATCCCCTAAACTTCAGGCGAAAACACCAAAACCAAGACCGCAGCGCTTGCTCGACGCATCGCAAAGGGGCTCAGTGGGCATGACCGACACACCAACTTTATTCACTGTTTTAACGCCCACCTACAATCGGGCGGGCACGCTGCACCGGGTATATGAATCCCTTTCCCGGCAGACTTTCCGGGATTTCGAATGGGTCGTGGTGGACGACGGTTCCACCGACAACACCCACGAATCGATCCTGGACTGGCAGGCGCGCGCCGATTTTCCCATCCGTTATTTCTGGCAGAACAACCGCCACAAGAAAACCGCCTTCAACCGTGGCGTGCGCGAGGCGCGCGGCGAACTCATCGTCGCGCTGGACAGCGACGACGAAATGCCGCCCGATGCCCTGGCCACATTCAAGGAGGCCTGGGACAGCATTCCGCCGGCGCGGCGCGAATCCTACGTGGCCGTGACGGGCCTGTGTGCGCGTCCCGATGGCAGCATCGTCGGCGACCGCTATCCGCAGGACGTGTTCGACAGCACGGCGGTGGATGTCTATTTCCGCTATCGCATCAAAGGCGAGAAATTCGGCTGTATGCGCACCGACATTCTCAGGAAGTACCCCTTCCCCGAGGATGTCGCGGGCTTTGTGCCCGAAAGCCTGGTGTGGTGGGCGATTGCGCGGGCGGGGTATCTCAGCCGCTTCATCAACCGCGTGGTGCGGACTTACCACGACACGCCCGGCGGCCTGAGCCAGGGCGCGGTTTCCGTGGGCAACAATGCCCAAGGCCTGTACCTGCTGGCCTGGGACGTGTTGCAGCATCACCTGGAATTCTTCCGCTACCGGCCGCGCGAATTCATCATGGCCGCGATCCGCTACACGCGCTTTCGGCTGCATCTGAAGCATTCCGGCGTGCCGACGGCGGTGCAAGCCTACAAGCTGACCAATCCCATGGCGAAGTTCATGGTCGCGGCCCTGTGGCCGCTGGGCTATGCCATGTACCGCCGCGACAGACGCCGCGGCGTGGCCTGAAGCCTGCCAAGCTGGCAGGCCCTTGGCAGGCTTCTGCCGGCGTTTCAGGCGGGCGTTGAGGCAGCGGCTCCGTGCCCCAGTCCCAGATACACCTCGACCACGCGCGGGTCTTCCGCCACCTGGGCGGCCGGGCCTTCCAGCGTGACGGCACCTGTTTCCAGCACATAGGCATAGTCCGCCACCTGCAGCGCGGCGCGGGCGTTCTGTTCGATCAGCAGGATGGACACGCCCATCTCGCGCAAGCGCGTGACGATGCGGAACACTTCGCGCACGATGCGCGGCGCCAGGCCCAGGCTGGGCTCGTCCAGCATCAGGAGCTTGGGCTTGGCCATCAGCGCGCGGCCCACCGCCAGCATCTGGCGTTCGCCGCCGGATAGCGTGCCGGACAGCTGGGCGCGGCGCTCCTTCAAGCGCGGAAACAGTTCATAGACCTCGGCCAGCGTCTGGTCCTGGTCGCGCAGGCCGCTGCGGAAGCGGTGGAACGCGCCCAGCATCAGATTGTCTTCCACCGTCATCTCGGCGAACAGCTCGCGCTTCTCAGGCACCAGGTTCATGCCGGCCGCCACCATTTCCTCGATCTCGGCATGCTCCTGGACCTTGCCGCCAAAGACGATCCGGCCGCTGGACGGCAGCACGCCCATGATGGCAGACAGCAAGGTGGTCTTGCCGGCGCCGTTGGGGCCGATCACGGTCACGATCTGGCCTTCGCCTACTTCCAGGCTGACGCCCGAGACGGCCTCGACCTTGTCGTAGGCCACGCGCAGGTCGCGCACTTCCAGCAGTTTCGCGCTCATCATTCCACTCCGCCCAGATAGGCTTCAAGCACCGCGGGGTTGTTCTGGATCTCGGCGGGGAGGCCTTCGGCGATCTTTTCGCCGAAGTCCATGACCACCACGCGGTCCACCAAGCCCATCACGAAGTCCATGTCGTGCTCCACCAGCAGGATGGCCATGCCTTCGGCGCGCAGCTTCTTCAGCAATTCGGCCAGCTCGCATTTTTCCTGGTAGCGCAGGCCGGCGGCGGGCTCGTCCAGCAGCAGGATGCAGGGGTCGGACGCCAGCGCGCGGGCGATTTCCAGGATGCGCTGCTGTCCCAGGGCCAGCGAGCCAGCCTCGTCGTGCAGATGCTTGCCCAGGCCCACGCGCTCGACCTGGCGGGCGGCTTCGGCCAGCAGGCGCGCTTCCTCGGCGCGGTCCAGCCGCCAGGCGGCAGGCAGCACGCCGCGATGGCCGCGCAGATGGGCGCCGATGGCCACGTTCTCCAGCACGCTCATGCGGCCCAGCAGGCGCACGTGCTGGAAGGTGCGCGACAGGCCCAGCCGCGCGATGCGGCGCGCGCCGACGCCGGCCACGGAATGGCCCAGCAGCGTCACCGTGCCGGAAGTCGGCGTGTCCACGCCCGAGATCTGGTTGAACATGGTGCTCTTGCCCGCGCCGTTGGGCCCGATCAGCGCCAGGATTTCGCCTGCGCGGATTTCCAGGTTCATGGCGTTGTTGGCGACCAGGCCGCCGAACTTGCGGGTCACGTCCACGGCCTTGAGCACCACCTCGCCGCGCGGCGGCATGGGCTTGCGCGGCAGCGGCTCGGCGTTCATGTCCAGCTTGCGCTGTTGCTTCTTCACCGGCACGCAGCGCGTCAGCACCGGCCACAGGCCGCTGCGGGCGCGGTGCAGCAGCAGCACCATGCCGAAGCCGAATACGATCACCTCGAAGTTGCCGGTCTGGCCCAGCAGTTTGGGCATCCAGTCCTGCAGCCATTGCTTGAGCACGGTGAAGACGCCCGCGCCGACCAGCGCGCCCCAGACCTGTCCCGCGCCGCCGATGACGGTCATGAACAGGTACTCGATGCCCATCTGCAGGCCGAAGGGGTTGGGGTTCACGAAGCGCTGCATGTGCGCGTACAGCCAGCCCGAGGCGCAGGCCTGCAGCGCGGCGATGATGAAGATCACCATGCGCGAGCGCGCAGTATCCACGCCCATCGATTCGGCCATCACGCGGCCGCCCTTGAGCGCCCGGATGGCGCGGCCCTCGCGCGAATCCAGCAGGTTCTGCGTGGACCATACGGCCACCAGCAGGAAGGCCCAGATCAGGTAGTAGATGTTGTCGCCCTGGTTCAGCGTCCAGCCGAACAGATTGATGGCGGGAATGTCCGGGATGCCGGTGTGGCCGCCCAGGCCCTCCACCGAGCCGAAGACGAAGTACAGCGACAGGCCCCAGGCGATGGTGCCCAGTGGCAGGAAATGCCCCGACAGCTTCAGCGTGATCGCGCCCAGCAGGTAAGCGATGACCAGCGTGAGCAACAGCCCCGCCAGCAGGGTCAGCCAGGGCGATGCGCCCAGCCATGCCAGCCAGGACGGCAGCGTGTCCGCGCGGGTGGTCAGCAACGCCGTGGTGTAGGCGCCCACGCCCACGAACGCGGCCTGCCCGAAACTCGTCAGTCCGCCGACGCCGGTCAGCAGCACCAGGCCCAGCGCCACCATGGCGTACAGGCCGATGTAGTTCAGCAAGGTGACGTAGAACGGCGGCAGCGCCAGCGGCGCCAGGGCCAGCAGCGCCAGGAATGCGAAGAGGATGTGGCGCGGGTTCATTCGTCTTCTTCCTCGACGTGATGGCTTTTCAGTGAACGCCAGAGCAGCACGGGGATGATCAGCGTGAACACAATGATTTCTTTGTAGGCGCTGGCCCAGAACGAGGAGAAGGCTTCGATCAGGCCGACCAGGATGGCGCCGGCCGCTGCCAGCGGATAGCTCACCAGGCCGCCGATGATGGCGCCCACGAAGCCCTTCAGGCTGACCATGAAGCCGGAGTCGAAGTACATGGTGGTGATGGGCGCAATCAGGATGCCCGACACCGTGCCGATCAGCGCGGCCAGGAAGAACGTGGCCTTGCCGGCGAAGATCGGCGAAATGCCCATCAGCCGCGCGCCCAGCCGGTTGAAGGCGGCTGCGCGCAGGGCCTTGCCGTACATCGAGCGTTCAAAGAACTGGTAGAGCACGACGATGAGCAAGGCCGACACCGCCACCACCCATAGCGCCTGGCTGTTGACGTTCAACGGCCCCAGCGCCAGGCTGGCGTCGCTGAAGGGCGCCGTGCGCGCGCCTTCCGCGCCGAAGGCCAGCAGCCCCAGGCCCACCAGCGCCAGGTGCACGGCAATGGAGACGATCAGCAGCACCAGCGTCGAGGCCGACGCGATGGGCTGGTAGAACAAGCGGTACAGCTGCGGTCCCATCGGCACCAGCAGCAGCAGCGTCAGCAGCGCCTGCGCCGCCATCGGCAGCTGGGCCAGCGGCAGGTTGTAGAACAGCGCGGCCAGCACCAGCGGATAGGCCACCTTGACCGCCATGCGCCAGACGCCGCGGTTGCGCCCGGGGCGCTTGCGCCGCGCCAGCAGATCGGCGCCGACCTCGGCCAGCGCGAAGGCAAACAGCAGCCACACCAGCAGCACCGGCTTGCCGGCCTGCAACGCGGCCATGGTGAGCGCGCCGAACGCGACGAACTCGCCTTGCGGGATGAACAGCACGCGGGTGACGGTAAAGACCAGCAGGATGGACAAGGCCAGCAGCGCATAGATGGCGCCGTTGGTGATGCCGTCCTGCCCGAGTATCAGGGCAATCTGAGCATTCATGCGAAATTCCGGGTAAGACAGACAAGCACGCCAGGCACCTCATTCCCCATCCGCGCGCCCACGGAGCAAACTCTGCGCATCCTCGGGATGCCGCGGAGCCGGCTTTGCCGGTCCGCAGGCATGCCCCCTGGGGGGAAGCGCGGAGCGCTTCGGGGGGAGTCCACCTTGCGGAGCCGGGCTCTGCCGGTCCGCAGGCATGCCCCCCTGGGGGGGAAGCGCGCAGCGCTTCGGGGGGGGGACTATTTCACCAATGTCCAGGCGCCGTCCTTGACGGTGATGAGCTCGCGGCCGCGGTCGTCAAAGCCGCTGTGGTCGGCGGCCGTCATGTTGTAGACGCCTTGCGTGCCAACCAGCTCCTTGGTCTGTTCCAGCGCATCGCGCAGCGCGTTGCGGAACTCCTTGGTGCCCGGCTTGCCGGCCTTTTCCGCCAGCGGCACGGCCTTCTCAAGCAGCAGGCCGGCGTCATAGACGTTGGCGCCGAAGGTGGCGGGCTTGGAGCCGTTGAGCTTTTCGTAGGCGGCGATGTAGTCCGAAGCGACCTTCTTGGACGGGTTGCTGTCCGGCATTTCCGGCAGCACCAGCATCAGGCTGGCGGCCAGCACCGTGCCTTCGACCTTCTTGCCGCCCAGCTTCAGGAAGTCGGGCAGGGCCGCGCCGTGGGTCTGGTAGAACTTGCCCTTGTAGCCCTGGTCGAACAGGGTGGTCTGGGGCAGCACGCTGGCGGCGCCGGGGGCGGCCACCAGCACGGCGTCCGGCTTGGCGGCCAGGATCTTCAGCGCCTGGCCCGTGACCGAGCTGTCAAAGCGCAGGTAGCGTTCGTTGGCGGCGATCTTGATGCCCTTTTCGGCGGCCATGCCCGAGAAGACCTTGTACCAGTTCTCGCCGTAGGGATCGTTCAGGCCGATGAAGCCGACAGTCTTGATGCCGGTCTTGGCCATGTGGTCGACCAGCGCGCGCGCAATGATGTCGTCGTTCTGCGTGGTCTTGAAGACCCACTTCTTCTGGTCGTTCATGGGCAGCACGACGGCGGCGGTGCCCACGGGCGCCAGCATCGGCACGCCGGCTTCCGCCGCGAACTGGATCACGCCCATGGCGTTGGGCGAGCCCGACGGGCCGATCAGCGCGTCCACGTTCTGCTCCGAGATCAGCTTCTTGAAGGCCGTCACCGAGTTGGTGGAATCGCTGGCGTCATCCAGCGAGATGTATTCCACGGTCAGGTCGCCGATTTTCTTCGGCAGCAGCGGCACGGTGTTCTTCTGGGGAATCCCCACCAGGGCCGTCGGGCCGGTGGATGAAGTGACGACGCCGACCTTGACTTGGGCCAGGGCGGGCAGGGCGAACAGCGCGGCTACCGCGGCGGCAGCGGCCAGGGGGAGTTTCTTCGACAGCATGGCAAAACCTCCGGATAGGGAGCAGGGTGGGGGTGCGGCTGGAAAACGGAGAAAACGGGTACTTCTGTGCTTGCTTGGTTTGCTTTAATACTTGTTGCTTAAACTTTCTGTGCGCAGGCTCGCACTGTAGACCTGGTCCGCAGTGCTTACCTATCCGTCAAAACCCGAAGCGGGCTCGCGCGACGCGTGTTCAGATGGTGATGGAGCTGACGCTGGCGCCGCCGCAGACGAACAGCGTCTGGCCGGTGACGAAGCTGTTGGCGGGATCCGAGAAGAACATGACGGCGCGCGCCACGTCGTCGGAACGCCCCAGACGCTTGACCGGTATGCCGGCCGCCAGCTGCTTTTCGCGCTCGCTGCCGGGCGCGATCACCTCGTAGAACATGTCGGTCTGGATCGGGCCGGGAGCCACCACGTTGACCGTGATGCCATAAGGCGCCAGCTCCAGCGACCAGGTGCGCGCCATGCCCACCATGCCGGCCTTGGTGGCCGAATAGGCAGTGCGGGTCGGCAGGCCCAGTGCGCCGCGCGAGGACATCATCACGATGCGGCCGAACTTGCGCTCCTGCATGCCGGGCAGGGCGGCCTGCACCAGGCTGATGGCCGCGCCCAGGTGGATCTGGGTCAGGCCGTGCAGTTCTTCCTGCGTGACCTGCGGCAGCAGGTTGGGCCAGATGACGCCGGCGTTGTGAATGACGTGGCTGATGGGAAAGCTGGCAGCGGCTTCGGCGCCCGCTTGCGCGGTGGCCTCGGCGTCCAGCAGGTCCACCTGCACGTTGTGCAGGCGCGGGTGGCTGAAGTCGGCGGCGCGGCGTGCCATGGAAATCACTTCGTAGCCCGCGTCCAGCATGCTGCGGCAGATTTCGGCGCCGATGCCGGCGCTGCCGCCGGTGACGATGGCGACGTTGGTGTGCGTCATGGGCATCCCCCTGTTGTCGTTGTCGTGAGGCCGGCTCTGGGGCGGCCTGCTCAGGCCTTGGGCGCCAGCGCCAGCACGCGCAGCGGGCTGCCCGAGCCGCTGCGGATCTTGAGCGGCGCCGAGAAGATCACCGCGCCGGTGGGCGGCAGCTGGTCCAGGTTGGTCATGCATTGCAGGCCGTAGCGGTTGTTGCCATGCATGTAGTAGTGGCAAGGATAGGGGGGATCCAGGTGCTGCGCCTGGCCCGCGTCGGTGCCGACCGACTCGGTGCCGAAACCGTGCACGTCGCGCTCCTTGATCAGCCAGGGCACCACTTCAGCGTCCGGGCCGGGCGAGTGCGCGCCGTCTTCCTGCTGGTTCAGGTAATCGGCGGGCTTGGCGCGCTTGGACCAGTCGGTGCGCATCAGCACCCAGGAACGCGCGGGAATGCGGCCATGCTGCTCTTCCCATTTCTTCACGAAGTCGATGGTCAGCAGGAAATCGGGGTTGTCGCGCGACTCGGCCGAGCAGTCGATGACGCAGGCGCTGGCGATGAAGGCTTCCACCGGAATGGTGTCGACGGTGTTGTCGGGCTGGTCCTTGCCCGTGACCCAATGGGCCGGCGCGTCAAAGTGGGTGCCGGTGTGTTCGGAGCACGAGAAGTTGTTCCAGTACCAGGCGGGGCCGCGCTCGTCGTAGCGCGAGATTTCCTCGATGCGGAACGGCCAGGCCTGGCCGAATTCCGGCGGCAGCACGATGGTCGGGAATTCCGGCGTCAGCGTTTCGGTCAGGTCCACCACGCGGATGCGGCCGGACATCAGTTCGGCCATGAATTGGGCAAGAATGTTTTGGCTCATGTGCTGTTCCTCTAGGTTCGTACGTTGTCGGGGCGGCGGGCCGTCAGGCTCCCAGCTCCCGTTCCAGTCCCTTGGGGTTTTCCGCCAGCCGGGCGCGGAATTCCTGCGCGACATCGCCGACGTAGACGTCCTCGATGCCGTCCTTGAGCGCGCGCACGATGGCGGCCGCGATCGCGGCAGGCGCCACGCGCGGGGGCGGCGTGCGCTGCTCCCATTCGTGATCCACCGGCCCGGGGAACACGTTCACCACCCGCACGCCCGCGCCGCGCATCTCGGCGCGCAGGCATTGCGCCAGGGACAGCGCAGCCGCCTTGGACGCCGACCACATGCCGCGCGACGGCAGGTTCATGTGGGCGTAGATGGACAGCACGTTGACCCAGGCCGTGGCGCTGTTCACGCCGTCCGCCGCGCGTCCGCACAGGGCCGGGCCGAAGCTCTGCGCCAGGCGCATCAGCCCCAGCACGTTCACGTCCATGGCGTCGCGCGCCGTGTTCACGTCCTTGCGGTTCAGCAGCCCGCCTTCGCGTTCCAGGTCGGCGGTGTTCACCAGGATCTCGACCTTGCCGCCGATGGAGGCGGCGGCGCGCTCGACTGAATCGGTATCGGTCACGTCCAGCACCACCGCCTGCACCCGCGGGTCTGCCGCCAGGGTCTCATAGGCGGCGTCGCGCTTCCAGGCTTGCGGGTCGCCCAGGAACACGGTCGGGCAGCCGGCGTCCAGCAGGGCGCGCGCCACGGCCTGGCCCACCGCCGACTTGCCGTCGGTGACGAGCGCGCGGCGGAACTTCGGATCGCAAGAGGTTTCGCGCAGGGTCTTGTCGTCTTCCATGTTGGGCGTATTCCTTTCAGGCAGGGCGATCATCACGGCCTGGCCGCTGCGGTCCAGCTTCAGCGCCAGGCGCACGCGGTCGCCGTCGGCGCAGTCCTGGTGCACATGCGCCACCACGGATGGGCCGGCAGTCATGCGCACCGTGCCCACGCGCCAGGGCAGGCGTTCGCGGAAATACAGGTCGTTGCTGTGATGCAGGGTGGTGCTGACCAGCAGCACGCCGCCGGGATCGGCAGGCCGCCAGGGCAGATGCTCGGACAGGCAATGGCCGCAGACTTCGCGGGGCGGATACTGGACCGTGCCGCAATCGGCGCAGGTCTGCAGGTCGAAGCGGCCCTCGGCTGCGGCGGCGGTCAGCCCAAGCGCGCTGCGGCTGCGCCAGCCCGGCGGCAGCGTCGGCTGGCGGGTGCGGGCGATCGGGTTCTTGCGGGGCGGCTTGGCCAAGGGTTCGGTCATGCGTGGCTCCCCAGGATGGCCGCGGCCGTGCACAGCCCGCGGTCGTAATTGATCATGCCGAAGCCGCTCACCATACCGAGGCGGGCGTCGGCCACCTGCGTGCCGCCGGCCGTGCCGCTCAACTGGCGCAGCGCTTCGACCATGCCCAGATAGCCGCCGGCGGCGCCGGCCTGGCCCACGGACAATTGGCCGCCGTTGGTATTGAAGGGAAAGCTGCCGTCCACGGTGAAGCTGTTGTTGCGCACGAAGTCGGGGGCCGCGCCCTTCGGGCAGAAGCCCAGGTCTTCGATCTGCATCAGGTTGATGACGGGATAGTCGTCGTAGGCCTGCAGGAAATCCATGTCGCCGGGCTGGACGCCGGCCTGGCCGTAGAGTTCGTCCAGGTCCACGGTCCAGCCGCCGCGGGTCTGGATCGGGTCCTCGATCCAGGCGTTGTGGCGTTCGATGGTGGAGAGGATGCGGGCGTAGGGCAGGCTCAGCGCGCGCGCCCGGTCTTCGCTCATGACCAGGAAGCCGTCGGCGCCGGCGCAGGGCATCACGCAATCGAACAGGTGTATCGGGTCGGTGATGACGCGGGCGTCCAGGTACTGGGCGAGCGTCAACGGCTTCTTCATCAGCGCGTGCGGATAGCGCAGGGCGTTGTCGCGCTGCGCCACGCAAAGCTTGCCGAAGTCCTCGCGGGTGGCGCCGGTCGCGCGCATGTAGTTGGCGGTCAGCAGCGCGAAGCTGGCGTTGGGGCCGCCTGCGCCATAGGGATAGACCGCGTCCTGCGCGAAGCGCGAGAACTGGCTGACCGTGTTGCGGAACGAGTCCACGTGGTTGGTGTCGCCTGCGATGCAGGCCACGATGCTGGCGTCGCCGGCCTGCACGGCGCGGGCCGCGCGGCGCAAGGCGGCCACGCCGCTGGCGCCGCCCATGGGGATATGGTCCAGCCAGCGCGGGCTCATGCCCAGGTGCTGCACCAGGCCGACGGCGGTGTCGGGCGCCAGGGTGAAGCTGGACACGCAGAGGCCGTCCACCTCGGTCTTGGCGATACCGGCCTGGCGGATCAGCGCGCCCAGCGCCCGTCCCAGCCACCAGTGGGCCGCATGGGTGGAATAGCGTTCATACGGAATCGTGACGGGCAGGGCCGCCACCACGCCGCCATAGCCCAGGCGGTTCATCGCGCGGGCTCCTGGCGCTTCTTCATGTGGCCGGTGTCCACGCAGCGGGCCGTGCCGGGCAGCGTGGGCGCCAGGGCTTTCATTTCGCCGCGCTGGATCTTGTTGGTGGTGGTCAGCGGCAGGCTGTCGACGAAGGCGACGTAGCCGGGGGCCTTGTAATAGGCCAGCTGCTCCAGGCTCCATTGCACGATGCTGCGGGCGGCCTCGGCCATTGCGACGCCCTCGGCCGGCAGGCTTTCGGGCACCACGCAGGCCAGCACTTCGTCGCCGCGCACGGCGTCGGGCACGGCGGCGACCGCCACGGCCTTCACCAGCGGGTGCTGCAGCAGCACGCTTTCGACTTCCACTGCGGAGATGTTCTCGCCGCTGCGGCGGATGACGTTCTTCTTGCGGTCCACGAAGCGCAGCGCGCCGTCGGCGTCGCGGCGCACGATGTCGCCGGTATGGAACCAGCCGTCCTCCCAGGCCTGGGAGGTCGCGTCCTGGTCCTTGAGGTAGCCGGCGAAGAATCCGTAGCGCGGGTCATCGCCGGCGTGGCGCACCAGCAATTCGCCCGGTTCGCCGGCGGCGGCTTCCAAGCCGGAATCAGCGACGATGCGCACCAGCACGTCTTCTTCCTCGCGGCCGAAGCAGCTGCTGCCGATGTGGCGCGGCTCATGGTTGGCGATGATGACGGCGCCCGCGCCAGTTTCGGTCATGGCCCAGGCTTCCAGCAGCGGAAAGCCGAAGCGTTCTTCAAAGGGCTGGTGCAGCTTGCGGTCCACGCCCGCGCCGAAGCCGAAGCGGATGGCGGGCTGCTTATCCCGTGCGGACGGTTCGGCCTTCATCAGGATGGCGGGCATGACGCCCAGGTAGTGCAGCACCGTCGCGCCGGAATCGCGCACGCTGTCCCACCAGGTCTTGGGATGGAAGCGGTCCAGCGGAATCAGGCAGCCGCCGGTCAGGAGCATGGCCATGGCCGAGTACGCCATGGCGTTCATGTGGACCAGGGGCAGCGGCGTCAGCATGCGTTCCTGGCCAGGGCGCAGTTCGCACAAGCCGCCGATGCGCGCGTACCAGCCGCCGGCATGCAGGAAATAGCGGTTGGGCAGGATGCAGCCCTTGGGCCGTCCGGTGGTGCCGGAGGTATAGAGCAGGGCGCATTCGGTCAGGATATCGGGCTCGCTGCCCGCTAGCGGCGCCGCAAAGGGCGCGGCGGGCGGCGTGTCGTCCGGTCCCATCACACGCAGTTCGCGGCCGGCGCGTTCTGCCGCGGCCAGCAGGTCGGCATGGCGTTCCGGCAGGGCAACGGCCAAAGCGATCTCGGAATGCCCCGTCAGGTATTCCAGTTCCGCTGCGCGCAGATCGGGGTTGATGGGCACCACCGACACGCCCAGGGCGTTCAGCGCGAACCAGTGCAGGAAGAACGAGGGGCGGTTCTCCAGCAGCAGGCCGGCGCGGTGGCCGTGGCCGTAGCCGGCGCGCGCATAGGCCGCGCGCAGGGCCTCGATGGACTCGGCGGCCTGGGCGTAGCTTAGTTCGCCTGCGGCGATGCCATAGGCCTGGGCCGTTTCCGGCAGGATGCACAGGAAGGGCTGGGCGCCGTAGCGGGCCGCGGTGTCGCGGAATGCCTGATGGACCGTGGTGCTCACAAGCCGCTCCTACATGAACAATTGGATATTGCCGAAGGCCGCGTCGCAGTTGACGAGGTCCACGCGCTTGAGACGGATGCGCAAGACGCCGTCCTGCTCCACCAGGTGGTGGGTGGTCCAGCCTGCATACAGCGTCTGCGCGTCCTGCCGCGTCTCGACGTAATGGAAGGCGGTGCGTACCACGTGGCGGCCTTCGGCGGGGGCGGCATCGGGATGGCCGTGCTCCACCGTGGGCGCCTGCAGCAAGTGGTGGCAGCGGCTCTTGGGTTGCTGCGAAAACGTGCGCTGGCCGGCCAGCCGCTCCACGCGCACGCGCAGCAGCAGCTTGTCTTCGTACATGAGCGAGGCGTGCAGCTTGGGATCGTTCTGGCCATGGGCCAGCGGCATCCAGTAGTAGCCGTCTTCGGTGTACAGGTTCAGCCAGTCCTCGAAACGCAGCTCGTCCAGCATGCGCGCCTCGGCGTAGACAAAATCGATCAACTCGCGGTCGCTTGCGCTCATACCGACTCCGGTCCGGTCATGTAGCGGCCCCATGCGCGGTACTGGTTGCGCATCTGCCATTCATTGGTGCCATTGGTGGCGACGTTCTTCTGCCCGACCTCGTCGGGCGAGTACAGCCGGCCCACGTTGACCCAGTCCCGCGCCCGCGATTGCAGGCCGTCCTGGGCGCGCTCGTACATTTCCAGGTCGTCGTGCCCGACCACCGAGGTCGGCGCGTTGATGAGGCGGTTGTACATGAGCGTGCGTTCCAGCAGCAGGTCGGGCGCGCCCACCAGGCGGAAGGTCCAGGATTCCACCAGCGTGCGGTCGGCGGCGATGGGCTTGAAGACGCGCAGCGTCTGGATCGGGCCCTTGACCATGATGTTGGGGAAGTACACGGTGTTGTGGCGCACGTCGCCCAGGATCTGCTTGGCGCGTTCCTCGCCGTAGGCCGCGACCATGGAGTCCCAGTAGCCCGGAATGCCCGAGTACGAGGCATGGATGGAGTCCGACACGCCGGTATGGCCGTGGCCGTTCTCCCATACGCGGATGCCCATGTTCTCGAAGAACTCGTAAGGCGAGATGAAGGGGGCGAACAACTCGACGGCCATGGGCTTGGGAGTGCCTTCCGGCGCCTGCTCCCAGACCTTCACGGCGGTGCCTGCGGAGGACTCATGCGCCACCATCGGGTGGCAGGTGTCGGTCTGGTTGTCGACCAGCATCTTCCAGTTGCAGCGGTGCATGTAGCGCAGCACGCCGCCGGCGACTTCCAGCCGGCCCTCGGGCGAGCGGTCGACCATGTTGTCCAGGGTGGACAGCGATTCGCCGAAGAAATCCTCGAATGACTGGCCCTCGGGGTTCAGGCGGCAGAACACGAAGCCGCGATGGTTCTTCACGTCCTTCACGGCAGCCATGCCCTGGCTGGCTTCGCAGTTTTCCAGGCCGGTGTTCTCGTAGCCCTTTTTCAGCGGGATGGACAGCAGGCTGCCGTCGGTCTTGAAGGTCCAGGCGTGGTAGGGGCAACGGAAGAACTTGCCGGTGTTGCCGCAGGCTTCACCCGCCACCATGGTGCCTTTGTGCGGGCAGCGGTTGTGCAGCACCCGCACC
This sequence comes from Achromobacter sp. GW823-FHT04E03, assembly GCF_058796095.1. Lineage (NCBI taxonomy): Bacteria > Pseudomonadati > Pseudomonadota > Betaproteobacteria > Burkholderiales > Alcaligenaceae > Achromobacter > Achromobacter sp. GW823-FHT04E03. The sequence continues at coordinate 992,328 of NZ_JBXAIJ010000003.1, read as the reverse complement.
GAGCGGTCGCTGTGGCGCACCATCACCACGGGCTGGTTGCCCACTGTGGTGGTGATGTAGTCGCCCGGGTTGGGGACCTGGCTGTCGTGGCCGACGTAGACCCAGGTGTTGGCGTACAGGCGTTCCATCTCCAGCTCGAACAGCTCCTGGTCGATGAACAGATCCTTGTGCACCTCGGTGTCGCGCAGCAGGGCGCGGATGGCGTCGGGGTTGTCGCGGTATTTGGCCATGAGGGCGCTTCCTTGCGTCGGGGCTACAGGTCCAGCACCAGGCGCGCCGATTTCGCGCGCGAGATGCAGATCTGGATGATCTTGCCGCTGGCCTTCTCGGTGTCCGAGAGGTAGTAGTCGCGGTGGTCGGGTTCGCCTTCCAGCACGGTGGCCTGGCAGACGCCGCATTCGCCGCGCTTGCAGTCGTACATCGGGTCGCAGCCTTCCTCTTCCATCACGTCGATGATGGTCTTGTCAGCGGGGATGGTCAGCACCCGGCCCGACTGGCGCAGCTCGACCTCGAAGGGCTGGTCGCCGGCCTGCGGTGCAGCGGTGGCGAAAAGTTCGAAATGGATATGGGCGTCGGGCCAGTGGCGTGCGTGCGCGCCCTGGATGACTGCGTCGATCAGGCCCTTGGGGCCGCAGACATACAGGTGCTGGCGCGGCGAGGATGCGTCCAGCAGCGCCTGCAGGTCGAAGCGGCAGGACGGATCGTCGTCCGCGTGCAGGCTCAGGTCGTCGCCGGCCAGGGCCTGCAGTTCGGGCAGGAAGGCCAGCTGGTCCTTGCTGCGGCCGCAGTAATGCAGATGGAAGGCGCGTCCCGCGGCCTTGAGCGCCGCGGCCATGGATGCCACCGGCGTGATGCCGATGCCGCCCGCGATCAGCACGACGGGTTCGTCGCCGGCAGGCGATTCGTGCAGCGGGAAATCATTCTTCGGGCCTTCGACATCGAGCGTGTCGCCCTCGGCCAGCGCATGCATGTGGCGAGATCCGCCCTGGCTGGTTTCCTCCAGGCGCACGCCGAGCCGGTACTCCGCGGGCTGCGCGAACTTGCCGGCTTCCGGCGCCAACTGCACCAGCGAATAGCAGCGCGGCTCGCGCAGGCCCGGCACCGTCACCTTCAGGTGCGCGCCCGGTCCGAAGGCAGGCAGGGGGCCGGCGTCTTCGCGCGCCAGCCGGAACGAGCGGATCAGCGGCGATTCCTGCCGGACTTCCCGGACGATGAGTTTCAGTGTCTGCACGGCGTTTGTCCCTATCTTTGCTTGTCTCAGGCCGCCAGCTTTTCAGCCAGCTGGCGTTCCATGGGGCCGCATTTCTCGTTGGCCAGCGCGGTTTCTCGCAGCGAGCGCAGCGTTTCGGCGGCGTCGGGCCGGCCGGCCAGTTGCTCTGCCGCCGCGATCAGCTGGCGGTACTTGCCGCCGCCGCGCACGTGGGTGTCGCTATAGCCTTTGACCAGGCGGCGGCAATTGACGGTTTCGACGGCCAGCGCGTAGTCGCGCGGGACCAGCCGGGCGATCAGGTCCAGCCATTGCGCGAGGCCGGCGGCCTCGGCCTGATGGCGCAGCGTGCTGCGGCGAAAGCGTCGCATGCCGGCCAGCGTGTACAGCATCAGGAAACCGCCCAGCGTGCCGCTCTGCATGCGACGGCCGTGGCCCAGGCGGCGTTCGACGAAGCCGCCGAACGACTTGGAGTTTTCGAGCCAGCGGCCCAGCCCGGCGGGCAAGGTGCCGCAGATCTCCTCCAGGCGCGGATGCATGAATTCGGTGGTGTAGACCAGCTGGTCCGGGCGCGCGCCCACTTCCTGGCGCACGCGGTCGAAACGCGTGGCGCGGGTCTTCAGGTCGGCGACACGGATCACGTCGTCGTAGGCCATGGCCGTGGCCACGTAGCGCGCGGCGGCACAGGTCAGCGCCCATTGCCGGGCCTCGCCGCCATGGGCGGCGTCCAGGTCGCGGATGGCCTTCATGTGGCGCAGGTATTCGGTGGCGTAGGCCAGATCCTGGAATTCGATCTGGCGGCGCGTGCCCGCGGCCAGCATGGGCTGGGCACAGGCGGGAAAGTCGCGTTTGATCATATCCAGCAGGGCTTGGGCCTTGGCGCTGGCGGCGCGTTCCGGCACGGCGGGCACCGGCCGGGCCAGGTCGATGGGTGCGGGTTGCGCGGGCGCCTGGTCGGCGGATTCGTAGCCCAGCGCGAAGGCGCGCAGGCTGGCTTCCACGCCCAGGCCGGCGCGCCGCACCGTGGCTTCGAAATCGTCGCGCGAGAACGGCAGGGCGCCGCTGCCGGCTACCGCGCCGAACAGGCTGGCGCTGATGACGCTGCCGGCGCGGTCGGCCAGGTCTTGCAGGTCGAAGCAGAGGAAGCGCTTGGCCGCGGCGCGGCCCGCTTCCAGCACCTTGTTGGGATCGGCGATGCCGTTGCCGGGCGCGGATTTTTCGCTGACCGCATAGCTGCGGTGCGACGAAGTGAGCAGCACCGTGCGTTCCGGCGTGACCAGTCCGCGCTGGATGGCGCGCCCGCCTTCCATCAATTCGGCGGCGACCACCAGGTCCACGTCGCCCGGGGTGGGCATCAGCGCCAGCGCGGGCTGGCGGCCGGCGCGTTGCACTTCGGCTTCGGGCAGCAGTTCCAGGTAATAGATGGTGGCGCCGGTGCGCTGGGCCACGCCTGGCACCGAGGTGGTCTGGGCCCACCAGCCGGCGTGCTCGGCCATGTCGACGATCCAGTCGGCCAGCACGCCGCCGCCTTGGCCGCCCATGGCCAGGATGGCGATCTTGATCGGATTGGCTTGTTGCATAGCGGCCGGGTTCATGGAACGGGAATCCTCAGAGGGCGTGGTGGGCCAGGCGCGCGGCGCGGCGGCGTTGCAGGAAGCCGATGACGGCGGTGCGCATGCGCGCCATGAAGCGGTCGCGGCCGGTCGGGTTGTGGACGATATCGGCGCGGTAGAAGGACGGGCAGAGCACCGCGGCATGGGCGACTTCGCCGCAGTTGCCGCAGCCTACGCAACTGCTTTCCACGTGCGCCACCGGATCTTCCTTCAAGGGGTCGCCGCTGTCCTTGACCGTCAGCGACGGGCAGCCCGACAGGCGAATGCAGGCATGGTCGCCGGTGCAGACGTCAGGGTCCACGCCGAAGCGTTCCTTGACCACGCGCTTGCCTTCCTTGACTGCCTTGTTGAACAGCGGCTTGATGCGGCGCTGCTTGTTCAGCATGCATTCCGATTGCGCGATGATGACCTTGGGGCCTTTGATGTCGGTGGTCAGCGCCTCTTCGATGGTGGCGCGCACCTTGGCCACGTCATAGGTGCGGTCCAGCGTGCGCACCCACTTCACGCCCACGCCGCGCACGGCCTGGTCGATGGGATTGTTGGTGGAGCGATCAGGGTTTTCGGCGCGCGAGGACAGGATGTCCTGTCCGCCCGTGGCCGAGGCGTAGAAGTTGTCGACGATGACGATGACGCCGTCGTACTTGTTGAAGACCGCGTTGCCGATGCCCGAGGAAAGGCCGTTGTGCCAGAAGCCGCCGTCGCCCATGATGGAGATGGGGCGCTTGGCGGCCGGCACGTTGAAGGCCGCCGCGCTGGAGGCGCCCAGGCCGTAGCCCATGGTGGTGGCGCCCAGGTTGAACGGCGGCAGGATCGAGAACAGGTGGCAGCCGATGTCGCAGGAAATATGGTGCTGGCCCAGCGTTTCCTGCGCCAGGGTCAGGGCCGAGAAGATAGGCCTTTCCGGACAGCCCGTACAGAAGCCGGCGGGCCGCGGCGGCACGACCGCCGCCAGGCCTTCGACGTGCTTGTGGAAGGTGATGGGCTGCTCGGCCGGACGCGCCGGCTTGGGCCGCGCCACCTCGGTGATCTGGAGCTGGCGTTCCGCGGCCTGGGCATCGGCCAGGGCGGCGGGATGCGTCTGCAGCGATTCCGGGCGTTGCCGCTTGAGGAATTCGCGCAGGCCGTCGCGCATGACCTGGGTGGTGTATTCGCCCGCCATCGGCAGCACGTCCTTGCCGGACAGCTTGGTGTCGATGCCGGCGCGGCGCAGCACGGCGTGCAGGTTCTGTTCGATGTAGTCCGGCTGGCCTTCTTCCAGCAGCAGCACGGCGCGCTTGCCGCGGCAGAAATCGATGACCTCGTCCTCGATGACGGGGTAGGTCACGTTCATGACGTACAGCGGGATGCGGCTGTTGCCGAAGTTGTCGGCCAGGCCCAGCAGCTGCAAGGCGCGGATCACGCCGTTGTAGAGGCCGCCTTGCAGGATCAGTCCGATATCGTCCTGGTCGCCGTCAAAGTGTTCGTTGAGCTTGTGTTCCTTGATGTAGCGGATGGCGGCGGGCCAGCGCTCCTTGATCTTTTCCTGTTCGTGCAGGAAGGAGGCAGGCGGCAGCACGATGCGGCTGGTGTCGCGCGCCGGGCTTTCCAGCGCCTGCGCCAGCGAGAAGGCGGGGCGCTTGTTTTCCTTGGCGATGAAGCGGCCGTGCACGTGGCAGCCGCGGATGCGCAGTTGCAGCATCACGGGCGTCTTGCTGGCCTCGGACAGCTCGAAGCCGTCTTCCACCGCCTTGACCATGCTTTCCAGGTTGGGGCGCGGATCCAGCAGCCAGATCTGCGACTTCATGGCGAACGCGTGCGAGCGTTCCTGCATGATGGACGAGCCTTCGCCGTAGTCTTCGCCCACGATGACCAGCGAACCGCCGGTGACGCCGCCGGAAGCCAGGTTGGCCAGCGCGTCGGATGCGACGTTGGTGCCCACGGTGGACTTCCAGGTGACGGCGCCGCGGATGGGGTACATGACCGAGGCGGCCAGCGTGGCCGCCGCGGTGGCCTCGGAGGCGCTGGCCTCGAAATGCACACCCAGTTCCTGGAGGATGTCGTTGGCGTCGGCCAGCACGTCCATCAAATGCGAGATCGGCGAACCCTGGTAGCCCGCGACGTAGCCCACGCCGGACTGCAGCAAGGCCTTGGTGACCGCAAGAATGCCTTCTCCGCGGAACTCTTCGCCCGCGCCGATGCGCAACTGCTGGACTTCTTTTTTGAAAGACCTTTCAGCCATTCTGGCACTCCTTCGCGGCCCGGCCTGCGGGTCTCAATGGTTGCTGCTGCGCAGCATCGTCACGTCAGGAAATTCTCGTCTTAAAAATACTTTAGGAGTCAACGTTTTAGCTGTCAACAAAAAAGATGAAATTTCATGGAAAACAAAAAATATCACGCTAAAACAATGACGTATATACTCGTTGTTCTCTAGGCCGCAGTGCTGTTCCGGCGCTGCGATGGTGCAAAAACGGGTTGCGATTCCGGGTATACCCTGTGCTGCGCGACAGCATTGCGGCACATCATGGCGCGCGTTTGCGCCGGCGTGGTGCAATGCGCATTTCGTCGGGCCGGCGTCGGCCCTGGTTTCCGGTGCGTGGGAGCAAAGCAACATGCGGTTGGACAAGCAGCGGGACACGGACGCGGCGGCGCACAAAGGCCGCTTCGTCGATGGCTATCTGGCCTATCTGCTGGCGCAGGCCAGCCAGCGCATTTCGGCGGAATTCCATCTGCAGGTGAAGGCGGCCGGCCTGTCGGTGACCGAGTGGCGGGTACTGGCCAGCCTGGAGGGCAGTCCCGGTGAAACCATAGGCACGCTGGCGGTGCTGGCGATCACCAAGCAGCCCACCTTGAGCAAGGTGGTGCAGCGCATGGAGGCCGAAGGGCTGGTGGCGCGCACGGGCGTGCGGGCGGACCGGCGGCAGACGCGCGTCTGCATCACCACCAAGGGCACGAATCTGATCGCCGCGCTGTGCGAGCAGGCCTTGCAGCACCAGAAGGCCGTGCTGGCCCCGTTCGGCGAGGAAAAGGCCGCGATGCTGATCGACATGCTGGAGGTGCTGATGACCGAGCACGTGCCGCTGGAATTGTCGGCGCCGGACGAGGAATAGGCGGGGGCGGAGGCGGGCCGCATGCCCAACACTGTTTACTTCGATTATTTTGTTACAAGCTTATGTGTCCCCAATTGGTTCTCCCTCTGTGAAAACCGTCTACGGTACGCATAAACCCTCAATTGACGGAGGTCCTGCGGCTAGGCAATATCGCGCCGGTATTCAGACTACAGTCAGGAGTTGAACCTATGCGCCGCACTTTGATTGCTATCGCGATCGCCGCCGCCGTTGCTGTGCCCACGATCGGGCAGGCCAAGACCTTCCGCTGGGCCGCCCAGGGCGACATCCTCACCTTCGACCCACACTCGCAGAACGAAGGCATGACGATCGCCGCCAACAGCTACGTCTACGAACCGCTGGTGGACTACGACAAGTCCTTCAAGGTCAACCCGCGCCTGGCGACGGAGTGGGAGCAGGTTTCACCCACGCTGTACCGCTTCAAGCTGCGCCCCGGCGTGAAGTTCCATGACGGCGCCGCCTTCACCGCGGACGACGTGGTGTTCTCGATCCACCGCGCCATGGCGCCCACCTCGAACTACAAGGCCTACACCACCGGCATCAAGGAAGCCCGCAAGATCGACGACCTGACGGTCGAGATCGAGACCTCGGCGCCTAACCCGGTGCTGCTGCGCCAGCTGACCAACGTGTTCATCATGAACAAGGCCTGGTCGGAAAAGAACAACGTCGCCAAGCCGCAGGACTTCGTCAACAAGGAAGAGACCTACGCCGCGCGCAACACCAACGGCACCGGCCCCTACAAGCTGAAGTCGCGCGAAGTGGACGTGCGCACGGTGTTCGAGGAAAACAAGGACTGGTGGAACAAGGGCGGCAAGGTCGGCAACGTGACCGAAGTCGTGTTCACGCCGATCAAGCAGAACGCCACGCGTACCGCGGCGCTGCTGTCGGGTGAAATCGACTTCGTGCTGGATCCGGCGGCCCAGGACCTGGATCGCCTGCGCCAGTCGGCCAAGGTCGTGGAAGGCAACGAATACCGCACCATCTACCTGGGCCTGGACCAGAAGCGTCCGGAACTCCAGTATTCCAACATCAAGGGCAAGAACCCGTTCCAGGACATCCGCGTGCGCGAGGCGCTGTATCGCGCGATCGACGTGGATGCCATCAAGCGCGCCGTGATGCGCGGCCTGTCCGCGCCCACCGGCACGATGATCGCGCCGCAGGTGCACGGCTGGGCCCAGCAGCTGCAGGCGCGCGTGCCCTATGATCCGGAAAAGTCCCGCGCCCTGCTGAAGGAAGCCGGCTACGACGGCACGCTGAACTTCACGCTGGATTGCCCGAACAACCGCTACATCAACGACGAAGCCATCTGTCAGGCGGTGGTCGGCATGTGGGCCAAGGTCGGCGTCAAGGCCACCATGAACGCCATGCCGCGCTCCACCTATTTCCCCAAGGTGCAGTCGTTCGACACCAGCGCCTACCTGTTCGGCTGGGGCGTGCCCACGTTCGACGCCATGTACACGCTGCAGAACCTGATTCGCACCAAGGGCGAGGGCGCGGACGGCATGTACAACCTGGGCAACTACAGCAACAAGGAACTGGACGTCATCATCGACCGGATCAAGACGGAAACCGATCCGGCCAAGCGTGACGCCGACATCATCACCGTGCTGCAAGGGCACGCCAAGGACTTCGGCCACATCCCGCTGCACGACCAGGTCATTCCCTGGGCCATGCGCAAGAACGTCACGGTCATCCACCGTGCCGACAATCGCCTCGTTGCCGATTGGGTCAAGGTTGACTGATCCAGGCTAATCAAACGGCGGGGCCCGTCAGCCTGTTCATGATGAACAGGCCGACGGGCTTTCGCTGTTTCGCCTTTTCCGCCTATGTTTGCTTTCATACTGCGTCGCCTGTTGCAGGCCGTAGCGGTGATGCTCACCGTCGCGCTACTGGCCTTTGTGCTTTTTCAATATGTCGGCGACCCTGTCACCATCATGCTGGGACAGGACGCCACCGATGCCGAACGCATCGAACTGCGTGAGCGCCTGGGGCTGAACGAGCCCGCCATCGTCCAATTCGGCCATTTCGTGGCCAACGCCGTGCAGGGCAATTTCGGCATCTCCCTGCGCCAGAGCGAACCCGTATCTTCCTTGCTGAAATCCCGCCTGCCGGCCACGCTGGAGCTGTCCATGGTGGCGGCCTTGCTGGCGCTGCTGGTGGGCGTGCCGCTGGGCGTGTACACCGCGCTCAAGCGCAACAGCTTGCTGTCCCAGCTGCTGCTGGCCGGGTCGCTGCTGGGCGTGTCGCTGCCCACCTTCCTGATCGGCATCCTGCTGATCCTGGTGTTTTCCGTGCAACTGGGCTGGCTGCCCAGCTACGGGCGGGGCGACACCGTCAGCGTGGGCTGGTGGTCATCGGGGTTGTTCACCGCCACGGGCTGGAAGCATCTCATCCTGCCGTCCATCACCTTGTCGCTGTTCCAGATGACCCTGGTGCTGCGCCTGGTGCGTTCGGAAATGCTGGAGGTGCTGCGTTCGGACTACATCAAGTTTGCCCGCGCCCGCGGCCTGAAGCGTCGCGCCATCCACTTCGGCCACGCGCTGAAGAACACCATGGTGCCGGTCATCACCATCACCGGCCTGCAACTGGGCGGCATCATCGCCTTCGCCATCGTCACGGAAACCGTGTTCCAGTGGCCGGGCATGGGCCTGTTGTTCATCCAGGCGGTGCAATTCGCCGACGTGCCCGTCATGGCGGCCTACCTGTGCCTGATTGCGCTGGTGTTCGTGGTGATCAACCTGATCGTCGATCTTTTGTATTTTGTCGTGGACCCGCGCCTGCGTTCCGGGCTGACCCGCGGCGGGGGGGCTCACTGATGCGCGCCGTACTCAAACGCTGGTGGGACAGCGACATTGCCTGGGCCTGGCGCCGGGCGCCCGTGGCGATCATCGCCACCGTGATGCTGGCGCTCCTGCTGATCGGCTCCTTCGGGGCCGGTTGGGTGGCGCCGCACAACCCGTTCGACCTGACCAAGGTGGAACTGCTGGACGCCTTGCTGCCGCCCGCCTGGGAGGCCAATGGCCTGCCGACCTACCTGCTGGGCACCGACAGCCAGGGCCGCGACCTGTACTCGGCCATCCTGTACGGCACCCGCGTGTCGCTCTTGATCGGCCTGGCCTCGGTGCTGCTGTCGATGCTGATCGGCATCGTGCTGGGGCTGATCTCGGGCTACGCGGGCGGGCGCATCGATGCGTTCATCATGCGCATCGCCGACGTGCAGCTGTCGTTCCCCGCCATCCTGATCGCGCTGCTGATCGACGGCGTGGCGCGGGCGGCGGTGCCGCGCGAGCTGCATGAGCTGATCGCGTTCCCGGTGCTGATCGGCGCGATCGCGCTGGCGGGCTGGCCGCAGTATGCGCGCACGGTGCGCGGCTCCACCCTGGTGGAGAAGAACCGCGAATACGTGCAGGCGGCGCGCGTGATCGGCGTGGCCTCGCCGGTCATCATGTTCCGCCACGTGCTGCCCAATGTGCTGGGTCCGGTGCTGGTGCTGGCCACGGTGCACCTGGCCACGGCCATCATCACGGAGGCCACGCTGTCGTTCCTGGGCGTAGGCGTACCGCCGACCGCGCCGTCGCTCGGCACGCTGATCCGCATCGGCAACGACTTCCTGTTTTCAGGGGAGTGGTGGATCACCATCTTCCCGGGTGCGGCGCTGGTGCTGCTGGTGCTGTCGGTCAACTTGCTTGGCGACTGGCTGCGCGATGCGCTCAACCCGCGTCTGAATTGAGGTTTACATGAGCGCATTACTAGAAGTCCGCAACCTGCGCGTGGAATTCCCCACGCGCCGCGGCACGCTGCGCGCGCTGGACGACGTGTCCTTTTCCATCCAGGCTGGCGAAGTCCTGGGCGTAGTGGGCGAATCCGGCGCAGGCAAGTCCCTGACCGGCGCATCCATCATTGGCCTCTTGGAACCGCCGGGACGTATCGCCGCGGGCGAGATCCTGCTGGCGGGCCGCCGCATCGACAACCTGCCCGACGAGCAGATGCGCCGCGTGCGCGGCCGCGAGATCGGGGCCGTGTTCCAGGACCCGCTGACCTCGTTGAACCCGCTGTACACGGTGGGCCGGCAATTGGCGGAAACCATCGTGACGCACCTGGACCTGAGCTGGTCCCAGGCGCGCGAACGGGCGGTGGAGCTGCTGGCATCGACCGGCATTCCGGCCGCGCGCGAGCGCATCGACCACTATCCTCACCAGTTCTCCGGCGGCATGCGCCAGCGCGTGGTGATTGCGCTGGCCCTGGCGGCCGAACCCAAGCTGGTGGTGGCGGACGAGCCCACGACCGCGCTGGACGTGTCGATCCAGGCGCAGATCATCGAACTGCTCAAGCGCCTGTGCCGCGAAAACGGCACGGCGGTGATGCTGATCACGCACGACATGGGTGTGATCGCCGAAACCGCCGACCGCGTTGCGGTGATGTACGCGGGCCGCGTGGCCGAGATCGGCCCGGTGGCCGACGTGATCCACAAGCCCCGCCATCCCTACACGAAGGGACTGATGGGATCGATTCCATCGCTGGAAGGACACTCCGAACGGCTGGTGCAGATCGACGGCAGCATGCCGCGCCTGAACGCCATTCCGCCGGGCTGCGCCTTCAATCCGCGCTGCGGCCAGCGCCTGCCGCGTTGCGGCGTCGAGCGCCCGGAGCTGATGGCGGCCGGGACGTCCCGCGCGGCCTGTTGGCTGCACGACAACAACGATAAGGTGGCCGCATGACGACGCCCTTGGTGGAAGTAAAGGACGCCGCGCGCTGGTTCGATGTGTCGCCGCCGTGGCTGGAACGCAAGCTCGCGGGCAAGCCGCGCGTGATGCTGCGCGCCGTGGACGGGGTGTCGTTCGAGATCGCGCGCGGCGAAACGCTGGCGCTGGTGGGCGAATCGGGCTGCGGCAAATCGACCGTGGCGCGCATGCTGGTGGGGTTGTATGGCCTGACCCGCGGCGACATCCGTTTCGACGGCCAGCCGTTGTCGCGCATGTCCGAGCCAGGCGGCCGAGCCTTGCGCAAGCGCCTGCAGATGATCTTCCAGGATCCCTATGCCAGCCTGAATCCGCGCTGGCGCGTGGGCCGCATCATCGCCGAACCCATGCTGACCCACACCACGATGACGCCTGACGAGCGCAGCGCGCGCGTGGGCGAACTGCTCAAGCAGGTGGGCCTGGACCCGGCCGACCAGGGCCGCTATCCACACCAGTTTTCCGGCGGCCAGCGCCAGCGCATTTCGATCGCGCGGGCGTTGGCGGTGAATCCGGAATTCCTGGTGTGCGACGAGCCGACCTCGGCGCTGGATGTGTCGGTGCAGGCGCAGGTGCTGAACCTGATGAAGGATCTGCAGCGCAACCTGGGGCTGACCTATCTGTTCATTTCCCACAACCTGGCGGTGGTGCACCATGTGGCCGACCGGGTGGGGGTGATGTACCTGGGCCGCATGGTGGAGGTGGCGCCGCGCGACGAGCTGTTCGCGCGGCCGCGCCATCCGTACACGCGCATGCTGCTGGAGGCCATTCCCGACATCAACGGCGCGGGCAAGCCGCGCACCGCGGTGGCGGGCGAGGTGCCCAATCCGCTGAATCCGCCGTCGGGCTGCACCTTTCATCCGCGCTGTCCGCATGCGAACGAGCGTTGCAAGTCAGAGGCGCCAGTGGCAATGGCCGCGGGAGTGTCGGTGGTGGCCTGCCACGCGGTGCAGGAAGGGCGGATCTCGGTCTGATCCGCGGACGGCGCGGTTGCGCGGCCATGCCGGCCGCAACCCGCCGCCCGGCCGCGCTTCAGTGGCGGTGGTTGTGGTCGTGAGGATGATCGTGGCCGTGGCCATCCGCATCATCCTCATCGTCCTCATCCGCTTCGTCCTCGTCGTCCTCCGCGTCCGGGTCCTCCGGCACGGGTTCTTCCGTCAGGGCAAACGGCAGCACGTCTTCCAGATTGTCGGACCATGCGGACTCTTCGCCGTCGTGGTCCAGCTTGATGAAGCGCTCGCCTTCGTTCAGCGAGATCTCGATGGCCCAGAGGTAGAGACAGTCGTAGGTGTCGTCGTCGGACTGGGGCAGGCCGCCGCGATTGCCCAGCAGGCGGGCGCCGGCGCCGCCCAGCTGCACGTGGGTCTGGTCTTCGTCGGGCTTGGCGTTTTCGTCCATGGGCACGCCATAGGTCACCCATTCGGTGCCATCATCGCCCAGCACCACTTCGGCCAGCACGGGCTTGCCCAGATAGGCGCTCAAGGCGTCGGCGGTCTTGGCCAGCATGTCCAGCTCGGCGGTGCTGAAATGGGTCAAGGAGGCGGGGGGAGTGGCGGAGGCAGACATGAAGGGGTTCCTGGGCGCGATGAAGCCGCGACGGCACGGCAAGATTCGGGCCCGCTGGCAGGCCCTGGCTACAGCCGTATTGTCTCGCGATCGGCCGCGCCTTGCATCAGGCGCTTGGATGACGCGGTTTTCCGGGGTCAGGGCGCGGGTGCGCCGCCCTGGCTGCGCCTGCGCGCGTTGTCGGGCGATTGACCTGTAAGCCGCTGGAACATGGCGATGAAGGCCGACGGCGTGCTGTAACCAAGCTCGCGCGCCACAGATTGGACCGGCCGGCCCGCGTCCAGCATGCCCAGGGCGCTGACCACGCGCAGCCGCAGGCGCCATTCATTGAACGACATGCCCAGGCGCTGCTGGCAGTGGCGCAGCAGCGTGCGCTCGGTGATGCCGGCCGTGGCGGCCCAGTGCGCGGCGCCGCGCTTATCGCCTGGACTGTGCTGCAGCGCCGACAGGATGGGTGCCAGCAACGGGTCGGAGGTGGAGGGCAGGTAGCTGGCGTAAGCCCGAGCCTGGCGGACCTGGTCGATGACGATCTGCGCCATGCGCCGGTCTTCCGGCGTATCCGGATAGCTGATGCCGCGCTGCTCGAAGTCGCCCAGGATCGCGCGCATGACCGGGCTGATCTCGAGCGTGCACGGTTCCGTGGGCAGGCCGGCGCAGGCCGCGGCGGGGATGTCGATGCAGGCGTAGTGCACTTCGCCTTCGTTCTGGCAGCAATGCTCGACATGCGGCGGTATCCAGATGGCGTACTGCGGCGGCGACAGGTAGGTGACGCCGCGTATGCCGATTTCCATGATGCCGGAGATGGCGAAGTTCAGTTCCGCCCAGGGCGAGCTGTGGCGCTTCATGCCGGAACGCGGCGTGAAATGCAGGATGCGGCAAGCCAGCGGGTAGGGCAGGTGGCTGGCCAGCGTGGGCGCGGAATCGATGGCGGACATGTCGGAACTTCGTCTGGCTTTGTCTGTTTTTCATTATATACATCAGGTCGGACAGATCCTACACTGGCCCTGTCTCCTTTACGCCTGTGCATTGCCCCTCATGACCCGCGCTTCCTCTCCGCATGTTCCCGCCCGTTATCTGCTTTATCCGTTGCTGGCAGCCTTGATCTGGTCGGTCAACATGATCGTCACCAAGATGGCGGCCAGCGCCATCGCGCCGGCCGCCATCGGCTTCTACCGCTGGGCCCTGGCCGGGGTGGTGCTGACGCCGTTCGTGCTGCCGGGCGTCTGGGCGCAGCGCCGCCAGATCCTGCCCCACCTGCCCAAACTGGCGGTGCTGGGCGGCTTGGGCATGGCCCTGTACCAGGGCCTGGCCTATGTGGCGGCCGCCAGCACCACGGCGACCAATATGGGCATCATCACGGCGATGATTCCGCTGATGACCATCGCGGTGGTGGCGCTGCTGCTGCGCGAACTGCCCTCGGTCATGGCCATGCTGGGCGGGCTGCTGTCGCTGGCGGGCCTGGCGCTGCTGATCGGCGAGGGCGATCCCGCCCGCCTGCTTGAAGTGGGCGCCAACCGCGGCGATCTGCTGATGGGCGTAGGCGCGCTGGCCTATGCGCTGTACGGCGTGCTGCTGCGCCGCTGGGCATTGCCGGTGGGACCGTGGCAGTCGCTGTATGTGCAGGTCGCTTTCGGCGTGCTGTTCCAGCTGCCCGCTTTCCTGATGGCGCCGCCTTCACCGCTCAACGGCGACAACCTGCCCCTGGTGCTGTATGCGGCGGTATTCCCGTCGTTGTTCGCGCCCTTCCTGTGGATGCAGGGCGTCAAGCACCTGGGCCCCAACCGCGCCAGCATTTTCCTCAACCTCATGCCGGTGGCCACGGTGGCGATCGCGGCCGTGTTCCTGGACGAAAAGCCCCATCTGTTCCACATCGTTGGCGGGGCGATGGCGCTGGCTGGCGTGATGCTGGCGCAAATGCGCGCCGGCGGCCGGGCGACGCGGCCCAAGGCCGCCTGAAGGGCCGGGTACGCCGCAAGGGCCGGCCATTTGGCGGCGGACATACGCGGGTCAGGGTTCCGGCCTACAATCGACGGTTCATCAGCTATATCTCCTATACGAGCCCATGGCCCAATACGTCTACACCATGAACCGCGTCGGCAAGATCGTGCCGCCCAAGCGGCAGATCCTGCGCGACATTTCGCTTTCGTTTTTTCCTGGCGCCAAGATCGGCGTGCTGGGCCTGAACGGCTCGGGCAAGTCGACGCTGCTGAAGATCATGGCCGGCGTCGATAAGGAAATCGAAGGCGAAGCCATCCCCATGCCGGGCCTGAACATCGGCTACCTGCCGCAGGAACCGCAGCTCAACCCCGAGCACACGGTGCGCCAGTCGGTGGAAGAGGGCCTGGGCGCCGTCGTCTCGGCCAAGAAGCGCCTGGACGAGGTCTATGCCGCCTACGCCGAGCCGGATGCGGATTTCGACGCGCTGGCCGCCGAGCAGGCCGAGCTTGAGGCCATCATCGCCGCCGCCGCCTCCAGCGGCGCCGACGACATCGAACACCAGATGGAAATCGCTGCCGACGCGCTGCGCCTGCCGCCCTGGGACGCCATCGTCGGCAAGCTGTCCGGCGGTGAAAAGCGCCGCGTGGCGCTGTGCCGCCTGTTGCTGTCCAAACCCGACATGCTGCTGCTGGACGAACCCACCAACCACCTTGACGCCGAAAGCGTGGAGTGGCTGGAGCAGTTCCTGCACAAGTTCCCCGGCACCGTGGTGGGCGTGACCCACGATCGCTACTTCCTGGACAACGCGGCCGAATGGATCCTGGAACTGGACCGCGGTTATGGCATTCCCTGGAAGGGCAACTACAGCTCGTGGCTGGAGCAGAAGGAAGATCGCCTGAAGCAGGAAGAGGCGTCGGAGTCCGCCCGCCAGAAGACCATCAAGAAGGAACTGGAGTGGGTGCGCCAGAACCCGAAGGGCCGCCAGGCCAAGGCCAAGGCGCGTCTGGCCCGCTTCGAGGAACTGTCGTCCTACGAATACCAGAAGCGCAATGAAACCCTGGAAATCTTCATTCCCGTGGGCGAGCGCCTGGGCAACGAGGTCATCGAATTCAACAACGTCAGCAAGGCCTATGGCGACCGCCTGCTGATCGACAACCTCAGCTTCAAGGTGCCGCCCGGCGCGATCGTCGGCATCATCGGCGCCAACGGCGCCGGTAAGTCCACGCTGTTCCGCATGATCGCGGGCCGCGAGCAGCCGGATTCGGGCGAGGTCAACATCGGCCAGACCGTCAAGCTGGCCTATGTCGACCAGTCGCGCGATGCGCTGGAAGACAAGAAGACCGTGTTCGACGCGGTGGCCGACGGCGCCGACCTGCTCACGGTGGGCAAGTTCGAAATGTCGTCGCGCGCCTATCTGGGCCGCTTCAACTTCAAGGGCGGCGACCAGAACAAGGTCGTGGGCCAGCTGTCCGGCGGTGAACGCGGCCGCCTGCACATGGCCAAGACCCTGATCGCCGGCGGCAACGTGCTGCTGCTGGACGAACCGTCCAACGACCTCGACGTCGAAACCCTGCGCGCGCTGGAAGACGCATTGCTGGAGTTCCCCGGCAGCGTCATGGTCATCAGCCACGATCGCTGGTTCCTGGACCGGATCGCCACGCACATCCTGGCCTTCGAAGGCGACTCGCAAGTCGTGTTCTTCGATGGCAACTACCAGGAATATGAAGCCGACAAGAAGCGCCGCCTGGGCGAAGAGGGCGCCAAGCCCAAGCGCCTGCGCTACAAGGCCCTGAAGTAATCGGCGCCTGAAAACGATCCCGGCCTCGCGCCGGGATTTTTTTTGCCGGAGGTATGCTAAGGGCTGTTCAAGGCTTCGTTCTGCGTGAGCCTGCCTTGAGGACATCTTCCAGGAGCACCGCGCAATGTTGTTGTCCGCTACCGATTCCACCCTGCTGATCGTCGACATGCAGGGGCGCCTGATGCCTGTCATCCATGACAACGAGGCGGTGCTTCACGCCGCGCACAAGCTCGCGCAGGCTGCGCGACTGCTGGACGTGCCGGTGGTGGCTACCGAGCACCACGCCAAGATGCTGGGGACCACCGTGGAGCCGCTGCGCGAGCAAGTCCAGAGCGCCTTCCAGAAAATGCACTTCTCTTCGGCGCTGGAGCCGGGCTTCGAGGCCTGGTTGCCGGCCGCGCGCAAGACCATCCTGGTGGCGGGCTGCGAGGCGCACATCTGCGTGCTGCAAACCGTGATCGGCTTGATTGACCTGGGCTACCACGCGGTGCTGGTGGCGGATGCGGCGGGCTCGCGCAAGCCGGCCGATCATCACGCGGCGTTGCGCCGCGCGCGTGCGCATGGCGCTGAAATCGTCACGTCCGAGATGGCGATATTCGAGTGGATGCGCACTTGTGAACACCCGCGCTTCCGCGAGGTGTTACGTCTGGTCAAATAGCGGCCGCGCGCTGCAACAATGTCCCTGGGGCGCGCAAAGATTAACTCGCCCTTTGACACAATTCATGGGCAAACTTCACAGCCAGGGCAAGAATATTTTGCGATCCTGAAGGTTCCAGGCCCTTATGGGCGCCGCGCGCTCGCATCCAGTTTCATGCGCGGCTCCCGGGTACGAGAATAGGAACCACAAATATGAAAATCGCATCTCTCTCCAAAATCTGTGTCGCGCTGGCGATGACCGCCGCCATGGCTGGGTGCTCTTCGTGGGACGGCATGAGCCATCGCCAGAAGAGCGCCGTCGGCGGCGCTGCGCTGGGCGGCGTGGCAGGCGCTGTGATCACCAACGGCGGCATCCTCGGAACGGTGGGCGGAGCGGCGATCGGCGGCGTCATCGGCGATCAGGTCGGCAAGCGCTAAGCGTCCGTCGCCCCAAAGCAAATGCCCGGCATCGCCGGGCATTTTTTTTGATTGTGATGCGCGCCAGGGGCGCGCACAGCCGCATCAGGTCTCGTTCTGCGGCATTTCGATCTTGACCTCCAGGACCTCCAGCGTGTCCTGGCGTTCCAGGTGCACCTTGATGTCCTCGGGGTTGATCTTCACGTATTTCGAAATGACGGCGATAAGCTCCTGCTGCAACTGCGGCAGGTAATCGGGCGAGTCGCCGCGGCCCCGCTCGTGGGCCAGGATGATCTGCAACCGTTCCTTGGCGACGGATGCGGAGGTCTTCTTTTGACCAAGCAGAAACGACAGGAAGGACATTGCTTACTTGCCTCCGAACAGGCGTTTCAGGAAACCGGGCTTTTCATAGTCGGTAAAGCGCAGGGCCTTGTCTTCGCCAAGGTAACGGGCCACGACGTCCTTGTAGGCTTCGGAAACGTCGGTGTCTCTGAGGTGGATGGCCGGCAGGCCCTGATTCGACGCTTGCAGCACCGCTTCGGATTCGGGGATCACGCCGATCAGCTTGATGCGCAGAATGTCCTCGATGTCGCCCAGCGACAGCATTTCGCCGTCGACCACGCGCTTGGGGCTGTAGCGCGTCAGCAGCAGGTATTCCTTGACCGGTTCATCGCCTTCCACGGCGCGCTTGGACTTGGCGGCGAGGATGCCCAGGATGCGGTCGGAGTCGCGTACCGACGAGACTTCCGGGTTGGTCACGACCAGCGCGTCGTCGGCGAAATAGGCGGCCATCAGCGCGCCCGTTTCGATGCCGGCGGGCGAGTCGCAGACGATGTAGTCAAAGCCCATGCCCTTGAGGTCATTGATGACCTTTTCCACGCCTTCCTGCGTCAGCGCGTCTTTGTCGCGCGTCTGCGAGGCGGGCAGGATGAACAGGTTTTCGAGCTGCTTGTCCTTGATGAGAGCCTGGTTGAGCGTGGCTTCGCCCTGGATCACGTTGACGAAGTCGTACACGACGCGACGTTCGCAGCCCATGATCAGGTCGAGGTTGCGCAGGCCGACATCGAAGTCGATGACAGCGGTCTTGTGGCCCCGCATCGCGAGTCCCGCAGAAAAACTGGCGCTGGTCGTGGTTTTGCCCACGCCGCCTTTGCCGGAAGTCACCACAACAATGCGTGTCATGACGATCAAACCCTTATGTTCGAATAAATCGCGTTATCGTAAAGCAAAAAGCCCTTGTAAGGCTTCTTACAGGATGTGTTGAAATTTGCGCGGGTGTCTGCGCGTGCGCATTGGCCGCCGCTGGCGGCCAGATTCCGGATATCAAGCCTTGAGGGCTTCGATGCGCAGCGTGTCGCCGTCCAGGCGGACCAGCGCGGGCTGGTTCTGCAGCGTGCGGTCCAGCTTGTCCTCGACCACGCGGTACACGCCGGCCACGGCCAGCAGCTCGGCGTCCAGGTGGGTCGTGAAAATGCGCGCGGAGGTATCGCCGCGTGCGCCGGCCATGGCCTTGCCGCGCAACGGGCCGTAGACGTGGATGTTGCCGTCGGCAATGACTTCGGCGCCCTGGCTCACCATGCCGATCACCACCAGGTCCGTGTGGCGCGCGTAGACGCGCTGGCCGGAACGCAGCGGCTTGGTAATGACCAGCGCCGATGACGAGTGCGGCGCGGCGGGCGTGGGACTGGAGGCCGAGGTGGTGTTGCTGGCTGCGCGCGCGGGCAGCGGTTCGCCCGCGGGTTTGTCGGCGGGCGCTTCCGGTTCGGCGGCTGCTTCGGTGGGAGCTGCCGCGGTTTCGATCGCGGCGGCCGGCACAGAAGGCACCGGCGTGGAGACGTCGTTAGGCGGCGCGGTGTCGATCACTGGCGCGGGCCGGGCCGCGGGCGTGGACAGTTCAACCGGAGTGAGGCCCGCCGCGCGCGCGGATTCGAGATTGGCGCCTTCGGCGACCACGCCGATAGGAGGCAGGTTATGGCCGCGCAATGCCGCCACCAGGGCGGTCCAATCGATTTTTTCCTCGACGCGGCTGGCGTCGACGACCACGGGTTCGTTTTCGAAGAAGCTGCCGGCATCGGCCATGCGCTTGGCCAGGGCGGCGTTCAGGCGTTCGGGGTCGGCGCTGTGCAGGACCACCCGGATGGCATAGAGGGTGGCGCTTTTGAAGTCCAGGGCTAGGGATTCAGTGTTCATCTTGATTGTGGCTGGCGGTCTTGGGGCCGGGAAACGGCGGGCTCGACCGGCTGCGGGGTTCGGGGGATGATAACCCGCCCAGGGGCCGCATGCGCAGGGGGCGGACCCAAAGAAAAAGGCGCCTTTCGGCGCCTATTTCCGGCAATGCGCGCGCGGCGCGTCAGCCTTGCGCCCAGGAGTCGCGCAGGGTCACGATGCGGTTGAGCACCGGCGCTTCGGGGCTGGATTCCTTCAGGTCGGCCGTGAAGTAGCCCAGGCGTTCGAACTGCCAGGTGGCGCCCGGCGTGGCGACGGTGCCCGGCTCCAGCCAGGCCGTGACGGTCAGCTTGGAGTTCGGGTTCAGGCAGGCCAGGAAATCCTTGTCGCCGCCGTCCGGACGCGCGTCGGCGAACAGGCGGTCGTACAGGTGGATCTGGGCGGGCACCGCATGGGCCGCGCTGACCCAGGTGATGTTGCCCTTGACCTTGACGCTGTCGGCGCCCGGCGTGCCGCTCTTGGTTTCCGGCAGGTATTCGGCCTGGACCTCGATGACCTCGCCGGCTTCGTTCTTGGTGAAGCCGGTGCAGCGCACCACGTAGCCGTATTTCAGGCGCACGGTATTGCCCGGGAACAGGCGGAAGTACTTCTTGGGCGCTTCTTCGCGGAAGTCGTCGCGTTCGATCCAGAGTTCGCGCGACAGCGGGAACTCGCGCACGCCGGCTTCGGGATCGTGCGGGTTGCGCGGCGCGGTGCAGATCTCGGTCTGGCCTTCCGGGTAGTTGGTGATGACCAGCTTGAGCGGGTCCAGCACGGCCACCGAGCGCGGGGCGACCGGGTCCAGGTCGTCGCGCACTGCCTGCTCCAGCAGGCTGTAGTCGATGCGCGAGTCGGACTTGGACACGGCGGTGCGGTCGCAGAACAGGCGGATCGAGGAGGGCGTGTAGCCGCGCCGGCGCAGGCCGAAGATGGTCGGCATACGGGGATCGTCCCAGCCGTCCACGTGGCCTTCGCGCACCAGTTGCAGCAGCTTGCGCTTGCTGGTCACGACGTAGCTCACGTTCAGGCGTGCGAATTCGTACTGGTGGGGCAGCGGCTGCGCCAGCTTGCCGAGTTCGGCCAGGCGCGCCAGGATCCAATCGTAGAACGGACGCTGGTCTTCGAATTCCAGCGTGCAGACGCTGTGCGTGATGCCTTCCAGCGCGTCTTCGACCGGGTGCGCCCAACTGTACATCGGGTAGATGCACCACTGGTCGCCGGTGCGGTGATGGTGGGCGTGGCGCACGCGGTACATGACCGGGTCGCGCAGGTTGATGTTGGGCGAAGCCATGTTGATCTTCGCGCGCAGCACCAGGCTGCCGTCCGGATGCTTGCCGTCGCGCATTTCGCGCAGCAGCGTCAGCGACTCGGCGGCCGGGCGGTTGCGCCAGGGCGAGTCGGTGCCGGGTTCGGTCAGCGTGCCGCGGTTGGCGCGGATCTCTTCGGGGCTTTGCTCGTCGACGTAGGCGTGGCCGGCCTCGACCAAGGCCTCGGCGAACTCGTACATGTAGCCGAAGTAGTCGCTGGCGAAGTACAGGTTGTCATTGCCGTCGGCCTTCCAGTCGAAGCCCAGCCAGTGCACGGCCTCGATGATGGCGTCGACGTATTCCTGGTCTTCCTTTTCCGGATTGGTGTCGTCAAAGCGCAGATGGCAGACGCCGCCGAAATCGCGGGCCAGCCCGAAGTTCACGCAGATGCTCTTGGCGTGGCCGAGGTGCAGGTAGCCGTTGGGCTCCGGCGGGAAGCGCGTGCGGATGCGGGCCGAATCCAGTCCGCCTTGTTGTTGCAAGGCCGCCGGCCCAGGCTTGCCCGCCCAACGCTTGCCTGCGAAGCGCTGGGCTTCGAGGTCGTCTTGAACGATGTTGAGCAGGAAATTTGATGCGGCAGGGGTCGGCGTCGTGGCGGAGGTCATTCTTGAAAGAATAGGAAAAAGCAGCGACAAAGAGTCAATTTTGCCACGTTCCGCAGGCGGGGCCTTTTTGCTGCCGGTGCAACCGGTTTCAAACTGTCCCCACAGTCATGTAACTGGCTCTACACTACGGGCCATCATGGACATATCCACGTTATCCCTGGCCCGCACGCAGTTCGTGGCCAGCCTGAGCTTTCTGGCGTTTTTCCTGGCCTTCTCCCTGGCGCTCGCCTGGGTACTGCTGTTCTTCAAGATCAGGGCGCGCTGGTCCGGCCAGGGCGGCTGGACCGCCGCGTACCGCTTCTGGGTGCGGATATTCGCCCTGGCCTTCGTGCTGACGCTGGCGGCCAGCGTGCCGGTGCTGATCCAGCTGGGCAGCCTGTGGGCCGGCCTGATGGACAAGATCGGCAACGTGGCAGGCCCCTTGCTTGGCTACGCCATTCTCTCGGTCTTCATCCTCAAATCCTGTTTCCTGGGCGTCATGCTGTTCGGCCAACGCCGTGTGTCGGACGGCGCCCACACGCTGGCCGTGCTGATGGTGGCGGTGGGGCAACTGGTGGCGGTGTTCTGGGTGCTCGCGCTGCAATCCTGGATGCAGACGCCGGACGGCGCGCTGCTGGTCGATGGACGCTATCAGGTCTATGACTGGATGGCCGTGGTGCTGAATCCCTCCGTGGGCTGGCGCATGGCGGTGGTGATGGTGGGCGCGGCGCTGGCCGCCGCGTTCCTGATGATGGGCGTGACGGCGCTGCAGGCCCTGCGGCGTCCGCTGGGCGACGGCGAGCGCAACGCGTTCAAGACCGCGCTGGTGGTCGCCGTGGTGGGGGCTTTCATGCAGTTGCCGGTCGCGACCGGCGCCGGGCAGATGATTGCCAAGCTGCAGCCCGCCAAGGCCGCTGCTGCCGCGGGCTATTGGGAAAGCGGCGCGGAGCCGCAACTGGTGCTGTTCGCCTGGCCCGATGCGCGCGCCCATACCAACGTGGCCGACGTGACCCTGCGCAACATGGGTGGGATGTGGCTGCACCGCAACCAGGACGGCACCTACCGCGGCCTGGACAAGTATTCAGGCATGCTGCCGCCGGTGGCGCTGACCTTCTGGTCGTTGCGCGTGGCGGCAGGGCTGGGCTTGCTGATGCTGGCCGTGGCCTGCGTGACCTTCCTGTGGACGTTCCGGCGCGGGCTGGACCCGTCCACCCTGCCGCCGTGGTGGCAGCGGGTGCTGTGCGGCATGATGTTCTCCGGCGCCATCGCCGTCGTGGCCGGGTGGTGGGTATCCATCCTGGGCTTGCAGCCGTTCGCGGTGAACGGCACCGTCACGCAGTCCGAGGTGCTGGGCATCGTGGCGTCCAGCACCGTGCTGTACGGGTTGATCGGCTATGGCGTGCTGTACCTGCTGCTGCTTGCGGCGTTCGTCGGCATGCTGTTCCACGCGGCGCGCTATGGCGTCGTGCCCGTGCGCAAACTGGCTGGAGGTACGCCATGATCGCCATGCTGGCCGCCTCCCAGGGCCTCAACCCCGACGATCCCTCTTTCTGGATGCCGCTGGCCTTCATGGCGCTGCTGTTCGTGGTGATTGCCGCGGGCATGGTGCTGGACGGTTTCGACCTGGGCGTGGGCATCCTGCTGCAACTGGCGCCGGAACACGAGCGCGGCCGCATGATGAGCCTGCTGAGCCCGTGGCGCGACGCCAATGAGTTCTGGCTGCTGCTGGGCATGGGCCTGTTCGCGGCGGCGTTCCCGTTCGCCTGGGGCGCGGTGCTGGGCAAGCTCTACGGACCGCTCACCTGCATGGTGCTGGGCGTGGTGCTGCGCAGCGTCTCGTTCGAGTTCCGCATCCGCGCGCGCAACGAAATGAAGCCGCGCTGGATCTTCGGCTTCTGGGCGGGGTCGCTGATCACCGCTTTCGGCCAGGGCATGCTGCTGGGCCGCATCGCCACCGGCTACCAGTCCGATGCCGGCTACGGCTGGTTCTCCATGTTCGTCGGCCTGTGCGCGGTGGCGGCCTATGTGCTGCTGGGCGCGTCCTGGCTGGTCATGCGGGTGGACGGCGATCTGCAGCGCCGCGCCGCCAACTGGGCCCGCCACGCCATCCGCTGGACGGCGGTGGGCATGGTGGCCATCGCGGTCACGCTGGGTCTGGCCAACGCGGGTATCTTCTACAAATGGAGCAACATCGCCCACCTGAGCCTGGCGGCGACGGTCTGGGTGCTGATGCTGGCGGGTTTCGTCGCAGCCGAAATGCTGCTGGCGCGGTTGCCGGGCAAGGCCGACCGTTTCAGCTGGCTGCCGTTCGTGCTGTGCGTGGCGCTGTTCCTGCTGATGCTCAGCGGCCTGGCCTACAGCCTGTTCCCCTACCTGATCCTGGACGACATGACGCTGTGGGACGGCGCGGGCGCGCTGGGTTCGATGCGCCTGGTGCTGGCCGGAGCGGTGGTGGGCATACCGGTGGTGCTGGTGTTCAATATCCTGGCGTACCGCTCGGTGTTCGGCAAGGAACGCGCCCCGGTGCCGCTGCTGCCGCCGCCGAGCTGATCCGGCCGGGAAGTCCGGCCGGAGCCGTCGTCACAAGACCGGCTTCGCTACCCGCTGCAGGATTTCTTCGCCGTAGGCTTCCAGCTTGCGGGCGCCCACGCCGCTGATGTGGCTCAGCTCGTCCATGGATTCGGGCTGGGCCAGGGCGATTTCGCGCAGAGTCGCGTCGTGGAAGATGACGTAGGCCGGCACCCCGTGGCTCTTGGCGACTTCGCCGCGCCAGGCGCGCAGGGCCTCGAATACAGGTTGCAGTTCGGCCGGCAAGTCGATGGCTGCCGCCTTGGGCCGGCCGCTGCCGCTCTTGCCCGAGCGCGGTTTCTTTTCGGATTCCCGGCGCAGCATCAATTGGCGTTCGCCCTTGAGCACGGCGCGGCTGCCTTCGGTCAGGGCCAGCGTGCCGTAGCCTTCGTGGTCCACCGTCAGCAGGCCTTGCGCCAGCAATTGGCGCAGCACGCCGCGCCAGGCGGTGTCGCTCAGGTCCGCGCCCACGCCGAATACGCTCAGCGTTTCGTGGCCGTGCTGCTTGGTGCGGTCGGTGACCTTGCCGCGCAGGATGTCGATGATGTGGCCGGCGCCATAGCGCTGGCCGCGCTCCTTCCACAGGCGGTAGACGGCGGACAGCACCTTCTGCGCCGCGACCGTGCCGTCCCAGGCCTGCGGCGGTTCCAGGCAGACGTCGCAATTGCCGCAGGCCGTGATCTGCTGGCCGAAGTAGGCCAGCAGACGCACGCGCCGGCATTCCACCGTTTCGCACAGCCCCAGCATGGCGTCCAGTTGCTGGCCCAGGCGGCGGCGGTAGGACTCTTCGCCCGGCGATTCGTCGATCATGCGGCGCTGCTGCACCACGTCCTGCAGGCCATAGGCCAGCCAGGCCGTGGCAGGCAGGCCGTCGCGGCCGGCACGGCCGGTTTCCTGGTAATAGCCTTCCACGGACTTGGGCAGGTCGATGTGCGCCACGAAGCGCACGTCGGGCTTGTCGATGCCCATGCCGAAGGCGATGGTGGCCACCATGACCACGGCGTCCTCGCGCAGGAAGCGCGCCTGGTTGGCGGCGCGCACCTGCGCGCTGAGGCCGGCGTGATAGGGCATGGCGTCGATGCCCTGGTTGCACAGGAACTCCGCGGTCTCTTCCACGCGGGCGCGCGACAGGCAATAGACCACGCCCGATTCGCCTTCATGATCGGTCTGGATCATTTCCAGCAATTGCTTGCGCACCTCGTTCTTTTCGATGATGCGGTAGCGGATGTTGGGGCGGTCGAAGCTGGAAACGAAGTGGCGCGCATCGTCCAGCGACAGGCGCTGGGCGATTTCGCGGCGGGTGTCGGCGGTGGCGGTCGCGGTGAGCGCGATGCGCGGCACGTCGGGCCAGCGCTCGTGCAGCATCGACAGGCCCAGGTATTCAGGGCGGAAGTCGTGGCCCCACTGGGACACGCAGTGGGCCTCGTCGATGGCGAACAGCGCGATGCGGCCGCGTTCCAGCAATTGCAGGCAGCGGTCGGTCAGCAGGCGTTCGGGCGCCACGTACAGCAGGTCCAGCTCGCCGGCCAGGAAGGCCTGCTCGACGTCGCGGGCCACCCGCCACTCCTGCGTGGAGTTGAGGAAGGCCGCGCGCACGCCCAGTTCGGTCAGGGCGTCGACCTGGTCCTGCATCAGCGCGATCAGGGGCGACACGACGATGCCGGTGCCTTCGCGGACCAGGGACGGAATCTGGTAACAGAGCGACTTGCCGCCGCCCGTGGGCATGAGGACCAGCGCGTCGCCGCCGTCGATCACCTGTTCGACAATGGCTTGCTGGTCGCCGCGGAAGGATTCGTAACCGAAAACGCGCTGCAACACGCCGAGGGCGCGCGCGTCAGACATGGGGGTAGGCCGGGAGCATCATGGCAGGGATTTTAAGCCGCAATTCCGCCGGACCTTTTCCGGCAGGGAGATTTCTGTCCTGACCGCGGTCTGCCTACCAGCTCAGCCAGGTGCCGCGCATGAAGGTATCGACGGGCATGCTGAGGTTGGCGCGCCATTCGTAGTTGCCGGAAATGATGTCGCGGTCCGCGCCCACGGCCAGCTTGACCTTGGGCGCGACGAACATGCTGTGCGACAGGCCCACGCGCTGTTCGGCCAGCTCGGAGCCTTCCCGCAACCCCGAATAGGTGCCGCTGAGCACGCCCCAGCCGGTGATGGGGACGCCGGCGGAAAGCGTGTTGCGGGTGTGCGCAGCCGAAACCCCGCCACCCGAGTAGCTGGACAGGTCGCCGTAGCCCGCGCCGACCTGCTCGTTGGAATAGCCCAGGTTGACGGCGTCGGCCACGGCCACGTTGTAGTCGAAGCGATAACGCCACGCGCTGGCCGCGTCGAAGGTGCTTTGCGTGGCCCCGGCGCGGAAGGTTCCATAGTCGCCCGCGGCGTAGGTGGTACCCATGCCGCGCGTCGTCAGCGACGGCGCGCTTTGCATCTGGCCCTCCACGGTCAGCGCCGGCGTAAGGCCGTAGCGCACGCTGCCGCTGCCTACCGGGTCGCCGTAGTCCACGGCCCCGGAACTGGCGGCCGGGTCCATGCGGTTCAGGCGGCCCAGCGACGAGGAATAGCCGAAGCTGCCTTCCGGGGCCGTGGCGCCGGATCCGGCCCAGTTCGAGATCTGCAGCCCGCCCACCGGCGCGCCGCCGCCCCAGGCGGGCGCCCTGGCGTCGATGTTGCCGACGGCGACGGAGGGGCCCGAGGTATTGCGGTAGACCCAGTTGCGGTTGCCGCCGTAGCGCAGGCCATCCTGGCTGCTGGCGGAGGCGAACCAGGGCCGGGAAGCGCGCGACACGCCAGAGATCATGACCACGGGTATGCGGGGCAGGTCGCCATCCTGGAGGGTGAGCGAGTAGTCCGGCGCAGGGTCTTCGGGCGTCGCGAGCACGGTGCAATCCTGCGGAACCCGCGCGGGCTGGGCATCGCCGGACAGTCCCAGTCCGGTGCCGGGGATCAGGTCCGTGTCGCCCGTGCTGTGTACGCTGGTGTCCAGCGCCGGCTCCATGGTCTGCATGTCGCAAGGGGACGGATCCAGCGGCACCGCGCGCGACGCCATCGAGGCTGCGGGGCGCACGGGCATGGGTTGAACCGGGGACAGTATGCCGATGCCGCGCGCAGAGGGCGGAGCGGGCATATAGGGGGACGCCGCAAGCGGATCGCCCAGGGCCGGGGCGATCGGGCAGGCAGAGGCCGCGACCAGCGCGGCGCGCAACAAGGGTTTTCGCCAGAGGAATGCAGGGGCGACCATAGGCACAGTGTAGAAAGGGAGCGCTGCCTTGCCTGTAAACGTTTTTTAGCAAAGCGGACAGAAGGCGGGCCGGGTTCCATTTTAGGGCCAGTCCGCATCGGGCGCTGCGCCGTGGCGGGAAAGCGCTGGTAAACGCGCTCAACATCGTGCAACAGGTATATTTCAGTTGATTTCCCGCCTCTTGCGGCTTGTAGCGGCGGGCCGCATTATGGCATCCATGGACAATCCCCACACCAAGCTGCTGGTCGTCGACGACGATCCGGCCCTACGGCAATTGCTGGCCGACTACCTGAACCGGCACGGCTACGACACCCTGCTGGCGCCGGACGCCACCGACCTGTCGTCCCGCATCACCCGCTACGCGCCCGACCTGCTGGTGCTGGACCGCATGCTGCCCGGCGGCGACGGCGCAGACGCCTGCCGCCGCCTGCGCGAGCAGGGCGAGGACATTCCCGTCATCCTGCTGACCGCGCGTGACGAGGCGGTGGACCGCATCATCGGCCTGGAGGCCGGCGCCGACGACTACGTCGGCAAGCCGTTCGATCCGCGCGAGCTGCTGGCCCGCATCGAAGCCGTGCTGCGCCGCAAGCGCGGTCCGTCCGCGCTGACCAAGGACGCGCCGGTCTCGTTCGGTCCCTTCGTGTTCGATCCCTCCACCCGCCAGCTGTCGCGCGAAGGCACGGTGGTCAAGCTGACCGGCGGCGAAATCAATCTGCTGGAGGCGCTGGTGCGCAACGCGGGCAAGCCGCTGTCGCGCGAACGCCTGCTGGCGCTGGCGCGCGACGACGACGCGGGCGAACGCAATGACCGCGCCATCGACATCGCCATCCTGCGCCTGCGCCGGGTCATCGAAGACGATCCCAAGCAGCCGCGCTGGATCCAGACCGTCTGGGGCATTGGCTACCGGTTTTCGCCCTGATGCGCTTTTCTCCTGGCTTCCTGGTGCCGCGTTCGCTGCGGGCAAGGCTCATCCTGCTGATCCTGGGCTCGGTCCTGCTGACGCAGGCGGCCACGCTGGTGACGGTGTCGTACTTCCGGCACAAGTTCATGGAAGACGTGGCCATCGGCTACATCGTCACCACCATCCGCACCTTGCGCGCCGCGGTGTCGCAGGTGCCGGCGGAGGAACGCGCCGACTTCGTGCGCGCCGCCTCGCAGAACCAGTGGCGCCTGTGGTCGCGGGTGCTGCCCGCCGAGGCCAAGCTGCAACGCTTCAATGGCCGCCGCCCGCCGCCGAAGGCCGCCCCGAAGCCGCCGCCTCCGCCGCCCGCGGACATGCAGATACACGGCCCGCCGGCGCCGCCCCCCCCGGAAGTGCGCGACGAGGAGCATGGCGATGAACGCGCCAGCGCCAGGGAAGGCGAGCGCGCGCGCGATCGCGACCGCGAAGAACACAGCCGCCGCTATCAGCCTGAACCGGATGACATCCGCCGCGACCTGCGGGTGCTGGTGCAGCAGCTCAATGAACGTTTGAACGACGGCACGCGCGTGGCGCTGTCGCGCGGACCCACGCCGGAGATCTTCATTTCGCTGGCGCCCAACCCCGCCAGCGAGGACGCGCCGCGCCTGCGCGAATGGCTGGTCATCCCGCTGGACCGCCTGGATCCGCCGGTCGCGACGCCGTTCATCGCCGCCTGGCTGGGCGGCCTGGGGCTGCTGCTGTTGCTGGCGGTGGGTTTTTCCTGGCACATCACGCGTCCTATCACCCGGCTGGCCGACGCGGCCGACCGGTTGGCGGCAGGGCAGCCGCAACGGGTCGAGCCCTCGGGCCCTCACGAAACTCGGGTATTGGGAGAACGCTTCAACGCCATGCTGGATGCGCTGTCCGAATCCGATTCGGTGCGCCGCACGCTGCTGTCGGGCCTGCCGCATGACCTGAAGGGTCCCTTGTCGCGGATGTGGCTGCGCATCGAGCTGGCCGACGACTCCAAGCTGAAGGAGGGGCTGCGCGCGGACCTGCAGGACATGCAGCACATGGTCGACCAGTTCATCGGCTTCGTGCGCGGCACCGACCCGGCCGCCTACCGCTACGCCTCGATGCTGCTGTCCGACTGGCTGACCGAGCGCGTGGGCGCCTGGCAGGGCGCCGGCACCGATATCAGCCTGCGGGCCGGCGACGACGTCGCGACCCTGGTGGTGCAGGCGGACGCCGTGGCGCTGGGCCGCCTGCTGGACAACCTGATCGGCAATGCGCTGAACCACGGCGCGCCGCCGGTCCAGGTCAGTCTGAGGCATGAGGGACGCCACGCGGTGCTGGACGTGGCCGACCATGGCTCCGGCATCGTGCCGGAACGGCGCCAGGAAGCGCTGCGCCCGTTCAGCCGCCTGGACGACGCGCGCACGCGCACCGGCAGCGTGGGCCTGGGGCTGGCGCTGGCCGAGGCCATCGCACGGGCCCATGGCGGCTCGCTGGAGCTGCTTGAGGCGGAGTCTGGCGGGCTGTGCGTGCGGGTCAAGCTGCCGCTGTCCGAGACGTCCTAGGGGCGCCCGCAAGGGCGCTCGCTTCCCCCTGGGCGGGGCGCGCTACGGTACGATGCATCCTGCTCAGCATTTTGTCGTTTCCGCACCATGGCCATCCAGTCCGATTCGCTTTCCTCCCGTCCCGACGCCCCCCGTATCGTGGCGCCGCAGCCGGTCTCGCCCAACGAGGAGTCGATCGAACGCGCCCTGCGGCCCAAGGCGCTGGACGAGTACGTCGGCCAGCAGCGCGCCCGGGAACAGCTGGAGATCTTCATCGCCGCAGCCAGGAAGCGCGGCGAGGCCCTGGATCACGTGCTGCTGTTCGGTCCCCCGGGCCTGGGCAAAACCACGCTGGCCCACATCATTGCGCATGAAATGGGGGTGCAGCTGCGCCAGACCTCCGGTCCGGTGCTGGAACGCCCGGGCGACCTGGCGGCGCTCTTGACCAACCTGGAAAAGAACGACGTCCTGTTCATCGACGAAATCCACCGCCTGTCGCCCGTGGTCGAGGAAATCCTCTATCCGGCGCTGGAGGACTTCCAGATCGACATCCTGATCGGCGAAGGCCCGGCCGCGCGCAGCGTGAAGCTGGACCTGCAGCCCTTCACCCTGGTCGGCGCCACCACCCGCGCCGGCATGCTGACCAACCCCCTGCGCGACCGCTTCGGCATCGTGTCGCGGCTGGAGTTCTACAACGCCGCCGATCTCGGCCACATCGTCACGCGCAGCGCCGGCCTCTTGAACGCCGGCATCACGCCGGACGGCGCGGCGGAAGTCGCGCGCCGTGCCCGCGGCACGCCCCGCATCGCCAACCGGCTGTTGCGCCGGGTGCGTGACTACGCCGAGGTCAAGGCGGGCGGCACCATCGATGCGGACGTGGCGGGCCGCGCCCTGGCCATGCTGGAGGTGGACCCGCAAGGCCTGGACCTGATGGACCGCAAGCTGCTCGAGGCCATCATCCACAAGTTCGACGGCGGCCCCGTCGGCGTGGACAGCCTGGCCGCCGCCATTGGCGAAGAGCGCGACACCATCGAGGACGTGATCGAGCCCTATCTGATCCAGCATGGCTACCTGCAGCGCACGCCGCGCGGCCGCACCGCCACGCTGACCACCTGGCGCCACCTGGGGTTGACGCCGCCGGCCGGCGCGACGGCGGGTTCGGGCGATCTTTTCGGGAAGTAAGCGGGGCGGATCGGGCCGGGCCGCGCGACGAACTGCCCCAGCAGGCGCGGGGATTGCGCCGCGGGTTTATCATCCGAAGGTTTTGATTTCCCTTCGCGATCAAAGGACCCAAGCCCATGCAGCCCGAATTGCCCACCTATGACGACGTCGTGCGCGCCAGCGAGCGCCTGGCCGGCAACGCGCACCGCACGCCCGTACTGACCTCGGCTACCGCCGATGCGATCAGCGGCGCGTCGGTCTTCTTCAAGTGCGAGAACTTCCAGCGCATGGGCGCTTTCAAGTTCCGCGGCGGCTACAACGCCATCGCCCGCCTGACCCCGGAACAGCGCGCCGCCGGCGTGGTCACGTTTTCGTCGGGCAACCACGCGCAGGCCATCGCACTGGCCTCCAAGCTGCAAGGGGTGCAGGCCACCATCATCATGCCGTTGGACGCCCCGGCCGCCAAGCGCGCCGCCACCGAGGGCTATGGCGGCAAGATCGTCACCTATGACCGCTACACCGAGGACCGCGAGGCGATCGCCCGCCGCATCCATGCGGAAACCGGCGCCACCCTGATCCCTCCCTATGATCACGAAGACGTGATCGCCGGCCAGGGCACCGCCGCCAAGGAACTGTTCGAGGAAGTGGGCGAGCTGGACTACCTGTTCGTCTGCCTGGGCGGCGGCGGCCTGCTGTCGGGATCGGCCCTGTCCGCCTACGCGCTGAGCCCGCGCTGCCTGGTCTACGGCGTCGAGCCCGAGGCTGGCAACGATGGCCAGCAGTCCTTGCGCAAAGGCGAAATCGTCCGCATCCCGGCGCCCAAGACCCTGGCCGATGGCGCCGCCACGACGCACCTGGGCAACCTGACCTTCCCGCTCATCCAGAAGCATGTGCGCGACATCGTCACGGTGACGGACGAACAGCTGGTCACCACCATGCGGTTCTTCGCCGAACGCATGAAGATGGTGGTGGAGCCCACCGGCTGCCTGGGCGCGGCCGCCGTCATGCAGAACGTGGTGCCGGTGCGCGGTGCGCGGGTCGGCGTCATCATCAGCGGCGGCAACGTCGACCTTCCGGCCTACGCCAAGCTGCTGGCGGGCTGACCCCCTTCTGGCGGCCCCCTTGCGGGCCGCCGCCGCGCGCTTGCGGTTGTCGCGTGTGCAAGGCAGAATCGGGACTGAATCCTGACGAACAGGGGCTGCGACATGCGTATCCTTGTCATCGGCGGCACCGGTTTCATAGGCCGTCATCTGGTAGCGCGGCTATCCGCGGATCAGCATCAGATCGTCGTGCCCACCCGGCTCCACAGCCGCGGGCGCGACCTGCAGATTCTTCCCACCGTGACCTTGCTCGAAGCCGACGTGCACGACGACGCCACGCTGGACGGCCTGGCGCAGGGCTGCGACGCGGTCATCAACCTGGTGGGCATTCTGCACGGCAACGCCGGCCGGCCTTATGGCTCGGAATTCGCGCGGGCCCACGTGCTGCTGCCGCAGCGCATCGCGCAAGCTTGTCGCCGGCAGGGCGTGCGCAGGCTCATCCACATCAGCGCGCTGGGCGCCGATTCCAACGGCGACAGCATGTACCAGCGCTCCAAGGGCGATGGCGAAGCCGCCATCAAGCAGGAATTCCAGGGCAATCAGGACGGCGGCTGGACCATCTTCCGGCCCTCGGTGGTCTTCGGTCCGGACGACAAGTTCACCAATATGTTCGCCGGGCTGGCGCGGTGGTTGCCGGTGCTGCCGCTGGCCGGCGCGCATGTGCGCATGCAGCCGGTCTACGTGGGCGACGTGGTCGCTGCCATCGTCTCGGCCCTGGGCAATACGCACACCTGCGGCAAGACCTATGAACTGGGCGGACCCCAGGTCTACAGCCTGGGCGAGATCGCGCGCCTGTGCGCCGCCTGGAGCGGCCATCCGCGGCCGGTGGTCAGCATGCCGATGGGCGTGGGCCGCATGCAGGCCCGGCTGTTCGAATGCATGCCGGGCACGCCTTTGATGTCGCGCGACAATCTGGATTCCTTGCGCCGCGACAACATCTGCAGCGGGCCGATCGCGCCCGAACTGCATGTGGTGCCGACGGGCCTGGAAGCCGTGGCGCCGCGCTACCTGTAAGCCGGTTTCAGCGCACCAGTGCTTTCAATGCCTGCTTGATGCCGTCGGACACGCCCACGCCTTCGGGCAGCGTCTTCAGCGCCGACAGCGATTCCTTTTCTGAATAGCCCAGCGCCAGCAGCGCGTTCAGGATGTCCGACTGGTTGTCCGGCGCTGCATGCGGCGAGGCGCCGATGTCCGCGCCCAGTTTGCCCCGCATTTCCAGCAGCAGGCGTTCGGCGGTCTTCTTGCCGATGCCGGGCACGCGCGTCAGGCGGCCCGATTCCTGCAGCGTAATGGCCTGCGCCAGGTCAGCCACCGACAACCCCGACAGCACCGACAGCGCGGTGCGCGCGCCGATGCCGCTGACCTTGATCAGTTCGCGGAAAGCGCTGCGTTCGCCTGCCGA
This sequence comes from Achromobacter sp. GW823-FHT04E03, assembly GCF_058796095.1. NCBI lineage: Bacteria > Pseudomonadati > Pseudomonadota > Betaproteobacteria > Burkholderiales > Alcaligenaceae > Achromobacter > Achromobacter sp. GW823-FHT04E03. Next base: position 959,285 of record NZ_JBXAIJ010000003.1, on the reverse strand, counting down.
AGCGAAGCCGTACAGGATGTGGGCGTCTTCGCGCACCGTCAGGTGCGTGTAGAGCGTGACGCGCGCGCCCGTGTCGGGCAGCGAGTACAGCGTGCTCATGGGCACGTCGATGTCATAGCCCAGACCGCCCACGTCCACGCAGATGGTGGGCGGGAGTTTCTCGATCAGGGTTCCGGTGATGCGTCCGATCATGGTAATGGTGGCCTGGCAATGGTGAGGCCGCTGAATGCGCGGCGGATGCGGGGATTCTATACGCGCGGGCGCGCATGCGGCGGGAACGGGTCCCGCTTCGCGGCAAATCGCGGCGTGCCAGGCGTTCAGCCGATCAGGCGGCCGTTGCGGATGCGGGTCTTGCCGCTCATGCGCAGCGAGGCGCCCAGGCGTTCGAGCTTGTCCTGCAGCGGGCCGGCATGGGCATGGCAGATGGCACAGGCCAGCGCGTCGGCCGAGTCGGGCGCGGGCGCGCCGTCCAGCGACAGCAGGTGCTGCACCATCATCTGCACCTGCTCCTTGGCGGCGCGGCCGGTGCCGACCACGGCTTTCTTGATCTGCAGCGCGGTGTACTCGTGCACGGGCAGCGAACTGTCGGCCAGCGCGCACAGCGCGGCGCCGCGCGCCTGGCCCAGCAGCAGGGTGGAAGCGGGGTTGGTGTTCAGGAAGATGATTTCCAGCGCGGCCACGTCGGGTTGCGTGTCGCGAGCCACCTGGCGCAGATTGTCCAGGATGACCTTGAGGCGTTCGGACAGCGCCAGCGCCGGCGGGACCACGATGGTCCCGCTGGCCACATAGCGCAGCCGCGGGCCGTCGGCATCGATCACACCGAAGCCGGTGCGGCGCAGGCCGGGATCGATGCCGAGGACGCGCATCAGTGGCGGAAGTGGCGGGTGCCGGTCAGCACCATGGCGATGCCGTGCTCGTCGGCTGCGGCAATCACTTCGTCGTCGCGCACGCTGCCGCCCGGCTGGATCACGCAGGTTGCGCCCGCGGCCACCACCACGTCCAGGCCGTCGCGGAACGGGAAGAAGGCGTCCGACGCCACGGCCGAGCCCTTCAGGGTCAGACCGGCGTTTTCCGCCTTGATCGAGGCGATGCGGGCCGAGTCGATGCGGCTCATCTGGCCGGCGCCCACGCCCAGGGTCATGCCGCCGCCCACGAACACGATGGCGTTGGACTTGACGTACTTGGCGACCTTCCAGGCGAATGCCAGGTCGTTCATTTCGGCTTCGGTGGGCTGGCGCTTGCTGACCACCTTGAGCGCGTCGCGCGGCACGTTGTAGGCGTCCGGGCTCTGCACCAGCCAGCCGCCGCCCACGCGCTTGATGTCGAAGGCGTTCTGGCCCGTGCCCATCGGCACTTCCAGCACGCGCACGTTCTTCTTGGCGGCCAGGATGGCCAGCGCGGCGCCGTCATAGGCGGGAGCCAGCAGCACTTCCAGGAACTGCGCGCTCACGGCTTCGGCCGTGGCGGCGTCGACCGGGCGGTTGAAGGCGATGATGCCGCCGAAGGCCGAGGTCGGGTCGGTCTTGAAGGCTTGCTGGTAGGCGCCCAGCGTGTCGGCCGCGACGGCCACGCCGCAGGGGTTGGCGTGCTTGACGATGACGCAGGCGGGCGCTTCGAAGCTGCGTGCGCATTCCCAGGCGGCGTCCGCGTCCGCAATGTTGTTGTAGGACAGTTCCTTGCCCTGCAGCTGGCGGTAGTTGCCCAGCAGGCCAGCCGGACGCTGCGCGTCCACGTAGAAGGCGGCGGTCTGGTGCGGGTTCTCGCCATAACGCAGGGCCTGTTCCTGCTTGACCTGCAGGGTCAGGGTGCCGGGCCATTCGTTGCGGGCCGGCACGGCTTCCTGCTTGGGCTCGGCTTCGGCCAGGCTGGTCAGGTAGGCGGCGATGGCGCCGTCGTAGGCGGCGGTGTGGGCGTAGACCTTGGAGGCCAGCGCCAGGCGCAGGCCATAGGAGGTGTTGCCGCCCTTGTCCATTTCGGCCAGCACGCGCGAATAGTCGACGGGGTCGATCACCACCGTCACGCCGCCGGCTTCGGTGCCGTGGTTCTTGGCCGCCGCGCGCAGCATGGCCGGGCCGCCGATGTCGATGTTCTCGACGGCGTCGGCGAAGGTGCAGTCCGGCTTGGCAACGGTTTCGCGGAACGGGTACAGGTTGACCACCAGCATGTCGATGCGGTCGATGCCCGCCGCCTTGATGGTGTCCATGTGCTCGGCGCTGTCGCGGCGCGCCAGCAGGCCGCCGTGGATTTTCGGGTGCAGCGTCTTGACGCGGCCATCGAGAATTTCGGGCGAACCCGTGTGGGCCGCCACTTCGGTGACGGTCAGGCCGGAGTCGGCCAGCAGCTTGGCGGTGCCGCCGGTGGACAGCAGGCGCACGCCGCGCGCAGCCAGGGCGCGGGCAAATTCAACGATGCCGGTCTTGTCGGACACCGAAAGCAGGGCGGTTTCGATTTTCATGGTGAGGGACGGAGTGGGGCGGGAGCGCCTTTCTCGTTCAGGTCGGATGGGAAATCTGGGGGAGCGGGCGGCGCGATGCGCCTGCCGCCCGCGCGCGAAAGCTATACCTGGATATTGTGCGCCAGCAACTTCTTGCGCAGGGTGTTGCGGGTGATGCCCAGCATTTCGGATGCCCGCGACTGGTTGCCGCCCGACCTTTCCAACGCCACTTCAAGCACCGGGCGCTCCACGCAGCGCATCACCATGTCCCACATGTCGTGGGGTTCGGATTCGCCCAAGTCTTCGAAATAGCGCTCCAGGCTGGCGCGCACGCATTCTTCCAGGACATCTTTCTTGCTCATTTGAGTACAGATATTTTTATGTTGGTGTTGAGGCGGTTATGCCGCCAGCAGGGCTTCTGCGACCGGCGCCGGATGGGATCCGCCGTCGCGCGAGATGAGGTCGAACCAGTCCGACACGGCCCGCCACTGGTCGCGGGTGTTGTCGATCAGATTCATGCGGGCGCAGAACGAATCCGCCCCCGGCAGGCCGTCCAGATACCAGCCTATGTGCTTGCGCGCCGTGCGTACGCCGGTGTGCTCGCCGTAAAACCGGTAATGGTCGTCGAGATGTTCGAGCAGCAGCTCGCGCATTTCCCCATAGGAGGGAGGGGCCAGTGTTTCGCCCGTGCGCAGGTAGTGGTCGATTTCGCGGAAAATCCAGGGACGGCCTTGGGCCGCCCGGCCGATCATGACCGCGTCGGCGCCAGTGTAATCCAGGACGTGCCGGGCTTTTTCGGGCGTAGTGATATCTCCGTTGGCGACAACGGGGATTTTCAGCTCGGCCTTGACGGCGCGGATAGTGTCATATTCCGCCTCGCCCGTATAGAGGTCGGCGCGGGTGCGGCCATGCAGGGTCAGGGCGGCGATGCCGGCGTTTTCGGCCATTTTCGCCACCCGCAGGGCATTGCGGCTTTCGCGGTCCCAGCCCGTGCGGGTCTTCAGGGTCACCGGCACGTCCAGCGGCGCGCAGGCGGATACCACCGCGTCCAGGATGCGGGCGATCTGGTCTTCATGGCGCAAGAGCGCAGACCCGGAGGCCACGTTGCAGACCTTCTTGACCGGGCAGCCCATGTTGATGTCGATGATCCGGGCGCCCTTGCTGGCGTTGAACACCGCCGCCTCCGCCATCATGGCAGGGTCGGCGCCGGCGATCTGCACCGAAATGGGGGCGATCTCGCCGTCATGGTTCAGGCGGCGGGAGGTTTTGACGCTATCCCACAGCTTGGGGTTGCTCGCGGCCATTTCCGAAACGGCATAGCCCGCCCCCAGCTTCTTGCAAAGCTGGCGGAAAGGACGGTCCGTCACGCCCGCCATGGGCGCGACCAGCACGTTGTTGGGAAGGGTCCATTGACCTATGCGCATGCTCACATTTTAACCGGCTCGTTCGCGCCCTCTTTGTCACCTGGAGAACAATTCGTAACAAAGGAAGGCGAAAGCAGACAACCGCCCCCATTATCGGGGGCGGATAGGAAGAGTTCAGGCGCGGAAACCTTGCAGCAGATGCTGCGCCAGCGGCGCGCGCAGCGGAGAGGCCAGATCCATCCCCAATAAGGCCAGACCACAGGCGTGCTCCACCGGCGCCAGGCCGGTCGAGAAGATGCGGGGCATCAGATCGGTCAGGCCGGCGGTGATGAAGCGGTCCACGTGGCGCGCTCCGGCGAATTCCGCCAGGGCGGAGCCGGGATTGACCTCCGGGTGAGCCAGCCAGCCGGCCAGCGTCTGGGCCAGGCGGGCTGCGTCGCGCAGGCCCAGGTTCAGGCCCTGGCCTGCGACCGGATGCAGGGTTTGCGCGGCATTGCCGATGGCCGCCACGCGGCCGTGCACCTGGGCGCGGCGGGCGCTGAGCGCCAGCGGAAAGACATGCCGGGGCGCCTGGCTGGAAAGCCGTCCCAGGCGGTCGCCGAAGGCGACGGACAGCGCCCGCGAAAACGCGGCATTATCCAGTGCCGCCAGTTCGGCCGCGCGCTCGGGCGCGCTGCACCAGACCACCGAATAGGCGTCCGGGGTCTGCGGATGCGGCAGCAGCGCCAGCGGGCCCTCGGCGGTGAAGCGCTCCCAGGCCCAGCCGCGGCGGGGCAGGGTGGCGTGCGCCGTGGTCAGCACCGCGTGCTGGTCGTAGTCGCGGCGCACGTCGACCGCGCCCGCGCCGTCGGATTGCACCGCCACCCGGCACAGCAGCGTCGTGTCGCCTTGTTCGATGCGCACGCCGTCCGCGTCCTGCATGCCGATCCGGGCGGGCGGGCCCGGCAGCACGGTGACGCCGCAGGCGGCCACGCATTCGTCCAGCTTGGCATGCAGGCCGGAATAGGCGACCACGCTGCCCAGTTGCGGCACGCCGAAATCGGTGTTCTGGATCAGCGTCCGGCCCAGCCGGCCGCGTTGCGACACATGGATGTTGCGGATGTCGGCCGAGCGTTCGGGCCAGGCATGCAGCGACTCCAGCAGCACCCGACTGCCGTGGTTCATGGCCAGCACGCGGGGATCCGTGGCGGGCGCCGCCACCGACGGCGCGACCGGGGCGGGCGCGCTGGCGGCAAGCAGCGCGATGCGCGCGGGGTCGGGCGCCACGCGCGCCAGCATCAGGGCCAGCACGCGGCCCACCGGGCCCGCGCCTAGAATCGCTATGTCGAAGGCGGATGAAGTCATGCCCGGATTTTAACCGTCCACTACAATCCGCAGCAGCCGGCGCGTCTTGGCGCCGTGGTCCTCTTTCCGGTCGATCGACATGACGCAGCTACAGGCCTCATCCCCGTTGTCCGCAGCTTCCGCCCGCCGCCCGCGCGGCAAGGTCGCGGTCGGGCTGCTGGCCTGCCTGTTCGGGGCGGTGGGGGTGCATTGGTGGTATCTGGGGCGCCGCCACGCCTGGCTGGTGACCGCGTACACGCTGATCAGCCTGTTCTGTGCCGTCAGCTTCTACCCTGTCTGGTACGACAACCCCGCCTTCTTCCTGGTGTTCATACCCATGGTCGACGGGTTCATCGAGAGCGCGGTGTTCTCGTTGATGCCGGACGAGAAATTCGACCGCCTCTACAACGACGGATTGGGCCGGCCGACCCAGACCGGCTGGGGGCCGGTGCTGGTTGCGATCCTGGCCTGCCTGGTCGGCGCCATCGTGTCCATGTTCGCCATCGCCATGGTGGTGGTCTACACCTGGATCGCCATGGGCTGGCTCGACGGCTACGTCTTTTAGCGCGGCTCTGGCGCGCCGCCAGCCTACTCGCGCATCAGCGCTTCGATCTCGCCGGCCTGCACCGGCACGCCGCGGGTGATGAGTTCACAGCCTTCGTCCGTGACCAGCGCGTCGTCTTCGGTGCGGATGCCGATGTTCCAGTAGGCCTCGGGCACGTCGTCAGCGGGCCGCACGTAGATGCCGGGCTCGATCGTCAGCATCATTCCCGGTTCCAGCTTGCGCCAGGGGCGTTCGGCGCCGTGGGCCGGGCCGGGCTGGCGGTAGTCGCCCACGTCGTGCACGTCCAGGCCCAGCCAGTGGCCGGTGCGGTGCATGTAGAAGCGGCTGTAGTCGCCGGATTCCAGCACCCCGTCCAGCGAGCCTTTCAAGAGTTTCAGGTCCAGCATGCCCTGCGCCAGCACGCGCAGGGCGGCCTGATGGCCGTCGTTGAAGCTGCGGCCGGGCGCCGTGGCCTGGGCGGCGGCATCCTGCGCGGCCACCGTCAGGTCGTACAGCGCGCGCTGCGGACCGCTGTAGCGGCCGTTCACCGGGAACGTCCGGGTGATGTCGCTGGCGTAGCTGTCGACCTCGCAGCCTGCGTCGATCAGCACCAGGTCGCCGTCGCGCAACACGGCTTCGCCGGCCGGGTAGTGCAGCACGCAGGCATTGGCGCCGGCGGCCACGATGCTGTTGTAGGCCACCGATTGCGCGCCGTGGCGGCGGAACTCGTACAGCAGTTCGGCCTCGATCTCGTACTCCCGCATGCCGGCGCGGGCGACGCGCATGGCGCGCACGTGGGCGCCGGCGGAGATCTTGGCCGCGCGCCGCATGGCCGCGATTTCCGTGGCGTCCTTGATCAGCCGCATCTCGGCCAGCAGCGGCCGGATGTCCTGTTGGCGCGAAGGCGGCGCATGGCCGCCGCGGCCGGCCTCGCGCGCCGCGGCCAGCCAGCGGTGCAGGCGCCCGTCGCTGCGCTTGTCGCCCGCCAGTGGAGCGTACAAGGTGGCATGGTCCTGCAGCAGCGCAGGCATCAGTTCGTCCAGCGCATCGAGCGGATGGGCGTCGTCGAAGCCGAAATGCGCGGCAGCCGCCTCGGGGCCGAAGCGCTTGCCCTCCCATATTTCATGTTCGATGTGGCGGGGGCGGCAGAAGAGCACGGCGCGGTCGGTCGCACCGGCGGTCAGTACCAGCCAGGCGCCGGGTTCGGTGAAGCCGGTCAGGTAGAAGAAGTCGCTGTCGTGCCGGTATGGATATTCCGCGTCGCGGTTGCGCGTGGCTTCCGGGGCGGTCGCCAGTATGGCGATGCCGCCGCCCTCCGCGCGCATCTGCGCCATCAGGCGTTGGCGCCGCGCGGCGTAAGGGGCGATGTCGTCGGGAGGCAGGCTCATGGCGGACTGGGGCGCGAACCCCGGCAGGGTGAGGATGCCGTTTACTTTACCTGCCATCCCCTGCTTGCGACAGCCCGCAAGGGGCGCACTGAATTCGCTGGACCGCGCAGGCCAAGCTGCTACAATCGCCGCTCTGTCATTGGGGAGTAGCCATCCTTTGTCCCCACAAAGGAGCTAGCGTCAACAGACTTGGTGGTTCAGCGCTGCGCAGCAGCCGCTAGAACTCCATGGCGCTAGTAGCGGTATCCATGCACGGCGGCACCCGCCGCATGGATCAGCCAGGCGAGACCTTTGGCCGCGTTGCGTTCACCCCAGCCGGGCGAGCCGCGACGTCGCGCCAATTGGTTTCTGCTCGTCCGGCTCGCCCATATGTTTCTCACCCTGTTCCTGTTTTTCCTGTCAGCGGCAGTGATCTACTTCGCCTGCGAGTTCTTCGTGAACGGCGTCGAATGGGTCGGCCATCGCTTCCAGCTTGGCGCCACCGCCACCGGCACCGTGCTGGCCGCGTTCGGTACGGCCTTGCCGGAAAGTGCCGTGACCTTCATGGCTGTCGTGTTTGGCGAAACCCCCGAGCAAAAAGACATAGGCGTCGGCGCGGCCATGGGCGGCCCGCTGGTGCTGGCGACGCTGGCGTATGCGGTGGTTGGCCTGGCTCTGTGGCGCTCGCGCCGCGGGCGGGCCACGCAGGCGGACTGTATCAACGCGGACCAGCGCCGGTTGGCCCGCGACCAGGCCTGGTTCATGGGCATCTTCATCTTCAAGGTGGGCCTGGGCCTGCTGGCCTTTGCCTGGAAGCCCTGGTTGGGCATCCTGTTCCTGGCCACGTACGGCCTTTACGTCAAGCGCGAGCTCAGCAACGACGAGGAGAGCCTGGACAGCGAGGACCTCGAACCGCTGAAGCTGCGCCCGCGCGACGAGGATCCGAGCATGTTCTGGGCAGTCACGCAGACGGTGCTGGCCCTGGTCGTGATCGCCGGGGCATCGCATGTGTTCGTGAACCAGATCGAGTTGCTGGGCGTGGCGATGGGCGCATCGCCTCATGTGGCCGCGCTGTTGCTGGCGCCGGTGGCGACCGAGCTGCCGGAAATCATGAACGCGCTGATCTGGGTGCGCCAGGGCAAGGAACGGCTGGCGCTGGCCAATATTTCGGGCGCCATGATGATTCAGGCGACCATCCCAAGCGCGCTGGGTATCTTCATGACGCCCTGGCTGTTGGACGGTCCCCTGCTCGCGGCAGGCCTGTTCACGATGCTGTCGATCGGCCTGCTGTGGCTCCGTTTCCGCCGCTCGGCCATGAGCGTGCCGGCGTTGTCGGCCGTGGGGGGCCTGTATGCCGTGTTCGCAGCCTATCTGGGCTGGCATTTCTACGTCTGACGGCGTTTGGTGCGCGGGGCTTGGGGCCCCGCGCTTTTTTCCGCATTCAGGCTCGATTTAGCGCCAAAAGCCTTGTCCATAAGTGGAAACCCGCGTAAAATTTTGCCCGTTATCCATCCCAGGAGCAGTCTTCGTGAATACCGATTCCGGCGAAAGTTGTCGATCTTGCATCGACGTCGCTGTTTAACAGGTCCACGCAGAACTCCGTCTGCCGCAGCCTGTTGAACAGGTTGCGGTTGTATCCCAAGCTCCAGGCGCAAGCCAGGGCAATCGCGCAAGCCAGCGGCTTGCCGGGAAACTCCCCAACATAAACCGCCAGAACCGCCGCTTCAGCCGCAGCGTCAGCGTTCGCGCACGTTTTTCTCGTGCCTGTCCGCCAAGCGCAGCGCGCATGCGCGCGTATTCGCGATCACGCTCCCCATTCTTGCAATGGAGGTCGTTATGCGTTTCTTCGACTTGTTCCTACGCCGCGCCGGCGTGGACCGCGCCACCGCCCTGGGCCGCCGCCGCGGCACTTCGCGCCTGACGGTCATCTGTCCGCGCGACGAGCTGGGCGCCTTGCGCAAGCAGATCTGCCTGGACTTCAGCGCCGCCGGCCTGGACGTCTCGCAAGTGCAGATCGACCAGGGCCGGGATCCTGGCATGGCATCCGCCTGCATCACCGTCAATTGCCCCCCGGAGCTGCGGGGCGAACTGATGTCGCAGGCGCGCCGCCTGAGCGCCAATCCCGCCGTGCGCCACGTGCATTTCGGCACCCAGACCACGACGCCGGCCGCGCAGGCCGCGCTGGCCTGAAGCCGTCCTTTCTTCCACAGGAGAGATCATGCCCAGTGCCTTAGACCCCGAGCCTCGATTGCGCCCAGTGCGCGGCGCCGGCATGCCTGTCTGACCTGTCTCCTCGCTGCGAGCCGACAGGCAGGATAGTCATCCTGGCCCGTACGGAGTCCGCAGCCAAGAATCACCGGCCTGGCCCACGTCGCGTGCGCCTCTGCCGCCGGCACCGATTCCTCCGCTAGCTCCCATCCGTTTTCCGCACCCGGCGCATTTCATGCGATCCGGATACCGGCAACATTGCCCCGGCGCCTGCGCACGCCTGTACGCGGCGGTTTGACGGCTTTCTGCGCGAAAGCCGCGGACCGCTGCTGCCCGCGCGCAGCCAGCAGAGGGCAGGGTCGTCCGTGTCTCCAACAACTACACGTACAACCGGAGCACTCCGATGTTCAAGTTTCTCAAGTCCTTCTTTACGTCGGCGGCGGGCCTGCGCCATAGCGCCAGACACTTCCGCCGTTCGCCCATGCCGGAACGCGGCGTCGCGACCGCCGCGGCGTCTTCCGACACCGCGCGCCATGCCAACCGCCAGATGCTGGACCTGTCGCGCATGGGCTTCGGCGCCCTGTTCGCCCTGTTCGGCAGCAGCCGCGGCGGGCTGTCCGAGGCCCAGGCCCAGACCGCGCGCGAACGCTACGGCGCCAACGAGGTCGACCACGAAAAGCCGCTCTCCTGGTACACGCATCTGTGGCTGTCCTATCGGAATCCGTTCAACCTGCTTCTGACCGCGCTGGCGGCGCTGTCCTGGCTCACCGACGTGCGCATGGCCGTGCCGGACGACCAGTCCTGGACGGCGGTATTCATCATCGGCGCCATGGTGCTCATCTCCACCGTGCTGCGGTTTGCGCAGGAACAGCGCTCCAGCCGCGCCGCCGAGGCGCTCAAGGCCATGGTGCAGAACACCGCCACCGTGCTGCGCAGCGACCCGGCGACCCAGGCCGAGGGCGATGCCCGCCGCTATTTCGGCGTGGCGCTGCATGTCAGCGGCTCGCGCCAGATCGAGGTGCCGCTGGCGGAGCTGGTGCCGGGCGACGTGGTGCTGCTGTCCGCGGGCGACATGATTCCCGCCGACTGCCGCATCCTGAATGCCAAGGACCTGTTCATCGCGCAGGCCGCGCTGACGGGCGAATCGCTGCCTGTCGAAAAGTACGCCACGCAGCGCAGCGAGACCGCCAACGCGCTGGAACTTGAGAACATGGCGTTCATGGGTACCAACGTGGTCAGCGGCTCGGGCAGCGCCCTGGTGGTCGCCACGGGCTCGCGCAGCTACTTCGGCCAATTGGCCGGGCGCGTCACGCAGACCAGCCGCGCGCCGACCCAGTTCCAGCAGGGCATCAACCGCGTGAGCTGGGTGCTGATCCGTTTCATGCTGGTCATGGCGCCCATCGTCATGCTGATCAACGGCTTTACCAAGGGCGACTGGATGGAGGCGCTGCTGTTCGCGCTGGCCATCGCCGTGGGCCTGACGCCCGAAATGCTGCCCATGATCGTCACGGCCACCCTGGCCAAGGGCGCCGTGCGCATGTCGCGCCGCAAGGTCGTGGTCAAGCGGCTGGACGCGATCCAGAACCTGGGCGCGATGAACGTGCTGTGCACGGACAAGACCGGCACCCTGACCCAGGACCGCATCGTGCTGGAGCGCCACACCGACGTCTACGGCGCCAGCAGCGACGACGTGCTGGCCTACGCCTATCTCAACAGCTACTACCAGACCGGTTTGAAGAACCTGCTGGATGTGGCGGTGCTGCAGCACGCCGAAGTCGAGCGCAAGCTGGATCTGGCGGCAAAGTACCGCAAGGTCGACGAGATCCCCTTCGACTTTTCCCGGCGCCGCATGTCGGTCGTGGTCAACGAAACCGAGAATGGCCGCGAGCATCACGAATTGATCTGCAAGGGCGCGCTGGAGGAGATGCTGGCGGTCTGCACCCGCCTGCGCGTGGGCCACGAAGAGCATCTGCTGACCGATGCCCGCCGGGCCGACATCCGCCGGGTGACGGCGGACCTGAATCGCGACGGCCTGCGCGTCATCGCGGTGGGCGTCAAGGAAATGCCGCCCACCCAGCAAACCTACGGCGTGGCCGACGAGTCCGATCTGGTGCTGGTCGGATACATGGCCTTCCTGGATCCTCCCAAGGAATCCACCGCCCCCGCGCTCAAGGCGCTCAAGGATTCCGGCATCGAAGTGAAGGTGCTGACCGGCGACGTGGAGCTGGTGACGCAGAAGGTCTGCCGCGAGGTCGATTTCGAGGTGCGCAAGGTCTATCTGGGCGCCGATATCGAGGCAATGGACGAGGCGCAACTGGCCGCCGCCGTGCGCGAGGCCAATGTGTTCGCGCGGCTCACGCCGGCCCACAAGGAGCGCATCGTGCGCAGCCTCAGGGCCCAGGGAAACACCGTGGGCTTCATGGGCGACGGCATCAACGACGCGCCAGCCCTGCGGGCGGCCGACGTGGGCATCTCGGTGGATTCGGCGGTCGATATTTCCAAAGAGGCTGCGGACATCATCCTGCTGGAAAAGAGCCTGATGGTGCTGGAGGACGGCGTCATCGAAGGTCGCAAGACCTTCTGCAACATGCTCAAGTACCTGAAGATGACGGCCAGCTCGAACTTCGGCAATGTCTTCTCGGTCCTGGTCGCCAGCGCCTTTCTGCCGTTTCTGCCGATGCTGCCCATCCACCTGCTGGTGCAGAACTTGATGTACGACATTTCCCAGACCGCAATCCCGTTCGACAATGTCGACGAAGAATTGTTGAAGAAGCCCCAGCAGTGGGACCCTGACGGCCTGGGTCGCTTCATGGTGTTTTTCGGTCCGATCAGCTCCCTGTTCGACATCGCCACCTATGCGCTCATGTGGTACGTTTTCCAGGCCAATACGCCGGAACACCAGACGCTATTCCAGTCGGGCTGGTTCGTCGAAGGATTGTTGTCGCAGACGCTCATCGTCCATATGATCCGCACACGCAAGATCCCGTTCCTGCAAAGCCGCGCCGCGTGGCCGCTGATGGGCATGACCCTGCTGGTGGTGACGATGGGGTTGCTGCTGCCGTTTTCGCCCTTGGCCGAGTACCTCCAGCTGCAGCCGCTGCCGTTGAGCTACTTCCCCTGGCTGATCGGCATCCTGTTGGCCTATTGCACGCTGACGCAGTTCCTGAAGGGAATCTGGGTCCGCCGCTACGGCTGGCAATAAGTAGATGAGGCCCGCGGCGGGCGCAAGCCCGCCGCGCGATCAGGAGAAACACATGAGAATCGCTACTTTTGCCGCGCTGATGGCAGTGGGCCTGGCCCTTCCCTTGGCGGGTCGCTGCGCCGAGACCGGGCAGGGGCTGACGCTGTACGGGGTGGTGGACGCGGGGCTGGCCGTCACTTCGGTCTCGGGGCAGGGCAGCCACAGCGGGCTGCTCAACGGCGGATTGACCGATACGCTGTGGGGCATGACGGGGGCGGAAGACATGGGCGGGGGCTGGAGCGTCAGGTTCCAGCTGGAAAGCGGCTTCGATCCCTCGTCGGGCAAGCGGGCCGACGACGACCGCTACTTCAATTACGCCGCCTGGGTCGGCCTGGGGCATGACAGCTTCGGCGACCTGCGGTTGGGGCGCCAGCACACCATAGGCCAGGTCTACGGCAATTCCCTGGAAATCGCGTCCTGGAAGGAAATGGGCATGGGTGCCACCTTCAAGGCGTCCGACAACTACCAGCTCAGCAACCTGGTCAATTACTACACGCCGGTCTGGCAGGGCTTCCAGGCAGGCATCGGCTATTCCTTCGACGCCGACGACCGCAGCCAGTTCAAAACGGCCAACAACAACCGCGCGCTCAGTCTCGGCCTGAAATATGAGGATGGACCCTTGCTGGCGGTCGCCACCTGGGACCAGCTGCGCCTGGCCGACGCGCCGCCGGGCAGCAACGGACGGCCGCAAGCGGTCCAGCTGGGCGCTTCCTATGACTTCGAGGTGCTGAAGCTGTCCCTGGCATGGTCGCGCCAGCGCAACGGCGATGTCGGGCTGGACGGGGGCGATCCCGACGGACTGGGCATGGGCCTGGGACCGGCTGCCTTCGTGCGCGGCGGCACGGTCGATGCCTGGCTGGTCGGGGCCAGCGTGCCGGTCGGGCCTGGCGCCGTGCTGGTGCAATGGTCGCTGGCCCATCCAGACTGGCATTGGGACAACGGCATGACGGCGCGCAATGCGCAGGTGATGACGCTGGGCTATACCTACAGCCTGTCCCCGCGCACGACGCTCTATGCCTTCGCCGGCTATGCGTCGAACTACACGCTGGACGACCAGTTCGATCCTGCCCATTCCCACACCACGCGGGTGGGCACGGGCATTTCGCACCGTTTCTGAGCGCCGGGGCAGGGCGGGCCGGGGTCAACTACAATCGGCGGGTGCGGCGCATGGCGCCCGTCCTCGTACAGCCCCGACGTTTTCCGGATGGTTTGCATGGATAGTCTCGAATGGCTCATACCCTGGGAGTTCTCTCCCACGCTGGTGGCCTCCTTCCTGGTGGCCATCGTGCTGTTCTTGCGCGGCCAAAAGGTCCATCGCGTGACCGCCGCCCGCAGCATCCTGTTCTGGACCGGCATGGTGCTGTTGTACCTGTCCATGCATACCCGGCTGGACTACTACGCCGAGCGCATGTTCTTCATCCACCGCATCCAGCATCTGGTGTTGCACCATCTGGGGCCGCTGCTGGTGATGGCGGCATTCCCGGGGCAGGTGATGCGCGCGGCCCTGCCCATGCGCTGGCGCATCCGCCTGCGCGACTTCCTGCGCACCGGCGCCGGCCGCGCCACGGTGGCGGTGCTGACCCACAAGATCTTCGTGCCGACGCTGTTTGTTTTCCTGGTGCTGGTCTGGCTGATCCCGTCGGTGCAGTTCTATTCCATGCTGGACTGGCGCCTCTACCGCCTGATGAACTGGTCGGTGGTCATCAGCGGCTTCATGTACTGGAACCTGATCCTGGACCGCAGGCCCGCGCCTCCCGCGGCCATGACGCCGGGCGGCCGGGTCATTTCTCCCGTGCTGACGATGCTGCCGCAAATGGTGGCCGGCGCGGTCATTGCCTTCACTGAAAGCGACATCTATCCGCTGTTCGAACTATGCGGCCGCGCCATCGCCATGTCGGCCCAGACCGATCAGACCATAGGCGGCCTGACCATGTGGATTCCGGCCGCGCTGGTCGAGGTGATCGGCCTGATGGTGGCCCTGGGAACCCTGATGCGCCTGTCGGCCAAGGGGCGCTTGCGCAAGGCGGATCGCGATGCGCTGGCCCGTTCCAAGGCCCGTGCCCGCGCCGCTTCAGCCTGAAAACCGCGGCGGGTGGCATACGCCGTCAGCTTAGAAGCTCTTCGGCGTATTTCATCTGCGCAGCCTTGCTGACGATGACGCTGGAGGGTACATACCGCCAGGAGGTGCTGTACACGTCCGCACCGGGCGCCGTGATCGTCCTGATGGGCGTGGCGGCACAGCGCTTTGGCATCGGCGGGCCGAAGGCCCATGAGCCCTCGGCGCGGAAGATTCTGGAACAAGGCTTCAACGGCCGGCGCGAGGCCGCGGCGCTTAAGCCTTGACGCGGCACGAATAGCCGCAGGCTTGTGGCTATTCCGGCAGCAGGCCGTGGTACTTCTTGCCCAGCGCCACGGTGGCCTGGAACATGCCGGCCTTGCTGCCACAGTCGTAGCGCACGCCTTCATAGCGGTGCGCATACACGGCGCGCTCGCGCATCAGCGAGGCGATGCCGTCGGTCAGCTGGATCTCGTTACCGGCGCCCATCTTGGTCGAGCGCAGGTGGTCGAAGATCGCGGCTTCCAGCACGTAGCGGCCCACCACGGCGAGCGTCGACGGCGCGGCTTCGGGGTCGGGCTTTTCGACGATATGGGTGACGCGTTCCGTGCGGCCGCTGGCGCTGGCCTCCCCCTGGCGGGTGGCCACGATGCCGTACTTGCGGGTATCCGCGCGCGGCACGTCCTGCACGCCGAGCACACTGGCGTTCTGCGCCACGGCCACGTCGATCAGCTGCTTCAGCGCGGGCTGGTCGGAGTCGATCAGGTCATCGGCGAGCAGCACGGCAAACGGTTCGTCGCCCACGGCCGGCGCGGCCGACAGCACCGCGTGGCCCAGTCCCAGCGGGGCCGACTGGCGGATGTAGAGGCAATTCACATGCGCAGGTAGAATGCCCCGCACCATGGCCAAAAGCTCGTGCTTGCCCTTGCTTTCCAGGTCCGATTCGAGTTCCGGCGCGGAGTCGAAGTGGTCTTCGATGGCGCGCTTGTTGCGCCCCGTCACGAAGATGAGATCGGTGATCCCGGCGGCCACGGCTTCTTCCACGGCGTATTGGATCAGCGGCTTGTCGACCACGGGCAGCATTTCCTTGGGCATCGCCTTGGTGGCGGGCAGGAAGCGCGTACCCATGCCGGCGACGGGGAAAACGGCTTTACGGACAGGACGCATTGAGACCTCGTTGGGGCTATCGATGAAACATTTTAAGCGCATCGCTATCATAGGCTTATGAACCGCAGGAAAATGCCATCCATTTGCTCGATTGCGAAACGGGGTGCAATCGTCGGGCTGTCCGTGGCCCTGGCCGTCCCAGCCCTCCCCATCGCCGCCTGGGCGCAGCCCGTAGGCCTGCCCTCGATGGGTGCGGCCTCTGCCGCTGAACTGTCCCCTGCGCTGGAGCGCAGCCTGGGCGAGGCCATCATGGCCCAGGGGCGGCGCGACCCGACCTATGTGGACGATTCCGAACTCAGCCAGTACCTCACCACCATGGGGCGCAAACTGGCTGCCTTCGCGCCCGGCGCGGTCCCCGAGGTCGAGATGTTCGGCGTGCGCGACCCCGAAATCAACGCTTTCGCCATGCCCGGCGGCTTCATCGGCGTCAATACGGGACTGATCGTGGCTTCCGCCAGCGAGTCCGAACTGGCGGCGGTGCTGGCGCACGAAATCGGCCACGTCGTGCAGCGCCACATCGCCCGCGGCATGACCCAGCAGAACCAGAACAGCATGGTGATGCTGGCGAGCCTGGCGGGGGCGCTGCTGGCGGCCCTGGCCGGGGGCGGCGGCAACCTGGCGGTGGGCGTGGCGGCATTCGGCCAGGCCGCGGCCATCAACCGCCAGCTGGGTTTTTCACGCGATGCGGAACGCGAAGCCGACCGGGCCGGGCTGCAGATGCTGACCAAGGCGGGCTACGACGCCGAAGGCATGGCGCAGATGTTCGGGCGCCTGATGAATGCGTCGCGCCTGAATGAAGGCGCGGGCGGCGGCTCATGGGCCAGCACCCACCCGCTGTCCATCGAGCGTATGTCGGACGTGCAGAATCGGGTGCGCAACCAGTCTCCGGTGGCGCGCCACGTGGATAGCGACGATTTCTGGTACATACGCGCCAAGATGCGCGTGGTGCAGGGCCGCGACGCGGTCAGCCTGCGCACCGCCGGCCAGCAATTGCAGGACGAGGCCCAGGCCCTGTCGGGCGTACGCAAGTCGGCCGCCTACTACGGCCTGGCGCTGCAGGCGTTCCAGCGCAACAACCTGGCCGAGGCCGAGCGCAACTGGAACCTGGCGTCGGCGGACGGTCGAAGCTCGGCCCAGCTGGCCAAGCTCAGTGTGGATATCGCCCTGGCCCGCAAGGAGTACCCCCGGGCGCTGGAGCTCGCCCAGGCTGGCACCAAGCGCTGGCCCGCCCACCGGGCCCTGGGCATCGCCTACGCCCAGGCGCTGCAAAGCGTCGGCCGCCACACGGACGCGCAGGAATACCTGCGGGCCAAGATCAAGCAATGGGGTAGCGACGAGCCCAGCCTCTACCAGATGCTGGCGCAGAGCGAAGACCGCAACGGCAAGCCCGTGGCCGCGCGCCGCGACCAGGCGCGCTTTTACGTCATGACGGGCGCATACGCCGCCGCGGAATCGCAGCTGCAGCAGGCGCGCAACATGTCCACCGACTTCTACGAGCAGTCTCAGATCGACGTGCAGATCAAGGAAGTGAAGGACAAGCTGGCCGAAGAGCGCCAGTTGCTGGAACGCTTCAAGTCGGGCTGAGCGCCCGGCCGAGCCGGGCAGGGCGCAGGGCGCGCCCTACAGGCCGGTTTCGAAGAAGCGTCCCAGCCGCTGGGGCAGCCAGTTCAGGTGGGCGGGGAAGCTGCCGGTCGGAAAACCGGCATGGCCGCCATCGGTAGGCTGATGCAGCAGGATGGTGGACGAGCATTCCTCGGGCGTCGGCAGCGACGCGGCCGGCACGAACGGATCGTTGCGGGCATTGAGCACCAGCGTCGGCACGGATATCTTCGGCAGCCAGGGCTTGCTGGACGCCCGCGTCCAGTAATCCAGCGCATTGCGAAAGCCGTGCATGGGCGCGGTGTACGTGTCGTCGAATTCGCGCAGATCATGCGCATGGGCGATGCGCATGACGTCCACGGCGCCGGGATAGCGGTGCGCCTTCTCCAGCACCTTGTGCTTGAGCGTCTTCAGGAAATGGGCGGTGTAGACCCTGCGGTTGAATATGCCGGTGGACAGCGTCTTGCCGCAGGCCACCAGGTCCAGCGGCACGGACACGCCCGCGCAGGCCGTCAGCCAGCCGGTATCCTCCTGGTGTTCGCCCAGGTATTTGAGCAGGGCGTTGCCCCCCAGCGATACGCCGACCGCATGCCATCGAGCATGCGGGATGCGCTGGCGCACGGTATTCAGCATGAAGCCGACCTCGGCCGAATCACCCGAGTAGTAGGCGCGGGCCAGGCGGTTGGGCACGCCCGAGCAGCCGCGGAAATGCGCGATCACCACGATCCAGCCGCGCGCGCGGAAGTGATGCGCGATGGACTGCGCATAGCGGCTGTTGCTGCCGCCTTCCAGGCCGTGGAACAGGATCAGGGCTGGGGTATCGGGCGTATGCGGCAGGGACTTCCAGTCCGCATCCGTCATCCACCGGGCCGCGGCGGTCTTGCCATTGGCAACCGGACGCTGGCCGCTGACGGGCGCACCGTCGGCGGACTTGTGTGGGAACAGGCCCGGACCGGTCCAATCGAAATCGACGAAGTCGGTGTCGGGCGTGTCCACCCGTTCGCGCACGAATGCGATGCGGTGATACTGCGCGAACAGGGCGGCATAAACCGTCTGGCTGTCGCCTCCGGGCAACCAGGAGGGGACGGGACAGGGCGTTGTATCAAGACGAGCAGCGGCCAACTAAAAATCCACCCGATTCAGTGCAGCATGTCGGGTACGTCGTGCAAGTCGAGCACCCCGGCTTCGGTGGGCGCCGGCGAGGCATGGTGCATGACCATGCGCCAGCCGGTGGGCCCCTTGTGGTAGATGTTGGTGGCGTAGCAATTGGCGAATTGCGTGCCTTCCCGCGTCTGCACCGCCACCTGTTCCACCAGCACGTGCACCGCGCACATCATGCTGAGCATGACCAGCGGGCGCAATGGGCGCACGTGCAGCGGGCCGTTGGCCAGCACCTGCTGCCAGGAATCGTGCACCGCCGAGTGGCCGACGATGCGCAGGCCCCCCGGATGGATGCAGACGACTTCCTCGTCGTCCGCCCAGACTTGCATCAGGCGTACGACGTCCGCCTGGTCGAGGGCTTCGTAGAACGCGTGCTCTGCTTCTTCGGGCGTGGCGAACATGGCGGCGGAAACGGGTGGACGTTGTAGAGCGGGTGACTCAGTGGCCGTGCAATACGGTGCCGGGCTTCAGGCGGTATTCGGCGCCGCAGTAGGCGCAACTGGCGGAGCCGGTGCGGGCCACGTCCAGGAACACGCGCGGATGCATGCTCCAGAGCGGCGCCTTGGGGCCCGGACAGAACACGGGCAGGTCGTCAGCGCCGACCTCGATGACTTCGTGGGGGTGGGGGACGGCGGCCGGAGCAGCAGCGGTCATGGATATTCCTGAAAAAAAACCGGTAATCGGCAGGTTGGGGCAATGATGCGGCCTGGTCATGGACCGGGCCGCGCGGATCAGACTTTACTCAGCCAGTGATGGTACTTCGGGTTGCGGCCATTCACCACGTCAAAAAAAGCTTTCTGCAGCCGCTCCGTGATCGGGCCGCGCCGGCCGGAGCCGATCTGGCGGTTGTCCACTTCGCGGATGGGGGTCACTTCGGCGGCCGTGCCGGTGAAGAACGCCTCGTCGGCGATGTAGACGTCATCGCGTGTCAGGCGCTTGGTCACCACGCGCAAGCCCAGGTCGGCGGCCAGCGCATGGATGGTGGAGCGGGTAATGCCGGTCAGGGCGGATGCGATCTCAGGCTCGCAGAGCACGCCGTCCTTGACGATGAAGAGGTTTTCGCCGGAACCCTCGGCCACGAAGCCTTCCGTGTCCAGCAGCAGGGCTTCGTCGTAGCCGTCCTGCAGGGCCTCGGTATTGGCCAGGATCGAATTGGCGTAGGTGGTGGCCACCTTGGCGCGCGGCATCGTGACGTTCACGTGCTGGCGCGCGAATGACGACACCTTGACGCGGATGCCTGCGGACAGCGCCTCTTCGCCCAGATAGGCGCCCCAGGGCCAGGCGGCGATGGCCACGTGCACCCGGGCGCCCTTGGGCGACACGCCCATTTTTTCGGGGCCGTAGAACACCAGGGGGCGCAGGTAGCCGGCTTCCAGCTGGTTTTCGCGCACGACCGTCCGCTGCGCCTCGTTGATCGTGTCGCGATCGAAGGGCATCGGGATCTGGTAGATGTGAGCCGAATTGAAGAGGCGGTTGGTGTGGTCTTCGAGGCGGAAGATGGCGGTGCCGATCTCGGAGCGGTAGGCGCGCACGCCTTCGAATACCGACAGGCCGTAATGCAGGGAGTGCGTCAGGACGTGCGTGGTCGCGTCTCGCCACGGTACGAGCTTGCCGTCATACCAGATGAAGCCGTCGCGGTCTGCCATCGACATGGTCTACTCCCAAGCGCCCAAGAATCCCGAGGCCCGTATTGTATCAAGCAGCGAGGTTACAATACGCCCCTATTCGCGCCCCGGCGCGGCGCCGCCAGGCCCGCGCGTAGTGATCCCGGCGGGCGAACGGGTTGTCGTGCGTTCCTTTTCCTTAGAGTTTCCATGTCGTCCTGTCCGAATCGCCAGGGGCCAGCAGTTGTCCTCTGAATCCGCGCTTCCTGAATCCGAAGACCCCGTCGCGGTCCGCCAGGAGCGTATCGCTGCATTCCGGGCTGGCGTGCACGCCATCGTGCCCGCCCTGATCGCCACCGCAACTTGGGGGCTGGTCACCGGCGTGGCCATGGTCAAGTCGGGCTTGACCGAAACCATGGCGCTGGCCATGACCCTGTTGCTGTACGCGGGCTCGGCCCAACTGACGTCCCTGCCGCTCATCGCCACTGGCGCGCCGCTTTGGCTGATCTTCGCCGCCGGCTGCGTGGTGAACCTGCGCTTTCTCATTTTCGGCGCGGCGCTGCATCCCTATTTCCGCCACCTGTCCTGGCCCAAGCGGCTGGGGCTGGGGTATTTCACGACCGACATGGGCTTCGTGCTGTTCATGCCGCGCTTTGGCGATGCGGCCGTGCGCGGCACCCGCGAGCAGCTCTGGTTCTTCCTGGGCGCCATCGCGCCGGGCTGGTTCGTGTGGCAGACCTCGTCCATCGTCGGCATCTATCTGGGCTCCATGGTGCCCACGGACTGGTCGCTGGACTTTGCCGCGGTGCTGGCGCTGCTGGCCATCACGGTGCCGCTGGCCAACACCAAGCCCATGCTGATTTCCATGCTGGCAGCCGGCGTGGTCGCCTGGACCGGGCAGGTCCTGCCGCTGCGCCTGGGCCTGGCCGCCGCCGTGGTGGCGGGCGTGGTCGCCGGCATTTGGGCCGAACGCTACTTCAAGGCCCGCGCATGACGCTCTGGCCTGCTGAAATCTACGTCTATTCCGCCATCCTGCTGCTGGCGCTGTGCAGTGTGCTGACGCGCGCCGGCTTCATGCTGTTCGGCGACTACATCCCCCTGCCGGAAGGCGTGCGCCGCGCCTTGCGCTACGCGCCCGCAGCCGCCCTGACCGCCATCATCGTGCCCGACCTGCTGCCCTGGAAGGCCGGCCTGGGGCCGGTGTTCGACTACAAGCTGGTCGCGGGCGTACTCGCCATCCTGGTATTCCTGCGCACCCGCAGCGCGGTGCTGGTCATCATCGTCGGCATGCTGGCGCTCTGGGGCCTGCGCTGGCTGGCCGGCTAAGAGTCATTACCCAAAACGTCCATCCAGTGGACGCGGCTGGTATGCCCGGCGGGCGCTTGCTGACAGCGGGCGGAAGGCGTTTGCAATGCCTTTCAGAAGGCGGCTGGACCGTGTGGTAATGCGGCTGCGCTAAAATCATGTTATCCACAGCAATCCGGGCCTGGTACTGCCCTCATAAGTATCGAATCCAGAATGCGCCGCCTGGCCAGCAAGGCAGGATGCAGATTGCGCGTGTTCAGGTTGTTCCGATGCATATGTAGTGCAGTGCGCGTAGCACTCTCGTTTTGTTCTTTTTCACTGGTCCCGGTATCTGCCTAACCCTGATGACTGAATCCACTCAATCCGTAGCACCTGCCGCGCCCGCGCCGACGTTCACCGATTTCGGGCTGCACCCTCTGCTTCTGCAGTCCATCGCCGAAACCGGCTACACCACGCCCACGCCGATCCAGGCGCAGGCCATCCCCGTCGTGGTGGAAGGGCGCGACGTCATGGGCGCAGCCCAGACCGGCACCGGCAAGACGGCCGCCTTTACGCTGCCCATCCTGCATCGCCTCATGCCGCTGGCCAATACCAGCGCATCGCCCGCGCGCCATCCGGTGCGCGCGCTGATCCTGACGCCCACGCGCGAACTGGCCGACCAGGTCTACGAAAGCGTCAAGCGCTACAGCAAGCAGACGCCCCTGCGTTCGGCGGTGGTGTTCGGCGGCGTGGATATCGGTCCGCAGAAGGAAGCCCTGCGCCGCGGCTGCGAAGTGCTGGTGGCCACGCCCGGCCGCCTGCTCGACCACGTCGAGCAAAAGAACGTGAACCTGAGCCAGGTCGGCATCCTGGTATTGGACGAAGCCGACCGCATGCTGGACATGGGCTTTCTGCCCGACCTGGAGCGCATCATCCGCCTGCTGCCCGCGCAGCGCCAGGGCCTGCTGTTCTCCGCCACGTTCAGCAATGAAATCCGCAAGCTGGGCCGCTCGTACCTGAATCAACCGGTCGAAATCGAAGTCGCGGCGCGCAACGCCACCGCCAACACGATCACCCAGATCGCCTACAAGATGCCTAGCGACGCCAAGCGCGCCGCGGTCGTGCATCTGGTGAAGTCGCGCGGCCTGAACCAGGTCATCGTGTTTTCCAACACCAAGATCGGCACGGCGAGGTTGGCCCGCGACCTGGAACGCGATGGCGTCAAGGCTGAATCCATTCATGGCGACAAGACCCAGGCTGACCGCATGAAGGCGCTGGAAGCCTTCAAGGCCGGCGAACTGGAAGTGCTGGTGGCTACCGACGTGGCCGCGCGCGGCCTCGACGTGGCCGGCGTGCCTTGCGTCATCAACTACGACCTGCCGTATAACGCGGAAGACTACGTGCACCGTATTGGCCGCACGGGCCGCGCGGGCGCATCGGGCGAGGCCATCGCCTTGTTCACGCCCGACGAAGAACGCTTCCTGCTCGACATCGAAAAACTCATCAAGCGCGAAGTGCCGCGCGGCACCCTGGATGTTCCTGCCGACCTGGTCGCGCGCAGCCACCGCCGCAGCGACGAGCGCCGCGGTTCGTCGTCGCGCGAAGGGCGCGAGGGTCGTGAAAGCCGTGACAGCCGCGGCGACCGCGGCCGTTCGTCCGACCGCCGCTCCGGCTATTCGTCCGGCGCGCCGCGCCAGCCCGTGGACGATTTCTTCCTGAAGCCCTACGAGCCCTCGGCGCCGTCCGCGCCCGCCGAAGAACCGGCGCCCAGGAGCAACGGCGCATCCTCGGGGCCGAAGCGCCAGATCGCCGTCCTGCTGGGCGGTAGCCGCAAGCCCTGAAAGGCGCCGGCATGAAAAAACCCGCAAGCCCTTAGGTCTGCGGGTTTTTTTATGGCTGGCGCGCGTGACGCCCGCTGCGGCTCAGGCGGCCAGCATGCGCGGCAGGTCCGGCAGCGCGGTGGCGACCGCAGGGCTGTTTTCATTCAGGCTTTCGAGCAGGCGTTCCAGGTGGCCGATGTGCGGCAGCATGGGGCCGTAGAACACCACCTTCGATCCGATCTGCACCAGCAGCGTGGGGAAGTTCTCCACGTCTTCGTCGCCCAAGAGTTCGGCGTGGTCCTCGATGTCGATCCAGGCGAAGACGTGCCGCGGCATGGCGGCGGCCAGCGCTTGCAGCTTGGGCTTGTATTGCTCGCAGGTGTCGCACCAGGCCGCGCAGAAGCAGGCCACCAGCCAGGCGTCGGGCGATGAGCCCAGCCGCGCGCGCAGCGCGGCCAGGTCGGTATCGGGTACAAGTAGGGACATGTGGGCAGATGAAGGCGTGTTTGACTATCATACCCGGGATGTCTACCCCCTCATTCCTCGTCCATGACTGCTTTGCGCACTGATTCCGCCACGCCCGACAACGGCCGATTTTCCGCTGCCGGGGCCGGCGCCGTCAGCGTGGGCCAGGCGTTCAAGCGCGCCCTGGTGTCCCAATGCCATCCCTCCATGCTGTTCGCGGTGCTGCTGCCGTTCCTGATCGCGCTGGTGGGGGCCCTGTTGCTGCTGTACCTGTTCTGGACGCCGCTGAACGAATGGCTGGCTGCCGAGGCGGCGCGCTGGGACTTCGTCAACCGGGCCGAGGACTGGATGCTGGCGATGGGGCTGTTCTCGCTCAAGGTCTACATGATCCCCGTGATCGCGGTGGCCATCTTGTTGCCGGTATCGGGCATCCTCGGCCTGGCGATTGCCGCCGTGTTCGTGATGCCGCTGGTGCTGAACCACGTCGGCAAGCGTGAGTATGTGAGCGTCACGCGGCAAGGCAAGCATGCGACGGCGGTCAGCGTATGGAACGCGATCTGGGTATCGCTGGCCTTTGCCGCGGGCTGGCTGCTGACGCTGCCGCTGTGGCTGGTGCCGCCCATGGCTATCGCCTTGTCGATCTTCTGGTGGGCGTTCGCGTTTTCGCGCATGATGCGCGTGGACGCCATCGTCGAACACGCCAGCCCCGCCGAGCGCAAGCTGATCCTGGAACGCAACAACGGCGGCTTCTGGACCATAGGCCTGATCTGCTCGCTGTTGAACCTGTTGCCGCCCGCGTGGGTCATCCTGCCGGTGTTCTCGGCCCTGGTCTACGCCCACTACGGTCTGGAAGCGCTCAAGCGCTTGCGCGAGGACCGGGTCATCGACGTCTGAATCGCGTCATTCTTCTCAACTTCTGGAATCGGACATGGCCGCAGAATCCGCCGCCCGCCGCATTGGCCTCATCATCGTAGGGGACGAAATCCTCTCGGGCCGCCGTCAGGACAAGCATTTTTCCAAGGTCGTCGAGCTTCTGGGCGCGCGCGGCATGCAGTTGGGCTGGGCTGAAATCGTGCCCGACGACCGCGACACGCTCATCGCCACCTACAAGCGCAGCTTTGCCACCGGCGATGTGGTGTTTTCCTGTGGCGGCATCGGCGGCACGCCCGATGACCACACGCGCCAGGCCGCCGCGGCCGCGCTCGGCCTGCCGCTGGCGCTGCACCCGGAGGCCGAAGAGGCCATCGCGCTGCGCACGGCCGAGATGGCTGCCAAGGGGCAGGGCACAGCCGACATGAGCGCGCCGGAAAACCAGCAGCGCCTGCAGATGGGCGTGTTTCCGGAAGGCTGCGAGATCGTCCCGAATCCCTACAATCGCATTCCCGGCTTCTTCATCAAGGACCACACCTTCGTGCCGGGCTTTCCCGTCATGGCGTGGCCCATGCTGGAATGGACGCTGGACACGCGCTATCGTGCGCTGCAGCATGTGCGCGCCCACGCGGAGCATTCCTTCCTGGTATTCAGCATGCCCGAATCGCGTATTACGCCGGCCATGCAGGCCGTGGAAACGCGCTGGCCCGGCGTGCGCGCGTTCAGCCTGCCCAGCGTGGGCGAGGCCGGCGGCACCCCCCATATCGACCTGGGCGTGAAGGGCGAACCGGCCGCGGCAGCCGAAGCGCTGGAGTATTTGCGGGCCGAGGTGCTGCGCCTGGGAGGCAGGCTGGCGCCCCCGCCAGCAGCCTGAAGTCAGGGCCGCACCCGATGTGCGGCCCTTTTTTTGATACAAAAAGCGGTTGCCAAACGCGCCAGTAAATTTCACAATACGGGAAAGAACTGTTTGCTGCAATGCCGCAAGTCCGGTTCCCTAAGGTGGGGCCCTACAGGCGGCGCGGCTGTCCACGCCCCCCTTTCCATGTCCCGTCTCCCCACTACCCGCAACGCCCTGGACGCCGAGACCGAAGGCGCCTCCGCCCATCCCATCGCCATCCAGGTGATCGAACGCGCCATGCGTCTGCTCGATGCCCTGGCCGCGCAGCCGGATCCGGTTACGCTGAAAGAACTGTCCGCGACCACGGGCCTGCATGCGTCCACCGCGCATCGCATCCTTAACGACCTGGTCGTGGGCCGCTATGTCGAACGCGTCGACAACGGCCTCTATCAGCTGGGCATGCGCCTGCTGGAGCTGGGTTCGCTGGTCAAGGGGCGCCTGAACGTGCGCGAGGCGGCCATTTCCGCCATGCGCTCGCTGCACAAGCTGACCGGGCAGACCATCAACCTGTCGGTCCAGCAGGGCGACGAGATCGTCTACATCGACCGCGCCTGGAGCGAGCGTTCCGGCATGCAGGTGGTCCGCGCCATCGGCGGCCGCGCGCCGCTGCACCTGACCTCCACCGGCAAGCTGTTCCTGTCCACCGCCGATGCGCGCCAGGTCCGGGCCTACGCGCTGCGCACCGGCCTGGCCGGCCACACGCGCAACAGCCTGACCGACCTGGACCGCCTGGAGCGCGAACTGGCGTTAGTGCGGCGCCACGGTTATGCGCGCGACAACGAAGAACTGGAACTCGGCGTGCGCTGCATCGCCGCCGGCATTTTCGACGATACCGGCAAGTTGGTCGCCGGCCTGTCCATTTCGGCCCCCGCCGAGCGCCTGCAGGACGACTGGATCAAGGCGCTGGTCGACACCGCCGCCAGCATCTCGGAAGCGCTGGGCTACGAGCCCTCCGTTTCCACCGGCTTCAACGGTCTGGGCATGGCCGCAGAGGCTCTGCGCCCGTAATCCAGGGCCGGCCTGCAAAAAAAGAAAAGCCCCGGACGGGGCTTTTCTTTTTGCATGCGCCGCCAGGGCGCATGGTTTGGGTTACTGCTGTTCGACGCCAGCCTTCTTGAACAGCTCGCCCCACTGCGGGACTTGCTGCTTGACCTTGGCTTCCAGGGCTTGCGGGTTCGCTTCGGACGTCAGCACAGTTGCGCCCAGCTGCTTCATGCGTTCCTGGAATTTGGGATCGGCCAGGCCAGCCTGCAGGCTCTTGACCAGCTTGTCGACGACGGGCTTGGGCGTGCCCTTCGGCACCCACATGCCATGCCAGATGCCCACTTCGAAGCCCTTGTAGCCGGATTCGTCCATGGTCGGCAGGTTCGGCAGCGTGGGGACGCGCTTCAGGCTGGTGACTGCGTAGGCCTTCACCTTGCCGCTGTCGATCTGCTGGGTGGTGTTGGTGGTCTGGTCGCAGAGCAGGTCCACCTGCTTGCCCAGCAGGTCGTTCATGGCGGGCGCCGTACCCTTGTAGGGGATGGTCAGCAGCTGTACGCCCAGCGCCTCGACCAGCATGGTGCCGCACAGATGGCTGGCGGCGCCGATGCCGGCGTTGGCCAGGGACACCTTGTCCTTGTTCTGTTTGACGTACTCGGCCAGTTCCTTGATGTTGTTGGGCGGGAAGTCCGAACGCGCGATGATGGTCATCGGCACGTCGACCACCAGGCCGATGGGCTCGAAGCTCTTGTAGGGGTCGTACCCCGGATTCTTGTACAGCGAGGGCGCCGTCGAGAAGCCGGCGTGCATCAGCAGGACGGAGTAGCCGTCAGGCTGGGCGCGCGCTACCTGGGTCGTGCCGATGGTGCCGCCGGCGCCGCCCTTGTTCTCGACCACGACCGTCTGGCCCAGGCTCGGCCGCATGGCTTCCGCGAGCGAACGCGCGACGTTGTCCGTCGGGCCGCCAGCGGCGAACGGCACCACCATGTTGATGGGGCGATCCGGATATTCGGCTTGGGCGGCGCCGGCTGCGAGCATGGCGCTGGCCGCGAGCAAGGCCGAAAGCGTGCGGGGGATGAGGGTCATGGAGTCTCCAATTGCAGGGTTTGCTGCGATTTGCTGTTGCGCGCTGACTTGTGGGTTTATTTGTCTGTCATCAGCGTGAAAGCAGTTTAGAAAACAATTGATACGACGTCACTTCGGGTATTTCCTGAATCCTGGGAAACCTTTGTGCTGGATCAAACCCGGACAAGGCATGCACCGTCAAAGTGCAATTCTTTGTTGCGTCGCACAAAAACTCCTTGACAAGGATTTTTCTCAGCCTAGAATGTCAATTGTGCAGTGCATCAAACGGGCCGGCGGTAGCTTGTAGTACCAGTTTCCGCGCACGTTTCTATAGTTCGTCGCAGACAACCATTCCTTATTTGCCGGACAGCCTCCGGCTACCCTGAAGGAGCATTCTATGAGCGCTATCCCGCAACAAGTCCTGGACCGTCAAAAGGCCAGCATCAACACCATCGTGGCCGCCCAGTCGGCCGTGTTCGCCGGCTTCGAAAAGCTGGTCGAGCTGAACCTGAAGGTCGTCAAGGCCACTCTGGACGAAGTCGCCCAGAAGTCGCAGCAAGCCGCTGAAGTCAAGGATCCGCAGGAAGCCGCCGCTTTCGCCTCGGGCCTGCTGCAGCCGGGCGCCGAAAAGGCCATGGCCTACACCAAGCACGTGTACGACATCGTTGCCGGCGTGCAGACCAGCCTGGTCAAGCTGACCGAGGAACAGATCGCCGAAGGCCAGCAGCAGCTGAGCGAAGCCGTCGACCAGTTCTCCAAGAACGCCCCGACCGGCTCCGAAAGCGCCGTTGCCCTGATCAAGTCCTCGCTGGCCACCGCGACCAGCGCCTACGATTCGATGACCAAGGCCGCCAAGCAGGCCGCCGAAGTCGCCGAGTCGAACCTGAATGCCGCCGCCAACGCGACCTTCAAGGCTGCCTCGGATGCCGCCGACGCCGCCACCAAGGTTGCCAGCCGCAGCCGCCGCAGCGCCTAAGTTTTTGGCGCGCAGTGCTGCGCAAACCGCAGTTATGTAGTACTGTTGAGTGACAGAGCAGAGCTGGAATTAGGGCCACCCACCGGGTGGCCCCTTTTTTTGCCTGCTTTTTTCGCTGTACGGCCGGCGGATGCCGGCCGCGTCTGGGCTCAGCGCGCCACGGCGCGCACGCACTCGCCTACCAGCGCCGGGCCGCGGTAGATCAGGCCGGTATAGAGCTGCACGGCGTCGGCGCCCGCATCCATCTTTTCGCGCGCCTGGCGGCCCGACATCACGCCGCCCACGCCGATGATCGCCAGGCTGCCGCCCAGCTTTTCCTTCAGGCGGCGGATGACGGCCAGAGACAGTTCATGCACCGGGGCGCCCGACAGGCCGCCCGCTTCCTCGGCATGCGGTTGGCCGGTGACGGCGTCGCGCGAGAGGGTGGTGTTGGTGGCGATGACGCCGTCGATGCCGTGGCGCGGCAGCGTTTCCGCGATGGAATCGATCTGTTCGTGCGTCAGGTCCGGAGCAATCTTCACCGCCATGGGCACGCGCCGCTGGTGCTGGTCTTCCAGCGCGCGGCGCTTGTCCGCCAGTTGCGCCAGCAGGGCCGACAGTTCGTCGCCGCCTTGCAGCGCGCGCAGGTTCTTGGTGTTGGGCGACGAAATGTTCACCGTCACGTAGTCGGCATGCGGATACACGCCTTCCAGCCCGATCAGGTAGTCATCTGCGGCGCGCTCGATGGGCGTGTCCGCGTTCTTGCCGATGTTCAGCCCCAGAATGCCGCCTTGCTTGCGCCAGGTGCTGCGCTGCACATTGGCCAGGAAGGCTTCCAGGCCCTGGTTGTTGAAGCCCAGCCGGTTGATCAGCGCATTGGCGCGCGGCAGCCGGAACATGCGCGGCTTCGGGTTGCCGGGCTGCGCGCGCGGGGTCACGGTCCCCACCTCGATGAAGCCGAATCCCAGGTTGCCCAGTGCGTCGATATAGGCGCCGTTCTTGTCCAGGCCCGCGGCCAGCCCGATCGGGTTGGCCAGCTGCAAGCCCATCAGCGTGCTTGGCGCCTTCGGCTGCGCGTGCATGAGCTTGCGGGTGGCACCGCATTCATAGGCGCGTTGCAGGCCCGACAAGGTGACTTCGTGGGCGGTTTCCGCGTCCATGGCGAACAGCGCCGGGCGGGCCAGGGGATAGGCGTGGAAGAGGATAGACATGGGGCGGAATTGTAGAGCGAATTTTGCCGGCCCTGCGCCGCCCCAGGCGCTCCAAAGAAGGGGCGGATCAGGCGGGCGGCAACGCGGGCTGGTCGCCCCACACGCCGTCGACCAGGAACTGGGCCGGATGGAAGCTGGATTTGTAGGACATCTTGCGGCTGTCGGCGATCCAGTAGCCCAGGTACAGCCAGGGCAGGTTCAGTGTGCGGCATTGTTCGATCTGCCACAGGATGCTGTAGGTGCCCAGGCTGCCGGCAATGTCGGGATCGTAGAACGTGTAGACGGACGACAGGCCGTCGTCCAGCACGTCGATGATGGACACCATGACCAGCTCGCCGGTCTCGTCGCGGAACTCGACCAGGCGGGTGTTGACACGGCTGGTGAGCAGGAATTGCGCATACTGCGTGCGGCTGTCCTCGTCCATGCCGCCGCCCGGATGGCGGCCCTGCTGGTAGCGCGTATAGAGCCGGTAGTGCTCGGGCGACCAGGCCAGCTCCGCCACGAATGACTGCAAACCCTGGTGATCGCGCCAGGCGCGGCGCTGGCTGCGATTGGGCGCGAAGCCCGCCGTATCCACGCGCACCGGGATACAGGCGTGGCAGTTGTCGCAATGGGGCCGGTAGGTGAACAGCCCGCTGCGCCGAAAACCTTGCTCCACCAGTTGCGAATACGTCCCTGCGTTGATCAGATGGCCGGGCGCGGCAACCTGCGACCGTGCCTGGCGACCCGGCAGATAGCTGCAAGGGTAGGGAGCGGTGGCGTAGAACTGCAGGGTGGAGAAAGGGAGTTCTTTGAGCTGGCTCATCGGAGGTCCCGCAATGCGGCAGCAGGCCCGCAAGGGGAGTGGCTACATATTAACGCCGAACCCCGGGCCCGATGCTGTGTCGGGATGCAAGCGGCCAGCGCTGTCCAGCGTGCCCCGCGCCCACGCGACGGCAGGTAGCGCAGTGGCGGTGCGCACATGCTGCAGGAAAGCGGCGCGCGGGATGGGGCGCGCGCCCAGGCTGGCCAGGTGGCGCGTCTGCTGCTGGCAGTCTATGCGTTGCACGCCTTGCGCGGCCAGATAGCGCACCAGATAGGCCAGCGCGATCTTCGAGGCGTTGGGCGCGCGGGTGAACATGGATTCACCGAAGAACATGCGGCCCAGGCTGATGCCGTAGAGGCCGCCGGCCAGTTCGCCGTCAATCCAGGTTTCGATGCTGTGCACGTAGCCGGCCTCATGCCAGGCGCGATAGGCCTGCTGCATGGCTGCGGTGATCCAGGTGCCGGGCTGGCCGTCACGCGGCGCGGCGCATTGCGCCATCACCTCGGCGAAAGCGGTGTCCACGCGTACCTGCACGCGCGGCGCGGCGCCTTGCTCCTGGCTGGCGATCTGCCGCAACAGCTTGCGCAGCGAATGCGAGGGCGCGAAGTCCTTCACGGCGAGCACCATGCGCGGATCTGGGCTCCACCACAGGATGGGCTCGCCCTCGGAGTACCACGGGAATATGCCGTTGGAATACGCCTCGATCAGCCGGGGCGTGGACAGGTCCGCGCCCGCCGCGAGCAGGCCGTCGGGATCCGCAAGCGCAAACTCCGCGGGCGGAAAAGGGGTGTCGACGGCGAGCCAGGGCAGTTTCAACGGTGCGATTCTAGGGTGTAGTGATGGGGGGGATACACGCCCTGCTTGCGGTCGTCGAAGTAGTGGCGCAGCGTGGTCGCCACGGTGCGGAACGCCAGGTCGTCCCAGGGGATCTCGGACTCGTCGAAAAAACGGGCCTCCAGGCTTTCGGGGCCGGGGTCCAGCGCGTCCGACAGCGCATCGGCCAGGTAGAACACGTGCACCTGATCGATCTGCGGCAGGTCGATGATGGTGTAGAGCTCGCCCAGCTTGATGCGCGCGCCGGATTCTTCCAGTGTTTCGCGGGCGGCGCCCTGCGCCGTGCTCTCGCCCAGCTCCATGAAGCCGGCGGGCAGGGTCCAGGTGTTGTAGCGCGGCTCGATCGCGCGCCGGCATAGCAGGACGCGGTTCTCCCAGACCGGCACCGTGCCGACCACCAGCCTTGGATTCTGGTAGTGGATCGCACCGCAGTGATCGCAGATGTCGCGTTCGCGGTTGTCGCCTTCGGGAACCCGGCGGCTGATGGGCGAGCCGCATTGGCTGCAGAAATGCGAACGGCGCGGCGCGGGGAAGTATTCGAGGGGCGATTTTGCGGTCATGGGTACGATTCTAACGGCTGCGGCGGGGGCTGGCGCGCCGGCCCGGAACGGCTGGGGAGGAGGCGCCGAAGCGGCCTTCCAGATGCTCCACGAAGGATCGTACCTTGGGCGACAGGAAGCGCCGGTGCGGGTAGACGGCGTACATGGAGATCGGGGTATGGGCGTAATCGGTCAGCAGCGCAATCAGGCGCCCGGCGCGGACGTCGTCGCCCACCAGGAAATCGGGCTGCAGGATGACGCCGTGCCCGGCCAGGGCCGCGGTCCGCAGCACATCGCCGTTATTGGCCCGCAGGGCCGCGTTCACGCGCACCAGATGGGTCACGCCGTCCTTCTCGAAATGCCATTCGTTGCCGGTGCTGGCATAGGCGTAATGCAGGCAGCGGTGCTGCTTCAGTTCCTCGGGCGTCTGCGGCGTGCCATGGCGTTGCAGGTAGTCGGGCGCGGCGCAGACCAGCAACTGCTGCGGCGCCAGCGGCCGCGCGACCAGCGAGGAATCCTGCAGCGGCCCGATGCGCACCGCCACGTCGTAGCCGTCCTCCACCAGGTCCACCACGCGGTCGTTCAGGTCCAGGTCGATGATCACGTCGGGGTAGCGCTGCAGGTACTCGGCTATGGCAGGCCCCAGGTGCAGGATGCCGAACGACACCGGCGCGCTCACCCGCAGCCGGCCGCTGGGCCGTTGGCCCTCGGCCTGCAGCGACAGCTCCAGGTCCGCCACCTCGGCCAGGATGGGCCGCACGCGTTCATAGAAGGCGCGTCCGGCGTCGGTCATGCTCAGCTTGCGCGTGGTGCGGTTCAGGAGGCGCACGCCGTATTTCTGTTCCAGATAGGCGATCTGGCGCGTGACCACGGAACGGGCCAGGCCCATCTTGTCGGCCGCGGCCGCGAATGAGCCCAGCTCCACGACCTTGGCATAGGTCTGCATGGCGGTGTGCGTGTCCAAGATTGTTTCCTATCGGGGAACAATAATTTGCAATTCTGCATGTTTATCTTTGTTTTTGGAATCGCAAGAATAGCGCTCATCAAGAATCTTCCCATCCTGGGCGATTCCCCTACCGCTCTAGGAGAGTGCAATGGTTGATACCCGTACCGCGCCCTATGCCGCGCTGTTGCTGCGCGTGGCGCTCGGCGTCATGTTCCTGGCCCATGGCCTGACCAAGCTGCTGGTGTTCACGCTGCCCGGCACCGCGCAGTTCTTCGCCAAGATCGGCTTCGCCGGCTGGCTGGCATACCCGGTGACGTTTTTCGAAGTCGGTGCCGGCGTGCTGTTGATCCTGGGCGTCGTGCCGCGTTGGGTCGCCGTCATTGCCGTGGTGCAGCTGTTCGTGGCGTCGACGGTGCATTTTCCCAACGGCTGGGGCTTTGGCAATGCGGGCGGAGGCTGGGAATATCCGATCTTCCTGACCGTGGCTGCGGCCGTACTGGCGTTGCTGGGCGACGGCAAGTACGCGCTGGTCAAGAGCGGCCGCGGCTGATCGCTGCGCGCACCAGACTGTCTACCGCCACGGACGTGGCCGACAGGACGGCCGGACCATAGAATGGCCCGGCCGTTTTTCCATTCCGGAGTTCTCCATGTTCTTCTCCAAGCCTTGCTTCAAGCGCGCCGTTGCCGCAGCCATGCTGGCCCTGGCCCTGTCTCCCGCCGTCCATGCGTCCGCCGAACAGGAAGCTGCCAACAAGGCGGCCGTGCTGGCCTTCTACGAGAAGGGCCTGAATCAGAAGGACGCGGATGCCGCCTTGAAGTACGTCGGCGACCGCTATGTGCAGCACAACCCGAATGCGGCGGACGGCCCCGAAGGCTTCCGCAAGTTCATCGCCTTCCTGCGCGACAAGTTTCCGCAGTCGCGCAGCGAGATCAAGCGAGTCTTCACCGATGGCGACTACGTGATCCTGCACGTGCATGCGGTGCGCCAGCCCGGCGATCGTGGCAGCGCCATCATCGATATTTTCCGCCTGGAGCAGGGCAAGATCGTGGAACATTGGGACGCGGTGCAGCCCATTCCCGAGCAGTCCGCCAATCCCAACGGCATGTTCTGAACGCGCCGTTCAGGCGCGGGGATTCGCTTCGAAGCCCAATTCCCGCGCCACATCCTTTTGCGCTATCAGCGCCAGCGGCGCGGCCGCATAGGTTCCGGGCAGGACGGCCTGGACTGCGCCACCGGGCGCAAGATCCGCCAGCGCATCCAGCAGCGGGGCGCCGTCCGCCGTGGCCATCTTCTCCAACAGCGGCTGCAGATCGCGGTCCAGCACGATGCCGGCGCCCAGGGGCGTCATCGCATACAGCTGTCCCGCGTCGTCCAGCTTCCACGTATCGACCGAATCGACCGCGACGTTCGTGTGCGTGAGCAGTCGGCGGCTGTCGTCGCTCAGCCGCAGCACATAGGGCGCGGCGTCCAGCCGCAGGAACACGCGCTGCGGACCATTCTGGAAGAACCAGCGGCCCGCTTCATCGTGTTCGTAATTGCGGTTGATGAATTCCAGGATCTGCGTATTGGTGATGGACTCGCCCGGACCGCCTTCGGCTGATTGCCCTTGCGGATGCAGGCGCCAGCGGCCGCGCGCGTCCAGCGACAGCCAGCCGTATACCGCTGGCACGTCGGGCCAGCGGGCTAGCGCGTCCTTCACCGATTGATCCATGTTCAGGGGCGGATGATGATGGGGGGCGGGTTGATGACAATGGCGGGCGCCGGCATCACGGCCACCGGCTGCGGCACCTGCACATAGCCGTGGCGGTAGTCGTCCCGGCATTTGCGCTTTTCCTGGTAGTCGCCATTGCGCTTCCATTTACGCTCGACCTTACAGGCGCCGTCCCAATACTGCTCTTTATACTCGCGCCCGTGGCGATGGCGGTGCTTGTCCGAATCGGCCTGCGCCGCAAGCGGGGCGAGCGTGAGCAATGCCGCCGTGGACAGCGTCAACAACGCGGAGGAGGGGCGGGCTCGAGAGTTCGGAATGGTACGCATAGGGTCCGTCATCAGTTGCAAACGGCGTCACCATAGCAATCATTTGATTGACGGCGCGTAGGGATGCGTAACCAGATGCTGGCAGAAACCCGCAATCGTACCTGAGCCGCGGTTTACTGCGGCGCGGCAGGGCGCCGTTGCGAGCGTCTTTCGCGCCTTATGAATCCCAAGAGCGCTTCGGCAGCGGGTGAAAGGCTGCTGCCGCGGCGTTGCATCAGCACGAATGCCCGCGACACAGCGGGGCGCACCAAGGGCACCGCCGCCAGCATCGGATAGGCCCCAGGTTGCAGGGCGAGATCGGGAACGATGGCCACGCCCACCCCCGCCGCCACCATGCCCACCGCGGTCGTGCTTCTCTGGACCTCGAAGCGGGCCTGCAAGGCGATGCCCGCGGGCAGTTGATCATCAAGCAGGGGGCGGTTGCTGCTGCCCGCGCCAGGCAGGATCAGCGCTTCGTTCTCCAGCTCGGACCAGGGAACCGCCTTGCGCCGGGCCAGGCGGTGTTCATTTCCGCAAACCAGCACGAAACGGTCGTGCAGGAGTTCCTCGTATTCGATTTCGGGTACGAGTCTGTCCGCGATCCCTATGCCGAACTCGGCGGCGCGGTGCAGCACGGCCTGCTGCACGGCAGCGGAAGAGTGATCCAGCACGCTGACCCGGTTGTCCGGAAATGCCGAGGCATAGGCTTGCAGCACGCGTGGCAGAAAGCGGACGCCCACCGTCGGCACGCAGGCCATGGTCACGTTACCCGCGAGCGCCTGCCGTTGTTCCCGGATCTGCTGCAGAGCGCTTTCCAGTTCACCCAGCAGGCGCCGCGCCTGCGGCAGGAAGCTGCGGCCCACGGTGCTCAGCGAGAGCGTGCGGGTGGTGCGATCGACCAGGCGTACGCCCAGGTGGATTTCCAGGTTCCGGATGCGGCGGCTCAGCGCCGCCTGCGAGAGGAACAGCGACTCGGCGGCCTTGCCGAAACTTTCCCGTTCAGCCAATGCCACAAATGCTTGAACACCCAGGACGTCCAGTTTCATAGATTTTTTGCATCAATGAACGAAATCATTTCATTTTACGAGGGGCCCTGGGCAGCGTAAAAATTGAGCACTCACTCTCACCCAGCGGGGTACCGCAAATGAAGATCGCTATTCTGGACGACTGGTTCGACACTCTCCGTCGCCTTCCTTGCTATGCCCTCTTGCGAGATCACGAGGTCACCGTCTGGACGGATCACGCCGAAGATACCGATGTGCTCGCGCAGCGCCTCGCCGATACGGAAGCGTTGGTCTTGATCCGCGAGCGCACCACCATACGCCGCGAGTTGATCGAAAAGTTGCCCAAGCTGCGCCTGATTAGCCAGCGCAGCGTCTATCCGCATATCGACGTCGCCGCATGCAGCGACCATGGCGTCCTTGTCTGCTCGGACCTGCACGCCGATACGCCCTCTTATGCCGCGGCGGAGCTGACCTGGGCGCTGGTGCTGGCCGCCATGCGCCAATTGCCGCAGCAGGTGGAGTCCATGCGCCAGGGGCGTTGGCAGTGTGGGGTGGGCCACACCGTGCGGGGCAAGACCATGGGCATCTTTGGCTATGGGCGCATCGGTCGAGTGGTTGCGGGCTACGCGCGGGCGTTCGGCATGCGGGTGCTGGTCTGGGCGCGGCCCGAGTCGCTGCAGCGCGCACGCGAGGACGGGCACGAAGTCGCGGCCTCCAAGCAGGAGTTCTTCGCGTCCTGTGACGTGCTGTCGCTGCATATGCGCCTGGTAGCCGCCACCAAGGGCATCGTCAACGCGGCGGACCTCGCGGCCATGAAGGAAGGATCGTTGTTCGTGAACACCAGCCGTGCCGGACTTGTCGAACCTGGCGCATTGGAGCGGGCGCTGCGGGCAGGCCGTCCGGGTATGGCGGCGCTGGATGTCTTCGAGCAGGAGCCATTGACCGATACCGCGAATCCGTTACTGCAGATGCCCAATGTCCTGTGCACGCCTCACATCGGATATGTGACCTATGAGGAATGGGATCTGCAGTTCAAGGATGTGTTCAACCAGATTCTCGGCTTTGCGGCAGGCAAGCCCGTGAACATGGTGAATCCGCAGGTGGCATCGTCATGAACCTGTCCTTGGAACGCCTGGCGAAGCAGCTGGATCTGGCTGCCGCGAACCAGGAACGCCTGCGACTGGCTTTCGGCCTCGCCTGTGCGCAGCGGGTCGAGTATCTGCTCGAAGAACAGGAGGTCGTGGATTGCCTGGCGAGCCTGGGCCGTTTTCTGGACGGCGCGATCGCCCACGAACAGCTGGAGCAGATTTCCAGGCGGGCTGCGAGCCTGGCGAACCAGCACCAGGGATCGAAATCGTTGGACGGCTGCGGCCATGCCGCGGTGTCCGCGACCTATGCGGTTGCCAGCGCCCTGGCCGGCAAGGCGCTGCGCGCAGCCGAATACGCGGCTTACGCAGCGGTTTACGGACAGGGTGGTTACGGCGCCGTGTCTGATCCCGAAGCGTTCAGGGTGGAGTTCGCCTGGCAGACGAAATGTCTGGAGTCCTTGGCTGCCGGTAGGGTTGAATAGTCCGTATCGATGCTGTGGAACGGCGCCTTGTCGTGCGGAGCCCGGCATCTCGGAAAACAAAAAACCCGCAGATTTTCATCTGCGGGTTTCGGAAAATCGCTGGAGGCGCAAGCCGGAATCGAACCGACGTACACGGATTTGCAATCCGCTGCATAACCACTCTGCCATTGCGCCAGCACTTGCAAGAAAAAAGGAAGCGCGGTGTTGGCCGTTGCTTCCTTTTTGTATTTGGAGCGGGAGACGAGTCTCGAACTCGCGACCTCAACCTTGGCAAGGTTGCGCTCTACCAACTGAGCTACTCCCGCGGGGGTACTGCAATTTGGTGTGTTTTCTGACTTGGTTTTCAGAAAGGCCGTGTCCACCAAAGACAGCGATTATACACAGAATTTTGGGCTTGTGTAGCCTGGCGGGGCGGGGAAGTGAAAAATCCCCGCCCGCCGGGCCAAACAGTGTCCTTAGGGCGTATCGCTCGATGCCGGCGTTGTGACGGCCGCGGCTTCGGGGGCGGCTTCAGGCGCGGGGGCGTCAGCCGGGGCGTCAGGGGATGCGGCAGCCGGCGCGGCGGCCTTTTTCGCGGGACGAGCCTTGCCGGCCGGCCGGCGCGAAGCCTGGCGGCGCGCGTAGGCGGCTTGCTCCGCCGTGACCGTGCCTGCAGGCTGGCCTTGCAGGTCGACGCGTGTAGCGTCCGCGACCATGCTGCTCCAGTAGCGGCTGCCCTTGCACCAGGTGGCGATGGCTTGTTTGAGCTGTTCTTCCGTCATGCCCAGCTTCTCGAGATGCTGGGCCGCGTCGGCCAGGATGCCTTGCTTGAGCGGCAGCTTGGGCGCGGGATTCTTGGGGAACGCCTGCGGGAAGTGCTTTTGCAGGCGCCAGATGGCCTCGACCGCGGGGTCGACGGGCTCGCGCTTTTGCTGCGCGCGGGCGGCAGCCTTCGCTTGACCCGACTCGCGCTTTTGCTGCGGCCGCGCCGTAGGCTTCGCTTGATCAGGCTCCCGCTTCTTTGTCCGGCCTGCCGCCTTCGGTTGGACCGGCACCGCCTTTTGAGCCTGTGCCCGCAGCTGCTCGCGCAGGTCGGCAAGTTTTTCAAAACCCATTGTTATTTCCAAGACCTCAGATTTGTTCAGGCTGAAGGTTACCGCATGTGCGCGAATGCAGCACAGCCTGGGCGTTACGCGTGTGGCGCCGACGCCATGGCCGCAGACGTCGGCGGATGCCGGTTTGCCGGCGGATCAGCGTTTGGAAGACGGGCAGGCGGGCTGGCCGGGCACCTGTATGTTTCTCTCGGTTTGCGGCGGGCCGGACCAGGCTGAGTCCGATCGGCGCGACGTCGATGATCTTGCGGTTCAGCGCGAGGCTGTCGATGAGCGCTGTCTGATGCCGTATCGCGGGCGAAACCAGCGTTTCCCTGATGTGGCGTACGCCCAGCTGGCGCCTTGGAAGCTGAAGGAGTCGCGGGCCAACCTTGCCGAGATCGGGCCGGTTGCGGAAGGAGAGGGGCCGCCGTGCAAGGCGACCCGGCTGTCATTGTCGTAAAGCGCATAGCTTGCGCCGTCGCTGGCGTGTTCCGCTGTGATGACGGAGGCGATGTCGTCGACTTCGAGCCCTACCCAGGTCTGCTCGTTGCCAGCCCCTTCGAGCGGCGTATACAGAAACAGATGATCGGTGGCGTCCGTCAGGGGTCTGATCCAGACGACCGGTGCGCGTCCGTCGTCCGGATCAGGCGTGGCGTGGTGCGAGGCCAGGGTGTCGCGGAGCCATTTTTCCGCTTCCCTGGAAATGTGGTGTCCGCCTAGCCGCGTGTCGTCCACCGCCAGGCGCGTCGAGCCGGGGCCTGCCAGCGTCGTGTAGACGATGCGCGCGTTGGCGGCGGCTACGTCCGCCCGGTTGCGGCGGGTAAGAATCAGCGCCCAATCGTAGGAGTCCGCCCCGTTCATCAGCGGGATGACGTTGACCTGTCCGGTCTGGCCGAAGGTCCTGGGCGTGTGCTGGGCTGGCATGCGGTCGGTGTTGCGCACTGACGAGGAGGCCACTGCCCGGAGCAGCGTTTCGCGCTGATCGAAGAATATCTGCGCGCGGTCAGCGGCGGCATTCATGCGGCGGCGGTAGCTGGAGACCTCGTCACTGAACGACCAGTACATCGACAGCATCGTGCCGATGAGTATGCATGCCTGCAGTGCCATGGCGAGCAGATGCAGCAGGGTCATCGGCAATCTGGCGGTTGCCGGCGTGTATCCGTCGGGGAGGCTGGGGGCGGCCATCATGCCAGCGATGGTATGGGCCGGGCCGGGCTTCACGGATAAGAAAATTCTGGAAGCGCGATGGCGCCGGAGGCCTCGTTCCCATACGGCTATGTCAATTTGTTTCCCGATTGCCTCGGAAATCGGGAAATAGTGCGCCAGTGGTGTCGGCGTGGATGGTATCCGACAAGAAAATTTAAATAAATCGGATATTGGTCATTTTATTTATTTTCTACGTGCGGATGGTATCCATATTCAAATTCTGCGATTTTGGATGGTATCCAAGATACTGAATTAATTAATAAAGATGGTATCTATTCATTAATTTTCGATATTGAAAGAAAAGGGGTATAAATTGCCTCCTTTTTTCGCGAAAACTTGTTTCGGCCATTAGGTTTACCCGGTTACTTAATAATACTTTTATAGCGATCCGGTAATGCCTTGGATATCAGATTTATTAATCGACATATGGAGGATTTACGTTGATACACGACACGAAGAAATGGCTGACGGCGACGCTCGCGCTGAGCGCGTCCTACTGCGGTGGCGTTACGGCTGCGGACCTGACGGTTACGTCGGGCAATACGCAGGTGTTCGACGGCTCGGCCAATTTCCCCGGCGGGGTGGATGTCAACGGCGGCACGCTGGTGATCGGCGGCAATGGCGGCGGCTCGGGCGTTACGTTGGGCGGTAACGTCAATGCGAACTCGAACGGCACCGTCGCGGGCTTTGGCTCGATCAATGGCGACCTCAACGTGTCCGGGGCGCGCGTGGCGCCGGGCTATGAAGTCGGCACGCCCACTGGCGTCTCCAACGGCAATCTGGTCGTCAACGGCAACCTGTCGATGAACAATGCCGTGTTCAATTTCGAGACCGGCTACGCGGGGCTGCCGATTACGCAACCCGGCACCGGCGACAACATCACCGTGCGCGGCGATGCCGCCATCAACAACACCACGCTGAACGTCACGGTCAACACCCTGGGCGTCAATGCCGGCTACTACCGGATCCTGTCCTACGGCGGCAATCTGAGCGGCAACGGCCTGACGCTGGGTTCGGTCTCGGGTGATTCCGCCCCTGCCGCGACCATCCAGAACCTGACTGGCGACAAGCAGATCAACCTCATCCTGGGGCCGAGCACGACCAATCTGTGGAACGGCAACGGCGCGGCATCTGCAACCCGCTCGGGCGGCGGCAACGGCACCTGGAGCGCGGCCAGCACCAACTGGAACAGCCCGAGCAATGCCACGGGCGCTCTGCCCGACGGCGGCTATGCGATTTTCACGGGCGCGGCCGGCTCGGTGACCGTGGACGGCAGCGCCGGGCCGGTGCGCGTGTCGGGCATCCAGTTCGCCACCGACCGCTATCGCCTGCAAGGCGCTCCCATCACCCTGGTCGGCAGCGGCGGCAACCCGCCCGCGATCGTGGTCGGTGACGGCACCTATGCTTCGGGCCAATTCGTCGACACCATCGACAACCCGCTGCAAGGCACGCAGGGCTTCGTCAAGACCGGCCCGGGATCGGTGATCCTGACCGCGGACAGCAGCGGCCTCACGGGCCCCATCCTGATCGCCGACGGCGCCCTGGAAATCGACGGCAAGCTGAACGGCCCGATGGACATCGGCCGCGAAGTCGTGCTGGCGGGCGTGGGCCAGGTAGGCACCACCAACCTCTATCCCACCGCGGTCATTTCTCCGGGCAATGACGGCACGCCCATGGGCACGCTCACCGTCAACGGCAACCTGACCTTTGGCCAGAACACCATCTACCGCGTGCATGCCGATCCGGCCAGCAGCCTCAGCGACCGCATCCACGTCACCGGCGTCGCCTACCTCGACGGCACCGTGGCGCATGTGGGGCCAGACGGCAACTACGCGCCGCGCACGACGTACAACATCCTGACGGCCGATGGAGGCATCCAGGGCCAGTTCACCGGCGCTTCGAGCGGATACGCGTTCCTGACGCCCACGCTCAGCTACGACCCGAAGAATGCGTACATGACCCTGACGCGCAACGACGTGCCGATCGGCAGCATCGGCGGCTCGGGCAACGAGAGCAACGTGGGTGGCGCGCTGGACCAGGAAGAGCCGCCCGCGACGGGCAACGGTTCGTCCTCGAACGGCAACGGCTCGACGTCGACGGGCAATGGCTCGTCTTCTGCCGGCAATGGTTCGACGTCGACGGGCAACGGTTCGTCTTCGGCTGGCAACGGTTCGACGTCGACGGGGAATGGTTCGTCTTCGACCGGCAACGGCTCGACATCGACCGGCAACGGTTCGTCCACAGCCGGCAACGAAACGCCCCCCGCCGGTAGCGGGTCCTCCCTGGTCGACAGCGGCGTCGCCGCGGGCAAGAACACCGGCGCCAGCCAGGTGGCGGCGGCCGTGCTCGCCATGACGCCGAACGAAGCGCGTTCGGCCCTGAAGATGCTGTCGGGCGAAGCCTACGCCAGCACCGCCAGCGTGCTGCTGAGCCAGGGCGACACCGTGCGCACGCTGCCGCTGTCGCATCTGCGCGGCAATCTCGACGCGCCGGTGCTTGCCGGACGGCCCACGGCCCAACTGGGCGCGCCGTCGTCCGACGCCATGCCGCAAAGCGGCGCCTCGCCGGTTTGGGCGCAAGCGTTCGGCAACTGGAGCAAGTTCGGCAGCGACGGCAACGCGTCCAGCGTGAGCCAATCGTCGGGCGGCCTCTTCGTCGGCGGCGATGGCGCGGTCGGCGGCGGCTGGCGCCTGGGCGCTGCGGTTGGCTACATCGGCAGCCACAACTCGATCGACGACGCGTCCTCGCGTACCAATGTGGACAGCTACACGGCCACCTTGTTCGGCGGACGGAACTTCCAGGCCGGCCCTGGTCACGTCCGGTTCATGGCCGGCGCGGCCTACACCTGGCATGACATCGACGCAAAGCGCGACGTGGCAGCCGGCAGCCTGAACCAGCGCCTCGAGTCGTCCTACCACGCCTCGTCGACGCAGGTGTTCACCGAACTCGGCTACAACCTGCCGCTGGGCGATGCCTACACCATCGAACCCTTCGCCGGGCTGGCATGGAACCAACTGCGCACGCGCGGCTTCGAGGAATCGGGCGGCACGGCGGCCCTGCACGGGTCCAGCAATTCCGATGACGTGACCAGCACCACGCTGGGACTGCGCGGCGGCTGGGAGTTCGGCTCTGACCGCACGCCGGGCCGTCTGACCGCGTCGCTGGGCTGGCGCCATGCCATGGGCGATGTCAAGCCCAAGCAACAGCTGGCCTTCGAAGGCGGCAGCACGTTCTCGGTGACGGGCGTGCCGATCGCCCGCGACGCCGCGGTGTTGGGCCTGGGCGCAGAAATGGCGATCACGCGCAACACGACGGCCGGCATTGCGTATGACGCGCAGTTCGGCGGCGGCAACCGCCAGCAATCGGGCGTGCTCAAGCTGGCTGTGCGCTTCTGATTGGACGCCGCACAGGCGCAACAGGCATCGCGATTGCGGCGCCCGTTGTGCCTGTGCGGGTTGGAATCCAGGCCAAATGAAAAGGGGCGAATCGAAAGATTCGCCCCTTTTTCCAGGACTTGCTCAAGAATGCGCGCTGAGCGGGGCCAGGGCGGACGAGACGCAGTTGGTCCTAGCGCTTATCGGCCCCTTGCCATCGCAGATAAGCCGAGCGGG
Source organism: Achromobacter sp. GW823-FHT04E03 (assembly GCF_058796095.1). Lineage (NCBI taxonomy): Bacteria > Pseudomonadati > Pseudomonadota > Betaproteobacteria > Burkholderiales > Alcaligenaceae > Achromobacter > Achromobacter sp. GW823-FHT04E03. Next base: position 916,063 of record NZ_JBXAIJ010000003.1, on the reverse strand, counting down.
TAACAGCAGACACTGAATCGAGGACTTTCCGGTGATCGACCTGATGCCGCAGCATCAGCCGTGCATCGGCCACGGCGCGGGATTTGCAGAACCAATGGCAACTGTGCTGCAGCAGATACAGCTCTGCCGAGAGGTGGTACGCGCGTTCTCTTGCGTCCCAGTGGCTCTCGTTGTCCACGACATGGCGCAAGCCGGATGCATGGATGTACAGCAGTTCACGAAAATCCCGTGTCCTTGCAGGAAGAAAGCGCTCGATGTATGGCACGCAGAACGAGAGCGTGCTCACACGGGTAGCCTGCGGACTTTCCTTTTGCATGGCGTCGGCCAGCGACCGTACTTGTGCCGCCACGGCGCGTTCGGTCTGAGCGAAGGTTTCCAGCACCTGTAGCTGGCGTGTTTCGGCGTCTTCGCGGATGGCGCGTGTGTAGCCTTGCGTCAGGGTTTCCATGTGGCGCTCAAGCTGCAAACCGCCCAGATGACGGCCCAGCAGCGCGATGCGGGCGCGCTGGTAGCGCACGCGCAGCACCTGCCATGCAGCGACAAGCACCAGCAGGATCAATGCGGTATCCATTGCCCGTGTTCCTTCATTTTTCAAGCGGCGCAAACCGCAATGAAAAAAGGGCCCGTAGGCCCTTTCTCAAGGATTTTCAGAATTCCGAGAAGGAAGCTGGAAATCAAAATTTGGAGCGGGAGACGAGTCTCGAACTCGCGACCTCAACCTTGGCAAGGTTGCGCTCTACCAACTGAGCTACTCCCGCAATTTCTTGCCTGGAGCCAGCCCCAACTGGGCGGTTCCTGACAAGCGAGGCGGAAGTATACCCAATTTTTCCAAAGATGCACGCGGGCCGCGGAATGCCGCGATGCGGGCCTTCGAAGCGGCGCGCTGACGCTGCTTCGGCGCCCCGGTGGTCGCCATTGATTGAACATGCGGCGGCGCGGCATGCGCCGGATCGCCAGTCCGGCGCTATGAAAACTGGCAAATTATCTTCAAAAAATATCAACTAAATCCATATTGCTTCACTCATACGCGAGATTCAGAATTCTGTTCATGGGCGCAGCCTGTCGCCCGAGGGCGGAAAATGGATACTAAGAACTCCACGAATCAGAGACAACTCACGGTCCGCATTTCCCGGGGAACCGAGGACGGGGCCTACTCCACGTACTCGGTCCCCTGGCGCGAAAACCAGACGGTCCTGGATGTGGTGACCGAAGTCCAGCGCACGCAGGAGCCCAGCCTCTCGTATCGCTACGCCTGTCGCGTCGGCGTGTGCGGGTCCTGTGCCATGACGGTCAATGGCAAGCCGCGCTGGACCTGTCGCACGCATGTGAGCCGCGTCGAGGAAGGCGGCGTGATCGTGATCGAGCCAATGCGCAATATGCCGCGGATCAAGGATCTCGTCGTCGATATGAGCGAGTTCTTCCAGAAGTGGGCGCGCGCCGGGAACACCTTCGTCGGCACAGCTACACGCAACGATCCGCCGGCGTTGGTGTCGCCGCAGAGCAAGAAGCGCAAGCAGGCCGACGCGGCCATCGAATGCATCAATTGCGGCGTGTGCTACGCGGCCTGTGACGTGGTGTCCTGGGACAAGGACTATCTTGGCCCGGCCGCCCTGAACCGCGCATGGACGCTGTACAACGACGAACGACACGCCGACCCCAAGGACGTGCTGCGCAAGGCCACCTCCGGCAGCGGCTGCAATTCCTGCCACTCCCAGGGCAGCTGCATGAAGCACTGTCCGGTAAGCCTCAGCCCCACCGGCAGCATTGCCGGATTGAAGCGCAGCGCCATCTTCAGCCTGCTCAAGGGAGGCTGACATGGAAGCTCGTCTTTTCGCGCTCCAGCGTCTGACGGCGATGGTGATGGCGCCCTTTGTCCTGGTACATGTGGGCCTGGTCATCTATGCCGTGCGCGGCGGCCTGACCGCGGGCGAGATCCTCTCGCGTACCGAGGGCAACTGGTTCTGGATAGTCTTCTACGGCCTGTTCGTCGTGAGCGTCTCGGTCCACGTGCCGATCGGCGTGCGCAACATCCTGATCGAGTGGCTGCAGTTGGGCCGCGGCGCGGCGTCCGCGGTCGGACTGGCGTTCGGCCTGGGACTGCTCATCCTGGGCGTTCGCGCCGTCGCGGCGGTGGGAGGCCTGATGCCATGAGATCCGCGCGCAACCATCAGGCGTACTGGGCTTTCCTGGGGCATCGCATTTCCGGCCTGGCGCTGGCCCTGTTCCTGCCGGCGCATTTCTATGTGCTGGCGATGGCGCTGGACGAGGCGCGGCTGGACGGATTCCTGAAGCTCGCCGACATGCCGGCGATGAAGGTCGGCGAGTGGGGGCTGGTGCTGCTGCTGACCCTGCACATGTTCTTCGGGCTGCGCCTGCTCGCATTGGAGCTGCTGCCTTGGCGTTCGCCGCGGGACGCGCGCGTCGCGTGGATCGGCTGGGGCTTTGCGGTCTCCATGGCGACGGGCCTGGTTTTCATCGCGGGAGTGATCTGAGATGCGGATCGAGAACATCAAGACGGACATCCTTGTGCTGGGCACCGGCGGCGCGGGCCTGTTCGCGGCGCTGCACGCCAAGAAGGCGAATCCGTCGCTGCGCGTGACGGTGACGGTGAAGGGCCTGTTGGGCAAGTGCGGCTGTACCCGCATGGTCCAGGGCGGCTACAACGTCGCGTTGGCCGCCGGCGACTCGGTGGAACGCCATTTCATGGACACCATCGAGGGCGGCAAATGGCTGCCGCGCCAGGACCTGGCGTGGCGGCTGGTCGAAGGCGCCGTCGAGCGCGTGCGCGAACTGGAAAACGAGATCGGCTGCTTCTTCGACCGCAATCCCGACGGCACCCTGCATTCCAAGGCGTTTGCTGGCCAGAGCTTCGACCGCACTGTGCACAAGGCAGACCTGACGGGCATCGAGATCATCAACCGGCTCATGGAGCAGGTGCGGGCGCTGGACGTCGATGAACTGGAAGAGCATCGCGCCATCGAACTGATTCCCGCCGCCGACGGCTCTGGTATTTCCGGCGTGCTGTTCATCGACATGCGGACAGGCCTTTACCGCTACATCCAGGCCAAGGCCGTGCTGCTGGCAACGGGGGCGGGGCCGACCATGTACCGCTACCACACGCCTTCGGGCGACAAGACCTGCGACGGCCTGGCCATGGCGCTGCGCTACGGCTTGAAGCTGCGCGACATGGAGATGGTGCAGTTCCATCCCACCGGCCTGCTGGGCGGGCCGGACACGCGCATGACCGGCACGGTGCTGGAGGAGGGCCTGCGCGGAGCGGGCGGCTACCTGCTCAATGGCGACGGCGAGCGCTTCATGGCCAATTACGACAAGCGCGGCGAACGCGCCACGCGCGACGTGGTCAGCCGCGGCATCTACGCCGAAATGCGCGCAGGACGCACGGGGCCGATGGGCGGGGTCTACATCCAGATGAGCCATCTGGGCCCGGACAAGGTGGCCAAGACTTTTCCCGGCATGGTCAACCGATGCAAGGACTGCGGCTTCGATCTGGCGGGCGGCAAGGTGGAGGTGGTGCCGACGGCGCACTACCTGATGGGTGGGGTCGAATTCAACGTGGACGGTTCAACCGCGTCGCCGGGCCTGTATGCGGCCGGCGAGGATTGCGGCGGCGTGCACGGCGCCAACCGCCTGGGTGGCAACGGCGTCGCCAATTCCACGGTGTTCGGCGGCATCGCGGGCGATGCGATGGCGGCCTACGTTGCGAAGTCCGGCCAGTGGCGCGACCCCGACCAGGGCGTCATCGCGCGCGGCATCGAACGCGCCGAGTTCCCGTTTTCCCGGCCCGCGGGCCGCATCCACGAGCTGCGCGACGCGCTCTCGCAAACCATGTGGGACGACGTAGGTGTGCTGCGCCGCCAAGAGGCCATGGCGCATGGCCTTGATGCCATTGCCGGCCACCGCGCCGCCTTGCGCGATATCGGCGTGGCGGACGGCGACCGCCGCTACAACCTGACCTGGCACGACTGGCTCAACCTGGAAAGCCTGGTCGACATTTCCAAGGTCATCACGGTTTCGGCGCTGGCGCGAGAGAACAGCCGCGGCGCGCACTACCGCGAAGATTTTCCCGAAGCTGGCGACCTGCACACCAGCTGCTACACGCGCGTGAGCGCGCAGGACGGCGAGGTGGCGCTGGAGATGGTTCCGGTTTCCTTCGACATCGTAAAACCCGGCGAATCGCTCATCGAGGGCGAGGCGGGCATTCCCCAGAGCTGAGGCACTCCAACCATGAGCATTCCTGTCCAGAAAGTTGAAGAGGCGGCGCTGGAGATCATGCGCCGCGCGGCCATCGAGATTCCGGCCGACTACAAGCGCGGCATCCAGGAGCTGCAGAAGAAGGAAACCGGCAAGCTGCCGCGTTTTGTCATCCACGCCATGGTGGACAACTGGGAAGCCGCCGATCAGGACCGGCGCCCAATGTGCGCCGACACCGGCCTGCCGCGCTACTACGTCAAGGTGGGCAACAACGCCTCGGTCGACAGCGGCTTCGTCGCCGTGGAACGCGCGCTGCGCCACGCCACGGCCGAGGCCACGGTCAGCGTGCCGCTGCGGCCCAACCGCGTGCATCCGCTCTGGCGTACCGACCATAACAACAACGTCGGCATCAATGCGCCAGAGGTCGAATGGTCCTTCGAGCCGGACTGCGATTGGATAGACATCACCACCGTGCACAAGGGCGGGTTGTTCGGCACCGACTACCGCATGCTGTTTCCAGGCGACGGCATAGACGGCATCAAACGCTTCGTGCTGGACACGCTGATCGCCTTCGGCAAGCGCGGGCTGGCCTGTCAGCCGGCCATCGTCGGCATCGGGCTGGGCGGCTCCAAGGACACCTGCATGCAGCTGGGCAAGCAGGCCGCCTGTCTGCGCACGGTCGGGGACCGTAATCCGGACCCCAAGGTGGCGGAGCTTGAATTGGAGCTGATGCAGCTGGGCAATTCCATCGGCATGGGCGCCATGGGTTTCGTCGGCTCCGGCATGGTGGTGGACTGCCATATCGAGTGCGGCTACACCCACACCGGGGGCATGCCCATCAGCCTGCACACTTTCTGCCTGTCTTCGCGCCGCGCCACTGCGCGGATCCATGCCAACGGGGAGATCGAGTACCGCACCGATCCCCAATGGTTCACGCCCTACATGCGCCGGGAGACGGTCGAATGGTAAGCAATGACGACGACATCAAGGTCTTTCATCTGGACCTGCCCGCCAGGCGCGAAGACATCGCCAAGCTGGAACTCGGCTCGGCCGTGTACTTGAACGGCGTGGTCTACACGGCCCGCGAAGGCGTATACAAGAAGGTGCTGGACCAGGGCTTGCCGCTGCCCGTGGACTTGCGCGCCATCAGCAACGTCAACTTCCATTGCTCGCCGGCGGCGGCGCCGGACGGTCGCGGCGGCTACAACGTGGGCGCCGTCACCGCCACCGCCTCGTTCCGATTCTCCAAGTGGATACCGCGTTGGCTGAAAGAGACCGGCTGCCGCATCCTGATCGGCAAGGGCGGGATGCCCGCCGACGATTACAAGCAGGTATTGGCGCCGGGCGGCGCGATCTACCTGACGACCGTGGGCTACGGCACGGGCGCACTTCTGGGCCGGGGCATCAAGCGCGTGCGCGAAGTGCATTGGCTGGACGAACTGGGCATAGCCCAAGCCATGTGGCTGTTCGAGGTCGAAAATTTCGGGCCCTTCATCGTCGAGAGCGACCTCGAAGGCAATTCGCTTTTCGCCCAGCACGCCGAGACCATCAATGCAGGCATCGAGAAACTCTACGCCGGGCTGAAGCCGCCCGCGCTGCACCGCTACGGCGAGACGGACGATCGCAAGGACGAAGTGATGTAGGCGTGCAAGCGCGGCCCGGGTAACTCCACCCCCTGACAAAGAGACTGCAATGATCATCGACTTTAGGCTGCGGCCGCCGGTAGGCGGCTTCCTGGATACGCTGATGTACTCGGCGGGAGAACGTCGCGATGGCTTTACGCGGACGGTGGGCTTCGAGCCCTCGGCCGCGGCGCAGCAGCAATCGATGGCGCTGCTGCTGAAAGAGATGGATGCCGCGCGGATAGACCGCGGCGTGGTCGTGGGACGCCTGGCCGGCGTGCTGGGCAGCGTGTCCAACGAGGACGTGCGAGGCATCGTGGCCGAGCATCCGGGCCGATTCATCGGCGCCGCCTCCATCGACCCCACCGACCGGCGCCGCGCGTGCCAGACCATCAGCCAGGCGGTGGAGGACGGCTTCAAGCTGATCAATATCGAGCCGGGCTCCTACCCGGTTCCCATGTACGCCGACGACAGACGCCTGTATCCGATCTACGGCCACTGCGAGGACCTGGGCGTGCCGGTGATCATGATGGTCGGAGGCACGGCGGGGCCGGACTTGAGCTATTCGGATCCGATACGGACCGACCGGGTGCTGGCGGATTTTCCCGCCCTGAACGTGGTGGTCGCCCATGGCGGGTGGCCCTGGGTCACTGAGATCCTGCACCTGGCGTTCCGGCGCCAGAACCTGTGGCTGTCGCCCGATATGTATTTTTCCCGCATGCCAGGCTGGGAGGAATACGTGAAGGCGGCAGACGGTTTTCTCTCGGACAGGATGCTTTACGCCAGCTCGTTCCCGTTCTGCCCGGTGCAAGGGTACAAAGAGTGGTTCGAGACCTTGCCGATCCGGGAAGATAATCTTGGGAAAGTCATGGGAGGGAACGCGCGGCGGCTGCTTGGCATCTGACGCGGCATACTCCTCCTTTCCGCAATGCCGTCTACACCAGGAACCTTCTTGCATGGATATCCGCACGCTCTACACGCTGATCGCGATTGCAGACCACGGCAGTTTCGCCGAGGCCGGCAATACCATCGGCCTGTCGCTGTCGGCGGTGAGCATGCAGGTTCGCGCGCTCGAGGACGAGCTGGGCATCACGATCTTCGACCGCAGCCGGCGTCCGCCCATCCTCACGGACACGGGGTTGGCGCTGGTGCACCGGGCGCGCGACCTGATCGCGCATTGGGAAAGCATGAGCGCCGCCTTGAAGAAGGGTACTTCGTCGGGATTGCTCAGGCTCGGCAGCGTCCATACCTGTGTGTCGGGCGTGTTGCCGCTGGCGCTGCGGCACCTGCAGAAGCAGGGCCACGGCCTGGAGGTCCATGTCACCACGGGACTCACGCACGACCTGGAGCGCGCCATCTATCACCGCCAGCTGGACGTGGCGATCGTGACCGAGCCCGATGCGCCGCGCTCGGGCCTGGATTTCCTGCCGTTCGTCGAGGAACAACTGGTCGTCATCGCCCACCGCTCGGTCAAGGGCGCCAGCGATCAGGAGATCCTGGAGCAGAATCCCTATGTCCGTTTCAATCGTTCGGCGCGCGTGGGGCATCTGGTGCAGGAAGAGATGGTGCGCAGGCGCATCACCGTGCGTTCGACCATGGAGATCGACAACCTGGAAGGCGTGATCGCCATGGTGGCCAATGGCCTGGGCGCATCGGTGGTACCGGCCTGCCGCGGCAGGAACGAGTTTCCCCCGGGCATCCGCGTCATTCCGTTCGGCTCGCCCACGGTCACTCGTCGCCTGGGCATCCTGGCGCCGAAGGAGAACCCGCGGGCCCATCTTACGCAGTTGTTGCTCGACGCATTGAAGTCAGTCTGTGCCGGCCAGTAGTTCTTAGTCCGGTAGTTCTGTAGTTCAGCAGCCTAGTAGTCCGCAGAAAAACACCGCAACGTCCCGAAAAATCGAGCCATCGGCCCGAGGGTCAGTTGCTGCCTGGCGAATCGTCAGCCGGCCGAACGCCGACCCGCTACGCCGTCCCGCGAACTGAAGGAGACAAAGCCATGAAGAACCAAACTCAACCCAATATTGCGCGCCGCCGCATCGTCAAGACGCTGGGCTGTGGCCTCGCGCTTACGCCGTTTATCGCCCTTCCGGCGCGAGCCGACTGGCCGGCGGACAAGGTCATACGCATGATCGTCCCGTTTTCGGCGGGCGGGGCCACCGACCTGCTGGGCCGCGCGTTGGCGGCCGAATTGGGCAAGGGCCTGAAGCAGAGCGTAATCGTCGAGAATCGCGCGGGCGCTGGCGGCAGCGTGGGCGCGCAGGCTGTCGCCAGCGCGCCGGCGGACGGCTATACGCTGTTGCTTGCGTCGGGCAGCATGTTCACGGTCAACCAGTTCATCTACAGCAAGCTGCCTTACTCGCTGACGGATTTCAGTCCCATCGGCAAGGTGGCAAACGGACCCATGGTCATCACCGTCAATGCCAACCTGCCGGTCAAGAACACGCGCGAGCTGATCGAGTACGCCCGCGCCAGGCCTGGCAAACTCAGCTTCTCGTCCGCGGGCGTGGGCAGCCAGACGCACATGGCGGGCGAAGCTTTCAGCGATGCGGCCGGGATCGAACTCATGCACGTCCCGTACAAGGGCGAGGGGCCGGCCTACACCGACCTCATGGCGGGCGTGATCGAAGTCGCCGTGGGCAATATCAATGCCATCGTGCCGTTGCTCAAGGGAGGACGCCTGCGGGCGCTGTCGGTGACGGGCAAGGAACGTTCCGCGTTGCTGCCGGACGTGCCGACCACGGCCGAGGATGGAGTGCCGGGGTTCGAGTTCACGGGTTGGTTCGCCCTGCTGGCGCCGGCGGGCACGCCCCAGGCTTCGGTCGACCGGCTGCTGGCCGATGCCAGGACGGCGGTGGCGCAGCCCAACATGCAGCGCTATCTGGCTGACCAGGGGATGTCGGCGACCATCGTGCCTGCCGCCGCGCTCAGGGAGGAGATCGCCAGGGAGTCCGCCAAGTGGAAGGCGCTGGTGGAAAAGAAGAAGATCACCGCAAGCTGAATCCGCATGATGCCGCCCGATACGCTCGCCTTTGCCGCACCCGTCGTCCTTGCCGCCTATGTCGTCTTCGGGATGACGGGATTCGGCGCGGCCATGGTGGCCGTGCCGCTGCTGGTCCAGTTCATGCCCTTGCAGTTCGCGGTTCCGCTGGTGGTGCTGTTCGACCTGGCCTGCACCGCGCTGGTGGGCGGCAGCAACTGGCGGCGCGTTTCCCTGGTCGAACTCAAGCGCCTGTTTCCCTGGCTGCTGCTGGGGATAGGGCTGGGTGTGACGCTGCTGCACAACGCCGGCGCTCGCTGGCCTTTGATCCTGCTGGGCAGCTTCGTGCTGGCGGTGTGCATCAAGGGCCTGCGGGGCGCGCGCGGGGCCAAGCCGTCGGCGCCGCTGAATACTTTCTGGGCCTTGCCGTTCGGCGTGTTCGGCGGCATCTTCAGTGCGCTGTTCGGGACCGGCGGGCCGATCTACACCATCTATCTGTCGCGCCGGCTGGATGCGCTGGACCAGTTCCGCGCCACGATCTCGGTGGTCATCCTGGCCAGCGGCCTCATCCGGGCGGCGGCCTTCGGCGCCGCCGGACTGTATGCGCAGCCGGAAATCCTGTTCGCGGCCGCCGTGCTGCTGCCCGTGGCCCTGATCGGCCTGTACGGCGGATCCCGCCTCAGGGTTCGGGTGTCCCCGGAACTGCTGAAGCGGGCCATCTTCGTTCTGCTCGCGATAGCGGGCGCAGGCGCCATCTATCGCGGATGGGTCTCGCCTGCGTGAGACAGGCTGCCGTTACTTGGCCGTCGGCATGGCGAACTCGGCGCCCTTGCCAATGCTTTCGGGCCAGCGCTGCATGATCGACTTCTGCCGCGTGTAGAAGCGCACGCCTTCTTCGCCATAAGCGTGCATGTCGCCGAACAGGCTGCGCTTCCAGCCGCCGAATCCATGCCAGGCCATGGGCACGGGGATGGGTACGTTGATGCCCACCATGCCAACCTCGATGCGGCGGCCGAACTCGCGCGCGACGTTGCCGTCGCGGGTGAAGCAGGCCACGCCGTTGCCGAATTCGTGGGCATTGATGAGATCCACGGCTTCTTTCAGATCCTTCACGCGCACGCAGCCCAGCACCGGGCCGAAGATCTCTTCCTTGTAGATGCGCATGTCCGGCGTGACGTGGTCGAACAGCGTGCCGCCCATCCAGAAACCGTCGCCGCAGCCTGCGCCTGCCTGAGAACCCTGGAAGCCGCGGCCGTCCACCAGCAGTTGCGCGCCTTCCTGCACGCCCAGATCGATATAGCCGCTGATGCGCTCATGCGCGGCGCGGGTCACGATGGGGCCCATCTCGGCCGCGGGGTTCTCGCCGTCCAGCACCTTCAGCGTCCTGGTGCGTTCGATCAGTCTGGGCAGCAGCCGGTCGGCCACGTCGCCCACCAGCACCGCCACGCTGATCGCCATGCAGCGCTCGCCGGCCGAGCCGTAGCCGGCGCCGATCAGGGCGTCGACCGCCTGGTCGATGTCGGCGTCCGGCATCACGACCATGTGGTTCTTGGCGCCGCCCAGGGCCTGCACGCGCTTGCCATGGCGTGCGCCGGTCTCGTAGATGTAGTTGGCGATGGGCGTGGAACCGACGAAGCTGATGGCTTTCACGTCCGGGTGTTCCAGCAGCGCATCAACCGCCACCTTGTCGCCCTGCACCACGTTGAACACGCCGTCGGGCAGCCCCGCTTCGCGCAGCAGTTCGGCGATGCGCAGCGATGCGCTGGGGTCGGTGGGGCTGGGCTTGAGCACGAAGGTGTTGCCCGCCGCGATCGCCACCGGGAACATCCACATGGGTACCATCACCGGAAAGTTGAACGGCGTGATGCCCGCCACCACGCCCAGCGGTTGGCGCAGCGTCCAGTTGTCGATGCCGGTGGAAACCTGCTCGGTGTGGGCGCCCTTCAGCAACTGGGGAACGCCGCAGGCGAACTCGACGATGTCGATGCCGCGAGTGACTTCGCCTTGCGCATCGCTGAAAACCTTGCCATGCTCGGCGGTGATCAGGTGGGCAAGTTCGTCGCGATGCTTGTTCATCAGTTCAAGAAACCTGAACAGCACGCGGGCGCGGCGGATGGGAGGGGTGTCCGCCCATTGCGGAAATGCCGCCCGGGCGCTGGCCACGGCGCGGTTCACCTCGTCGGGCGTGGCCAGCGCCACCTGCTTGGCGACGGCGCCCGTGGCCGGGTTGTAGACGGGCTGGCGGCTGCCTGTCCCGTCGACGAGGCTGCCGCCGATATAGTGTCCGGCATCGCGGGATTGGGCGCTGGCATTGCTTGCGGTCATGGCTGGCTCCTGGGCTCATGCATGGTGTTCTGGAGCTGGCAATGTCGCGCATTGCCGCCCGGACGTCGAGACCGCAGGGCTGGAATCAGTGTTTGATGTTTCGAACAATGGAGCAAGGCATGACGAAAACCAGGCGTCTGGAAGATCTGTGGTCGCATATCCATTGCCTTGGGGTGCTGGCCGATACCGGCAGCTATACGGCGGCCGCGCGCCGCCTGCAGATCAGCAAGGCGTCGGTGAGCCAGCGCATCGTGGAACTGGAGCAGGCGGCTGGCGTCCCCCTCGTGCGCCGCACCACCCGCAGCGTCGGCCTGACCGAGGCGGGGCAGAGCCTGGTCGACCAGACCGCGGCGGCCTTTCTGCGCATCGAAGAGGGCTTCTCGGCCGTGCGGGACCTGTCCGAGGGGCCGCGCGGCGTGCTGTCCGTGACCGCACCCGTAGCCCTGGGACGTCAGGTCATTGCGCCGCTGATACCCGGATTCCTGAAGAATTTTCCCGACGTGCGGATCCAGCTGGAACTCAGCGACCATCTGGCGTCCCTGGCTACCGAAGGCTTCGACCTGGCTATCCGGCATGTGGCCGGCGTGCCGGACACGCACGTCGCGTCGGTCATCTGCGAGACGCGCTCCGTGCTGGTTGCGGCCCCGGAGTACCTGGCGCAGCACGGCACGCCGAAGACGCCGATGGATCTGGCCGCCCACAATTGCCTGCACTACCTGCGGCGCAGCGGCAGCGCTACCTGGTCGTTCGAGTCGCGTGACGGAGACAAGCGCGTGGCGGTTCCGGTGCGCGGCAGCTTCACCGCGAACAACAGCGAAGTGCTGCGGGAGGTGGCTGCCGGATCCCTGGGGATCGCGCTGGTGCCGGATTTCAGCGCCAACCAGGCCCTGCGCAGCGGAGAGTTGGTCGAGGTCCTGCGCGGGTGGCGCGTGGTGGGCGAATATGCAGAACGGCTGTACGCAGTCAGGCCCTACACGCCGCGCGTGCCGCTGACCGTATCCTCATTCGTCGGTTACCTGCGCGAGGCGATCCCGGCGTCCGCCGGACTTGGCGGACCGCCTGGAGCGGGCAATGAGGCGGGTTAATTGACTTGCAACCCGGCCTTGGCCACAAGGTCGGCATAGATCGCGGCTCCCTGGCTGACGTATTTTTCCGTTTCCGCGGGGGACAGGACGTGGGGGATGCCGCCGAAGTTGGCGTTGCCGGCGATCCACTTCGGATCCTGTGCGATCTGCTTGAGCACGTCGGCCCATTTGGCCACCGCTTCGGGACTCATGCCCGGCGGCCCGAACAGTCCGCTCCAGCCTACGACAGCTTCGAGTTGAGGCAGCCCCAGCTCGCGGGCGGTCGGGATGTCGGGGAACTGCGCCAGGCGTTCGGGCGTGGTCGTCAGCAGGGCGCGCAGCTTGCCGCTGGCAAGTATGCCCGTCATCGAACTCAGGTTGTTGCAGGCGAAGTCCGCATCCTTGCTGAGCACCGCCAGCGCGACTTCGTTGCCGCCCTTGTAGGGGACGTTGACCACGGCCTCGGATTTCAGGCCGAGGCTGCTGAGCAGCAGCTGCGGCGCAAGATTCTGCACCGTGGCCGGACCGGAATGGCTGTAGTTGAGCTTGCCGGGATGGGCCTTCAAGGCCTGTGCCAGATCGCCGATCGTCTTGTAAGGGCTGTCCGGATGCACCACACAGACCACGGGGTTCAGCTCCAGCAGTCCGATGTACGTGAAGTCCCGGGCGGTATAGGGCGTGGTCTTGGGTTGTAGCGCGGGCAGCAGGACCTGGGAGCCTATCCGGCCGACGAGCAGGGTGTAGCCGTCGGGAGCGGCGTTCTTCACGGCGGCCGAGCCGATCGCGCCGTTCGCCCCGGCCTTGTTGACGACGACCAGCGGCTGGCCAAGCAGGCCTTGCGCGGCGGCGGACAAGTTGCGGGCCGCCATGTCGGCGTCGCCGCCCGCGCTGAACGGCACGATGAGCTGGACGGGTTTGGCGGGATAGGCTTGGGCGGTTGCCAGGCCCGGAAGCGCGGCCAGCATGCAAATCGCGGCGCGAGCGAACGCGCCCGGCCAGAGGCCGGTAGGTCTCATCATGAGAAGTCTCCTGTCGTGCTAAGGGACGAAACCGGACTGCAGCTGGGCTCGATGCTTCGAGGTCAATGACCGGTCGCGGACTGCGTTGATGCGCTGAAAACCGGAGCGGGTTCGCCCGCCAGGGATACGTTGACACATGCGGGCAGCCCGCTGTCCGCCGCCGCGCGCAGCGCGGTGGCGAGGCTGTCGCGGTCCCGGGCGGCGTAGCCGGCTCCGCCAAGCGCCGCGGCGACTTCGTGGTAGCGCGCGGTCGGCGCGAGTTCGCAGCCGATCAGCCTTTGCGGACCGTAGGTGCGCATCTGGATCAAGTGTTCCGCGTTCCAGCGCAGGTCGTTGCCGACCACGGCGACGATCGCGGCGCGCTCGCGTACGGCCGTGTCCAGCTCCATCAGGTGAAAGCCCGCCGTGCCGTCGCCCATGAGCACGGCCACGGTGGCCTCTGGTTGTGCGATCTTGGCGGCGATGGCGTAGCAGATGCCTGCGCCGATCGCGCCCGACATGCCGTTGATGATGCGCACCGGCGCCTGGCAGTATGCCTGCGCCCACTGGCCGAATTCGCCGCCGTCGCAGACCAGGATGGGATTGGGGGCGGACGTGAGAAACGCTTGGACCGCTTCACATAGCGCGCGCGGCCCCAATGCTCCATCGGCGCAAGCCGCGGCGCCCAGAGTGTTCCGGTTGCGCAGCGCTTCGTCCACGCGCGCGCGCCACGAGGCGCGCGCGGCCGGGGCTGGCGCCGCTGGCAATGCCGGCAGCACGGTGTAGGGATCGCCCTGCAGGGCCAGAGCCAGGCGGTCGCCCAGCAGGCGGGCCGCGCGTTCCAGCATCGCGGGGTCGGGGTCTATCGCCACGACCCGGGCCGTCTTGCCCAGCGCGCCCGTGCCGCCGAAGCCCAGCGTGAAGTCCAGGCACTTGCCGGCCAGCACGATGAGGTCCGCCTGCGGAATGATTTCGGCCAGGGAGCCCAGGGAAGGGTCCTTCAGGCCGCGCGGGCTTTCCATGGGGATGAGGTGCACGCCTAGCGTTGCTTCCAGCTTCTCGCGAACCGCGCGCATGTGCGGACGCGCTCCGGTGGGGCCTGCCAGCAACAGGGGGCGCTGTGCCGAGTCAAGCAGCGCGGCGAGCTGTTCCAGGCCGGCTGCGTCCACTGCAGCGGGCTCGCGCTTCGGTGTAGTGGCGGGCAGTTCTGCCAAGCCCGTCTCCGCGGTCATCAGGTCGAAGGGCAGGGCCAGATGAACCGGTCCGCGCCGTGGGGCAAGCGCTTGCGCGACCGCGCGGTCGAGCGCGGGATAAAGCTCCTGCACGGTCCGCGGACGCAGCGATAGCTTGGTCAAGGAACGGGTGATGGAAACCTGGTCCAGTTCCTGGAACGCGCCCATGCCGTCTTCTCCTACCGAGGAGTCGCCGGAGATGAGGAGCACGGGGCTTTCCGCCTGCGACGCCGAGTAAAGCGGCGCCAGGCCATTGGTGATGCCGGGCGCGGCGGTCAGCATCGCGACGCCAAGCTCGCCGGTGATCTGGGACCAGGCGTCCGCCATGAAGACGGCGGCCGCCTCATGCCGCACATGGATGATGCGGATGCCTGCATCGATACAGGCATCGTAGAGCGGCATGATCTGATTGCCGGACAGGCTGAAGATGGTCTTGACGCCCAGGCGATGCAGCGTACGGATAATCAACTGGGATCCAAGCACCTGTCTCTCCGCTGGGGCTGCGTCGGCTGTGCGCCGCGCGCCTGTTTTTTACCGGCTATGGGAGAGTTCAGTGTATCGGCTATCCGTGGCGGGTTGGTTGATGTTTTTTGAACCTAGGGGGCGGCCCGCGGACGGTCTTGTTCCGTCTGCGCGACCGCGTCGCGCACGCCTTGCCCATAGGCCGGGTCTGCCCGGGTGCAGTTGGCGATATGGCGTTCGATGACTTCCCTGGAGGCGCCGCGGATCGCGCGCGCGGTGTTCTGGAACAGTCTCTGTTTTTCGTCCGCCGCCATCAACCGGAACAGGTTGCCGGGCTGGGAGTAGTAGTCGGCATCTTCCCTGTGATCCCAGCGGGCCGCAGCGCCGCTGATCTCCAGCGGCGGTTCGGAATAGTCCGGCTGCGCCTGCAGGACGCCATGGCTGTTGGGCGTGTACGCGGGCGTGCTGCCGCCGTTGCCATCCACGCGCATCGCTCCGTCGCGGTGATAACTGTGAAATGGGCAGCGAGGCGCGTTCACCGGGATCTGCGGGTAGTTCACGCCCAGCCGATAGCGCTGCGTGTCGCCATACGAGAACAGGCGGCCCTGCAGCATCTTGTCCGGAGAGAAGCCAATGCCGGGCACGATTGCCGCGGGACTGAACGCGGCTTGTTCGACCTCGGCGAAGAAATTCTCGGGGTTTCGATTGAGCTCCAGGACGCCGACTTCGATCAGCGGATAGTCCTTGTGCGGCCAGACCTTGGTCAGGTCGAAGGGGTTGAGATGATAGGTATGGGCTTCGGCGTCGGGCATGATCTGCACATACAGGGTCCAGCGCGGAAACTCGCCGCGTTCGATCGCTTCGTACAGGTCACGCTGATTGCTTTCGCGGTCCGCCGCGATGACCTGACCGGCCTCGGCGTCCGTCAGGTTCCGGATGCCCTGCTGGGTCTTGAAGGTGAACTTGACCCAGAAGCGCTCGCGGGCGGCGTTGATGAAGCTATAGGTATGGCTGCCGAAGCCATGCATGTGGCGATAGCTCTTCGGAATGCCGCGGTCGCCCATGATGAGCGTCACCTGGTGCAGGGTCTCGGGCAGCAGCGTCCAGTAGTCCCAGTTGTTCTGCGGGCTGCGCATGCCGGTGCGAGGATCGCGTTTGACGGCCCGGTTCAGGTCGGAGAATTTCAGCGGATCGCGCACGAAGAAGACCGGCGTGTTGTTGCCGACCAGGTCCCAGTTGCCCTCCTCGGTATAGAACTTGAGCGCGAATCCGCGGATGTCGCGTTCCGCGTCGGCCGCGCCGCGTTCGCCCGCCACGGTCGAGAAGCGGGCGAACATTTCGGTCTGCTTGCCTACCTGGCTGAAGATCCTGGCCTTGGTGTAGCGCGTGATGTCATGGGTGACGGTGAACGTGCCGAAGGCGCCGGCTCCCTTGGCGTGCATGCGCCGCTCGGGGATCACTTCGCGGTCGAAGTGCGCCATCTTTTCCAGGAACCAGACGTCCTGCAACAGCGCCGGCCCGCGCCGGCCGGCGGTCATCGTGTTGTCGTCGTCGGGCACGGGGGCGCCGAACGCGGTGGTGAGTTTGCTCATGATGGGCTCCTTGCGTGGTTCAACGGGGCAGCGGCCTTCAAGAGCGGGAGCATCGCAACGGGCTCGGATCCGGCCGCGCCAATCTCAGACGTAGTGCTCGATGGGGGAATGGTCTTCCAGGCGCAGCACACGACCATCGATGACGAGGGACGGCAGGCGGGTGATGCCAAGCGCCCGGGCCTGGGCGGCGGACCCGGGCTGCCGCGCGAGATCGAATGATTCGTAGCGATGCTGAGGCGTCGCGAAGGCCGCGGCCATGTTGCGGTCTATGCCCAGGCAGAGATTGCAACCGTCGTGGAACAGGGTGACTTGAATCAAGGCGATCTCCTTGGCGTGCCGCCAGGGCGGCTGCGTCCCGGCACCCGTGCCTCATGGGCCGACATGCCAGGCTGGTCTTGGAGGCGCGGGCTGGAATCGAACCAACCTCAGGAGATTTGCAATCTGCCGCATGACCACTCTGCCACCGCGCCGTTTTGTTTGTCCTAGGACGTAATGAATGGTACGGAAGCCGGGCAGGGCGCGGGCTTCTTCGAATCCACGAAAATTGTCCTGGCGTCCAGCATGAATGACGCAGGCCAAGGCCGCGTATGTCATAGGGCGTGTGACAGTGGGGGGACGGAGAGGGCGGCGCAATATGGCCGCAGGCAGCGTGGAGAGATGCCCGCGTTGCGAGCAGAAATGAAAAAAGGGCCCGAAGGCCCTTTCTCAAGGATTTCCAGAAAGAATCTGGAAATCAGAATTTGGAGCGGGAGACGAGTCTCGAACTCGCGACCTCAACCTTGGCAAGGTTGCGCTCTACCAACTGAGCTACTCCCGCATGGGTTCTGCACTTGAAACAGCCAGAACCTGTTTTCTTATTCACTCTGATCAACTTGGTTATCGATCAGAAGGCGCGCATTCTACATGATTTTTTTGAGCTTGTCTTGGCCTGGACTTATTTGGGTCTGTTCACTGCAAGCAGTTTGCGAACAAAGCCTGAAATTCAGGGCAAGCACTCAATCAAGTAATATGAGCGAAGACAGAAACTATAGCAATCCGCAGCATCCATGTCAAATTCTCCCGCCAAAGTTCTTCCGTCCCCAGCCTTGTCGCCCGTCAGCCAGGATCTCACCCGGCTGAATACGTTGGGCCTGGCGTCGCGGGCCGGGGCCTTTGTGACCCTGGAAGATGCGGCGCAGTTGCCGGCGTTGTCGCAGCTGGCGCACGAGACGTCTTCCCTGCTGGTGCTGGGGGGAGGCAGCAATCTGGTATTGCCGAGCCAGGTGCAGGGATTGGTGGCTCGCGTCGCGTTCAAGGGCGTGCGCTTGCTGGAAGCTCGTCCGGATGCCTGGCTGATCGAGGCGGCGGGCGGCGAGACCTGGCACGGCTTTGTCGAAACCTGCGTGAACCAGGGCTGGGACGGGCTGGAAAACCTGGCGCTGATCCCGGGTACGGTGGGCGCGGCACCGGTGCAGAACATCGGCGCTTACGGCGTTGAACTGCAGGAGCGTTTCCACAGCCTGACCGCCTGGGACGTGCGCGCAGGGCGCCTGGTCGAAATGAGCGCGGCCGATTGCCGCTTTTCCTACCGCGACAGCGTGTTCAAGCACGACGAGCCCGGACGCTGGGTCATCGTGAGTGTGCGTTTCGCCTTGCCCCGGCCCTGGCGGCCTGTGCTGGGCTACCCTGATTTGCAGCGCCACGCGCGGCTGGCGGCGGGACAGCCGAGCGCCCGCGCTATCTTCGACGCGGTGTGCGAGATCCGCCGCGCCAAGCTGCCCGATCCGGCGGTGACGGGCAACGCAGGCAGTTTTTTCAAGAACCCTATCGTGTCGGCGCAAGTGCGGGACAGGCTGCTGGACCGTTTTCCCGGTCTGGTGTCCTACGTCCAGCCCGACGGCGGCTACAAGCTGGCGGCCGGCTGGCTGATAGACCAATGCGGCTGGAAGGGCCGCTCGCTGGGGGCCGCGGGCGTGCATGAGCGCCAGGCTCTGGTACTGGTCAATCGCGGCGGGGCCACGGCGGCCGACATCATGGGCTTGGCGCATGCCATCCAGGCCGCGGTGTCCGAGCGCTACGGCGTGCGGCTCGAACCGGAACCCGTGGTGGTGTGAGGCCGTTTGGACCGGGCAAGAAAAAAGGACCCCGCAGGGTCCTTTTTTGCAGGCGAGGGCTTGGGCTTCAGAGGCCCAGCACCGATTGCATGTCGTACAGGCCGTTGTGCTTGCCTTCCAGGAAGCGGGCGGCGCGCAGGGCGCCTTCCGCATAGGTGGCGCGGCTGGCCGAGCGGTGCGTGATCTCGATGCGTTCGCCGGTGCCGCAGAAGGACACGGTGTGGTCGCCGACGATGTCGCCGCCGCGCAGCACCGAGAAGCCGATGGTGCCCGGCTTGCGCACGCCGGTATCGCCGTGGCGGCTCCAGGTGGCGACGTCCGGCAGGGCCACGTTCCAGGCCGAAGCAATGGTTTCGCCCATTTTCAGCGCGGTGCCCGAAGGCGCGTCGACCTTGTTGCGGTGGTGCGCTTCGAAGACTTCGACGTCGTAGCCGGAGTTCAGGATGCGAGCGGCCATGTCCAGCAGCTTGAGCGTGGCGTTCACGCCCACGCTCATGTTGGGCGCGAAGACGAGGCCGATCTTCTGGGCGGCGACTTCGATCGCGGCGCGGCCGTTGTCGTCGAAACCGGTGGTGCCGATGACGGCGTTCACGCCGTGCTTGACGCAGGCCTGCAAGTGTTCAAGCGTGCCTTCGGGGCGGGTGAAGTCGATCAGGCAGTCGGCCTGGGCCAGGGCGTCGAGGTCATCGGTGATGGCCACGCCCGTCTGCTTGCCCAGCGGCGCGCCGGCGTCCTGGCCCAGCGCGGCCGAGCCCTGGCGGTCCAGCGCCACGGCGAGCTGCAGGCCGGAGGCGTTCAGCACGGCTTCGATCAGCATCTGGCCCATACGGCCGCTGGCGCCGGCAATTGCGATACGCATAGATAGTCCTTGGTGTTACTTGAGCGGCTCTGGGGCGTTGCCGGGCTGGCCAGGGTACTGGTTGAGGGGGCTGACCGGGGCGGCGGAGTCGCGCTTGCGCTGGTCTTCCTCTTCCTTCTGGCGGGTTTCTTCTTCGATGAGGCGCTTGTCTGCCTTTTCGTCGGCGACGGCGTTGGGCGTATTGATCTGGTAAGGCTGCAGTTCTGGCTGCTTGTCGCCTTCCCAGCGGGTCAGGCGGTCGTTTTCGAACCAGACGGTGAATTTGCGTTCCTGGGCGTCGCCGTAGCCAGGCTTGTAGTAGTAGGGGTAGTCCCAGCGGTTGGCGTGCAGCACGCTGGTCAGCGTGGGGCTGCCAAGGGCGAAGCGCACCTGCTCGCGCGTCATGCCGGGCTGCAGCAGGGCGACCTGCTCCTGGGTGATCCAGTTTCCTTGCTGGACGCCGGCCTTGTAGGGGAAGCCCCACTTGTCCCCCGAGCATCCAGCCAGGGCGACGGCCAGAGCGGCCACCGCCAGGCCGGTCTTCAGCGAGCGGGAGGGAATTCGTGCAATCATGGACACTACGCGCCCCTATTATTTGGAAGCAGACAAAACCGTTATCATAAAGGTTTCATAAGGATAGTTCCGCGTGGCGGCATGATTTCGGTGAGCCGGCTCGCGGTGAACCTATCCTGCCCATGCCAACGCGGACGGAGAGCGATTACACCATGAGCGACCAAAGCGAACTGAAGAACATGGGTTTGAAGGCGACGTTTCCCCGCCTGAAAATTCTTGATATTTTCCGGAAATCGGATCAACGGCACCTGAGCGCCGAAGACGTCTATCGCGCCCTTATCGGCGAAAACGTCGAAATCGGGCTGGCCACCGTCTATCGCGTCCTGACCCAGTTCGAACAGGCCGGCATCCTTGCCCGCAGCCAGTTCGACAGCGGCAAGGCGGTGTTCGAGCTCAACGACGGCGATCACCACGATCACCTGATCTGCACGAATTGCGGCAAGGTGGTCGAGTTTTCGGACCCCGAAATCGAAAAGCGTCAGCAAAAGATTGCCAAGGACAACTCCTTCGCGCTGGAAAGCCACGCCATGGTGTTGTATGGCATCTGCGGCAGTTGCATGAAGGGCCGCTGATCCGGCCCTGCCTACGGCCCGCGGCTACGCTCGCAGCGGGTCCGTGAGATCCAAATCCCCTTCAATGTGAAGGGGATTTTTTTATGGCGCGAATCGGCCCTGTTTTTGCCGGCGTCCCGCCGTAAAGCGGCGGGCCAGCGCTTCAGTTCTGCCCGAAACCTTCCAGCATTTCGCGGGCGTGTTCGCGGGTGGTCGCGGTGAGCTTGATGCCGCCCAGCATGCGCGCGATTTCCTCGACGCGGGAGGAAGCGTCCAGTTCCTCGATGCTGGAGCGGGTGGCGCCGCGCGATTCCGCCTTGCTGACCAGGAATTGGTTGTTGGCGCAGGCCGCGACCTGGGGCAGGTGGGTCACGCACAGCACCTGATGACGTTCGCCGAGCTCGCGCAGCAGCTTGCCGACGGCCTCGGCCACCGCGCCGCCCACCCCGCTGTCGACTTCATCGAAGATCAGCGTCGGCACGCGCGCAGCGCGACTGGCGATGACCGACAGCGCCAGCGAAATCCGCGACAGTTCGCCGCCCGAAGCCACCTTGGCCAGCGGCCGCGGCGTGGTGCCGGCATGGCCGGCCACCAGGAATTCAACCTGCTCGTTGCCGTGCGCGGACGGCGCCGATTCGGCCAGCGTGGGTTCGAACTTGCCGCCCTGCATGGCCAGCGTCTGCATGGCTTGCGTGACCTGCTTGCCCAGGTCCTTGGCGACCTTGCGGCGCGCCGTCGTCAGCTTGGCGGCCGTGGCGTCGTATTGCGCCTGCGCAGCTTGCGTCTGGGCGCGCAGGGCATCGATGTCGCCCGCGGCTTGCAGCGCCTTGAGCTGCGCATGCAGCGTGTCGCGCAGCTCGCAAAGCGCGTCGGGCTCGACGCGGAATTTGCGAGCGGTTTCGAATACCAGGCCCAGGCGCGCCTCGACCGCTACGAGCCGCTGAGGATCGAGATCGACTCGGCTGACGTAGTTGTTCAGGTCCGATACGGCCTCGCTGATCGCGATGCGGGCCGATTCCAGTTCATCGTAGACGCCCTGCAAGCCGGGATCGTGGCGCAGCATCTGCTGGATGCGGTGGTTGGCCGCGGTGAGCCGGTGGTGCGCGGAATCGCCTTCGCCGTCCAGCCCTTCGAGGATCTGGTTGGCGCCATCCAGCAGGGATTGCGAATGCGACAGGCGGGTGTGCTCGGACTGCAGCGCATCCCATTCGTCGGGACCGAGATTCAGCTGATCGAGTTCGTCGACCTGCCATTGCAGGCGGTCGCGTTCGGTAGCCAGGCTTGCGGCGTCCTTTTCGGCGGATTCCAGCTGGCGCGCCAACGCGCGCCATTGCTTCCAGGCCTGGCCGACCGAGTTGCGCAGTTCGCCATGGCCGCCGTGGGCATCCAGCAGGTCGCGCTGGGCGTCGGCGCGCATCAGGCTCTGGTGCGCATGCTGGCCGTGGATGTCGACCAGGCTGTCGCCCAGTTCGCGCAATTGCGCCACGGTGGCCGGCGTGCCATTGATGTAGGCGCGGCTGCGGCCCTGGGCGTCGATGACGCGGCGCAGGGACAGTTCCGTGTCGGCGTCGATCTCGCGCTCTTGCAGCCAGGCGATCAGGCCCTTGGGGGTATCGAAGACCGCGGTGATGTCGGCGCGCGGCGCGCCCTCGCGCAGCATGCTGGCGTCGCCGCGTTCGCCCAGCGTGAGCGCCAGCGCGTCCACCAGTATGGATTTGCCTGCGCCGGTCTCACCGGAAAAGACGGTAAAGCCGGGGCCGAAATGGATCTCGGTCTGTTCGACGATGACGAAGTCGCGGATATGCAGGGTGCGCAGCATGTCGGGGCGCTTACTACTCTACGTTGTCGGAGGCTTCGGGCATCAGGTTCCAGTGCAGCTTGCGGCGCAGGGTGGAGAAGAAACTGTAGCCTTCGGGATGCACGAAGCGGATGGTATAGGGCGCGCGCTGCACGACGATGCGGTCGCCCGGCTGCAGGTCGGACCAGGTCTGCATGTCGAAATGCACGCTGGCGCCGACTTCCACGCGGCCCATGGCCGTGAGCGTCATGTTCAGCACGCCGGAGTCGGGAATGACGATGGGGCGGTTGGACAGGGTTTGCGGCGCCACCGGCACCAGCACCATGGCGTTCATGCCCGGATGCAGGATGGGACCGTTGGCCGACAGCGCATACGCGGTGGAGCCCGTGGGCGTGGCGATGATCAGGCCGTCGGCGCGCTGCGTGTACATGAAGGCGCCGTCCAGCTCCACCCGCACTTCGATCATGCCGCCGCGTCCCGCGCGGTTCAGCACCACGTCGTTCAGGGCCGACGCGGAATACATTTTCTGATCGCCGCGCCACACGCTGCCTTCCAGCAGCATGCGTTCCTCGATCTGGAAGCTGCCTTCGAGCACGCGCGCCAGCGCGCCATGCGCGTCCTGCAACGCGATGTCGGTGATGAAGCCCAGGCGTCCGTGGTTGATGCCGACCAGCGGCATGCCATAGGGAGCAAGGTGGCGGCTGGCGCCCAGCACGGTGCCGTCGCCGCCCATGACGACGGCCAGCGACGCGGTCTTGCCGATTTCCTCGAGCGTGGCGACGGGGTATTCGGTCAGCCCGGTGTTGCGCGCCGTGTCCGCATCGATGAGCACCTGCCGGCCCGCTTGCGTCAGCGCGTGGGCGAGTGCTCTCAGCGGTGTGTCCAGGCCGGTGTCCTGGTATCTGCCGATCAGGGCTACGGTAGGAAAATGCATGGCTGCTTGCGTATCAAAAAAGGCCGGACCAGAAGCCGAAACCTGCCCGGAATGGGCGGTTTAGCCGATTATATGGGGCCGCATATGTGCTTGCGGGACAAAAATCGCCTCAATTGAAAAAGATTCCCTAAAATACTTGTTATGGATGACCGCGCACGCGCACTACTGAAAGCGTTGATCGAACGCTATATCGCCGATGGGCAGCCAGTCGGCTCGCGGACGCTATCGAAAGTATTCGACTTGTCCCCGGCCACGATCCGCAATGTGATGGCGGATCTCGAAGAACTGGGACTGATCCACAGCCCGCACACCTCCGCCGGCCGCGTGCCCACGCCGCGGGGCTACCGCATGTTCGTCGATTCGCTGCTGGCGGTGCAGTCCTACCAGCTAGAACCGCACAACATGGGCGAGATGCTGGCGGCCGCCGAACCTACGCGCGCCGTCAATGCCGCCGCGGCCCTGCTGTCCAACCTGACCCAGTTCGCGGGAGTGGTGCTCACGCCCAAGCGCGCCCAGGTGTTCCGCCAGATCGAATTCATCCGCCTGTCCGATAAGCGCGTGCTGCTCATCATCGTCACGCCCGACGGCGATGTTCAAAATCGCATCCTTTTCGTTCAGCGCGACTATGCCGAAGCGGAACTGCTGGAAGCCGGCAATTTCTTCAACATGCATTTCGCCGGCAAGTCCTTCAATGTCGTGCGGCAAACCCTGTCGACCGAACTGGCGCAATTGCGCGAGGACATCTCGCGCCTGATGCAGGCCGCGGTCGAAGCCAGCGCGGAAGCCGCCGAGGACGGCGATGCCATGGTCATTTCCGGCGAGCGCAAGTTGCTGGACGTGACTGACATCGCCTCCGACATGGACCGCCTGCGCAAGATGTTCTCGCTGTTCGAGAAAAAGACCGACCTGCTGCAGCTCCTGGACGTGTCCACCCGCGCCCAGGGCGTGCAGATCTACATCGGCGGCGATTCGCAGTTGGTGCCGATGGAAGAGGTCTCGGTCATCACCGCGCCTTACGGCGTGGACGGCAAGGTCGTGGGCACGCTGGGCGTGATCGGTCCCACGCGCATGGCCTACGAGCGCGTCATTCCCATCGTGGATATCACGGCGCGCTTGCTGTCCAACGCCCTCAGCCACAACCAGTAGGTCCATCCGAAGCTACATCCTCCTTGCGGAGGAAGGGGAGTGTTTGTGTTTCTTCGCCTGTTCAAGTACCTGTGGCCTGAGCGCTATCTGCCGGAACCCGAGCGGGAGGACCCCTTCAACGAAGACCCCGCGCCGCGCGGGCCGGCCAAGGTCGGCGTGCTGCTGGTGAACCTGGGCACCCCGGACACCCCGGGTAAGCAAGACATACGCAAATACCTGGGCGAGTTCCTGTCCGACCCGCGCGTGATCGAGATCCCGCGCTATCTGTGGAAGCCCATCCTGCATTGCCTGGTGCTGACGATGCGGCCCAAGAAGCTGGAGCCGCGCTACGCCGGCGTCTGGATGAAGGAAGGCTCGCCCCTGATGGTGTACAGCCAGCGACAGGCCGATGGTGTGCGCGCGGCCCTGGCCGAGGCCGGAATCGACGCCGTGGTGGAGCTGGGCATGCGTTACGGCAACCCCTCGATCCCCGACGCCATTTCCCGGCTGCGCCGGCAGGGCTGCGAACGCATACTGACCGTCCCGCTCTATCCGCAGTACGCCGCCAGCACCACCGCCACGGTGGTGGATGCGGTCACCCGCCATGCCGGCCGCCTGCGCGACCAGCCCGAGCTGCGCTTCATCAAGCGTTTCCACGAAGAGCCGGCCTATCTGGACGCGCTGGCCGGTCGCATCGAACGCTATTGGCAAGAGCACGGCAAACCGCAGAAGCTGGTCATGAGCTTTCACGGCCTGCCGCGCTATTCGATCGAACTGGGCGACCCGTACTACCGCGACTGCATGGAAACGGCGCGCCTGCTGGGCCAACGCCTGTCGCTGCCGCGCGAACAGGTCGAGGTGACCTTCCAGAGCCGTTTCGGTACGGCCCGCTGGCTGGAGCCCTATACCGAACCGACCCTGAAGGCGCTGGCCGCCGCCGGGGTTACCGAGGTCGATGTGGTGTGCCCGGGTTTTGTGGCAGACTGTCTGGAAACCCTGGAAGAGATCAGCCTGGAGTGCCGCGACGCCTTTATCGGGGCGGGCGGCAAGCGTTTCCGCTACATCCCGGCGATCAACGACGATCCGGCCTGGATCGCAGGGCTGGCCGACCTGGTGGCACGCCACTTGCAGGGGTGGCCCACGCAAATCACGGACTTGAAGGAGAAGGCGCATGCACCATGATCCCAAGACTGGAAAGATCGTCAAAAAGGGGCAGGTCAGTACCCCGGTGGACGAAGATCAGGTGGAACACGAACTGGACGAGGCGCTTGCCGAGACCTTCCCCGCCAGCGACCCCATCGCGATCAGCCCCGAGCCGGACGAGGACCGCGCCGTGGACCGCGCCCTGAAGGACAGTTTTCCCGCCAGCGACCCGGTGGCGCCCGCACAGCCGCACAAGAAATAGCCTGGCGCAGAGGGCGTCCGCCATTTGCCGGATGGCGTCGAAAAGCGCTGAATCTATGCTTGCAGTCTGAGATTTGACGGCATTTGGCAGAAATTGGGCGGATTTGTGATTACATTCCGCCTGCCTCTGCTGGCTGGCGCCGTCAGGGAATATTTGCTTTCCCGGGCTTGAAATAGGGGTATTGGCCCCCATTCATGTCTGCGAAAGCCATACTTTTTGGAGGATTCCCCATGACGGCACCCAACGAGCCTGTAGATCAGACGCCCGAAGTCGGCCAGAACGCCGATGCGGCCTCCGCCGCCGAGGACGCCGTGCAGGCCGAGCTGAACGAGTTGCGCGCCCAGCTGGACGCCGCCCAGGCTACCGTCAATGAGCAGCAGGACCAGCTTTTGCGCATCCGGGCCGAAGCCGAGAACGTGCGCCGCCGTGCACAGGAAGACGTGTCCAAGGCGCGCAAGTTCGGCATCGAGTCGTTCGCGGAAAGCCTGGTCCCGGTCAAGGACAGCCTGGAAGCAGCGCTGGCCCAGCCTGAGCAAACCGTTGAAACCCTGAGCGAAGGCGTCCAAGTGACCCTCAAGCAGCTGACGGCCGCCTTCGAGCGCAATCTGCTCAAGGAAATCGTGCCGGCACAGGGCGACAAGTTCGACCCGCACCTGCACCAGGCCATTTCGTCCATCCCCGCCGAGCAGCCCGCCAATACCGTGGTCCAGCTGCTGCAAAAGGGCTACGCCATCGCCGACCGGACCTTGCGCCCCGCGCTGGTCGTGGTGTCCGCCGGCCAGGGCTGAGCAGGCGGCGCGCCATGACGGATCCCCGGTTCGACCCCGCCCAGATATTCCAGGTGTTCGGCATGCGGCACGTCGACACCGAGGGATTCGACGCGGCGGTGGTGCAGGCGCCGGGGACGGATCTGCGCTGCGTGTTCCTCTGGGGACAGGATTGCTATAACTGCAATATTTTCAAGCAGACCGCCTTGCTGCACCGGGACGCGCTGCTGGAGCTGGGGCTGACCTGGTTCGAAGCCGACGTCTACGCGGACGAAGCGCTGGGAAGGCGCTTCTCGCTGCATGGTGTCCCCACTTTTGTGCTGTACCGCGCTGGCAAGCGGCTGGGCCGCGTCACCGGCTGGCCCGGCCTGCCGCAGTTCACCGCGGCCATGCGCCGCCTGCAGGAAACGGCTGTAGAAAATTCCGGCCAGGCGTCTTGAAAAACCCTGCGGGCAGCCCCAGTTATGTGGGGACAAGAAGTTTCTCCCTATTTTCATAGATTCAATCAAGGTAACCGACCATGAGCAAGATTATTGGCATTGACCTGGGCACGACCAACAGCTGCGTGGCTGTCATGGACGGCGGGCAGGTCAAAATCATTGAAAACGCGGAAGGCGCTCGCACCACCCCCTCCATCGTCGCCTACATGGACGATGGCGAAACCCTGGTCGGCGCGCCGGCCAAGCGCCAGGCCGTGACCAACCCGCGCAACACCCTGTATGCGGTGAAGCGCCTGATCGGCCGCAAGTTCGAAGAGAAGGCGGTGCAGAAGGACATCAACCTGATGCCCTATGCCATCGTCAAGGCCGACAACGGCGACGCCTGGGTGGAAGTGCGCGGCAAGAAGATGGCGCCTCCCCAAGTGTCGGCCGACGTGCTGCGCAAGATGAAGAAGACCGCCGAGGACTACCTGGGCGAAGAAGTGACCGAGGCCGTCATTACCGTGCCCGCCTACTTCAACGACAGCCAACGCCAGGCCACCAAGGACGCTGGCCGCATCGCCGGTCTGGAAGTCAAGCGCATCATCAACGAACCCACCGCTGCCGCGCTGGCGTTCGGCCTGGACAAGACCGAAAAGGGCGACCGCAAGATCGCCGTCTATGACCTGGGCGGCGGCACGTTCGACGTGTCCATCATCGAAATCGCCGATGTGGACGGCGAAAAGCAGTTCGAAGTGCTGTCGACCAACGGCGACACCTTCCTGGGCGGCGAAGACTTCGACCAGCGCATCATCGACTACATCATTGCCGAGTTCAAGAAGGAGCAAGGCGTTGACCTGTCCAAGGACGTGCTGGCCCTGCAACGCCTGAAGGAAGCGGCCGAAAAGGCCAAGATCGAGCTGTCCTCGGCGCAACAGACCGAAATCAACCTGCCGTACATCACGGCGGATGCCTCGGGCCCGAAGCACTTGAACCTGAAGATCACGCGCGCCAAGCTGGAAGCGCTGGTCGAAGAACTGATCGAACGCACGATCGAGCCCTGCCGCGTGGCCATCAAGGACGCCGGCGTGAAGGTTTCCGACATCGACGACGTGATCCTGGTCGGCGGCATGACCCGCATGCCCAAGGTCCAGGAAAAGGTGAAGGAATTCTTCGGCAAGGATCCGCGCAAGGACGTGAACCCCGATGAAGCCGTCGCCGCTGGCGCCGCCATTCAAGGTTCCGTGCTGTCGGGCGACCGCAAGGACGTGCTGCTGCTGGACGTCACCCCCCTGTCCCTGGGCATCGAAACCCTGGGCGGCGTGATGACCAAGATGATCCAGAAGAACACGACCATTCCGACCCGGTTCTCGCAGACCTTCTCGACCGCTGACGACAACCAGCCGGCCGTGACGATCAAGGTGTTCCAGGGCGAGCGCGAAATCGCTGCGGGCAACAAGGCCCTGGGCGAGTTCAACCTCGAAGGGATCCCGCCGTCGCCCCGCGGCATGCCGCAGATCGAAGTCACCTTCGACATCGACGCCAACGGCATCCTGCACGTGTCCGCCAAGGACAAGGGCACCGGCAAGGAAAACAAGATCACCATCAAGGCCAACTCGGGTCTGTCGGAAGACGAGATCCAGCGCATGGTCAAGGATGCCGAGGCCAATGCCGAGGAAGATCACCGCGTTGCCGAACTGGCCCAGTCGCGTAACCAGGCCGACGCGCTGGTGCATGCCACCCGCAAGTCGCTGACCGAATATGGCGACAAGCTCGAGGCTTCCGAAAAGGAAGGCATCGAAGCCGCCATCAAGGAACTGGAAGACACGCTGAAGGACGGCGACAAGGCCGCGATCGACGCCAAGGTGGAAGCCCTGTCGACGGTTTCGCAGAAGCTGGGCGAAAAGATGTACGCCGACATGCAGGCGCAGCAAGCCGCCGGCCAGCAGCAAGCGGCCGACAACGCGAAGCCGGTGGACGACAATGTCGTCGACGCCGACTTCAAGGAAGTCAAGCGCGACCAATAATGGCCGGGCGCTGACCTGCCTCTGCCGCCCGGTAGCCGGAGAAATCCGCCTACCGGGCGTACTCATTCTGTAGCACTGAAAAGAAGGCTCGTTTTCGAGCCCACGGATCATGGCAAAACGTGACTATTACGAAGTCTTGGGCGTAGCGAAGAACGCCTCGGACGACGACCTCAAGAAGGCCTATCGAAAGCTGGCCATGAAGTACCATCCGGACCGCAATCCGGACAGCAAAGAAGCCGAAGAGAAGTTCAAGGAAGCCAAGGAAGCCTACGAGGTCCTGGGTGACGATCAGAAGCGCGCCGCCTACGACCGCTACGGCCACGCGGGCGTGGACCCCAACTCCGCCGGCATGGGCGGCGGCATGGGCGGCGGTTTCGCCGATGCGTTCGGCGACATCTTCGGCGAAATCTTCGGCGGCGGCGGCGGTGGCCGTCGTGGCGGCGGCCCGCAGGTTTACCGCGGCGCCGACCTGAAGTACGCGCTGGAAATCACGCTGGAGCAGGCCGCGGCCGGTTTCGACACCGAGATCCGCGTGCCCAGCTGGGAAAACTGCGACACCTGCCACGGTTCCGGCGCCAAGGCCGGTACCTCGCCCAAGACCTGCCGCACCTGCGGCGGCTCGGGCGCCGTGCGCATGCAGCAGGGTTTCTTCAGCGTGCAGCAGACCTGCCCGACCTGCCACGGCAACGGCAAGGAAATCACCGATCCCTGCCCCGCCTGCGACGGCGTGGGCCGCATCCGCCGCAACAAGACGCTGCAGGTCAAGATTCCGGCCGGCATCGATGACGGCATGCGCATCCGCTCCAGCGGCAACGGCGAACCGGGCATCAACGGCGGTCCTCCGGGCGATCTGTATGTGGAAATCCACATCAAGCAGCACAAGATCTTCCAGCGCGACGGCGACGACCTGCATTGCGAACTGACCATTCCGTTCACGTCGGCGGCGCTGGGCGGCGAGCTTCAGGTACCGACGCTGGGCGGCAAGGCCGAAATCTCGATCCCCGAAGGCACGCAGTCGGGCAAGACCTTCCGCTTGCGCGGCAAGGGCATCCGCGGCGTGCGCGGCAGCTACCCGGGCGATCTGTACTGCCATGTAGTGGTGGAAACGCCCGTGCGCCTGAGCGACGACCAGAAGAACATCCTGCGCCAGTTCGAGGCTTCGCTGAACGATGGCGGCGACCGCCATTCGCCGCAAAGCAAGTCCTGGACCGACCGGGTGAAGGAATTCTTCAGCTGAATTGGCTGAGGCATGCAAAAAGCCGCGATCATGATCGCGGCTTTTTTTTGCCCGGCGAGGGCGTGGGGGCGGGGGCAGCGCGCATATGAAAAGACCGCGGCTTGCGCCGCGGTCCAGTGCTACTGCTACTGCGAGTACTGCAACTGCTGTATCGACTGCAACTTCAACTTCAGCTTCTACTGCTACTTTCACAGCTACTGCTACTTCTACTGCTACTTCGACCGCCGCTGTCGCCGATAAAAACCGGCCTCAAACCATGATGCCGTCCGAGGCCGGCCGGGCCACAGCAAGCAGCTCACCGGGTGATCGGCGGGTACTCGAGTTCGCCGAACGTGTATTGGCCGCTGGCCTTGGCTTGCGCCAGTTCCTGCTGGACTTCAGCGCTGGTCTTGGCGCTGGCGGGGGCGGATACCGCCGCCGGGTATTCCAGTTCACCGAAGGTGTACTGGCCGCTGACCTTGGCTTGTTGCAGCTGGGCTTGCACTTCCTGCGAGCTCAGGCTGGTGGTCTGGGGCAGGGCGGGCGGATAGTCCAGCTCTCCGAAGGTGTACTGGCCGCTGATCTTGGCTTGCTGCAGTTCAGTGGCGACCTGGGCGCTGCTCTTGGCTTGTTCAACGCCGGCGGCTTGGGCGCCAACGCCAACCAGGGCCAGGGATAGCAGCAGGGTGGTGGTTAGGGTTTTCATGGTAGACCTCCAATTCGTCTTGGTTGGGGACCGAATCCGGCGGCCCTCCGTCGTGGTTCGTTGTGTGTTCCCGATGACTGAATTGTGCTCGTTATCCCACCTGGGATAAACCCGTATTTCTTGAAAACATCTTTCCAAATAATCGAGTAATCACGTTCGATTTTATGATTTCATCCATTTTTGGCATAGTCGGGGGGCGTTCTGGTGAATTTTGGTGAGCTGACCAGCGCCGGAAAGCCAAAAAAAGCCCCGCCGCAGCGGGGCTTGGGCGAGGCGGGCCTGGTCAGGGCGCCGGCTTCTTCTTGAAGTCGCCGGCAACCGCGGTGCTGAAACCGTCCGCGCGCAGATACTTGCGCAAAGCCGCATTGACCGAATCGGCCGTCAGCGCGGAGATCTTCTTGTCCATGTCGGCCGACCAGGCGAAGGTGCGGCCGCGCTGCATGTAATCCAGCCAGGTGCTGGCCAGGACGTCGTCCTGGGCGCGGGCCAGATTGCGGTAGTTCAGCAGGGCCGTGATGCCGTCCGAGATTTCCTTGTCCGTGAAGCCGTCCTTCAGCACGCGCGCCAGTTCTTCGCCGATGGCCTTTTCCAGGCGCTCGCGGTTTTGCGGCGCGTAGATGGCGTACATGGTCCAGCTGGCGGAGGGCTCGAACGACGAGACCGACAGCGAGCTGCGCACGTTGTACGAGAGGCCGTCGGTTTCGCGTACGCGGTTCCACAGGCGCGAGGTTTCGGAGGCGCCGAACAGGTAGTTGGCCAGGTACAGCGCGGCGTAGTCCGCGTCCGTGTCCTGCAGCTTCAGCGGCATGCGCGAAATGTAGAACGCATTGGCCTTGTCGGGCGTGTCGATGTCGAACTGCTTGGCGGGAATGTCGCGGTACGGATTGGGCACGCGCGTGTAGCCAGGAGCCTTTTTCCAGCCGGCCAAACCGGTCTTGAGCGCCTTTTCCACGGCTGCGGGCTCGAAATCGCCCACCGCCGAGTACTCGATGTTGCCGGCGCCGTAGAACTTGGAATGGAACTTGACCAGGGCGTCGCGGTTCAGGGCGCGCACGCCGGCCAGCGATTCCTCGAAGGTCGGCACGTAGCGCAGGTCATTGGCGGGCCACGGATTGTCCTGGCGGGCCAGCGCGCGTCCGGCCAGTGCCGACGGTTCGGTCATGGCGTTCTGGATCGAGGTTTCGAGCTGGCGCTGATATTCCTCCAGTTGCTCCTTGGGGAAGTTGGCGTTGCGGACGATGTCCAATGCCAGCGCGGTGAGTTCGGGCAGGTTTTCGCCCTTGGTCGACATGGCGATCTTGAGCGTGGTGCCGCCGCCGCTGAAGCCGAGTTCGGCCTGCAGCTTGTCCAGGCGGTCCTGGATGTCCTGGCGCGACAGCTTGGCCGTGCCGCGGGTCAGCAGGTCGGCCACGGCGCTGGAATTCACGCGTTGGCCGAGCAGGTCTTTTTCGTTGCCGAACTGGATCAGCATCTGCGCCTGCACCCGGTTGCCGCGCGTGGCCTTGGGCAGCAGCGCCAACTGCACGGAGCCGTTGGGCAGGTCCAGCTTCTTGCGCTGCGTCAGCTTGTCGATGTTCTCGGGCGTGGGGTCGAAGGCCGATGCGGCCTTGAAGTCCGGATCGCCCTTGTAGTCCTTGAAGACGGCCGTCAGGTCCACCCGTTGTTCTTGCGGCGCGCGCACGGGCTTCTCGGTGGGGATGTAGCGGCCTTCGATGCTGTTGCTTTGGACCAGGTAGGTGGTCGCGGCGCGCTGCACTTCGGCCAGCGTGGCCTTGCGGGCGCGGTCGCGCTGCAGGAAGAACAGGCGCCAGTCGCCGGCGGCGATGGCCTCGGACAGCGCCACGCCGACCTGTTCGGGATCGCTATAGGTCTGTTCCCAGGCAGTCAGCCATTTGCTGCGGGCGCGGTCCAGCTCCTGCTGTGTGAAGGGCTTCTTGTCCAGGGTCTCCAGCGTGCCGGTCAGCGCCTTCATGGCGGCGTCCAGGCTCTTGCCCGGCGTCAGTTGGGCGGCGAACATCGCCAGGCCCGGATCCAGGTTTTCCATGGTGAAGCCGAACACGCCCGAGGCCAGCTTGGTCGGGACCAAGGCATGGTAGAGACGGCCGGAGGGCGTGTCGGCCAGGATGGTGGCGGCCAGGTCCAGCGGCACGAAGTCGGCGCTGCCGGCGGCAGGAATGTGGTACATGGCCGCGACCAGCGGCGTGCCGCCCGTGCGGCGCAGGGTTACGGAACGTTCACCGTCCTGCACGGGTTCCACCGTGTATTCGGGCGGGAGCTTGCGCTCGGGCTTGGGCAGCTTGCCCAGCGTTTCCTCGATGTCGGCCAGGGTTGCCTGCGGGTCGAACTTGCCCGCCACGATCAGCACGGCGTTATCGGGCTGGTAGTACTCGTGATAGAAGGCGCGCAACTGGCCGATGTCCACGTTCTCGACGTCGGAACGGGCGCCGATGGTGTTCTTGCCGTAGCTGTGCCACTGGAAGGCCGCGGCCTGCATCTTCTGCATCAGGATGCGGAAGGGGCTGTTTTCGCCGCTTTCCATTTCGTTGCGGACTACGGTCATTTCCGAGTCCAGGTCTTCCTTGGCGATCAGGGAATTGACCATGGCGTCGGCCTGCCAGCCCAGGTACCACTTGAGCGTGTCGGGGTTGGCGGCGAAGCTGGCGAAGTAGTTGGTGCGGTCGCTGGAGGTCGAACCATTGGCCTGCAAGCCGCGGCGCGAGAACTCGCCCATGGCGTTGCGGGTGGTCGAGGTGCCCTTGAACAGCATGTGCTCCAGCAGGTGAGCCATGCCTGTCTGGCCGTAGTTCTCGTTGCGCGAGCCCACCAGGTAGGTCATGTTGACGGTGGTGGACGGCTTGGATTCATCGGGAACCAGCAGCACCCTCAGGCCGTTGGCCAGGCGGTATTCGGTGATGCCTTCGATCGAGGCGGCCTCCGAGACGCCCGCCGGCAGGCTGGCGGCGCCGGCCTGAAAGGCCAGGAAGGAGGAAAACAGCAGCACGCTCAGCGGGCGCGGCAGCTTCGACAGGGACAGGCGCATGGCAGACAATTCCTTTGGCATGGCAGAATCCGTTGGAGTGTATACGTTGGCAATGGTTCAGGGGCGCGGCGCGGCGTTGTCCGCGGCGCGCGGCCCGGGACCGCAAGCAAGGAAGTCCTCATGTCTCTATCCCTGGAAGTCGAAACGCCGCGCCTGGTGCTGCGCCAATGGCGCGCCGCCGACCGTGAACCTTTCGCGGCGCTGAACCAGGACCCCCGCGTCGCCGAGTACCTGCTGGCGCTGAATGCACAGGAAAGCGATGCGCTTGCCGACCGGCTGGCCGCCGGCATCGACGAGCACGGCTGGGGCTTCTGGGCCGTGGAGGCGCCAGGCGTGGCGCCCTTCATCGGTTTTGTCGGCATCAAGCCGCTGGCGCCCACCCTGCCGTTCGCGCCAGGCGTGGAGATAGGCTGGCGCCTGGCGCAGCGGCACTGGGGCAAGGGCTACGCCAGCGAAGCCGCCGAGGCGGCCTTGCGCGCGGGGTTCGAGCAGGTGGGACTGGATGAGATCGTGGCCTTCACGGCCACGGGCAACCAGCGTTCGCGCGCGGTGATGGACCGCTTGGGCATGAGGGAGGATCCGGAAGGTTTCGACCATCCCGCCGTTCCACAGGGGCATCCGCTGTGTCGACATGTGCTGTACCGCATTGGGCGTGAGGACTGGCGATTGCGGCAAATTGGTGACACAGGTGAAGCAGCCGTGCCAGTTGCGGCGGCATAAGGGTCCAGGAGGGGCGTCCGGCTGTGATGTTGCGGCGCAATATGACGAAATGACGGGGCTGATTTGAGCTGTCCCGGCCCGCGGGTGTAAGCTTTTCAAGACGCAGTACCCAGTTGCAGACGGGATGCGCGACAGCCCGCCCACAGGTTTCCCGTCCAACGCCAGACGCCGTTTTCTGCCCGGCGCCGGTGCTTGTCGTTCGCGCCTTCGCCGCCGGCATTGTGCCGGCGCACTTACCGGAGGAACGACCCATGCTGACCGAGATCGTCACGCGTGCCTTGTCCCAATTGACCGGCAGCCCATTGAGCGGCGACGGGATCAAAGGACAGTTTCAGTACGCCTATGCCAGTGATGACGGCCAATTCGTGGCCATATTGACCCATGACATGACCACCTATGTGGTGGACTTGAGCACACAACGATATTTCGCGGAGTGCGGCGGCTCGCCACGGGGCTTCGCCGGGCACGTGCTGGAAATGGAAGGCGCGGCGGCGCGCAGCCATCCCTGGCCCGCCGCCAACGATCTGTTCGACCTGGACATGGATGCGGATGAGCTTGCATGGCGCAACTGCCCTGGCTTGCGTGGCGAGCCGCCCGCCGCCCGATCTGCTGAGAGCCGCGCCGCCTGAGAGTGGCCAGAAGCGGCAAGATCCAATTGAACCGGCGGCTCCGCCGGTTTTTTTTGCCTGTAGCGGCCGAAAGCCGAATCGCCGCAAGGCCTTGCGGGTCGCTACAATTTGCGCCATGACTACGCACGCCGAAACCCGCGCGCCGGATGGCGCAACCCTGGTCGATTGCACGCATGAGCGCCATGCCGACCAGATACTGGCCATATTCAACGACGCCATCGTCAATTCCACCGCGCTGTACGACTACAAGCCGCGGCCGCGCGAGGCGATGCTGGGCTGGTTCCAGACCAAGCAGCAGGGCGGTTTTCCGGTGCTTGGGTACGAGAATGCCGACGGCGAACTGATGGCCTTCGCCAGCTACGGCACCTTCCGCGCCTGGCCGGCCTTCAAGTACTCGGTGGAGCATTCCGTGTACGTGGACGGACGTTTTCGCGGACTGGGCTTGGGCGAGGCGCTGATGCGCGAGCTGATCCAGCGGGCGCGCGCCAATCAAGTGCACGTGCTGGTCGGCGGCATCGACGCGAGCAATCAGGGCAGCATCCGCCTGCACGAGAAGCTGGGCTTCACGCATGCAGGCACCATCCGCGAGGCAGGCTTCAAGTTCGGACGCTGGCTGGATCTGGCGTTCTATCAGCTGACGCTGGATACGCCTGAAAAGCCGGTCGACGGGTGACCGGCAGTCCTACTTCGATAGCACACGCATGGCCTGTTCCAGGCCGGCGACCGTCACCGGGTACATGCGGCCCTGCATGATGTCGCGCATCAGCGCGATGGACTGGCGGTATTGCCAGGACGCGGTGGGCTCGGGATTGAGCCAGACCGATTTGGGCCAGGCGTCCAGCAGGCGGCGCATCCATTCGGCGCCGGGCTCCTTGTTGTAGTGCTCGACGGAGCCGCCCGGCTGCAGGATTTCGTAGGGGCTCATGGTGGCGTCGCCGACGATGATCAGGCGCCAATCCGGGTTGTACTTGCGCAGCACGTCCCAGGTGTCGAAGCGTTCGTTCTGGCGCCGGCGGTTGCTTTGCCACAGGCTTTCGTACGGGCAGTTGTGGAAGTAGTAGACCTCCAGGTTGCGGAATTCGCTGCGCGCCGCCGAGAACAATTCCTCGACGCGTCCGATGTGGTCGTCCATGCTGCCGCCCACGTCCAGCAGCATCAGCACCTTCACGGTGTTGTGGCGTTCGGGGACCATGCGCAGGTCCAGATGGCCGGCATTGCGCGCGGTGCTGGCGATGGTGTCGTCCAGGTCCAGTTCCATTTCGGCGCCTTGCCTTGCGAAGCGCCGCAGGCGGCGCAGCGCCACCTTGAAGTTGCGCGTGCCCAGCTCGACCTGATCGTCGTAGTCCTTGAACTGGCGCATGTCCCAGACCTTGACCGCGCTGCGGTTGCCGGCAGAGTCGCCGCCCACGCGTATGCCTTCGGGGTGGTAGCCGCCATTGCCGAAAGGCGAGGTGCCGCCGGTGCCGATCCATTTGCTGCCGCCGGCGTGGCGTTCCTTCTGCTCTTCCAGGCGCTCCTTGAAGAGCTCCATCAGCTTGTCCCAGCCGTGCTTTTCGATTGCGGCTTTTTCTTCCGGGCTCAGGCTTTTTTCGAACTGCTTGATGAGCCAGTCCAGCGGGATTTCCTTGCCTGGGGGCAGGGCGGCCGCGATGCCCTTGTAGTAGGCGCCGAAAGCCTTGTCGTAGCGGTCGTAGAGCGCCTCGTCCTTGACCAGCGTGGCGCGCGCCAGGAAGTAGAACTCGTCCAGCGTGGGCGCCATGAGATCCTGGCGCAGGGCGTCCACCAGGGTCAGGTATTCCTTGACCGAGACGGGCAGCTTATGCGCCCGGAGGTGATAGAAGAAGTCGATCAGCATTTGCGGGCTGCCGGTAGTTGCTGGCGGGTCGTTGCTGGCGGATCAGCGGCGCTGGCCGCCGCGCGTCATGGCCGCCAGGCGTTCCAGCAGGTGCACGTCCTGCTCGTTCTTGAGCAGCGCGCCGGCCATCAGCGGCACGGCCGTGGCCGTGTGCGCGTCGATCTCGGCGGCGGTCGAACCCTCGGCCAGCAACAGGCGCAACCAATCCAGCAGTTCGGAGGTGGACGGTTTTTTCTTCAGGCCCGGCGCGTCGCGCAGCGCGAAGAAGGTGTCCAGCGCCGCGCGCAGCACGTCCTGCTTCAGGTGCGGGTAGTGCACGGCCACGATGTCGCGCATGGTTTCGCGGTCGGGGAAACGGATGTAGTGGAAGAAGCAGCGGCGCAGGAAAGCGTCGGGCAGGTCCTTTTCGTTGTTGGACGTGATGATGACCAGCGGACGGTGCCGCGCGGAGATGGTCTCGCGCGTTTCGTACACGTGGAATTCCATGCGGTCCAGTTCGCGCAGCAGATCGTTGGGGAATTCGATGTCGGCCTTGTCGATCTCGTCGATCAGCAGCACCACCGGCTCAGGCGACTGGAAGGCCTGCCACAGCGTGCCCTGCACGATGTAGTTGCGAATGTCGCGGACCTTTTCGTCGCCCAGCTGCGAGTCGCGCAGGCGCGACACCGCGTCGTATTCATACAGGCCCTGATGGGCCTTGGTGGTCGACTTGATGTGCCACTGCAACAGCGGCCGTCCCAGCGCACGCGCCACTTCCTCGGCCAGCATGGTCTTGCCGGTGCCGGGTTCGCCCTTGATCAGCAGCGGACGCTGCAAGGTGAGGGCGGCATTGACGGCGAGTTTCAGGTCATCGGTGGCGACATAGTTGTCGGTCCCGTCGAAGCGGTCTGGCGAGGCGGAAGTAGCGGACTGGGCTGCGGACATGGTCTGATGGCTTCTGAGATTTGACGGTGATCAATACCATGGTAAAGGTATTAATCCTGAGCAATTATCGTACAATCAGGCGGTTTTGCTTTGGGTTCGACCCGCAACGTGTTTGCCGAGGGCCTTTTCGTGTGAGCAGGCCCTAGTCCTTAGCCATACCAAGAAGAGCCATTCCAATGAAGTTGCGAACCTCTCTGAAGTACACGGTATCCGTGTTGGCCGCGATGGCATCCTGTGCGATCGCCGGCCAGTCTGTTGCTGCAGACGCAGCAGTGGTCGGTAATGTCCAGAACGCCCGCGACAAGGTTTCCATGTGCATCGGTTGCCACGGCATCGAAGGCTACAAGGCAACGTTTCCCGAGCTGTACCACGTGCCGATGATCGCTGGGCAGAACGCCAAGTACATCGAAACCGCCCTCAACGAGTACAAGAAAGGCGCGCGCAGCCATCCCACGATGGACGCCATTGCCGGCAGCCTGTCCGACCAGGACATCGCCGATCTGGCCGCGTACTACTCGAATCTCAAGTAAGGGGGCAAACACATGAATCGCTACATGCTTGCCCTTGCGGGCGCGACCCTGGCCATGACGGGCGTTGCCGCCCAGGCGCAGGACCTGGCGGCCGGCAAGGCCGTCTTCGACAAATTCAACTGCGCTTCCTGCCACGGCGCCGACGCCAAGACGGCCGTGGATCCGGCCTATCCGACGCTGGCTGGCCAGCACGCGGACTACCTGGTTCACGCCCTGAAGGCCTACAAGCGCGGCGCGTCCGGCAGCGCGGCCACGGCCAACGTGCGCAAGAACCCCATCATGGGCGCTTTCGCGACGCAGCTGTCCGACCAGGACATCTCCAACGTGGCGGCATGGCTGTCGGCGCAGCCGAGCGACCTGGGCGTGCGCAGGTAAGCCGTCCGGATCCGTTCCGTAAACAAGAAAGCCCTCGGTCGAGGGCTTTTCTTTTTCCGCCGGGCCGTCCCAAGGAAAAAAAGCCCCCTCGGGGGGCAGCAAGCCGAAGGCGCAGCGTGGGGGCGGTGCTCAGCGGCTGGCGCGCTGGCGGATCAGGTCGATATAGGTGTCGCTGTCCAGCGGCGTGCCCAGGCGCTGCGCTTCCCACACCACCTGCCCCAGGCATTCCATGATTTCATGCGCGGCCTGGTGCGCGTCGCCGCGCGACACCAGCTGCTGGTAGGCCTGCCGGATTCCCGGCGGATGGTCGATGGACAGCTGCTCTGCAATGGCCAGATGCATGGACAGGTGCAGAAAGGGATTGGTGCGCCCCTTTTCCACCGAGTATTCGGCCGTCATGGCCTCGGGGTTTTCCAGGTCGCCGTGGTATTCGGGATGTTCGATGATCCAGTCCAGCGCGATGGCCTCGAGCGGTGTCAGCACTTCGGAGGCGCGATGCTTGCGCCAGGTTTCGATGAAGAATTCGCGGACTTGGTCGCGTGAGGGATTGAACATCTGATGGGGCTGAAAAGCGGGCTGGTGATGCATTATTTTACCGCCGCGCGCGGGCCGTCAGGCCCGCTGGCCCCTTTGCGATATAGAATTGGTTGCTATCGGCCATCCAGTGCGCGGTTCCCGTGGGCGATCTTCCCCGCCGGAACGGACGCTTCCCGATGCCGGCGCGTGCAGAAAAACCACTCGGAGCAAATGGAGCATTCATGTCCTACCAACATATCAAGGTTCCCGCTGGCGGCCAGAAGATCACGGTCAACGCTGATTTCTCGCTGAATGTGCCCGATCAGCCCATCGTCCCCTACATCGAGGGCGACGGCACGGGCGCCGACATCACCCCGGTGATGATCAAGGTCGTCGACGCGGCGGTGCAGAAGGCCTATGGCGGCAAGCGCAAGATCCACTGGATGGAAGTCTATGCCGGCGAGAAGGCCACCAAGGTCTACGGCCCCGACGTGTGGCTGCCCGACGAGACCCTGGACGTCGTCAAGGACTACGTGGTGTCGATCAAGGGCCCGCTGACCACGCCGGTGGGTGGCGGCATCCGTTCGCTGAACGTGGCCCTGCGCCAGCAGCTGGACCTGTACGTCTGCCTGCGCCCGGTGGCGTACTTCAAGGGCGTGCCCTCGCCGGTGCGCGAACCCGAAAAGACCAACATGGTGATCTTCCGCGAGAACTCGGAAGACATCTACGCCGGCATCGAATACATGGCCGAAAGCGAGCAGGCCAAGGAGCTGATCCAGTTCCTGCAGACCAAGCTCGGCGTGAAGAAGATCCGTTTCCCGAACACTTCGTCCATCGGCATCAAGCCGGTGTCGCGCGAAGGCACCGAGCGCCTGGTGCGCAAGGCCGCGCAGTACGTCATCGACAATGACCGTACGTCGCTGACCCTGGTGCACAAGGGCAACATCATGAAGTTCACGGAAGGCGGCTTCCGCGACTGGGGCTACGCGCTGCTGCAGAAGGAATTCGGCGCGACGCTGATCGACGGCGGCCCGTGGTGCAAGTTCAAGAATCCGAAGACGGGCCGCGAGGTCATCGTCAAGGACGTGATTGCTGACGCGTTCCTGCAGCAGATCCTGCTGCGCCCGGCCGAATACGACGTGATCGCCACCCTGAACCTGAACGGCGACTACATCTCGGACGCGCTGGCCGCGCAAGTGGGCGGCATCGGCATCGCCCCGGGCGCCAACCTGTCTGATTCGGTGGCCATGTTCGAAGCTACCCACGGCACTGCGCCGAAGTACGCAGGCAAGGACTACGTGAACCCCGGTTCCGAAATCCTGTCGGCCGAAATGATGCTGCGCCACATGGGCTGGACCGAAGCCGCCGACCTGATCATCTCCAGCATGGAAAAATCCATCCTGTCCAAGAAGGTCACGTACGACTTCGCGCGTCTGCTGGAAGGCGCGACCCAGGTGTCGTGCTCGGGCTTTGGCCAGGTGATGATCGAAAACATGTAATCGACAGTGCGGCTCAAAAGCCGCCTCCATGAAAAAACGCAAGGCAAGCGCGCCTTGCGTTTTTTTTATGGGCCTTGCGTTAAATCAAACGCCCTCTGCAGTCTTGGTGAAAACCCTGGTGCTGTCCCTTATTCTGACGGAATACATACATAAACCGTCACATTCTGCCTTGATTGGTTTCATTGGGCGGGTGAAGAAGGATGAGAGGACTATGAAGAATTCCAGCTTGCGCAGGGAACTGCTGTGGTTTGTGTTCGCGGTCGGCGCTGTCGTGCTGGCCCTGGGCGCCTGGGACGCCTGGGAGCGCCGCGCTGAGATGGTGGCCGAGCGCAGGAGCGAGCTGCGCCACGTCCTCGATCTGGCGTCCGGCATCGTGCGCAATGGCAAGCAAAGCGTGCGCGAGGGCATGCCCCTGGACGAGGCCAAGCGCAATGTGGCGCGCCGATTGGCGCAACTGCGTTATGGCGAGGACGGCTATGTGGGCGCCTTCGGCGACGGCTACGACCTGCTGGTGCATCCCGATCCCAAGCTGGTCGGCACCAACGTCCGGGCCGTCAAGGACAGCGCCGGACAGCCGATCTTCGAAAACCTCTATGCCCAAGGCAAGGCGGGCGGCGGCTATACGCGCTACCAGTTCCCGCGGCCGGGAACGGATCGGGCGCTGCCCAAGATCAGCTATGCCACCTACGACGCCGACTGGGGCTGGTTGTT
Source organism: Achromobacter sp. GW823-FHT04E03 (assembly GCF_058796095.1). NCBI lineage: Bacteria > Pseudomonadati > Pseudomonadota > Betaproteobacteria > Burkholderiales > Alcaligenaceae > Achromobacter > Achromobacter sp. GW823-FHT04E03. The sequence goes on along the minus strand of NZ_JBXAIJ010000003.1, from coordinate 874,325 downwards.
GTTCACGGGCCTGTACGTGGATGACGTCGATCAGGCGTTCTACGGCACTTTGTGGCGGCAAGGCGGAGTGACGCTGGGCCTTCTGGTGTTGCTATTGGCGGCGGCGCTGCGCTTTTTCCGCACGCATATCCTCGGCCCGCTGGACCAGGCGGTGGTGGTGTGCGAGCGCGTGGCCAATGGCGACTTGTCGGGCAGCGTGCCGCGCAATCAGCGCGGCGAGATCGGCCGCCTGTTCGACGCCCTGGCGCGGATGCAGCAACGCCTGGACGGGGCGGTGCGCAGCATTGTGCATTCCACGGCTTCCATTGCCGCGGCCTCGCGGCAGATCGCGGCGGGCAGCATGGACCTGTCGGACCGCACCGAGAAGCAGGCCGCCGCGCTGGAGCAGACCGCCGCCAGCGTGGAGCAGATCACCGCGACCGCGCAGCAGAGCGCGCAACATGTGCGTGAGGTCAGCGCGCTGGCCGGTCAGGCAGCGCAACTGGCCAGGCAGGGTAGCGATGAAACGCAGCACGCCATCGACGCCATGCGCGAGATTTCGCATAGCTCGCAGCGCATCGACGAGATCATCCGGCTGATAGACGAGATCGCGTTCCAGACCAACATCCTGGCGCTGAACGCCGCGGTGGAAGCGGCGCGGGCCGGAGAACAGGGCCGGGGCTTTGCCGTGGTGGCGGGCGAGGTGCGCGCGCTGGCTCAGCGCTCGGCCACCGCCGCCAAGGAGATCAAGACGCTGATCGAAGCGTCGGCGGATTCGGTGGCTCGTGGCAGCCAGCGCGTCGAGCAGGCCAGCGCGACGATGGGCAACGTGCTGGAGTCCGCCGCCACCAGCGCGCCGCTGATGGGGGAGATTGCCACGGCCTCGGCCGAGCAGAGCGTGGGCATCGAACAGATCAATCAGGCCGTGACGCATCTGGACGGCGTGACGCAGCAGAACGCCGCGCTGGTGGAAGAGTTCGCCGCATCGGCTGGCGCGCTGCGCGATCAGGCGGCCGAGCTGGCGAATGCGGTGTCCGTCTTCAGGCTGTCTGCAGCCGCCTAGGCGAGCCCTGCACCACGTTCATGGCCCGCTGCAGGCGCTGCCCAAGCTCTCGGCTGGCGCTGGTCATGGGCATGCGAAGCTCATCGGTGATCAGGCCCTGCATCGAGAGGGCGCGCTTGATCGGAGCAGGATTGGGTTCGGTAAACAGCAGGCGGATCAGGCCGCGCAGGGGCTCGAAGAGTTCGCGCGCGGCCTCCGCGTGGCCGTCGCGGGCCAGCTGCATGACCTCGACATAGCGCTCGGGATAGACATGCGCGGCGGCCGGGATGGCGCCGAGGCCGCCGGCCAGGAAGTGGTCCAGCAGGGCCATATCTTCCCCGCATAGCGGCGTCAGCGTGCCGCGCCGGTTCAAGGCCGCCAGTACCGCGGGATTGCATTCCTTGACGGCGCTGAAGTTGGGCAGCGCGGCCAGCGCTTCCATGGTTTCGACCGTCATGGTGACGCCGGTGCGCTTGGGGATGTTGTACAGGATGATGGGCCGCTGCGTGGCCCAGGCAATCTGGCGGTAGTGCCACAGGATGCCGGCCTGCGAAGGGCCCAGGTAGTAAGGCGGCGGCACCAGGTAGCCGGCCGGCTGGTACTTGTCGAGGCGCCGGATGGCGGTTGCGACGCCGCGCGTGTCCACGCCGCCCGCGCCGAACACCAGCGGCAGCGCGTGCGGATCGCTCGATATGGCTTCTATCATGTCGACCTTTTCCGGCACGCTCAGCAGATTGCCCTCGCCGGTGGAGCCAAACAGCACCAGGCCGGCGATACCCGCGTTGCGGTAATAGCGGGCCAGCGCCTGCGCGGCGTCCAGGTCCACATAGCCGCCGCGCATCGGCGTGACCATGGGCAGCCAGATGCCTTCAAACGCGGTCTTGCGTGGCGTGTCCATGGCTTACTGCCCCGTCATCGCGTATGCGGGAAGCACCGGACCGAACTCGGCGCGGGGCAGGCCCGACATCACCGCGTGCATCAGCGCATCCAGCTGTCCGCGTTCGCACTGCAGTTGCAGCACGCTTTGCGCATGGACGTGATCCACCGACAGCACGTAGACGCCGATGCGTTCGCCCAATGCGCGATGCAGCGCCAGCCGCACGTTCAGTGCGTCCAGCGTGTCTATCCTGATGGTCAGCGCGACTCGTTCGACGCGGGCGTGCGTACGCTGCGCGGGCAGGATGTCGGACATGGGGGCGAGGCAGGCTTGAAGTCGGGGGATCATGGCGGGTAGCGGGACCGGAGGCGCCGCTTGCGGCGTTCCGGGGATCCGGTTGGTTAATGACGGTTCCACTATAGGAAGCGCGCCGTAAATCCTGCCGATAAAAGCGGACGCAGCGCGTAAAAAACGCGTCAACGTCCGGGGCGCTCAGAACGTCTTGGTCAGCGACAGCAAGCCCGTTGCGCGGCCCATGTCGCGGCCGCGCGTATTGGTGTAGACGGCGCGGTCCGCGTTGGTGTCCAGATAGGCCAACGAGACCGACAGGCCCCGGCCGAAGTCCTTCGTCAGCCCCAGCTTCCAGTCCGTGTAGTTGCCGTTGTCGACGTTGCGCACCAGTTGCCGGCCGACGTGCGCGTTGACGGTCAGGCCCCAGACGCCCGTATCGAAGTTGCCGGACAGGTCGAAGTACTGGCTGTGCTTGCTGTCGGCGAAGCCGAACAGGTTGGTCAGGGAGAGGGAGTACTTGAACATCAGAGGTCCATAGCCGATGCCGGCATACAGCTCGGTGGTGTCGGGACTGGTGTAGCCGGACGGATAGTCGCCAGGGTAGTAGTACTGCAGGACGCCCAGGTCGACGGGCACGTCCTGCGCGAGATTGCCCTTGTAGCCGCCGTAGAAGTCCATTTCCACGGGCGCGGACACGTCGCTGTTGCTGTCGTCGAGCCAGCTGATGCTGGAGTTCCAGTTGCCCAGGTAAAAGCCGCTGGAGTGGGCCAGGTCGAATCCGCCCTGGATGGCCGGCTTGTTATTGCTTTGCATCAGGCCGCGATAGCGGTATTGGCTGGCCAGGGTGACGTTGGCCGTCAACGTGAGGTCGGACGCGGCAGGCGCTGCGTCGGCGGGCGCGTCGGCGGCCAGTGCGTTGCCGGCTTGCGAGGCGGCCAGGGTCAGCAGCGCGAGCGCGGCCAAGGTGTGGCGGGGCATGGAATTGCTCCTACTGTTGGATGGGACCGCAACAATAGGAGCAAGCGCGTAAAGGCCGAGACAAGACTTGCGGGTTGCGCGTAAACGCGGCGTCAATGCGCGTCCGGGGCGCGCGCCTCAGCCGGCGAAGCGGTAGCCCACGCCGATCTCGGTGAGCAGGTAAACCGGCTGGGCGGGATCCGCTTCCAGCTTCTGGCGCAGATGGCCCATGTAGATGCGCAGGTAGTGGTTGCTTTCCACGTGCGACGGACCCCACACCTCGCGCAGCAGTTCGCGGTGCGTCATGACCTTGCCGCGATGCGCCAGCAGCGCCGCCAGCAGGCGGTATTCCATCGCAGTCAGGTGCACGTGCTGGCCGCTGCGCTCCACCACGCGTTTGGCGAAGTCCACGCGCACGTCGCCGAAGCTGATCTCGGAAGCATTGCCCGCGCCGCCTCTTGCGTGCCGCCGCAGCAGCACGCGCAGGCGCGCCAGCAGTTCACTGACGCCGAACGGCTTGGTGAGGTAGTCATCGGCCCCGGCGTCCAGCGCGGCGACCTTGTCGGCCTCGGCGCTGCGGGCGGACAGCACCAGTACCGGCACCTCGGTCCAGCCGCGCAGTTCTCGGATCAGGATCATGCCGTCTTCGTCGGGCAGGCCCAGGTCCAGCACCACCGCGTCGGGCTGCCGGGTGCCGGCTTCGATCAGGCCGCGCTTGACGGTTTCGGCTTCGTGGACGACGCAGCCCTCGCTTTCCAGGGCCTGGCGCACGAAGCGCCGGATGTTGGCGTCGTCTTCAATGATCAGGACGGTAGGCTGGTAATCGAACATGCGTTGCGGCGTTCAAGGGGTTTCGGATTGGATCGGAGGCGGCGCGCCCAGGGGCAGCGTAAAGACGAACTGGGCGCCGGATTCCTGGCCCGGCGCGTGTTCGACCCAGATTTTCCCATGGTGGGCGGCGATGATGGCCTCGCACACGGCCAGGCCCAGGCCGACGCCCGGGGTGGCGGACTCGCGGTCGCCGCGCGTGAATTTTTCGAAGATGCGGCGCTCAGCGCCCGGCGGCACGCCCGGGCCGTTGTCGCTGACCGCCACGCGCAGTTCGCCCTCGTGTACGTCCGCATGCAGACGCAGGGCGCTGCCGGCAGGCGTGTACTTGGCCGCGTTCTCCAGCAGATTGCAGAGCACGCGTTCGATCAGTACGCCGTCGCATTCCACCAGCGGCAGATGCGACAGGCTGTCCACGGTGACGCGGTGTGCGGCCAGCGGTTCGCGCATGGCGGCAAGCGAGGCGCCGACCAGTTCTTCGATGGATTGCCATTCCAGGCGCAGCGGCGTGTCGCGGTTCTGCAGCCGCGCCATGTCCAGCAGATTGACCACCAGCGCGTGCATGCGCTGGGCCTGGTCGCGCATGGCGCGGACGGTGTCGTGGATGTCGGGCGGCAGCGTCGCCTGCTGGCGCATCAGCGTGTCCGTCATGCCGACCAGGCTGGTCAGCGGGGTGCGCAGATCGTGCGACACGGCCGCCAGCAGCGAGTTGCGCAGCTTTTCGGATTCCATGCTGACCAGCGCCTGCTGCGCCACTTCCACGTAGTGCAGGCGTTCCAGCGCGATGGCGATCAGGGTGGCGTAGGCCTCGATCTGGCGGCGCGAGTCGGGATTCAGGAACAGGCTGCGGCGCGGAGCGGCCAGCGCCAGCACGCCGCGGGTGCGCATCGGCGCCTTCAGCGGCAGGTACAGCAGTTCGCTGTTGGACAGGGTGGAGGTGCCTGCGCCGGCCGGCTGTCCGTGGTCGTAGACCCATTGGGCCAGCGCGGATTCCAGCGGCGGCATGTCGTCCGCGGCGGGAGACGCCAGCTTCAGGCGGTCGTCCATGCCCAGGATGTATAGCGCGCAGCGCGAACCGAAGGTGGCATGCACGAAGGCGCCCGCCAGGGTGACGATCTGCTCGGGCAGCAGCGCGGACGACAATTCGCGCGCGAATTCGTAGAGGCTGCGCGCATCGGCTTCGCGCTTGACCGAAGCCTGCGCCTGCAAGCGCAGGCCGGCCGTCAACTGGCCGATCAGCAGGCCCACCGACAGCAGCACGCCGAAGGTCAGCAGATACTGCACGTCCGATACGGCGAAGGACGCCAGCGGTTGCACGAAGAAGAAATCGAACAGCCCTACGCTGATGACCGAGGCCAGCGCCGCCGGTCCGCGCCCGTGGCGCAGCGCAACGGCCACCACCGCCAGCAGGAACAGCATGACGATGTTGGTCTGGTGCAGCGCCGGGAAGGCCAGCATGGACAGCGCGGTGGCCGCGGCGCAATAGCACAGCGCCCAGGCGTAGCCCGCCAGCGGCCGCGGATTGCGCTCGTCGGCGGCCTGGCGCGTACGTTGTCCCAGCGTGAGCGGATCGCGCCCCGGCGCGGATGCGGCCGGCAGTGGCGGCGCGCCCAGGCGGATGATGTCGATCTCGGGGCAGCCCGCGGCCAGCATGTCGGCAAAGCTGTGGCGGCGCCACAGCCAGCCCGGCGAGATGGCCGCGGTCAGCAGCGCGGACAGCGACAGGCGCAGGCGTTGCAGGCCGCTGGCGCGGGTGCGGCCGATAATGGCCTTGGTGATGTTGTGGCGGCGCACATAGCGCACCACGGCGTCGACCATGTCGCCGCCGGCCAGGACTTCGCTGCGCGCGCCCAATGCATCCGCCAGGGCCAGGCTGCGCTGGATGCGCTCCTGTTCGGCCTGGGGCGGCGGGGCCGCGCGCGGTGTGTCGATGGTGACCACGTGCAGATCGCATTCCAGCTGCTGGCTCAGGCGGTGTGCGCTGCGGATGACGTACTCGGCGTCCACGTCCGGACCGATACACGCGACCACGGCTTCGCGCGTACGCCACACGGGTTCGATGGCGCGGTCGCGGCGGTAGGCCTGGACGTCGTCGTCGACGTGGTCGGCGGTGCGGCGCAGCGCCAGCTCGCGCAGCGCTATCAGGTTGCCCTTGCGAAAGAAATTGCGGGTGGCGTGGCGGGCCTGTTCCGGCAGATAGACCTTGCCTTCCTTCAGTCGGCGCAGCAGCTCGTCGGCCGACAGGTCCACCAGAATGACTTCGTCGGCCGCATCGAAGACCTCGTCCGGCACGGTTTCCCAGACGCGCACGCCGGTGATGCTGCCCACGGCTTCGTTCAGGCTGTCCAGGTGCTGCACGTTCAGCGTGGTCCAGACGTCGATGCCTGCCGTCAGGAGTTCCTGGATGTCCTGCCAGCGCTTGGCATGGCGCGAGCCTGGCGCGTTCGAGTGCGCCAGCTCGTCCACCAGCACCAGGTCGGGATGGCGGGCCAGTGCGCCGTCCAAATCAAATTCCTTCAGCACGTGGTCGCGGTACGGCACGTCCTTGAGCGGCAGGACAGGCAGGCCTTCCAGCAGCGTGGCGGTTTCGCGCCGGCCGTGGGTCTCGACGATGCCGGCCAGCACGTTGGCGCCCTGGGCGGCCTGCGCGCGCGCCGCCTCCAGCATGGCGTAGGTCTTGCCCACGCCTGCCGACGACCCGAAGTAGACGCGCAGCTTGCCGCGCACCGCCTGGCGCGCGGCGTCGTCCAGGGTCTTCAAGAGCGCGTCGGGGTCGGGACGCTCGCCAGCGATATCAGCCATGAACGCGCAGTAGGTGTGAGGGAACGGCTGGCAATACTATACGCCGCGGCATCAGCGGGCTGGACGCAATTGGTCCAGCGCCAGGTTCAGCGTCAGCACGTTGACCGCGGGGTCGCCCAGCACGCCCAGCCAGGGCTTCTCGGTATGGGCCTGGATCAGCGCGTCGACCTGCGCGCGCGGCAGGTCGCGGGCGCGCGCCACGCGCGCCGCCTGGTAGGCAGCGGCGGCCGGGCTGATGTGCGGATCCAGGCCGCTGCCTGATGCGGTGACCAGGTCCACCGGCACCGGGACCGGGTTGTCCGGATCGGCCGCCTTCAGGGCAGCGATGCGCGCCTGGATGGCATCGGCCAGCGCCGGATTGCGCGGCCCCAGGTTCGAACCGCCGGAGCCGGCGCCGTTGTACGGCATGGGCGCGGTGGCCGACGGGCGGCCCCAGAAGTAGGCAGGCGAACTGAACGACTGGCCGATCAGTTCGGAGCCGACGACGCGGTCGCCTTGCTTGATCAGCGAGCCGGCGGCCTCGTGCGGGAAGACGGCGGCGGCGATGCCCGTGGTCAGGAAGGGATAGGCCAGGCCGGTCACCAGCGACAGCGCGGCGAAGACGACCAGCGCGGGACGCAGGATGCCGCCTTGGCGCGGCAGTGTGGCGGAATTTTTCATGATGGGTTCCTTGCGGTTTCGGGGCTCAGGCCCAGCCCAGGGCGGCCAGGACCATGTCGACCAGCTTGATGCCGGCAAACGGCACCAGCAGACCGCCCAGGCCATAGATGAGCAGATTGCGGCGCAACAGCACGGCCGCGCCCAGCGCGCGATAGCGCACGCCCTTGAGCGCCAACGGGATCAGCACCACGATGATCAGCGCGTTGAAGATCACGGCAGACAGAATGGCCGAGGCCGGTGTGGCCAGGCCCATGATGTTCAGCACGTTCAACTGCGGATAGACGGTGGCGAAGGCGGCCGGAATGATGGCGAAGTACTTGGCCACGTCGTTGGCCACGCTGAAGGTAGTGAGCGCGCCGCGGGTCATCAGCATCTGCTTGCCGATCTCGACGATCTCGATCAGCTTGGTGGGGTTGGAATCCAGGTCCACCATATTGCCGGCCTCCTTGGCGGCCTGGGTGCCCGAATTCATCGCCACCGCCACGTCCGCCTGGGCCAGCGCAGGCGCATCGTTGGTGCCGTCGCCCGTCATCGCTACCAGCCGGCCCTCCGCCTGGTAGGCGCGGATCAGCTTGAGCTTGGCCTCGGGCGTGGCTTCCGCGAGGAAGTCGTCCACGCCCGCCTCGGCGGCGATGGATGCGGCCGTAAGCTTGTTGTCGCCCGTGATCATCACGGTCTTGATGCCCATGCGGCGCAGCTCCGCGAAGCGCGACTGGATGTCCGGCTTGACGATGTCCTTCAGCTCGACCACGCCCAGCGCCCGATTGCCGTCGCTGACCATCAGCGGCGTGCTGCCGCGGCGGGCCACGTCCTCAGCCAGGCGCAGGGCCTGTTCCGGCACGGTCGAGTCCTGCTCGGCCAGCCAGGCCTGCACGGCGTCGACCGCGCCCTTGCGGATCATGCGGCCATTAAGGTTCACGCCGCTCATGCGCGATTGCGCGGTGAAGGGCACGAATTCGGCATGCGCCATGGGCGCGGCCGGGGCGTGGATGGACTTGTCGGCCAGCGCCACGATGCTGCGGCCTTCCGGCGTTTCATCGGCCAGCGAGGCCAGGCGCGCGGCCTCGGCCAGTTCGCGCGCGGACACGCCGGGGGCAGGCAGAAAGGTCGAGGCCTGGCGGTTGCCGAAGGTGATGGTGCCGGTCTTGTCCAGCAGCAGCACGTCCACGTCGCCAGCGGCTTCGACGGCGCGGCCGGACGTAGCGATGACGTTCGCGCCCATCATTCGGCTCATGCCGGCCACGCCGATGGCCGACAGCAGGCCGCCGATGGTGGTGGGGATCAGGCAGACCAGCAGCGCGACCAGCACCGTGACCGTCACCACAGAACCGCCGCCAGCGGCGTTGACCGCGTAGATCGAGAACGGCATCAGGGTCACGACCACCAGCAGGAACACCACGGTCAGGCCCACCAGCAGGATGGTAAGGGCCAGCTCGTTGGGCGTCTTCTGGCGCTTGGCGCCTTCGACCATGGTGATCATGCGGTCCAGGAAGCTCTCGCCGGGGTCGGCGGCGATGCGCACGAAGATCCAGTCAGACAGCACCCGGGTGCCGCCGGTGACCGACGAGAAGTCGCCGCCGGACTCGCGGATCACGGGCGCGGATTCGCCGGTGATGGCGCTTTCGTCCACTGACGCCACGCCGGCGATGACCTGGCCGTCGCCAGGGATGATGTCGCCCGCTTCGACCAGCACTACGTCGCCCCGGCGCAGCAGGCCCGAAGGCTGGCTGACTGCCTGGTTGCGCCAGGCGCCGGGCGCAGCCAGGCTGGCGTCGGCATCGCGAAAGCCCTTCAGCAGACGGGCGTCGATGGTGGTGCGCAGGCCGCGCAGGGTGGCCGCCTGCTGCTTGCCGCGGCCTTCGGCCAGGGCTTCGGCGAAGTTCGCGAACAGCACGGTGAACCATAGCCACACGGCGATCGCCAGGATGAACCCGGCGGGCGCTTCGGCCCGGCCGCGCAGGGCCATGACCCACAGCACCGTGGTCAGGATGCTGCCGACGTAGACCACGAACATCACGGGGTTCTTCAACTGCGCGGCGGGCGATAGCTTGCGCAGGCTGTCCAGCACCGCCGGACCGATCAGGGCGCGCGACCACATGCCGAACTGGCGTTCACGCGCAACGCCAGTCGCGGCGCGGGCGGCGCCGCCGCCGGCGCCGGTAGTAGAAGTTTCAATCTTGGCCATTTTCATTCCTAGCCTTTAATTTGCAGGTGTTCCGCCACCGGGCCCAAGGCCAGTGCGGGCACGTACGTCAAAGCGCCTACCAGCAGCACCGCGCCGATCAACAGCACCACGAACAGCGGGCCGGTGGTGGGCATGCTGCCGGGACCGGCGGGCAGCCGGCGCTTGGCGGCCAGCGAGCCGGCCATCGCCAGGATGGCGACGATGATGGCGAAGCGGCCGAACCACATGGCGACGCCCAGCAGCACGTTGTAGAAGGGCGTGTTGGCCGACAACCCGGCGAAGGCGCTGCCGTTGTTGTTGGCGGCCGACGTCAGGCCATAGAGGATTTCGGAGAAACCGTGGATGCCCGGATTCAGCACGCCAGCCTGGCCGGCCGGCACCGAGACCGCCAGCGCCGTGCCGACCAGCACCAGCAGCGGGGTAGCCAGGATGACGATGGAGACCATCTTCATGTCATAGGCTTCGATCTTCTTGCCCAGGTATTCCGGGGTGCGGCCTATCATCAGTCCGGCGATGAAGACGCCCAGGATGGCGAAGGCCAGCATGCCGTACAGGCCCGAACCCACGCCGCCGAAGACCACCTCGCCCAATTGCATCAACAGCATCGGCGTCAGGCCGCCCATGGCGTTGAGCGAATCGTGCATGCCGTTGACCGCGCCGCAGGACGCCGCCGTGGTGACGGTGGCGAACAGCGAGGTGGTGGCGATGCCGAAGCGGGTTTCCTTGCCTTCCATGTTGCCGCCCGGCGAGAACGCGCTGAGCGCGCTGTCGGCGCCGGCCTGGGCCGCCATCGGATTGGGCTGCTGCTCGAAGTAGGCGGCGGATAGCGCAAACACCGCGAACAGCACGGTCATGGCCGCCAGGATCGCGATGCCCTGGCGCCGGCTGCCCACCATTTCGCCGAACGAGAAGCACAGCGCGGCGGGAATGGCCAGGATGGCCAACATCTCCAGGAAGTTCGCCAGCGGCGTGGGGTTCTCAAAGGGATGCGCGGAGTTGGCGTTGAAGAAGCCGCCGCCGTTGGTCCCCAGCAGCTTGATCGATTCCTGCGAAGCGACCGGACCCATGGCCAGGGTCTGGGTCTTGCTGACGGCGGGATCGGTCACGGCCTGTCCCTGGGCGTCCAGCACGGGCTGGCCTTGGGCGTCCACGCGGGGCTGCTCGTAATGCACCGCCTCGATCGTCTGGACTTCCTGATAGGGGCTGAAATTCTGGATCACCCCCTGGCTGACCAGCGCCAGCGCCAGGACCAGGGACAGCGGCAGCAGCACGTACAGCGTGCTACGCACCATGTCGGTCCAGAAGTTGCCCACCGTGGCCGAGCAATGGCGCGACAGGCCGCGGATCAGCGCGAACAGCACGGCGATGCCGGTGGCGGCCGAGACGAAATTCTGCACCGTCAGCGCCAGCATCTGCGTCAGGTAGCTCATCGTCGATTCGCCGCCATAGCCCTGCCAGTTGGTATTGGCCACGAAGCTGATGGCGGTGTTCAGGGCCGAGTCCGGTGACACCGCGCCCATGCCGGCGGGATTGAGCGGCAGCATGCCCTGCAGGCGCTGCAAGGCGTAGACGGCCGCGATGCCGATGATATTGAAGGCCAGCACCGCCACGGCGTAGCGCTTCCAGCCCATTTCGGCCTGCGGGTCTATGCCCGCCAGCCGGTAGATGCCGCGCTCGATTGGACGGCCCCAGGCGGTCAGCCGGGATTGCCCGTTTTCCATGGCGATGCGGATGTAACGCCCGAGCAGGGGCGCGATCGCAAGCAGGACTGCCAGGTACGCGACCAGCAATCCGACGAATTCGGCGGTCATCAGAATTTCTCCGGTTTGAACAGCGCGACCAGCAGGTACACGAACAACAAGGCGGCCGTCAGGCCGCTCAGCCAATAGAGCCAGTTCATGGCTGCTCTCCCGCAGACAAGGTTTCGCAGAACCGCAACAGGGCGAAAGTCAGCCCGGCCATGACGGCAAAGATGGCGATATAGAAGGCATCCACGTTTTTCCTCCCGGGAGCGGCGCTCCCTTCGAACGACGGGCCTGCTCGGCGAATAGGGATGCGCGCCGGGCAGGCGTAGTGACCAATCAGGACACCGGCAGGTTATGGAGCGGGGGGTAAAAACGGGGTATACGTTTGGGAGGGGGGTGTAAATGAAACGTAAAATCCCAATATTCAGTACGGGAACACCGAATTGCACCATCTTGGTGCATGGAATATGTAAATGAATGCTCCTTCTTAGGGCATTCCCCTAGTGTGACAATCCCGCATCTGGTGCAGAATCTCTTCCCATGCAGGTGAGGAGACAAAGCCCTGCATGGGCAAATACCGGCGGCACCGGTACATAAAAAAAGTAAAGCAGTACCCAAAAAAAGCAAAACGCACAACGGCTGGCACCAGGTAGTGCCGGCCGTTGTCGCATAAAAAGCCGGCATTTCAAGCGCAAAAAGGCTTTTCAAGCGCCGCGTTTCGCGATAATCAGACAGGGTTCGCTCATCCCAGCTATGTCGGAATCGCGCCTTTCATCCTCGGCACCCGCCACGACTCCCTATTGGCGCCGCAACTTGTGGCTGATCCTGGTGTTGCTCGTCGCCTGGGCCGCGCTGACCTTCATTCCCGCTTTTTTTGCCCGCAGCCTGAACTTCGATTTCATCGGCTGGCCGTTCGCGTTCTGGATGGCGGCCTATGGCGCGCCGCTGGCCTACCTGGTCATCATCGGCATCTACGCCCGGATCATGAATCGCGCCGATGAGCGCTCCGACGACACGGGAGGGCACCGCTGATGCCGTTTTTCAGCGGAGACACGCCCCAGCAATTCAGAGTCCGGCTGCGCCGCATCTACGTGCTGTACACGGCGGGCTTCGCGTTGATGATCCTGTTGATGGCGCTGGCCGAGATCCTGGGCATGCCGCGCAACTGGATCGGCTATGTATTCCTGCTGGTCACGGTCAGCCTGTACGCCGGTATCGGCATCGTCTGCCGGACCTCGGATCAGGTGGAATACTACGTGGCCGGCCGGCGGGTGCCCGCGATCTACAACGGCATGGCCACCGCCGCCGACTGGATGTCGGTGGCTTCCTTCATCGGGGTGGCCGGCACGCTCTACCTGACGGGCTACGGTGGGCTGGCCTACATCATGGGCTGGACCGGCGGCTACGTACTGGTGGCGATGCTGCTGGCGCCTTATCTGCGCCGCTTCGGCCAATACACCATCCCTGACTTCATGGGTGCGCGCTATGGCGGCAACATGCCGCGCCTGGCGGGCGTGGCCTGCGCCATACTCTGTTCCTTCACCTACCTGGTGGCGCAGATCTACGGCGTGGGCATCATCACCACGCGCATGACCGGCATTTCCTTCGAGCTCGGCATCTTCGTGGCGCTGGGCGGCATGCTGGTCTGTTCGTTCCTGGGCGGCATGCGCGCGGTCACCTGGACGCAGGTGGGGCAGTACATCATCCTGGTCATTGCCTATCTGGTGCCGGTGGTCTGGCTGTCCATCAAGCACACCAACATGCCCGTGCCGCAGTTGTCGGCCGGGGTGGTGCTGCAGCAGGTCACCGAAAAAGAAATCTACCTGCAGAACGACCCGTCCGAAATCGAGGTGCGCAGGCTTTGGCAGGAGCGCGCCGACGAAATGGGCCGCCGGATGGCGGCATTGCCAGAATCCTGGACACTGGAAAAGGACAAGCTGCGCAGCCGGCTGGCGCAGTTGACGGCGAACGATGCGCCCATGGTCGAGATCCGCTCGGCCGAACGCGAGCTGGCCGGCTATCCCCCCAGCGTGGAGGAGGCGCGTGTCGCATGGGCGCAGGCCAAGGCCGCCTTCGAGGCGCGGGCGGCGCCCGCCACACCGCATGCGGAACCGTTCCCGTCCAAGGATCCGGAAGAGCAGCGCAATATGCGCGTCAACTTCCTGGCGCTGGTGCTATGCCTGATGCTGGGCACCGCCGGCATGCCGCACATCCTGATGCGTTCATACACCACGCCTTCAGTCATCGAGGCGCGCAAATCGGTGTGTTGGTCGCTACTGTTCATCCTGCTGCTGTATTTCATGGCGCCGGCGCTGGCGCTGCTGGTGAAGTACGAGGTCTATACACAGGTGGTGGGGTCCAGCTTTCTCAGCCTGCCCAACTGGGTGCATGCCTGGAGCGCCGTCGACAGCAATCTGCTGGACGTGACCGACGTCAACCGCGACGGCATCGTGCAGTTGAGCGAAATCAGCATGGGTGCCGACGTGGTGGTGCTGGCCATGCCGGAAATCGGCGGGCTGCCCTACGTCATATCGGCCCTGGTGGCGGCGGGCGGGCTGGCTGCGGCGCTGTCCACCGCCGATGGCCTGTTGCTGACCCTGTCCAACTCCCTGTCGCACGACATGTGGTACCGCATGGTGTCGCCGCGCATGTCGGCGGCGCGCCGCGTGATGGTGTCCAAGATCCTGTTGCTGCTGGTGGCGTTCGGTGCGGCCTGGGTGGCGGCGCGCAAGCCGGCGGACATCCTGTTCATGGTGTCGGCCGCGTTTTCCTTCGCGGCTTCGTCGTTTTTCCCGGCGCTGGTCATGGGCGTGTTCTGGCGCCGGGCCAACAAATGGGGGGCGACGCTGGGCATGGCGGCGGGGCTTGCGGCGACGTTCGCCTACATGACGCACACGCATCCGTGGCTGCGCGAATGGGTGCTGGGCATTTCACGCACCCAGCCCGTGGACCTGTGGTGGGGCATCCAGCCGATCGCGGCGGGCGTGTTCGGCGCGCCGGTGGCATTCCTGACGATCATTGTGGTGTCCCTGCTGACGCCGCCTCCCGACCGGGCCACGCTGGCGCTGGTGGACTACCTGCGGCATCCGGGCGCACCCAAGCCGCAGGGCGAACGCGCCTAAGGCGCTGCGCAGGCGTCGGCCTTCCGGTTTTCCGGATCGACGCAGGAAGCCCATGCCGCCGCGGGCATCGTTTGCAGCAGGGTATAGGTCTGGCCGGGCGCCCATAGCCATTGCACGCCGCCCGGCGTCTGGCCGGCGGCCTCCCAGACCCGTTTGCGTTGCGCGCTGGTCATGGGGAACTGTCCATCGTCGCCGCTTTTGCCTTTTGCCAGCACCTGGGCGGGGTCCCGCTTGGCGTCATAGATGCTGGCCATGCCTGCGGCGGTCTGCTTGGGTTGCACGATGGTCCAGTCGTAGTTGTACGAATCCAGCGCTGGCGCTTTCCAGGCCGGACCGGGCAACACTAGTACGGCATAGTGGCCCGGACTTTCGCGGTAGGGCAGTCCCAGAACGGCGGGCTCGTCCGCCCACGCCCTCCGCTGGCGCAAGTAGCGCTGCGCCCTGCGGCCCTGAGCGTCATACGTCACGACTTCGAACGCGTCTTCGGATCTGTCTTGATAGGAAATCGTGCGCAACAGCCGGCCTGCCGCGTCATGCACGTAGCGGGCCATGGGCCGGGAGCGCGCCGAGCAATCGTTGGCGCCCAGCTCGGCCAGCCAGCCGTGGGCGTCGTAGCGCAGGCAGTAGCGCGCCGGCCGGTTGCGGCGGCCGTCCCATGCGCGCGAGCGCTCCTCGTAGCCAGTCAGCCGACCGGCGGCGTCATAGTAGAAGCGCGTTTCAGCGTCTGGCGGGGGCAGCTCGGCCTTGCCCGATGCGCGGGTTTCGTGGACTGCGTTGGCACTGTAACGGGCGATGCCGCACAAATGCTGGCGGCCGTCGGGGGCGCTTTCCCAGCGCAGCATCGTGACGCCGATGCGGGCGTGCGGCGCGGCGGCGTAGACGGACCAGTCCACCTGTTCGGCCCAGATGGCGGGGGAGGCGCGTCCGTCCGTGTCTATGGCGACGCCAGGCAGCCATGACCGGATGCGCGAGCCGTCCAGCGCCAGCAAGGTATTCGTGTCGTCCAGGGAAATGTCCATCACCCTGGTGTGGCGCTGCGCGGACGCCGCCAGTGGCTCGCAGAGCGCGCTGGCCAGCCCCGGCGCCATGGAAAGTGCCGTCAGCGCAAGCAGACGCAGAGAGCAATCAAAGCGCGGCATTGTGCAGGTAGGCGATCAGCCCCCAGAGTTCGCTGCTGACGCCGCCCAGGCGCAAGGCGTTGTCGCGGGTGTCCATCAGCAGGAAGGGGTAGGCGTTGCGTTCCAGCTTGCCCGGAGGAGGTAGTCGGTAAGGCGTGAAGTGCTCGCCCGACAGCAGGTAGGTATTGGTCATGTCGCCGACATCCACATGCAGGTACCAGACGGTCAGCTCCGCGACGTTCAGGGCAGCATCCGCTTCCGGATACAGGCCGCCCTGGCCGGCGGGGATGGCACTGTCCAGCACGGCCATGAGCACGGCGCGCGGGCCAGGCTTCGGAAAGTTTGCGCCTTCACTGCCGCGCTGCGTGAACGCCTGGCGGATGAATCCCGCGCCGCGTGAGCCGGGCACCACCGTGCGGGCGAACATCGCCTCCAGCTGGGCTTGCGACAAGGGGCCGGGGGTAGCGGACAACTGGTCCAGGTCCTGCTTGAAAGCGCTCAGCCAGGTCCGGTAGCGCACGAGCTCAGCCGCGCGGTTGAACTCCTGGGCCCAGGCATTGCCGGCCGGCAGCAAGCCCAGACAGCCCAGGCACAGCCAGGCCGCCAGCCAGCGGCGGATCCGGGAACTCGCCGTGGACCCGTCGCGGGGCTTCAATGCGAAACGGATTTCGAGAACACGTTCATCACCACCACGCCGGCGATGATGAGGCCGATGCCGATGAGCGCGGGCGTGTCCAGGTGCTGCTTGAACAGCACCGCGCCCACGATGGATATCAGCACGATACCCACGCCGGACCAGATGGCGTAGGCGATGCCCACCGGGATCTCGCGCAGGGTCAGCGACAGGAAGTAGAACGAGATCAGATAGCCGAACACCGTCACGATGGACGGCGCCAGGCGGGTGAAGCCTTCGGACCCCTTGAGCGCGCTGGTCGCGAAGATCTCGGCGATGATCGCTATGCCCAGATAGAGCCACTTCATTTGCGCGTTCCTTCGGCTTGTCGCAGCAGCACCAGCAGGGCGCCCGCGCCGCCTTCGCGCTCGGGCGCCTCGGAAAACGCCAGCACCTCGTTTTTCTGCACCAGCCAGGTGCGGGCCTTGTCCTTGAGCACCGGTTCCAGCCCCTGTGAGCCATAGCCCTTGCCGTGCACGATGCGCACGCAACGGATGCCGTGCTCCTGGCATTCGTCCAGGAACGACAGCAGGGCGTGGCGGGCCTGTTCCACCCGCAGACCATGCAGGTCCAGTTCGGCGCCTGCGCGCCATTGGCCGCGGCGCAGGTTGCGCGCGGTGTCGGGCGCGGCGTCGCTGCGTACGAAGGCGGTGCCGCCTTCGGACAGCAGATGCGTGATTTCGCCGCCGTCTGAGACGCCGGCGTCGGCGCGCGTGGGCGTTTCGCCCAGCGCGTTGGCGCGGCGCAGCGCGGGCGCAGGCTGTGCCACGGGCTTGTGCTCCACCCGGGCGGCCTGCTTGATGGGCGTGACCGACTGCATCGTGCGCTTGAACGCCGCCATGTCGTCCACGGGGGCGGTGTCGGCTTTTTTCAGCACCGCCACCCGCTGGGCCAGGGCGGCGCGTTCGCGCTCGGCCTGCAGGTCTTTCTTCAGGCGTTTCAGGTCGGCCAGGCCGACCTTACTGCCCCGCATTCTCCAGCCACCGTTGTGCGTCCAGCGCGGCCATGCAGCCGGTGCCGGCGCTGGTGATGGCCTGGCGGTAGACGTGGTCCTGCACGTCGCCGGCCGCGAACACGCCCGGGACCGAGGTCATCGTGGCCATGCCGGACAGGCCGCTCTTGGTGACGATGTAGCCGTCCTTCATTTCCAGTTGGCCCTGGAAGATTTCGGTGTTGGGCTGGTGGCCGATGGCGATGAAGGCGCCGGTGGCCGCCATGTCTTCGGTGACGCCGGTGTCGACGTGGCGCACGCGCACGCCGGTGACGCCGCTGTCGTCGCCCAGCACTTCTTCCAGGGTATGGAACAGCTTGAGTTCCATGTTGCCGTTCTCGACCTTGCTCATGAGCTTGTCGACCAGGATGGGCTCGGCGCGGAACTTGTCGCGGCGATGGATCAGGGTGACCTTGCGGCAGATGTTCGACAGGTACAGCGCTTCTTCCACGGCGGTATTGCCGCCGCCGACGACGACGACGTCCTGGTTGCGGTAGAAGAAGCCGTCGCAGGTGGCGCAGCCGGACACGCCGCGGCCCATGAAGGCCTCTTCAGACGGCAGGCCGAGGTACTTGGCCGAGGCGCCGGTGGCGATGATGAGGGCGTCGCAGGTGTAGATCTTGCCGGTGTCGCCCGTGAGGGTGAACGGGCGCTTGGACACATCGACCTTGGCAATGTGGTCGAAGATCATTTCGGTGTTGAAACGTTCGGCGTGCTTCTGGAAGCGCTGCATCAGGTCCGGACCCTGCACGCCATCGGCGTCGGCCGGCCAATTGTCGACGTCCGTGGTGGTCATGAGCTGGCCGCCTTGGGCCAGACCTGTAACAAGAACAGGGCTCAGATTGGCGCGTGCCGCATAGACGGCCGCCGTGTAACCGGCGGGGCCGGAACCGAGTATCAAAACTTTAGCGTGCGTAGGCGTGGACATGGGCGGGTATCTTTAGGTTAACGCCCAATTATAATGAGCCGCATGCCGCGTATCTCGACTGCTTCTCCGCGCGCCTCGCGCAATACCCGTAACGGGCCTTCCCCCCTGCAGACGCGCTTGTCCGCCCTGCTGCGCGAAGCCCGCTGGATCCTCTTCGCCGCCCTGGCGGCCTGGCTGACGCTGGTGCTGGCCACCTGGAATGCGGCCGACCCTGGCTGGTCGCATTCCGTCCCCGCCGGCGCCATCCACAACAAGGGCGGGACCCTGGGCGCCTATCTGGCGGACATCCTGCTCTATCTGTTCGGCTTTTCCGCCTGGTGGTGGGTAATTTTGCTGCTGCACCGGGTGCGCGCGGGCTACCGCCGCCTGGCCAGCCATCTTCGCGTTACCAATAGTAAGCAGCCGGAAGTGTTGCCCCGCGTCCACTGGGAAGAGGGCATCGGTTTCTTTCTGCTGCTGGTGGGGTCGCTGGGCATGGAAGCCCTGCGCCTGGCCAGCCGCGGCACGCATCTGCCCGGCGCCTCCGAGAACACCAGCGGCGCCGGCGGCGTGATCGGCCAGACGCTGGCCGACCTGATCGGCCGCAGCATCGGTTTCACTGGCAGCACGCTGGCCTTTCTGGTCATGCTGGCCATCGGCCTGAGCCTGTTCTTCTCGTTTTCCTGGCTGTCCATCGCCGAACGCGTGGGCTCGTGGCTGGAGGGCCTGGTGCGTCGCGTGCGCGACTCCTACGCCGCCCGCGAAGACCGCAAGGTCGGCGAGGTCGCCAAGGCCGTGCGCACCGAACAGGTCGTGGCCAAGCAGGAAAAGCTGGTCCACGAGCAGCCGGTGCGGATCGAACCCGCCATTACCGTGGTGCCCAAGTCCGAACGCGTTGAAAAGGAAAAGCAGCAATCGCTGTTCTTCGCGCCCTCGGGCGGCGCGGAAGGCGATCTGCCCGCGATCAGCCTGCTGGATCCACCCCTGGCCAACCAGGAAACGGTGTCGGCCGAAACCATTGAATTCACTTCGCGCCTGATCGAAAAGAAGCTGGCCGACTTTGGCGTGTCGGTCACCGTGGTGGCGGCGCAGGCCGGCCCGGTCATCACGCGCTACGAAATCGAGCCCGCCACGGGCGTGAAGGGCAGCCAGATCGTCAACCTGGCCAAGGACCTGGCGCGCGCGCTCAGCCTGGTCAGCATCCGGGTGGTGGAAACCATTCCGGGCAAGAACCTGATGGGCCTGGAACTGCCCAACCCGCGCCGCCAGATGGTGCGCCTGTCCGAGATCCTGGGTTCGCAGACCTACCACGCCAGCCATTCCGTCGTGACGATGGCGCTGGGCAAGGACATCGCCGGCAATCCGGTGGTGGCCGACCTGGCCAAGATGCCCCACCTGCTGGTGGCGGGCACGACCGGTTCGGGCAAGTCCGTGGGGATCAACGCCATGATCCTGTCGCTGCTGTACAAGGCGGACGCGTCCCACACCCGGCTGATCCTGATCGATCCGAAGATGCTCGAAATGAGCGTCTACGAAGGCATTCCGCATCTGCTGGCGCCGGTGGTCACCGACATGCGCCAGGCCTCCAACGCGCTGAACTGGTGCGTGGGCGAAATGGAAAAGCGCTACCGCCTGATGAGCAAGATGGGCGTGCGCAACCTGGCGGGCTACAACACCAAGATCCGCGACGCCATCAAGCGCGAGGAACCCATTCCGAATCCGTTCTCGCTGACGCCGGACGCGCCGGAGCCGCTGTCGCCGCTGCCCACCATCGTGGTGGTCATCGACGAACTCGCCGACCTGATGATGGTGGTGGGCAAGAAGATCGAAGAGCTGATCGCCCGCCTGGCGCAGAAGGCGCGCGCCGCCGGCATCCACCTCATCCTGGCCACGCAGCGTCCCAGCGTCGACGTCATCACCGGCCTGATCAAGGCCAACATCCCGACGCGCATCGCGTTCCAGGTGTCGTCCAAGATCGACTCGCGCACCATTCTGGATCAGATGGGCGCCGAAACCCTGCTGGGCCAGGGCGACATGCTTTACATGCCGCCGGGCACCGGCCTGCCGGTACGCGTGCACGGCGCGTTCTGCAGCGATGACGAAGTGCACCGCGTGGTGGAAAGCCTCAAGGCGCAGGGCGAACCCAACTACATCGAAGGCCTGCTGGAAGGCGGCCTGGACGGGGATGCGGGCGAAGGCGCCAGCAGCGTCACCGGCATCGGCGGCGACGCCGAATCCGACCCGATGTACGACCAGGCTTGCGAAGTGGTGCTCAAGCACCGCCGCGCGTCCATTTCGCTGGTGCAGCGCCACCTGCGCATTGGTTACAACCGTGCTGCCCGGTTACTGGAGCAGATGGAGCAATCGGGTATGGTGTCGGCGATGCAGTCCAATGGCAACCGCGAGATCCTGGTTCCCGCAGCCGCCGCCGCCCGAGAGGAAGCTTGATGAAGATGTTCCGCCGACTGGCCGCCGTGGCGGCCCTGAGCCTGGCGCCCGCCATGGTGTTTGCCGCCAGCGCGCAGGAGCAGCTGCGCGCTTTCGTGGCCACGGTGACCTCGGCCACCGGCTCGTTCTCGCAGTACACGGTGAACAATCAGGGCCGCACGCAGCCCGCCCAGACCGGCGTGTTCTCGTTCCAGCGTCCCGGCAAGTTCAAGTGGGCGGTGCAGAAGCCCTATGAGCAACTGGTGATCTCGGATGGCCGCCAGGTATTCCAGTTCGATCCGGACCTGGCCCAGGTCACCGAACGCAAGGTCGATGCCGCCATCGGCACCTCGCCCGCCGCCATCCTGTTCGGCTCGGGGTCGCTGGAGCAGTCGTTCGACGTTTCGGCCCTGCCGTCCAAGGATGGGATCGATTGGCTGCGGGCCAAGCCGCGCACCGCCGATGCGGGCTTTTCGCGCGTGGACATCGGCATGAAGGACAACCTGCCGGTGCGCGTGGAGCTGCTGGATTCATTTGGCCAGACCACCCGCGTGGATCTGTCCGGCATCGCAGCCAACCCACAGCTGCCGGCCAAGGAATTCCAGTTTGTCGCGCCCAAGGGTGTTGATGTCGTGAAGATGTGAAAAAAGCCTGGCAACGCCAGGCTTTTTCTTGTGTGGTGTCCGCTTAGGGACGCTTATACGCGATGCAGTCGACCTCGACCTTGGCGTCGACCACCAGCGACGACTGCACGCAGGCCCGCGCCGGCGGGTTCTCGCCGAAGTATTCCTTGAACACCTTGTTGAACGACGCGAAGTCGCGCGCGTCGTCCAGCCACACGCCGCAGCGCACGACGTGTTCGGGACCGTAGCCGGCTTCCTTCAGGATGGCCAGCACCTGCTGGATGGCCTTGTGCGATTGGGTCACGATGCCGCCTTCGACGACTTCGCCGTTGTCCATCGGCACCTGGCCGGACACGTGCAGCCAGCCGTCGGCCGCGACCGCGCGGGCAAAGGGCATGTGCGAGCCGCCCTGGCCCGTGCCGCCGGCGACGCCGTAGCGGGTGATGCCGTTGCTGTCGGCGGTGGGAGCATTGCTCATGGTTCTCTCCTTGAAATGAATGGCCGGTTTTGCACCGGGATTTCGCCCGTTGCTTACTGGAAGTTCTTGCGCAGGTCGCCGCTGCGCGGCAGCCAGCGGCCGGCGCGGTCGCCGGTGGCCTCGCCCTGGCGATAGGACAGGGCGCCATTGACCCACACCGCCTCGATGCCAGCGGCAGTCTGCACCGGCGCGGCGAAGGTGGCGCGGTCGATGACCGTGGCCGGATCGAACAGCACCAGGTCCGCGTGGTAGCCCTCGCGCACCAATCCGCGCTCGGCCAGGCCGAAGCGGGCGGCGGACAGGCCCGTCATCTTGTGCACGGCCTCCGTCAGCGGGAACAGCCCCACGTCGCGGCTGTAGTGGCCGAGCACGCGCGGGAATGCGCCCCAGAGCCGGGGGTGAGGCATGGGATCGTTGGGCAGGCCGTCGGAGCCCACCATGGTGAGCCGGTGCGAAAGCACGCGGCGCACGTCGTCTTCATGCATGTTGTGGTACACGGCGCCGGCCGGCTGCAGGCGCGCGGCCGTTTCGAGCAGGCTCAGGCCCCAGTCGGCGGCAATGTCGGCCAGCTTGCGGCGGGCCTGCTCCGGATGCGGCACGGACCAGGTGATGTCGATGTCGAACTCGTCCGTGACCTGCTTTAGGTCCAGGGTCGAGGAGCTGGCGGAGTAGGGGTAGCAGTCGCAGCCCACGTGTTGCAGGCGGCCGGCGGTCTCGAGCGCGGACAGCACTTCTTTCGTGCGGCCCCAGTTGCCGGCGCCGGCGCATTTCAGGTGCGACACCACCACCGGCACGCGGGCATGCTGGCCGATGTCGAAGGCTTCCTGCATGGCCTCCAGGATGGCGGCGAACTCCGAGCGCAGGTGGGTGGTGTAGAGCGCGCCGAATTCATCCAGCGCCTCGGCAAGCAGCTTGACCTCTTCGGTGTCCGCGTCGAACGCGGAGGCATAGGCCAGGCCGGTGCTCAGGCCGATGGCGCCATGGGCCAGCGCGTCGCGCAGCTGCTCGCGCATGGCCAGCACTTCCTCGCGAGTGGCGGCGCGGTCGAGCCGGTCCATGTGGTTGCTGCGCAGGGCGGTGTGGCCGACCAGCGCGGCCACGTTCACGGCGGGGCGCGCGGCCTCGATGGCGCGGGTGTAGTCCGCGAAGGTGGGGTAGCTGAAGTCCGCGCGGGCGCCCAGCAGGTTCATCGGGTCCGGCGGTTCGCCGCGAAGGGCCACGGGCGACGCGCTGATGCCGCAATTGCCCACCACTACGGTGGTCACGCCCTGGGACAGCTTGGGCAGCATGTCCGGCGTGCGGATGACGTTGGTGTCGTCATGCGTGTGCACGTCGATGAAACCCGGGGCCAGCGCCAGGCGGGTGCCATCGATGATCTGGCGCGCCGCCGCGCCGGGCAGGTCGCCGATGGCCGCGATGCGGCCGTCGGCCAGCGCCACGCTGGCGCGGTAGGCGGGTTCGCCGGTGCCGTCCAGGACCAGCACATTGCCTATGAGGGTGTCGTACATCTTGTGTTCCAGTTCAATCGCCCAGCGGCAGGCGGTTCGGACCGCCGCGGTGTTCGTCCAGCGCCAGCTTGATGCGGCGCAGGCGCTCCCGGTTTTCTTCCTGGTTCAGCATGGCCAGTTCGGTCGAGAGCAGGTCTATGGCCAGCATCATCGCGTAGCGCGATGCCGAGGGCTTGTAGATGAAGTCGGTTTCGTCGGTGCGGATGGGCAGCACCACGTCGGCCAGTTCAGCCAGGGCGGAGGTGGCGTCGGTGATGGCGACGATGCGCGCCTGGTACTGCTTGACGATGCGGGCCGCGCCCACGATTTCCGGCGTGAGGCCCGAGGCCGACAGGATCAGCACCGCGTCGCGTTCGTCCAGCGTGGCCGCGACCATGCGCAGCAGCACCGCATCGCTGTACACGGCAATGGGATAGCCCAGGCGCACCAGGCGCGACTGCACTTCCTGCGCCAGTACGGCCGACGCGCCGCCCATGCCGAAGACGTAGATCATGCGCGCGCCGTCCACAATGCCGGCGGCCGCCTCGAACAGTTGCTCGGTGAAGTTGGGCAGGTGGGCGCGCAGCGTGCTTTCGATGTCGGCGTAGATGCGGGCGTAGAAGGTGCTTTCCTCGGTTGGCGCGCTGGGGTCCAGGAAGCGGCTGCCCACTGTGCTGGCCTGGGCCAGCTTGAGCTTCAGGTCGCGGGTGTCGTCGCAGCCGACCGTGCGCGCGAAGCGCGAGATGGTGGCGATGCTGACGCCGGCCTTGGCCGCCAGCTGGTCGACGGTGGCGCTGGCGCCCCAGATGATGTCGTCCAGGATGGCGTCGGCGACCTTGCGTTCGGTCACGCTCAGCGAGTCCCGCCGACTGCGTATCTGGAAGACGATGTCGCGGATGATGTTCATGTGGGCTTCCTGGATCTGTTCTGGACTGGGCGATTATCAGGCGGCCAGCTCGGCGTCGCCGATGCGCGAACACGCCACATAGTGGCCCGGGCCGACATTGGCGGCCTGCGCCTCGGTGGTTGCGCAGCTTTCGATGGCGTAGGGGCAGCGGGTGCGGAACACGCAGCCGGAAGGCGGGTTGACCGGGCTGGGGATGTCGCCCTTCAACAGGATACGCGAGCGCGGCGCGCGCGGGTCCGGCACCGGCGCGGCGGACAGCAGCGCGCGGGTATAGGGATGGCGGGGGCGGGCGTAGACCTCACTGGTCGGGCCGCGTTCCATGACACGGCCCAGGTACATCACCACGACCTCGTCGCACAGGTAGTCCACCACCGCCAGGTCGTGGGCCACGAACAGCATGGTCAGGCCCAGGTCGCGCTGCAGGTCCTGCAGCAGGTTCAGCACCTGCGCCTGCACCGACACGTCCAGCGCGGACACCGGCTCGTCGGCCACGATGAAATCGGGCTCGACCGCCAGCGCGCGGGCGATGCCGATGCGCTGGCGCTGGCCGCCGGAGAACTCGTGCGGATAGCGGCGGCTGTGGTCGGCGTTCAGGCCCACGCGTTCCAGCAGCTCGCCGATGCGGGCCATGCGGCGATTCTGGGCAAGCCGGTGGGTGTCCAGCGCTTCGCCCAGGATCTCGGCCACCGTCATGCGGGGGTTGAGGCTGGCGTAGGGATCCTGGAACACGATCTGCATGCGGCGGCGCCAGGGCAGCATCTGCTTTTCGGACAGCTTGGTGATGTCCTGGCCGTCGAACAGGATGCGGCCGGCGGTGGGCGCGAACAGGCGCAGCAGGGCGCGGCCGGTGGTGGTCTTGCCCGAGCCGGATTCGCCGACCAGGCCGACGATGGTGTTGCGCGGCACGTCGAAGCTGACGCCGTCCACGGCCTTCACGACCGGCGCATGGCGCGCCTGCGAGGTGGGGAAGTGGACCTTGAGGTCCTGGATCCGCACCAGCGGCTCCTCGGCGCGGATGGGAATGGGGCTACTCGTCATATCGGATTCACCTTGATGCAGCGCGCGCGGTGGTCGGTCTGCACCGGCATGAGTTCGGGTACGGCGGCGCGGCAGTCGTCGGCAGCCAGCGGGCAGCGCGGCGCGAAGGTACAGCCGGCCGGCAGCGACAGCACGCTGGGCACGTTGCCCGGGATGGCGCGCAGCCGTTCGCCGGAGGCCAGCAGGGCGGCCGTGGGGATGCAGGACAGCAGACCGCGGGTGTAGGGGTGCGTGGGCTTTTCGAACAGGTCGTAGACGCCGGCGTCCTCGACCACGCGGCCCGCGTACATGACCGCCACGCGATGCGCGATCTCGGCCACCACGCCCAGGTTGTGCGTGATGAACAGGATGCTCATGTTCATCTCGGCCTGCAGCCGGCGCAGCAGGTCCAGGATCTGCGCCTGCACGGTCACGTCCAGCGCGGTGGTCGGCTCGTCCGCGATCAGCACGGCGGGGTTGCACGCCAGGGCCAGCGCGATCATCACGCGCTGGCGCATGCCGCCCGACATCTGGTGCGGGTACTCGTTGATGCGCCGCTCGGCCGCCGGGATTTCGACGCGTTCCAGCATTTCACGGGCGCGCCGCATGGCCGCGTCGCGGGAGCCGCCCTCGTGCTGCAGCACGGCTTCGGCGATCTGGTCGCCCACCGTGTACAGCGGATTCAGGCTGGTCATGGGCTCCTGGAAGATCATGGCGATTTCGGCGCCGCGGATCTTGCGCAGGGTGGCGGGCGAGGCCTGGGCCAGATCGTGCTGCGCGCCTTGGCGGTCGCGGAACAGGATCTTGCCGGCCTCGATGCGACCCGCCGGCTTGGGCAGCAGGCCCATGATGGACAGGCTGGTCACGGACTTGCCGGAGCCGGACTCGCCGACGATGGCCAGCGTTTCGCCGCGGGCCAGGTCGAAGGTAACGCCGTCCACGGATTTGGCGATGCCGTCGCGGCTGTGGAACCAGGTCTTCAACCCTTCCACGGAAAGCACGACGTCTCGGGTGCTTGCGGTCATGATTACAGCTCCTTGCGCAGGCGCGGATCGAGGACGTCGCGCAGGCCGTCGCCGACCAGTTGCAGCGACAGCACGGACAGGACGATGGCGATGCCGGGGAAGATCATGATCCAGTCGGCCGAGCCCATGTACTGCTGGCCGGCGTTGATCATGGTGCCCCAGGTGGGGATGTCGGGCGACACGCCCACGCCCAGGAACGACAGGCCGGCTTCGGCCAGGATCGCGTAGGCGAAGATGAACGTGCCCTGCACCAGGATGGGCGACACCAGGTTGCGCAGCACGTGCACGGTGACGATGCGCCAGGTGGGCACGCCCAGCGCGCGGGCGGCTTCGACGAAGGGCAGTTCGCGGATCACCAGGGTCGAGGCGCGCACGATGCGCGCCAGGCGCGGCGTGTAGACGATGCCCAGCGCGATCACCACGTTGACCAGCGACGGCCCCAGCGCGGCCACCAGCGAGATCGCCAGCAGGATGTCGGGAAAGGCCATCATGGCGTCGATCAGGCGCGACACGAACTTGTCCGCCGTGCGGAAGAAGCCGGCGATCAGGCCCAGCGCGATGCCCAGGATGCTGGACACGATCACGACGGAGAAGCCCACCATCAGCGACAGGCGGCCGCCGTGGATGACGCGGCTGAACACGTCGCGGCCGAAGTCGTCGGTGCCGAACCAGTGCGCGGCGCCCGGCGCCTTCAACCGGTTCATGATGGACAGCTTGAACGGATCGTAGGGGCTGATCCAGGGCGCCAGCAGCGCAGCCAGGACCAGCACGACGATCACGATCAGGCTGATCAGCACGGTCTTGCGCGACACCAGCAGGCGCAGGACCTGCCAGCGGTCGGCGCCCGCGCCGGAATTAGCGGTAGTTGCGATAGCCATATCAGTAGCGGACCCGGGGATCGACCAGCAGGTAGAGCAGATCGATGAAGAGATTGATCAGGACGTAGATGGCCGCGATGATCAGCAGCGCGCCCTGGATGACGGGGTAGTCGCGGCGCAGCACGGCCGACACCACCAGGCTGCCCACGCCGGGCAGGCCGAACACGGTTTCGGTCACGACCGCGCCGCTGATCAGCAGCGCCGTGGTCAGGCCCAGCACTGTCAGGATCGGGATCAGCGCATTGCGCACGGCGTGCTTCAGGATCACCTTGCTTTCGGGCAGGCCCTTGGCGCGCGCGGTGCGCACATAGTCGTCGCGCAGCACGTCCAGCATGCTGGCGCGGATGAAGCGGGTGATCAGCGCCGAGTTCACCAGGCCCAGCACCACCGCAGGCAGGATCAGGTGCGACAGCCGGGTCATGAGCGAGGCGTCGGGCCCGCCGTAGCCGGCCACGGGCAGCCAGCCCAGCTTGACCGAGAACACCTGCATCAACAGCAGCCCGAGCCAGAAGCTGGGCACGCTGGAGGTGAACATCGAGAACGACAGTACCGACTGGTCCAGCGTGGTGCCGCGTTTGACCGCGGACAGTATCCCCACCGGCAGCGCGATGGCGCTGGCGATCAGCAGCGACATGAGCGTCAGCAGGATGGTGGGTTCGGCGCGGTCGGCCAAGGCCGACAGCACCGGCTTGTTCATGAAGATGGATTGGCCCAGGTCGCCTTGGGCCAGCTTGCCCAGCCACGAAACGTACTGCACGGCCATCGGCTGGTCCAGCCCGAGCTGGGTGCGCAGGGCGGCGATGTCCTGCTGGCTGGCCTGCGGACCCAGCATCACGGCGGCGGGATCGCCTGGCGTGACGCGGATGATCACGAACACGATGGTCGCGACAATGAACATCACGGCCACCAGCCCGACCAGCCGGTTTAAGAGATAACGCAACACGATGGATGTCCTAAAAAAGCGTCGTATCGTGGGGAGGGGCGGCGCGCTTGTTGGAAGGGCGCGCTCTGCGGGTCATGCATTGATGCGTGGAGCGCGGCAGGAGGTCTTGTGTGCGCCTTTGCCCTGCCGCGCTACGCCATTACTTGGACTTCCAGGCGTTCCAGAAGTAGGGCCACGGCACGGCCTTGGTGCCTTGCAGCGACGGCGAGCGCGCGGCCTGGGCGTTGAAGTCGCCGACCTTGATGAAGGGCACTTCGTCGTACACGGCCTGCTGCACATCGGCCCAGCGCTTGATGCGCTCTTCCTGGTTGCTGGCCTGGTTGAAGGCGTCCAGCGCCTGGTTGCGGCGGGGGGTGTCCCACCAGCCCGGCGCGTCCTTGGACGGGAAGTCGATCAGGGCGGGTTCAGGCAGGAAGGGGCTGTGCGTGATGAAGACGTCCCACAGGGCCGGGTCCTGGCGGCGCTGCGTCAGCGTGGCCCAGTCCACCACCTGCATGTCCACGGTGAAGCCCGCGGCCTTCAGGTATTCGGCGGCGACCAGCGCCATCTTGTAGTGGAACTCGTACTGCTGGCTGGTCAGGATGCGGATCTTGCGGTCCTGCACGTTGGCGCCATCCACCAGCTTCTTGGCGCCGGCGGCGTCGCCCTTGTTGTAGACCTTGCCGCCCAGGGACGTGGCCCAGGGATAGCCCTCGGGATACAGGTCGCCGTTGAGCTTGTAGAAGTTCTTGTCGCCGAAGGCGGCGTACAGCATGTCTTCTTCGTTCAGCGCCAGCTGCACGGCCTGGCGGACCGCCAGGTTCGACATGATGCCTTGCTTGGTATTGAGCACCAGGCGCGGCCAGCCGAAGGGCTTGAGCATGACGGGGTCGGAGCGGCCGTTCTTGAGCTTGGGCAGCGATTCCACCGGCAGCGAGTCGACGTAGTCGAACTGGCCTGCCACCGCGCTTTCGACGCGGGTGTTGGCGTTGCTGACCGGTACGAAGCGGATCTCGTCCAGGTACTGCTTGCGCGCGCCGCCAAAGCCGTCAGGCTCGCCTTCGCGCTGCTTGTAGCCTTCGAAGCGGACCAGCTGGATGTACTGGTCGGGCACGCGCGCCTTCAACTGGTAGGGGCCGGTACCGACGAATTCGGTCAGGGCCGGAGCGATCTTGCCCTTGGGCATGATGACGGCGGCGCTGTTGTTCATGGCCAGCAGCGCGGTCAGGGGCGCATAGGGCTGCTTGAGCGTGATGCGGATGGTGTTGGCGTCCGGCGCTTCCATGCCGGTGATGATCTTGGCGGCCATCTTGCCGCGCGTGGCGGTCTCGGTCCAGCGCTTGAGCGAGGCCAGCACGTCGGACGAATCCATCTTGGATCCGTCATGGAAGGTGATGCCCTGGCGCAGCGGGATCGTATAGGTCAGCCCGTCGGCCGAGACTTCCGGCAGCTTGTCGGCCAGGAGCGGGGTCAGGTTCCACTTGCCGTCGAAGGTGTACAGCGTTTCGAAGAAGTGCTGGGTCAGGATGCCCACCAGGTCGGCCGTGCTGGTCATCGGATCCAGCGTGGGCGGCTCGCCTATGGTGGCAACCGAAATCGTGCCTCCCTTGATCGGCGTGGCACAGAGGGCGGGGGTCGACAATGCGGTCAAGCCAATTGCGCCGGCCAGCAGCAGGCTATTGAGCCCACCGCCTCGCCGGGAGGTACGGAAGTTCATGATTCTCTCTCCAGAGGGTCAAAAACGGGTTTTGCTTGTAGTAATTAGAGGTTTGCGCCGGAATCCCGCGATTCCTCCTGCCCGCCGGGTACCGGCGCGGTGCGGCGGGCAGGGCCGTTCAGAAGAAGGTTTCGGCCACGTCGGTAACGCGGTATTGCTCGTCCACCAGCAGCACCTGGCGCCACTTGTCGAAGGTCAGGCAGGGGTGGGAAATATCGAAGGCGATCATGTCGCCGACCTGGATGTCGTCGCCTGCGCCGATCTGCATGAAGGCGTGCTGGTCCATCATCGCGCTCAGCTTCCAGTGGCCGGGAGCCTGGCCGGGCGCGGCGTCGCGGCCGGGGCGGTACAGCGCGGCGGGCGTGGGCAGGCCGGCGTCGAAGGCGGCGTCGCGCTTGCCCATGGCGATGATGGCGCGGCCCGGTTCGGGCAGAGACTGCACGTAGGCCCAGACCTGCAAGGCCGGCTGCAGGCCGGGTTCCATCTTTTGCGCGACCGGATTGTGGGCGTTGATGCGCTCGGCGGCCGAGCGGTAGATGCCGACGTCGTGCGACAGGTAGCAGCCGGGGCGCAGCACGATTTCCAGCGGCGCGCCGATGTCCAGTTGCGAGAATTCCTCGGCCACCACATCGAACCAGGCGGAGCCGGCGCCAGAGATCAGGGCGGGGCCGTTCTTGCGCAGGCGGCCGGCGGCGGCCAGGCCGCGCAGGGCGTCGGCGGCGCGGCGCAGGAAGGCGCGGATGGCGTCTTCTTCCTGCAGCACGCCTTCGTAGACTTCGATGCCGGCCAGGGCCAGGCCGGGCCATTTGCCGATCTCGTCGACCAGCGCTTGCAACTGGGCGTCATCGCGCACGCCGGTGCGGCCACCCTGCGGGCCCAGCTCGATCAGCACCGGCAGGGTCAGGCCCTGTTCGCCGAAGTACGCGCCCAGCTGGGCCGCGTTGGCCGGGGAGTCCACTATGCAGAAAAAGGTGAAGGCCGGGTCGCGCAGCAGGTGCGCAATGATGGCCATGTTGGCGCGGCCCACCAACTGGTTGGCCATCAGGATCCGGCGCACCCCATGCTGGTAGGCGGCCCGGACCTGCGGGGCGGTTGCCAGCGTGATGCCCCAGGCGCCGCCTGCGATCTGGCGCTGGAACAGCGCCGGGCTCATGGTGGTCTTGCCATGGGGCGCCAGCTTGACCTTGTACGCTTCCATGAAGCGCTGCATCCATTGCAGGTTGTGGCGCACGCGGGCTTCGTACAGCACCGCCACGGGCAGGCTGACGTCCTCATTGAGCAGGTTCCAGTTCAGCGCCGCCACGCCGGCGGTGGTACAGGATTCCGGAAAGGCGCCCAGGCCTTTGCCGTTCACGTCCAGGGGGGCTGCGGGGAAGGAGGAGTTCGTCATGGGGCGCCTGCTATGGAAAATATTTACGTCAAACCTGGTTTTTTTCATTATCGTGAAAAGAATTTACAAGCGGGAGTTAGGAGTTTCCCGTAGTCGGCGCTGGCCGGCGGTTGGCGCGACAATAGGAAAAACCTCCGACACAAGGAAGCGTCATGCTGAAAGTTGCTTTGGGCCAGTTCGCCGTCAGCCGCGTCTGGGAAGAAAACGCCCAGGTCTGCATAGACTTGATGGAGCGCGCCCGCGCCGGCGGCGCCGGCCTGCTGGTCTTGCCCGAAGGCATCCTGGCCCGCGACATCACCGATCCGCAGATCGTCCTGAAGGCTGCCCAGCCGCTGGACGGTCCCTTCATGAGCCGCCTGCTGGAAGCCAGCCGCGGCTCGCAGTTGGCGACCATGATGTGCGTGCATGTGCCGACCGGGGAAGGGCGGGTCTGGAACACGCTGGTGACGCTGCAAGACGGCAAGATCCTGTCGCAATACCGCAAGCTGCACCTGTACGACGCCTTCAACATGAAGGAATCCACCAACGTCACGCCCGGCGTCGACATCCCGCCGCTGCTGGACATCGGCGGCCTGCGCGTGGGCCTGATGACCTGCTACGACGTGCGCTTCCCCGAACTGGCGCGGCGCCTGGCGCTGGACGGCGCCGACCTGCTGGTGCTGCCGGCGGCCTGGGTTCGTGGCCCGTTGAAGGAAATGCACTGGGAAGTGCTGGTCACGGCGCGCGCGCTGGAAAATACCTGCTATGTGGCTGCCACCGGCGAATGCGGCGAACGCAACATTGGCTGCAGCATGGTGGTGGATCCGCTTGGTGTGGTGACGGCGCGGGCGGGCGAAGCCCCGGCTCTGGTTTTCGCCGATATCGACCCCGAACGCCTGGCCCATGCCCGCAAGGTATTGCCGGTGCTGGCGAACCGCCGCTTCGCGCCGCCGGGACTGGCCTAGGACCGCTAAGGGAGGCAGGCCCGCGCCATGGTGTAATGCTGGCTTGAATTACTTGCTGTCTCCCCTCATCTTCTGCCAATGAGCAACGATCTCTTCGCGGCCGATCCTGCGCATCGGCCCTATGTGCCCCTGGCCGAGCGGCTGCGCCCGCGGACCCTGTCCGACGTGGTCGGACAGTCGCATCTGCTGGGGCCCGACAAGCCCCTGCGCGTCGCCTTCGACTCGGGCCGGCCGCATTCCATGATCTTCTGGGGGCCGCCAGGCGTGGGCAAGACCACGCTGGCGCGCCTGATGGCGGACGGCTTCGACGCGCAGTTCATCGCCATCTCGGCGGTGCTGGGCGGGGTCAAGGACATCCGCGACGCGGTCACCGTGGCGCAGGTGGCGCAGGGCCAGGGACGACGCACCATCCTCTTCGTCGACGAGGTGCACCGCTTCAACAAGGCGCAGCAGGATGCCTTCCTGCCCTATGTGGAAAGCGGGCTGTTCACCTTCATCGGCGCCACCACCGAAAACCCCTCGTTCGAGGTCAATTCGGCGCTGTTGTCGCGGGCGCGGGTGTACGTGCTGCAATCGCTTACCGCCGAGGAGCTGCAACAGCTGGTCGACCGCGCCGTGCAGGCCCTGAACGACGGGCTGGAAGAGGGCGAGCGCATCCATGTCGAGGCCGACGCGCGCGAACAGCTGGCGGCCTGGGCCGACGGTGACGCGCGCCGCCTGATCAGCGCCGTGGAAGTGGTGGCCGAGTCGGCCCAGGCCGCCGGCCGCGATACGGTGGACGCGGCCTGGCTGGAGATCTCGCTGTCGCAGAACCTGCGCCGCTTCGACAAGGG
The DNA here is from genome assembly GCF_058796095.1 of Achromobacter sp. GW823-FHT04E03. Taxonomy (NCBI): domain Bacteria; kingdom Pseudomonadati; phylum Pseudomonadota; class Betaproteobacteria; order Burkholderiales; family Alcaligenaceae; genus Achromobacter; species Achromobacter sp. GW823-FHT04E03. The sequence goes on along the minus strand of NZ_JBXAIJ010000003.1, from coordinate 841,500 downwards.
CGGCGACGCGTTCTACGACCAGATCAGCGCACTGCACAAGTCGGTGCGCGGCTCCAACCCAGACGCCGCGCTGTACTGGTTCTGCCGCATGATCGACGGCGGCGCCGATCCCAAATACCTGTCGCGCCGGCTGGTGCGCATGGCGGTGGAAGACATCGGCCTGGCCGATCCCCGCGCCACCGACCTGGCCGTGAACGGCGCCGATATCTACGAACGCCTGGGCTCGCCGGAAGGCGAACTGGCGCTGGCGCAGGCGGTGGTCTACATGGCCTGCGCGGCCAAGTCGAACGCCGTCTACAACGCCTACAACCAGGCGCGCAAGTTCGCGGCCGAGCACGGCAGCGCGCCGGTGCCGATCCACCTGCGCAATGCGCCCACCAAATTGATGAAGCAGCTGGGCCATGGCAAGGCCTACCGCTACGCGCACGACGAGCCGCACGGCTACGCCGCCGCCGAGCAATATTTCCCCGATGGACTCAATCCCTCCTTCTATCGGCCGACCGATCGCGGCCTGGAGGCTAAAATCCAGCAAAAGCTGGCATTCCTGCGCGAGCTGGACGCACAGGAACGCGCCAAGAAACGGTAACGGGCGTCGCCCGTTGCTTCACGCAACCTCACCGATATCACCATGCTAGACCCGATACTGCTGCGCAAAGACCTGCAAACCGTCGTAGACCGCCTCAAGAGCCGTGGCGTGTCCTTCGACACGGAACGGTTCAATGAGCTGGAATCCCGCCGCAAGGCCGTCCAGACTGAAACCGAGTCCCTGCAAGCCCGCCGCAACGCGCTGGCCAAGCAGATCGGCCAGCTCAAGGCCAAGGGCGAGGACGCCAGCGCCGTCATGGCCGAATCGCAGGCCGTGCCCGTGCGCCTGAAGCAGCTGGAAGAAGAGCTGGCCGCCTTGCAGCAGCCGCTCAATGAACTGCTGATGTCGGTGCCCAACCTGCCGCACGCCAGCGTGCCGCTGGGCGAATCCGCCGACGACAACGTCGAAGTGCGCCGCTGGCTGCCGGGCGCGGCCGGCGCCGACGGCAATCCGCCGGCCCTGGCGTTCGAGGCCCGCGACCACGTCGCCATCGGCGAGCCCCTGGGGCTGGACTTCGACATGGCCGCCAAGCTGTCCGGCGCCCGCTTCTCGTTCATGCGCGGCCCGATTGCGCGCCTGCACCGTGCGCTGTCGCAGTTCATGCTGGACCTGCAGACGGGCACGCACGGCTACACCGAGTGCTACACCCCCTACATCGTCAATGCCTCGACGCTGTACGGCACGGGCCAGCTGCCGAAGTTCAAGGACGATATGTTCGCGGTGTCCAAGGGCGGCGGCGACGACGATCCCAAGGTCGATGACCAGGGCAAGCCGTACGTGCGTGAAGACCAGTACCTGATCTCCACCTCGGAAATCACCTTGACCAGCGTGGCGCGCGACACCATCCAGGCCGCTTCCGACCTGCCGCTCAAGCTCACGGCGCACACGCCGTGCTTCCGCTCGGAAGCCGGCAGCGGCGGCCGCGATACCCGCGGCATGATCCGCCAACACCAGTTCGACAAGGTTGAAATGGTGCAGATCACCCAGCCCGATCAGTCCTACGAGGCGCTGGAAGACATGGTGGGCCATGCCGAGCGCGTGCTGCAACTGCTGGGCCTGCCCTACCGCGTTGTGCTGCTGTGCACGGGCGACATGGGCTTCGGTTCGGCCAAGACCTATGACCTGGAAGTGTGGCTTCCCGCGCAGAACACCTGGCGCGAGATTTCCTCGGTGTCGAACTGCGAAACCTTCCAGGCCCGCCGCATGCAGGCGCGCTTCCGCAATGCCCAGGGCAAGCCGGAATATGTGCACACGCTCAACGGTTCGGGCCTGGCCGTGGGCCGCGCGCTGGTCGCCGTGCTGGAAAACCACCAGCAGGCAGACGGCAGCGTGCTGATTCCGGAGGCGCTGCAGCCTTATATGGGCGGCCTGACGGTGCTGAATCCGGCACCGAAAGCCTGACGTTTTTCAGCTGTCCATCCGTCATTTGGCGGAGTAAAAGACGGAGCCTTCGGGCTCCGTTTTTTTTTATTATCTGTACATATTCCTGTCGCCTCGGGCCTTTAAGCTGCCTGCGCGAGTGTTTGATTATGATGTGAGCAATTGTGTATTCCAATAAAAGGGCCGGATAGTTACGGCACAATATGCCCCGTGTGCTACACGCTTCATTCACTTAAATAACAAGGAGTTGCCCATGACTTCAAGAATGATTGGAGATTTTCGTGTGAGATGCTCCGTGGCTCAGGAAGACGAGCAGGGCTACCGTGTGCAGATATGGACGCGCCGGGTTGGCGGCACCGCGCCGGAAAAGTGCTGGACCGTGCCCGGACAGGCGCCGTTTTCGAGCCTGCACGAAGCCGAGCAGGAAAGCCTGCAACTGTTCCAGGGCATCAACGGCGTGCGTTTCAACGGTGAACCGGAGTTTGCCCATGCGTCCGCATAATGGTTGGTGGCGGTCGTCGAGCGAGCCCCGCCGTTGGATCGATCTCGTTCAGGAAACGCCGCGGTGGAGCGATGCCAAAGCCAGCAAGGCTCCGCAGCAACCGGTGGTGTTGGTCGGCAAACCCGTGCAGGCTCCTGCGGCCTGAGGTGCTTTCCGCGCGGCACCGGACATTGCCCCGCAGAAAAAAAGGCCACTCGCAAGAGTGGCCTTTGCTTTTTCCGGCGCCTGGCGGCCGTCACGCATTAATCGCGGTCGTGTCCACGACCACGGCCGTGGTGGTGGTCATGTCCGCGTCCGCGGCCATAGTAATAGCCGCGGTCGTAATAGCGGCCGCCGCCGCGGTAGTACACCGGCGCCGGGTAGACCACCGGCGGCGCGACATACACCGGCGCGGGGCGGTAATAGACGGGCGGCGGGGGCGGCACATACACGGGCTGCGGCGCGACGTAGACCGGCGCGGGGTATACGATCCCCGGTATGCCGATCGAGATGCCGACGTCCACGCGAGCCAAGGCGACGCTGGAGATCAGCAGACCAGCGGCACCAGCACCAGCGATAAGCCATTTTTTCATCTTGCACCTGCCTGCCGCTTGACGCAGCAAAGTTGAGTATTCGTTGATGCCATTTTCGGGCTTTTCGATCAGGCAGACGTAAGCGGGCCCGCGTCAATCGCGACAATCCGCAACCGTCCCCGCCCATATGGCATGCGGCTTGCTGCTACGCAACAGCGTGAGTCCGCTCTGATGCGGCCGCGATTGAAATGGATTGAAATCGCCTGGAATCAGGTGAAGCCGGGTGGCCAGGTTACAGGCAGTCACCATCCGCCCCTGTTTCCGCGTAACGACGTTGCGCGGGCGCACCAGTTTTTTGGGGCAGGAGCTAGGCGTCCAGCTCCCCATCGGCCTGTTGGCGACGGAATTCGACCACCCAGACCCACGGGTTCGCTGCCCAGGCGTGCGAGCCGTAACGCTCGCACCAGGTCAAGGCGAAGGCGGTCTGCAGCGGCACGCCCGGCAACAGGGCGGAGCTTTGGTACAGGGCTTGCGTGCCTTCGGCGCGGGCATCGGCTTCGGACAGGGTTTGCAGGCGCTGGACGCGCACCCCCACGATAACGGCGGTGGCGAAGGTATTGCCGGCTTCGTCGGTCAATTCGATACTGTCGCCGGATTTTCCAAATGGGCACCTGACCCAGCTGGAGGTCTTGCGCAATTCGGATGGATTATCCAGCGACGGGCCCATGGCCACCCATCTGCCGGAATCCGCGGCGTCCGCATACCAGACCGTGGTCAGTTTGGTCGGTTGCGGCTTCAGGATGCGCCGGCTCTGCACTTTACGGCCGTCCAAAACAGCTTGTTTAAGCGGCTCGCTGAATTGAAGAGACTGCCTTTTCATACGCTCGCGGTTCCTCCAACGGTCAAAGCATATGCGCCAATGCGGCGACAGCCTGGTCGACGCATGCCTACTGTGCGGGCGGTTTGGGCCTGGAATCGGGAAGTATGCCGCCTCAAGGCCATCATGTCAGGCATGAGCTGGATTTATGTGTCTTTTTGAATACGGCGCGGGGATGTTTGTATACTCGAAACATGACTACGAACCTGCATGATCTCAAGCCGGGTTACTACTGGTACACCATGGCAAATGACCCGCTCGCCATCATTCATATCCATGAGGATGGCGGCGCCACGCTGATGGGTACGGATTACCGCATCGGCGCCGAAGGCGTGGCCGACATGGTCCGCCAGGGTGAACGTTTCTTCTGGATAGAACCGCCCCAAGCCTGAGCTTGATGGCGCGTGCCGCCTGGTCTGCGCAAGGCCGGCCGCCACGCGCGGCGCCTGGAATCCTGCCATGACCAATCTGTTTTTGAAGAATGTCCGCGCCCCGCAAGGAGGCGCGGTGGACGTGCTGGTGCGCGACGGGCGCATTCAGGGTATCGGGCCGGGCCTCGCCGCCGCGCCCGGCATGCCTGTCGAGGACGGCGCAGGCGCCTTGCTGCTGCCTGGCCTGGTCGAAGGCCATACTCACCTGGACAAGACCACCTGGGATTCGCCCTGGTACGTGAACGAAGTGGGCCCGGCGCTGACCGACCGCATCGAGAACGAACGCGTCTGGCGCGCCCGCAGCGGCCATGACGCGGCCAGCCATTCGCGCGCCCTGGCGCTGGCCTTCCTGCGCGAAGGCACGACCCGCATCCGCACGCACGTGGACATCGATACCGACGCCGGGCTGCGCCATCTGGAGGGTGTGCACGCCACGCGCCAGGAGCTGGCCGGACGCGTCGAGATCCAGACCGTGGCCTTTCCCCAGTCGGGCCTGCTGGTCCGGCCCGGCACGGCCGAGCTGCTGGACCAGGCGCTGGCGCAGGGCGCGGATGTGCTGGGCGGGCTGGATCCCTCGGCCATCGACCGGGATCCGGCGAGGTCGCTCGACGTGCTGTTCGGCCTGGCGGACAAGCATCACAAGCCCGTCGATATCCATCTGCACGAGCCGGGCGAACTGGGCGCCTTTACCCTGGACCTGATCCTGGACCGCGTCCAGGCGCTGGGTATGCAGGGCAAGGTTGTCATCAGTCACGCCTTCTGTCTGGGAGGCGTCGACGCCAAGCGGCTGGACGGCCTGCTGCGGCGGCTGGCCGCGCTGGACGTGGCCTTGCTGACGACCGCGCCGCCGTCGCGGCCAGTGCCGGCCGTGCGCGCCTGCCGCGAGGCGGGGGTGACGATCTTCGGCGGCAACGACGGCATCCGCGATACCTGGACGCCTTATGGCAGTCCCGACATGCTGGCGCGCGCCATGCTGATCGGGCTGCGCAACGACCTGCGGCGCGACGACGAGGTCGAATGGGCGTTCGATTGCGTGACCGCCGCCGCGGCCCGCGCCTGTGGTTTCAGGGACTATGGCCTGGCGCCGGGCGCGCGCGCCGACCTGGTGCTGGTCGACGCCAGCTGTATTGCGCAAGCCGTGGCAACGCGCGCGCCGCGCCGCCTGGTGGTGTCGGGCGGCGTGGTCGTGGCGCGCGACGGCCGCGACGCAAACGCACAGGGCTGATCTTCCGCGCTCAGTCCAGGCCGAGCTGGGTCTCGGCCATTTCCACGAAGGCCTGCATCAGCGCCGAACGCACGCCGGAGCGCAGCCAGACCGCGCCCACGGTGCGCACCGGGCAGGGCGGCGGCAAGGGCCAGCGCCTGACGCGGGCTGACGGTTCACCGGTGGTCGCCCAATCCGGCAGCAGCGCCACGCCCAATCCTTCCGACACCAGTTTGGCAATGGAATCGATTCCATCCAGCTCGAAGCGCACGTGCGGCCGCAGGCTGCGCGCACGCAGGTAGTCGTCGGCCATCTTGCCGCCCACCACGCTGCGGTCATAGCAGATATAGGGTTCGCGAGCGATGACTTCCAGCGGATCGCGCACCTTCATGTCGGCCGGCGTGACCAGCACCAGCGGTTCTTGCCGCAGGTCGCGCCAGGCGCAGGTCTTGGGGATGGCGAATAGCGGATGCACCAGCAGCGCGCCGTCCAGTTCGCCGGACAGCACCTTGCCGTAGAGCAGGGTGGTGGGCGCGGGTTCTATGTAGATTTCAATGTGGGGATGGCGCGCGGTCCAGGCGCGCAGCACGGGCGGCATGATGCCGGTCAGCGCGGTGGGCGTGGCGCCCAGGCGCAAAGGGCCCGCCGGCAGTTCGGTGTCGGACGCGGCCGAACGCAGGTCGCGCACGTCGCGCAGGATGGCGCGGGCGCGCTCCAGGATCCGCATGCCGGCCTGGGTGGGCTTCACGGTGCGGCCGGAGCGCGCGATCAGGGCGCTGCCCATGTCCGCTTCCAGCGCGCGCAGGCGCTGCTGCACCGTGGCGGGCGTCAGCCCCTGGTGGCGCGCGGCCTGGGCGATGGAACCCAGCTCCACCACGTGCACATAGGTTTGCAGAAAGCGCGAATCCACGAACCAGCTTCTCCTGAAAAGATGTTTTTTCCATATTCTAAAGATGGATGAAGATAATTGTTGTTTTCTTTTGTCGGGGCAAGAATACGTTCAGAGCGTTGAGGCCCCGCAAGCCGCGCAGGCCCCGCCCGACCATCCCGATTACCAAGGAGCCAGTTGTGCCCATCATTGAATCCATAGACGTGTGCGCCGCCGCGGTGCCCCTGGACAAGGTCACCTCGTTTTCGAACCGCACCGTGTCCACGCGGCACTACGGCCTGGTGAAGGTTCGTTCCTCCGACGGCGTGGAAGGCATCGGCTTCTGCTACGTGGGCAGCGCCGGCGGCGCCATCTTCGAAGCCGCGGTGCAGAACCTGCTGGGCCCCGTGCTGCTGGGCAAGGATTCGCTCGCTGTCGAAGGCCTGTGGCAGGCGATGTACCAGGAAGCCCTGCTGCAAGGCCGGCAAGGCACGGTAATGCGCGCATTGAGCGCCCTGGACATCGCGCTGTGGGACCTGAACGCCAAGACCGTCGGCCTGCCGCTGCACAAGTACCTGGGCGCGGTCGAGCTCGAAACCGTGCCGGCCTATGCCAGCGGCGGCTATTACCTCGACGGCAAGACGCCCCAGCACCTGGGCGAGGAAATGGCGAGCTACGTGGACAAGGGCTTTCGCGCCGTGAAGATGAAGACCGGCCGCCTGTCCCCGGCCGAGGAAGAGGCGCGCCTGAAGGCGGCGCGCGAGGCCATCGGCCCCGACGTCGAGCTGATGATGGACTGCAACAACGCCTGGCAGGACGTGACCCAGGCCATGCAGTACATCCGCCGCTTCGAACAGTACGATCCGTACTTCATCGAAGAACCCTTCGGCCCCGACGACATCGACAGCCACGCCAAGCTCGCGCGCCTGACGCGCCTGCCCATCGCCACCGCCGAGATCGGCTACGGCCGCTGGTATCACAAGGAGCTGCTGGACAAGGGCGCAGCCGGCATCCTGCAGACCGACGCCGCCGTCTGCGGCGGCATCACCGAATGGAAGCGCATCGCCGCTACCGCTGCCAGCTACGGCGTCGTGGTTTGCCCGCACTGGTTCCATGACGTGCATGCGCCGCTGGTCGCCGCGACGCCGAATGCACGCTACGTCGAATTTTTCTGGGACGATCAGGTCCTGAACTTCCGCAGGCTGGTCGACCGCCAGTTGACGCACAAGCAGGGGCGCGTGGTGTTGCATCAGGAGCCCGGCCTGGGCTTCGGCTTCGACGAGCGCATGGTCGAGCGCTACGGCAAGTGGAGCCGGGTCGCTGGTTGAGGGCAGGGCGCGCGGCCTGCCGGCCGCGCGCAGCAGCGCAGGAGCATCGCAGCCAGGCCGCGCCAGACGGCCGCTTGCGGTGAGCGGTGACAGAGTTTCGAGAACCAGTCGCCGGCCATCGGACCGGCGCGCGAGGAGACAGCAATGCAACGTAGGCAATTCATGACCGGCGCCGCGGCGCTGGGAGCCGCGCTGGTCCTGCCGGCGGCGGCGCGGGCGCAAGACCTGCCGCAGGGGCCGGTGAAGATCGTGGTGGGCTTTCCCGCCGGCGGCGGCACCGACGTGCTGGCGCGCCTGCTGGGGCAGAAGCTGGGCGTGATGTGGAATATTCCCGTCATCGTCGAAAACCGCGCGGGCGCGGCCGGCATCATTGCCGCCGAACAGGTGGCGCGCCAGCCCAACGACGGCAACACGCTGTTGATGGCGCACGTCAACAGCCACGGCATCGCGCCGGGCCTGCAACCCAAGCTGGCCTATTCGGTGGACCGCGACTTCACGCCCATCGCGCTGGTCGGAAAGACGCCCACCATCCTGATCGGCGGCGCCTCTCAGCCCGCCAAGACGCTGCCCGAGCTGGTCGCGCTGTGCAAGGCGCAGCCGGGCAAGATCGTGTTCGGTTCGGCCGGCAGCGGTTCGGCGCAGCACCTGGCGCTGGAGATCTTCAAGGCCCGCGCCGGGATTGACGTGCTGCACGTGCCCTACAAGGGTTCGGCTCCCTTGATGAACGACCTGCTGGGCGGCCACGTGCAGTACTGCTTCGAAGGCATGACCACCGCCACGCCGCTGGTGCAGTCCGGCAAGGTGATCGCGTTGGCGCAGACTCTGCTGCAGCGCTCCAAGAGCCACCCCAATGTGCCGACCGTGGCCGAACAGGGCTATCCCGGCTTCGAGGCCAGCATCTGGTTCGGCATGGTCGGTCCGGGCAAGATGCCCGCCGCCATGGTCCAGCGCATGAACCAGGACATCGACCGGGCGCTGGCGATGCCGGATGTGCAGGAAAAGCTGGCGCAGGTGGGCGCGGAGGATGGCGGCGGCAGCGTCCAGCGCTTTGCCGACTTCATGAAGCAGGAGCAGCAGAAGTACGCCCAGACCATCCGCGACGCGAAGATCGTGGCGGAAGGCTGAAACGCCGGCTGCGAGCGGAAATTGATGGAGACACTGCCCCCTCAAAAAGTGTAAAAAGATATAACCTCGCCAGCCGGCGATCCCTGGGGACGGCCTCGATGCCGCGCAAGTTTGTAATCGGCATCGCCATCGCTCTCGCCGCCGCCGCGGCGCTGTTGCCCATCGGCTTCGCGCTGCACATGTCCTGGTCCCGCGCCGTCGCGGGCGAACAGCGCTATCTGGACGACCAGGCCCAGCGCATCCTGAGGGACACGCAGGACTTGCTGGACCAGACCGTGACCACGCTGCGCGATCTGGACGGGCTGGCATTCGAACCCTGTTCACCCCAGCACATCCGCCATATGCGGGCCCTGGCCCTGAGGGACCGGGCTGTGGATGATCTGGCCTACGTGGCGGGCGGCATCGTCCAGTGCACCACCTGGGGCGTGCCCAGCTACGAAGAGCCGCTGGTTCCGGCCCAGGTCGAACTGGCCAATGGTGGACGCCTGTTGCTGGACGCAGTGCCCGTCTTGAGCCCCGGCATCAGGATGGTGGCCGTGCGCCACGGCGATTACAGCGCCTTGTTCGAACCAGGCCGGTTCACCGAAAAGGCGCTCACGGACGGCGCGCAACTTGCCGTGGTCCTGCCGGGCGTGGGCATGCTGGGCACCCGCAACGACCCCGATCTCGTGCTGGTATCGCAGGCGCTGAATGGCGGCAAGCTGGACATCGACGAGGCCTATCTCAGCGCCGTCGCCCGCAATGCGGACCTGGCCGTCGTCCTGCTCGAACCTCAAACCGAAGCGCTGGACATGCTGCCGCGCGAACGCCTGTTCTGGTTGCCCATGGGGACGCTGGTCGCGGCAGCCATGATCGCACTGGTCGTCTGGCTGTCGCGCCGGCGCCTGTCGATCGCGGGCGAATTGGCCGCCGGCATCAGGCGGCGGGAATTCGTCGTCCACTACCAGCCCATCATCGACCTGCGCACTGGCCGCTGCATCGGCGCGGAGGCGCTGGTGCGTTGGATCAGGCGCGGCGGCAAGACCCTGAGACCTGATCTGTTCATCTCGATCGCCGAGGACAACGGCCTGATGGCCCGCATCACCGAAGAGGTGTTTCGCCTGGTGATCCGGGATATGGAGGATCTGCTGGGCGAGGACCGGGGAGCGCACATCTCGGTCAACCTGAGCGCCAGCGATCTCAAGGATGGCGGGGCGTTGCGGGTGTTGCAGCGCATGCTGGAAGGCACGGTCATCGATCCCCGGCAGATCTGGCTGGAAGCCACCGAACGCGGCTTCATGGACGTGGACAAGGCCTGCAGCGTGATCGAACAGGCCCGGGCGCAAGGCCATGCCGTGGCCATCGACGACTTCGGCACGGGTTACTCCAGCCTGTCCTATCTGCAGCGGCTGCCGCTCGACTCGCTGAAGATCGACAAGTCTTTCGTCGACACCATCGGCACCGATTCCGCGACCCACAAGGTCACGGACCACATCATCGACATGGCCAAGTCGCTGAACCTGCTGACCGTGGCCGAAGGCATCGAACGTCAGGAACAGGAAGACCACCTGAAAGCGCGCGAGGTGGATTTCGGCCAGGGCTGGCTGTACGGCAAGCCCATGCCGGCGCCGGAGTTCATCGCTTACTACAAGAAAAACGTGGCCAGCACGCCGCCGCCCAGCCGGCTGCCCGACGCGCGGAGGTGAGGGCGGCAGAAGCGCCTAGCGCGCCTGCGGCTCCACCCAGCCTGCCGTTGCCGAGATCGAGCGGGCTTTTTCACTGAGCAGCCGCGCCGTGTCGGATTGCAGGTCGTCGTCGATGGCGCCCACCGGGCCCATCAGCGTGATGGCCGCCTTCATCTCGCCCAGCATGTCGAAAATGGGCGCGGACAGCGACGTGAAGTGCGGCAGCAGCGCGTCGCGGCAACGGCTGAGGTGGTGTTCGAGCACTTCCTCGCGGATGGCCTGCACGTCCTTTTGCGTGTAGGACTTGCCGCCATATCCGTCCGAACCGGCCGAGGCCATTTCCTGTTCCAGCAGTTCGCGCGTGCTGGCTTCCGGCAGGTGCGCCAGGAAGTTGCGGCCCAGCGCCGAGGACAGCAGCGGCAGCACGCTGCCCACGCGCAGTTCCAGCAGGGGGCGGCTGCGGGCGCCTTCGACGCGGTAGACGATGGTCGGGCCCTTGTTGCCCCACACGCCCAGGAACACGGTGTGGCCGGTGACCGCGGCCACTTCGGCCATGATGGGCCGGGCGGTGGTGAACACGTCGAACTGTTCCAGGGCCGCCAGGCCCAGCCGCAGGGCATAGGGACCCAGGCCGTAGTGCCCCGTATCCGCATGTTGCTGCACCACGCCCACCTTCTGGAAGCTGACCAGGTAGTAGTGGACGTTGGGTACCGTCAGTTCACAGGCATCCGCGATTTCCTTCAGGGGCAGGGGGCGGCCGGCCTTGCGGATGACGTCCAGGATCCGGAATCCCACTTCGATCGACTGGATGCCCCTGCGCGCGGCGGCAGGCGCCTGTTCCGCGTTCTTTTCCATCTTGCCGGCGGGCCTTGCCATTGCTGCCTCCACTGTTTTTCTGGCGGGAGTGTAGCAGCGGGGCGGACCCTTGCCGCCCGGGCGCGCGGGCGGCTTCGCCGGGTTTCCCCTAGTTTTTCAGGTCCTGGGTTAAGTTTGATAATAGTTAATGAATACAGCATTATCAATCTAAAGCGATTGGGGAAAGCAAGCATGGAAGCGAATGTGGCAATGCCGCGGATCGACGCCGGTCCGACGCTCAGCAGGAAAGAGGAACGCCAGGTGGTGGTGGCCTCGACCCTGGGCACCTTGTTCGAGTGGTACGACTTTTTCATTTACGGGACCCTGGCCGTCTTCATGAGCCAGGTGCTGTTCCCGCAGGACAACCCCACGGTGGCACTGCTGGCCGCGCTGGGCGCGTTGGCGGTGGGCTTCATCATCCGGCCCCTGGGCGCCGTGATGTTCGGCTACCTGGGCGACAAGCTGGGCCGCAAGTACACCTTCCTCATCACCGTGGTGATGATGGGCGGCGCAACCGTCCTGATCGGCTGCCTGCCCACCTATGAATCGGCCGGCCACCTTTCATGGATCCTGCTGCTGACCCTGCGCGTGGTGCAGGGCCTGGCGGTGGGCGGCGAGTACGGCGGCGCGGTCATTTATGTGGCCGAGCACTGCGAACCCAAGCGCCGAGGCCTGCTGACGGGCTGGATCCAGATCACGTCCTCGGCGGGCCTGATCCTGTCCCTGATCGTGATTCTGTGCACCCAGGCATCCATGAGCGCCGAGGATTTCCGCCAGTGGGGCTGGCGCCTGCCGTTCATCCTGTCGATCGTAATGCTGGCGATTTCGATCTACGTGCGCGCCAAGCTGCACGAGTCGCCCGTGTTCACGCGCATGAAGCAGCAGAACCGCCTGTCCAAGAACCCGGTCAAGGAGACCTTCGGCCAATGGTCCAGCCTGCGGCTGGTGCTGCTGGCGCTGATCGGCGTCACCGCCGGCCAGGGCGCTACCTATTTCACCGGCCAGTTCTACGTCATGATCTTCATGCAGCAGGCCGTGCAACTGGACCAGACCAGCGTCTACACGCTGATCCTGATCGGTTTCATCATCGGCGCGCCGACCTTCGTGCTGTTCGGCTGGCTGTCGGACCGCATCGGCCGCAAGTGGATCATGATGGTCGGCTTGTTCGTCGCGGCGCTGGGCTACCACTCCATGTTCGACGTGCTGCTCAAGGCGGGCAACCCGGCCCTGGCGCAAGCCATGCAGACCACCCCGGTGCGCGTGCATGCCGACACCAGCGGCGGCGCCTGCGATTTCGGACTGCAGGCCGCCATGATCGGCAGCCATGCCGACCACAAGAAGGTCTGCGTGCAGGCCAAGAAATTCCTGGTCGGCAAGGGCATCAACTTCGAATACGCCGCGCCGCTGCCCGGGCAGAGCATCGCCATGAGCGTGGGCGGCACGACCGTCAACGGCTTTGACCGCGCCGCCTACACCAGCGCGCTGACGGCCGCCGGCTATCCGGAGCGGGCCGACCCCGCACGCGTCGACCGCACGACCATCATCCTGATCCTGGTGCTGATGACGGCCGTGGTCGCCATGGTCTACGGCCCGGTGGCGTCCTATCTGGTCGAACTGTTCCCGGCCCGCATCCGCTATACGGCGCTATCCTTCCCGTACCACATCGGCGCCGGCATCTTCGGCGGCATCGTGCCCTTTACCGCCACCTACCTGGCTCAGGCCAGCGGCAATATCTTTGGCGGTCTGATGTATCCAGTCGTCGTGACCGCGGTGGTCGGCGTCATCGGCAGCCTGTTCCTGCCGAACACCCGCGCCCGCGCCATCGACGAAGACGCTGCACACTGAGAAAGAGGAGAGACATGTCCACGCAACAGAGCTTCAAGGCTGCCGTCATCCAGGCGGCCTCCATTCCCACCGACAGCGTCGCCTGCGCCGAAAAGGCGGCATCGCTCATCCGCCAGGCGGCCGAGCAGGGCGCCCGCGTGCTGGTGTTCCCCGAGGCGTTCCTGGGCGGCTATCCCAAGGGCAACTCCTTCGGCGCGCCCATCGGCATGCGCAAGCCCGAAGGCCGCGACGCCTTCGCCAGCTATCACAACCAAGCCATCCGGCTGGATGGCGAAGAGGTCGCGCTGGTGGCCCAGGCCGCGGCCGACACCGACAGCTTCGTGGTCATGGGCTGCATCGAGGCCGATGGCGGCACGCTGTACTGCACGGTGCTGTACTTCAATGGCCGTGAAGGGCTGGCGGGCAAACACCGCAAGCTCATGCCCACCGCCGGCGAACGCCTGATCTGGGGCTTCGGCGATGGTTCCACCATGCCCGTCTTCGACACGCCCTACGGCAAGATCGGCGCGGTCATCTGCTGGGAAAACTACATGCCCATGCTGCGCATGTACATGTACAGCCAGGGCGTGGCGCTGTATTGCGCGCCCACCGCCGACGACCGCGATTCCTGGATTCCCAGCATGCGCCACATCGCGCTGGAGGGGCGCTGCTATGTGCTCACGGCCTGCCAGCATCTGCGCCGCGATGCCTATCCCGACGATTTCGAATGCGCGCTGGGCGACGCACCCGACACCGTGCTGATGCGCGGCGGCAGCGCCATCATCGATCCGCTGGGCGAAGTGCTGGCAGGGCCGGATTTCTCAGCCGAGACCATCCTGTACGCCGACATCAACCCCAACCAGATCCTGCGCGGCAAGTACGACTTCGACGTCTCGGGCCACTACGCCCGCCCCGACGTGTTCCAGCTGCAGGTCGACACCCGTGAAAAGCGGGCCGTCTCGGCGCTGAATGCCGGGGAGGCTTGAATCATGCATTTTGATTTCAGCGCCTTGCCGACGCAGACGGTCTACAACGTGCTGACCTCGACCGTCACCCCGCGCCCGATCGCGTGGCTTACCACCATTTCGGACAAAGGCGTTGTCAACGCGGCTCCCTTCAGCTTCTTCAATGTCATGGGGCCTCAGCCGCCGACGGTCGCCATCGGCCTGATGCGCCATGCCAGCGGCGAACTGAAGGATTCCGGCGCCAACATCATCGAGAACGGCGAGTTCGTGGTGAACCTGGTGCCGGAGTCGCTGGTTGCGCAGATGAACCAGACCTGCGCGGATTACCCGGCGGACGTGGACGAGATGGCGGCGGCCGGCCTGACCGCGCTGCCGGCTACACACGTGCGTCCCCCGCTGATCAAGGGCAGTCCGGTGTCGCTGGAGTGCGTCAGCCAGGCAACCATCGTGACCGGCCCGCGCCAGCTCGTGGTGATCGGCCGGGTGCTGGGCGCGCACGTCGACGATGCCTATGTGCAGGACGCCGAGCGCGGCTACATGGACACGCCGGCCATGGGGCTGATCGCGCGCATGCACGGCGGCGGCTGGTACGCGCGCAGCACGGACCTGTTCCAATTGGCGCGGCCAACGGCGCCCTTGTGATAGTCAGGCGGGGCGGCCCCGCCTTCGCTTGCTGCAATGGATGCGCAGAGCGTAGTGGCCCGCGGGGCGACGGGAGCGCTCACAGGAAGTCGGAAACTTCGCACGGTCTGCCAAACAGAAAGCCTTGAAAGGCTGAGCAGCCAATGTTCCGTAGATAGGCAAATTGCTCGGCCGTTTCCACGCCCTCGGCGACCACATCCACCTCCAGGGCCTGGGCCAGCATGACGATGGCCCCGACTATGCCCTGATCCTTCTTGCTCACGACAACTTCGTCGATAAAGGTCTTGTCGATTTTTATTCGGGAGATCGACAGGTATTTCCGGTTGCTCAACGCATCCTGCAGCGCATGGAATGACTGAATGGCAGCATGGTGATACATGGGCCCTCTCTAGCTGTTGGAGGGATTGCGGGCGTCGAAAGAACTGGGCGTCGGCCTAGGTTAGGAGAATGCCGCAGCCGGGTCTTGCCATTCGATGCCAAGTACGAAGCAGCCGTTCAAGCCGGTCTCGAAAAGGCATGGGAGACGCCGATCTTCCTGTCTTGACAGGTATTGCCTCGCTCTGAATACTCCTGGCGCGCCGATGGGGGGCTCGAGTCTGCGGCTTGCCATATGGTGCCAAAGTGACATGGGTCCATATCTGGCGATGGGGCGCTGTCGGCCCATTTCGATGCTCGCGCCGGTGGGGCTGCGCTTCGGATCCCTCCGTCCGGCCACCGGCTCAAGGCATCTACCCATGAACGGGGTCCAAACCCAACGCATTAGGCAACTGCCAGCCGAGGGCCCCGGAGCCATCCGAAGCGCAGCCCCACCGGGGCGAGCATCGGAATGGCGCAGGGCAGCCTCGGCGGCTAAAGGACTCTGGCATCCGCAAGCTCGAAGCCCTACCGCCCCGCACTTCGGTTTTGTGAGGCAGCGTTCTTGAGTCGCCGCCGTCCGGACTGCGGGATTCCGATGCTCGCCCCAGTGGGGCTGCGCTTCGGATCCCTCCGTCCGGCCACCGGCTCGCGGCATCTGCCCATTACGGGATCCAAAACCAACGCATTAGGCGCCTACCAGCCGAGGACCCCCGGAGCCATCCGAAGCGCAGCCCCACCGGGGCGAGCATCGGAATGGCGCAGGCTTGCCTACACGCAAGCCGGCGCGCGCCGAGCCTGTGCGTTTTTAGTTTTTATGAAGTCCGAAGGAAAAAGAAAAAGGCCAATCCCGAGGGATTGGCCTTTTTTGCAATACTTGGCGGAGAGGGTGGGATTCGAACCCACGGTACGGGGATACCGTACGCCTGATTTCGAGTCAGGTACATTCGACCACTCTGCCACCTCTCCGTGGCTGGGTTTCGTAACGGTGGTGTTCCTGGCTGGCCTGGGTTACCCCAAGGGCCGGGTCTTCCACTAAAGATCCCTGGTCGGAAGGATCTTCGTTGTCGAAGCAGCGAAGCCCGCAATTCTACAGGATTTTTTTTGTTTGTGTAAAGGGGTTGGTTGAAAGTCCCCCACAGCGGGTTTCAACCGGCTTTCAGCGGCGGCGATCTTTGCCCAGAATTCCGACATGCCCGGCGTCCCTGCCCGGCACTCTTCTTTTCTCGGCGCTCATCCCGGAACCGCTAGTCCCATGGATCTCATCCTTATCCTTTTGCTTGCGGCCGTGCTGTGCGTGCCCCTGACCCAGCTGCTGGGCCTGGGCGCGATCCCGGGCTATCTGCTGGCCGGCGTGCTGGTGGGGCCGTCCTGCCTCAGGCTCGTCACCAATGTGGACACCATGATCAATGTGTCCCAGTGGGGCGTGGTGATGATGCTGTTCATCATCGGGCTGGAGCTCTCGCCCAAACGCCTGTGGGCCATGCGCAACGAAGTCTTCGTGCTGGGTTCCTTGCAGATGCTGGCCTGCGGGCTGCTGCTGGCGGTGGTGTTCGGCGCGGCGCTGCGGCATCTGGCCGGCATGGAATGGCAGGCGGCAATCCTTTGCGGGCTGTCGCTGGCCCTGTCGTCCACGGCGGTGGCCTTGCGGCTGCTGGACGAACGCGTGCTGACGCGCACGCCCCTGGGCAGGTCGGCGCTGGGGATACTGCTGTTCCAGGACATGGCGGCGATCCCGATGCTGGTGGCGGCGGGCCTGCTGGGTTCGGATGGCGCCTCGGCGCCTTCCTTCAAGGAGGCGCTGATCGCCGTGGTGGTGGTCGCGGCGGCGTACCGGCTGCGGCTGCTGGGCTGGGCTGCCAAGGCGCAGTTGAATGAATTGTTCACGGCCGCCGCCCTGCTGATGGTGGTGGGCGCTGCTCAACTGTTCGACTACGCCGGCCTGTCCGCGGGCCTGGGCGGGTTCCTGGTGGGCGTGCTGATGGCCGAGTCGCGCTATCGGGATGACCTGGAAAAGGCCATCGACCCGTTCAAGGGGCTGCTGCTGGGCCTGTTCTTCGTAGCCATCGGCATGTCCGTGAATCTGAAGGTGGTGGCCAACCACTGGCCCTTCATTCTTGTAGGCGTATTCGCGCTGCTGCTGGTCAAGGCCTTGATTCTGTACGGCTTTTCGCGCTTTCTGGGCCTGCCGCGCTATCACCGCCTGCTATTCGCGCTGGCGCTGGCGCAGGGCGGGGAGTTCAGCTTCGCCATCTTCAACGAAGCCTGGGACAACAATCTGATGAACCTGGAACAGCGCGACTTGCTGTCCGTCATCGTGGCGATTTCGATGGGCGTGGTGCCGATGCTGATCAAGCTGCTGGAACGCATACCCGAGAACCGGGGCGGCATGGCCGATCTGCCGGCAGCGGAACCGGTCCAGGACGAGGCGCCGAAACCTCCTGCGCCGCGCGATCCTCCTCCCGCTGCTTGACCCTGCGGGCCGTACGGGCATGGCATGATTGCCGTCATGCCGGGCAGCTACACTTGACCCTTGCTTGGCCCGTCCAATGTGCCCGACCACAGGAGAATGCTCATGCTTAAAGGAAAAGTCGCCCTTGTCACCGGTTCCACCAGCGGCATCGGCCTGGGTATCGCCACTGCCTTCGCCCAGCAAGGCGCCGATATCGTCTTGAACGGCTTCGGCGATGCGGCCGAAATCGAAAAGCTCCGCGCCGGCCTGGCCGACAAGCATGGCGTGAGGGTCATCTACGACGGCGCCGACCTGTCCAAGGGCGCGGCCGTGCGCGAGCTGGTCGAGAACGCCGTGCGCCAGTTGGGCCGCATCGACATCCTGGTCAATAACGCCGGCATCCAGCACACCGCGCTGATCGAGGACTTCCCCGCTGAAAAATGGGACGCGATCCTGGCGCTGAACCTGTCGGCAGTGTTCCACGGCACCGCCGCCGCCCTGCCGCACATGAAGAAGCAGGGCTTCGGCCGCATCATCAACATCGCCTCGGCCCATGGCCTGGTGGCTTCGGCGAACAAGTCGGCCTATGTCGCCGCCAAGCACGGCGTGGTCGGCTTCACCAAGGTCACCGCGCTGGAAACGGCCGGCCAGGGCATCACGGCCAACGCCATCTGCCCGGGCTGGGTACGCACTCCGCTGGTCGAAAAGCAGATCACCGCGCTGGCGGAAAAAGATGGCGTGGACCAGGAAACCGCCGCGCGCGAACTGCTGAGCGAAAAGCAGCCGTCGCTGCAATTCGTGACGCCGGAGCAACTGGGGGGCACCGCCGTGTTCCTGGCCTCGGACGCCGCCGCGCAAATCACAGGTACGTCCGTCTCGGTCGATGGCGGCTGGACGGCACGCTAAAAAAGGAATTCCCGAATGCTGTTTTTGCTTTCTCCCGCCAAGAAGCTGGATTACGACTCGCCGCTGCACATCGAGACGCATACCCAGCCGCTGTTCGTGGACCAGGCCGCCGGCCTCATCAAGGTGCTGAAGACCAAGTCGGCCGAGGACATCTCCGAGCTCATGAGCTTGAGCCCGGCGCTGTCCGAACTCAACGTGCAGCGCTATGCCCACTGGAAGCGCAGCTTCACGCAGGCCAACTCGCGCCAGGCGGTGCTGGCCTTCAACGGCGACGTCTACGAAGGGCTGGAGGCCGCGACCCTGTCGGCCAAGCAGCTGGACTGGGCGCAAGAGCACGTGGCCATCCTGAGCGGCCTGTATGGCGTGCTGCGCCCGCTGGACCTGATGCAGCCCTACCGCCTGGAAATGGGCACGCGCTTGGCCACGCCCAAGGGCAAGAACCTGTACGAGTACTGGGGCCCGGCCATCGCTGACTATCTCAACGAACGGCAGGCCGGCCAGAAGGCGCCCGTGATCGTCAACCTGGCGTCCGAGGAATACTTCAAGTCGGTCGACCTGAAGACGCTGAAGGCGCGCGTCGTGCAATGCGTATTCCAGGACTGGAAGAACGGCGCCTGGAAGGTCATCAGCTTCCACGCCAAGCGCGCGCGCGGCCTGATGGCGCGCTACGCGATCCTGCACAAAGTGTCCAAGCCCGAAGGCCTGCAAGGCTTCGACCTGGAAGGCTACAAGTTCGACGCCTCTGCCTCGTCGGAAGACAAGCTGGTGTTCCGCCGCAAGGTCTGATCCGGTCCCGGGCCTTGCGCCCGGGACTCCCCATTCCCGTCAGAGCCATCCACGCCGGTCACGCTGCCGCCGCCACCGGCGGCGCGTGCGTGGGATCGGCCAGCGCGTGCAGTTCCTGGCGGATCATGTGCGCCGCCTTCAGCATCTGCTTGACCGGATAGACCAGCGCCGCCTGTTCGCCTTCCGTGTCGAACTGGGTCGGCAGGCCGGCCGGCGCCTGCGCGCGGTTCTCATCCAACAGGTCCACCATGCCGGTCAGCGCCCGCTGTACCGCTTCGGGCGTAGCCGGCAGGCTGGCCAGAATGGGGATGGCCGCTGTGATCTGCGAAGCCAGGATGTGGTTCTGGATCAGCAGGTTGTTCAGCTCAGGCACGCTTACCTGATGCGACGTGGGCTCGCTCATCATCCGGTAGAAAGCCTCGGCGAAATTGCTGAAGGAGATGTGCACGTTCTTGCGCGCCAGCCGCCAGGCCAGGTCGGCGTCCGTGACCGCTGGAGTCTCGCCGGCGGCGGCGCCCACGGGCGCGCCGTGGGCCTGCATGGCCTCGACGTAGCGCAGGCCGGCGATCAGGTATTCGCGGTTGGCGCGCGTGGCCGCGGCCGCCAGCGGTTTCAGGTAGCGGGCCTCCCACCAGGGCAGGATGTAGCTGCAGATCAGCGCCAGCGCGCAGCCGATCAACGTGTCGATGGCGCGTTCGCCGATCACCGACATGGACACCGTGCCCGGCGACACGAAGTGGAACACCAGCACCACGAACAGCGTGTTGAAGGTGGCGCTGGCCATGTAGTTCAGCTGCACCAGGCTGTTGCCCATGATGCAGGCGCCCAGCAGCGCGGCGAACAGCAGTTCGGGCCGGTCGGTCAGGTTGAACAGCAGCAGGGCCAGGATGCAGCCGATCAGCGTGCCCGTCAGGCGCCAGCTATTGCGCTGGCGGGTCAGCGCGAAACCCGGCTTCATGATGATGACGATGGTCAGCATGATCCAGTAGTTGTGCGCGGAAAACGCTGGCGAAAGCCATTGGCTGGCCAGCGTCATGGCGATGGCCGCGGCCGCGGTGACGCGCAGCGCATAGCGGAAGTGCGGCGAATCCAGGCGCAGGTTGCTGGTCAGGAGCCCCACGCGGAATTCCTGCCGCGAAATGAAGCGCGTCAGCGACTTGTTGATGCGCAGCACGTCGGTGGGCTTGGCGTCGGGCGAAGCGGCGGTGTGGTCGGCCAGGCGGTCGACGATGCGCGCCGAATTGCGCAGCCGGCGCAGCACCTGGACGATCAGCGCCAGCATCTCGGGCTCGCGCTCGCCCAGGCCCTGCTGCTTGAGCTGTTCGATCTCGTATTCGATGGCGCGCAATTCGGCCTTGGCGCTGCTGCGGTACTGCACCTTGCGCCCGCGCGACACGTCCAGCGCGATGCGGTTGAGCTCCAGCGACATCTTCACCAGCGCATCGCGCATGAACATCAGGCAGTCGCTGCCGGCCAGCGCGCGGCGCAGCGCCGCGTAGTCGGTATGCGTGGCCACCAGCGTATCCAGCAGCTGCAGCATATCGACGAACATGTTCCAGATCATCACGCGCTGGCGGTCGCCCAGGCCTTTGCCGCGGGGCAGGGCGCGCAGCACCATGTCGCGCGCCGCCTGGTGCTTTTCCGTCATGACGGATTGGCGCTGGATCAGCTCGCGGTAGGCGTCGTCCAGATCGGCGGTTTCATCGTAGAAGGTGGCGCGCGCCGCCACGTAGTCGGCGGTGGCGAAGAGCGCCACCGACATGGCCTGCTGCTCCTCGCGCAGCCAGAACAGGCGCGAGAACCCCAGGCTGAATGCGACGTAGAACAGCGCCCCGCCCAGCGTGGCCGCGGCGTGCGCCAGCACCTCATGGGGCGCCAGCGGCGAATGCATGGTCAGGGTCATCAGCAACAGGCCGGCAAAGCCGATCAGCCCGCCGCGTTTGCCGAACACCGTGAACATCGAATAGACGAAGCACTGCGCGATGACCGCCAGCCAGATCAGCACGGGGTGCGATGACGCCAGCCCTGTGATGATGACCGTCAGCGTGCCCAGCGCGGCGCCGCCCAGCATCTCGTTGGTGCGGTGGCGCTGCGGCCCGCCCGGCTGGTCGATGATGGCCAGGCATTGCGCCCCGAACGTTGCAACCAGACCCGTGGTGTAGTTGCCGAACAGGCCGCCCAGCACCAGCACGGGCAACAGCATCCCCACCCCCTGACGCACCCCTCCGAAGAAGTAGTGGCTGTAGAGGAAGCGGCGGATGCTGGCAATGCGCAAATCCATGAGGCGGCGGCTCGGTTTCGGATGACGAAACAAGTATAGAGAGACTGCCTAAATTTTTGGGGTCGGATAGTTACCGAACCTTCCAAGCAACGGTCGAAGAAAAGTCGATTTGCTACCTTTGACGCAACGCGGTAAATTGCTCCACTTGCATCGGTCTGCCTATCCGAAACCGGTGCGTTGAGGCGGATTGCCAGGGTCACCTCCCAGCCATCCCGCAGCAGTTACACCTGCCGTTGGCCGCGCCACAAGCGTGTGTTGCCAAGGCTTCCATTTCGACCTCCAGCGTCCCCCAGGGGCGTTTGCACTGCGTTCTGTCGAGCGTGTGCCGGGTCGGCAAGGTGTCCGGGTGGCGTGGCTCCGTGAGCCGCAAAGCGCCGGATCATGTTGTCGGGACCGGTATGGGTTCAGTTGCCGCCGTATCCGGGCGAGCAGCAGTCAGGGTTGCAGGGCCGGTACTGAAAGGAATGACAACATGGAACTGAATGGCGCCGATATCGTCGTGCGCTGCCTGGCCGATGAAGGCGTGGAACACGTTTTCGGCTACCCCGGCGGCGCGGTGCTTTACATCTACGACGCGATTTTCAAGCAAGACAAATTCCAGCATATCCTGGTTCGTCACGAGCAGGCCGCCGTGCACGCCGCCGATGCCTATTCGCGCTCGTCGCAAAAGGTCGGCGTCTGCCTCGTGACCAGCGGACCGGGCGTGACCAATGCCGTCACCGGCATCGCCACCGCCTACATGGATTCCATCCCCATGGTCATCATCAGCGGGCAGGTGCCCACTGCGGCCATTGGCGAGGACGCCTTCCAGGAATGCGACACCGTCGGCATTACGCGTCCCTGCGTCAAGCACAACTTCCTTGTGCGCGACGTCAAGGACCTGGCCGAAACCATGCGCCGCGCGTTCTACATCGCGCGCACCGGCCGTCCCGGCCCGGTGCTGGTGGATATCCCCAAGGACATCACCATCGCGCAGTGCAAGTACACGCCGCCCAAGGGCGAGATCTCGATGCGCTCCTATGCGCCCGTCAACAAGGGCCACCAGGGGCAGATCAAGAAAGCCGTGCAGATGCTGCTGGCCGCCGAGCGTCCCATGATCTACACGGGCGGCGGGGTCATCCTGTCGAACGCCGCGCCCGAGCTGAACAAGCTCGTGTCGCAACTGGGCGCGCCCTGCACCAGCACCCTGATGGGTCTGGGCGGCTACCCGGCCAGCAGCGGCCAGTTCGTCGGCATGCCCGGCATGCACGGCACGTACGAGGCCAATATGGCGATGCAGCACTGCGACGTGCTGCTGGCCATCGGCGCCCGTTTCGACGACCGCGTGATCGGCAACCCCAAGCACTTCGCCCAGAACGCCCGCAAGATCATCCATATCGATATCGATCCCTCGTCGATCTCCAAGCGCGTGCGCGTGGACGTCCCGATCGTCGGTAACGTCAAGGACGTCCTGGCCGACCTCAGCGCGCAGTACGACATCGCCGCGGCCGAGCACAAGCCCGCTCCGATCGCCAAGTGGTGGGAGCAGGTCGAGTCCTGGCGCGGCAAGGAATGCCTGAAGTTCGCCAACTCGGACGAGGTCATCAAGCCGCAGTTCGTGGTGGAAAAGCTCTGGGAAGTGACTGGCGGCGACGCCTTCGTGACTTCCGACGTGGGCCAGCACCAGATGTGGGCCGCGCAGTACTACAAGTTCGACAAGCCGCGCCGCTGGATCAACTCCGGCGGCCTGGGCACCATGGGCGTGGGCCTGCCGTACGCCATGGGCGTGCAGATGGCCAATCCTGGGCACGACGTCGCCGTCATCACGGGCGAAGGGTCGATCCAGATGAACATCCAGGAACTGTCGACCTGCCACCAGTACCGCCTGACGCCGAAGATCATCTGCCTGAACAACCGCTTCCTGGGCATGGTCCGGCAGTGGCAGCAGATCGACTACGGTTCGCGCTATTCCGAGTCCTACATGGATTCGCTGCCCGATTTCGTCAAGGTGGCCGAGGCCTATGGCCACGTGGGTCTGCGCATCGAACGACCGGCGGACGTCGAGCCGGCGCTGCGCGAAGCGTTCAAGAAGCACAAGGATCGCCTGGTTTTCCTGGACTTCATCACCGACCGCACCGAAAACGTGTGGCCGATGGTCAAGGCCGGCCGCGGGCTGACCGAAATGCTGCTCGGCTCTGAAGACCTGTAAGGAGGCCACCCATGAAGCACGTGATTTCCGTCCTCCTCGAAAACGAACCCGGCGCGCTGTCGCGCGTGGTGGGCCTGTTTTCCGCGCGGGGCTACAACATCGAGACCTTGACCGTGGCGCCCACCGAGGACTCCACGCTGTCGCGCATGACCATCGTGACCACCGGTTCCGATGAAATCATCGAGCAGATCACCAAGCACCTGAACCGCCTGGTGGATGTGGTCAAGGTGGTCGACCTGACCGAAGGCGCGCACATCGAGCGCGAGCTGATGCTCGTGAAGGTGCGCGCGGTCGGCAAGGAGCGCGAGGAAATGAAGCGCATGGCGGATATCTTCCGCGGCCGCATCATCGACGTGACCGACAAGTCCTACACCATCGAATTGACCGGGGTGCAGGAAAAAGTACAGGCCTTCCTGGAGGCCCTGGACCGCAGTGCAATCCTTGAAACCGTGCGCACCGGCGTGTCCGGCATCGGACGCGGTGAACGGATTTTGAAGATTTGACCGGCCTTCCAGGCCAAGCCGCACCCTACATCTGAATTAAACAAATATCCAAAATACTGGAATCTGGAGCACAACCATGAAAGTTTTCTACGACAAAGACTGCGATCTCTCCCTGGTCAAGGGCAAGACTGTTGCCATCATCGGCTACGGCTCGCAAGGCCACGCGCACGCGCAGAACCTGCATGAGTCCGGCGTGAAGGTCGTGGTCGGCCTGCGCAAGGGCGGCGCCTCGTGGAATAAGGCCGCCAACGCCGGCCTGGAAGTCAAGGAAGTCGCCGACGCGGTCAAGTCCGCCGACATCGTCATGATGCTGCTGCCCGACGAGAACATCGCCTCGGTCTACAACAAGGAAGTGCACGCCAACATCAAGCCCGGCGCCGCCCTGGCGTTCGCCCACGGCTTCAACGTGCACTACGGCCAGGTCGTGCCGCGTGAAGACATCGACGTCATCATGATCGCCCCGAAGGCCCCGGGCCACACCGTGCGCAACACCTACAAGCAAGGCGGCGGCGTGCCCCATCTGGTGGCCGTGTACCAGGACAAGTCGGGCGCCGCGCGTGACGTGGCCCTGTCGTACGCCAGCGCCAACGGCGGCGGCCGTGCCGGCATCATCGAAACCAACTTCCGCGAAGAAACCGAAACCGACCTGTTCGGCGAACAGGCCGTGCTGTGCGGCGGTACCGTCGAACTGATCAAGGCCGGTTTCGACACGCTGGTGGAAGCCGGCTACGCGCCCGAAATGGCGTACTTCGAATGCCTGCACGAACTGAAGCTGATCGTCGACCTGATCTATGAAGGCGGCATCGCCAACATGAACTACTCGATCTCGAACAACGCCGAGTTCGGCGAGTACGAAACCGGCCCGAAGATCGTCACCGACGAAACCCGCAAGGCCATGCGCCAGTGCCTGACGGACATCCAGACCGGCGAATACGCCAAGAAGTTCATCCTGGAAAACACCGCCGGCGCTCCGACGCTGACCTCGCGCCGCCGCATCAACGCGGAATCGCAGATCGAGCAAGTGGGCGGCAAGCTGCGCGCCATGATGCCCTGGATCGCCGCCAACAAGCTGGTGGACAAGTCCAAGAACTGATCCATGCCATTGCGCGGGGCCTGCCCCGCGCAATCAGGGTCGAAGCGGCATGCCTGCGAGGGCATGCCGCTTTTTTTGCAGGCTTCCCCTCGATTGGCCAGGCACGCGGCTTGCTCCGCCCCGCAAGCGGGGCCAGATGGGTTAACCTTTCAATGTTCGTTGTAAGTTATTGAGACCATGCCCAATTTTTCCATGCGCGATTCCGAGAACCGCCACCGCAGCATCTACCTGCTGCCCAACGCGTTCACCACCGCGGCACTGTTCGCGGGGTTCTACGCCGTCGTGCAGGCCATGAACGACCGCTTCGAAGTGGCCGCCATCGCCATTTTCGCGGCCATGGTGCTGGACGGCATGGATGGCCGGGTTGCCCGCCTGACCAACACCCAGTCCGCCTTCGGCGAGCAGTACGACTCGCTGTCCGACATGACCTCCTTCGGCGTTGCGCCCGCGCTGGTCATGTACGAATGGATCCTGAACGACCTGGGCCGCTGGGGCTGGCTGGCCGCGTTCGTCTATGTCGCCGGCGCCGCGCTGCGCCTGGCGCGTTTCAACACCAACATCGCCGTGGTCGACAAGCGCTACTTCCAGGGCTTGCCCAGCCCGGCTGCCGGCGCGCTGGTGGCGGGTTTCGTCTGGCTGGCCGTGGACAACAAGCTGCCCATCCATGACAGCCTGATGGCCTGGGCGGCGTTCACGCTGACCATGTACGCGGGCATTTCCATGGTGTCGAATGCGCCGTTCTTCAGCGGCAAGAGCTTCGCCCTGGGCCGCAGCGTGCCGTTCTGGGGCATCCTGCTGGTGGTGGCCGTGTTCGTGTTCGTGTCCAGCGATCCTCCGGTCGTGTTGTTCGGCCTGTTCGTGCTGTACGGCCTGTCGGGCTGGATCATGTGGGCCTGGCGCTGGAACCGCGCGCGCCGCCTGACGCAGGAACGCCGCAACCAATCGTCCTGATTGGTGCACGCCTTGAAAACAAAACCCGCCTGATGGCGGGTTTTGTTTTTGAGAGAGGCGGGGGAATCAGCGCCACATGAACCGGTCGTCGTCGTACATGGGGTCCGGGCCGGGATGGAAGTGCGTCAGCTTGCTGCCGTCGCGGCTCATGTAGACATACATCAGCGAGTTCCAGACGCCGTTTTCCTTGTAGCGGTACGACCAGACCACCTCGCGCTTTTCTCCCAGGCCGGCTTCCTCGATCTTGGCGGGCGGGCCGAATTCGCAGCGCACGCGGTCGGGACCCCATACGCCTTCGCTCAGCACCTTGAAGTGTTCGTCCGTCAGCAGCGGCACCACCTGGCCCACGCGTCCGTCCGCGCCGACGTTGGTGCCCCAGGCGTACTGGCCCATGGGCTGCTGGGTCCAGATCACGCGCCGCCCGCCATTGGCTTGCGGGCATTCGAAGTTGGGCCGGCCGAACTGGGCTTGCACGTCGGCGTAGGGCGTGCCGGGAGGAATCTGGGCCATGTTTGCGCAGGCGGCCAGGCCGGCCAACGCGGCGGCAGCCAGTGCCAGGCGCGCGCTTCTGTAATATTTAGACATATCTTCTCCTTACGTGGCATCGCGGCCTGCGGCGGGGCAGGCGGCCCTCATTGGGGTAATTCTAGCGAATCGGCTATAATCATCGAGCTTTATCAAGTGTATTGATCTTGCAACATCCTTTGCGCTGGCCGCAGAGCTGGTCCAGGTGCCAGGCCCCGGTGTCGAAACACCGCGTCCAACACCCGGATTCCAGGCTTCTGTTTGAGTCATCAATGGCAGCAGTGAGAAAGCGAATTCCGCCAGGTTCGCGCAAATTTTTTCCAAACCACGTCAGGGCACCTCGGCCCTGTCGCATGTCCGAAGAGGTCATAAATGTCTGTAGCTGACATCAAGAAATCCGATATCGTCGCGCAATTCCAACGCGCTCAAGGCGATACCGGCTCCCCCGAAGTTCAGGTGGCTCTGCTCACCGCCCGCATCAACGAACTGACCGGTCACTTCAAAGAACACATGAAGGACCATCACTCGCGCCGCGGTCTGCTCCGTATGGTCAGCCGTCGCCGCAAGCTGCTCGACTATCTCAAGGGCCGCAATCCCGATTCGTACCGCGCACTGATCGAAAAACTCGGTCTGCGCAAGTGATCGACGGGGCTGGCTCCCCATGACGCAACCGTGGTCGGTGCGACGTATGTCGCGACGGCCACGGTTTTTCATTTGTAAGGAATAATCGTCATGTTCAACAAAGTGACAAAATCGTTCCAGTACGGCCAGCACACGGTCGTCCTGGAAACTGGCGAGATCGCTCGCCAGGCCTCCGGCGCCGTTGTGGTGTCGATCGAGGACACCGTCGTCCTGGCCACCGTCGTGGCTTCCAAGAAGGCCAAGCCGGGTCAAACGTTTTTCCCGCTGACCGTTGACTACATCGAGAAGACCTACGCCGCCGGCCGCATCCCGGGTGGCTTCTTCAAGCGCGAAGGCAAGCCCTCCGAGAAGGAAACGCTGACCTCGCGCCTGATCGACCGTCCCCTGCGTCCGCTGTTCCCCGAAGACTTCTACAACGAAGTCCAGGTGGTCATCCACACGCTGTCGGTCAATCCTGAAATCGATCCCGACATTCCCGCCATGATCGGCGCCTCGGCCGCGCTGGCCATCTCGGGCATCCCGTTCAACGGCCCCATCGGCGCCGCGCGCGTGGGTTACATCGATGGCCAGTACGCCATCAACCCGACCGCCTCGCAGCTGAAGTCGTCCAAGCTGGACCTGGTCGTCGCCGGCACCGAAAACGCCGTGCTGATGGTGGAATCCGAAGCCGACCAGCTGTCCGAAGAAATCATGCTGGGCGGCGTGGTCTACGGCCACCAGCAAATGCAGGCCGTCATCAACGCCATTCATGAACTGGTGAAGGACGCCGGCAAGCCCGATTGGGACTGGCAAGCGCCCGCCAAGGACGAAGCCCTGATCGCCGCGGTCACCGCAGCTGCCCAGGAAGGCCTGAACGCCGCCTACCAGATCCGCGAAAAGCAGGCCCGTACGACCAAGCTGCGCGAAGTGTCGGCTGACGTGTCGGCCAAGCTGGCCGCCGCCGCCGCCGAAAAGGGCGAAGCGCTGCCGGACGCCGTCGCTGTCGACAACATCATGTTCTCGCTGGAATCCGCCATCGTGCGCGGCCAGATCCTGAACGGCGAGCCGCGCATCGACGGCCGCGATACCCGCACCGTGCGCCCCATCAGCGTGCGTCTGGGCGTGCTGCCCCGCGCACACGGCAGCGCGCTGTTCACCCGCGGTGAAACCCAGGCGCTGGTCGTGGCCACGCTGGGCACCAAGCAGGACGAGCAGATCATCGACGCGCTCATGGGCGAATACCGCGACCGCTTCATGCTGCACTACAACATGCCTCCGTTCGCCACCGGCGAAACGGGCCGCATCGGTGTGCCCAAGCGCCGCGAAATCGGCCACGGCCGCCTGGCCAAGCGCGCGCTGATCCCGCTGCTGCCGGCTCCGGAAGACTTCCAGTACACCATCCGCATCGTGTCGGAAATCACCGAGTCCAACGGCTCGTCGTCGATGGCTTCGGTCTGCGGCGGCTCGCTGGCCATGATGGACGCCGGCGTGCCGGTCAAGGATCACGTGGCCGGCGTGGCCATGGGCCTGATCCTGGACGGCGGCAAGTTCGCCGTGCTGACGGACATCCTGGGCGACGAAGATCACCTGGGCGACATGGACTTCAAGGTTGCGGGCACCGAGAACGGCGTCACCGCACTGCAGATGGACATCAAGATCCAGGGCATCACCAAGGAAATCATGCAAGTGGCGCTGGCTCAGGCCCGCGAAGGCCGCCTGCACATCCTGGGCAAGATGAAGGAAGCGCTGGACGGTTCGCGCGGCGAGCTGTCGGCTTTCGCTCCGCGCATGCTGACCATCAAGATCAACCCCGAGAAGATCCGCGATGTGATCGGCAAGGGCGGCGCCACCATCCGCGCGCTGACCGAAGAAACCGGCACGCAGATCGACATCTCGGACGACGGCACGATCGTGATCGCCAGCGTCGACGAAGCGCAGGCCAAGGAAGCCCAGCGCCGCATCGTCGAACTGACCGCCGACGTCGAAGTGGGCCAGATCTACGAAGGCGCCGTGCTGCGCCTGCTGGATTTCGGCGCCATCGTGCAAGTGCTGCCGGGCCGTGACGGCCTGCTGCACATCTCGGAAATCGCCAACTACCGCATCGCCAACATCAACGATGTGCTGAAGGTCGGCCAGCAAGTCCGCGTCAAGGTCATCGAGGCCGACGACAAGGGCCGCCTGCGCCTGTCCATCAAGGCGATTGGCGGCATCGAGCAGCAGCAAGCCGCTGCGGCTCCCGAAGCTGCCCCGCAATCGGAACCGCAAGCTGAATAAGCCTGCTTGACCGGTAGCATGAAACGGCGCCTGCGGGCGCCGTTTTTCATGGGCCGGCGCGCACGCTTGTGGCCGGCATGATTCATCTTCTTGCTTCTTCAGACCCCGGACATCTCCCAACTGCGCTTACCTTCCTGTAAAGTCTTGCGCGAGAGCGAGGCCCCCCGACCACGGAGGATGGCCTGCGCGACGTGGCAAAGAAGGGGGAAACGGATGGGCAAGGCATGACGGCGTGGGCCAGATCCGCCAGTGCCGCGGCGCTGCTTGCGGCCGTGCTGAGCGGCTGCATGAGCAGCCCCGCGCCGGGCAAGGGCGGTCCCAAGAGCGAGGACATGTCCGCCGACCAGTTCGGCCAGACCGACTTCAACCGCACCGTCACGCTGGAGGTGCGCGACAACCTGGCCAGCCTGTATGTCCTGCTGGACAAGCTCTACCGCCGCAATCCGCGCGAATGGCGCAAGTCCGGCGCGCCCGACCTGGCCAAGGCGGTGTCGCTGGTCAAGCATTCCATCGAAGTCCGCATCCCGCCCAAGGACCTGGCGGGACTGCGCGACATCCAGATCCTGGCCGTGTCCCTGGACCCCAACTATTCGGGCGACCGGGTCGGCGCTTTCATCTACGGCCTGGCCGACACCATCATCGCCGCCCACAACGGCAAAACCCGCC
The DNA here is from genome assembly GCF_058796095.1 of Achromobacter sp. GW823-FHT04E03. Classification (NCBI taxonomy): domain Bacteria; kingdom Pseudomonadati; phylum Pseudomonadota; class Betaproteobacteria; order Burkholderiales; family Alcaligenaceae; genus Achromobacter; species Achromobacter sp. GW823-FHT04E03. The sequence goes on along the minus strand of NZ_JBXAIJ010000003.1, from coordinate 811,137 downwards.
TGTACGCCACCGACGCGCTGGACGGGCAGCGGGTCTACAATGCCGCACGGAACGTCGAGGCAGCCGCCTGGCTGCTGGCGTCGCGCCGCAATACCCAGGGCGAACCCTTGCTGCTGGCCAACGAAATGTCCCAGAACGCCACCAACCTCAGCTTTGAACGCGAATTCGGCGCCATCATCGGCCGCCTGGATCTGATCGCGAACCTGCTGGGCGAGAACACGCGGCGCATCGGGATCAACTACGCGCAGGGCCTGCTGCTGTTCAATTTCCTGCCGGTGCGCTAACAGGATTTCCATTGTGATCGATATCGCCTCCATTCAGACCGCCCGCGAGAACCTGCGCGGCCAGGTGCTGAAGACCCCGTTTACCCTGTCCCGCACGCTGTCCGACATCTTTGGCGCGGAGATCTGGCTGAAGTTCGAGAACCTGCAGTTCACGGCTTCGTTCAAGGAGCGCGGCGCGCTCAATCGCATGCTGACGCTGTCGGAAGCAGAACGCGCCAAGGGCGTGATCGCCGTGTCCGCCGGCAACCACGCGCAGGGCGTGGCCTACCATGCCCAGCGCATGGGCGTGCCGGCTGTGATCGTGATGCCGCGGTTCACTCCCACCGTCAAGATCGCCAACACGCGCCGCTTCGGCGCCGAGGTGGTGCTGGCCGGCGACACCTTCGACGATGCCAAGGCGCGCGGCTACGAGTTGGCGCAGGAGCGCGGCCTGATCATGATCCACCCGTACGATGACGAGGCGGTCATATCGGGGCAGGGCACGGTGGCGCTGGAGATGCTGGAAGACCAGCCGCAGCTGGACACCCTGGTCGTCGCCATCGGCGGTGGCGGCCTGATCTCCGGCATTGCCACCGCGGCCAAGGCGCTCAAGCCCGGCATCGAGATCATCGGCGTGCAGACCGAGCGCTTTCCGTCCATGTACGCCGCCGTCAAGGGCGTGTCCATGCCGCAGGGCGCCTACACCATCGCCGAAGGCATCGCGGTGAAGTCGCCGGGCGCGCTGACCCAGCCCATCGTCACCCAGCTGGTCGATCGACTGGAGCTGGTCAGCGAAAGCGATATCGAGCACGCCATCGTAGTGCTGCTGGAGATCGAGAAATCGGTGGTCGAAGGCGCGGGCGCCGCCGGCCTGGCCGCGCTGCTGCGCGCGCAGGAAGAGGGCAGCGACCGCTACAAGGGCAAGCGCATCGGCCTGGTGCTGACGGGCGGCAACATCGACCCGCTGATGCTGGGCGAACTGATCGAGCGCGGCATGGTGCGCGCCGGCCGCCTGGCGCGCATCCGCGTGGACCTGCGCGATCTGCCGGGCGCGCTGGCACACGCCACCAAGCTCATCGCCGACGCGCAGGCCAACATCACCGAAGTGCACCACCAGCGGGCGTTCACGTCATTGCCGGTGCGCAATGTCGAGGTGGATTTCGTGCTGCAGACGCGCGGCCACGAGCACATCCAGGAAGTGATCGACATACTGAACGCGGCGGGCTTTGCCGCCAGCAACCACGACCACTGAGCACGCTGGCGCGGTTCAGGCGCCGCCGTTCTGCGCGGCGTCGCGCGCCAGCAGGTTCTTCAGGCCATACAGGCGCTCGCGGTGCAGCGTCGCCAACAGCGGCTCGGGTTCGCGCCCCAACGCCACATAGTCCGCGGGCACCTGTGCCGCCGCCGCACGGATGGCGTCGGGCGCGGCCTGCCACCATTGCGTCAGCATGCGGTCGGGGTTGTAGACGTCCAGCCCCTGGCGCCGCAGTTCGGAACGGTTGAAATCCTTCAGATTCCAGGTCAGCACCTGCACCACCGGCGGCTGTTGCAGGCCGCAGCGCGCGCGCCGCGCCAGGCCGGCCGCGATCACGTGGAAGTCCTTGGGGTCGCTGTAGCGCAAGGAGGCCTCGTAGACCTGGGTGTCCGTCTCGCGGGCGCCGGGAAAGCGCGCGTTCATGTCGTCCCACATCTCCATCATCACCTCGGGCGGGATCTCCCAGATGCGCGAGGCGTTGCGGCGCCATTCCTCGCCGATGCGGTCGGTCCAGACCGGCGTGTACACGCCGGCTTCGGCCAGCCTGAGCAGCAGGCGGCGCAGGATGCCTGACATGAGGACGCAGGCGTCGAGGACGATGAAGGGCGGGGAGGAGGAAGCGGCGGTCAAGTGAGGTCTGAAGCCCCGCCGGCGCATGGCGGGCAGGGCAAAAACGTGGAAAACGAGGCGCAAGAATAACGTTTTTGGAAGCCGTCCGGGGCGGGCGGCCGCGCGCGGGAAGGGCGTCAGGCCTTAACCGAGTTCGGCGCGCACGGCATTGCACAGGCTCACCAGGTTGCGCCGCGACACCAGGCACTGTTTGAGCGGCGTGTCGATGGCGTAGAAATAGATATTGGCAAGAAAGCCGTAGAGCCCCGCGTCCCCGCTACCCGGATTGGGGCCGAACATGAAGCCGTTGTCGCCCAGCAGGCTGGAGACGGCCTCCAGGTCGGCGATCCCGCGCGCATAGGCGTCTTCGGGGGCGTAGCGGCCTATGCCTTGGTAGTGGTAGCGCTGGAAGTTGTATTGGCGGGCGCCTTCCAGCTGCTCGGGCGTGACGTCCGGGTGGGCGTCCAGCAGCGCGCGGCGGAAGGTCGGCCAATAGCGGTCATCGCGCCAGCGCGAATAGGACATGACCCAGTACAGGTCGTCCAGCGCGCGGCGCACCAGCAAGTCCTGGCGCTGCTGCTCGGGCGTGAGGGAATCGTCGATGGTCAGTTCGTACTGGCGCTTCAGATAGGCGATGATGGCGTCGCTGTCGCCGATGCGCAAATCGCCGTCGGCGATGTAGGGCAGCTGGCCACGCGGGGCGGACTGTACGTCCAGCGTATGCCGGTGGTCGAACGGCAGCCGGCAGAGCTTCAGGAAGGCGTAGATCTTCAGGCCGTAAGGGTTGTTGTCTTCCAGCCCATAGAGTCCGGGGTACGAGTAGAGGGTGATCATGGCGCGCTCCCTGGTTACCGGACTAGATTAGATCGGCGGGGGCAATTTTGCGCGCTTCAGTTTGACGAGGCAGGCGTTCGCCGGTTTGCGACGAAGGATGGACGCCTGGCCTGTGGCGGGGTGGTGCCCGAGACCGGAATCGAACCGGTACGGCCGCGAGGCCGAGGGATTTTCTTACCACTTCGGCTTTCGCCGCCAGCGCGGATGCGCTGTTCGTGGTCTGGAGCACGCCTTCACCATAGCCTTGCGGCCTTAGGTGCCCGCCGTCTGCTCTCTACACCTTCCCCGGTCATGCGACCTGGGCTTGGCTCGGCGTTGGCTCGGAACGGGTCCAGGGCATTCGCCGAGTTTGACGGGCTACACCTTTGGAGTTTCCCCCAAAGGGCTCAAATTAGTTCAAGTCCCTTGTGTCTACCAATTTCACCACTCGGGCGTTGCGCGGCCCGGAAGGGCCGGCAGCGGGCGAGACTATACCATCCCGGCGCCAGGTGCCCGGATTGCGGGCTCCCGTCAGCCGGGGCGTTCAGGAGACGAAGCGCACGGCGGGGCGCGGGCGTTCGTCCACGGTCAGGGAAAAGACGTCGGGGCGCGAGTAGTGGCCCACCACGTCGAAGTCGTAGCGGGCGCGCACCAGTTCCGCCGTGTCGACCTGGGCGGTCAGCAGGCCGGCCTTGCCGCGCAGCGGGCCCGCCAGCACGTCGCCCAGCGGGCCGACGATGACCGAGCCGCCGTTGATCAGAGGGCGGTTGGCGTCCCAGCCCGGTACGTCCTGGCCCAGTTCGGCGGGCGAGGGCTGCACCTGGCAGGCGCTGACCACGAAGCAGCGGCCTTCGTGGGCGATGTGGCGCATCGAGCACTGCCAGATGTCGCGTTCGTCCACGGTGGGCGCGCACCAGATTTCCACGCCCTTGGCGTACATGGCGGTGCGCAGCAACGGCATGTGGTTTTCCCAGCAGATGGCGCCGCCGATGCGGCCGGCTTCGGTGTCGACGACCGGCAGGGTCGAGCCGTCGCCTTGGCCCCAGATCAGGCGTTCGGTGCCGGTGGGCATGAGCTTGCGGTGCTTGGCGGCGAGGCCGGTAGCAGGTTCGAAGAACAGGGCGGTGCAATACAGCGTGTTGCCGCCGCGTTCGATCACGCCCACCACCAGGCTGGCCCCGGTGCGCTGCGACAGGGCGGCGAGCGCTTCGGTTTCGGGGCCGGGCACGTCGATGGCGTTGTCGTAATAGCGGGCATAGGCCTCGCGACCTTCGGGCAGGCGGTAGCCCAGGCGGGTGCCGAAGATCTCGCCCTTGGGATAGCCGCCCAGCAGCGCTTCGGGCATGACCACGAGCGAGGCGCCAGAGGCGACGATCTCGCCCTCGTAGGCGAGGATGTCTTCCAGGGTGCGGGCTTTGCCCTCGGGGGAGGAGCCGATCTGCAGGGCGGCGACGGTTTTCGTGGTCATGGCGGGGGTCTCGGAACGTGGCAATGGGCTTCAGTGTCCGGCCGGCCCTAAAATCAATCAATCCTGGTCAGAGATAAATGATATGAACCAGATTGATATCGAGTCAGCCGACCTGAACCTGCTCAAGATCTTCGAGGCCATCTATGACGAGGGTGGAGCGGGACGTGCCGCGCTGCGCCTGGGCGTGACGCAGTCCGCTGTCAGCGCGGCGCTGGGCCGCCTGCGCGCGCTTTACGGAGATCCCCTGTTCACGCGCACCGGCAGAGGGCTGACGCCCAGCCTGCGGGCGCGCGAACTGCGGCCCGTCATTGGCGAAGCCCTGGACAAGTGCCGTCAGAGCCTATCGCTGGCGCGGCCTGGCGCGGCGGGCTTTGCCGGCAGGTCGGTGACGCTGGGGCTATCGGACGATTTCGAGATCGCACTGGGACGAGACGCGATCCACGCGCTGGCGCAGAGCGCGCCGGGGCTGCGCCTCATCTTCCGCCAGACCCACAGCCGGCTGGCGGCCGACATGCTGATGGCGCGCGAGGCAGACCTGGTGATCGCTTCGGGCGGACTGGCCTCGCAGGCCTTGCAGCGCGTGACGGTCGGGCAGGGCGGCTATGCCTGCCTGCTGGATCCCGCCAGCGTGGCGCCAGGCCAGACCACCTTGTCGCTGGAGGAATTCATCCGCCGCCAGCACATTCTGGTGTCGTCCGGCGGCTTCATCGGGGTGGTGGATGAAGTGCTGCACGGGCTGGGACTGACGCGCCGGGTGCAGGCCTCGACCACGCATTTTTCGGCGTTGGCGTTCCTGTTGCGGGGCAGCGATGCCCTGTCGACCTTGCCCGCGCACGCGGCGCGCGGCCTGGCTGCCGCTTCCGGCCTGCGCATGCTGCCCTGCCCGGTCGCGATGCCGGGCTATGCCATCGAAATGGGCTGGCGCGCCGACGCCTTGCGGGATGAGGCGGTGGCCGTGGTCAGGCGCGGTTTGCTGGGCTTGCTGACTGGCTACGCATGGGAGGGCGGTATGGGCGTGCGGGGTTAAAGGCGCAAGGCGCCCCGGACCGGGAAAACCCCGATCCCTGCGCAGGCGCGCAAGGCACGACACTTCCCGGCATGAAGCCCGTCCCGTCTCCCCCGCCGCATCCCCGCGATATCGATCCCGTCTCGCTCCGCCTGTTCCTCGCAGCGCTGGAGGAAGGCAGCCTGGCGCGCGCCGCCGCCCGCGAGAATATCGTTCCTTCCGCCGTCAGCAAACGTATGTCGGAGATGGAGGATGCCTTCGGCGTGCCGCTGCTGGAACGCGGGGTCAGGGGCGTGCAGCCCACGCCGGCAGGCAATGCGCTGGCCACGCACGTGCGCATGGTGCTGCAGAGCATGGACCGCATGCGCCGCGAGATGGCGGGCTTTGCGACCGGCGTGCGCGGCAGTATCCGGCTCGCGGTTAGCGTGGCGGCGCTGTCCGGCGAACTGCCGGCGCAGATCCAGTCCTTTCGCCGCGCCTATCCCCAGATCGATATTTCCCTGGAAGAGGGCACCACCCAGGAGGTGTTCCGCGCGGTGCTCGACGGCCAGGCCGACGTGGCGGTGGGTTCCGATTTTGGTCATGACGGTTTGCAGGTCTTTACCTGTGGCCGCTGCGATCTGGCGGCGGTCGTGCCCGGCCAGCATCTGCTGGCCGACCGCGACACGCTGGACTACGCGCAATTGCTGCCCTTCGAGCAGATCGAACTGAACCGCGACAACGGCATCAGCGCGGTGTTCGAGCAGGCGGCGCAGGATGCGGGCGTGGCGCGGCGGATCAGCGCGCGGGTCAGCTCGCATGAAACCATCTGCATGCTGGTGGCGCGCGGCATGGGCGTGGCCGTGGTGCCCATGTATCTCAAAGCGCGCCACGCCAACCTGGACATCCGCTTCATTCCGCTCTCCGGAGCCTGGTCCAGCACTTCCTTGTGCATCGCCGTGCTGGGGCTGGACGCCTTGCCGCCCGCCGCTCGCGTGCTGTTGGCGCATCTGGGCGTGGCGGAGGCCGCCTGAAACGACGGGCCTCAGGGCTTTCCCGGACGTTCCCAAACGAGAATGCCCCCGTGCTGAAAGAGCGCTACCCGCTGATCCGGCTTGCCGCCGATGATGGGGCATGGGGCGGCGGCATGCATCGATCTTGCCGTTGCCTGTTTTTCAGCGCATCAGGCCCGAGGATATGCAGATGGCAGCAACACCGGCTTCACCCTTCATGGACCACACCGAATTACCGCTGCGCGGCATCAAGGTGCTGGAGCTGTCCCACATGATCATGGGCCCGGCGGCCGGCCTGGCGCTGGCGGACCTGGGAGCCGAGGTCATCAAGGTGGAGCCGATCGAAGGCGACCGCACCCGGCGCCTGAAGGGCTCGGGCAGCGGCTACTTCCCGGTCTTCAATCGCAACAAGCAAAGCCTGGCGATCGACCTGAAGGCGCGCGAGGGGCAGGCCGTGGTGCGCCAGCTGGCCTTGCAGGCGGACATGGTGGTGGAGAATTTTCGCGACGGCAGCCTGGCCCAGTACGGGCTGGACTATGAGTCGCTGTCGGCCGAGAACCCAGGGCTGATCTACGTATCGCTCAAGGGCTTTCTGTCCGGCCCCTACAAGCAGCGCACCGCGCTGGACGAAGTGGTGCAGATGATGGGCGGGCTGGCCTACATCAACGGCGGCGCGGACACGCCCCAGCGCGTGGCGGCCTCTGTCAACGACATCCTGGGCGGCACCTTCGGCGTGGTGGGCGCGCTGGCGGCGCTGCACGACCGCCACGCCACGGGGCGCGGCAGGCATGTGCGCTCCGGCCTGTTCGAGAACAACCTGCTGCTGGTCGCGCAGTTCATCGCGCAATACCAGCTGACGGGCGCGGCGCCCAAGCCCATGGGCGCGGAGCGCCGGCCGCCCTGGGGCGTGTATGACGTGTTCGAGACCGCCGACGGCCGCGTGTTCGTCGCCGTGGTGGGCGATGCGCAATGGCGCAACTTCGCCCAGAAATTCCTGCCGCCCGAGTGGGCCGCCGATCCGCGCCTGGCCACCGCCGTCGACCGCGAGGCGGCGCGGCCCTGGCTGGTGCCGGGCGTGGGCGAGATCCTGAAGACCTGGAAGACCGACGAGCTGTGCGCGGCACTGGAAGCCGCCGGCCTGTCCTATGGCCCGATACGCCAGCCGCACGACCTGCTGGACGATGCGCACCTGAACGCCGGCGGCGCGCTGCTCAAGACCCGGCTGCCGGACGGCGGGGAGATATCCGCGGCGGCGCTGCCCATCGAGTTCGACGGCCTGAAGGCCGGCAAGCGTTCCGATCCGCCGCGGCAGGGCGGCGACACGCAGGCCATCCTGCAGGGCCTGGGCTGGGATGCCGCGCGCATCGAGGTCCTGCGCAGCGCAGGCGTTATTGCATGAATGGGCGGTAGCGCCCGATATCGGTCGAGGCGGCGCAGACCGCCAAGACTTCCATCAAAGAGGAGACAAGATGATCCGCAGACTGTTCGCGGTGGCCGCGCTGGCCGCCGCCTGTGCCGCACACGCCCAGGACTATCCCAGCAAGCCCATCCGCATCATCATCCCGTCCACGCCGGGCGGAGGCACCGACTACATCGGCCGCCTGATGAGCACCAAGCTGCATGAACTCAACGGCTGGTCAGTGATTCCCGAGAACAAGCCGGGCGCGGGCACGGCGCTGGGCCTGGCCGAAGCGGCGCGCTCGCCTGCCCAGGGTTACGACCTGGTGATCGGCCAGTCCGACAACGTCACCCTGATTCCGCTGCTGATGAAGGTGTCGTACGACCCGGTCAAGGACCTGGCGCCGGTGGCGCTGGTGGCCACTACGCCCATGGTGCTGCTGGTGTCGGACAGCTCGCCCTACAAGACGCTGCCCGAAGTGATCGACGCCGCCAAGAAGGATCCGAACAAGATCTCCTATGGCACCTCGGGCACGGGTGGCGGCGTGCACATCGCCATCGAAATGCTGCAGCACGCGGCCGGCTTCAAGATGCAGCACGTGCCGTACAAGGGCTCGGCCCCGGCGCTGGCGGACCTGATGGGCGGACACCTGCACTTCGCGGGCTCTTCGATTTCGTCGGCGGCCACGCTGATCAAGTCCGGCAAGGTGCGCGCGCTGGCAGTCACTTCGCCCAAGCGCAATCCGGCGCTGCCGGAGGTGCCCACGGTCGCGGAGCTGGGCTACAAGGATTTCAGCGTGGTGACCTACTACGGCGTGCTGGCCCCGGCCAAGACGCCGTCCGCGGTCGTGTCGCGCCTGAATAGCGACTTCAACAAGCTGCTGGCGCGCAAGGACGTGCAGGAGGCGCTGGCCTCGCAAGGCCTGGAAACCGATCCGGTGTCCACCGAACAGTTTGCCGCGTTGATCAATTCGGACATCGCCAAGGCGCGCCAGACCATCGAAAGCGCGGGCATCGTGGTGCAGCAGTAGGCCGGCCGGGAAAGGACAGCACATGAACCAGGAAATCAGGCTTTGCGAAGTGGGTCCGCGCGACGGGCTGCAAGTGGCCAAGGGCATGATGTCCGCGGCCGACAAGCTGCGCTGGATCCGGCAGCTGGCCGACGCCGGCCTGCGCGAGATCGAGGCGGGCAGCTTCGTGTCGCCGCGCTTGGTGCCGCAGATGGCCGATACGGGTACGGTCCTGCCCGACGTCCTGAAGATCGAGGGCTTGACGGTGGTTGCCCTGGTCTGCAACCTCAAGGGCGCCATTGCGGCCTACGAGGCTGGCGCGCACGCGCTGTCGTTTCCTGTCTCCGTTAGCGACACGCATAGCCGCGCCAACGTCGGCAAGGGCACCGACGCACAGGTGGAGGTGCTGGCCTCCATCGTCGATTGGGTGCGGGCGCAGCCGCGGCCCGTGCGCATCGATGCGGCGGTCGCCACCGCCTTCGGATGTTCGATGGAAGGCGTGGTGCCGGTGCGCCGTGTCGCGCAGGTGGCCGCCGCCGCCGCGTTGGCCGGCGCCGACGAGATCTCGCTGGCCGACACCGTGGGCTATGCCCATCCGGCGCTGGTGCGCGATGCGGTGCGCGCCGCGCAGGACGCCGTGGGCGCGCGCCTGGTCAAGCTGCACCTGCATGACACGATGGGGCTGGGCCTGGCCAATGCGCTGGCCGGGCTGGACGAAGGCATCCGCGCTTTCGATTCCTGCCTGGGAGGCCTGGGAGGCTGTCCCTTCGCGCCTGGCGCGTCGGGCAATATCGTCACCGAAGACCTGGTCTTCATGCTGGAAAGCATGGGCTACCGCACGGGCGTGGATCTGTCGCGGTTGCTGCAGGCGCGGCCCTTGCTGGCCCAGGCGCTGCCGCAGGAAAGCCTGCGCAGCGGCGTGGCCGCCGCTGGCATACCGAAGACCTACGGAGCGCGCGCCGCGGTCTAGCCCAAGCGCCGGTCTTAGCGGTAGACGATCACCGGCAGCGTCGAATGCGCCATCACCTTCTGCGTCTGGCTGCCCAGCAGCACGGCCGCCAGTCCGCCGTGGCCGCGCGAGGCCATGGCGATCAGGTCGCAGCCTTGCGTCATGGCGATATCGATGATGGTCTGCGCCGGGTTGTTGCTTTCGCGCATTTCGGTGGTGCAGGGCACGCCCGCGGCGCTGGCTTGCGCGGCCGCTTGCGACAGGTACGACTTGGCGAGCTCCTGGGCCTCGCGCTCATATTCCGTATGCACGCCCTCCAGGTGCACCGTTTCCATGGAGGTCGGGCGGTAGGCGCTGTACACCGTCAGCACCGTGACGCTTGCGCCCAGGGCGCTGGCCAGGCCCAGTCCTTGCGCCAGGCCGGCATAGGAACGCTCGGATCCGTCGATGGGGATGAGTATGTGCTTGTACATGACAACCTCCTGAGGGTGTGGAGGGCGGCGCGAGTCCGCGCGGCCCTAGGAGCGTGAACAGCATCTATCCCCATACTACGCCTAGTGGTGCCCTTAGCCCACCTTTCTCTCCTCATGCGCCCAGTGCGCGTCCCTCAGTTGCTTGCGCGCGAGCTTGCCGTTGGCGTTCTTCGGCAACTCCGCCACCAGTTCGATGCTGCGAGGCTTCTTGAAATCCGCCAGGTGCTTGCGGCAATGCTCGATCAGATCGGCCGGGGTGGTGGTGTCGCCAGGCTTGAGCACGAGCACAGCCTTGACGGACTCGCCCCACACCTTGTCGGGCACGCCGAAAACGCAGGCTTCGTACACGCCCGGATGCTGATACAGCGCCTGTTCGACTTCAGTAGGGTAGATATTGAATCCGCCCGAGATGATCATGTCCTTCTTGCGGTCCACGACATAGAGGAAACCTGCATCGTCCATCCGAGCCAGGTCGCCGGTATGCAGCCGGCCATCGCGCAGGGCTTGCGCGGACAGCTCGGGTTCGCGCCAATAGCCTGCGAAGATGTCGGGGCCGGTGGCGGTAATCTCACCGACCTCGCCGGGCGCGACCTCACGGCCGTCTTCGTCCAACAGACGAACCTCGCTTTCGCCGAATGGACGCCCGCAGGAGAACAGCCGTTCCGGGTGGCCCGACATGGCTGCGGCATGGTCCAGGGCACTCAGCAGCACCAGGCCGCCGGTGGTTTCACCCGCGCCATAGCCCTGGCTGAGCTTGGGTCCCAGGGCTTCCCAGGCTTCGCGGATGCGGGCCGGCGCCATCGGCGCGCCGCCATAGGAAATCTGTCGCAGCGCGCTCAGGTCGTGCTGATGGAGCCGCGGATGCGCGATCAGCATGTTGACCATCGTGGGCACCATGAAGCTGAAGGCGGCGCGATGCCGGGCAGCGGAGGCCAGGAAGCTCTCGGGGTCGAACCGGTCATGCAGCAGGATCGTTCCGCCCTGGAACAGGAAGGGCTGCATGAACATGCCGCTGGCGTGGGTAATGGGGCCGGCGAGTGCCAGCACTTCGCCGGGATTGGCGCGCATGCGGCCCATCACGACCTTGCGCAGCGACGCCAGGCGGTTGCCTACCGTCTGCATGGCGGCCTTGAGCTTGCCCGTCGAGCCCGACGTAAAGTGCAGCACGGCCAGGTCGCCGGGTTGCATCGGCACGTCCGGGTTGCTGTCGGCGGCCGATTCCAGCAGGCGTTCGTATGAGCGCCAGCCTTCGATGTCGCTGGCGCCCATCACCAATCGATGCCGCACGTTCTCCAAGCCGTCCAGCAGGGATTGCGCTGCTTCCACATGGGCTGGGTCCACAATGAAGGCCGCTGCATCGGCATTGTTGACCGAATCCAGCACCTCCTGGTTCGACAGGCGCGCGTTCAGGGCCACTTTCACCAGTCCCGCCTTGTACAGCGCGCATTCGAGTTCGATGATCTCCGGGCAATTCCAGGCCAGAATGGCGACGCGGTCGCCTTTCTTCAGTCCCAGGCCCAGTAAGGCGTTGGCCAGGCGGTTGGAGCGAGTTTCCAGCTGTCCGAAGCTCAGCGTCCTGTCGCCGAAAATGACGGCGGGACGGTCGCGCCAATAGCGCGCATTGCGGGTGGTGTATCGGCCTTGGTTCATGGTGTGTCCGTGTCTGGGGGTTGGCTTGCCGCTATCCTGCGGGGCGGCAAGGCGCCCGCGGATAACCAGGACGCGAATCCTCATGCCGCGCCGTTATCGTGCGGGTGCGATTCCCCTGCGTTATGGAAATCGTTGGATGCGGCATGACGTTCAGGCGGCCTGCGGGTTACCTCTATGCGAAAGCGGGGCCAGCATCGGTCCCGCCTTGCACAAGAACAGGAGACAACATGAACCAGCGAAATTTCCGCCTGCGGGACAGGGCGGCCCGTTGCCTGGCGGCCGTCAGCCTGGGGCTTGCCGCGCTCATGGCGGGACCCGCGCAGGCGGCTGGCGCCGGGGCTGCCGGCTACCCCGATAAGCCCATACGCTTCATCGTGCCGTTCTCGGCTGGCGGCCAGTTCGACTACATCGCCCGCCTGGTCGCCGTGCCCCTGGGCAAGGAACTGGGCCAGACCATCATCGTCGAGAACGTGGGCGGGGGCGGCGGCAATCTGGGCGGCGCCAAGGTCGCGAACGCGCCTGCGGACGGCTACACCCTGCTGGAGTACGGCGGCAACTTCGCGATTGCCAAGCATCTTTCGCCCAAACTGTCGTTCGACCCCATCGCGGATCTGGCGCCTGTATCCGGACTCAGCATCGCTCCGCACGTGGTCCTGGTCAGCAGCGCCTTGCCGGTCAAGACATTCCAGGAGCTGCTCGCATACGCCCGCGTCAATCCAGGCAAACTGAGCTACGGCAGCCCGGGGGTGGGCTCATCCATGCATCTGACGTTTGAAACGCTCAAGCAGCATTTCGGCCTGGACGCCATACACGTGCCCTATCGGGGTGGCAGCAACGCGCTCAATGACCTGGCAGGCGGCCAGATCGATATCGGCATCGTCGCGGTCGCGCCCGCCATGCCCTTTATCGCCTCAGGGAAGATCCGCGCGCTGGCCGTCACCAGCGCCAAGCGCGCCGCTTCCCTGCCAGAGGTGCCTTCGGTGGCCGAGCTGGGATATGCCGGCTTCGACAGCGGCAGCTGGGCGGGAATCGCCGTGCCGAAAGGCACGCCGCAGGAAATCATCGACCGGCTGAATGCCGCCGTCGGCCGCGCGATGCAGGATGCCCAGGTGCTGGAGGCCTTGGCGTCGCAATCGTTCACGCCCATACCCGGCACGCCGCAGCAGCTGCGCAAGCTCATCGATGATGAGTCCGCCCGCTATGGGCCGCTCATCGACAAGCTGGGCTTGCAGGCGGATTGAGGGCTAGGCGCCCGCCCGGGCCCGGGCATGCTCCCGCAGGATTTCCAGCAGCCGCTGCGTCAGCGGCGACTGGTAGCTGTTGCGCCGCGTCAGCACGCCGATCTGCCGATGCCATGTCATGTCGTCCAGAGGCAGGATGCTCAGGCCCTGGCCGGCATGCGCGGACAGGGTGATTTCGCTGACCAGCGTCAGCAGGTCCGTGCTGTGCAGGATGCCCAGCAATCCCGATACCGACGCGTTGGATTCGATCGTCACGTTGGGCGGCGCCGACCCGTGTTGCTCGAACTTGGCTTCCAGCCAGCGCCGTGATGCCGCCTGCGGTCCCGGCAGCATCCACTGGCACCCCGCCAGATCGGCAAAGCGGATCTTGCGGCGGCCCAGCAAGGGATGGCCCGGGCGCACGGCAACGAAAAGCTTGTCTGCGAACAAGGGTTCCCGTTCGAACTCCGCCGCGGAGGCGGATTCGAACAGCGAACTGATGGCGAAGTCCAGGTCTCCCTGCCGTAACGCTGGAATCAAGGCATCGTTCAGGCTGACCATGACCTGGACCTTGGCGGCGGGTCGTTGCGCCAGCAGTTCGATGCAGGCCGGATTGAAGAACGATTCCGCGAGCAGCGGCGTGACGCCGACGCGCAGCAAGCCGATGCTTCCGCGGTGCAGGTCACCCGCTTCCTGCATGGCGTCGTCGAGTTCCCGCCTTGCCTGCATCGAGCGCTGGTAGAACGCGCGTCCTGGAATTGTCAGCTCCATGCCCTTGGGCGTGCGGACAAAGAGCTGCAGTTTCAGTTCTTCTTCCAGGCGCCGGATGCCCTTGGTCAGTGCAGGCTGGCTGACGCCTATGCCGTCGGCGGCCCGGCCGACATGGCCCAGCCGCGCGACCGCCAGGAAATAGTCCAGATCTTCCAGCCTCATGATTCCGCCAGGTTATTGAAAACGAAGAAAAGATAATTGCGAGGATGCCGGGCGCTGTCAAGCTGGGGACTACTCAAAGGAGACGACATGGCCCAAGACGACAAACAGGCGCTGACCGGCCTGCGCACCCGGTTGCAGCAGTACCTGCAGGACGAACTCATACCGCTGGAACAGTCGCTCGGCCTGGGGTACGAGGACAAGTTCGGGCGCGACCTGGTGCAGTCCGTGTGGAAACGATGCCGGGCGCTGGGATTCTATGGAGCGCAGCTGCCGCGCGAGCTGGGCGGGCAGGGGCTGTCCTACCGCGACCTGTGCGTGCTTAAGGACGACGTCGCGGCATCCGGCGCCATCCTGTTCCCCCATGTGCTGGGGGATTGGGGCGGTCCTTCGCGCATCGGCAACCTGGTCCAGTATGCGACCCCGTACCAGCACGACCGCTACATCATGCCCGTGGTCAACGCCGAGCGCGGCGCCTGCTTCGCCATGACCGAGCCGCAGTCGGGCTCCGACGCTACCCGCTTGCAGACCGTCGCGGTGGCCGACGGCGGCGATTACATCGTGACCGGGGTCAAGCACTACATTACCGCCTCGACGTTCGCCGATTTCGCCATCACCATGTGCGTCACCGATCCTGACCGGGGCGCGGAAGGCATATCCGCGATTTTCATCGATCTGGACAGCCCCGGCGTACGGCTGGTGCACGATTGCGTGCCGATGACAGGCCAGTATGTCGATGCGGACATCGTGCTGGATCAGGTCCGGGTGCCGAAGAAGAACCTGATCGGCAAGGAAGGGCAGGGTTTCAAGATCGCCATGAACCGCGTCAGCGTAAACCGCCTGCTGCATTGCCCGACCATGATAGGCCTGGCGCGCCAGGCTTTCAGGCTGGCTGTGGACTACGCCAAGCACCGTCAGCAGTTTGGCGGCCCCATCAGCCGCTTCCAGGCCATCCAGCACATGCTGGCCGACATGGCGACGGCCCTCTATGCCTGCGAACAGATGGTGCTTGCCACGGCAGAGCGTGCCGACTCGGGCGAGGACGTGCGCGATGCGGCGTCGATGTGCAAGCTGTTCGTGTCCGAGCGTTGCTTCGAAATTGCCGACAAGGCCATGCAGATCCATGGAAACGTGGGAGTGACGAAGAACCATCCGGTGGAGTTCATCTTCCGCCGCCTGCGCCTGTACCGCATCGTCACTGGAACCAGCGAAATCCAGCGCAATACCATCGCAAAGGGGATACTCGCATGAGCGCCGGCGCAGAGCAGGGGGCGGCGGGCTACCTGAGCGGCATGTCTGTGCTCGACCTGGGCCAACTGCACCCTGGGCCGTACACCGCCATGTTGCTGGGACAGTTGGGGGCAACCGTGATCAAGGTGGAAAAGCCGCAGGGCGACACCGCTCGCCAGTTGGGAGCCGAGACCTTCGCCAAGTACAACCGGGGCAAGCAGTCCATCTGCCTCGATCTGAAGCGCGAAGAAGACAAGCGCGTCCTGCTGCAACTGGTGGCAGGCAGCGACGTCGTGGTGGAGGGTTTCAGGCCTGGCGTAATGGCCAATCTGGGACTGGACTACACGCAATTGGCGCGCGTCAATCCGCGGGTGGTGCTGTGTTCGATTTCGGGATTCGGGCAGACAGGGCCCTATGCGCAACGGCCCGGCCATGACGTGAATTACATGGCCCTGGCCGGATACTGGGCCGTGCCGTCGCAGGTGCGCGATGTCATGGCGCGGCCGCGATTGCGTCTGTCGGATTACTGCGCAGCCATGCACGCCGCGCTCGCGATACTGGCTGCCGTGCAGGACGCGCGCGAGTCCGGCGTGGGGCAGCATTTGGACGTGTCAATCCATGACACCATGACGGCATGGATGGCCCCTGCATTGCAGGCGATGAACGGTCCCGCTGGCCCGGAGGTGGCGCATCTGCCCCATGTCATGCCTGACAACGACGTCTTCGAGACGGCGGACGGCCGGCATCTTGCGCTCGGCATTCTGGAGGAATCGTTCTGGCGCAACCTTTGCGTGGCGCTGGCCCCGGTTTGCCCGGATCTGAACGCGCCGGGCTACCAGACGAGGGCGGGGCGGATGCGCGACAAGCGGGCCTTGAACGATCGACTGCGTGAATTGTTCAAGAGCCGCAGCCTGGCGGATTGGGAACGCCTGTTCGACGGTCACGATATCCCCTGGGCGCCAGTACTGCGGCACGATGAAGTGTTCGAGGACCCGCACGTCAGACATCGCGGGGTCGTTGCCGATACGCCGGCAGGACGCGTGGTGGGCTTCCCGGTGAAGTTCTCCAAACCCCTGCCGTCGATGGCGCGGGAGGTCCCCGGCCTGGACCAGCATCGCGCACAGATCCTGGCGCGTTTGCGCGCCCAGGCGTCCTGAACGCCCCTGGCGCACCCATTGCACTTGCGTCGACCGTACCTATTGCAGCCGCCTGTCGCTTCCTACACTTCCTCCTGAAGCCTTATTTTGCGCAGCCTGGCTGCAAGGGAGGGAGTAGTGAGCGGAACGGTTTACCTGGTTGGCGCCGGTCCGGGCGATCCCGAATTGCTGACGGTGCGCGCCTCGCGGCTATTGCAGCAGGCCGATGCCGTGGTCTGCGACAGGCTGGTGGGCGGCGGCATCCTGCCCCTCATCAATCCCGCCGCGCAGTTCCATGACGTAGGCAAGATGGCGGGCGACTGCCGCCACCGGCAGGAAGACATCCATCAGCTGCTGTTGGCGCTGGCGGGGTCTTGCTCCCGCGTCGTGCGCTTGAAGGGCGGCGATCCGTTCATTTTCGGGCGCGGCGGCGAGGAGCTGCTGTTCCTGTCGCGGCACGGCGTGCAGGTTGAGGTCGTGCCGGGCATCAGCGCCGCCAACGGCTGCGCGGCAGCGCTGGGCATACCCCTGACGCATCGGGGCGTGGCGGCCAGCGTGCGTTTCATCACGGGTCATCTGCGGGACGACGCCGGCCTTGAACTGGACTGGAGTTCGCTGGCCGATCCCACCTGTACCCTGGTGTTCTACATGGCGGTGGCCAACGCCGCCGAGATCGTCGCGTCCTTGCAGCGGCATGGGCGCGGCGGCGACACGCCGGCCGCGCTGGTTCATTCCGGCACCACCGAAGCCCAGGACTGGACGGTGGCCCCCTTGCGCCAGATTCCGCAGCTGGTGGCCGGCTTCAAGCCGCCCACGCTGCTGGTGGTCGGCGACGTGGTGCGACTGGCGCAGCGCGCCTGGTCCGCCGCCGCGGCGGGACAGCTGTTGTTGCGTGACGCGGCCGAGCCATGCGCCCCGGTCGCGGCCTGACATGCCTGGCGCTGGCCTGTTGCACGGGGCTGGGAGCGGCGGTGGGCCGGACGCAGGCGGCGCCGGACCTCGATCCCGTCGATCAGCAGCGACTCATACACCTGGTGCGGCAGGACTGCGGCTCCTGCCATGGATTGCGCCTGAATGGCGGCCTGGGGCCGGCGTTGACGCCGCAAGCGCTTGCTGGCAAGCCGCCGGCCTATCTCGAACAGGCGATTCTGCACGGGCTGCCCGGCACCGCCATGCCCGGGTGGCGCGGCATGCTTGCGCCCGACGAAGCCGCCTGGATCGCCGCGCGGCTGCTCAAGGGCTTTCCAGAGGAATAAAACGTTCATGAAACTGCGTTTCCTGCTCGTCCTGGCCGCCGTTGTGCTGGCCGGCTGCGCCGCGGCCACCGACCCGCGCGGCACCAACGACCTGGGCATGGTGATAGAGCGTGCCGACGGCGCCGTCTCCATCGTCGAAACCAGCGGACAGACCCGGCTGGCGCGGGTCGAAGGGCTGGGCGACCTTTCCCATGCGCACATCGCCTATTCCCGCGATGGCCGCTACGGCTACGTCTTCGGCCGGGACGGCGGGCTGACCAAGGTGGATCTGCTGCGGAAACGCGTGGACCGTCGCAGCATCCAGTCCGGCAATGCGATCGGCGGCGCCATTTCGCAGGACGGGCGGCTGATCGTGGTGCAGAACTACACGCCCGGCGGCATCAAGGTCTTCGACGCTGTGACCTTGCGCCAGATCAGCGAAGTGCCCGCCGAGTATGCGCCGGGCAGGCGCTCCAAGGTCGTCGGCCTGGCGGACCTGCCTGGACAGAAGTTCGCCTACGCGCTGTTCGACGCGGGCGAGATCTGGATCACGGATCTGTCGGACCCCGCCCGGCCGGCCACACAACGCCACAAGGCCGGTCGCCAGCCCTACGACGCGCTGGTCACCCCGGACGGCCGCTATTACATCGCCGGGTTGTTCGGCGAGGATGCGCTGGCCATGATGGACCTCTGGCATCCGGAGGCCGGCGTGCGCAAGATCCTGCAGGGCTATGGGCGCGGCGAGGAAGCGTTGCCGGTCTACAAGATGCCCCACCTGCGAGGCTGGAGCGCGGCGGGCGGACGCCTGTTCCTGCCCGCCATCGGCAGGCACGAGGTGCTGGTGGTGGATACCGCCACCTGGCAGGAGACTGGCCGCATCGCCACGCTGGGCCAGCCGGTGTTCGTCATGGCGCAGCCCGATGGCCGCCGCGTCTGGGTCAACTTTGCGGTGCCGGACAACGGCCAGGTACAGGTCATCGACACCGAAACCCTGGCCGTGGTCCGGACGCTGGCACCCGGCCGCGGCGTGTTGCACATGGAATTCACGCCGCGAGGAGAGGCGGTATGGCTGTCGGCGCGCGACGATGACCGGGTGGTGGTGTACGACACCCGGACGCTGCAACGCGGCGCCACGCTGGACATTCCCAAGCCCAGCGGCATTTTCTTCACCAACAGGAGCGGCCGCATTGGCTTCTGAACTGTCCGATTCCGATCTGCGTCTGCTCGATGGCTGGCAGCGGGACTTTCCGCTGGTCTCGCGGCCCTACGCCTTGCTGGCCGAGCGCGTCGGCCTGGATGAAGACACGGTGCTGGCGCGCTTTCAGCGGTGGCAGCGCGAGGGGCTGGTGAGCCGTGTCGGTCCGGTGCTGCACCAGTCCTGCTTTGCCAGCGCGCTGGTCGGCATGCACGTGCCGTCCGCCCGCCTGGATCAGGTTGCCGCCTACGTCAGCAGCCTGCCACAGGTCAATCACAACTACGAGCGCGAACATGCCTTGAACTTGTGGTTCGTCGCCGCCTGCCGCAAGCGTGGCGCGTTGGCGCGCTTGCTGGCGCGGATCGCACAGGCCTCCGGCTGCGAGCCGCTGGCCTTGCCCATGGAGGCCGAGTACCACATCGACCTGGGTTTCAGTCTGAGCGCGCCACAACAACGCACGACGCCGCAGCGCAGCGGCGGACGAGCCGTGCTGCCACCCGCCGGCAGCGCGCAAGAGGCCTTGCTCCATGCCGTGCAGGATGGGTTGGACCTTTGCGCGCACCCCTATCGCCGGTTGGGACTTCTTGCGGGGCTGGATGAGGACGAGACGCTGCGCCTGCTGGAGCGCTGGCAGCGCGCAGGCCTGTTCCGCCGTTTCGGCGTGGTGTTGAGACATCGCCAACTGGGCTTTCGCGCCAATGCGATGTGCGTCTGGAACGTGGACGACACGCGGGTGGATGCGCTGGGGCAGCGGCTTGGCGCCGAGCCCGGCGTCACGCTTTGCTACCGGCGCACGCGGCGCTTGCCGCAATGGCCCTACAACCTCTTCTGCATGATCCACGGCAAGGAGCGGAAAGCGGTGCGGGCGCTGCGCAATGCCATCGCCGGCCGCCTTGGACTTGATGCCTGGCCGCATGCCGTGCTGTTCTCGACCAGGTGTTTCAAGCAGCGCGGTGCGAGGTTCGTGCCGGAAGAGGCGACGCATGGTTAGGCCCAAGGACATTACCGCGGGCGTGCCGCTGGGCTTGGACGCTGCCGACCGCAAGCTGATCAACCGCCTGCAGGGGGGCTTTCCGATCAGCCCGCGTCCGTTCGCGGACGTCGCGCGGGCGCTGGGGCTGGACGAAGACGCCGTGATCGCGCGGGTAGCCCGCTTGCGCGAGTGCGGCGCGCTGAGCCGTTTCGGCCCGCTGTTCCAGATCGAGCGCGCCGGCGGCGCGTACTGCCTGGCGGCGATGGCCGTGCCGCAGGCGCAATGGGAGCGGGTCGTGGCCCTGGTCAACCGCCGGGTCGAAGTGGCGCACAACTACCGCCGCGAGCATGCGCTGAACATGTGGTTCGTGCTGGCGGCGGCTGATCCCGCCGAAGTTGCCGCCTGTTTGCGCGCCATTGAGCAGGAGACGGGCCTGCCCGTGCTGGCGTTTCCGAAGGAGCGCGAGTACTTCCTTGAAATGAAGCTGGAGGTCTGAGATGGACGCAGCCGGCCTGACTCCGTTCGAACGGTCCCTGGTCCGCGCCACGCAGGAGGGGCTGCCGATCCGGCGGGATCCATACCGGGCCGTGGCCGCGCGGCTGGGCGTCACCGAAGCCGAGGTGATGGCGCAGTTGCGCGACATGCTCGCGCGCGGCGTGATACGGCGCATCGGCGTGGTACCCAACCACTACGCGCTCGGATTCGTGGCCAACGCCATGTCGGTCTGGGACGTGGACGACGGTCAGGCCGACGCTGTGGGAGCCTGGTTGGGCCAGCGCGCGGACGTGAGCCATTGCTACCGGCGTCCCCGGCATCCGCCGCTGTGGCGCTACAACCTCTACGCCATGCTGCACGGGACCGATCGCGCGGCGGTGCTGGCGCGCATCGATGAAGTCGCCGAGGCCTTGCACGCGCGCTTTCCGGACGCCCTGCGTGCGCAGGACGCGCTGTTTTCCTCGGCAATCCTGAAAAAGACCGGCCTGCGCCTGAAAGAAGGCCAGGGGCCGGCAGCATAGCGAGGAATTCCGCATGTTCCGCATCTCCGCCTTCGTGTCTGAACTGCTGCGTCCCACGCCGCTTGCGCCGCGCCGTGGGGCGGCCGGGCCCGTGGTGATCTGGAACCTGATCCGGCGCTGCAACCTGCATTGCCGGCATTGCTACTCCGCTTCGGTCGACAAGGACTTCGCCGGCGAATTGGACTACGCCGAGGTCTGCGCAGTCATGGACGATCTGCATGCCTACGGTGTGAGGGCGCTGATCCTGTCTGGCGGCGAACCACTGTTGCGGCCGGACATTTTCGATATTGCGCGCCGGGCCAAGGCCATGGGCTTCTACGTGGGCCTGTCGTCCAATGGCACTCTGATAGACGGGCGCAACATCGAGTCCATCGCCGGTTGCGGCTTCGACTACGTGGGCATTTCGCTGGACGGCCTGGGCGCGACGCACGACCGCTTCCGGGGCGAGGCGGGCGCGTTCGATGCCTCGCTGGCAGGCATCCGGCTGTGCAGGGACCGCGGCCTCAAGGTCGGCATCCGCTACACCCTGACCCAGGGCAACGCCGACGATCTTCCCGGGCTGCTGGCATTGCTGGACGCCGAGAATGTCGACCGCTTCTACTTTTCACACTTGAACTACGCCGGCCGCGGCGGCCGCAACCGGGGCGAGGACAGCCATCACCGCATGACGCGCGCGGCCATGGAGCGGATCTTCGAAACCTGCCTGGAACAAGCCGCGGCCGGCAGACCGCGTGAGTTCACGTCCGGCAACAACGATGCCGACGGCGTGTTCTTCCTGCACTGGGTGCGTCGCCGGTTCCCGCAGAGCGCGCCGCATATCGAGGCCAGGCTGCGCCTGTGGGGCGGCAACGCCAGCGGCATGAACGTCGCGAACATCGACAATCGCGGCAATGTCCATGCCGACACCATGTGGTGGCACTACACTCTGGGAAATGTGCGCTTGCGGCCCTTTTCGGAGATCTGGTCGGATCCCGCCGAACCCTTGCTCAAGCTGCTTCGGCTGCGGCCGCGGCCCGTCAAGGGACGCTGCGCCAGCTGCGCCCACCTGGACATCTGCAACGGCAACACCCGCATCCGTGCGCAGAAGCAGTCGGGCGACCTCTGGGCCGAGGACCCCGGCTGTTATCTGACCGAAGACGAGACAGGAGTGTGAATGGAATTCCCGCCCAACCCGGTGGATGCAGAAGACGCGCCGCTGCAGCGCGCCTGGCAGCTGTTCGATGAGTACAACCGGCGCGATCCCAATCTGGTCGCCTGGAATGGCGCGATGCAGCCGCGCGAATGGCTGCACGCCCAATTCCTCCACGCCTGGGTGACGAAGCTGGCCCCGCAGGCCGGCTCTGCCTTGCGGCTGGCCGCCCGCTGCCAGCACATCGGCCGCTGGGAGGTCCCGCGCGAGGCCTGTCCGGCCGGCAGGGCTGGCTATCTGCAATGGCGCAATACGCTCAAGGAGCATCACGCGGACGTCGCCGCAAGGCTGTTAGCCAGCGCAGGCCATGACGCGCAAACCATGCAGGCGGTGCTGAAGATCGTGCGCAAGCAGGGCATCAAGCGCGATGCCGACGTCCAATGCATGGAGAACGCGCTGTGCCTGGTGTTTTTGGAGCACCAGTACGAGGAATTCTGCGAACGCTATCCGGACAAGGTCGTCGCGGTGTTGCAGAAGACCTGGCACAAGATGGACGAAGCCGGCAGGCAGGCGGCTGCGTCGCTGTCCTTCAGCGAGCGGGGCCAGGCTTATCTGGCGGCTGCGCTGGCGGGCGGCGAGGAAGCGGGGACCTGACTTCCTGATCGCGGCGCTGGTCCGGGGCCGGACGTTCACAGGACGTTGCATGCCACGCCGCAAGCCGATATTCGTCGCGCCAGCAGCTTCGCGTCATGCGCGGTTCCCAGCAGCAGGACGGCGCGCTGGCCCGCCTGCACCTGGCGGGCCAGCCAGTCCAGTCCCGCGCCTGCGGCCACGGCCGGATCAGGCTGCAGGCCCGGGCCTTTCAGCTCGATTCTCGCCGCGTCCCGCCGTGCCTTGTCCAATATGGCCGGATTGACCGCCGGCACGTGCGCGACCAGGTCGGCCTGGTTCAGCAGGCGCAAGGCGCGCAGGGTCAACAGATCGGCGGGGCCGTCGGCGGCTGCCAATATCGTCGCGCTGCCTGTGCGGGGCAGGGTATCGGCCTGCATCGCGGCTTCGAGGGCCAGACCGGCCTGCCTGCCGTCGCCGGCCGCCAGCAACGAGGGCAGCGGGCCGTCCAGCATCCAGTCGTAGAAGTCGCGACGTTGCTCCAGGTCGCGGAAGCGCGCAACGATGCGGTTGCGATAGCGTGCCGCGAGCCGGGCCAGATCTCCCGTGCTTTCGTCGAGCAAGGCTTCGAGCCGTTCGCGGATGCGCCGCGCCAGCACGGGCGCACAGCCTCCTGAAGAAATCGCCACCACCAGCGGAGAACGGTCCAGGATGGCGGGCACTTGTATCGTCGAAAGAACGGGATCGTCGACCACGTTGCAGGGGATGCGGCGCGCAAGCGCCGCCGCGGCAACCGCCTGGTTCGTGCCGCCGTGATCGGTCGCGGCCACCGCCAGCCAGGCGCCGTCCAGGCAGGCCGGCGAGAAGACGTCCGGCATATGCTGGAACTGGTCCTGGTCCGCGGCTGCGCGCAGCCAGGGCGTCAGGGCCGGCGCCGCCACGGCAACGGCGGCGCCGGCCCTGAGCAGCAGCCTGATCTTGCGTTCGGCCACGGCCCCGCCGCCCACCACGACCACCCGCCGGCCGGTCAGGTTGAAGTACACCGGGAAGAGCATCGCGGATGGCGCGTCCATGGCGGCCTGCTCCCTTACTTGCGGCTGGAGAAGTACTGGGCCAGTTCCTGGATGGCTTCGGGGCTCAAGGGCTCGGCCATCGAACTCATGACCGGGTCATTGCGCTCCCGGGTCTTGAAGGCATTGAGCTGTTTGACCAGGTACTCCGTCTTCTGCCCTGCAAGATTGGGGTACAGGCCGACGGCGCTGATGCCGTCCGCGCCATGGCAGGAGGCGCATAGCGGCAGCATGGCGGAGACGCGGGGCGAGAGCGTGTCGGGATTGCCGCCGGCGACCAGGGCGGGCTGCCCGTCGGCGGCCAGCGCGTGCGCGGCGGCCTGGGACAGCAGCAGTGCCGTGAGTATGCGGAATAGCGTTTTCATATGTGGGTTCCTCGGCTCAGAATTTGCGCGTTTCGGACAGGCCGATGGTCAGCCAGCGGGTGCGGGCGCGGGAAAAAATGCCCGAGGGGCTTTCCATCTTGTGTTCCGCCACCAGCTCCAGGGTCTTGCTGTCGTAGATCTTGATGCGGTCGCCCCAGTAGCCCGAGCTGACATAGAGGTAATTGCCGGTGCGGTTGTAGTCGGGGAAGAAGGCATGCCCGCCCACGTCCAGCGTCTTGGCCACTTCCAGCGTGTTCTTGTCGATCAGCTGGATCCAGGCCGCGCGCTTGTCCTTGTCGACGATGTCCACCGCCACGTAGGGCGCGTTCGGATGCGCGGCGGGCGATTCGGTGGCTCCGGCCACCGGGATCTGCTTGACCACGGAAAAGTCCTTGGTGTCCCAGACCGTGACCACGGAGCCCTTTGCGCAGGTGCCGATGTTGGTGCCGAAGGCCAGGAAGCGGCCGTTGACTTCGGTCACCGCGCCCGATCCGACGTGAGGCTGGCAGCCGGCGGGTATGTCGCGCACCACCTTGTCGTCCTTGAAGTCGATCGCGACGATCTTGTTGTCGTCATAGGACGCGACCATGGAGTAGCGCCCGTCGGGCGTGAGGAAGGTGTCATGCAGCATGCGGCCGACCTTGGTCAGCTTGGTCACGGGCATGTCGGGCTTGTCGGGGTCGATGATCCAGATCTGGCCAGCCTGGCGCAGCGTCAGCGCGAACTTATTGTTGATCCGGCTGCCGATGACGGGCCCGCCGGCCGATTTGACGAACTTGCCGTCCGGATCTTCGCCCTCCAGGTCCATGTACTTGACCGGTTCCAGCGTGTCCGCCTTCAGGATGGCGACGCTCTTGGGCACGAACGAACTGATGGCCAGCCACTTGCCGTCGTTGGACAGGGCGATACCGGGGCCGGTCAGGCCGACCTTGGCCTTGCGCACGATCTGCAGCGAGTACAGGTCGATCTTGTAGACCATGCCGTCGTCGCTCTTGAGCCAGGCCCAGCGTTCCGCCACGGGGCTGAAATCCATGATGTGCGGCGCCACCGGCGTGGCGATCTCGCCGACCACCTTGTTGGTCTTGCCGTCCAGGAACACGGTGCGCGCATTGTTGCCCGCGTCGCCACGCCCATAGCGTCCGCGCGCCATGACCACCATCAGGTCGTAGACGGTGTCGATGGCGTAGGTCGGCTTGGCGGGCAGGGTGGCTTCGTCTACCACCACCTGCACGCTGGCGCGGATCTGGTCCAGCCCCCATTTGGGATCGTCCGCCGTCTGCGTCTTGATGAGCCGGGCCAGCGCCCGGATCTCTTCGTCGGACAGGCGGCCCACGAAGGGCGGCATCAGCGTGTCGGGGATGCCGGTCATGATGGTGCCGCGCAGCGCCGCCTCGCTCTGGACCAGGCGGTCGCTGGTCAGGCCCGGCGCGATGTAGCCGCCGCGGTCGGCGCCATGACAGACGGCGCAGTTCTGCTGGAACAGCTGATTCGCCTTGAGGTACTCCCCGGTCGGCGCACTCCAGGCGGCGCCGGCCGAGACGAACAGCAAGGCCGCGCTCAATAGCTTGGTGTGCATGTCGATCTCTCCCGTAAGGTTTTGCCGAAACTGCGGCACATGCACTGTGTCATCGCGGCGCCGGGCCGATAAGGCACGGCTCACGCCTGCGCAATGGTTACGGTCCAATCTGTTTTTTGACATAGGACAAAGTGAGGCTGTGGCCAAAGCACTACCGTGATAGCAAACGGAGCGCGGCCGGCCCGCGCCGCTTCGAAAGGCCGGCGCCATTTTTTGTCCTGTGGTTGTCCGCCATGTTTTCACTCCCGCTCTCTCTATCCCGCCAGGATGCAAAACCCTACAAGCAGCAGATCGCCGACCAGATCGAGGCGTTGATACGCGCCGGACGGTTGCAGGAAGGGGACAGGCTGCCGGCCATCAATCGGATGTCATCGCTGCTGCAGGTATCGAAGAACACCGTGCTGGGCGCGTATGAACTGCTGATCGATTCCAGCTTGATCCAGAGCAAGCCCAGCCGCGGCTATTTCGTGACGTTGAATCGCAGCCTGGTCATCAATCCGCGTTGCCCCGATTTCGTCCAGGACCGTCCGCCGGTCTACGCGGACGCCGTCAGCCAGGCTCTGTCCAGCGGCGTCTGCGGCCAGTCGCCGCCGATGCCCCTGCGCTATGACTTCAAGGTCGGCCGTCCCTCGGTCCACGCCTTTCCGCTGCGCCAGTTCATCACGCTGTCGAACCAGCTGCTGCGGCATGCGGGCTGCGCCATGGCCGAATATGCGCCGCCGGCCGGCCTGTGGGGCTTGCGCGTGCAGATTGCCGATTACCTGTCGGCGGCCAAGGCGTTGAAGGTCGAACCGGAACAGGTGCTGATCACGGCCGGCAGCCAGGAGGCTTTGAGCCTGATCGCCTCGCATTTCCTCGACCGCCACGGCAGGGCGGTGTTCGAGTCGCCCTGTTACGCGGGGTTCAGGAATCTGGTGCGGCGGCATGGCGCGCAGGAGGCGCTGGTTCCGGTGGACGGGCAGGGACTGCGCACGGATCTGTTGCCGGAAGGGCCGGCCAGGCTGGCCTATGTGACGCCGTCGCACCAGTACCCCCTGGGCCACGCCATGTCGCTGTCTCGCAGACGGCAGTTGCTCGAATGGGCGGGCCGCAGCGGCGCGCTGATCATCGAGGACGACTACGACGGCGACTTTTGCTATGAGTCTGTACTGCCCATGCCGCTGGCCGCGATGAGCCCCCGGCAGGTCGTGTACCTGGGGACGTTCTCCAAGACGCTGGGGCCCGGCCTGAGGCTGGGATACATGGTTTGCCCGCCTGCGCTGGTCGACGATTTCGTCGAACGCAAGGCTTTGCTCAACAACGGCAGTCCATGGCTGACGCAGGCCGTGCTGGCGCGCTACTTCGATGAGAACTGTTTCGCGCGCCACCTGCAGACCTTGCGGCGGCGCTACCAGGCGCAGCGCGACGAACTGCTGCGCGGCATCCGCAAGGTCTGGGGCGGACGCGGCCGGATCAGCGGACAGAATTCAGGGATGCACCTGGCCTTCGAACTGCCGGCGGACAGCCCAGGCGCCGACGCGGTCGCCGCGGCCGCGCTGGCGCAGGGCGTGAGGCTGTATCCGCTGGCCCAGGCCGCCGCCTGTGCGGCCGAGGGCGCCGAGCCCCGATATCTGCTGTTCGGCTTTGCCGGTCTGGATACTGGCGAGATCGCCCAGGCCATGGCGCGCGTGCACGCGGCTTGCAAACAATTGCAGGAATCCTGTCCGGACCGGGCGGCGTCTCGCCCGTCTTTGGACGAAGCGCGCTGCGCGGGTGTATAGCACGCCTGCCGCGTTTCCGGTAGGGACGGTGGCGCAGCGCGGGGACCGGCGGCATCGCTATGCGGCGCTGCCGCGTCGTTCGTAGAATCAATTTGTCCTATGACAATATAAGATTCGTTCGGCCTGTGGGCAACCTGGGGCGGACGGTCACGCATGGAGATGCTGCGATGCCGATTACCGCTACCGGGCCCGTCCCGTTGACTTCCCGCCGGCCCGTGCCGGAGGTTCCGAATGCCGCAGCCCGGACCGGCAGGCGCCTGAACCGGACCGATGCCGCGTTCCTGCTGATCTGCCTTGCCGGCTGCGCCTATGCGTTGGCGGAGTTCGGCCCGTTCCTGAACGGCTACGAGAAAGCGATGCTGATCGGCGCCGTGCCGGCCCTGGCCTGGCTGGGATGGTTGTGGCGCCCCTTGCGGACTCTGGCCCTGTCCAGCGGCGCCAGCGCGCTGCTGGCCGTGCGGCTGTATGCGGGCGGGGCAGGGCTGCTGCAGGGCGACCTGGGGCGCGCCGAAAGCGTCTTCCTGCTCAAGTACCTGCTGTCGTCGCAGTCGTCCATACTCTGGATGAGCTGCCTGTTCGTGCTGGGCACGCTCTGCTACTGGGCGGGACTGGCCCGGCCCGCGATCGCCTGGCTGGGCACTGTCCTGACGTGGGGCGGGGTATGGGCAGGGCTGACCGGCCTGCTGGTGCGCTGGCGCGAAGGGCATCTGCTGGGACCGGATGTCGGACACATTCCAGTCAGCAACCTGTACGAGGTATTTGTTTTTTTCGCGCTGGTCACGGCGCTGTTCTACCTCTACTACGAGGCCCGCTACGCCACGCGGGCGCTGGGCGGCTTCGTCATGTTGGTGGTTGCCTCGATGGTCGTCTTCCTGTCCTGGTATTCGCTCACGCGCGGCGCCCATCAGATCCAGCCGTTGGTCCCCGCGCTGCAAAGCTGGTGGATGAAGCTGCACGTGCCGGCCAATTTCATTGGCTACGGCACGTTCTCGCTGGCGGGCGCGGTGGGTTTCGCCTACCTGGTCAAGCTGCACGGGCAGAGCGCCGCAGGCAAGCGTCTGATTCCGGTTTTCCTGCTGGGTGCGCTGCTATGCGCCGAGCCGATGATCTTCGGCTCGCGGCGGCTGCCGCCTGTGTGGATGCTGTATTTCGGCGCGGGCGCCATCCTCGTGGGCGCGGTGCTGGCGCTGCGCCGGCCGATTGCCCGCCGGCTGCCGTCCCTGGAGGTGCTGGAGGACATCATGTACCGGGCCATCGCGCTGGGTTTCGCCTTTTTCACCGTGGCCACCGTGCTGGGCGCGTTGTGGGCCGCCGACGCCTGGGGCGCGTACTGGCAATGGGATCCCAAGGAGACCTGGGCGCTGATCGTATGGCTGAACTATGCCGCCTGGCTGCACATGCGGCTGCTAAAGGGATTGCGGGGAGAGGTGGCGGCCTACTGGGCGCTCGCCGGCCTGGTGGTGACGAGCTTCGCCTTCCTGGGGGTGAACATGTTCCTGTCGGGGCTGCATTCGTACGGCAGCCTATAGGCCCCTGCCGCCTTGCGGGCGGCGATGCGCGCTGGCATCGGGTGTCTTGGCGGAAGCGGTGAGATTCGAACTCACGAACGGTTGCCCGTTGCCGGTTTTCAAGACCGGTGCAATCGACCACTCTGCCACGCTTCCTGGTATTGCGTATATTCCGGCGATCCGGCCATCAGGCAAACAATCTGCCAGGCCGGGAACACGATACGCCGTAAAGGGCGCAATAATAATCCATTTGCTGCAAAGGAGGCACGCGATGCACGCCGTAGAAATCTCTCGCCCTGGTGGCCCCGAGGTCCTGGTCCCCGTGGAGCGCCCCACGCCGGAAACCGGCGCGGGTGAAGTTCTGATCAAAGTCAGCGCCGCAGGCGTCAATCGTCCCGACGTGTTCCAGCGCAAGGGCAACTACGCGCCGCCGCGCGGCGCCTCGGACCTGCCGGGCCTGGAAGTGGCCGGCGAAATCGTCGGCGGCGACCTGGCGGGCAGCGGTTTCGCCATGGGCGACAAGGTCTGCGCCCTGGTGGCGGGCGGCGGCTACGCGGAATACTGCGTGGCGCCCGCGGCGCAATGCCTGCCCATCCCCAAGGGTCTGTCCGACATCGAGGCCGCCGGCCTGCCGGAAACCTATTTCACGGTCTGGAGCAACGTCTTCGACCGCGGCCGCCTGTCCGAAGGCGAGGCGCTGCTGGTGCACGGCGGCGCCAGCGGCATCGGCACCACGGCCATCCAGCTGGCCCGCGCCATGGGCCACAAGGTCTATGCCACCGTCGGCAGCGACGACCGGGCCCGCGCCGTGGAAGCGCTGGGCGCCGAACGCGGCATCAACTACAAGACCCAGGATTTCGTGAAGGAAGTGCTGGACGCCACCGGCGGACGCGGCGTGGACGTGATCCTGGACATGGTGGCCGGCGATTACATCGGCCGCGACATGCAGTGCCTGGCCGACGACGGCCGCATCGTCATCATTGCCCAGCTGGGCGGTTCCCACGCCAATGTGGACACGGCCCAGGTCATGCGCCGCCGCCTGACCATCACCGGCTCGACCTTGCGTCCCCGTCCGGTCGCCTTCAAGGGCGCCATCGCCCGTGCGCTGCGTGAACAGGCCTGGCCCTTGCTGGAAAAAGGAGCCATCAAGCCCATCGTGCACGCCACCTTCCCGCTGGCCGAGGCTTCCCGCGCCCATGCCATGATGGAAAGCGGTGAAAACATCGGCAAAATCATCCTGACCATGTAAGAAATGGGGGGCGCTCGGCGTAGCGTCCCGCAACAGGATACAATCACGGGTTTCGCCTGGAATTTTTTCCAGGCAGGCCCGTGGGCGGTTGCTACGCAGCCCTTGGCTCGCCCCAGTCCAACCGATACAGATACCTCGCCATGACTTCAGTCGAAAACCGCGCCCGCCTCGTGCTGGGCAACTGGAAGATGCACGGCAACCTGGCCGAGAACGCCGCGTTGCTGACCGAGCTGCGCGCCGCGGATGCTGCGAGCCACTGCGAAATCGGCATCTGTGTGCCGTTCCCCTATCTCGCGCAGGCGGCGTCGGCCCTGACCGGCAGCAGCGTGTCCTGGGGCGCGCAAGACGTCAGCGCCCATGAAAAGGGCGCCTACACCGGGGAAGTCTCCGGCGCCATGCTGAAGGAATTCGGCTGCCGCTGGGCCCTGGCCGGCCACTCCGAGCGCCGCGTGCTGCACGGCGAGACCGACGAAGCCGTCGCCGCCAAGGCCCAGGCCGCGCTGGCCGCCGGCCTGACGCCGGTGGTGTGCGTGGGCGAGTCCCTGGCCGACCGCGAAGCCGGCAACACGCTGGCCGTGATCGAACGCCAGTTGAAGCCCGTGCTGGCGCTGGGCGCCGAGGCGGTTTCGCGCATGGTCCTGGCCTATGAGCCCGTCTGGGCCATCGGCACCGGCCGCACCGCCAGCCCCGAGCAGGCGCAGGAAGTCCATGGCGCCATCCGCGCCGCCCTGCGCGCGCTGGGCGCCGCGCAGGTGCAAGTGTTGTACGGCGGCAGCGTCAAAGCTGCCAATGCCGCCAGTTTGTTCGCCATGACTGATATCGACGGAGCCCTGGTCGGCGGCGCGTCGCTCGTGGCCGAAGAATTTTTGCGAATCGCCGCTATCTAAGTTTCCGTTCCGGAGTCTGTAATGCCCTTGATGCTCAAAATCCTGCTGGCCGTCCAAGTGATCTCGGCGCTGGCTATCATCGTCCTGGTCCTGCTTCAGCAGGGCAAAGGCGCCGACATGGGGTCCGCCTTCGGCAGCGGCTCGGCCGGCAGCCTGTTCGGCGCCACCGGCGCGGCGAACTTCCTCTCGCGCGCGACCAAGTGGGCCGCCGTGGTCTTCTTCGCGTCCACCGCCGGCCTGGCTTATGTCAGCCACAAGGGCAATAGCGGCCCGGCCGTCGACTCGGGCGTGATGCAGAGCTTCCCGGCCGACCGTTCGGTGCCGCAAGTGCCGGGCGCGGCGCCTGCTCCCGCTGGCTCGTCGGTTCCCGGCGCCGCCTCGGTTCCCGGCGCGGGTTCCGTGCCCGCCGCTCCGGCCAAGCCCGACGCGTCGGTGCCCTCGGCCCCGGCCGCTCCCGCCACCCCGGCCGCTCCGGCCGCAGGCGAAAAGCCCGCCGAAACGCCCGCGAAGTAAGGCACAGCAAACGGAAAGGCCGGCACATGCCGGCCTTTTTCATGGGCGGCGCGCGCCTGCCCGGACATCCTGTCATCGGCGGCCGTTAGCATGCGTCGTCGCCGCGCCGGCAGCGGGTAGGGTATCGTTGCCTGCGCACCCGGTTCCCGTCTCTCGATCTCCGCCATGGCCACATCCAAACGCACTCCCCGAACCCCGACCGCCGCCGATCAGCAGCGGGGCTCGCCGCAGGCCATGCTGGCGCGCATCCAGAGCCTGTTGCCCTCGATGGGGGCGGCCTCGCAGCGCATTGGCGAGTTCGTCATACGCAACCCCGCCGAGGTGGTGCACATGTCGGTCAGTGAAGTGGCCGAGCGCACCCAGTGCAGCGAAGGCAGCGTGGTGGGCTTTTGCAAGCTGCTGGGGGCCACGGGCTTTCAACAGCTGAAGATCGCGCTGGCGCAGCAGATCGTGCAGCCGGTGCAGTACATCCACGAAGACCTGGCCGCCCAGGACACGCCCGAGCAGGTCGTCAGCAAGATCTTCCATAGCAATATCCAGACCCTGCAGGAAACCGAATCGGTGCTGGACGTGGCAGCGCTGTCGGCCGCGGTGGACCTGATACGCGGCGCCCGCCGCGTTGAAATCTACGGCATCGGCAGCTCGGCCGTCATCGCGCACGACGCGCACTACCGCATGCTGCGCATCGGGCTGCATGCCACCGCAGTGACCGATTCCCACGTGCAGGCCATCAGCGCGTCGCTGACCGGGCCGGACGTCGCTGTGCTGACCATTTCGCACTCGGGCAGCACGCACGAGACGGTGTTGGCGACGCGGCTGGCCAAGGAAGCCGGCGCGCGCACGATCTGCATCACCAATTTCGGCAAATCGCCGATCCAGGAGCATGCGGACGTGGTGCTGCACACCATGTCGCGCGAGACCCGTTTCCGCACCGAGGCCATGACCAGCCGGCTGGCCCAGCTCGCCATCATCGACACCCTCATCGCTTGCCTGGCCTTGTCCGACTACGACAAGGCCGTCTCCACGCTGCGCAGCACCTTCGACGTGCTGTCGAACAAGCGCTACTGATCGTCTTCAATGCCCGCCGGCAGCGCATGTCGGCGCGGGCATGCGCTGTCCAGCAGCCTCGCCACGTCCGGCGCATCCGCGCAGGGCGCATTGCCCACCAGCAGGTAGCCGATACCCAGGCGTACCGCACCCAGCCCATCGGTGCGCACGTTGTCGCCGATCACCGTGACGTCCGCAGGCGCCAGGCCCAGCCGGCGCAATCCTTCCTCCAGCAGCATGGCTCCCGGCTTGCCGAGTATGTGCGGCCGCGCGCCGGGCGCGCAGGCCAGCACCGACTGCAATAGCGCGCCCGTCTCCGGGACGATGGCGCCTTGCGGGCCGGGATGGGTGAGGTCGCCGTTGCTGACCATCAACGCCGCGCCCCGCGCCAGCTCGCCTGCCAGGGTCTGCAGCGTCCCGTAGCCGAAGGAGAGATCGCGCGCCAGCAGCACGATGTCCGCATCGCGGTCGACCAACGCCAGCCCCAGTCCGGCCGCGAAACTGCGCAATGCGTCCGAGGCGCAGAGCAGCACCGCGGCCCGCGGGTTTTGCCGGGCGATATGGCGCACGGCCTGTTCACCGGCCAGGACCAGCATTCCGGCCTGCACCGGCAGGCCCATCGCCCGTAAACGCGGCGCCAGGTCCGCCGCCGTGTCGGTGGAATTGTTGGACACGATGACGCAGCGCCCTGCCCAGCGGGTCAGCAGCTCGCTGGCGCCCGGTATCACTTCATGCCCCCGGATCAATGTCCCGTCCAGGTCCAGGATCAGGCCGCGCGATCGGGCGGTCCAGGGCGGTTCTGCCGTCGGCGCTTGGGGGGGAGAAGCGAGGGGAGTACGGGCAATGCGGGTCATGGATCGGCGTGGTGGCGTCGAAGCGCGTGCAGGGTTGAAAGAAGTGGGCGCCCGCTACGGTTCGGGCCTGCCCGGCGGCTGTGATTCTATCTGAACAAAATTCAAAAATTCATTTTTTTGATTTGAGAAATTTTCATTTGCCTGTCATGTGCGGTGACTAATCTGCGTTCCGGAATCAGCGCCGAGCACGCTGCGCCCCGATGGCAACCTCAACAAGACTAGGAACAGAAAAATGAAGATCCGCACCTGCGCGCCCGCCCTGGCGCTGGTTTCCCTGCTGGCCGCCGCGCCTCTCGCACAAGCCCAATCCCTGGCAGACGGCTCGCAGCAACGTCCGCTGCGCGTGCTGCTGATACCCGCCGACGGCGGCACCGAGTCGGGCACCAAGGCCGACTACGCGCCGATCTTCAACGCGATCACGCGCAGCACCGGCCTGCATTTCCAACTGACCGTGGGCCAGTCCTACGGCGCCGTGGTCGAAGGCATGTGCAACCAGTTGGCCGAGGTCGCGTTCCTGGGTCCGGTTTCCTACGTGCAGGCGCATGAGCGCCAATGTGCGCAATTGCTGGCCGTGGGCGTGCAGAAGGGCGAATCCGCCTACTACGCCGCGATGTTCGCCAAGGCTGATTCGCCGATCAATACGTTGGCCGATCTGAAGGGCAAGCGCGCCGCGTTCGGCGACGTTAATTCGGCCTCCAGCTTCACCTTCCAGGTGGCATCCATGATCAAGGACGGCATGGACCCGGCCAAGGACCTGGCGGCGCTGCAACTGACCGGCAGCCACGCCAGCAGCCTCGCCGCGCTGGTGCAGGGCCAGGTCGACGCGGCCGCGCTGTCGTTCGATTCCTTCGACAAGGCGGTGCGCCAGGGCGCGGTGGACCCGAAGTCCGTGAAGGTGATCTTCAAGAGCGAACCCATCCCGTATCCGCCGTTGGCGATGAACACCAAGCTGCCCGAGACGCTGAAGGCCACGCTCAAGCAAGCCTTTGCCACGGTCCATCAGGCGCCCGGCGTAACGCCTGACATGGTGCGCGGCTATGGCGGCGCCAAGCTGGATCGTTTCGACACCGAGTTCTCCGAGGCGCAGTTCGCCGGCCCGGCCTCGAAGATGGCCCTGCTGACCGACGAGATCAAGGGAGAAATCCTGCAGAAGGCGGCACAGCGGTGATCGGCGGAGCAAGCGAAATGGACATGCTGCGCTATGACGCTGTAGGCATGCGCTATGCCGATGGGACCGCGGCGCTGAACTCGGTGTCGCTGCAGGTGCCGCGCGGCCAGTTCTGCGTGATCCTGGGCGCCTCGGGCGCGGGCAAGTCGACTTTGCTGCGCATGGCCAACGGCTTGACCGCGCCCACCCAAGGCGAAGTGTGGGTCGATGGCACGCAGGTGCAGCCCTCGACGCTGGCGGCCGTGCGGCCACGGATCGGCATGGTGCATCAGCACTTCAACCTGGTGTCGCGCGCGACGGTCGCGACCAACGTGCTGTCGGGCGCGCTGCCCGGCTTGCCGGCATGGCGCGCCTATCTGATGCGCTTCCCCGCGGAATTGCGCGAACGGGCCTGCAAGCTGGTGCGCGAAGTCGGCCTGCAGCCCGAGCACCTGCAACGCCGCGTGAGCGAATTGTCCGGCGGCCAGCAGCAGCGCGTGGGCATCGCCCGAGCGTTCATGCTGGCTCCGGCCTTGCTGCTGGCCGACGAGCCGGTGGCCAGCCTGGACCCGCGCATCAGCCGCGACATCCTGGAGTTGTTGCGCAATCAGGCACGCGAACGCGGCGCCACCGTGCTCTGCAGCCTGCATCAGGTCGACCTGGCCCGCGAGTTCGCCGACCGCATCGTGGCCCTGCGCCATGGCGTCATGGTGTTCGACGGACCGGCGGGCGCGTTCGATGAGGCCACTGCCCGTGCGCTGTATCAGGCGCCGCAGGCGGAAAGCGGCATGGCCGCGCTTGCGGGCCGCGGCCATGCTGAACCTCGCATGGCCAGGCCGATCCGGCCGGCGGTGCTGTCGGCGGGAGGCGCGCAATGAACACGCATGCATTGAAGACGCCGGCCGACAACGCGGCCTGGCGCCTGGATCCGCCCTATGGCGCCCGCGCGCTGCTGATCGTGATCGCCGCGCTGATGCTGTTCCTCTACACCGGGCAGCGGGTCGAGATGGGTCGCATGGCGGCGCTCACCCTGGACGGCGCGCTGGCGGCGGTGGGCCTGAAGGAGCAGTCCCAGGTCACCTCGGGCCTGGGCGCCCTGGCCGACAACCTGTTCCCGCTGCAGGTCTCGTACCGCACCGAGACTTCGCGCATAGAGGGCTTCGACCCGGACAGGCTGCCGTGGCTGGCGCATGTGGAAACGGTGCAGGTGACCGAGAGCCGGCTGAATCCGCACACGCTGAAGATGGAAGACGAGGTATCCACGCAGACCTATCTGGTCGAGCCGCTGGGCTATCTATGGCGGGTGGCGGTGAAGATGGTAGAGACCTTCGAGATCGCGATCTGGGCGACCTTGCTGGCCGTGCTGGGCAGTGCGCCGCTGGCCTATTGCAGCGCCCGCAACTACGCGCCCAACCGCCTGCTGTACGTGGCGGCGCGCGCCATCGTCAGCATGTTCCGTGCGATGCCCGAGCTGATCTGCGCGCTGTTCCTGGTGCTGGCCTACGGCTTCGGCCCGATTGCCGGGGTGCTGGCGCTGGCCATCCATTCGATGGGATTCCTGGGCAAGTTCTACGCCGAGGACATCGAAACGGCCGACACCAAGCCGCAAGAGGCGCTGGCCGCGATCGGCGCCAGCAAGCCGCGCGTGCTGGCCTACGCAGTGCTGCCGCAAGTCATGCCCAAGTTCACCGGCTACACCCTGTACATCCTGGACCGCAACGTGCGCATGGCGACCGTCGTGGGCCTGGTGGGCGCGGGCGGCATCGGCCAGGAACTCAAAGGCCGCTACGACATGTACCAGTACGCCCACGTCGGGACCATTCTCGTCGTGATCTTCATCACCGTGTTCTTGCTGGACCAGGTCGCCGCCCGCTTGCGGCGCCGCTTGAGCTGAGCCGGCGCGGCGGCCAGCCAGGCCGCCCCGCCCCGATAGGTTTTCTGCCGGACGGACCCGGCAATGTTCCCTGACCAGGAGTTTTCATGACCCCGTACTTTGCACTGGGCCGCGCCCTTGTTGCGGCCATCGCCTTGAGTTTGACCCTTGCCGCCTGCGGCGGCGATGACGACTCGGATGACGGCGCGACCACGCCGCCCGAGACCGGACAGCCAGAGACGCCGCCGCCCGCGCCGCAATTGCGCTGCGCGCCCTGAACGCCCGATCCGCCCAACCCCACGCAAGAGTAGCCCCATGACCAAGACCTATCCCTCGCATCCCGCCAGCGCGTCCCCGGCCTTGCCGGGCCGCCGGCAGTTCTTCCGCGCCTCGGCCCAGGCGGCCGGCGCCCTGTCGGCAATGGCCTTGCTGCCCGCCTCGATCCAGCGCGCGCTGGCGGTGCCGGCCGCGGTTGAAAGCGGCACCATCAAGGACATCAAGCACATCGTGATCCTGATGCAGGAGAACCGCTCGTTCGACCACTATTTCGGCACCATGCGCGGCGTGCGCGGTTTCGGCGACCGCTTCCCGATTCCGCTGGCCAGCGGCAAATCGGTGTTCTTCCAGCCCGACCCCAAGGGCGGCCAGGACATCCAGCCCTTCCGCCGCGATTCCAGGACCAGCAACGCGCTGATCGGATCGGGCACGCCGCACAATTTCCCGGACCAGCAGGCAGCCTGGAACCAGGGCAAGATGGACCAGTGGATCCAGTACAAGAACCAGGCCACCATGGGCTTCTTCATGCGCGAGGACATTCCGTACCAGTTCGCGCTGGCCGACGCCTTCACGGTCTGCGACGGCTATCACTGTTCCATCCTGACCGGCACCGATCCCAACCGCATCGTGTTCTGGTCAGGCGCCAACGCCAATCCCGAACTGCGCAAGCTGGGCGTGAACAGCACCGACACCGATTCGGAACCCGTCAACTCGCGCTGCTGGCCTAATCCGTCCAACTGGGTGGCGGGCCGCGCGCAGCTGGCCGACGGTTCGGGCCAGGTCGACCCCGCGACCGGCGCCTACAACTACAAGTACGTGAACAGCGCCTTCAAGTGGGACACCTTGCCCGACCTGCTGCAGCGCGCCGGGGTCAGCTGGCACATCTACCAGAACATGAACAACAACTGGACGGGCGCCATGCACGGCTGCCTGGCCTTCAAGAGCTTCCGCACCGCGCAGCCGGGTTCGCCGATCTATGAACATGGCCTGACGGGCGGCCCCGAGAAGAACGACGGCGCCGTCAACTTCCTAGCCCAGCTCAAGCAGGACGTGGCCAATGGCACTTTGCCGCAGGTGTCGTGGGTGTTGCCCACGCAGGCCCTGGCCGAGCATCCTGGCAGCAGCGAAGGCGTGGCCGGTGCCGCCGATTTCATCGCCGACGTGCTGGACGCGCTGACCTCCAATCCGGAAGTCTGGAGCAAGACCGCACTGTTCGTGACCTTCGACGAGAACGACGGCTTCTTCGATCACGCCGCCATGCCCGCAGTGCCGTCCTATGACGCCAATGGCGTGCTGATGGGCAAGTCCACCGTGCCGCTGGAGGGGGAGTATTTCGATGCCTCGGTGGGCAACTACCTGAAGGCCGACGACAAGATCACCGGCAACATCCGGCCGTGGGGCCTGAGTTCACGCGTGCCGATGTACGTCGTGTCGCCGTGGAGCAAGGGCGGCTGGGTCAATTCCCAGGTGTTCGACCATACCTCGGTGGGCCGGTTCCTGGAGCAGCGCTTCGACATCAAGGTCGACGCCATCAGTCCTTGGAGCCGCGCGGTCTGCGGCGACCTGACCACCTGCTTCGACTTCGTCAGTCCCAACGATCCGCGCGTGCCCACGCTGCCCGACACCAGCAACTATCCCGCGGTCAACGCGGCGCAGAAGCTGTTGCCCACCACCGCCGTGACCCAGGCGCCCGCAATCCCGCAGCCGCTGTTCCAGGAGACCGGCACGCGGCTGTCGCGCGCGCTGCCCTATGAACTGCACACCAGCGCCCGGTTGGGGGCGGATGGCGCGGTCGAACTGCTGTTCAGCAACACGGGCGAAGCCGGCGCGGTGTTCCATGTGTACGACAAGCGCAACCTGGACCTGATCCCGCGGCGCTACACCGTCGAAGCCGGCAAGACGCTGTCCGACACCTGGACCGGCGGCGACTATGACCTGTGGGTGTACAGCAGCAACGGCTTCGTGCGGACCTTCTCCGGCAATACGCAGCGTGGCGCGGCCTTGGAAGTGCAGGTCTGCTACGAGCCGGCAGGCAGCGCGCTCTACGTGAAGGTGTCCAACCGCGGCACGGCCAGCCTGCAGGCGAACCTGCAATCCAACGCCTACCGCAAGGACGGCCCCTGGACCCTGGCGGTCGAGCCGGGCAAGGTCGCCGAACACCACTGGTCCATCAAGGAAAGCGGCAACTGGTACGACTTCACCGTCACCGCCGAAGGCTTCGAACGCCGCTTCGCGGGACGCATGGAGAACGGCCGCGCGAGCGTCAGCGATCCGGCCATGGCGCTGCATCTGTGATGGCTCAGGCATGAGCGGGCCGGGCGCGCATCGGGGTGCGCGTCCGGCCGGTCCGCAACAACAATCGATCAACATACAAATGAAGCACACATACGCAATTCTGGCCGCCAACGGCTTGTCGGTGGCGGTTCTGGTGGGCGCGCTGGCCGGGGGATCGGCCGCGCAGGCGCAGACCGCGCCGCCTGTGAAGTGGGACGGCAGCAACCTCGGTTATGGGCCGGGCGCCGCTCAGGGCGTGACGGGCAAGGGCAATCACGCGATCGGCAAGAACGCTGGCGCCAACGTGAAAGGCAGCAACAACATCGGCCTGGGCAATGGCGCGGGCCAGGACGTGAGCACCAACTGGAACCTGGCGATCGGCGAGGGCGCGGGCTCCAAGGTCGGCGGCAAGAACGCCAACCAGGCCATCGGCTATTACGCCGGCACCAATGTGCAGGGCGGCTGGAACCAGTCGTTTGGCCGAAGCGCCGGCCAGAACGTCACGGGCGACTACAACGATGCGTTTGGCTTCTGGGCCGGCACGGATACGGTGGGCAACAACAATGCCGCCTATGGCACCAACGCCGGGCGCAATGTCACCGGCAACGGCAATTCGGCCTTCGGCCAGGAAGCGGGCCGCAACGTCGTCGGTGACGGCAACCTGGCGCTGGGCCAGAACGCGGGGCAGAACGTGGAGGGCGAGGGCAATCTGGCGCAGGGCAAGAACGCCGGGCAGAACGTGACCGGCGCCAACAACACGGCTGCCGGCGCCTACGCGGGCTATGGCGTGCAGGGCGACGGCAATACGGCTGGCGGGCTGGCTGCGGGGCGCGACGTCGTGGGCAATAACAACGTGGCGCAGGGCACGGCCGCGGGGTCGGGCGTGCGGGGCAACGACAACGTGTCGATAGGCTCGAACGCCGGACGCGGTTCCGTTGCCGACCGCAGCGTGTCGGTGGGAGCGGATTCGTCCGCGGCCACGCAGAGCGTCGCGGTCGGCGCAGGCGCGGTGGCCAGCGCGGGCAACAGCGTGGCGCTTGGGGCGGGGTCCTCGGCGGCGCGCGGCGCGCAGGAGAACTACGAAGCCTACGGCATGGCGCAGCCCCAAAGCTCCACGGGCGAGGTGAACGTGGGTGGACGCCAGATGACGGGCGTGGCCGCAGGCAGCGAGGACACCGATGCCGTCAACGTGGGCCAGCTGCGCGCCGCAAGCAGCGCAAGCGAGGCGCGCGTGGGCGCCGTCGAGCATTCCCTGCAGAACCTGCGCAGCGATCTGGAGTCCCAGGAGCGCATGCTGAGCGCGGGGGTGGCTGCGGCCATGGCGACGGCTTCCTTGCCGCAGGCCTACTTGCCCGGCCGCAACATGCTGTCCATGGCGGGCGGCACCTGGAACGGCGAATCGGGTTACGCCCTGGGGCTGTCGCGCGTGTCCAGCGGCGGGCGCTGGGTCTACAAGGTGTCGGCCAACGGCACGTCCCGCGGCGACTTCGGCGGCGCCGCGGGGGTCGGATACCAGTGGTGAGGCCGGGCCTGCGATAATGCCGCAAGCGCGGCGGCCGGCGATGGAACGCGGGCCGCCGCCAGCACAGGCATACCCGGATCGGCCCCATGGAAAAGCGTTTGATGCCATCGATGATGGCGCTGCAATGTTTCGAGGCGGTGGCGCGGCACATGAGCTTCACGCGCGCCGCCGAGGAACTGCACATGACCCAGAGCGCGATCAGCAAACAGATCGCGCAGCTGGAGGCGCTGCTGCGCAACCCGCTGTTCCTGCGGGTGCGGCGGCGCCTGCAACTGACGCCTGCGGGAGCCTTGTACCAGTCCGAGGTCAGGGCCATCCTGAACCAGGTGGACATGTCCTCGCGCTACATCCTGACCTACGGCAGCGAGACTCAGGTGCTGACCATCGGCACCCAGCCCACCTTCGGCGCGCGCTGGCTGATTCCGCGCCTGCAGGGCTTCATGGCCGCCCATCCCGACATCCAGGTCAAGGTGCGCAGCGAAACGCGGCCCTTCGACCTGATGCAGGCCAAGATCGACATCTCCTTCTTCTTCGGCCATGGCACCTTGCCGGGCGCCCAGTGCCGGGAATTGTTCGAGGCCGAGGTCGTGCCGGTGTGCGCGCCCGGCTTTCTTCCGGGTGACAGGGTCGACAGCCTGGAGGTGCTGAGCGCGCAGGCGCTGATCCAGTGCGCCTCGCGTCCGGAGGCCTGGCACGACTACTTCTCGCGCCAGCAATTCCAGTCCGACCGCAGCTACCACGGTCCCCGCTTCGATACCTTCTACATGTGCGTGCGCGCTGCGGAGGGCGGTTGCGGCGTGGCGTTGACGCCGCGCCTGCTGGCCGAAGAAGAGCTGCAGGCCGGCAAGCTGGTGATTCCCTGGGACTACGTGCAGCCCAGCGACGGCGCGTACTTCGTCGCCTATTCCGAGCACTCGGCCGAAGTGCCCAAGATCAAGCAGTTCGTCGCCTGGGTTGAGGAAGAGGCCGCGCGCAAGCGCGAGCGCGACGCCCAGCGGGCGCGGTCCATGAAAAAACGGACTGATTAAGCCGATTTTTTTCATTTGATCGCACGCGCGGCGCATGATTTCATGCGGGCCATCCTTGTTTACCGATGTGCCGAGCCCGCCATGAGTCAGAATTTCGTCAATCCGGACCAGATCCGCGCCTGGTTCTCCCGCGCCATGTCCGACATGTACAAGTCGGAAGTGCCGCTGTACGACACGCTGCTGGACCTGGTCGCCCAGGTCAACGCCAAGACGCTGGCCGAACAGCCCGAGTTGGCCGCCCAACTGGCCCGCACGGGCGAGATCGAGCGCCTGGACATCGAGCGCCACGGCGCGATCCGCGTCGGCACCGCGCAGGAACTGGCCAACATGCGGCGCGTGTTCTCCGTGATGGGCATGCAGCCGGTGGGCTACTACGATCTGTCGCCGGCCGGCGTACCGGTGCATTCCACCGCCTTCCGTGCCACCCACGAAGCCTCGCTGCAGGCCAGCCCCTTCCGCGTCTTCACCTCGCTGCTGCGGCTGGAACTGATCGCCGACGAGGCCCTGCGCGAGAAGGCCGCGCGCATCCTGGCCGCGCGCCAGATATTCACCGCGCGTACGCTGGAACTCGCGGCCCGCTTTGAGGCGCAGGGCGGACTGGTTGAAGCCGAGGCCCGCGAATTCGTGGCCGAAGCCCTGCACACTTTCCGCTGGCACAGCGAGGCCACCGTCAGCCTGGAAGACTACGAGGAACTGCACGGCCAGCACCGCCTGATCGCCGACGTGGTGGCCTTCAAGGGCCCGCACATCAATCACCTGACCCCGCGCACGCTGGACATCGACGAGGCCCAGGCCGAGATGCCGCGCCGCGGCGTGTCCGCCAAGGCCGTGATCGAAGGCCCGCCGCCGCGCAAATGTCCGATCCTGCTGCGCCAGACCAGCTTCAAGGCGCTGGAGGAGGCGGTCCTGTTCGCCGGCGCCGACGGCCAGTCCGCGGCCGGCAGCCACACGGCGCGCTTCGGCGAGATCGAGCAGCGCGGCGTCGCGCTGACCCGCAAGGGCCGCGCGCTCTACGACCAATTGCTGGACCTGGCCCGCAGCCGCATCAGCGGCGCGCCCAACGAAGGCAATGCCGCGGCCTACATGCAGAACCTGCAGGACTGTTTCGCCGCCTTCCCGGATGACTATGACGCGCTGCATGCGCAGGGGCTGGCCTATTTCCGCTATTTCCTGACCGGCAAGGACGGCGCGGATGCGCAAGCCAGCCTGCAGGACCTGATCGCCCAGGGCTACATCCGCTTCGAGCCGCTGGTGTACGAGGACTTCCTGCCCGTCAGCGCGGCCGGCATCTTCCAGTCGAACCTGGGCGACAA
The DNA here is from genome assembly GCF_058796095.1 of Achromobacter sp. GW823-FHT04E03. Lineage (NCBI taxonomy): Bacteria > Pseudomonadati > Pseudomonadota > Betaproteobacteria > Burkholderiales > Alcaligenaceae > Achromobacter > Achromobacter sp. GW823-FHT04E03. The sequence continues at coordinate 768,316 of NZ_JBXAIJ010000003.1, read as the reverse complement.
GGCCCAGGCCGAATACGCGCAGAACGCCAGCCAGGCGGCTTTCGAGCAGGCCCTGGGCGCCCAGGTGCAGGACGAGCTGGCGCTCTACCAGGACACGCAGGACCGTTCGCTGGCCGCCTGCATGCAGGCGCTGCGCGCACAGGCCGGCTCGCCGGTGGCCGCATGAGCCGTCTGGATCGTTGCCTGTCCGTGCGCGACTTCGAACGCGAGGCGCGGCGCATCATGCCGCGCTGCGTCGAAGGCTACGTCTGCGGCGGCACCGAGGACGGCGCCTCGCTGGCCGAGAGCGTGCGCGCATTGAGCGACGTGGGTTTCCGGCCGCGCGGCCTGCGCGTGGTGGACCAGCGCAGCAGCCAGGTCGAACTCTACGGCCAGCGCTACGCCATGCCGGTGGGCTTCGCGCCTACCGGGTTCTCCGCCATCGTCATGCATGAGTGCGACCTGGCGCTGGCGCAGGCCGCCCAGCAGGCCGAGATTCCCTTCATCATCAGTGGCGCTTCCAGCGTGCCACTGGAACGCTTGCAGGAGGCCACGGGCAAGCGCTGCTGGTACCAGGCCTATCTGCCGGGCAATACCGAGCGCATCGGCAAGCTGATGGCGCGGCTGCGCCAGGCCGAGATCCCGGTGCTGGTCGTGACCATCGACACCTGCGTCGGCGCCAACCGCGAGAACCTGCAGAAGCTCTCGTTCACCGTGCCCTTCAAGCTCAGCCCCAGCGTGATGCTGGACGGCATGCGCCACCCGCGCTGGAGCTTCAACGTCTTCCTGCGCACGCTGCTGGGCAGCGGCATCCCCAGGTTCTCGAACCTGTACGAACAGATCGGCCCGCCCATCACCCAGGACCCGCCCAACGGCTTTCGCGGCGAACGCGACAAGCTGTCGTGGGAACACATCCGCTGGATCCGCGAGAACTGGCCGGGCAAGCTGGTGCTCAAGGGCGTGATGCATCCCGATGATGCGCGCCTGGCCTGCGCGGCGGGCGCCGACGGCGTGATCGTGTCGAACCACGGCGGACGCCAGCTGGATGGCTGCATCTCGCCCTTGCAGGCGCTGCCCGACGTGGTGGCCGCGGTGCCGCCCGGCTTCCCGGTCATGGTGGATGGCGGTTTTCGCCGCGGCTCCGACGTGCTCAAGGCCGTGGCCCTGGGCGCGCGCATGGTCTTCACCGGCCGGCCCCAATTGTTCGGCGCGGCCGTGGCCGGCAGCGCCGGCATCCGCAAAGTGGCGGACATATTCCGCAGCGAGATCTCGACCAACATGGCGCTGCTCGGCTGCGCGACGCTGGCCGATCTCACGCCGGACCTGATCGCGCCCTTGCGGCCGGCAGGCGCTGCCTGACGCGGGCGGCTGTGCCGCCCCGGGCAGCAGCGCCCGCACAACAACAAAAAACGGTGCGCATCCCCATGCGCGCCCATCCGTTTTCGACAGGAGGAAACATGAAGAAGATCTATACCAAACTGGCCGGCGTGGCGGCAGTGCTGGCGTGCATCGCCAGCGGACCGGCGCAGGCCCAGGCCGGCGCCTATCCGACCAAGCCGGTGCGGCTGGTCGTGGGCTACGCCCCGGGCGGCACCACCGACATCAGCGCGCGCATGATCGCCGACGTGCTGGGCAAGGAGTTCGGCCAGACCTTCGTGGTGGAGAACAAGCCCGGCGCCAACAGCAACATCGGCGCCGAGTCCGTCGCCCGCTCGGCGCCCGACGGCTACACGCTGTTCGTCGGATCGATTTCCACCGCGATCAACCAGTCGCTCTATTCCAAGATGTCCTATGACGCGCTCAAGGACCTGGACGCCGTCGCCCTGCTGAACGTGGTGCCCAACATCCTGGCCGTCAACGCCAGCGTGCCCGTCAAGTCCGTGCAGGAATACATCGCCTACGCCAAGAAGAACCCGGGCAAGCTCACCTGCGCTTCGCCCGGCAACGGCTCGTCCGCCCACCTGGGCTGCGAACTCTTCAAGATGAAGACCGGCATCGACATCCTGCACGTTCCGTACCGCGGCAGCGGCCCGGCCGTGGCCGACCTGCTGGGCGGACAAGTGGACTCGATCTTCGACAACCTGCCGCCGCTGCTGCCGCACGTGCGCGCGGGCAAGTTGACCGGCCTGGCCGTCACCACCGGCAGCCGCGTGCCGTTTGCCCCGGAAATCCCCACCATCGCCGAATCCGGCGTGGAAGGCTTTGACGTGGCAGCCTGGTTCGGCGTGTACGCGCCGGCCGGTACACCGCCCGAAATCGTCCAGAAGGTCAACGCCGCCATCAACAAGGCCCTGACCTCCGACGCCGCGCTGGCCGCCAGCTACCAGACCAACGGCTTCCTGATGCCCCCGCCGCCCAACACGCCGCAAGCATTCAAGGCCTTCATGGAAAGCGAAACCCGCAAGTGGGGCGAAGTCGTCAAGGCGACCAACCTGCAGATCAACTGATAGGCGGGGGGAGGGGGCGTTCGCGGCTCCTCTGGATAGTACTTGGGGACGGATCGATGGCATGCCAGCGACAAAGCGGCACGGAACCACCCGTTTCCCAATTTGCGTGATAGAATGTTCGACTTTCCAGGAAAGCACGCTTTTCTGGCTGAAGTTAGCCGACGTGGTGAAATTGGTAGACACGCTATCTTGAGGGGGTAGTGGCGAAAGCTGTGCGAGTTCGAGTCTCGCCGTCGGCACCAAGAATTTGTTCCAGGGGTCGCCCCTGGAAAACGCAAAAGACCCGCATTCCTTTGACCAGGATGCGGGTTTTTTCATTTCGCGGTGTTCCCTGCGCCGCGGCAACTATCGGGAACGCAAGGCCAGCCAACTGCGGCAGTCTACCCGCAATCAAAGGCGCTGCCATATGCCGCGAGCAGAGTCTTGCACCCTCAGACCGGCAATGTTTCGAAGCAATTGCCCGTGAATCCCTGATTCCAAGAGCCTGCTATAAAGTCGGCTACAGCTTTTCTGCAGGACCAGGAAATGTCCATTCAAACGTTGAGCCGCTGTGGTGTGGCGATTTTCGCGGCTGCGCTGATGGCCGGCTGCTCGTCCAGCGGTTCCAAGACTTCGGATCAGGCTGCCGCCAAGTCGTATTCCTCCTCTGCCCGCGCCGGCGGCGAGTGCGCGAGCCGCAGCAAGTGCATCTACAAGGGTGCCTACGAATCAGGGGAACGGAACTACGCCGAAGCGGAAGCCAAGCGCCTGAACATGGCCGAGCTGGAGCGCCTGCGTCGCGCTTTCGGCAATTGAACCCGGCAGGAAACCGGCGCGCGCCCACGCCGGAAGAAATCATGCGGCACTACGACTCGGATCCGGACGAGGATCCCTGGGTCCGTGGCAAGCCGGCGCCGGAATTGGTCGCGGTCGTACCCTATGACCCCGATTGGCCGGTCCGTTATGGCCAGCTTGCGACGCAGGTGCGCGAGGCCTTGGGACCGGCGGCGCTTGCGGTCGAGCATATGGGATCGACGGCGGTTCCGGGCCTGCCGGCCAAGCCGGTGATAGATATAGACCTGACAGTGGCCGACCCCGTCCAGGAGGACTCTTATGTCCCCGCGCTGGAGGCGGCCGGTTACGCGCTGGTCTTGCGGGAGCCGTCCTGGCACCAGCACCGTCTTTTGCAGCTGGCCGCGCCGCGCGTGAACCTGCACGTGTTCGGCCCGGACTGCCCCGAGAACGTCCGCCACCGGATGTTCCGCGACTGGCTGCGCCAGCACGACGCCGATCGCGATCTGTATGCCCAGGCCAAGCGCGAGGCGGCGGTCGGCGCGATGCAGGTCATGGACTACAACAAGCGCAAGGAAGCCGTCCTGCGCCAGATCTACCAGCGCATGTTCCGCGCCGCCGGCTTCATCTGAGGCGCGCCGGCGCGGACTTTCTCCATCCGCCTCAGTAGTGGCTTTTGAGCGGCACGGCCGGATCGGCCAGCACGTCGCGGGGCGGGTTCAGACCCAGCTCCAGCAGCTTGCGCGCCGCCAGGTGGTCCATCGGGGCGTTGATCGATTCGACGCAGACCAGATGGCCGTCGGCAAAGTGCAGGATCGAGAAGCTGCCGGGCTTGGCGCCCGGGCGCAGGACGCGCTCGGTGTCCGGCGGCGCCAGGCCGGCGATCTGCAGGCGCAAGGCGCCCTGGTCGGACCAGAACCAGGGCAGAGCGTGATACGGCGTCTTGGTGCCGAGCAGCACGCCGGCCAGGGTGCGGGCCTGGTCGTTGGCGTTCTGCACCGACTCCAGGCGCAGGGTCTTGCCCCAGCGCGCATACGGAAACGAGGTGCAGTCGCCGATGGCGTAGATGCCGGGCGCCGAGGTTTGCATCAGCCCGTCCACCACGATGCCGTTCAGGCAGTCCAGGCCCGCGGCCTGCGCCAGCGTGATCTCGGGGACGGCGCCGATGCCGGCGACCAGCAGGTCCACCGGATGCTCCACGTCGTTGACGACTACGCTGCGCACGCGGCCGTTCTCGGTCCGGATGTGTTGCAGGTCGGAGGACAGGCGCAGGTCGACGCCGGACTCGTGCAGCACGCGGGCGACGTGGTCCGAGGCTTCGGGCGACACGGAGCGCGCCAGCAGGCGCGGCGCGGATTCGAAGACGGTGACCGGGCGTCCCAGGGCGCCGGCCGTGGCCGCGATTTCCAGGCCGATGAAACCGCCGCCCACGACCGTGACCGAAGGCGCGTCGGCGATCGCGGCGCGCAGGCGCGCGGCATCGTCGGCGTTGCGCAGGTAGATCAGGTTCTGGAGCTCATCAGGGACGTCCGGCAGGCGCCGCGCGCGCGTGCCGGTCGCCAGCACCAGCGCGTCATAGTCCAGCTGTTTGCCCGAAGCGAGCGTCAAGCGGCGCGCGTCGCGGTCTATGCCGACCGCGGGATCGGCCAGCAGCACCTGCACGCCGGCGTCAGCGTAGACCGCCTCGGCGCGCAGCAGCTGGATCGGGGCTTCCGGATCCTTGATGTAGGTCTTGGAGAGCGGCGGGCGGTGGTAGGGCAGCGAGGCCTCTTCGCACACCAGCGTCAGGCTGCCGGGAAAGCCGCCTTCTATCAGGCTGGCGCACAATTGCGCCGCCGCGTGGCCGCCGCCGACGATTACCACCTTCTGCATGCATGACTCCTGTTCTGCCTGGCCCGGTCTCGGGCCGAATCGGCAATGCTACCGCAGGTGGCAGCTGGAGGAAGTGCATGAAAGTGGGCACTGCGCGTCCGAACGAGATCGGGTCGCAGCGATTGAGGACGGGTTCAGGCGCCCGGCAGCATGTAGCGGGCGGAAACGGCCAGGATGCGCTGCGCGGATTCGCGCAGCCTGCGCGCTTCGCGGTGGGCGTGGAGGGAAACCACGGCGTCGTAGCGGCGCGCGCTGAGCGGGCCGGCCAGCAGCACCGGGCGGCGGGTAAGTATGGGGGATATCAAGCGTTGCATGTGGAGCATTCCTGCGGGCGTCAGGCCCTGTCGATGCCAGGTATCGTAAGGCGGCCAGGGGCGGCGGCCAACGAAATACCTTTTATATGAATATCCGGCGCGCGCCCGGGATCGGGGGCTGGCGGATATCCGGACGCCAGTATCGCCCGCGAGTATGACAGCCATATGCCAGTGCTGCGCGCGGCCGCCCGGCAGGGAACGGGCAGGCCGGCGCACAGGCGTTCCGGTCGGCCGCGCCCTTGGCGTGGCTGCCGCCTCAGGGCGCCTTCAGCCGCGACGGCACTTCGCCCACATCGCTGCACACCGCCAGCACTTCGGCGGGCTTCTTGCTCATGGACAGGTACACGTGGCCGATGCTGCTGTCGAAGTAGGCGGTCTCCAGCTTGCCCAGCACGACGCTGTCGCCGTTTTCGAACTGGATGCGGACCTTGCCCGACAGCACCAGCGCGAATTCCTGGCCCGGGTGCCGGATGTAGTCCTCGAACTCCACCACCTTGCGCGAGTCGATGAGCGCCAGCATGGGCGTCATCTTCTTGCCGGGGTATTCGCCCATGAGCAGGCGGTAGTGGTAGTTCTCGGTGACGTAGTCGCGGGCGTCGCTGAGCTTGTTCTTGACGAAGGTGGGGGCGACGGCGGCCTGCGAGGCGTCCGGCAGCATGAACATGCGGGTCATGTCTATGCCGAGCGCGCCGGCCAGCGCGGCGAACTTCTCGTAGCTGAGGGCAATCTGCCCCAGCTCTGCCTTGGACAGCGTCGAGACTGCGATGCCGCTGGCGCGGGACAGCGCCTGCAGGGTCATCTTGCGCGCCTTGCGCTCGGCCCGCAGGCGAGCGCCCATTTCTTCCTTGCCGACGATCTCGGGCGGGGATGTAGTGCCGGGTAGGGCCATGTAGCGATCTGGCAGGTAGGAGGTGGTTGGGGCAGGGCCCGCAAGCCCCGCTGCGTATGCCGGATTGTAAGGGCTGGCCGGGATCAGGCACCCGCCCGGTTGAGGACGCGGCCCGCGTGCTGGCCGGTGAAGGCCTGGCCTTCCCAGACGGGCGCGCCGTTGACGTACACCGAGTGGATGCCCGCGGCGCGCTCGGTGGGACGATCGAAGGTGGCCGAGTCGGCCACGGTGGCGGGGTCGAAGACCACCAGGTCGGCGTAGTAGCCGGGCTGCACCTGGCCGCGTTCGGCCAGGCCGAACTTGGCGGCGGTCAGGCCGGTCATCTTCCAGACCGCGGTTTCCAGCGGGAACAGGCCCAGGTCGCGTGAGTAATGGCCCAGCACGCGTGGGAAGGTGCCCCACAGTCGCGGGTGCGGACGCTCGTCGTGGGGCAGGCCGTCGGAGCCGATCATGGTGGGGCCGAACGCCAGGATGCGCTGCACGTCGGGCTCGTCCATCATGAAGTAGATGGCGCCTGCGGGCTGCAGCTCCGGCACCACGTCGTACTTGGACTTGCCGCGCTCGGCGGCGATTTCCTCCAGGTCGCGCCCGCTCAGTTCGGGAAAGGGCTTGCACCAGGTGATGAGCGTGCGGCCAGCCAGCAGCACGCGGTCCTGCTTGAGCATGGTGGAGCCGGCCACGTAGGGATAGGGGTCCAGCGACACGTCCTGGCTGGCCATGGCGGCCTCGATCAGCGCCAGCGTTTCCTTGGAGCGGCCGAAGTTGGGCTTGCCCATGACCTTGTGGTGCGAGATCACCACCGGCACGTCCAGTTCGCGGCCGATGCGGAAGGTCTCTTCCAGTGCCGCCACGATATGTTCGCCTTCGTCGCGCATGTGGGTGGCGTAGACGCCGCCATGCGTGCCCAGCGGGCGGCACACCTCGATGATTTCCTCGGTGCTGGCATGGGCCGCGGGCGGATAGAACGCGCCGGTGGAAATGCCGATGGCGCCGCTGGCGAGCGCGTCGTCGGCCAGCGCCTGCATGGCCTGGATTTCCGCCGCCGTGGCTTCGCGCTTCAGATCGGGCATGACGGCGGCGCGCAGGGTGGAATGGCCTACCATGCAGGCGGCGTTGACCGCGGGCGGCGCGGCGCGCAGGGCCTCCAGGTAGTCGGAGAAGCGCTCGAAGCGGAACGAGCCGCCTTCGTCCAGCAGGTCCAGCGGCGCGGGCGGGTTGGCGTGCGCCAACGGCGCCAGGCTGATGCCGCAGTTGCCGGTGACCACGGTGGTGACGCCCTGCGAGATCTTGGGCGTCATGTCGCGGTGCTTGAGCAGATAGTTGTCGTCGTGCGTGTGCGAGTCGATGAAACCCGGCGACACCACTTTGCCGGCCACGTCGATGCGCCGCCGGGCACTGCTGGCGCTCAGGTCGCCGACGGCGGCGATGCGGTCGCCGCGCACGCCGACATCGGCCAGCCGGCCCGGCGAGTTGGTGCCGTCGATGACGGTGCCGCCGGCAAGGATGTAGTCGAACGGGGTGGCGTCGGTCTGGGACATGCGTATCTCCGGCTAAACGGGGGTGGCGAAGTGGCAGGCGACCTGCTGTTCGGGGGCGATCTGGCGCGGCTGCGGCGCTTCCTCGGCGCAACGCGGCTGCGCCATCGGGCAACGGGTGCGGAAGGCGCAGCCCGAGGGCGGCGACAGCGGGCTGGGAATCTCGCCCTTGAGCACTTCCACGGGCTTGCGCTCGCCCTGGCGGGCCGAAGGGACGGCGGCGAGCAGGGCGCGGGTATAGGGATGGGCGGGCCGTTCGAAGATGGCCTCGCGGGTGCCGGTCTCGACGATCTTGCCCAGGTACATCACGGCGACGCGATGGCTGATGTGGCGCACCACGCTCAGGTCGTGCGAAATGAAGACATAGGTCAGCCCCAGGTCGCGCTGCAGGTCCATCAACAGGTTGATGACCTGCGCCTGCACCGACACGTCCAGCGCCGACACCGGTTCATCGCAAACGATCAGGCCCGGGTCCAGCGCCAGCGCGCGGGCGATCACGATGCGCTGGCGCTGGCCGCCGGAGAACTCGTGGGGATAGCGGTCGGCGGCGTCCGGGCGCAGGCTGACGCGGGCCAGCAACTGCGCGACTCGGTCGCGGATGGCCGCGCGGCTGTGGCCGAAGGCGCGCAGCGGCTCGCCGATGATGTCGCGCACCCGCATGCGCGGGTTCATCGACGAGAACGGATCCTGGAAGATGAACTGCATGCGCTGGCGCATGGCGCGCAGCTCGCGGCTGTTCATGGCGGCCAGGTCGCGGCCTTCCAGCAGGATGCGGCCTTCGGTGGGATCGGTCAGGCGGATCAGGCATTTGCCGGTGGTCGATTTGCCGCAGCCGGATTCGCCCACGAGGCTCAGCGTCTGGCCGCGCGGCACCGACAGGGAAACGCCGTCGACCGCGCGCAGCACCTTGGCGCCGCTGCCGCTGTCCACGGGGTAGTGTTTCTTCAGGCCGACGACTTCCAGCATGGGCGGGGCGTCGGCGGCGGGCGCGGACACGGCGCTCGCAAGGGGGATGTCGTGCAGATTCATGGCGGGCCTCAGGCGGTCAGGGCGGCGGGGGCGGGTTCGGCCGCGCGGGCCCAGCACCAGACGCGGTGGCGGCTGCCGGCATCGGCGGCCGGAGGCGCCTGCTCGGAACAGCGCGGTTGCGCCTCCGGGCAGCGCGCCGCGAAGGCGCAGCCGCGCGACTCGGGCGTCATCACTGGCACGATGCCAGGCAGCTCGGCCAGCCGCGCCGTATGGTCCTGGCCGTCGGCGAAGTCCGGCAGGGAGCGGATCAGCGCCTGGGTGTAGGGATGCTGCGCACGGTCCAGGATGTCGTCGACGCTGCCTTCCTCGACCTTGCGCCCGGCGTACATCACGATGACGCGCTGGCACATCTGCGCGACCACGCCCAGGTCATGGGTGATCAGCACGATGGAGGTGCCCAGCCGCTGCTGGATTTCCCGCAGCAGGTGCAGGATCTGCGCCTGGATGGTGACGTCCAGCGCGGTGGTGGGCTCGTCGGCGATCAGGACCTTGGGCTGGCAGGCCAGCGCCATGGCGATCATGGCGCGTTGGCGCATGCCGCCCGACAGCTGGTAGGGATACTCGCGCACCCGGCGCGCCGGGTCGGAGATCTGCACCAGCTCCAGCAGCGATTCGGCCTGCGCCATGGCCTCGCGCCGCGACAGGCCCTGGTGCAGCATGAGCGATTCGCTGATCTGCCGGCCCACCGTGAACACCGGGTTCAGCGAGGTCATGGGTTCCTGGAAGATCATCGAGATCTGGTTGCCGCGGATCGCGCGCATGGCCTTTTCTGGCAGCGCCAGCAGATCCTGGCCGTCGAACTCGATGCTGCCGCCGGCCACTCGCCCGGGGGCGCGCAACAGGCGCATGATGGACAGGGACGTGACGCTCTTGCCGCAGCCGGATTCGCCGACCAGGCCCAGGGTTTCACCGGGCATCAGGTCGAAGGACAGGCGGTCCACGGCAAGCACTGTGGTTTCATCGCCATCGAAACAGGTGGTGAGGTCGTGCACGCGCAAGACGGGTTGGGTTTGCATGGGCGCTCCTACAGCTTTTTCGCCAGGCGGGGATCGAGCATGTCGCGCAGCCCGTCGCCCACCAGATTGACGGCCAGGACGGCCACGCCCAGGAACAAGCCCGGATACAGGATGATGTGGAAAGCCACGGCCACGAAGTTGCGGCCTTCGGCCATGATGTTGCCCCAGCTCGGGATCTGCGGCGGTATGCCCACGCCCAGGAAGCTCAGCACGGCCTCGGTCAGGATGGCGGACGCCGCGATGAAGGTGGCCTGCACCATCAGCGGGGCGAACAGGTTGGGCAGGATGTGGCGCAGCAGAATCGCGGGCACGCGCGTGCCGGACGAAATGGCGGCCTCGATATAGGGCTGCTCGCGTATCGTCAGCACCAGCGCCCGCACCAGGCGCACCACGCGCGGCACCTCGGGGATGACGATGGCGATGATCACGGTGCCCAGGCCGCCCTTCAGCGTGGCCATCAGGGCGATGGCCAGCAGCACGCCCGGAATGGCCATCAGGCCGTCCATGATGCGCATGATGAAGGCGTCGATGCGCCGGAAGTAGCCCGCGGCCATGCCCAGGGCCACGCCGGCGACGGTGGAGACCACCGCCACCACGATGCCGACCACCAGCGAGACGCGGGCGCCCCAGACGGTGCGCGAATAGACGTCGCGGCCCAGCGCGTCGGTGCCGAAGAAGTGTTCGGACGATGGCGGCTTCATGCGCGCCAGCGGATTGATGTCCTGCGGATCGACGGTGGCCAGCCAGGGCGCGGCCAGCGCAATCGCGGCCAGCGCCAGCAGGATGGCGCCGCCGATGTAAAGCATGGGATGGCGGCGCAGCGAGCGCAGCACGCGGCGATGGCGCGGCCGGCGCGCGGGCAGGGACAGGGTAGTGGTCGTCATGCGTAGTCCCCGTTCAATAGCGGATGCGCGGATCGAAGAGCCGGTAGCTCAGGTCGACCAGCAGGTTGATCAGGACATAGATGCCGGAGGCCACCAGCAGCACGCCCTGGATCACGGGATAGTCGTGGCGCAGCACGGCGTCGATGGTCAGGCGGCCCAGGCCGGGAATCGCGAATACGGTTTCCGTGACCACGACGCCGCCGATCAGCAGGGCCACGCCCACGCCGATGGTGGTGACGATGGGATTGGCGGCATTCTTCAGCGCATGCCAGACGATGGGGCCAGCCGCCAGGCCCTTGGCGCGGGCGGTGCGGATGTAGTCTTCGGACAGGGCTTCCAGCATGGTGGCGCGCGTCATGCGCGTGAGCAGCGCCATGTAGACCAGGCCCAGCGACAGGCAGGGCAGCACCAGATGGCGCAGGTAGGGCACCACGCCGTCGGCCAGGGGCTTGTAGCCCTGCACCGGCAGCCAGCCCAGCTTGATCGAAAAGCCGTAGACCAGGCTGTAGCCGATCAGGAACACCGGCACCGAGAATGCGCAGACCGCGCCTATCATGACCAGCCGGTCGAGCCAGCGGCCCGCGTGCCAGGCCGCCAGCACGCCCAGCGGAATCGCCGCGATCACCGCGAACAGCATGGTGAAAATGGCGATGGACAGCGTCGGCCCCATGCGCTGGCCGATCAGCTGCGAGACCGGCATCTGTGTCGACATCGACGTGCCCAGATCACCAGTGGCGATGTGGCTGACCCAGATGCCGAACTGCTGCAGCAATGGTTTGTCCAGCCCCAGGTTCTGGCGGATCTTCTCCACGTCGTCGGCGGTGGCGTTGTCGCCCGCGATCACCGCCGCGGGATCGCCCGGCGACAGGTGGATCAGCAGGAACACCACGACCGCGACCACGGCCATGACAGGAATGACGGCCGCGATGCGGCGCAGTATGTATTTCACGCTGGTTTTCCCCCGGCTTGTGGCCGGGCGCACATGGCACCCGGCGCCCGCCTTACGGCTTCTCGATGTTCCACATCACCGGGATGCCGGTCTTCAGCAGTTCGGTGTGCTGCAAGCCGCGGAACGCGGACACGGGCTTGAATTCCCCCCACATGACATACGGCACGCTCTGGTAGGCGCGCGCCTGCATCTGCGCGGCGATGTCCTTGCGCTTGGCCGGGTCCGTTTCGCGGATCCAGCTGGTGCGCAGCGCGTCCAGTTCCTTGTCGCAGGGCCAGCCCGGCAGGCTGTTGCCGCAAGCGGCGGACATCCAGGGATTGGTCACCGGCGTGCTGGCGTCGTAATAGCCGCCCCAGGTCAGGAAGACGTTCCAGCCGCCTTGCGCGGGCGGATCCTTCTTCAGGCGGCGTCCGGCCAGGGAGGCCCAGTCCATGGATTGCAGGTCGACGTTGATGCCGGCCTTCTTCATGTTCTGCGTCAGCACCATGACGGCGGGCGCGCTGAGGTGGTCCGTGGGGTACAGCACCACGACTTTCTCGCCCTTGTAACCGGCTTCCTGCAGCAGTTGCTTGGCGCGCGCCGGGTCGGTCTTGGCGTACGGCGCCGCGCCCGCGTCGCTGGCCAGCGGCGAGCCGCAGACAAAGAGGCTGGGGCAATAGTCCACGCGGTATTTCTCCGGGTAGCCCATGGCCGACAGCATTTCCTTCTGGTTCACCAGGTGGTAGAGCGCCTGGCGGGCAAGCTGGTTGTCGAAGGGCGGATGCAGCGAATTGAGGATAACCATGCCCTGCGTCGCGACGGACGTGTTCAGGGTGATGTCCTTGTTGGTCTCCAGCACGGGCAGGAAGTCGGGCGTGGTCTGTTCGATCATGTCGACTTCGCCGTTCATCAGGGCGGCGGTGGCCGTGTTGCCGTCGGGAATGTAGACCCACTCGACGCGGTCCACCTTGACGTTCTTGCCGCCCGCCAGGCCGTCGGCAGGTTCCGTGCGCGGCACGTAGGCCGGGTTTTTCACGTACACGACCTTGTTGCCCGGCACCCATTCATCGCGCTTGAAGAGGAAGGGGCCCGAGCCGACCATTTCCGTGACCTGGGTGTTCGGGTCCGTCATGGCCAGGCGCTTGGGCATGATGAAGGGCGGCATGCCGGAAGGCTTGGACAGGGCGTCCAGCACCAGGCCGAAAGGCTCCTTCAGCGTCAGCGTGAAGCTGTTGTCGCCGGTCACCGCGAGTTCGGCGCCCGCGGCCATCATGGCCTGGCCCAGCGTGTCCTTCTTGGCCCAACGCTGGATCGACGCCACGCAGTCCTCGGCCTTGACGGGCGTGCCGTCATTGAACTTCAGGCCTGGGCGCAAGGTGAAGCTCCAGCTCTTGCCGTCCTCGGACACGGTCCAGCTGTCCACCATCTGCGGCTTGACTTGGCCCTTGCTGTCCTGCGAGAACAGGGTGTCGAACACCATGTAGCCGTGGTTGCGCGTGATGTAGGCCGTGTTGAACAGCGGGTCCAGCGTCTTGAGGTCCGCGTGCGGCACCAGGCGCAGGGTCTTGGTCTGCGCCAGCGCGCCGGTGGCGGCCCCCATGGCCAGCAGGGCGGCTGCGCCCAGCAAACTGAAACGTCTGATCATTGTTATCCCCTTCGTTATTCCCATGCCCTGGTCGGGCGGCGATCGTTGAGCCTCAGGCCTTGAACGGCCACTTCGGCAATTTGCGCTTGGTGTAAGGCAGCGCGTTGTAGTCGGTGGTGATGGCGCCCGGCGTTTCCACGTAGATGACGTGGCGGCCGACCTGCGAATACGAGGCGTAGAAATGCTGCGACGATTTCACGATGATGAGCTTCATGGCCTGCAGGTCCACGCCGAACTGCGTGAACAGGTCGGTGCCCATGGCCTGGGTGCGGTTGGTGGTCAGGGCGATGGTCACGCCCTGGCTGCGCACGATGGCCACGTCGCCCAGCAGCGCGGGCGTGCCGGCCAGCCCGGTCATGATGGCGTCGCGCTTGAGCGCCACGATTTCGCAGTCCAGGTCCAGCGGCTGTCCCGATACCGGCGCGACCTTGCCGCCGATGCGCAGCTGGATGCGCGCGCCTTCGCCAGCTTCGAAACAGAGCTGCACCGCCACCGGATCCCAGAAGGGGCCGGTCGCGACGTCGGTGATGCCGCGCGCCAGCACGCGTTCCAGGATGAAGGTGGCGTCGCTGGGGGCGCCGCCGCCCGCGTTGTCGGCGGAATCGGCCAGCACCACCGGAAAGTCGTTCAACGCCAGGGCCTGGTCCAGCGCTTCGTCGGCGCCGGGGTAGGGCGGCGCCAACTGGTCGCGAAAGCCGATGATCTCTTCGCCCAGCGCGCGTGCCAGGGCGTTGGCCTGGGCCTGGTCGCCGTCGGTATAGACCAGCACCTTGGAACCCATGTCGGGGGTGTCGCCCCACGGGAAGCCATGCGCGATGGACACCGACAGCACGCCTTCCTTGCCTTCCATCGCGAGCAGGCGGTCGACGAAGCTGCGCATGGGTTCGCGGCTGGTGTGCATGATGGAGATCATTTCGCAGTCGTACACGGCGCGCGTTGGCTTGATGCGGCCTGCGGCGCGCGCCACGCACAGGTCCACCAGGTCGTAGGCGCGTTCCAGGATGTCGGTGTGCGGATATTCCTTGAAGCACACCAGGAAGTCGGCGCTTTCCACCATGTCCGCCGTCATGTGGCAATGCGGGTCCAGTTCGGCGCCGATCACGGTGTCGGGGCCCACGATCTCGCGCGCGCGGCGCAGCAGGTCGCCTTCGCAGTCGTCGTAGCCGTCGGCCACCATGGCGCCGTGCAGGCCGAACAGGGCGATGTCGACGCGGCCCGCGCGCTTCAGGTCGCCCAGCAGTTCGTCGCGCAGGGTTTCGTAGGCGTGGCGGGTGGTGATGCCGGCCGGCGTTGCGCCGGCGGTCAGGCCTTCGATCAAGGTCCAGTCCTTGCCTTGCGCGCGCTGGCGCGCCGCCCACAGCGGCCCCGAGAACATCTGCATGCGGTCCGGATGCTGGCCTGCGGGGTAGTAGCCGCGCGCCCGATAGGCCGACAGCCCGGTCGGGATGGGAGAGAAGGTGTTCGTCTCGGTCGCCAGGGACCCGGAAAAGATTTTCATGCTGCCGCTCCGCGTAAGGATGTGCACATGGGGGCGCAGGCGTTGCCGCGAGCGCAAGGAAAAGACCGCACCGCCTGGCGCGAGGGCCGGGCAGTGTCAAACCATCGGACAGGCCCGCGGGGCGGGATCAGGCTTCGGACACGGGGCCCGGCGTGTAGCCGCCGTGCGCGACTGCCGCGCCCAGCCAGGCCTGCACCTCGATTTCCACGTCCACGCCCATGGCCAGCTTGGCCTCGACCGTCGAACGCGAAGGGAAGTCGGACGAGAAATGGCTGCGGTAGGCGTCGTTGAACTGCGCAAAGAGCTCCAGGTCCGACAGCCATACCGTCACGCGCACCACGTCCTTGAGGGTGGCGCCCGCCAGGGCCAGCGTTTCCTTGATGCGCTCGATGGCGGCATGGGTCTGGGCGGTGATGTCGCCGCGCACGACCTGGCCGTTGGCGTCCATCGGGATCTGGCCCGACAGGAACAGGAAGCCGCCGGCCTGGGTGGCGCGGGAGAACGGCAGGGGCAGGGGGCTGGGGTAGCGGGCAATGGTGGTCATGGTGGACTCTCGCAGGCAAGGGGGTGGGTTCAGCGCAATCGCGCAGGACGCACGGCTTCGGCATTCACGCCGTGCGCATGCAGATGGGCGGGCAGCGGCTGGCGCGTGAGCAGCGCGGCAGCCAGCTCAGAAGTCGCCGCGGCCGTCTGGATACCATAGCCGCCTTGGGCCGCCAGCCAGAAGAAGGCGGGCGCATCGGCATCCCAGCCGACCACGAAATCGCCGTCGCGCACGAAGGAGCGCAGGCCGGCCCAGGTGTGCTTGGGGCGGCGGATGGTGAGCGAGGTCGCGCTTTCGATGCGGTAGATGCCGGTGGCGACGTCCAGTTCTTCCGGCACCACGTCATGCGCGGCGACCGGATCGGCGTTGGCCGGCGATCCCAGCAATTGGCCGGCATCGGGCTTGAAGTAATAGCTTTCGTCGACGCCGACCACGGCCGGCCAATGGGCAAAGTCCACGTCCTGCGGGCCGGAGAACGTGAAGGCGGTGCGGCGGCACGGCTGCAGGCCGACAGGCGAGGCCCCGCAGAGGGCCGCGGTATGGTCCGCCCAGGCGCCCGCGGCGTTGACCAGCGCTCGCGCACGCAGGCTGCGGCCATCGGCCAGCGTCAGCGTCCAGACGTCGCCCGCATGGGCGGCCGACACGACTTCGGCATTGTTGTGCAGCACTGCGCCCTGGCGCGACATGCCGCGCAGAAAGCCCTGATGCAGCGCGTGCACGTCGATGTCGCGAGCGTCCGGTTCTTCGATGGCGCCGCAGATCTGGTCGGCGCGCAGACAGGGCACGCGCTCGACGGCCGCTTCGGCGTCGATCAGCGCCACATTGGGCGATTGGCTGCGGAAGTCGTCATAGACCTGGCGCAGCAGGTCCCGCTGTTCGGGCGTGGCGATGTACAGCACGCCGCGCGGGCTGAGCAGCGGATGCTCGCTGAAGCCCTGCGGCGGATTTTCGTAGAAGGCGCGGCTGGCGCGCGTGAGCGCCTTGATCTGGTCCGTGCCGTAGGTTTCCATGAACATGGCCGCGGAACGGCCGGTGGAGTGGTAGCCCGGCTGGGCCTCGCGTTCCAACACGGCCACCGAGGCCGTGGCGCTCAGGCGGTAGGCCACGGAAGCGCCGGCGATGCCGGCGCCGATCACGGCGTAATCGAATAGGGGTTCTGCTGTCATTTTGTCGGAAGCGAGAATTCTCTTATTTGATAATTCTCGAATACGATAGTTTTTTGACGGCAGACAAGTAATAGGGGAAAGCCCCGATGGAGGAAACTCCGGGGCCCGGGAGGTCAGGTCAGGCGGGTGCCATTGGGAACCTGATCGTCCGGCACTGCCAGCACGATGCCGCCGGACTCGTCCGCGAAACCCAACACCAGCACTTCGGATTTCATCGGCCCGATCTGGCGCGGCGGAAAGTTCACCACCGCCATGACGCGCTTGCCCGTCAGCTGTTCCAGCGTGTAGCGATCGGTGATCTGCGCCGAACTCTTGCGGATGCCCACGCCGGCGCCGAAATCTATCGTCAGCTTGTAGGCGGGTTTGCGCGCCTCGGGAAAGGCCTGCGCCGACTGGATGGTACCGATGCGGATGTCGACCTTGAGGAAGTCGTCAAAGCCGATATCGGCGGCGGCGGGGGTGTTCGGGTCTTGGGTGTAATGCACGTTGGGTCCTTGGATTGGGCTGTCCGTCACCTTGCGCAGAGCCGATTTGGTCGATAGGCGGAACAGTTTGTTCCGCGCAATGGGGTGTTTTTTGGCTTCCTGGACGTATTCGGGACAATTGCCGGTCGGTAGAATTCGCTATGCATTTTCCTCTATCTACTCGTCGGAAGGCCACAACGTCATGAGCAACGCTTATCTGGACGCCCTCAAGCAGCGTCGCACGCAGTACTCGCTGGGCCGCAACCTGTCGATCTCCAAGGAGGAACTGACCTCCCTGATCCAGGAAGCGATCAAGCACAGCCCCTCGTCGTTCAATTCGCAAAGTTCGCGCGCCGTGATCCTGTTCGGCGCCGAGAGCGAAAAGCTCTGGAACATCGCGATCGAAGAAGTGCGCAAGGTCGCGCCGGCCGAGAGCTTTGCCCAGACCGAAGCCAAGCTCAAGAGCTTCGCCGCGGGCGTGGGCACCGTGCTGTTCTTTGAAGACCAGGGCGTGGTGCAGGGCTTGCAGGAAAAATTCGCGCTGTACGCGGACAACTTCCCGGTCTGGTCCGAGCAGGCGGGCGGCATGGCCCAGTTGTCGGTCTGGAGCACCCTGGCCAGCGCCGGCGTGGGCGCCAGCCTGCAGCACTACAACCCGCTGATCGACGCCGCCGTCGCTCGCGAATGGAACGTTCCGGCGTATTGGAAGCTGCGCGCGCAGATGCCGTTCGGCTCCAACGAAAACGGCTTCGGCGAAAAGGCGTTCATGGACGATGCCGAGCGCTTCCGCGTGGCCGGCTGAGTTTTCGGGACGCCTTGCGCGTCCCGGTCCGAGCGCATCGGAAAGCCCGCAATTCCCAGGGAATCGCGGGCTTTTTTACGTCCGGCTCCTGGCGGACCTCAATCCGTCTTCCAGCCCCATTTCTTGAAGATCGCCCGGCCTTCGGGCGCAGTCAGGAAGTCGATAAAGGCCTGCGCCTGGGCATTGCCCTTGCCTTTCCTGGTCACGACGGCGCTCGCGTCGCGATAGATGCGGTAGGGCTCTTCCACCTCGACCATGCTGGCGAGCTCGGGGTTGGACACCTGCCAGATGTTCCAGATCAGCCAGGCGTCTATGGTCTTGTCCTCGGTCCATTGGGTGCGCGCCTGTGCGCTGTTGCCGGCCTCCGGCAGCACGAGGTTGGCGCGGAAGGCGCGCACGGTTTCGATGTCGCCAAGACGGCCGGCCACGTCTTCCCACAGCCCCGTCTGGCCCGCGCCGGACACGGCCATGACCTTGATGCCGGGCTTGAGCAGATCCTTGAAGCCCTTGATCGCCTTGGGATTGCCCGGACGCACCAGGATGGCCGAGGGCCTCAGGTACAGCGTGCGGGCCTCGCGCAGCTCGAACACGCCGGGCAGCGCCGAGGCGAAACCACTCATCATGTTTTCGGCGCCGCTGTAGATCACGTCGGCGTCCTGTTTGGCCTTGTCGGCCCAGGCCGGCGTGGGGCCCGCGGTGACGCTGACGTCAATGCCGTGCAGCTTGCCGAACGCAGTGGCCGCTTCCTTCATCGCGGGCGCGGGACCGCCGGGGCCGTACACGTTCAGGCCCGGAGCGGCCCAGGCGCTGCCGGCGGCGGTGCAAGCCAGGGCAATGCCGCAGGCAAACGATCTGATCGACTTCATATCAAGACTTCCATTTCTGCGCTGACCGACGCCGGGCGTCCGGCGCGTTCGGCTGGTTGATCCGTGGCGTGCTGCGTGGTCTCTTGCGCGGCTTGCCACTGAGTAGACGAGCAGGGGAAGGGGAATATTCCAATGGACTGTGCAATCCGCGCTGCGTTGCAGAGCGTTGAACTCTGTTTCCAGTCTGTTAAAAAGTCGCGTGCAAAATTGCAGCCTTGCTGCCGCCTTGCGATGAATGGCTTAACGGTCTGCAAGCATCGAAACGCTGCGCAGCGCATTCTCAAAGAGAACGTCACATGAAATCTGGAATCCCCGTGGGCCGCCTGCTGTGCGTCGCCGGCCTGTTCGCGTTTGCCGCGCCCGCCTATGCGATCGATTGCGCCAAAGCCGCCAGCGCCGTGGAAAAGCTGATCTGCTCGGACCGCAAGACCGTGGCGGCGGACGCCGAGTTGAACCGGGCTTACGCCGCGATTCTGAAACAGGCTCCCGACGGAGATATCCGCGCCATGCTGGCGCACAACCAGAAGCGCTGGATTGTGGCGCGCGACCGCGCGCTCACGAACCTGATCGAGGACCCGGGTTCGGTTCCCGACGGCAAGACGGCCGCAGGCGTCGCTCGCGATTTGATCCAAAGCCGCACGGCGCAGCTCAAGGAGACGCACAAGGGCGCAACGCTCCCCGACATGATCGGCAGCGCAGTCCGCCAGCAGCAGTTCCAGGCGCAATTCACCGGCGGCGCTTACGCCGGCTACTCGACTTCTTGCGACGTCTTCCCAGGCGAAAATGCCTACTACGGCTGCTTCGCGACGCGGCATTACCAGAATAATGACCGCATTTGCTCGGTCGACGAGTACTGGGCGTCGGGCGGCGTCTACACCAAGCGCTATGTCGCCAACGTCGTGGACGGCAAGCCGCAGTTGGCGGCATCCTGCTCGTTCAGCAGCTCGGACGAGGCATGCTCCGATAAGGCGGGCGAGACAAAATGGAACATGAAGCCGAAAAAGCCAGACTTTTCCTATCCAGCCCAGCCGCTGCCCAAGATCGATGGAGAGATCGTGGGCGATGACGACTATGAGTGGGCCCGAGCCTGCCTGACGGGCGCGGCCTACCCTGCCAATTGACGCTGGCGAGCCGATCGCGAGCGCGCGATCGGCCTTGTATTGCGGTGGTTTGCGCGTATTGCGTGCAGTTCCCGGTGGATTGGCAATACTTGCAGTATTTTGAGGGTTATGTATTTAGTTGTAAGGCAAGCAGAACCTCACGGTGATCCGCTGGCAGGCAAGAGCGCTATACGGATGGCTAGGGAAAACCCGTAAATTGCGTTGCTCAGAGGGTGTGTTTCAGGCCGGATCTGCGGCAAGATTTTGAAACCGACTGGATGGCTGCGTGTTTAAAACGTCCATCCCGCGAACGTAGAATCCCGTTTTTCATCAGTGCCATTCGGCTGACAGGAAACGAACCATGAAGAAAACCATCCTCCTTGCGTCCGTATGCGCCGCGCTGCTGCAAGCTTGCGCTCCGACTTCCTCTCCCCGTGAAGGATCGTCCTCCATGCCCACTACCGCCACCACGCCCGCCAGCCCTGAAGTTAGCCTGCCCGCCTATTACTGGCGCCTGGCTTCCGCCACCGATGCAGCGGGCAAGCCGATAGCCGCGCTCCAGGCTGGCGTCGAACATCAACTGCGCCTGTCGTTCACGCAGGACGCCTTGAACATCCGCGGCGGCTGCAATGCGCAGTTCGGGGGCTACACCTACAAGAACGGCGTGCTGCAGGTGGCGAACCTCGCGTCGACCATGAAGGCCTGCGACCAGAGCCTGATGCGCCTGGACGCCGAGATCGGCCAGCGCATGAAGGGCGACCTGCGCGCCACGCTCAGCGGACACGCTTCCGAACCCGGACTGGAGCTGGTTGCGCAGGACGGCAGCGTCCTGAAGTTCGTCGGCGAACCTACGCCCGAGACCCTGTACGGCAGCGCCGGCGAAATCATGTTCCTTGAAGTCGCTGCGAAGAAGGCCGAGTGCAGCCACCCGCTGATTCCCAATTATCAGTGCCTGATGGTGCGCGAGCGCCGCTACAACGAAGCCGGCGTGCAGCAGCCTACCCAGGACAAGTGGCATCCGCTGTATCAGTCCATCGAAGGCTTCCAGCACCAGGATGGCGTGCGCACCGTGCTGCGCGTGAAGCGCTACGACTGGAAGAACCCGCCCGCGGATGCGCCCAAGCAGGTGTATGTGCTGGACATGGTGGTGGAGCAGGACGCGTCGAAGAAGTAAGACGCCAGCTTCCCTCTGGATTTCCCCATTGCGCCCGGCCCCTGGATTCAGCGGCCGGGCGCAGTCATTTCACCCGGTGCAGGGTACTATGTTGTAAATTGTAGTCATTCTCATTTATAACCGTGCGTCTTCATGGCCGCCTCCGATCCCTCTCCGCGGCACCCCCTGCATACGCTGTACCAGGAACACCAAGGCTGGCTGCAGGGCTGGCTGCGTAAAAAACTGGGATGCGCTTTCGACGCCGCCGACCTGGTGCATGACACCTATCTGCGTGTGCTGGCCCGCCGCGATCCGGGCGACATTCGCGAGCCGCGGTCCTATCTGGCGACCATCGCGCACGGTCTGATGGTTAACCATTTGCGGCGCAGGGATCTCGAACGCGCCTATCTGGAAACGTTGGCGCAGCTACCCCAGGCGCTGTCGCCGTCGCCCGAGGAGCGCGTCCTGGCGCTGGAAGCCCTGTGTGAAATCGATGCCATGCTGGATGGCTTGCCCGTCCCGGTGCGGCGCGCTTTCCTGCTTTGCCAGCTTGAAGGCCTGACGCACGCGGATATTGCCAAGACGCTGGGCGTATCGGTCGGCTCGGTGCGGCAGTACATCGCGCGCGCTTTGCGCCAATGCCTGGAGTTCGCGCCATGAGCGCCGGCGAGGCAGGGCGCATCGATTCGCGCGCGCTGGACGGCGCGGTGGACTGGTTTCTGCGGCTGACCTCGGGCAGCGCCAGTCAGGCGGACCGAGAGGCGTGGCAAGCCTGGCGCCAGGCCGATCCTGAACACGAGCGCGCCTGGCAGCGCACCGAAGCGCTTACGCGCCGTTTTGAGGCGTTGCCCAAGGGCATGCTGCCCGTGTTGGGGCGACCGCGCTCGTCCGCCCGCCGCGCCGCGCTGGGCAAGCTGCTGGTGCTGATCGGCGCCGGAGGCGCCATCGGCTACGCGCAGGTCGATGAAGCCTGGCGCGGCTGGGTGGCGCAATACCGCACTGCTGTCGGCGCCCGGCGCGAGGTGATGCTGGCGGACCATAGCCGCGTGGTGCTCAATGCCGCCACCGCCATGGACGTCCTGTTCGATGCCCAGCAGCGGCTGATCGCGCTGCACGGCGGCGAAATCCTGATCGAAACCGCGCCGGACCCGCAACAGGTTTCCCGGCCGTTCATCGTGCGCACCCGCGAAGGCAGCATCACCGCATTGGGTACGCGCTTCGTGGTCAGGCGCGACGATGGCGTATCGGCGGTACAGGTTCTGGAAGGCGCCGTGCGCGTGGCGCTAGCGGGCGCTTCGGCGGATGCGGCGCGCATCGTGCCCGCCGGCATGGGCCTGCGCTTTGGCGGCGGCCATATCGATGACGCCCAAGCGCTGACCGGCGACCCCGCCGCCTGGCAGCGCGGCATGCTGCAGGTCGACGGCATGCCTTTGAATGAATTCCTGCGCGAGCTTCAGCGTTACCGCACGGGCTGGATCGATTGCGCGCCCGAAGTGGCGCATCTGCCGATTTCCGGCGCCTTCCCGCTGGCCGAACCCGACCGGGTGCTGGCCACGGTGGCGGACACCCTGCAACTCGGCCTGCGCCATCGCACCCGCTACTGGGTGTCGCTGGTGCCGCGCGGCGGGACTATTTTGTAACGGCGACTAGCACTTTCTGCGTCTTATCTGGCTACGAGGGTAAGACCAACATCTGGAGTGCATGTCATGCCCCGTCAGCTACCCCCGTCGCGCGCAAGCGTCTCCTTCCCCGCCTTGCTCGCGGCAGGCGTATTCGCGCTGCCTCTGGCCGGGTTGATAACGCCTGCCCAGGCGCAGACGCAGGCGGGGCAGGTGAGCGTAGCCATCGAGCCCGGGCCGCTCAGCGCGGCGCTGTCGGCCTACGCAGCCCAGGCCGGCGTCCTGCTGTCGTTCGATCCTGCTCTGACGCGCGACCTCCAGTCGCCGGGATTGCGCGGCAGCTATGGCTTCGAGGAAGGGCTGCGCCAGCTGCTGGCCGGCAGCGGGCTGGAACCGGCGCGGCGCGCGGACGGCGGCTACACGCTGCGCAGATTGCCGCAGGGCGAAGTCACGGCCTTGCCCGCCGTGACCGTCACCGGCGCTGGCGACGAAGGTCCCTCCGAAGGGACAGGCTCCTATACCGTGCCGGCAACCAGCGCCGCCACCCGCATGCCGCTGTCGCTGCGCGAAACCCCGCAATCCATCAGCGTCGTCACACGCCAGCAGATGGACGACCAGAATCTGAACACGCTGGATGAGGTGATGCGCCAGACTCCCGGCATCGCCGTCGACCGGCTGGATGAGCGCGTGCAATTCACCTCGCGCGGCTTTGCGTTGAACACCATGCTCGACGGCGTACCCACGCTGTCGTTCAAGACGCCGTCGGCCGAGGCGGGCATGATCAACACCGCCATCTACGATCGGGTGGAAGTCGTGCGCGGCGCCGCCGGCCTGCTCAACGGCGTGGGCGAGCCGGGCGGTTCGGTGAACCTGGTGCGCAAGCGCCCCACGTCGGAGTTTGCCGGACACGTCACCGGCGGCGTCGGCCGCTGGAACAGCTACAACGTCGAAGCGGATCTGGGCGGCCCGTTGAACAGCGCCGGCACGCTGCGCGGCCGGGTGGTTGCCGCCCGCACCGCGGGCGACAGCTTCATCGACTACAAGAAGCGGTCCGACGATGTCTTCTACGGCATCCTCGAGGCCGACATCCTGCCGCGCACCACGGTCAGCCTCGGCTACGAGCACCAGAAGACCGCCATCGACGGCGCGAACTTTGGCCAGGCGCCGCTGTTCTACAGCGACGGCACGCGCACGAACTTTCCCCGGTCCTTCAATCCCGTGACGCCGTGGAGCCAATGGGACATGTATACGGACCGGATATTCGCGACCTTGGACCACCGCTTCGGCAGCGGCTGGCACGTCAAGATGGACGCCAGCCGCCTGAAAAACGAAAGAAAAGCCGCCTGGGGCTACGTCCTCGCGTATCAGCCCGTCGATCCGTCCGGCGCGTCCACCATCGAATTGCGCGACAACCCCGCAAGCTCCACCAACAAGTCCTTCGACGTCTACGCCGAAGGGCCGTTCCAGGCATTCGGCAGGGAGCACCGGGCCGTCCTGGGGCTGAGCTACAACCGCTACACCAGCGAACTCAACCTGAACTCGGCGAATCCCGCCGGCTGGGACCGTCGGCGCGTGAATCTCTACGAGCTGCGCGACGTGCCGCGGCCCGCCATGCCCTACACTTTCTACAACACCTTCCTGGATGCGAAGGAGACCGCCATCTACGGTTCCGCGCGCCTGAAGGTGGCCGAGCCGGTGTCGCTGATCCTGGGCGCGCGGACCACCTGGTACGAAGAAAACTCATCGGCCTACAACGGCCCCGCCAACACCTGGACCCACAACCCCACCGCAAAGGAAAACGGCGTCTTCACGCCTTATGCCGGCGTGGTCGTGGACCTGAGCAAGGATTATTCGGCCTACGCCAGCTACACCCGGATCTTCATTCCCACCACCTCGCGCGACGCCAGCGACGTGGTGCTGCCTCCTCAAACCGGCCAGAACTATGAAATCGGCCTGAAGGGCGAACACCTGGACGGCAAGCTGAACACAAGCTTCGCGATATTCCGCACCCAAGAGGAAAACGTTGCGGTGGAGGATCCGTCCAGCCCGCCGCTGCCGGACGGGAGCACTCCCTACCGCGCCGTCAAAGGCGCGCGCAGCAAGGGTTTCGAGCTGACCGCATCCGGCGAAGTGGCGCCGGGCCTGCAGCTGATGGGCGGCTACACCTACTTTGCCAAGCGCGACGCCGAAGGTGCATTGCTGTTGCCGAGCACGCCGCAGCGGCTGTTCCGCCTGGCCGCCAGCTACAGGCTGCCGGGCGAATGGAGCAAGCTTACGATCGGCGGCAACGTCAGCTACCAGAGCGGCATCTACTACGACGAAGCCGGCGGGCTAGGGCGCGCCAGCCAGGGCGGCGTCACGCTGTTTGGCCTGATGGCGCGCTATGACTTCAACAGGCATGTGTCCGCGTCCGTCAACGTGGAAAACCTGACCGACAAGTATTACTACAGCGGTCTGGGGGGCTACAACGGCTACAACTACGGCACGCCCAGGAACGTCTGGATGAAGGTGAGCTACAAGTTCTGAGGACCGGGCAAGCCAGGCGGCGGGGGCGCGCGGAGGCTTTCGCGCGGGGCGGGTTTGATGTTTGTCATGTCCGCGGCTTCCGGGTTGATGGGACAATCCTCGTTGATGGCCATTCCCGATCGCAGCCATGAACACCTACCCCTTGCTGCTCATCCTGCACCTGCTTGCCGCCTTCCTGTTCGTCGGCACCGTTACGTTCGAGGTGCTGTTCCTGGAACCCGTGCACAAGCGCCTGCCGCCCGACGTGCGCCGCGCGCTGGGCAGCCAGCTGGCGCCACGCGTGCGGGCCGTGCTGCCGTGGTCGGTCGTCGTGCTGTACCTGGCCGGCCTGGGCCTGGCCTGGCAATACCGCAGCGCGCTCGCCAACCCGTTTGCATCGTCCTTCGGCGTCCTGCTGTCGCTGAAGATCGCGCTTGCCTTGAGCGTGCTGGTCCATGTCGCGACCGCCTTGACGCTCGCTCGCCGCAAGCGCCTGACTGGCGCATTGAGCCGGCGCATGCATATCAGCGTGTTCTGCCACATGGTGCTGATCGTGGTGTTGGCCAAGGCGATGTTCCACGTGGCCTGGTGAGCGCGGAGGCCGCGGCGCCGTAGGAGCCCCTGCCGCAGTGCTATGCCGGCAATGCGAGCGGCTCAAGCGTTCCGTAGCCTTCCTCCCCATATACCAGCGCCGGCAGCGGCGAACGGCCCTGGCCGTTCGTTTCCCATAGTTCCGCCACCCATTGCATCGCCGTATCGACGATGACGTCCTGGACGTTGAAACCACCTTCGTCCGACGCGAACAGAGGAACCTCGGGCTCGATGCCGTCTTCCGTGTGGCGCACGTCGAACAGGTAGCGGTGGCCTTCGATGGCCTTGTTGAGCACGAACAGGTCCGGGCCTTCCAGGCTGGCCACCACGGAGAATGTGCCTTCGCCGTCCTGGTCGGGGAACACCACGAAGTGGATCTCGCGCGCCTTGGGCGGCAGGGCGGCGATCAGCGCTGTCAGTGTGGCGCGCGCCGCGGCGTCGTGGGCGCGCAGGATGCGCAGCAGTTCGGTTTCGTATTCGGATCGGTTCATGGCATTCCGTTCAGGACTGGTTGGCGCATTTTGTCGCCGACCTCTGGAGAGGCGGCAGGGAGTGCCGTGGATTATCTGCCATTTCCTGTCGCCGTCACCGCGCCAGCCGCAGGCACTCCATGAAGTACGCCGCATGTTCCGAGGCCAGCGCGGCGTCTCGCCACACCATGCCTGTAATCCCGCGGCTGCGCATCGCCAGCGGCAATACCTTGATCATGTGCTGCTTGGCGAAATGCTTTGCCAGCCGCTCGGAGATCGGCAGTACCAGATCCGATCCGTCCAATAGCGCCAGGTTGACCAGCACCGACGACGATTCCACCTGATGCCAGGGCGCGGGCTGGCCGGCCAGCGCCAGTTCGTAATCGATGCGTATCCGCATCGGTGTTGAAGCGCCGGGCGCGATCCAGGGGTATTCCTGCACGTCCTCCCATGTCACCTTGCGCTTGTTCGCCAGCGGATGCGCCGTGCCCACGGCCAGGCAGATGGGCTCGCCGTACAACTCTTCGTAGTGCAGGTTGCGCGGCAGCGAGTGCTGTTCCAGGCGTCCCACCAGCACGTCGAACGTGCCTTCCTGCATCAGCGGCAGCAGGTAGTCCAGCGTGTTCTCGGCCAGGCGCAGCAGCACGCGCGGATAGCGTTCGCGAAAGCGCCGGATGCTGGGCGGCAGCAGCACCGGCGCGATATTGGGCGTGACGCCCACTGCCAGCGTGCCGGTGGCGCCGCGGGCCAGCTGCGCCATGGTGTCCTGGGCGCGGCCCAGCTTGCCCAGGATCTCGCGCGCATGCGTGCGCAGTTCCAGTCCATACAGCGTGGGTTCGATGCCGCGCGCGTGGCGCTCGAACAGCGTCAGGCCGATGTCTGCTTCCAGGTCCTTCAGCCACTTCGACAGCGCCGGCTGTGTGATGTTGAGTTCCGACGCGACCTGGCTCAGGTTGCGGGTTTCGCACAGGCGCACCAGGATGGCCAGGTGGCGCAGGCGGATGCGGTGGGTCCAGTCCATGCGGGCATCCTTGAGGCATAAATACAGGGTTATGGCTCGGTAATATTAATTCATTATCAATTTATGTCTCCTCTACACATAATGGCCTGACAACAGAGCCAAGCCGGCGCAAAGCTGGCGGCGAGGAGACACGATGCAGCCGAATTTCCTGCTATTCATCACGGATCAGCAGCGCGCGGACCATCTGGGTAGCTATGGCAACCCCATGCTGCGCACGCCGGAGCTGGACGCGCTGGCGGGGCAGGGGTGGTCGGCGGACCGCTTCTATGTGGCGTCGCCCATCTGCATGCCCAACCGCGCCACCCTGATGACGGGCCGCATGCCCTCTGTGCATGGCGTGCGCCACAATGGAATTCCGCTGTCGCAGCGCGCCACCACGTTCGTCGACCGCTTGCGCGGCGCGGGCTATTCCACCGCATTGATCGGCAAGTCGCACTTGCAGAACATGACCGGCAAGCCCGCCGTCTGGCCGCCGGCGAGCGACGGCGCGCAGGGCGAGGCCTGGATCGCCGAGCCCGGCAACTACGATCAGGAATGGGGCCCGCTGTGGCGCACGGATCCTGGGCATGATCTGCAGACGCCGTTCTACGGCTTCGAGCGCGTGGCGCTGGCGGTGGATCACGGCGACCAGGTCTGGGGCCATTACGAGCGCTGGCTGGCCCGCGAACATCCCGAGGCGCGGCGCCTGTGGGGGCCCGAGCATGCCCTGCCCGCGCCCGGCTATGTGCTGACAGAGCATCATCAGGCCTGGCGCACCCGCGTGCCGGAAGAATGCTCCACCACCGCCTACATCGGCGACCAGACCATCGCGCAGTTGCGCGACAACGCGGCCAACGGCAAGCCCTTCTTCATCCAGTGCTCGTTTCCCGATCCGCATCATCCTTTCACGCCTCACGGCAAGTACTGGGACATGTACCGCCCGGAAGACGTGACCCTGCCCGAGTCGTTCCACGCCAGCGCCGCGCCGGGCCACCAGCCGCCGCCTCACGTAGCCTGGATGCACCAGCAGCGCAATCAGGGCAAGGCCGTCAAGCACACGCCCGCCATCTTTGCCTGCACCGAGCGCGAGGCGCGCGAGGCCATCGCGCTGAACTACGGCTCCATCAGCCATATCGACGCCACCATCGGCCGCGTCATGCGGGCGCTGCGCGCGACCGGGCTGGACCACAACACCATCGTCATCTTCACCAGCGATCATGGCGACTACTTCGGCGACCACCAACTGCTGCTCAAGGGGCCGATCCATTATCAGAGCCTGATCCGCACGCCCTTCATCTGGCGCGATCCGCAGGCGGCGCCCGCCGCTGCGCGCAGCCAGGCACTGTGTTCCACCGCCGACATCCCCGCTACCGTGCTGGCGCGCGCGGGCCTGCCTGCCTACAACGGCATGCAGGGCGCATCGTTGCTGCCGCTCATGTCGGGCGAGACCGAGCGCGTGCGCGACGCGGTGCTGATCGAGGAAGAGGGCCAGCGCACCATGTTCGGCTTTCCCGGCCGCACCCGCATGCGTACCTTGCAGACGCCGCGCCACAGGCTCAGCGTCTATGCCGATGCCGCCTGGGGCGAACTCTACGATCTACAAGAAGACCCCCACGAACTGCGCAACCTGTGGGACGACCCCGCCGCCGGCGCGTTGCGCGCAGAACTGCTGCTGGAACTGTCGCGCAGCATGATCCGGCACGCCGAGACCAGCCCGCATCCCACCGCCATCGCCTGATTCCGCCGCCACGGCGCCTGCCTGCGGGTTGGCGCCATCCAGGAGAAAAGCATGATCAAGTCCTTGTTGCTCTGTACGGCGCTGCTCGTGGCCGCAACCTCGGTCGCGGTGGCGTCCGACTATCCGTCGCGTCCCGTGCGCCTCATCGTCAACTTCCCGCCCGCGGGCCCGCTGGACCTGGAAGCCCGCGCCATCGCGCAGCATGCCGGCAAGATCCTGGGCCAGACCATCGTCGTCGAAAACCGCTCCGGCGCGTCCGGCAACATCGGCGCCCAGTCCGTGGCCCAGGCCGCGCCCGACGGCTACACGCTGCTGATGACGCTGGACACGCTCATGACCGTCAACCCATACATTTTCAAGGGCTTGGACAAGGACGTCACCCAGCGGCTGGAACCGCTGAGCCTGGCCGGCTCCTTCGGCCTGGCGCTGGCGGTGCGCCCCGAACTCGGCATCAATACGCTGGACGAATTCCTGCGCTACGCCAAGGCCAATCGCATCACCTATGCCTCAGCCGGCTACGGCAGTCCCGGCAACCTGGCCTTCGAAAAGCTCCGTCTCGCGGCTGGCATGGAAGTCGCGCATGTGCCATATCGCGGCAACGCGCCTGCCGTGAACGCGCTGCTGGGCGATCAGATACAGGCCGCCTTTCTTGCCACGCCCGGCGTCCTGCCGCATGTACGGGCAGGCAAGCTGAAGGCCTTGGCGGTGTCGGGCAAGGAACGCGACGCCGACCTGCCTGAAGTCCCCACGGCGGCGCAGTCGGGCGTGGCTGGCTTGAAAGACTATGACGTGTCGTTCGCCTTCCTGGTCATGGCGCCCAAGGGCACGCCCAAGGAGGTCGCGCAGGTCTGGGAAGACGCGCTGGCCAAGGTCTACGCCATGCCGGAGTTCCAGCAGAGCATGGCCGTGCTGGGCATGCGCGGGCCGTTCGCAGGCAAGGCGCGGGCACAGGCATGGGTGGACAGGGAGGCCAAGGGCTGGAAAGAGGTGATCGCGAAGGCGGGAATACGCGGGGAATAGCGCTGTAACACGCCGGTCAGCAGGCTCTGCTAGACTGGTTTCACTCTTTGGGGAGTAGCCTCCCTGCGGCCAGTTCCGCAGGGGCTTGCGTCAACATTCTTGGCTTCCTCGGCCATGGCGCAAGCGGCATCCATGCTTGGCGAGACCACGGATTTTTCGCGCGATGCCGGGCGGCGCGGAGGATCCGTGCCGTTTCCGCCCAGCAGGATCCCCACTCCAATGAATCCCATCGCCATCATCGTTCTCGCGTTCGCCATGTCCACGGACGCGTTCGCCGCGGCCATCAGCAAAGGCGCCGCGCTCTACAAGCCCCGATTTCCGGAGGCCCTGCGCACAGGGCTGATCTTCGGCGTGATCGAAGCCATCACGCCGGTGATAGGTTGGGGACTGGGCTCGGTCGCGGCAAAGTATGTGGTCGCCTGGGACCATTGGATCGCGTTCGCGATGCTCTGTATTCTGGGTTTGCTGATGATACGCAACGGCCTCAAGGAAGAGGACGAGGACGCCGCGCCCGTCACCCGGCATTCCTTCTGGCTGCTGGCGGCTACGGGCCTGGCCACCAGCATCGACGCCATGGCGGTCGGCGTGGGCCTGGCGTTCGTGGATGTGAACATCGTGGTGGCGGCCATCGCCATCGGCTTGGCCACGACGCTGATGGTGACGATAGGCGTGATGCTCGGACGCGTGCTGGGCAGCGTCGCCGGGAAGCGGGCCGAGATCCTGGGTGGAGTCGCGCTGATCGGTATAGGCGCGGCAATACTTTATGAGCATCTGAGCGCCGCAGCGGCTTGACGCCGCACGGGAAGGTGGCGCTCGTCGGCTTCGCGGATGATGCTTATCCGCGAGTACCCCCGATCAAGGCCGAACGCGCGCTGTCGAAGTTGCGGCACTCGGATTTCAACCACTCGGAAAAGATCCGGGTGCGCCGCTCTTCAGGCCGGCGCGACAGCAGCACATAGCGCGCCGGCGCGGGCACGTGCTTGCCGAACACGTCTACCAACCGTCCGCTGCGCAGTTCGTCGTAGACCATCGCGCTGCGCCCGATAGCCACGCCCTGGTGATTCAGCGCGGCGCCAATGGCCAGGCTGGCCAGATTGAACTGCGGCCCGTCCAGGTGGCGGATCCACCCCGGCCGATGCGCTTGCATCCAGGTGCGCCACTCGATGAACTCCGCGGCGCCGACCCAAGGAGAGGCGTCGTGCAGGAACTCGACGCCGTCGAGCGATTTGCCGGTGCGAAACGCGGGGTGCGCGGCCAGGTATTCGGGCGTTGCGACCACGAGCAGATACTCGTCCAGCAAGGCGTCCGCCTGTAAATGGCTGTAGTGCGCCGGGTCATAGCGGATGGCGAGGTCTATGTCTTCTTCCTCCATCAGCTTGCGGTCCAGCAGTTGGAACTCCGCCTTCAACCGGACTGATACCTCCGGCTGTAGGCGATGGAATTCCGTCAGGCGCGGCATCAGCCATTGCAGCGCGAACGACGGCAGGCAATTGACCTGCAGCGCGGACGCCGGCAAGCCCAGCCGCTCGATTTCCTGCTGAATGTCGCCAAGCGCACGGCTGACCGTCGTGTACAGCGATTCGCCCTTGGGCGTGAACTTCAGGCCGCGTTGCTGGCGGACAAACAACAGGTAGCCCAGGCGGTCTTCCAACTGCCGGATCTGCTGGCTCACCGCGCTTTGCGTGAGGTTCATGGCCGACGCCGCCCTGGTGAAGCTGAGATGGCGGCCGGCCATGTCAAAACACCGCAGGGCTCCCAGGAGTGTCGAGTCGAAATGGGCAGACATAAGTCAAACTAATGGCTGAATTAGAAATGATCGCTATTCTTGCATGCCTTCGGAATCTACGATTTGCGCCGAACCATCAACCCGCAAGTCCATGATGACCGCCAATTTCGATCCTCAGCTATTAGAAAATCTTCAATCAAGAACGCCTTTGCTATGGCTCAACCCGGCTAGGGGAGGGCTCTTGCCCGGCTCCGCGCCGTCCCTGGCCCTGATCGATGAGGCCGAAAACCGCCTGGCGCGTTGCGCGCCGCTGCTGGCCGCGCTGTTTCCCGAGCTTGCCGCTGCGGGCGGGCATATCGAGTCCCGGCTGATGCCCGCCAAAGCCTTGCAGCAGGCGCTGGGCGCCGGGGAGGTGTCGGGCAGCTGGTATCTCAAGCGCGATGATGAACTGCCAGTCGCCGGGTCCATCAAGGCGCGCGGCGGCTTTCACGAAGTGCTGGCCATTGCCGAGTCGATCGCGTTGGAGCACGGCCTGCTCAAGGATGAGGCGACGGACAGGCGCATCATGGCGACGCCGCAGGCTCGCGCCTTGTTCAGCCAGTATGCCGTGACCGTGGGCAGCACCGGCAACCTGGGCATGAGCATCGGCGTCATGGCCGCCGCGCTGGGATTCGATGCCGTGGTGCATATGTCCGCCGATGCCAAGGAATGGAAGAAGGACCGCTTGCGCAAACGTGGCGTGCGCGTGGTGGAGCATGCCGGCGACTATGCCGAGGCCGTCGCGGCCGGGCGGGCGCAGGCGCTGGCCGCGCCCCGCAGCCATTTCGTCGACGATGAGCAATCCGAGCTGCTGTTCTTCGGCTATGCCGCAGCGGCCCGCGGACTGGCGCGGCAACTGGCTGAAGCAGGGCGCGTGGTCGATGCGGCGCACCCTCTGTTCGTGTACATCCCCTGCGGCGTCGGCGGCGCGCCGGGCGGCATCAGCCATGGCCTGAAGGCGCTGTTCGGCCCCAACGTGCATTGCTTCTTCGCCGAACCCGTCGCGTCGCCGTGTTTTCTGGTGCAGCTGGCATCGGGCGCGGATTCCCCCGTGTCGGTCTACGACATCGGCCTGGACAACCGCACCGAGGCCGATGGCCTGGCCGTGGGCCAGGCTTCCGAACTGGTGGCGTCGCTGATGAGGCCCCAGCTAGGCGGCGTCTTCACCGTGTCGGATGACGAGCTCTACCTGAACCTGCTGGCGCTGAAAGACACCCTGGGCGTCGAAGTCGAGCCGTCGGCCGCGGCCGCGGTCTCGGGGCCTGGCTGGCTGGACTCTGCCGCAGGGCAGGTCTATGCGTCGGGCATCGATATGTCCGCAGCCACTCATGTCATCTGGGCCACCGGCGGTTCGCTGGTGCCCCCCGAAGCGCTGCGCGGCTTCCAGGAGCACGCCAGGCAACTCAGCCAGCGCCGCGCGGCATAAGCCGCAGCACCCAAAAAACGACATACCAAGGAGAAAACCCGTGAGCGGAAGTGCAACCCTCCCCGCCGGCCGCGCAGCGCGCCCGGACCAGCAAGCCTTTGAGGACGCGACCTACAGAAAGGTCGCGCTGCGGTTCATTCCCTTTCTGATGCTCTGCTATGTGGTCGCGTACCTGGACCGCATCAACATCGGCATCGCCAAGCTGAACATGCTGGCCGACCTGCAGTTCAGTGAGGCTGCCTATGGCCTGGGCGCAGGATTGTTCTTCATCGGCTACATGTTGTTCGAGGTGCCCAGCAACCTGATCATGCACCGCGTGGGCGCGCGCCTGTGGATCGCGCGGATCATGATCTCCTGGGGCATCCTGTCCGGCATCATGGCCTTCGTCACCGCGCCCTGGCAGTTCTACACGGTGCGCTTTCTGCTGGGCGTGGCCGAGGCCGGGTTCTACCCTGGCGTGATCCTTTACCTGACCTATTGGTTTCCCAACCGCCGCCGCGCCAAGATGACGGCGATCTTCCAGGCCGGCATACCGGTGGCCGGCCTTATCGGCAACCCGCTGTCGGGCTGGATCATGGAACGATTCCATCTGGTCGGCGGACACCCCGGCTGGCAATGGCTGTTCGTGTTGGAAGCGCTGCCCACCATTCCGCTGGCCATCGGCGTGCTGCTGATCCTGACCAACCGCGTACAGGATGCCGCGTGGCTCACGCCGGAACAACGCCAGCTGATCGAGCGGGACATCGCTGCCGACAACGCGGGCCGCGAGCACATGCCGCTGCTGCAGGCGCTGCGCGACGCGCGCATCTGGAAGATCGTCGCCATGACCTTTCCGGCGATGATGGCGCTGTACACGCTGGGCTTTTATCTGCCCACGCTGATCAAGGATGCCGGCGCCGAGGGCGGCTTGCGCATCGGCCTGCTGAGCGCCATTCCGTATCTGGTCGCCATGGTGGCGATGGTCCTGGTCGGGCGCAGTTCGGACCTGCGCCGCGAACGCCGCTGGCACCTGGTCTTCATCCTGGTGCTCGGCGCGGCGGGGCTGGTCGCCAGCGTGTCCGCCGGCACCAACCTGACGCTGGCCGTCATCTCGTTGTCGGTGGCCGCCGCCGGCATCATCAGCTTTTCTCCCATCATGTGGACGCTGCCCACCGCCTTCCTGGGCGGAGCCACCGCGGCTGCGTCGATCGGCATCATCAACAGCCTGGCCAATCTGGGCGGCTTCGTCAGCCCCTACCTGATCGGCTGGATCCGCGACATCTATCACAGCACTGCGCCAGCCATATACATCATCGCGGGTTCGCTCCTGGTCAGCGCCTTGATTGCGCTGAGCTTCGACCCCAAGAAAGTCAATCGCTGAAGGCAAGGAATACGCCATGGAAAACGTTAAAGATGCCGCGCCGCGACTCGCCGTCGCCGGCCTGATCCATGAAACCAATACTTATGCCGCCGAGGTCGCCGGCCAGACGCCGTTACGCGCGTTCGAGCAGTACGGCGGGGACGAGATACTGCAAGCCTTCGACAAATCGAATCACCAGGTCGGCGGCTTCATCGAAGGCGCCAGGCAGACGGGCGCCGAACTGATCTGCACCTTCGTCGGCCAGGCCACGCCCTCGGGCACGATCGAGGCCCAGGCCTACGCCGAAATGAAACGCAGAATCCTGGACGGTATCCGCGCCGCTCTGCCTGTCGACGGAGTGTTGCTGGCGCTGCATGGCGCGGGCGTCGCCGATGGCATCGAGGACATCGAAGGCGATCTGTGCCTGGCGGTCCGCCAGCTGGTTGGCGCCGATGTCCCGATTGCCGCTGTCTATGACCTCCATGGCAACATGACCGAGGCCATGCGGCAGGCTTGCGATCTGACCTTGCCTTGCAAGCTGTATCCGCATACTGACTTTCACGACCGAGCGGTCGAGGCGGTGGCGCTGTTGCTCGAGATCATCGGCGGCCGCCTCAAGCCGGCAACCGCCATGCGCCTCTTGCCCATGCTGCCCTACATCGTCACGACGCAGGAAGGCTTCATTCCCGCCGAGGTCAATGCCGTATGCGCCAAGCTGGCCGCGCTGCCGGGGGTCATCGACTGTTCGTGGTTCCACGGCTTTCCCCTTGCGGATATCGCCGCGCCTTGCCCGGCCGTGGTCTGCACCACGGCGGGCGATCAGGCGCTGGCAGAGCGCTGCGCGAATGAAGTCGCGCAATGGATCTGGTCGCACCGCGAAGCGTTCCGGCCGTCACTGCCAAGCCCGGAGCAGGGCGTCGCCATGGCGCTGGCCGCCTCGCACGGTCCCGTCGTCGTCAACGAGTACGCGGACAACCCCGGCGGCGGCACGCCCGGCGACGGCACCTACCTGTTGCGCGCCATCCTGGACGCCAAACCCGTGGCCGGAACCTGCTGTTTCGCTTCCATCAACGATGCGTCCGTCGTCGAGCAGGCCCGCCAGGCCGGCGTCGGCGCGACCATCAGCGTGTCGCTGGGCGCCAAGCAGGGCCGCTTCCAGGGGCAGCCGCTGCGGGTGCATGCCTATGTGAAAGCCATCACCGACGGCCGCTTCGTCAATCGCGCGGGCTCGATGTTCGAAGGCGTGCGCTTCGACCTCGGCGCCATGTGCCGCCTGGTCATCCAGGGCGTGGACGTGATTGTCGCCTCGCGCGCCGAACAGATCTACGACGAGGAGCCATTCTTCCTGCATGGCATCGACGTGACCGCATACAAGCTGATCGCCATCAAGGGCGCCAACCATTTCCGCGCGGGCTACCGCCGCCTTGCGGCGCAGATCATTTCTGTCGATAGCGTGGGCTTGAGCACTGCCGACATCACCTCGTTCCCACGGGAACGGCTCGCAGGCGAATACTGGCCGCTGGCGGACATCGCCGACTACGCGCCGTATTCCAACGCGTAGCGGCTTTGCACCTACGATGACTTGCCGAAGTGCTCTTTGAACCAGGACTGTTCCTGGTACGGCGACTGCTGGCCGTTGACCCGCCGGCATGCAGACGATGATTCAGGCCGGCGGACAGTCCGCCGGCGTGCTCAATCTGTCGCCAGATACGCCTGCCCGCCCGGCTTCAGATAAGGCGCCAGCGCCTTGAACGGTACGCTGGCATGCGTGCCCAGGCAGGCGCCCGCCGAGTGCCCGACCCCGGACACGGACAGGCTCAGCGCGCCGGGCGCCTGGACGCCCAGCGCCAGATAGTCGGGCCAGAGGTCCGCGCAGTCTTCCAGATTGGGACGATCCTCGGATTGTTGGACCGTTGTTCCCGCCTTGACCGCTTGTTGCACCAGCGCGAGCAGGGCAGGGCTTTTTTCGCCGCCGAAGCTGCGCTTGCCCGGCACATAGGCGTCGAACACGCGATTCCAGTCCAGGTACTCGCCGCGCAGCAGATCGTAGGTATAGGGTTCGAAATGGTTGTACGGATGGGCCCCGCCGCAGTCCAGGCTGCCCGATTCGGTCACCGTCATCAGCGCGCGCGACAGCCAGGTGACGTGCACTTCTTCTTCATCGAACCCGCCCAGCGTGCCCGCGCCGGGATTGTCGCTGGTGTAGGCCGATGCCATGCAACCCAGCGCGCCCAGGCTCTTCTGCCAATGACGCTGTTCCAGCAGAGTGTTCGTGCGCTGCAGGACCTGCGCATCGGGATGCCGGCTCAGCCGGGGATAGCTGAACTTGGTGCGCGGGTCGCGCCACATGCGATAGGCCACGGCGCCGTCGCCGATCTCCTTGCCGACCGGCTGGGCGTATCCGGTCAGTTTCAGCGTCTCGTAGGGCGCGCGCGTGGCGTTGATGCCTGCCTGGACATCGATGTCGCCGAGATTGACCTGACTGGCGCGGGCCAGCTTGCGGTCCTTTTCCAGCTGCCCGGTGTCGTACTGCGCGACCCGCTTCAGGTCGAAGCGTAGCTGCTTGCCGTTGCCGGCGTCAGTCCAGATACCGCGGAAGCCGTTTGCGTCGCGCGTGCCTTGCCAGCTTGCGGCCTGATCCGCCGGCTTGCCTTCCTGGCGGGGCTTCGGTTCGAAGAGCTCCTTGGCCGTGCCTTGCAGCGGAATATCCACGCCGTGCCTGGCGTAGAAATAACGGCCGGTCAAGGTGCCGTCGGCAGCCGCTTCTGTGTCCAGCTCCAGCACGATGTCGCCGGCGCCTTGCAGTGTTCCGGTGTAGACGGTGCGGGGCGCGGCATGGGCCTGGGCTGCGGTCAGCAATAGCATGGAAAGCGTCAGCGCGGTGAGGTATGAATGGCTGGGGGCGGAGAGTGAGCGAAGCATCTGAGAGAGCATCCAAGGCCGCGAGGCGACTGCGTTGATGGAAGAAATTTCGGTTTTCGGGCGATGTGGTGAGCGTTTGCGAGATTTGAACCTGCTATTGAGTCCGCAGTCCCAAAGCCCGCAGCCAAGCGTCCACTTGCCCGAAGGCATCCTGCTGCCATTGATCCGCGGTTCGTTCTCCCAACACATTCGCGTCCTCGACAAACCGACGCACACAAGTTGGTCCGAAGCCATCGACGGTATCGAACTTGGCTGCGATGTTGGTGTAGCCTTTGACGCCGGACTCATGCTGCAGCAGAGGGAGGCAATCGTCCGCCAGCACCTCGGCGCCGCCGGCATAGTTGCGGATACAGTAATAGATGTCGTAGGCGTCCTTTTGCTTGTAGCGGCCTTGGATGGCGTGGCCTTTCATTGCGAGTAGCGCCGGGATGGAGCAGACGGCGACTTCAACGCGGTTAGTTCCGCCGTTAGGCATCGATCCAGCGATAGCGACCATTTGGTAGAACCGTAGCGCGAGATCCGCTCCATCGGCGCGCTGTACCGCGAATTCGCTGATCAGCGCAGGCGAGTTCCTCACGATCTCGGCTTGCCTGGGCATGAGAAAGTCAATCACTACATCAATGGCAGGACCGCCGTCGTCCGCCTGGATCTGTCGCACCAGTTGGAATCGCCTGAGTTCCTTGCGCTGTGCATACCCTTGGCTCAATAGCGATTCGACCAGGTGCGCGTACTGACCATCGCCCAGCGCTTCGGCATCCAAACCCAGGTCCACATCCAGGGTGCCGACGTGGGGCATGTCTTCATTGCCCAGCAGCAGCCATGGCACGGCGCCGCCTACGACGGCAAAACGTCCCTTGAAGCTTCCAAGGATCTGTCCGATTTCGATAAGGACGGATTTGACTGCCGCCGTTGTGCGGTCGTCGTACTCGCTCGCTAACTGTGCCTCGCCACGCGTCATTCGTGCCATTGGAGCCTTTCCCGTCGCAGGTGATCGGCGGCCTCCTGTCCGCGTTCGCCTGCCACGCTGAGGTCCAGATAGGTCTGGATTGGGCTGGTGCAGACCACGCCGGGCGCCGGTTGCACAGTGTCACGGAACAGCCCCGGATCGTCCAGTACGGTCACCACCAGGTTTTCTCCCTTGCCGGCGGTTTCGAGCTTGAGTCGTGATCGCAGGAGTTCAAGGCCTGCAGCATCAGCATAGAAATAGTGTGTGCCAGTCCGTACAAACGGCGCCAGCCAGCGGGCTGCAGTGAACGAAGCGCGTGCGACCTGGCTTGTCGCGCCGGGTGACCCATCGTGCAGCGCCGCATCAAACGCCGTTCCGTGCAAAGTGGTATAGAAAGTCAGCCGTTGACCGGCCGGAGATTCGTAGGCTTCACGCCAGGCGTCCACAAGTGCGTCGGGCCTAGACAGGAACATTCCCTCGGGGCCCAGCTTCGCCCATTCGCGATCCAGCAGGCTATTGCGCACATTGCTGACGTGCCCCAGGCTGACGTCCGCGGCTTGCGCCAATTCGGCAACCCGCCAACCGCGGGAGGAATTGCGCAGCATGACTTTGAGTATCTGGACTGATTTCGGTTTGAACAGCGACCGCAGTCCCCGCCGTTCTATCACCGGCTTCTTGGCTACCTGCCGTGAGATAAAGATGGTAGCGAAGGCAAGCCGAGCATTCCCTTCGAAATCGAGGTGCGCCACGCCGAACTCGCGGCACAACTCCTGAACCTGCGGCGACAGATAAGGCGCAATCAATATGGGCGTAACGTGATCGGACTGCCGTCCCACGTATTCACGCAACGAAAGTACGGCCAGGCGCGCGTGCCGCGGTTGTCCGCTGGGCAGTACCGTCGCGACCAGCTTGTGCCGGTTGCCGAATGTCGTCAGTTGGGCGGCGAGCTCGATTGCTGAGCTTGGATTTCGAGGGACGAGAGTGACCTCCAGGCTCTCGACGGCGGGTATTTCCTCCAACAGCGATCGGAGGGTACTCGCAGCTTGATCATCGATTTTCACTGGATTGTGCATTTTCATCGTCTGCTAAAAATAGCATTTTCAGTGAAAGTGTCAACGATAGTTTCACTGGAATAGTTATTTTCAGCCCGTGTTGAAATAGGAAAAAACAATGAAATTCGGTCTGCGTTCTACGCTTCGCCCTTTCCTTGAGTCGCAGGGGGTTGTGTTGGCCAGTCGGAGCAGCCCAGCAACGCAGCCGCCTCGCCATCCGCCAGCATCTGCTCAAACAGGTCTCCAAGACCGCTGGCCACCTCGCTGACCGCCTCGAACTCGGGCTCGACGCCATGCACGATCCTTCCCGAAATCCGGTCGATCGCGAGAAACTCGTAATCACCGTCCACGCTCATGAAGATCGGCACATGGCGCGCCCAGAAGGTCTCGACGGCGTGCCGGTCGGCATCGCTGATGGCGGCTTCCAGGCTGATGTCGCGAAAGGCGTCCCACCCGAAGGCGCTGTCGGCGGTTCCGGCATAGTCGGCCGCGCTCAGGAACCAGCGCGTATCGTCCGCGCTGCTCAGTTGCGTGTACAAGGACAGGAACGCTGCGTGTTCCGAGGCGTCTGCCCGCGCAGCCGTGGGTGTCGCGCGTAGCACCGTCCAGCCCCGCGCGGCAAGCAAGCCCAGGAAACGTTCGTGCAAGATGCTCATCGGGTCCGCCATGGCTATCGCGTCGCCGCGATGTTCGCGCGCGGCAAGCGCGCCTTCAAGGTCTGTGCCAACTCGCCCAATCCCACATCGCCGCAGCCGACCAGCGTCAGCTCCCGCAATCGGGTCAGCATGTCCAGCACGCCGATATCCGCAATCCGTTTGCAGTACTGAATGTCCAACCGTTCCAGGTTTTCAAGGGCGCTGATCGGACCGATCTTCTCCAGCGCACCAAGGTTCTTCAGGCGCAAAGAGCGCAATCCTGTCAGTTGCTCGATGCCGGACAGCGTCTTCAAACCACGGCCCGCCAGCAAGCCCAGCGCCAACAGCGGCAGTCCCGCAATGCGGTCGAATATCGACGAATCGAACGGCACGTTCCAAAGGTTCAGTTCCTTGAGCGGCAGGCTCAAGGCGCGGTCCAGCAGCATGCCGCGCCGGTCTGGGACCATGGACAAGGAAATCAACGCCGGAAAGTCTTCCGGCTCGAACCGCAACGTGGCGCCCACTGTCAGCGCCTCCAGCCTGGGCAGCGGGCCGGCCTGCCAGGTGTACGTGCCAGGCTCGGGATGGATGGAAAGATGGCGCAGGCTGGCAGGGAGCATGTCTCCGCGCAATCCCGTCAGAACGCTGCCCGCGACCGCGCCGGGGCCGATGGACAGGTGCGCCAGCGCCGGCAGCCGGGCGAGGAGTCCGGGCAGTTCGTGCAGCGGGTCGCCCGGCGGCGCCCATAGATGCACGTCTTCGATCGAGGCCAGGACGGCCTCTTGCGGCGGAGCATCGTAGAGCACGACGCGTTCATCCGCGCCGGCGAATTGCGAGTGCTGGCGGCTGTGCATGAAGCGCCAGGTCTGGGCGCGGTCCGGGAGAGGGATCGAAAACGGGATGAAGGACATGTGGCTTTCCGAATCCGTGAAAGGCTAGTTTACGGTGCTCATCGTCCGGGCGGAAAACTGTGCGATGACCGATGGGATGCTCTTCCTCCGTAACTTGATAGTCGCAAACTAAGTGGTTACATTCAAGATGGAGAACATCATGACCACCACTACCCCCACGCCAGAATTCCGCCTGCTTGGCGACCACGCGGCGTTAGATCTGATCAACACCGTCGAGCAATCCGACGATGGCCCTCGCGATCGCCTGCAATCAGACGACGATGTGCGAGCCTGGCTGGAGGCCTTGGGTTTTTCGCCCGCCCAGCGCAAGACCCCGAAGGGTCTGCTCGAATCCGCGAGGACATTGCGCGAGACGGTGCGCGCATTGGTCGCCCAGAGAAAGGCCGGGTTGCCGCTCAAGCTCAGCCCGCTCAACCGGGCGCTCGCCGCCGGAGGCAGCCATCTTGAGGTTTCCGTGGTGGCGGGCGCGCCCAGCCTTGCCCGTCGCTATGAAGCGGCTACGCCCGATCAATGGCTGCTTCCGGCCGCAGAGGCCGCCGCGGACTTGCTCGTGCATGGGGACTTCGAGCTGGTGCGCAAATGCGAAAGCCCGCTCTGTTCCCTCTGGTTCTACGACCGTACTCGCTCCCATCGCCGCAGGTGGTGCAGCATGTCGCTTTGCGGTAACCGCCACAAGGTGGCGGCATTTCGACAGAGGGAAGCCCAGGACGCTGCTTCCTGAGCGCTTGCTAGCCCACCCATCCGGCCGCCTGGCCGGATTTTTTTTTGAATGAGTCTCTCCATGTCATAGCTTTGAACTATTTAGGTAACCATTAAAACTTAATTTGACGGGTTACTAAAAAGGCGTAAGAATGGCCCGCACAGCCTGCAGGAATTCCGCTATTGATCCAGCCCCAGACCACGGAGATCGTCATGTCCAGCCCCCCAGAAAACCAGATCCAAACGCGCCGTTTGCAAGCCGACGGCCTGAACTTCTTCTATCGCGCGGCGGGCAACCCCGATGCGCCCGTGTTGCTGCTTCTGCATGGTTTCCCCAGTTCTTCGCACCAGTTCCGCAATCTGATCCCGATTCTGGCCACGCGTTTTCACGTGATTGCGCCGGATCTGCCTGGCTTCGGCTTCACGGAAGTACCTGGGGAGCGCGGCTACCGGTACACGTTTGACGACTTGGCCGTGTCGCTCGGCGCGTTCGTCGATGCCTTGGGCCTGAAACGCTATGCGATGTACGTTTTCGACTATGGCGCGCCTGTCGGGCTGCGCCTGGCGCTTGCCCACCCCGAGCGGGTGACCGGCCTGGTCTCTCAGAACGGCAACGCTTATCTCGAAGGGCTGGGCGATGCCTGGGCGCCAGTCCGCGCCTATTGGGCGGAGCCGACCGCGGCCAACCGGCAGGTCATCGCGGATGCCGTGCTGAACCTGGAAGGAACGAAGTGGCAGTACGTGCATGGCGTCGCCAATCCGGACGACGTGGCTCCGGAAAGCTACACGCTCGATGCCGCCTTGCTTGAGCGGCCTGGCAACAAGGAAATCCAGCTCGATCTGTTCCTGGACTACGCCAACAATCTGAAGCGGTATCCGGATTTCCAGGCGTTCTTCCGCGCGGCGAAAATTCCGACGCTCGCTATCTGGGGGCGCCACGATCCGTTCTTCATACCGCCCGGCGCCGAGGCGTTCAAGCGGGACAATCCGGAAGCGCAGGTCGAGTTGCTGGATACCGGGCACTTTGCGCTCGAGACGCATGCGGCATATATCGGGCGCCGGATTATCGAGGTGTTGGCGCCTTGAGGGATTCTGAAAGAGGCCGCGAATGCGGCCTTTTCAATACGGCTACCTTTCGGCGTTCATCACGCACGCGCCACGGCCGACGGATTCACGCTAAAGTGCCCGTTCATTTGAATCGAGGATGGATAGGGTATGTCAAACGAAAGCCCGCTTCTTGATGACAACGCGGTGTACCGAACCTTGCTCGAGTCCACCAAGGCAATTCCCTGGAAGATCGATTGGGCCACGAAGCAATTCGCCTATATCGGTCCGCAGATCGAGGCGTTGCTGGGCTGGAAGGCCGACAGCTGGGTGAGCGTGGAGGACTGGGCCATGCGCATGCACCCGGAGGATCGGGACTATGTGGTGAATTTCTGCGTCACCCAATCCCAGGCCGGCGTCGATCACGAGGCGGACTACCGCGCGCTGACCAAGGAAAACGGCTACGTATGGATCCGGGACGTGGTGCACGTAGTGCGCAATGACAGCGGCGAGGTCGAAGCGCTGATCGGCTTCATGTTCGACATCACCGAACGCAAGAAGACCGAGGAAAAGCTGCTGGCCTTGCAGAAGGAGCTGGAGGCGCTGTCCTTCAAGGACGGTTTGACGAATATTGCCAACCGGCGTCGCTTCGATAGCGGTTTTGAATTGGAGTGGGAGCGCGCGCGCAGCGAACGAAAGCCGCTGTCCATCCTGTTGTTCGACGTCGATTTTTTCAAGCAATACAACGATCTGTATGGCCACACCCAAGGCGACCAATGTCTGGTGGATATCGCCCAGACCCTGAGTTTGGCGCTGGATGGACCTCGCGATCTCGTTGCGCGCTACGGTGGCGAAGAGTTTGTCGTGCTGCTGCCGGAAGCCGATGCCGGAGTGGCGCGAAAAGTCGCTGAACGCTGCCAGCGCTTGCTCAAGAAAAAGGCTATCGTGCACGCGCTGTCGCCGCACGACAGGCGCGTCACGGTCAGCATTGGAGCCG
Organism: Achromobacter sp. GW823-FHT04E03; assembly: GCF_058796095.1. Classification (NCBI taxonomy): domain Bacteria; kingdom Pseudomonadati; phylum Pseudomonadota; class Betaproteobacteria; order Burkholderiales; family Alcaligenaceae; genus Achromobacter; species Achromobacter sp. GW823-FHT04E03. The sequence continues at coordinate 724,735 of NZ_JBXAIJ010000003.1, read as the reverse complement.
GAACGGCGGTGCCAGACGGACAGAGCGACCGTGCTGGCTTCATCAAAGCCGTCGACCAGCAGCTATATGCAGCCAAGAAAAACGGGCGGGACCGCATCGAGCATGTGCAGTTGTAGAGCCGACCGTGAACACAAGGTTTTCTCAGTAACAAGCGCTGAACCTTCTGGTCCGGCGTCTATACAGGAATTGATTCAATGAGCAGTATTTTCCCAGGTGATCTGTGGGCAGTGGGTGAAGCACAGGTCGAAGGTTTGACGGTCATCGTTCGCTTTCGCACCGGCTTGCCGTCGGCGACTGATCGTGAGATCAATGAGAACCTGGTCATCATCTCTTGGCCGTACCAGGGCATCGAGTCCGGCATGCCCAATGACGAAGACAAGCAGAGCCACAATAGCTTTGAAGAGGCCATCGAGAAAGGCTTTGAGAATTCCGATATCGGGGTGCAGGTGGCTTGCCTGACTGGAAATCACCACAAGGAATGGCGTTACTACACGCGTGACGTCGAGGCCTTCCTGGATGCATTCAACGCATGCCTGGCGGGGCATCCGGTCTATCCCATACAACTGCGCATGTACAAGGATCCTGATTGGAATGCCTTGTCGGGCTTGCAGCCCCAGGGTTCAGATCAGCTTCATTGAAAGAGGTCAGGCGGCGCTTGCGCGCCGCCTGCTACGCATAGCGCTTGGCGCCCGCCACGCAAACCACCGCCGCCAGCGTCACGACCAGCATCGTCCAGCTGACCTGCTCATGCAGCAGCGCGGCAGCCAATCCCAGCCCCATGAAGGGCTGGAACAACTGCAACTGCCCCACCGCCGCAATTCCGCCCTGCGCCAGCCCGCGGTACCAGAACACGAACCCGATAAGCATGCTGAACAGCGACACGTAGGCGAGGCCTATCCACGCCGGCGTGCCGACGTGCTCGAACGAGGCCGGCATGGTCAGCAGCGCGATGGGTAGCATGAGGGGCAGAGACAGCACCAGCGCCCAGCTGATGACCTGCCAGCCGCCCAGCTTGCGGGACAGCTTGGCGCCTTCGGCATAGCCCAGGCCGCAGACGATGATGGAGGCGAGCATGAGCAGGTCGCCGGTGGGCGAGGCCTCCAGGCCGCCCCAGGCGGCATAGCCCGCGACGCAAGCCGCGCCGACGATGGAGAACATCCAGAACGGCGGACGCGGGCGTTCGCCGCCGCGTATCACGGCGAAGATCGCGGTGCTGAGCGGCAGCAGGCCGAGGAAGACGATGGAATGGGCCGAGGTGACGTGCTGCAGGGCCAGCGCCGTCAGCAGGGGGAAGCCGACCACCACGCCCAGTGCGGTCAGCGTTAGCGAGGGGAGGTCGGACAGGGTAGGCCGGCGTTGGCGCAGCAGCATCAGCAGGGCCAGGCCAAGCAGGCCCGCGATGGCGGCACGCGCGCAGGTCAGGAAAATGGGATCCAGGTCCGCCACGGCGACCCGGGTCGCGGGCAAGGAGCCCGCGAAGATCACTACGCCGATAAAACCGTTCACCCAGCCGCTGGTGGCCTTTTGCATCTGAAGCTCCTTGATACCGGGCTCCAGTACAGCACGGCCTGAGCGCGCAGTCCAAGCACAATCCAGTACAATTTCAAGAAACTGTTATGTATTGAAAGCCAGTACGGCGGAGGATTCCATGGCGCGCGGCGGCACTCTCATCAAGCAGGTCATGGGCGAGATCCAGGGGCGGATTGCGGCCCGCACAGCCTTGCCTGGCTCCCGGCTGCCTTCGGTAAGAGTGCAAGCCAAGACGCTGGACGTATCGGTGTCCACAGTGGTGGAAGCCTACGAGCGGCTGGCGGCGGAAGGCGTGCTGGTGTCGCGCCCCGGCTCCGGGTTCTATGTGGCCGGGCAGGTGGCGCCGTTGGCGCTGACCGAGATGGGGCCGAAGCTGGACCGGGAAGTCGACCCGCTGTGGGTATCGCGTCAGTCGCTGGCGGCGGACGCGGATAGCTTGCGGCCGGGCTGCGGCTGGCTGCCGGTCAGCTGGATGTATGAAGACGGGTTGCGGCGCGCCATGCGTGGCATGGCGCGCGCCGAAACCGCGGAACTGACCGAGTATGGAACGCCGTTGGGCCATGCGCCCCTGAGGCAGCTGTTGGCGCGGCGCATGGCGGGCATGGGGATAGAGGCAGGGCCCGAGCAGATCATGCTGACCGATTCGGGGACTCAGTCCATCGACCTGATCCTGCGCTTTCTGCTGGAACCGGGGGACACGGTGCTGGTGGACGATCCCTGCTATTTCAACTTCCATGCGCTGTTGAAGGCGCATCGCGTCAAGGCGGTGGGGGTGCCGTACACGCCGAACGGTCCGGATGTCGCGGCGTTCGAAGCGGCGCTGCGCGAGCATTCCCCGCGGCTCTACATCACGAACTCCGGCATACACAATCCGACGGGGGCGACTTTGTCGCCCTTGGTCGCGCACCGTCTGCTGAAGCTGGTGGACGATTCCGAGCTGGTGATCGTCGAGGACGACATCTTCGCGGATTTCGAGAACACGCCCGCGCCGCGGCTGGCTGCGTTCGACGGGCTGTCGCGGGTCATACATATCGGCAGCTTCTCGAAGACGGTGTCGGCGTCGGTGCGTTGCGGCTACATCGCGGTGCGGTCCGATTGGGTGGAAAGCCTGACCGACCTGAAGGTCGCCACGACTTTTGGCAGCAGCCGGCTGGCGGCCGACATCATCTTCAGGACGCTGACGGGCAGCGGCTACCGCAGGCACATGGAATCGACCCGGCTGCGCCTGGCGCAGCAGATGGACAAGACCGCCGCAAAGTTGCTGAAGCTGGGCATCAAGCCCTGGCTGACGCCCCGGGCGGGCATGTTTCTGTGGTGCCGCCTGCCCGAGGGCAAGGACGCGGCTACTGTGGCCCGTCTGTGTCTGAAGGAAGGGGTGTTGGTGGCTCCCGGAAATGCGTTCAGCCAGTCGCTGGCTGCGGGAGATTTCCTGCGGTTCAACGTTGCGCAGTCCACGGACGAGCGGATATTCACGGTGCTGTCCAAGGCGTTGAGCGCGGCTTGATGCAAGGGGCACGGTTGGTTGCCTGAAGTACTGGCAGCCGGCATTCACGAAAAATTTCCGTGTCGCCTGATACCTTTTGCTTTCTCGACTGACAGGCGCAGGCAATCCAGCGGCCCGCCTGGCCGCCGGACTGTCGTATTGATGACTACAGGTAGGCGAGCGTGATGATGTAGCCCTGGGCGTCCTGTTGCCCGGCGTGGCGCGCCCTGAGCGGCACGGTCTGCACGTCGACCTTCACTCGATTGGCGCTTACGCGGTAGCGGTCGGCGGGCTTGCCAGCGGCGCGGGCGCGTTCAGCATCGCATTCCACGCGGACGGTTGCTTTTCGGGATTGAACCTGCGGTGTGCATGACGCAGCCTCGACGATGGCGCCGTGGAAATAGATGGTTCCATCCGCGGCGCGGGCTGCGGGCAGGACGCTGGACGCGCACAGCAGAAGCAGGGAAAGGCGATATTGGAGCTTGGACATGACAGCGACTCCTTGCGACTGGAAACGGAGGGGGGGCTATGTCTGTCTTCACTTCTTTAACGGCATCCGGCAGCGAAAGTTAATCGCAATCCGCCTTCGGGCCGCGTTCGCGCGTGCGAGCGGTGCCTGGCTTGCAACTGCAACGCAGGCGCGTCAGTCCGCACGGCGATAGGCCGCCGTGGCGGAAAGTCCGCGGCTGGACCGCCTTTTTTGTAAGGAGAGAGTCGGCTCGCTACGCGAACACCGGAAGGACTATGGGCGGCATCGTGGGCTCCTTTGATCGCGCCCTGGAGGACGCGGTGATGGTCAGGGACCTGGAACGGACTGTCGGCCAATATGAAATGCGTGGTTTCATTGTCGCAGGTCGCGGGGAAAAATCAATACCTGGCGTCCGGCGCATGCGATCACTATCTTCCGGATTCTGGCGACGGGATGTTTCGCACCGTATTCGCTCTGGCTCGAATGCTCGCTGCTGACGCGTCCTGCGCCGCTTCAGTAAACTCCGGGGCTGCCGCGCGGCGCTCACCGCCGCTTTCATGCTCGCTGATCTCCATGACTGCTTCCGACACGACATTCGCCGCCGCGCTTCGTACTCCCGTCTCCACCGCCGACGATCTTGATCCGCTGGATCAGTTCTTCCAGCGCCCCGAGGTACGCGCCTTTTTAGCCCAGGCCCGCAAACCTGGGCAGGCGGAAGTCTGCTTGCGGACCTGCGCCGATCTGCTGCCTACGCTGCACCCGGGCCGCGCCGCTGCCGTGGCCTTGATGTGCGGTTCGCTGGTGGAAGACGGCGCCGATCCGGCAATACTCTTTCCCGTCCTGCAGGACTTGCTGCGGCAGTGGCTGAGCACCCTGAGTCCGTATTGCGCGCAGGAGGTCGAGGACGACGACGATGAGGTGGAGGAGGCCGACCGCCGGGCTTGGCAGGATGCCAGGTCGCGGATGGCCGACGTACCCGAGGGCAGGCGCTGGGAAGTGGAAGCCTTGCATCAGGCGGCAGACCTGCTGGTGCTGCCGATGATGACCATGGTCTTGCGCGACCGCCGCAATCACGCCGCCCTGGTGTCCGACGCGGAGCTGATGGCGCTGCTGCATCCCATGGCCACCAGCAACGACAGCCTGCCCTTCGAGCATCTGCACTATCTTTGGCTGGCCTCGCAGCTGGGCTACGAGGAGGAGTTGGTAGTGGTGCTGCCGACTTCCATGACGGGCTTCATTGCGCGGGCGCATGCCGTCAACAACAACTTCCACGCCTTCACGCTGTTGCAGATCATCATCGGCGAACACGCGCAGGCCTTGGGCGTGAAGCGCGAGATCGCAGCGCGCGAACCGGACCAGGACAGTGATACCGCGGACTTCCAGTGGTTGCAGGCTGATGCCTACGCCGGCGGCGAGCTGGTCAACGCCATGCGTTACGCCTGGGGCGAGGCGGCGTTGCGGCACAACCTGTCCCGCCACGGCAAGCGAGTGCTCATCGCGTTGGAAACGGCCGAGGGCATGAAGCGCAATTGGTCGGGGTTCAACGGCGCCATGCATGAAGCGCAGCAACCGTCCATGACATTCACGCGCTATCTCACGCGTGACGAGGTGGCTTCGTATCTGGCTTGATCCGGCGCGGACGGGGCCGCATGGCGGGCGGTATATTCGAAAGCTCCCCTTCCAACAGGAGCGCCACATGCAGACCAATGAAATCCATCGGGGCCGGCTGATCGACCACATCCAGCTGGTGGTGCGGGACCTGGCAGCCAGCCAGCGGTTCTATCAGGCAGTCTTCGATGCGCTGAAAGTGCCGATGGGCGGCACGGGCGACGGCTATTTCTGGGCGGACGAGCTATTCGTTTCCACGCCCGACAACAAGGCTGCGGCGGGGCAGTTGACCGGACGCCATCATCTTGCGTTCCAGGCGCAGGACCAGGCCATGGTCGCTGCCTTCTACAAGGCGGCGCTGGCCCATGGCGGCACGGACAATGGCGCGCCGGGCTTTCGGGACTACCATCCAGGGTATTACGGCGCTTTCGTGCTGGATCCGGACGGCAACAACATCGAGGCCGTGTTCCATGGCGAGGCGCAGCGCAGCGCGCCTTCGGTGAAAGTGACGTTCTGAGCGGCGCGCGTTTGGCTCAGGCGCGTGCCGCCCCGTAATCACACGCCCAGGTAGGCGCGGCGCAGCCCCTCATCGGCCAGGAGTTCAGCGCCCGGCCCGGACATGACGATTTCACCGTGCTCCAGCACATAGCCGCGCGCGGCCATGCTGAGCGAGCGGTGCACGTCCTGCTCCACCAGCAGGATGGTGATGCCACGCGCGTTGATGAGCGGCAGCTTGTCGAAGATGTCCTTGACCATGATGGGCGCCAGGCCGATGGACGGTTCGTCCAGCAGCAGGAGCTTGGGCGAGGTCATCAGCGCGCGGCCGATGGCCAGCATCTGCTGCTCGCCGCCGCTGAACGAGCGAGCCAGCTGGCGGCGCCGTTCCCGCAGACGCGGGAACAGCTGATAGACCCAGTCCAGGTTGTCGCGGCTGCGGCGCTTGTCGCGCAGTACGTCGGCGCCGACCAGCAGGTTGTCCTCGACGTCCATGTGGCCGAACAGGCGGCGGCCTTCCATGACCTGGGCCATGCCCAGGCGCGCCACCAGGTGCGCGGGCAGGCCGCTGATGCGCTCGCCCAGGAAGCGGACCTCGCCGGCCAGCGCGGGCAGGGAGCCCATGACGGTGCGGATCAGCGTGCTTTTGCCGGCGCCGTTGGCGCCGACCAGGCTGACGATCTCGCCTTCGCCCACGTGCATGTCCACGCCGCGCAGCACCTGCACGTCGCCGTAGCCGGCGTCCAGTTGACGGATCTCCAGCATCACGCGGCCTCCCCGAGATAGGCGCGCACCACCTGCGGATCGCGGGCGACCTGCTGCGGCAGGCCATCGGCGATCTTGCGCCCCTGCTGGATGACGACGATGCGGTCGGATAGTTGCATGATGGCCTTCATGTTGTGTTCGATCACCAGGACGCTGATGCCGTCGCAGCGCAGGGAAAGGATCAGCGCCACCATTTCCTCGGTCTCCACCGGCGTCAGGCCCGCCATCACTTCGTCCAGCAGCAGCAGGCGGGGCTGGGTCGCCAAGGCCTTGGCGACTTCCAGGCGCTTGCGGCCCGACAGCGTGAGAGTGCGCGCGATCTGATGCTCGCGTCCGGCCAGGCCGACGCGCGCCAGCACGGCCTGGGCGACTTCCTCGGCCTGGGCTGGAGCGCGGTGGCGCAGGAAGGCGCCGATCATGGCGTTCTCCAGTACCGTCATGTCGCCGAATGGCTTCACGATCTGGAACGTACGTGCGAGTCCAGCGGCGCAGATGCGCGCCGGATCCTGGCCGTTGATGCGGCTGCCATTGAAGTGGATGTCGCCGCTGCTGGGCGGCACGAAGCCGGATGCCATGGCGAACAGTGTGGTCTTGCCGGCGCCGTTGGGGCCGATCAGGCCGACGATCTCGTCGGCGCCGACGGCGAAGCTGACCTCGTCGGAGGCTCGCACGCCGCCGAAATTGCGGCTGACATTATGGAACTCGAGCAGGTTCATTGTGTGCCCCCCATCGCGGGACCGGCGGTCTTGGCTGGCGTGCCGGCCACGCGCGCAGGCGCCTTGGCGCGTCGGGACAGTATCGCCATCAGTCCTCGCGGCTCCCAGCGGATGATGATCATCAGCAAAAGGCCATACAGCATCATGTCGGCCCCCACCATGCCCCCGGTCAGGGAGCGCGCCAGCTCTTCGCCAGGCAGCAGCAGCAGCGCGCCCAGCACCGGGCCCCAAAGCGTGCCGCGGCCGCCGATGATGCAGACCACGGCGATGACGACGCTGAGATTGGCGCCGAATACCTTATCGGGGCTGATGTAGAGGACGAACTGCGCATAGAAGGTGCCGCCCAGCGCGGTCATGGCCGCGCTCAGCATGGCTGCGGTCAGCTTGTAGCGCCGCACCGGCACGCCCAGCGCCATCGCCGCGTCCTGGTCGTTGCGCACGGCCGTCAGGCAGTAGCCGAAGCGGCTGCGCAATACATGGCGGTTGATCAGCAACGCGGCGATGGTGAAGGCCAGCGCCACGATGTAGTAGTAGGCCTTGCCGGTATGCTGGAAGTACAGCGGAGCGTCGCGCAGCAGCGTGACCTCCATGCCGCGCGGCCCGCCCAGCAGGGTGTCGGCGTTTTCCACCAGCGTCTTGAGCACCATGCAGGAGGCGATCGTGGCCAGCGCGAAGTACGCGCCGCGCAATTGCAGGCAGGACAGCCCCACGATCAACGCCGCGCCCATGGCCACGACGGCGCCGGCCCACATGCCCAGCCAGGGACTGATGCCCAGGTTCACGAACAGCCAGGTCGAGGTATAGGCGCCCAGCCCGAAATAGGCGGCATGGCCCAGCGAGAGCTGGCCGGCGATGCCGCCCAGGATGTTCCATGACAGCGCCAGATAGGCGTACAGCAGCGTCATGGCGCCAACCGACAGCAGGTACTGGTTGCCGCTGGCCAGCGGCAGCAGCGCCAACAGGCCCAGCGCGGCGATGCCGGCGGCCGAAGTCTTTGTGGTCTTGGCCATCATTCGTTCTCCACGCCGAACAGCCCGCTGGGCCGGAAATACATGGTGGCGAGAAACAGCAGGAAGATGAGCGCCTCGGCATAGGTGATGGGGATCAGCTGGCTGCCGACCGATTCCAGCACGCCAACCAGGATGCCGCCCCAGAACGCGCCTGCCACCGAGCCGATGCCGCCCAGCACGACGATGACGAAGGCGCGCAGGCCGAAGATGTCGCCGACGAAGGGGTTGACGGGATAGAGCGGCAGCAGCAGCGCGCCGGCCGCGCCCAGCACCAGCAGGCCGATGGCGAACGACAGCCGGTAGACGCGGGCGCTGTCTATGCCCAGCACGCTGGCGGCTTCGCGGTCCTGTCCGGTGGCGCGGATGGCGCGGCCTGTGCGCGTGTGGCGCAGGAACAGCACCAGGGCCGCCGTGATCAGGCAGGCGAAGAACAGGCCGGCGATCTGCGGATAGGTGAAGATCAGGTCGCCGGGCATCCAGACTTCGTTGGCCCAAGGCGCGTCGATGGTCCGGCTGTCGGGGCCGGCCAGCGCCAGGAAGGCGTTGTCCAGGAAGATCCACAGGCCGGTGGTGAAGATCAGAACGCCGATCGGCTCGCGCGAACTTTCCTTGCGGTAGATGCCGTCGATCAGCCAGCGCTGGCAGGCATAGCCGACGACGAACAGCGCGGCCGCCGTGAGTGGCATGGCGGCCAGCGGATGCAGGCCGAAGTGGCTGGTGAGCGCGAAGCAGACGTACATGGACATCATCAGGAAGGCGCCATGGGCGAAATTGATGATCTTCATGACGCCGAACTGCAGGCTCAGGCCCAGCGCGATCAGGCCGTAGACGGCGCCGCTGGCGATACCGCCCAGCAAGGCCTGGAGTAGGGTAGTGGTCAAGTGGAGGCTCCTAGCGGTAACGGGGCGCCGGCGCCACGCGCAGGGCGTGGCGCGGCGACGCCAGGTCGGTCAGGGCTGAGCGGCAGGCCAGACCATCTTGTAGGATTTGGAGGCCAGGTTCTCCGGCCACACGGTGCGGTACTGGCCGTCGGGCGTGATCTGCTGCATGACGTAGCGCTTTTCGGGGTTCTGGCCCTTGGCGTCGATCACGATGTCATAGCCCACCAGCTTGTTCAGGTCGGTGCCTTGCAGCTTGGTCTGGGCCAGGGCGTCGCGGATGGCTTCGGGATCCGCCTTCCCGGCGCGCTCCAGCGCGTCCTTGATGACCCAGACCGCGGCGTAGGCGCTGACCGACAGTTCGTTGGGATCGACCTTGTAGGCGGCGACGAAGTCGTCCCAGAACTTCTTGGCGAACGGCGTGGTGATGGACGACTCGTAGCCGGCCCAGCCATTGGTGGTGTAGACATTGCCCGCGATGTCCTTGCCGACCAGCGGGATGAAGGTACTGTCGATCTGGCCGGCCGCGCTGCCGACGTAGGTCGAGCCCACCCGCATCTGCGCCAGCAGTTTGTGCAGCTGCACGGCGTCGGCGCCATAGGAGGTCACGGTGACGACGTCGGGCTTCTTGCCCTTGATCTTCAGCACCAGCGGACGCAGGTCAGGCGAGTTGGGCGGGTATCCCTCGTCCAGCACCAGATCGATGCCGGCTGCCTTGAACTTGGCGCGCAACGTGTTGGCCATGTCCTGGCCCCAATCGGTGTTCTCGTAGACCATGGCGACAGTCTTGGCCGGCTTGCCGGTGGTCTTGCCCGCGTAGTCGATGAAGTCCGCCATGCTTTCGGCGTTGCCCGAGGCCGGGATCTGCGTGGGACGGAACACGTACTTGAAGCCGCGTTCGGTGATGTCGGCCTTGGCGGCCAGGTCCACCACCCATGGCACGCGGTTCTTTTCCGCGACGGCGGTGGCGGGGAAGGTCACGCCGCTCTGGAAAGCGCCCAGCAGCACCGGGGTCTTCTCGCGGGTGATCAGGCGTTCGACCTCGGTCATGGCGACCTTGGCATCGCCCCGGGTGTCCACCTCGACCAGCTGCAGTTGCGCGCCGCCCAGCGACTTGATGCCGCCGGCGTCGTTGATGTGCTTGACGGCCAGATGCGTGGCGCGCGACATGTCTTTGCCAATGGAAGCGGTGGCGCTGCCCGACAGAGGAATCAGATAGCCGATCTTGACGGGCTCGGCAGCCAGGGCGGCGCCCTGGACCAGCAACGTGGCGCCGGCTGCGGCGAACAGACGCCGCAGGGCGGCGGGGCGATAGGGGTTGCTCGTGTTCATGAGGATTTGTCTCCAGGTTTTTTTGTGATTCGAGAGTGCGGCGCGGGCTTCAGCCTGGCGGCCCTGCGCCGAGTGCCGCGTGCGTCGCGCACACCAGGCGATGGGCGCGTTCATCGAGCAGCACCGTGCGTCCCATGCGGTTCATGGTGTAGGCAAAGGAAAGCCGGCGCTGCGGCCAGGCGAAAGCCAGCGACCCGCCAGCGCCCGTGTGGCCGTAGGCCTCGTCGCCGAAGCAGGCGCTGTCCAGGCCTTGCGCGCGGTTATCCATCTGGCGCATGAAGCCGCTGGCGTAGCGCGTGGGTACGCGCAGGCAGGCGTCGTCGTCCGTGCGCGCCGACAGGGCCGTGGCCGCGGCCAGCGTGTCCTCGCGCAGCAGGCGCACGCCGTCGCGCTGGCCGCCCAGCGCCAGTGTGCCGTACAGACGCGCCAGGCTGCGCGCATTGCCGATGCCGCCAGCCGCGCATAGTCCGGCTGCGTGGCCGGCGCGGCTGTTGAAGCCGGAAGGGCGCCAGCCGCCGGTGTTCTTGGCGTACAGCGCGGTAGGGCTTTCGGGTTCGTCCTTCAGGGACTGCTCGAAGGGACTGAACGGCGCTTGCGGCGCGGGCGGCGGCACGATGGGTGCGACCCGGGCTTCCTCCGTTTCCGGCAGGCCGATCCAGAAGTCCAGGTCCAGCGGCTGCGCGATATGGCGGCGGAAGAATTCGCCGGGCATGCAGCCGCTCAGCCTGCGCACCAGCTCACCGACCAGCCAGCCGTAGGTCAGGCCGTGGTAGGCCACGCGTTCGCCCGGAGCCCAGAAAGGCGCGGCCCCGGCCAGCCGGCGGGTCATGCCCTCCCAGTCGAAAGCGGCGTCAGCGGGTAGCGGCTCACGCAGCGCGGGCAGGCCAGCGGTATGGTTGAGCAGCATGCGCGGGGTGGTGGTGGCCTTGCCTGCTGCGGCGTATTCGGGCCAGTAGCGGGCGACAGGGGCGTCCAAATCCAGCTCTCCCGCCTCGGCCAGCATGTGGGCGCAGAGCGCCGTGGCCGGCTTGGTATTGGAGAACACGATACAGACCGTGTCGCGCTGCCAGGGCTGGCTGCGGTCCGTGTCGGCCCATCCTGCCCACAGGTCGACCACCGGATAGCCGTCGACTTCGATGGCGACGGACGCGCCGAGCTCGCCACCGTCCTGGAAGTTGCGCGCGAATGCTGCGCGTACTGGTTCGAAGGCGGGATCGCAGTAGCCGTGTATGGCCGGCGCCGCGGGTGCAAGCGCCGGAGACGAGGTTGCGGCGGCCATGGTCAGCGCGTCAATGGCGCGCGCGCGCCGTAGCCCAGCAGGTAGCGCGCGTCGTTGGACAGCGCGGCCGCGACGCCTTCGGGCAGCGTGCTGGTGAAGTCGGCGAAGCCGCGCAGCCAGGACACGTTGTAGTTGCAGAGTATGGCGCGGCGCTCGCGGTCGGTATGGTTCGGGCCGGAGCGGTGCCAGGTGTTGGACAGCCAGATGGCGACCGAGCCGGCGGGTGCGGTCAGCGTGACCTCGCCGTCCAGCGGGCCGCTGCCCCACGGTGGCGACTTGCGCAGCTTGTGGCTGCGCGGCATGACCCGCGTGGCGCCGTTGTCGGCGGTGAAATCGTCCAGCATCCAGACGTTCTGCAGCGTCAGCGGAAACTCCGGCAGCGGCTCGGCGATCTGGCCCAGCGGCGCATCCACGTGCCAGGCGCCGCCGCCTGTGCCGGGGCCGATGCTGGTGGCCTGGAAGTCGTGCAGGTTGCAGTCCTGGCCCATCACGCTGCGCACCATGGGCAACACCGCCGGGTGCTCGATCAGCGGGATCATGTCGGGCGCCTTGTTCAGCAGGTTCCAGACGCGTTGCGACTTGTCGTCGTCGAACAGGGTGGGCAAGTGCAGGAAGTTCTTCGACACTTTGTTGATGGGCACCGGCCAGCGCGTGTTTTCGTTGTCGCGGCGATACTGGTGCACGCGCGCCACCATGCGCTGCGCTTCCATGTCGCTCACCGTGTAGTGGCGCTTATAGTAGGCCAGGATGTCGTCATCGTCCTCGTGCCGTTCGTCGTCCAGCGGGAACGGATCGGCGCGTTCCGCGGCCATCAGTCCGGCCACGCATTCGCGCGCCTGTTCCAGCTGTGCGGCGTCCAGCACGTTTTCAATGACGGCGTAGCCTTCTTCGGCGAGCTGGTGTTGCAAAGCCTGCAGATCGAGTTGCTTCATGTTCCTCCCCTTTTATGTGGAATGTCACTGCGAATTCGGGCCGGGCACGGCCACGGGCGCGAGCGCGCTGCGTGCGAGCTTGCCTATGCTGGTGCGCGGCAAGGCTGCCGTCGCGCCGATGCGGCGCGGCACTTTGTAGCCGGCCAGGTGCGCGGCGCAATGCGCCTGCAGGGCGGCCATGTCCAGGCGTTGGCCGGGGGCGGGCGTGACCCAGGCGTGGACCACCTGGCCCAGCCGCTCGTCGGCCACGCCGAAGGCGGCCGCTTCGCCGACTTCGGGGCGCGACAACAGCACCTGTTCCACTTCCAGCGGATAGACCTTGAAGCCGCCCACGTTGATGCAGTCGTGCCGGCGGCCCCGCAGATGGAGATAGCCCTCGTCGTCCAGGATGGCGACGTCGCCGGTGTAGAACCAGCCTTCGCGCAGCGCTTGCGCGGACTCCGGCGCCGCTTGGCGGTAACCTGCCATCACGTGCGGCCCGCGCACGCGTATTTCGCCGGGCTGGCCCGGCGGCATGACGCGGCTGGCGCCATCCAGGTCCACCACCTGCAGTTCGCCGCCTGGCACGGGCAAGCCCACCGAACCGGGTTTGCGTGGACGGTGCATGGGATTGAAGGCCAGGCAGGGACCCGCCTCGCTCATGCCGTAGCCCTCATGGATGGGGCAACCGGCGCGCAACTCGAAACGCGTCAGGGTTTCGCGCGGCAGCGGCGCCGCGCCGGAGAAGCAGGCGCGCAGGCTGCCGAGTTTTTCAGGCTGGAAGGCCGTGCTCAGCAACAGGTCATGGAAGATTGCGGGCGCGCCCGGCAGCAGGGTCACGCCGTGGGCGGCGATGGCCTCGATGGTGCGGGCGGCATCGAAGCGCCGCATCACCACCAGCTCGCCGCGGGCATGCAGGCTCAAGTAGAGCGACATGGAGACGGCCGACACATGGAATAGCGGCATCACGCAGAGCACCACCTCCGAATCGCGCCGCGTCGGCAGCCAGGCTTCGCGCTGCGCGATGTTGTAGGCGATCTGCCGGTGCAGGATGTTGACGCCCTTGGGGCGTCCGGTGGTGCCGCCGGTGTATTGCAGCGTGGCCAGATCTTCATGCCGCGGCAGGTCTTCGGGCAGGGCGCAGGCCTGCGGCAGCATCTCCAGCAGGCCGGCGCCGTTGCCTGTGCGGAGAATGGCGCCGGCATCCAGGCCCGGGCACACGGCGCTCAGATCCAGCTTCACGCTGTCGTCATGCAGCAGCATGCAAGGCTCGGCGTCTTCCAGCATATAGGCCAGCTCGCGCTCGCGATAGCCTGGGTTCAGCGGCACGGCCTGCGCGCGCAGCGCATGCACTGCAAAGGTGGCAACGGCCAGGTCCAGCGAGTTCTGCATCAACAGGGCCACCCGGTCGCCGGGCCGCACGCGTTCGCCCAGGCGGCGTGCCAAAGCTCCAGCCAAGCCGGCGTATTGCGCATAGTTCAGGCGCACGCCTTCGAAGGACAGCGCGGGAAGATCGGGCGCTTCGAGAGCGGCGTCGCGCAGCAGATGGATCACCGAATCCGGGACCCTGGGCAGGGCGGGGGCGTTCATCATGCCTTGCGCTCGGCAGCCTTGCGGGCGGCCTTGGCGTCGCTGGCCTGCCAGACCGTGGGCCGGCCAGCGCCGCCCAGCAGGGTGATGGGGTCGGCATTGTCGATGTGGCCGTACTGCCCCTTGTAGATGCTGTAGCCGCACAATTCCTGCAGGCGGCGCGGGAAGCTTCTCGCCACCTCGGCCGGAATGCCGAGCTGCAGGTTTTCCTGTTGCCGCATCCATCCGGCGCAGTAGTAGCACGACAACGCGTAACGGCGGGCGTTGCTGTTGTTGGCGCCGCCCTTGTGCCACAGCGCGCTGTCGAACAGCATGACACTGCCCGCCTTCATGGTGGCCTGCACGGTGTCTATGTCCTGCGCGCCGTAGGGCGGAGACGAATCGTAGCGATGACTGCCGGGCACGATGTGGGTGGCGCCGTTCTCGGCCGTGAAATCGCTCAAGGCCCAGATGGCATTGACCGCCAGCGGCGGGCGCGGGCGCGGCAGCGCCAGTTGCTGGGTATCTTCGTGCAGGGGCTGGGCGCCTTGGCCCGGCGCCAGCGTCAGTGAGCACAGCGACGACAGCAGCAGCTCGCGGTCCAGCAGGCGTTCGGCCAGGCTCAGCACGTCGGGCTGCAGCGGCACGTCCCAGAAGCGTGGATCGTAGACCAGCAGGTTGTTGATGCGCACCGTCTTGCGGCCTTCGAACGAGGTCTGGGCGTAACCGAGGTTGTGCTCGGCCTCGATCCGGATCAGGGCTTCCTGCAACTGGCTGACCTGCTCGGGCGGGATGATTCCCGGCAGCACCACGAATCCGTCGCGTTCAAAGGCTGCGATCCGCTCGTCGAGCGGTTCGGGCGTGGACATCTTTTGTCTCCTGATTGGGCCTGGATCTGAGTCCGGCGATATAGGTCTGTGCGTATAATCGGCCGGTAGTCTTCGCCCTGCCAGCGCGTAGCGTCCACGGCAGTGGCGCAAAGCGTCCATCCCCTAGAAGATGGCGGCCCCAGTCGGCATGATCCGGTACTCAACATGAGCGCGCAGGCCTACCACCACACCACCGATGTCATAGCGCCGCAGGAGCAATTCGCGTATTGGCGCGATGCAATCTGCGATGCCTACGTGCCGCTCGAACCCGAGCGTGACGCCGCGCGCAGCTTTCGCGGCCAGATCGACGGCCTGCTGCTGCCGGACCTGCACGGCTCGACCATCACCGCCCAATCCCATGTGGTCAGGCTGTCCGCGGCCGGTCTCTCGGCGCGCAAGCAATCCCCATTCTTCGCCAATTTGCTGTGCGCGGGAGAGGCCCTGGTTTCGCAGGACGGAAGCGCCATGCGGGCGCGGGCTGGCGACGTCTACGTGGTGGATTGCGCTTCGCCCTGGGAAGTCGACTTCCGCACCGATTTCCGCATGTTCTGCATAGAAATCCCGGAAGGCCTCTTGCGGCCGCAACTGGGCCGGCGCGGGCGGCTGGCCATGCCGGTGCTGGACGGAAGTTCAGGGGCAGGGCGGGTGCTGGCCAGCTACATGCGCCTGGTCAGCGAACTGCCGGCAAACGAGTTGCAGCAGGTGCAGGCGCTGATGGTCAGGCATTGCAGCGAACTGCTGTCACGGACGCAGCTCGAAGGGGCGGATGCCGGCGCGCAGATCGCCGAACGGGTGCGCCACGAAGTCCTGGACCGCATTCTGGCGCTGGTGCAGCGGCGTTTGGCCGATCGCGGCCTGACGCCGGCTTCGGCCAGCGAGGAGCTCGGCATCTCCCGCAGCTATCTGTTCAAGATCATGGCCGAGCATGGCCTGAGCTTCAGCGCTTACGTGCGGCAGTGCCGGCTGGAAAGGTGCCGCCTGGCCATCGAGGCCCAGCCTGGCCGCTCCATCGCGGACATCGCCGCCAGCTGGGGATTCGAGGAAGTTTCCACGTTCAATCGGGCGTACCGCGCGCACTATGGCCGCTCGCCAGGCAGCGAGCGCGGCGGTGCGCCCTTGCGGGCTCAATAGCGCGCATCACCATTTGCCCTGGCCCTGCGACTGCTGCATCTGCGGTGCGTTGGCAGGCCTGACCGTGTCGACATACTTCCGGTAGGCGGCGACATACTCGGGGCTATTGATGTCAGGGGTGCTGTCGCTGTCCCAGTTTCTTTCAACGCCGGATTGCTTCCAGGCGGCCAGGTCGCGTTCGACTTGATCGCGGCTGAGTTGGACGTCGGAGGGCGGAGCTGCGGTGGTTGGGGCGGCGGACATTTGCGCGGCCACGGGGCCGGAGAGCAGGGCGCAGGCCGCCAGGACGACGGGAATCATGGCGCGGACGGTTAGGGCAGTTTTCATGAAATGCTCCTGATGACGAGAGTGACCGCAGCATTGGAGACCGGTGTCCATGGGGGCTCGCGGCAATGCAGCCCGGTGCAGGGACAGCTGCGCAACCGGATTGGCGCATTGGTTTTTTTCTTGGGCAGGCCGGCCCGGCCCGCGGCGCGCGCGGACACGCACCTGGCGCTGGGTTCCATCGCCAGGTTTACGACTCGGGCCGGACCGGGCGTCCGGGCCTCATGCCTTTGTGCTCATCGTAGGACGGCGCGGGTGGGCGCCACATACTCAATATTGGGTACGTCATACCGATGGCGCGCGCTCAGAGCAGCGAGGCGAGCCTGACCAGTTCGGACTGGCGATTGCATTCCATCTTGTTGAGCAGGGACGCCACCTGTTTACGCACGGTCAGCACCGAGGCGTGGCGCAGGGTCGCGACTTCCTCCACGCTGTGTCCCATCGCAAGACCGGCCAGCACAGCGGCTTCCGCGTGCGTGATCGAGAACACGGATTCCAGTCTGTCGACGTCCGGTTGGGAAAAGGCGCTTTTTCTGCGCATGCGCACCAGCAGCATGCGGCTGCCGATCAGGCTCAGCGCTTGCGGGGCCGCGCTGATGTCGATCCAGGTCAATTCGCCCCATCCGGCGGCTGCCGCCAGGGACCGCGCCTTGCCGTCGCGCGCGACCGCCTGGCAATACGCGTCGAACAAGGCCTGTATCTTCGCGTCGGGATGGCGCAGCTTGCCGCCGCGCACGTTCCAGCCATGGCCGTCGCTCAGATAGTGCATGGCGAGGGCCGATCTCTTGTCTACCATCGCGTCGTGGCTGACCAGCAGCACGGCTTCGCCGACATCCGAGAGTGCGCTTTCGATGGCTGTCCAACCGATGGCGAGCGCCTTTTCGCGTTGGGCCAACCGGCTTTTCAGCAGGCGGAAGTAATGGGCTACGTCGCCGGACTGAAGCCGTTCGCTGGCCTTGTCGTCCACGGTCGAGCGTTGGAAGGCGATGGCGGCGCGCAGCATGGCGCTGGATTCGATTACCAGGCACAGCACTTGCGCCATCCGGTGCTTGAGCATGAAGTCCGTGTAGAACTCGGAACGCTGCAGCTGCTTGTGGCCGCACATGTTGGCGGTATCCAGCCACGTGCCCACGGGCAGCAGCCGCGAATCCTGTTCGACGATGTCGCAGCTGTAGTAATGGTTGCGGTAGTCCGTGGCGGCGGCTTCGGGAAAGCTGACGGTGGACAGGTCCAGCAGCTTGTGGCGGGCATCGAAGACGATCAAGGTGCCGCTGTCCGCGCCCACCATGTCGCGGGCGGTCAGCAGGATGTCATGCCAGGGCGGATCGGGATCCGCCAGACGGTCCAGGGCTTCGATCGCGCGCCGGACGGCAATCTGGTGTTCGGCCATTTCGTGCCTCCAACTCTGGTTCAGACGCAAACGCTGTCACGTATCACAGATCGTTGTAGAGGTGGCTCCGGCCAGATCGGGGGAGCGCTGCGCGGCGGTGATTTGCCGGCATGGGAGAGGCTGGCCGGCCTGGATTGCCGCGGCGCTGCCACAAGGAAATTATCCTCGCAAAACCCCGGGGCGGATGAAAAAAGTGGGTGCATTGTCCGGACAAAAAGGGTCCGGATTCAGAGGTGGTCTTGGTGTACCGGGTTGTGTATACCAGTGCGGGCGGGGAGATCGCGTCAGTGGTGGGGGCCGCCGGGCGGACGGACCGCCGCGCGCCACAGATCCAGGAAATGCCGCTTCTTGAGTGCATCCAGATACACCAACAGTCCTACGCCCAGCGCCACCGGCCGCACGCCCGCTTCCGGGTTGGCCGATGCGCTCACGGGCCGCATGCCCGATTGCCGCGCGACCATTTCCTGGCCCCGCGGCGACAGCAGATAGTCCAGGAACATCGCGCCCAGATCCGCCCGCGGCGCCTGTCGCGGAATGATGGCGGAGCGCGACAGCATCAACGTGTAGTCCTGCGGATAGACGATGGCCAGCGGTGCGCCCAGGTCGATGCGGTGCAGGGTGTAGGACTCCAGCAGGTTGTAGGCCAGCGTGATCTCGCCGCGTTCGAGCTTGTCCAGCGCGTCTTCGGTGGACGCGTGCACGGCCACGCCGTTGCGGCCCAGTTCGGCCAGCAGCGCGCCAGCCATGCTGTCCAGCCGCGTGTCCTGCGTGGCCGCCAGGTAGCCGATGCCGCTGCCCTCGACGTCGTAAGTGGAGATGGCGCCGGCCAGGGGCTGGTCCGGCGCCTGCAGCAGGGACAGCAGCTCGCGCCGGGTGCGCGGCGCCCTTGCGGACGCGAGCTTGCTGGTGTTGTAGACCATGACGATGGGATCGGTGCCGATGCTGAAGACCTCGTCGCGCCAGTTGGCCCAGGCGGGCAGGGCGCGGGTCTCCGGCGAGATGTGGGGTTGCGCGTAGCCGTCGTTGACCAGTTTGGTCTGCAGGTCCATCGCGCTGCTGATGACGATGTCGGGGCCGGATCTGGTTGCCGGCGCCTGCGTGGCGCGGGAAACCGTCCCGGCATACAGCTCCTGCGTGGACAGCTCGGTGTATTCCAGGCGCAGGCCGGGGTTGAGCCTGCTGAAGTCTTCCAGCACGCCGCGGAACACCTGCACGCTGTTGGATGCGTGCACGACCAGTACGTTCCTGCTGTCCGCGGGCCCCAGCGTCAGGCCGTCGGCGCTGGTTTCCGCGGCGTTGCCGGCAGCAAAGGGCAGCAGCGCGGTGAGCGCCGCCAGCAGGCGCAGGGGTTTCAGGAGATCAAGCTTCATGGGGGCGGGGCGGCAGCGTGACCACGGCGTCCAGGCCGCCGCCCACGCGGTTGCTCAGGGCCAGCCGGCCCTGATGGATGTCGACCACGCGCTTGATGATGGACAGGCCCAGGCCGGCGCCGGACGCGCGCGGGTTGGGACCGCGCACGAAGCGCTCGAAGGCGGCGTTGGCCAGCGCCGGCGGTATGCCCGGACCCTGGTCGGATACGGATATGCGCCAGCCATCGTCCTCCGGCTCCAGCCGCACGTCGATGTGGCCGTCGTCCGTGGCGCCGTGACGCAGGGCGTTGTCGATAAGGTTCTTGAACGCTTCGCGCAGCATCAGGCTGTCGCCCAGCACGGTGGGCGGATTGCCGGGCGCGGTGGCGGGCAGATGCAGGCGCACGTCGGGCTGGGGATCGGCTTGCGGGACCGTGTCATACACCGCCTGCCGCAGCAGCTCGGCCAGGTCCACCGGCTGGAACTGGCGCACGTTGCTGCGGTGGATGACGCTGGCGTCGCTCAGCAGCTGGTTGACCAGGCGCGAGAGTTTCTCGGCGTTGCGCAGCACGGCCAGCAGGCTGCGGCGCTGTTCGGCGGGATCTTCCTCGTCCAGCGCCACTTCCATCTGTGCGTGCAGCGCGGCCAGCGGCGTGCGCAGCTGATGCGCGGCTTCGGCGATGAAGAGGCGCAGGGTGTCCAGGTTTTCCGACAGGCGCGCCATGAAGCCATCCAGCGAGTGCACCAGCGTGTCGAGTTCCTCCGGCACGGGAGCGGCGATGGGATGCAGGTCCGCCGCGCTGCGGGCGGCCAGTTCGCGCTCGATACGGCGGATGGGCGACAGCGAGCGCAGCAGGCCCCAGTAGGCCAGCGCCAGCGCCGCGGCGGTAAAGCCGATCAGCGCCAGCGTGCCTTGCCACAAGATGCCCGCTGCCAGCGCGTTGCGGGCTTCGCGGGTCTGCGCGACCTGGATGAGGGCGGTCTCGGCATTGCGGGGACCGGCGATCTTGCGTTCCATCCAGGCGATGCGCACCGGCTCGCCCTGGTAGCTGGCGTCGTACAGGCGGGGCGAGTACGCCGGGCCTTCGCTGCCACGGGCGGGCGGCGCTGGCAGGTCCGCATAGCCGGAAATCAGTGCGCCGCCCGCGTCGCCGACACGATAGAACACGCGGTCGCGCGGCGCCTGCTCCAGCAGCGCCAGCGAGGCATAAGGCATGTCCATGCGCCACTCTCCCTGCACCAGCTGCAGGCTGTCGGCGATGGACAGCACCGAGGAACGCAGCAACTGGTCGTAGGTGGTGTCGGCGGTCTGATTGGCGTAGCCGCGCACCAGCAGATACAGCGTGGCCAGGGCGGCGACGAACAGCGCAAGCAGCATGGCCAGCAGGCGGCGCTTGATCGAGAGGCGGCCCTGCGCGGCGGCAGGCGTGGCGGGGTCACTCCCGGCCGGGGCCGGGCGCGGCGGGGCGGTCGTGGTCATCGGTGGCGGTCAGGAGGTAGCCGGTGCCGCGCTGCGTTTCGATGCGCAGCGGCGAGCCTTCGAGCTTGCGGCGCAGCCGGGCGATGTAGACCTCGATGGCGTTGGGCGCGGCATCGTCGTCGAAGGCGAACAGCTTGTTGGCGATTTCGGTCTTGCTGACGGCGCGGTTCATGCCGGCCAGCAGGATTTCCAGCAGGCTGTATTCGCGCTTGGGCAGTTCGATGCGCTGGCCGGCCAGCGTGACCTGGCGCGCGGCGCTGTCGATGACCAGCTCGCCAAAGCGCAGCATGCCGGACGCCTGGGGGCTGGGGCGGCGCAGCAGGGCGCGGCAGCGGGCTTCCAGCTCGCGGAAATCGAAGGGCTTGGCCAGGTAGTCGTCGGCGCCGGTATCCAGGGCGTGGACGCGGTCTTCGATATCGATGCGGGCGGTCAGCGCCAGCACGGGCGTCTTGCTGCCGCGGTCACGCAGGCGGTGCAGGATGTCGAAGCCCGACATGCGGGGCAGGCCGATGTCCAGGATGACGAGGTCGAAGGTTTCGTATTGCAGCACGCCGTCAGCGCTGAGGCCGTCGTTCTGGCAGTCGACTGCATGGCCGAGACGGCGCAGCCGGCGCACGAGTGCGTCGGCCAGGTCCGCGTCGTCTTCGATCACCAGTATGCGCATAGGGGCGATTGTCGCATGGCTGGACTAGCCCCCCCGCGCCGCACCCGCGTTCAAAAACGACAGGTTGCCGACAGCTTTTATTTCTAGTCTTGCGGTCGCGCATCCCCAGCCGGAGGCGCGTTTACGCATAACAACGACTAGTCGGAGATAACCCTCATGCTTCTGACCCTGCTTGGCTTCGGCATGGTGATCACGTTCATGACGCTGATCATGACCAAGCGCCTGTCGCCGCTGGTGGCGCTGATCCTTGTCCCCATTATTTTCGCCCTGCTGGGCGGATTCGGCTCGGGCATCGACAAGATGATGCTGGACGGCATCCGCAAGATCGCGCCTACCGGCGTGATGCTGATGTTCGCCATCCTGTATTTCGGGGTCATGATCGACGCCGGCCTGTTCGATCCCATCGTGGGCCGCATCCTGCGCGCGGTGAAGGGCGATCCGCTGAAGATCGTGGTGGGCACGACCGTGCTGGCGCTGGTGATTTCGCTGGACGGCGACGGTTCGACCACCTACATGATCGTGGTGGCGTCGATGCTGCCGCTGTATCGCCGCCTGAAGATGAACGCGCTGTCCATGACCTGTCTGGCGATGCTGGCCAGCGGCGTCATGAACCTGACGCCCTGGGGCGGCCCGACGGCGCGCGCCGCAAGCGCCTTGCACGTGGACGCGGGCGACATCTTCGTGCCGCTGGTGCCGGTAATGGGCGTGGCCATTGTCGCCATCCTGATCCTGGCGTTCTGCCTGGGCCTGCGTGAACGCCGCCGCCTGGGCGTGCTGTCGCTGCCGGACGGCGCTTCGCTGCACGCCGGCTATGACGAGGACGGTCCCAAGAACCTGCCCGAGATCGAGGTCGACCAGGACCTGCGCCGCCCCAAGCTGCTGTGGGTGAACGCCGGACTGACGCTGGCCCTGATGGTGAGCCTGGTGATGGGCGTGCTGCCGCTGCCGGTGCTGTTCATGATCGCCTTCGCGATCGCGCTGGTCATCAACTATCCGGACCTGGCCGAGCAGCGCCGCCGCGTCGCGCAGCACGCGGGCAATGTGCTGTCGGTGGTGTCGCTGATCTTCGCGGCCGGGATCTTCACCGGCATCCTGTCGGGCACGGGCATGGTCGAGGCGATGTCGCGCAGCCTGCTGGCGGTGATTCCGGACGCCATGGGCCCGTACCTGGCCGGCATTACCGCCCTGGTGAGCCTGCCCTTCACCTTCTTCATGTCCAACGACGCCTTCTACTTCGGCGTGCTCCCCATCCTGAGCGAAGCGGCCCAGGGCTACGGCATTTCGCCGGTCGAGATGGCGCGCGCCTCGCTGATCGGCCAGCCCGTGCACCTGCTGAGCCCGCTGGTGCCTTCGACCTACCTGCTGGTCGGCCTGGCCGGCGTGGACTTCGGCGACCACCAGCGCTATTCGCTCAAGTGGGCCACGATGGTCTGCCTGGTGATGCTGGCCGCGGCGCTGGCGTTCGGCCTGTTCCCGCTGGTCGGCCAGATCGGCTGAGCGGCGGCGCGATACCGTCTTTTCAAAAGGGGAAGTACATGGCTTTGCGCATTGCTTACGTCACCAGCGGAATGGGCCACACGGGCACCGCGATCTGCCAGGCGCTGCACAACGCGGGACACCGCGTGGTGGCAGGCTGCGGGCCGCGCTCCTCGCGCAAGGACCACTGGCTGAAGGAACAGAAATCCCTGGGCTACGACTTCGTCGCCTCAGAGGGCGACGCCACGGATTGGGCCTCGACCGAGGCGGCCTTCGCCAAGGTGCGGCGCGAGGTCGGCGAGATCGACGTGCTGGTGAACAATGCCGGCGCCATGCTGGACATGCGCTTTCGCCAGATGAGCCAGGCGGACTGGTCGGCGGTGCTGCGCAGCAATCTGGACACGCTGTTCAACACCACCAAGCAGGTGGTCGACAGCATGGCGGATCGCGGCTGGGGCCGCATCATCAACATCGGCTCCGTGGCCGCGGAGAAGGGCCAGATCGGCCAGATCAACTACGCCACCGCCAAGGGCGCCGTGATCGGCTTCACCCGTTCGCTGGCCCAGGAAGTCGCGGCCCGCGGCGTCACCGTCAACCTGGCCTCGCCGGGCTTCATTGCCGACGACACCGTGAAGGCGTTCCCGCCGGCGCTACTGGACCGTATCGTCGAAAGCGTGCCGGTGGGCCGGCTGGGTACTGCCAAGGATCTGGCGGGGTTGTGCGCGTGGCTGGCGTCGGATGAGGCGGCGTTCGTGACGGGAGCCAACTACGCCATCAATGGCGGCGTGTATATGAGTTGAGGGAAGGTCCTCAATTCGCCAGCTTCACCGCCCCGCTATCGATCAGCTTCTGCCACTTGGCGCTGTCCGCCTGGATGAATGACTGCAATTCCTCTCGCGAGCCGCCGCCGGCGATCATGCCGGCGTTTTCCAGGGCGGCCTTGAATTCGGGCGTGGCGACGGCGGCGCGCAGCGCGGCGTTGACCTGATCGAGCTGCGCGGCCGGGATGTCCTTGCTGGCCGCGACCGAGAACCACTGGGTGGCGGCGTAGCCCTTGAAGCCGGACTCTTCCACCGTGGGGACGTCGGGCAGGCTGTCCAGGCGGTAGGGCGTGGTGACGGCGTAGGCCTTCAGCGTGCCGGCCTTGATCTGCGGCATGACCGGTGCCGAACCCAGGATCGCCAGGGGGATCTGGCCGCCGGCCACGTCGGCCACCGCCTGGCCGCCGCCCTTGTAGGGCACATGCACGATGCGGGTGCCGGCATATTGGTTGAGCAGTTCGCCCGCCAGGTTTTGCGATGTGCCGTTGCCCGAGCTGCCGTAGCTCCAGGCTTCGGGCCGCTGTCGGGCATCGGCCAGCACGTCCTGCAGGGATGCCCGGGCGTCCTTGGCGGGACCGACAATGACCATGGGGCCTTGGGCCATCAGGATGACGGGCGCCAGTTCGCGGCCGATCTCGGGCTGGGGCGTGGGGTAGATCAGCGGGCCGGGCACGGTCAGCAGATAGCCGTCGCTGGCCTTGCTGCGCGCCACCAGCTGCAGGGCGATCGCGCCCGCCGCGCCGGGGCGGTTTTCCACGATAACGTTCAAGCCGCTGCGCCGCGCCAGTTCCTGCGCGGCGATGCGGGTCAGCACGTCGGCGGTGCCGCCCGGAACGAAGCCGATCACCCAGGTGATCTGCTTGCCGGGCCATTCCAGCTTGGCGTCTGCCGCGCCGGCGGTGGCGGTCAGCGCGGCGCCCAGCAGCAGCGCGCAGCAGCGGATAGCGAATTTCATGATTTCCCCTTTGTGTTTTTTTGCTCAGGCCGCCGCGCGTCTCAGCTCGGATCCGGCTTGCCGGGCGGCGTATTCGGATGCGCGGCGCAGGACTGATTGAAGGACTGCACCATTTTCAGGATGGGCCCCAGCACCCAGGTATTGAAGATGAGGATGTCGCTTTCTTCCTTGGGGTCCTGCTTCAGGTTGAAGAGGTACGGCGACTCCAGTTTTCCCTTGCCTTCGTTGACCTTGGGTTCCCAGTAGAAATGCAGCTTCCAGTCGCGCCATTTGACCGCGCGCAGGTCGTTCTTGATGTAGAACAGGAAGCCCTCGCGCAGCGAGGTCGGGCTGGCGCCGGTGAAGAAGTCGGTCTGGTCTATGCCGTCGATGGGACGGTCCTGCGGCATGGACGCGCCGCCGATGCGCGACAGCGTGGTGTACAGGTCGGTGACGTGCACGATCTCGTTGGAGACCTGGCCGGGTTGGACCTTGCCCGGCCAGCGGATCATGAAGGGCACGCGCAGGCTGCCTTCCATGGCCGTGTGGTAGGTGCCGGTCCAGGGACCGGCGGTGCCGCGGTAGGGCTTGCGGAATTCCGGGCCATTGTCGCTGCAGAAGATGAACACGGTGTCGTCGCGCAGCTTCAGTTCATCCACCGCCTGCACGATCTGGCCGACGCGGTGGTCCATTTCCACCATGGAGTCGGCGAAGTCGCCGGCGCCGGTGCGCCCCGCGAAGTCCGGGTGCGGCAGGGTGGGAAAGTGCAGGTGCACCAGCGGCAGGTACAGGAAGAAGGGGCGGCTGGCCTCTGCATGCTTGCGCATGAAGCCGATGGACCGGTCGACCAGTTCGGCGTCGATGCCGCGGCGGGTCTCCAGATCGTAGACCTTGACGTTTTCCGAAGGCGAGCCGGCCTGGCCCTGCATGATGTGCGGGATGTCGGCGACCGAGGGATCGAAGCCGATGGACGAGGTGAACTGGCTTTCGTCCGTGGTGCGCGGGATGCCATACCACTCGTCGAAGCCGCGATCGGACGGATAGCGGCCGGGGATGTCGCCCAGGTGCCACTTGCCGTAATGCGCCGTGGCGTAGCCCTGGCCGGACAATTGCTGGGCCAGCGTGATTTCATCGCGCGCCAGGCCTTGTGGCAGGCCGGGAGGGACGGATTGCAGGCAACCGGTGCGGATGGGATGGCGCCCGCTCATCAGCGCGGAGCGCGTGGGCACGCAGTCGCTTTCCACGTTGAAGTTCTGCAGCAGCAGTCCTTCCGAGGCCAGCCGGTCGATGTTGGGGGTGGGCGCGCCGCGCAGCGCGCCGCCGCCGTAGCAGCCCAATTCGCCCCATCCCAGGTTGTCGGCCACGATCAATACGATATTGGGCTTCTTGTCCACGCGCTGCGTCTCCTGTCTGCGGGTTTATCCAGGGATTCTAGGAGCGCAGGCCTGGCTTAATATTCCTGAAGCTGAGTCTATGCATAACCAACGATTATGAATCTGTCCCTGCGCGACATCGAGTACTTCCTGGCCGTGGTGGAACACGGCAACCTGGACCGCGCCGCGGCCGCCTGCGGCGTCAGCCAGCCGGCGCTGTCCAAGTCCCTGCAACGGCTGGAAGCCGATACCGGGCTGGCGTTGCTGGACCGCGGCGGCCGCGGGCTGCGCCTGACCTCGGCGGGCCTGGCGTTCCGCGAGCATGCGCAGCGGCTCTGGGCGGAGTACCGCGACGCCGTGCGCAATGCGATGGAGCTGCGCCTGGGCGAGGCCGGGCTGCTGCGTATCGGCGCGACCGGCGCTACCGTGGACAGCGTGGTGATGCCGGCGCTGCGCCGCCTGCTGCCGCGCCGGCCCGCGCTGCGGGTGCAGCTGACGCAAGGCCAGTCGGACGATCTCAACGAGCAGGTCGCGGGCGGCAGGCTGGACCTTGCGGTGACACCGATCTATGCCGACGTGCCGGGCTCGCTGCATCAGGAATCGATACGCGAGGACGGCCTGTGCGTGGCCGCCAGCCGCAAGCATCCGCTGGCGTCGCGGCGCAAGCTGGCGTTGCGCGACCTGGCAGGCCAACGCTGGATCCTGCCCATGCAGGGGTCGGTGGCGCGCCAGGCGCTGGAGGCCCGCTATGCCGAGGCGGGCCTGCCGCAACCTGCGGCGGCGCTGGAGGTGCAGCATTTTTCCGGGGGCGCGCTGGCGTTGTTGGCGGCCTCGGACCTGCTGGCGCTGATGCCGCATAGTGCGCTGGGTCCAGGCATTGCGGAACTGCCGGTGGCGCTGGGCCGGCCTCTGCGGCGCAGCATGGCGCTGGTTACGCGGCACGGCGCCACCTGGTCGCCGCTGATGCAGGAGTTCCGCGCGGCGGTGCTGGAGGCCACGCCCCGCGCTTAGCCAGCTTGCGGAAAGCCCCCGTAGGGCGCCCATCCAGATCCTGCGATGACGCCGCCGTCGCAGGGGATGGTGGCGCCAGTGATGACCGAGGCCGCCGGCGACAGCAGGAAGAACACCACTTCCGCGATCTCGCGCGGCTGCATCAGGCGGCCCAGCGGCGTGGCGTTCAGGATCGGCGTCATGTCACGTTCCCCCTGCCGTTCCTTGGGTTTCAGGAAGGGCGTGTCGGTCCAGCCGGGCGCGATGGCGTTGACCCGCAAGCCGCGGCGCGCCCAATGCACCGCGAGGGCTTCGGTCAGGTTGACCACGGCGGCCTTGGCCGGGCCATAGGCCAGTACCGGGCCGGGGCGGAACGACAGCACGGACGCCACGTTGACGACCGCCCCGCGCCCGCGTTCGGCCATCGCGCTGCCGAATACGCGGCAGGCGATATAGGTGCCTTTCAGGTGGGAATCCACCACACGGGCCCAGGCCTCCACCGGATAGTCTTCGATGGCGGTTGGAACCTGGGCGATACCGGCGCAGTTCACCAGTCCGTTGACCGCGGGTAGGAGGGCGGCAAGCCGTTCCTGAGTGGCCCGCAGTCCGGCCTCGTCCAGCACGTCGCCCGGGGCGGCCACCGCGCGCGGCCCCAGTTCCCGCGCCAGCGTATGCGCGGCTTCCTGGTTGAGGTCAAGGATGGCCGCGGAGCCGCCCGCTTCGATCACCCGCCTGCATACCGCCGCGCCGATGCCGCTTGCGCCGCCTGTGACAATGACCGACAAGGTTGAGTCTGGCGTTGCGTGGTCCATCAACGTCCCCAGCGCGCCTTCAGGCGCTGTTCAAACATGCGCAGCGCAACGTCGATGCAGATGCCGACGATGCCGATGGCGATCATGCCGGCCATGACGATATTGGTGGCGACGTTGAGCTGCCCCTGGACCATCATGTAGCCGATGCCGTTGCCCACCACGATCAGTTCCGCGCCCACCAGCGATTGCCAGCCGATGCCGGCGCTGACGCGCAGGCCGGCCAGGATGGAAGGCAGGGACGCCGGCAGCAGCACTTCGGCCACGATGCGCGGGCCGCTGGCGCCCAGCGTGCGCGAGGCTTCCAGCAGTCGCGTGTCGACGAACTTGGCGCCGCGGTAGGCGCTGATCAGGCAGGGCGGAAAGGCGCCGGCGAAGATGATCAGGGTGGGTCCGCCGATGCCGGTGCCGAACCACAGGCCGGCGAACGGCACCCAGGCGATGGGCGCCACGAAGCGCAACGCATCGAAGAACGGACTGACCACGTCGTCCAGCCAGCGGTACCAGCCCATCAGCAGGCCCAGCGGTATGCCTACCGCCGCGGCCAGCAGGAAGCCGCAGGCGAAGCGGTAGAGGCTGGCGCCCAGGTGCGTCCAGAGCGTGGCGCCGGAATAGGGTTCGCTGCTGTACTGCGCGATGGTCTGCAGCACGGTCAGCGGGCCGGGCAGGTAGTTGGGCGGGAACACGCCCGCCACGCTCAGCAGATGCCAGGCCAGGAAGAAGCCGGCCAGCCCCAGGCAGGACAAGCCGAAGGTGAAGGCGGGCGGGTCGCCCGAGGCGCGTGTCAGCGTAGCCATGGCAAGGCCCTCTTTTCGATCCATTCCAGTCCGCGTGTCATCACCGCGCCCAACAGGCCCACCCAGACCATTGCGTACAGGATCATGCCGGGCCGGATGTCCAGCGCCGCGGTGTCCAGCACCTTGCCCAGGCCGATGAAGGCGCCGATGAGTTCGGCTGCCACCAGCGTCATCCACGCGGTCTGCAGCGACAGCCGCAGGCCGGTGAAGATCATGGGCATGGAGCCGGGTATCAGGACCTCGCGCAGCATGCGGACGGGATTGCCCGCGCCGTGCACGCGCGCGGCCTCGATCAGCGTGGGGTCGATGTTGCGCACGCCTGCGTAGGTGTTGATGACGGCAGGTGTGAACGAGGACACCCAGATCAGGAAGATCTTCGCCGGATCCCCCAGGCCCAGCCACAGGATGGCCAGCGGGATCCAGGCCAGTGGCGGAATCGGGCGCAGCAGCGAGAACACCGGCCCGACCAGCGCGTCGATGCGCTTGCTGAATCCCATCAGCAGCCCTAGCGGCACGCCGGTGCCGATCGCGACCAGGAATCCCAGGAATACCAGGCGCAGGCTGTGGCCGATGTGCTGGAACAGCGTGCCGCCGGCATAGCCGGAATCGCGCGAGAGCTGCACCGCGGCCTGCCAGGTGGTGAGCGGGGTGGGAAAGCGCGCGCCATTGACCAGGCCCAGCGCCGACACGATCCACCAGGCGGCAAAGGCGATGGCGACGGCCGCCACGCCCACGGTGATTCGGCGGCGCGATGCGCGCGGCCGCCGCGCGGGCAGGGTTGCGATGTGCTCACTCATGGCCGGACCCCGTCGCCTGGCGGTCCAGATGGGCCACGTCCTCGAGCAGCAGCAGCATGGCGGTGCAATCCTGCTCCTGCCGTCCCCATGATTTGGCCAGCGCGAACATCTCGCGGGCGTAGCCGCCCAGGCCCAGCGGCGCACCCACCGAGGCGGCCAGGTTCATGGCCAGGTTGATGTCCTTGTAGCCCATGCGCATGGGGAAGTCGGGGCTGATGTCGCCCGCCAGCACCTTGCCGGGAAAATTGGTCAGGAGCTGTCCACGCCCCGCAGTGGTGTTGGACAGCACCTTGACGACAGTGGCGCGGTCCAGCCCGAGCTTGGCGGCGAACATCAGCGCTTCGCCCGTCAGCACCATGCCGACCATGGACATGTAGTTGTTGACCAGCTTGAGCCGGATGCCCGAACCGAAAGGGCCCACGTGCACGATCTCGTTGGCCATGGCGGCGAAGATGGGCGCGGCCTGGTCGAAGTCGGCCTGCGCGCCGCCGGCCATGATCAAGGCCTTGCCCTGCGCCGCCTCGCGCGGCGTGCGCCCCACGGGGGCATCCATGCAACGCAGGCCCAGGGCTGCGAGATCGGCGGCGATGCGGTCCGTCTCGACCGCGTCGCCCGTGCTCATTTCAATGACCAGGGCGCCCGGATTCAAGCCCGCCGCCGCGCCATCGGCGCCGAACAAGGCGTCGCGGACGTGGGTCGAGGTGGGCAGCATGGTGATCGCCACGTCGCAGCCGCGGGCGGCGTCCAGTGGCGTGGCGGCCCGCCGGAAGCCGGTGTCGGCCAGGCGCTCCATGGCTGCGGGAACGACGTCGTAGCCTGATACTGCATACCCTTGCGCGGCCAGGTTGCGCAGCATCGCGCTCCCCATGACGCCCAGGCCCAGGAATGCAATGCGGGGTGATTCGATGTGTTCCATGGGGCTTGCTCCGTTGTGGTCAGCGGCCTAGCCGCGCACTGGTGCTGCTGCGCGGCGGCGCGGTGGTGTCGCGGACGATCAATTCCAGTTCGATGCAGACGTTTTCGGGCGGCGTGTCGGCATCGGCGGCCAGCAGGATCTGGGCGGCGCGCTGGCCCAGCTCGAAGGCCGGCACGTTCAGGGTGGTGATGCCGGGCCGGCAATGGGCCGCCATTTCGATATTGTCGAAGCCCGTGATCGAAATCTGCTCGGGCACGCGCAGGTTTTGCCACAGGCATTCCTGCAGCGCCCCATAGGCCAGGATGTCATTGCCGCACATGACCGCGGTGGGCGGCTCGGGCAGGCGCAGCAGGGTGGCCATGGCGCGGCGGGCTTCGGGCACGGTGTAGGGCTTTTCGATGACGTATTGCGGCGGCAGTTCGATGCCGCGGCGCGTCAGGGCGCGCGTGAAGCCGGCGACGCGGTCGGCGGCGCGGTCGTTGTCCTTGGAGATGCCGGCGATCACGCCAAGTCGGCGGTGGCCGATGTCCAGCAGGTAGTCGGCGATGCGCTGCGCAGCCGCGGCGTTGTCCCAGCCCACCATGGGCCAGGAATCGGCGGCGTCGTAATGGCAGGTGGTGACGAAGGGGATGCCCTTGGAGTGCAGCAGTTCGTAGAGTTCCGGGTCGCGGCTACGCCCGACCAGCATCATGGCGTCCACGCCGCGCTCGATCAGCGCGCGCACTTCACCCGCTTCGCGCGCGGGGCTGTAGTTGGTGCTGGCCAGCAGCAGCTGATAGCCGTGTTCGTGGATCGCTTGCTGCATGCCGTCGACCAGCTTGGCGAACAGGGCACTGTCCACCGTGGGGATGATGGCGCCCATGGTCCGGGTCTTGCGGGAAGCGAGCGAACGGGCTGCGCCGTGCGGCACGTAGCCAGCCTCGGCCAGCAGGGCCATGGCGCGCGCGCGCAGGTCGGGCCGCACTTTTTCCGGGTGGTTCAACACCCGCGACAAGGTTGCCGACGAGATGCCGCCGGCGGCGGCGATGGACTTCAGGGTGTCCCCGGATAGGGGAGCCGACTTTCGCTTCATGTTTTGAAAGCGCTTTCAGAAATTTGATGGTGTGAATATACAGTTATTGAAACGCGATGGTCTATCTCTAGGGTTTTCTCGGGGTTGAACGAGATTCTTCCGCGCTTATTCTTTGTATGCGCTTTCAAAAAACGAGCCCGGACGCAGATTCGGGCCTGCTATCCGGGGAATGTCGCGGCAGCTCGCGCATGCAGACCGGAATCCACTATCGGAGACTAAGCATGTCGAGAATCCCCCGCATCCTGGGGCTGTGCCTGGCGCCGCTGGGCGCCTTGTTGTTGAGCCCGTCCGTGTCGGCCCAGACGCCGACTCCCATCAAGGTCAGCTACCAGATTGCCTATTGGGCGCTGCCGATCTACATCGCCACGGAAAAGAACTGGTGGGCGGAAGCCGGCCTGAAGCCGGAGTTCGTGGTGTATCCGGCGGGGGCGCAGCAGATTGCCGGCGCCGCATCCAAGTCCTGGGACGTGGGCGGAACGGGGTCGCCGCCCGCGGTGCTGGGCGCGCAGCGCTATGGCATCGTGACCCTCGGCGTCACTAATGACGAGTCGACCGCCAACGGCGTGATGGCGCGCAAGGAAAACGCCGCCGCCGTGCGCAGCAACGCGGCCAAGGAAGTGAAGGGCAAACAGATCCTCCTCAGTCCGAACTCGACGGGCGAATACGCCACCATGGCCTGCCTGAAGAAATGGGGCATGCAGCGCAGCGATGTCAGCGTGGTGACGCTGGCCCCGGCGCAGCTGGTGTCCGCCTACACCGGCGGCAACGGCATGCTGGCCGGCACCTGGGCGCCCAATTTCTATACGCTCAACGAACAGATCGGCGCGGAAGTCGTGTGCAGCGGCAAGGACGCGGGCGTGATGATTCCTGGCGCGCTGGTGGCCCGCGGTGAATTCGCCCAGCAGAATCCGGACGCGGTCGCCAAGTTCCTGGCGGTGTACTTGCGGGCCGTCAGCTTCGAGAAGAACAACAAGGCGGAAGCCGTGGGCTACCTGCGCAAGCTGTTCCAGGCCAACGGCATCAAGCTCAACGACGGTTACCTGGGACAGGAGCTGGAACGGCCGATCTTCACGCTCGACGAGCAGCTCAAGCTGATGTCGCGCACTGGCGGCAAGTCCACGCTGGACAACGCCTACGAGGCGCTGTCGGGCTACCTGAAGAGCGTGGGCACGCTCACCGAGGTGCCGGACCCCAAGGCCTACATCACGGACGACTACATGAAGCGCGTCGACCAGACCCCGGCGCTCAAGACTTTCGCCAACAAGACCAACTGAGCTTCATCCATTCTTCCGCGAGGCCATACCATGGCAGTAAGCAAGCTCAAGTCCGCGTCCAGGCAGCCCCAGGCCAACGAGGCCGCCGCGCGCGAGGTCGCCGCCGAGATGCTGGCGAACATCAAGTCGGGCGGCGAGGCCGCGGTGCGCGACTACGCCCGGCGGCTGGATAAATGGGAGGGGGACATCCTGGTCGGCGCCACCGAGATGGAACGGCGCACCGCGTCCATTCCCGACGGCATCAAGCGCGACATCGAGTTCGCCGCCGGCCAGGTGCGCAAGTTCGCGCAGGCCCAGATGGCCTCGGTGCGCGAGTTCGAGCTGGAACTCGCGCCGGGTCTGGTCGCAGGCCAGCGCCTGATACCGGTCAACGTGGCGGGCTGCTATGTGCCCACCGGGCGCTACGCGCACATCGCCTCGGCCTACATGAGTATTGCCACCGCCAAGGCGGCCGGCGTGCCCATGGTCATCGCCTGCTCCACGCCGTACCGCGGCGAGGGCATACATCCGCAAGTGCTGTATGCCATGCAGGTGGCGGGCGTGGATGCCGTGATGACGCTGGGGGGCGTGCAGGCGATCGCCGCCATGGCCTATGGCCTGTTCACCGGCAAACCGGCCGATATCATCGTCGGGCCGGGCAACAAGTTCGTGGCGGAAGCCAAGCGCATGCTCTTCGGCAGCGTGGGCATCGACGTGTTCGCCGGGCCTTCGGAGGTCTGCATCATCGCCGACGCGTCGGCGGATCCGGCTATCGTCGCCTCGGATCTGGTCGGGCAGGCCGAGCATGGCCACGAGTCGCCGGCCTGGCTGATCGCCACCGACCGCAAGCTGGCCGAAGCGGTGCTCAAGCAAGTGCCCGAACTGATCGCGGCCCTGCCGCCCACCGCAAGGGACGCGGCCGGCGCCGCCTGGCGCGACTACGGCGAGGTGGTGCTGTGCGATACGCGCGAAGAGGCGGTCGAGGTCTCGGACCGCTACGCCAGCGAACACCTGGAGGTCCATTGCGAAGACCTGGACTGGTGGTTCCGGCATCTGACCTGCTATGGCTCGCTGTTTCTGGGCGAGGAAACCACGGTGGCGTTCGGCGACAAGGCCAGCGGCACCAACCACATCCTGCCCACCAAGGGCGCGGCGCGCTATTCGGGCGGCCTGTCCGTGCACAAGTTCATCAAGACCGTCACCTGGCAGCGCATGACGCGCCAGGCCAGCCGTGACACCGCCCAGGTGACGGCGCGGATCTCGCGCCTGGAAGGCATGGAAGCGCATGCGCGCACGGCTGACGACCGCCTGGCCAAGTACTTCCCCAAAGAGTCCTTCGAACTGGGCGAACCCGTGCGGGAGTAAAGCCATCATGCAGAATGACATGTCCCGCCTGTTCGACCTCGACGGCCGCGTCGCGCTGGTAAGCGGCGGCAGTTCCGGCATAGGCCGGGCCATTGGCCTGGCGCTGGCGCGGGCCGGCGCCAGCGTGGTGCTGGTGGCGCGGCGCGAGCACGAGCTGGCTTGCGCCGCCAGCGAATTCGAAGCGCAAGGCCTGCGTGCGCGCGCGTTGCCCTGCGATCTGGCCGACCGCGATGCGTTGCGCGACTTTGCCGACCGCGCGGCGCAACCTTTCGGCGCGCCCGACATCCTGGTCAATGCCTCGGGCATCAATGTGCGCAAGTCCTTCGAGGACACGGCTGACGATGATTGGGACCGCTCGCTGGCGATCAACCTGACCGCACCGTTCCTGTTGACCCGCGCGCTGGCGCCGGCCATGCGCGAACGCGGCTGGGGCCGCATCATCAACATTACCTCGCTGCAGTGCGTGCGCGCCTTTCCCGACAGCGCGCCCTATGGCGCGTCCAAGGGCGGCCTGATGCAGCTGACCCGAGCCATCGCCGAGTACTGGTCGCGCCACGGAGTCACCTGCAACGCGATCGCGCCGGGCTTCTTCGAGACGCCGCTGACCGCGCCCGTGATGAGCGACCCGGCCCGCGTGCAGGCCCTGGCGGGCAGCACCATGATCGGCCGCAATGGCCGGCTGGAAGACCTGCACGGCGCGGCAGTGTTCCTGGCGAGCGAGGCGTCGGCCTACATAACCGGGCAGACCCTGTTCATAGACGGCGGCTTTTCGGCCCGCTGACCGGCATCTCCATGGAGCCTCGCCATGAAAGCCCTTGTCTACACCGCGCCCGGCCAGCTGACCTTCCGCGATGAGCCCGATCCCGCGCCAGCGGACGGCGATGCGCTGCTGCGCATCGAGGCCGTGGGCATCTGCGGCTCGGACATGCATGCCTACCATGGGCATGATCCCCGCCGCAATCCGCCGCTGATCCTGGGCCACGAGTTCGTCGGCACGCTGGTGGGCGGCAGCCGCGCCGGCCAGCGGGTCACCGGCAATCCGCTGATCCACTGCGGCCAGTGCGATTTCTGCGTGCAGGGCCGCAACAATCTCTGCCGCAACCGCGGCATGGTGGGCATGACGCGTCCCGGCGCCTTCGCCGAGTTCATGGCCATACCCGAACGCTGCCTGATATCCGTGCCGCAGGACATGCCGGCCGCCGCGGCCGCGCTGACCGAACCCGCGGCCACGGCCTTGCACGGCGTGGCGCTGGCGCAGCGGGCGTTGTTCCGGCCATTGGCCGAAGCCCGCGCGCTGGTCGTGGGCGGCGGCGCCATAGGCCTCCTGACGGCGCTGCTGCTGCGCAGCCAGGGCTGCCGCGTCAGCTTGGCGGAGACCAATCCCTTGCGGCGCGCTTCGGCGCAGCAGCACGCGGGCTGCACGGCCTTCGATCCGCGCGAGGCGGCACCCGAACCGGGCGCATATGAACTGGTGGTGGACGCGGTAGGCAGCAAGCTCACGCGCGCCGCGGCGCTGGCCGCGGTGCAGCCGGGCGGCGTCATGCTGCACATCGGCCTGCAGGACTGGGCCAGCGAGATCGACATGCGGCGGCTGACGCTGGAGGAGATCACCCTCATCGGCGCCTATACCTACACCAGCGCGGATCTGCGCGCCACGGTGGACGCGCTGCATCGCGGCGTCTTCGGCGACCTGTCCTGGATCGAGGAGCGCGAACTGGGCGCGGGCGCGCGGGCTTTCTCTGACCTCGATGGCGGACGCGCGGCGTCGGCAAAGATCGTGCTGAGGACGCATTGACATGGCCCGCCATCCTCTTTCCCCGCCCGTCGTCGGGGGCGTACCGGCCGCTATGGCCCTGCTCGATCGGAGTGCCGCGATGACCGTCGCCAGGCCTCCCGCCCCTCCACCCGCGCCGGTGCGTCGACGCCTGTCCCTGCGCTGGCTGGTCAGCGGCGCGTCGGTCGCGGCGCTGCTCCTGGCCTGGTACCTGGCCACCGGCCCTTTGGAATTGTTGAGTCCGGTGCAGCTGCCGTCGCCCAGCGATGCCTGGGACGCACTACTGGAGATCGCAGGGGACGGCTATGCCGACGGCACGCTGTGGCAGCACATCGTGGCCAGCACCGGACTGGTGCTGTACGGGTTTGCAGCGGCGGCGCTGACGGGCGTGCCGCTAGGGATCCTGATGGGGCAGAACCGGCTGGTCGAGGCCTACGTCAATCCGGTGTTCCAGATCGTCCGTCCCATTGCGCCCATCGCCTGGATTCCGCTGACCATCCTGTGGTTCGGGCTGGGCACCAGCGCCAAGGTCTTCGTCATCTGGCTGGCAGCTTTCGCGCCGACCGTGATCAATACCTACACCGGCGTGCGCAACATCGACGACACGCTGCTCCAGGCGGCGCGGGTCAATGGCGCGGCGGGCCGCCTGATGCTGCTGGACGTCATCGTTCCAGGCGCGTTGCCCGCCATCTTCACGGGCCTGAGGACCTCGTTGCAGGCTTGCTGGATGGTGCTGGTGGCGGCCGAGCTGGTCGGCTCCTTCGTCGGCCTGGGCCACGTGCTGATCATCGCCACCCGCGACCTGAACTCGGGAATGATCGTGGTGGCCATGGCCGCCGTGGCCGGCATGGGCATGCTGATGTCGGCCCTGCTGGCGCAGGTCGAACGCAAGGTGATGCCATGGAAAGCCTGAACCGCGCCGGCCCGTCGCGCGCGCACGCCCTCGTGTCGCGCCGCGTGCTCGAACGCTGGCTGATGCCGGCGCTGGGCATCGCCACCTTGTTCGGCGGCTGGGCATTGCTGTCCGGGCTGGGCCTGGTATCGCCGGCCTTCCTGCCTGGACCGCTGACGGTGCTGCGCAGCATGGCCGAGCACACGCGCGAACCCTATGCGGGCTCGGTGCTGCAGATGCATCTGCTGGCCAGCCTGGAGAAATTCCTGATCAGCTTCTCCATCGCGGTCCTGCTTGGTGTCCCGCTGGGCTTGTTCATGGGGCGTTTCAAGGCGCTGGATTGGGCGGTGACGCCGGTGTTCGAAGCCTTCCGCTTCATTCCCCCAATCGCCTGGGTGCCGTTCGCGATCTTCTGGTTCGGCACGGGCTTCCTGTCGCCCACCCTGGTGATATTCGCCGGCGCCTTCGCGCCCTGTGTACTGAACGCCTATCGCGGCGCCAGGCAGATCGACCGCGCCTTGATCGAGGCCGGCCAGATGCTGGGGGCTGGGCGCTGGGCGACGTTGACGGAAATTCTGCTGCCGGCCGCATTGGCGCACATCGTCGCTGGCATCCGCGTCGGCGCGGGGTTCGGCTGGCAGTCCTTGATCGGCGCGGAACTGATCGTGGGTTCGACCGGGCTGGGCTACATGATCGTGCAGGGCGGCAGCAATCTGGAACCCGCCATCGTGATCAGCGGAATGATCACCATCGGCCTGATAGGCGCGGGCATCGACTACGGCATGCGCGCCTTGCAGCGCAGGGTGCAGCGCGACTGGTCGCGCTGACCCGGGAAAAAAGGAGGGAGTACAGGCAGGCAGTGCAGGCAGCGTCATTTCATACTGGAGAGAGACAGATGAAACACTACAAAGGCCTCAAGGCCTTGGCAGCGCTCGTGATCGGGTGCTGGCTGGGGGGACCCGGACAGGCGACGGCCCAGGCCGCGCCGGCGGGCGAGGAACTGTTCACCATCCGCATCGGGCAGCAGCCACAGCGGTGGGCGCTGGAGTGGTACATCGCCAGCGAGAAGGGGTGGTGGAAGGAGGTGGGACTGAAGCCTGAGATCTCGACCTTTGCTTCCGGCGCGGTCGAAATCGCGGCGGGCGCGTCTGGTTCATGGGACGTGGGCGGGGCGGGCAATATTCCGTCGCTGCTGGGCGCGTCGAAGTACGGCCTGCAGACCATAGGCATCGCCGACGGCGAGGCCGCCATCATCACGCTGATGGCCACCAAGGACCGGGCGGATGAGTACCTCAAGAACCCGGCGCTGCTCAAGGGCAAGACCATTCCAGTCACCAGCAACTCCACGGGTCAGTGGGGCGCGGCGCAATGCCTGTCACAGAAGTTCGGCCTCAAGCCCGACGACTACCGCTTCGTGAACCTGTCGCCGCCCGACATCAATGCCGCGGTAATGAGCGGCAAGTACGACATTTCCTCGGTGTGGGCGCCCAACACCTACATCCTGGAAGAGGCCATAGGCGCAAAGGTGATCTGTACTGGCGCCGAGCTGAAAATGCCTATCCACAGCTACCTGTTCACGACGCCGGCCTTCGCCAGGAAGCATCCCGACAAGGTCGCCCGCTTCCTGGCGGTTTACCTGCGCGCGGTGGCCTGGCAGCGCGCGCATCCCGAGGAGGCCAAGGCGTATCTGAAAGCCTTTTTCGGCAGCGTGGGCGTGAAGTTCCCCGACAAGTACCTGGCGCAGGAATTGCGCGACCGTCCGGCTTTCGACCTGGCGGAGCAGGCCAAGCTGTTCGCGCCGGGCCCCGGCGGGTCCTCGGAGATCGTGGAGTGGTGGAACAGCGTGGGGGAATTCATGGTGTCCGTGGGCGTGGTCAAGAAGATCCCTGATCCCAAGACCATGGTCACGGGCAAGTATCTGCAGATGATCCAGGACGATCCCAAGCTCAGGGCCTTCGTCTCCGACGTCGCCAGGTAAGCCGGCGGCCGCGGCTCTCAACAAAGGAACGCAAGCATGAGTCAGATTACTTTCGAGCGGGTGCAGCGCACTTTCAGCCGGGGCGGGGAAAGCTTCCTGGCCCTGGACGACGTGAGTTTCGAGGTGGGCGAGAGGGAGTTCGTTTCCATCGTCGGACCGTCTGGCTGCGGCAAGACCACGCTGATGCGCATGGCAGCCGGCCTGGAGTTTCCCTCGGCCGGCAGCGTGCGGGTGGGTGGCAAGGAAGTCGAGGAACCGGGACCGGACCGCGCCGTCGTGTTCCAGCAGTTTGCGCTGTTTCCCTGGAAGACCGTGACCGAGAACATCGGCTTCGGCTTGAAGTGCAAGGGCGCCTCGCGCGAGGCGCGGGCGCGGACCGTGGCGCGCTACATCGAACTGATGGGCCTGGCGGGCTACGAGCAGGCCTATCCGCACCAGCTGTCCGGCGGGATGCAGCAGCGCGTGGCCATCGCCCGCAGCTACGCGCTGGATCCCGACGTGCTGCTGATGGACGAGCCCTTCGGCGCGCTGGACGCCCAGACCCGCGTGGTCATGCAGGAAGAACTGGTCAAGTTGTCCCGCCTCAATCCGCGCACCGTGCTGTTCATCACCCACAGCGTGGAAGAAGCGGTGTATCTGTCCGACCGCGTGGTGGTGCTGACCGGCCGCCCGGGACAGATCAAGGAAATCATCAACGTGGCCGACGTGCGCAAGCGCGAGGACTGGGACAGCATGGAGCGGATCGAGGACGTGATGGACATGGAGGCATTCGTGCACCTGCGCACGCACATCTGGAAGCTGCTGCGGGCGCAGGAAACCGAACCGCTGGATGCCGCCCTGGCCGCGGCTCACTGAAGGGAAGCGTAGATGAAGCACATCAATGAAGGCGCGGCGCCTGCCGCGAAACCCTCGCGGCTTGCCGCCCTGCACACCGACACGCCGTGGTGGCGGCTTACCGCCACCGCCGCGGATGCGGGGGCCATCGCGCCGCGCGAGATGGTCCGCATGCTGGAGCAGTTGATACTGATCCGGCGCTTCGAAGAGAAGCTGCTGA
Organism: Achromobacter sp. GW823-FHT04E03; assembly: GCF_058796095.1. NCBI lineage: Bacteria > Pseudomonadati > Pseudomonadota > Betaproteobacteria > Burkholderiales > Alcaligenaceae > Achromobacter > Achromobacter sp. GW823-FHT04E03. The sequence continues at coordinate 685,182 of NZ_JBXAIJ010000003.1, read as the reverse complement.
AGCTCAGCGTGGCCGGCATCCTGCATGGTCCGGCGCATTCCAGCATCGGCCAGGACGGCGCCGCCGTGGGCGCCATGTCGGCGCTGGAGTCGGCCGACAAGATCAACGGCACCCACCGCATGCACCACCAGTTTCTTGCCAAGGCGCTGAACCACGCCACACCGGCGGACTATTCGCCGTTGGACTCGGAAACGCTGGATTCGCACCGTGAGGTGGTCTACCGGACCTATGCCGAGATCCTGGGCCTGACGCCTGGCTATTGCGGCGGCCGTGGCGGTTCCATGCACCTGCGCTATCCCGAGGCCGGCATCTATGGGTCCAACGCCATCGTGGGCGGCAATCCGTCGCATGCGGTGGGTTACGCCTTTGCCGACAAGCTGCGCGGCCGCGACCATGTGTCGGTGGCCTTCTTCGGCGACGGCGCCATGCAGAGCGGGGCGGCCTACGAGGCCATGAACCTTGCGGCGCTCTACAACACGCCCACCATTTTCTTCGTGGAAAACAACCTGTACGCCGTGTCCACCCACGTGTCGGAACAGACCCGCGAAACCCGCTTGTCGGCGCGCGGCCTGTCCCTGGGCGTGCCGGCGATAGAGTTCGACGGCATGGACGTGGTCGCTGCGCGCCTGGCCATGCAGGAAGCCCGGGCCATCATCCGCCGCGACGGCGGGCCGGTGCTGCTGGAGGCGCAGACCTACCGCTACCTGCACCAGTCGGGCGCGCTGAAGGGCAGCGCCTTCCGCTACCGCGACAAGGGCGAGGAAGAAGCCTGGGGCGCGCGCGATCCCATTTCGACGTTTCCCGAGCAGCTGAAGTCGCTGGGTCTGATCGACGATGCCGGCATCGCCCGCCTGGAGCGCCGCGCGGAAGAACTGATAGACGGCGCGCTAGGGCGGCTGCTGGAGCACTACGGCGACGAGGCGGCGCAACGCATCCGGCCCGAACTGTGGCCGGACCCGGCCAGCGTGGACAGCGGCATCCGCGGCAACCTGGGCGAACTCGCGGGTCAGCGCGCCATCGAGCTGGAGGAGCAGACGCCAGCGAGTCTGGCGGACGCCAAGTTCCAGGACGTGATTTCGCGCGCCATGCTGCTGAACATGCAGCGCGACGACGGCATCTTCATCCTGGGGGAGGATGTGCATCGCCTGAAAGGCGGCACGGCTGGCGCTACCAAGGACATCGGCGACCATTTTCCGGAACGCCTCATCGGCACGCCCATCTGCGAGAACGGCTTCACCGGCCTGGCGCTGGGCGCGGCGTTGAACGGCATGCGGCCGGTGGTGGAGATCATGTACCCCGACTTCGCGCTGGTGGCGGCGGATCAGCTGTTCAACCAGATCGCCAAGGTGCGCCACATGTTCGGCGGCAAGTTCGCGGTGCCGGTGCTGGTGCGCAGCCGGGTCACGGCGGGCACCGGCTACGGTTCGCAGCATTCCATGGACGCCAGTGGCCTGTTTGCCCAGTATCCAGGGTGGCGCATCCTGGCGCCGTCGCGTCCCTACGATTACATCGGCCTGCTCAATGCCGCGCTGCGCTGCGACGATCCGGTCCTGATGGTGGAATACAACGACCTGTTCAAGACGGTGGGCAAGGTGCCGGCCGAGGACTGGGACTACATCGTGCCCATCGGTCGGGCTCGGGTGGCGCGTGAGGGCACGCGCTGCACCATCCTGACCTATGGCGTCATGGTCGAGGTCTGCTGCCAGGCGGCGGAGCGCACGGGCATCGATGCCCAGGTGATAGACCTGCGCACGCTGGATCCGCTGGGCATCGATTGGGACACCATCGCGGCCGGCGTCATGCGTACGCAGGCGCTGATGATCGTGGAGCAGACTACCCGCGGCACCTCGATCGGCTCGCGGGTCGCGAGCGAGGCGCAGTCGAGGCTGTTCGACTGGCTGGACCACGAGATCGTGCACGTCACGGGCGCCAATTCCTCGCCCGTGGTCTCCAAGGTGCTGGAGCGCGCCGCGCTGGCGGACGCGCAGGCCGTGGAGACGGCCCTGAAATCCATGGACAGCCGCCGCGGCGGCGCCCGCTGAACCGGACGCCATCGGAGAGAAAAATGCTCAAAGACAAACTGCTTGCCACGCATCACACGGCTGTCTGCGTCAATGATTTCGAACGCGCGCGCAATTTCTACACCGGCTTTCTTGGCTTCGAGCTGGAGGGCGAGATGGACCACCGCAGCGAGCCTGCGCTGGGCGAAGTGGTCGGCCTGCCGGGCGCGACCATACGCTGGGCCATGCTGCGCCACGGCGGACACCGGGTGGAACTGTTCAAGTACTACACGCCGGACGGCGACAGGCAGCCGCGCCGCCAATGCGATTTCGGCTACAGCCACATGGCGTTCGAGGTGGAGGACGTGGATGCCGTATACGAGCAGGCCACGCGCGCCGGCTATGAAAGCGTGTCTTCGCCGCGCGTCATGCGGCAAGGGCGCACCAAGGTGTTCTATCTGATGGAGCCTGAAGGCGCCATCACGGAGTTCATCCAGTTCATGAATCCGGCGGCCTGACGCCGCGCTGCGTCACGCTCCGCCGGCCGGGGCGCGCGCATCGATCTTCTGAGGAACAAGCATGACGAGAACGCTGGATATGGTCGTCCCGCCGACGGGCGAGGCCCTGGACGCCGCCCGCCTGGTCGCCTGGATCGTGGCGCCTGGCCAGGCCTTCAAGACGGGCGACGTGCTGGTCGAAATCGAGACCGACAAGTCCATCATCGAGGTGCCCGCGCACGACGACGGGATCATGGTGGAGCATCTGGTCGCGGTGGACGGCATCGTCAACGCGGATACGGTGATCGCACGCGTGCAGATGGAAGGCGAGGCTGCGCCGGCGGCGAGTGCGGCCGGCGTGCCGGCTCAATCCACAGCGGCAACGCCTGCGGCGGCCGCTGCCGCCCCGGCCGCCGCGCGGGCGCCGGTGGCGTCGCCGTCGTTGGCGCGTCCACTCGCGCAGCCTTCAGGAGAGCGCAAGTTCGCCACCCCTGCCGCCCGCCGCGTCGCGGCCGAGCGCGGTATCGCGTTGGACGCGGTTGCGGGGACCGGGCCCAACGGTCGCGTGACGGTGGCGGATGTCGGCCTGGCAAGCGGCAACGGACAGGAGGGCATGCTGGCCCGCGGCGCGCCAGGAGCAAAGCGCGAAGCCTGGGCGGCTACCCGCCATGGCGACATACGGTTCACGGTGTGGGAGGGGAGCCGTCCGGACAGCCAGACGGCGGTGCTGATCCACGGCATGTTCGGCGACCGCGACGCCTGGGCCAGCCTGGCGCATGCGCTCAGCCGCGCCGGACTGCGCGTGCTGGCGATGGATCTTCCTTGCCATGGCGCCACGCGTTCGCAGGCCACGCGCTTCGAGCATATCGTCGATGCGGTGGCCGACACGGTCGCATCCCAGTGCATCGGCCCCGTGAACCTGATCGGCCATTCTTTTGGCGCGGCGGTGGCGGCCCGGGCGGCGTCCCGCCCCGGCATGGCCGTGGACAGCCTGGTGCTGATCGCGCCGGTCGGCCTGGGCACTGAAATCGACCAGAGCTTTCTGACGGGCATGACGCATGCCGGCACCAACGAAGCGGCACAGCGCGAGCTGCAGAAACTCACCGTCTCCGGCATGACGCCGTCGGGAAACTTCATCGACGCCCTGCGCCAGAGCACGCAGGCGCGGCGCGAGCCCCTGATCGAGCTATGCCGGGAAGTAGGCTGGAACGGCGTGCAGCAACTGAGCATCGCGGCCGACCTGGCCAGCCTGCAATGCCGCTGCACGCTGATCCACGGCCGGCGCGACGCCGTCATCCCATGGCGCCACGCGCTGAACGCACCGGCCAGGACCGCGCTGCACCTGCTGCCGGATGCCGGCCACATGCCGCAATGGGAGGCCGGCAAGCTGGTGGCGGATATCGTGTTGGAGGCTTTCAACCGCCAGGCACCAGCGTCTCCATATGCTTGTTGAAGCGTTCGCCTTCCACCATCAGCCAGTCGCAGAAGGTCTTCAGCAAGCGGTCGTGGCGGCGCTCTTCGCGGATGATGAGGAAATAGCCCGGCGACTGCACCGTCAGCGGGCCGAAGGGCGCCAGCAGCCGGCCGTCCTCGATGTCGCTGGCCACCAGCGATGAATAGCCTATGGTCATGCCCAGGCCGTCGAGTGCGGCCTGCAGGGCGAAGTACAGGTGTTCGAGCTCCAGCGATTCGGCCGGCACGACCCGGCTGTGCTGCACGCTGGCCAGCCAGTCGTTCCAGGCGCTACGCCGCGCGCGGCAGTGCAGGAAGGTGTGGCGCGACAGGTCGGTGATGCGTTCCAGCGGCAGCCGCTGCAGGAGGCCGGGCGCGCATACGGGAAAGAAGCTCTCGTTCAGCACTCGGCGCTTGTAGAGGCCGGGGGTGGGCTCGGCCTCGCGCCGGATCACCACGTCCAGATTCGCGGGCAGGCGGCTGAAGGGCTCCAGTCCGGTGGATATCTCTACCTCCACCTCGGGATACTGCTCACGGAACCGGGCCAGCCGGGGAAACAGCCAGCGCATGGTGAAGGTGGGCAGGGCATTGACCCGCAGCACCTCGCGCGAACGCAGGCTGCGCGAGGCCGAGGCGATGGCGTCCAGCGCCGGGCTGATGGTGTCCAGATAGAGCCGGCCCTGATCCGTCAGTTCGATCTTCTTGCCCAGGCGGCGGAACAGCTTCACACCCAACCAGTCTTCCAGCGCCTTGATCTGATGGCTGATGGCGCCATGCGTGACGGATAGCTCGTCCGCGGCCTGGGTGAAGCTCAACTGGCGGCCCGCCGATTCGAAGGCGCGGATGGACGTCAGCGGCGGCAGTCTGGGTTTCATTGTGAAATTACCTCACAACAGTCGCTAGAAATGATGCCTGGCCCCGGCGTCCGCCCCGTGCTGGAATACGCCGCAAGGTTGCATACCGGGAAATCGGGGCGGCGGATGCCGTCCCGGAACACGCTGTGAATTTAACTCACCGGAAAGGGAGCAGGCATGCTGCAGGGCAAGGTCATACTGGATCTGACGTGGGTGCTGGGCGGGCCGTTTGCCGGCCAATTGCTGGCGCAACTGGGTGCCGAGGTCATCAAGGTCGAACCGGTGGGCGGCGATTATGCGCGCTCGGTGCCTCCCGTTTCCGACGTGCAGGATTCGCCGTTCTTCCTGTCGGTGAACCGGGGCAAGCGCAGCGTGGCGCTGGACCTGAAGCATCCTTTGGGCCGCCAGGCGTTCCAGGATCTGGTGCGCGAGGCGGATGCGGTGATCTATGGCTTCGCCTCGGACGTGCCGGCACGGCTGGGACTGGATCACGACACCCTGGCCGCAATCAATCCACGCATCGTGGTCGGCCAGCTGATCGGGCTGGACGACCGAGGTCCCTATGCAGGCGCGCCAGCGTTCGACCTGATGCTGCAGGCCATGTCGGGTTTGATGAGCATCACGGGGGAGGCCGGCGGCAAGCCGGTGCGCGTCGGTTATCAGGTGGCGGATCTGGCGGGCGGGCTGTACCTGGCGCTGGCTGTCGCCGCTGCGCTGGTGCAGGCGCAGGCCAGCGGCGTGGGAGAGCAGGTGCAGGTGTCGCTGTTCGATGCGCAGATGGCCATGCTGACCTGGCAGGCCCAGGGCTATCTGCAGGGCGGTCCCGTGCCGCGCGCCAGCGGGGCGCGTCACGGCATGATCGCGCCCAGCGACATTTACCGCACGTCGGACGGGCGCTGGATCGCCTTGGCGCCCACCGGCGATGCGTTCTGGCAGGCCTTGTGCGCCGCGATCGGGCTGCCGGAACTGGCCACGGACGCCCGCTACGCCACGCCCGCGGCGCGCGTGGCCAACGTGGATGCGCTGACCGAGGCCTTGTCAGGCGCCATCGGCGCGCGCAGCGCGCAGGAATGGCTGGATATCTTCGAGGCGCGGCGCGTGCCCGCCGCGCTGGTGTTGGGCGTGGACGAGGCGCTGGCGCATCCGTTGGCGGCGTCGCGCGGCATGGTGGAAGAGGTGGCCAGGCCGCAAGGCGGCGAGCCCGTTCGCATGCTCGGCAATCCCTTCAAGTTCGCAGGCCAGCCGCAGCTGGACTATCCGCCGGCCCTGGGGCAGGACACCGAGGCGTTGCTGCGCGCCATGGCGGGTTATGACGACGCCAGCCTGGCCGCCTTGCAGGCGGCGGGCGTGATCCGGACTGGCGCCGCGACAGCGGGAGCAATGCAATGACCGCCGCCGCGGACGAGCGCGACGCAGGCTTGCGCGAGGACGAGCGCGCGCTGCTGCGCGGCCTGGCGTCGTTTGCGCAGGAGGCGGTAGCGCCGCTGGCCGTGGCGGGCAGCGGCGCGCAGGATTGGGCCGGCGTCCAGATCCGCGACGCATGCCGGCGCGGATATGGCGGCATCGAGATCCCGGCGCGGGACGGCGGGCTGGGACTGTCCTACCGCATGCGGGCCCGGGCGGCGGAGACGCTGGCGGCGACGGATTTTGCCTTCGCCTTCGCGTTCATCAATCAGCACAACGTGGCCTTGCGCATTGCCGAACATGGCAGCGCCGCGGCGCGCGAGCGTTACCTGCCGGGGCTGCTGGCGGGCGACCTGATCGGGGGCACCGCCATGTCGGAGCCGCGCGCGGGCAGCGATTTCGCCGCCGTCGCCACGCGGGCGCGGCGGCAGGATGGCGGCGGGTGGATCCTGGACGGCGAAAAGGCCTGGGTGGCCAATGCCGCGGGCGGCGAGCTGGCGCTGGTGTTCGCGCAGACCGATCCGGCGCGCGGGCCGGCCGGCATCGCCTGCTTCATCGTCGACCTGCGTGCGCCGCAATGCCTGCGTCTGACGGACGCGGCGCTGGAAGGCCTGGGGGCGGCCGGCATCGCCGGCATCCGCCTGGAAGGCTATCGGGCCGAGGACAGCGACATGCTGTATGCGCCGGGCCAGGGTTTCCAAATGGCGCTGGCCGGCGTGAACAAGGCGCGCACGCACATCGCGGCGATGGCGGCGGGCCTGCTGGACAGCGCGTTGAGGCTGGCGGTGCGCCACGCGTCCGCGCGCCAGGCTTTCGGCCGCCCCATCATCGAACAGCAGGGTTTGCGCTGGTCGCTGGCGGACGTGTCGATGCGGCTGCAGATCCTGCGCATGTTGACGGACCGCGCCGCGGGCCTGATCGATGCCGGTTCGGACGAGGCGGTCCCGGCCGCGGCCATGGCCAAGAAATACGCCGGCGAGGAATGCCTGGACGGCGTTTCCGCCTGCATCCAGGCCCTGGGCGCAACGGGCTTGCTGCCGGCGCAGGGCATGGGACGGCGGCTGTTGGCGGCCAAGGCATTGTGTTTTGCCGACGGCACCACCGAAATGATGAACGAGCGTATCGCGGCCGGCCTGGCCTTGCGATTCGCAGGGACGGCGCCTGCCACGGTGGCTGGCGCAACGATGCACAGGGAGGAAGGAATGTCGTATCAGGCCTTGAAGCTGACGCGAGGCGAGGACGGCGGCACGCAGGCGCGCCTGACACAGATCGCGCAAGACGAGCTGCCTGAGGGCGAAGTGCTGGTGGAGGTGGCGTACTCGTCGCTGAACTACAAGGACGCCCTGGCGATCACCGGAAAGTCGCCGGTGGTGCGCAGTTTTCCCATGGTGCCTGGGATCGATTTCGCCGGTACCGTGCGCCGCAGCGCCGATCCGCGCTTCAAGCCGGGCGACGCGGTGCTGCTCAATGGCTGGGGCCTGGGCGAGACGCGCTGGGGCGGATTGGCGCAAGCCGCGCGCGTGCCAGCCGACTGGCTGCTGCCCTTGCCGGCGGGCCTGGATGCCCGCCAGGCCATGGCCATCGGCACGGCGGGCTACACGGCCATGTTGTGCGTGATGGCGCTGGAACGCCACAACGCCACGCCCGAAGGCGGGCCGGTGCTGGTGACAGGCGCCAACGGCGGCGTCGGCACCGTCGCCATCGCGCTGCTGGCGGGCAAGGGATACACGGTCACGGCGAGCACCGGACGTCCGCAGGAAGCGGACTACCTGCGGAGCCTGGGCGCCAGCGGCATCCTGGACCGCGCCGCGTTGTCGGCGCCGGGCAAGCCGCTGCAGAAAGAGGCTTGGGCGGCGGCGGTCGATTGCGTCGGCAGTCACACGCTGGCCAACGTGCTGGCCGGCATGCGGTACGGCGCGCCCGTGGCGGCCTGCGGACTCGCCCAGGGCATGGATCTGCCGGCCACCGTGGCGCCGTTCATCCTGCGCGGGGTGACGCTGATCGGCGTGGACAGCGTGTATGCGCCCATGGCGCTGCGCGCGGAGGCTTGGCGCAGGCTGGCCGATGAATTGCCGCGCGGCATGCTGGAGGCCAATACGCAGGAGCTGGGCCTGTCGGAAATCGCGGCCGCCGCCGCGCCGTTGCTGGAGGGCAGGATACGCGGCCGCATCGTCGTCGACGTGAATCGATAAGGGCCGCAGCATAGCGACCCGCATACCACCAAAGGAGACTGGGCATGATGAAGCAACGATGGCGTTCCGTCATCGCTGCGGCGGCGCTTTGCGCCACCGCTGGCGCGGCATGGGGACAGGGGTATCCGGACAGGCCGGTGCGGCTGATCGTGCCGTTTCCGCCTGGCGGTTCGGTGGATTACGTGGCGCGCAACATCGCGCCCGTGTTGTCGCAGAAGCTGGGCCAGACCGTGGTGGTGGACAACAAGGGCGGCGCGTCCGGCACCATCGGCACCGCCGAGCTGGCGCGCGCGCCGGCCGACGGCTACACGCTGATGCTGGCTTTCGACTCGCACGCGGTTAACGGTTCGCTGTACAAGAATCTGTCGTACGACACGATCAAGTCCTTCGACTACATCAGCCTGATCGGCACCATGCCCGCAGTGCTGCTGACTGCCAAGAAGACCGGCATCACCACCCTGCAGCAGTTCCTGGACTATGCGCGCGCGCATCCGGGGCAGGTGAACTACGGTTCTTCAGGCGTGGGCGGCTCCAATCACCTGAACCTGGCCGCCCTGGCGGCGCGCACGGGCATCAAGGTGACGCACGTGCCTTATCGCGGGGGCGGCCCGATGTTCAACGCGGTGCTGGGCGGCGAGGTGGATGTGGTCATCGCCAGCCTGCCGACCATCGTTGGCTTCGTGCAGGGCGGGCGCCTGAACGCGCTGGCCATCGGCACGGCGCAGCCCGCGCCCGCGCTGCCGGACGTGCCGCCCATCGCCACGCTGGTGCCCGGCTTCGAAGCCTATTCCTGGGTTGGCATGCTGGCGCCGGCGGGCCTGCCGCCCGAGGTGCGCAAGCGTGTGCAGCAGGCGCTGCGCGACACGCTGGCGACCCCGCAGGTCAAAGACAGCATGGAGCAGGGCGGCTTCAACATCGTGTCCAGCTCGCCGGAGGAATTTCAACAGCGCGTGCAGGCCGAATCGCAGCGGTGGGGCAAGCTGATACAGGACACCGGCATAAAGATCGAATAGCGGCCTGGCATGGGCAGGGCTGCGGGGCCTGCCGGCGCCCCACGCCGCGCCTCAGCCCTTCAGCCCGATGCGTCGCGCCAGCTTGTGCAGATTGCTGGAGTCCACGCCCAGCGCGCGCGCCGCATGGGCCCAGTTGCCCTGGTGCGTTTCCAGCGCCCGGCGGATGGCCTGGCGCTGGCAGGCGTCCACCGCCTCGCGCAGCGTCTGGTCTGGACCGGCGGGCGCGTCGGCATCCTCCTGCGGCGCGGCCAGCGGCATGTCGCCGTCGGACAGGTCCAGCAGCTTGGCGCCCAGCGTCACGATTTCATTGCGCGTGGCGCCGTGGCTGACGGCCTTGATCGCGGCGCGGCTGATGACGTGCTCAAGTTCGCGCACATTGCCGGGCCAGCGGTAGCGGCGCAGCATGTCCTCGGCCTCGGGCGACAGCCGCAGGCTGCGCAGGCCCAGCCGCGCGCGGTTCAGTTCCAGGTAGCGGCCCGCCAGCAGCAGCACGTCATTGCCGCGGTCGCGCAGCGGCGGAATGGGGATGGGATAGACCGACAGCCGGTGATAGAGGTCGGCGCGGAAATCACCGGCGCGCACCAGGTCGCGCAGGCTGCGGTTGGTGGCAGCCAGGATGCGCACGTCGACGCGGCGCGGCCGGTCGTCGCCCAGGCGCTGGATTTCGCCGTTCTGCAAGGTGCGCAGCAGCTTGGCTTGCACCAGCAGCGGCAGTTCGCCCACTTCGTCCAGGAACAGCGTGCCGCCGTTGGCGGCCTCGAAGCGGCCGGGGCGGTCGGCCACGGCGCCCGAGAAGGCGCCCTTGGCGTGGCCGAACAGTTCGCTCTCGGCCAGCGATTCGGGCAGGGCCGCGCAATTCACGTGCACCAGCGGCTTGTCGCGACGGCGGGAGAGCCGGTGCACGCGATGCGCGAACAGTTCCTTGCCGACGCCAGTCTCGCCTAGAAGCAGGATGGGCAGCTCCGAGTCCGCCACCACCTGGATCTCATGCAGCAGTCGGCCGATGGCTTCGCTTTGTCCCAGGATCTCGTTGTTGTCGGCGACGGCGCTGTCGGCCGGTTCGGCGCCGCGCGCCACGCGCAGCGCGCGGATTTCCGCTTCCAGGCGCGTGGTGCGCAAGGCGGCTTCCAGCAGCACGATGTAGTCGCGCAAGTCCGACTGGGCCTCGGCGTCGAAAGTGCCGACTTCCAGCGCGTCCAGCGTCAGCACACCCCAGGGGCGGCCCTCGATGTGCAGGCTGGTGCCCATGCAGTCGTGCACCGGCAGCGGTTCCCCGGCCATGCCGTTGATCAGGCCGTCATAGGGATCGGGCAGGGTGCTGTCGTGGTGGAAACAGGTGACGCCGCGCCGCGCCAGGATGGCCGCCAGCCGCGGGTGCTGCTGCACGGCGAAGCGGCGGCCCAGGGCGTCTTGCGTCAGGCCGTCGACCGCGATAGGGCGCAGATGGTCTTCCTCCAGTTGCAGCAGCGCCACCGCGCCGCAACGGAAATGCGTGCGCAGGCTGGACACCAGCCGCTGCAGGCGGACGGCGGGGGGCAGGTCGGCGACCAGATCGGCAAGCAGGAGGTTTTGCATGGGGTGAATTTTACCGTTCGGGGTGGTTTAAACCTCACGTTTGCAGGGTGATATTCACCCTTTAATTTGCAGTTCATTGATAAATAGCAAGTTTTTCCTGGCACGGATTTCGCATTGCTTTCTGTACCCGTCACGAACTATGGAGAGACGCGATGAGCATGGTTGAGCAATCCCTGGGGCAGTTGGCCCGCAGCATCCCTGGCGCCACGCAGGTGTTTCATGAGTACCAGCTGGACTTCTGCTGTGGCGGCAAGAAGAGCCTGGCCGAGGCGGCGGCCCAGCGCTCGCTGGACGCGGCACAGATCGAGGCGCGCCTGATGGAGCTGGCGCGCAGCCCGTCCCACGAGACGGATTGGGGGCTGGCCTCGCCGGCCGAACTGGTCGATCACATCCTGGCGCGCTACCACGAGGTGCATCGCCAGCAACTGCCCGAGCTGATCCGGCTGGCGCTGAAGGTGGAGCAGGTGCACGCCGACAGCCCGGACTGCCCGACCGGCCTGGCCGATCACCTGCGCGTGATGCAGCAGGAACTGGAAAGCCATATGCAGAAGGAGGAACAGGTGCTGTTCCCGATGCTGGCGCGCGGCCATGGCGCCATGGCCGGCATGCCCATCATGGTCATGCGCGCCGAGCACGACGACCACGGCGTGGCGCTGGAACGGCTGCTGGCGCTGACCCACGACATCACGTTGCCGCGCGCCGCCTGCAACACCTGGCGGGCGCTGTACCTGGGGCTGCGCACCTTCAAGGAAGACCTGATGGCGCACATCCACCTGGAAAACAACATCCTGTTCGAGAACGCGGCCAGTCCGGCGGCGCACGCGCGCAGCTAGTGTCCGCGTCCGGGCGCCGCAACAGCTAGCGGCGTTCCGGCGGAATGCCGTCCAGGCTGCGCCGCAGGGCCTCGTGCGCGGCCAGATCGACCGGGCGGTGCTTGCGCTCGGCGCTGGCTGGGTACTTGCCCAGGAAATTCCCGCCTTTGCGGTCGCTGGCCGGGCGCACGGGCCGGGACGCGAAGCCGCCGCCGCAATTGGGGCAGACATTGCCCAGCAATCCTTCGGCGCAGGCAGCGCAGAAGGTGCATTCAAAGCTGCATATCCGGGCGGCGGTGGAGTCTGGCGGCAGCGCCGCATCGCAGTGTTCGCAGCTGGGTCGCAAGGCAAGCATGTGGCCTCCTGGGGCGAGTGTCGGGTTCTGGCGCCAGGGTAGGCCGGGATGGCCGGCGGCGCCATTGGCATTACGGACAGAAAAGAAGTGAAAACGGCCAGGCTGGTTACGCTTGGCGGGCGGCTGCCGCCTGTACACTCGAAAATCCTTTCGAGGCACAGGGGATTCTTGATGGCTGGAAGCAGCTTCTTTGCACTGTTCGACGATATCGCGACCATCCTGGACGACGTGTCCGTGATGACCAAGGTCGCGGCCAAGAAGACGGCCGGGGTGCTGGGCGACGACCTGGCATTGAACGCCCAGCAGGTCACGGGCGTGCCGGTCAACCGGGAACTGCCGGTCGTCTGGGCGGTGGCCAAGGGCTCCTTCATCAACAAGCTGATCCTGGTGCCGGCGGCGCTGCTGATCAGCGCCTTCGCGCCCTGGGCCGTGACGCCCCTGCTGATGGTGGGCGGGGCCTTTCTCTGCTACGAAGGCGTGGAGAAGCTGGCGCACAAGTTCCTGCCGCACGGCGATTCGGACGAAGGCAATCACGCCGCGCGGGCCGAAGCCCTGCAGGACGACTCGGTCGATATGGTGGCGTTCGAGCGCGACAAGATCAAAGGCGCAATACGCACGGACTTCATCCTGTCGGCGGAAATCATCGTCATCAGCCTGGGGGCGGTGGCGGATGCGGACTTCACCCGTCAGGTGCTGGTGCTGTCGGTCATCGCCATCGCGATGACGGTCGGGGTCTACGGCCTGGTGGCCGGCATCGTCAAGCTCGACGACCTGGGCCTCTACCTCAGCCAGAAGTCGTCCCAGGCCATGGCCTGGCTGGGCCGGCGCATCGTGGGCGCGGCGCCCTATCTGATGAAGACGCTGTCGGTGGTTGGCACCGCCGCCATGTTCATGGTGGGCGGCGCCATCCTGACTCACGGCATCCCGCCGGTGCAGGCCGCGGTCGATCAGGCCGCCGCCGCGGTCGGCGGGGGCGGGGTGGTGCAGGCGCTTACGGCCACCTTGCTCAACGCCTTGTTCGGCATCGTGGCCGGAGCCGTGGTGCTGGGGGCGGTCAGCCTCGCCAAGCGGTTGTTCAAGAAAGGTTGAAGCGGGCAGGCGTCGTCCCGCCCGGCGGGACGCGCCCCGAGCCATCCAGGGGAGCGCCGCGGCGCTCCCTTTTTACGTTCCTAGGGAATCCCCTGCCTTGTTGGGCCGGAATACGTGCGCCTAAAATTGGCGCCAATTTATGTGATCATTATTTTGACCACCGGCACAGACCATCGGCCTCTGCGGCCATGGAAACGAGGAAATCATGCAGTCCAACGCAGCACTTGCCATCCAGCCCGACGCCGCCCGCGCGCGGGCCATGTACGACCTGGGCCACAGCACCGTCTTCGCCGCCCGCTCCGATCCGCGCTTTTCCTATTGCACCTATGTCCCGCCGCACATCGACAGCGCCAGGCATCCGATGCAGCTGGTGGTGATCATGCACGGCACCGGCCGCGCCTTCGTGGAATACCGCGACGCGTTCGCCGAGTTCGCCCGCTGGAACGACTGCATCGTGCTGTGCCCGCTGTTCCCCGTGAGCCCGCTGGGCGACGGCAATCGCGACGGCTTCAAGCAATTGCGCGAAGGCAACATCCGCTACGACGAGATCCTGCTGGACATGGTGGCGGAAGTGGGCGAGAAGTTCGGCTGCGACTTCAAGAAGTTCGGCCTGTTCGGCTACTCCGGCGGCGGCCAGTTCGTGAATCGATTCGCCTACCTGCACCCGGAAAGCCTGTGGGCCGTGTCGATCGGCGCGCCGGGCTCGGTCACGCTGCTGGATCCCAGCCAGGATTGGTGGGTGGGCGTGCGCGATGCCGAGACCCGTTTCGGCAAGCGCATCGACATCGAAGCGCTCAAGCAGGTGGCGGTCCACATGATCGTGGGCAAGGCCGACCTGGAAACCTGGGAAATCACTCACCGCGAAGGCGGAAAGTTCTTCATGCCCGGCGCCAACTCGGCCGGCAATACCCGCCCGGAGCGCCTGGAGTCGCTGCGCCGTTCGTTCGAGGCGCAAGGCGTGAACGCGGTGCTGGACGTGGTGGAAAACGTGCCGCATGACGGCTTGAAGTGTGTGGGCCAGGTGCAGGACTTCCTGGCCTCCGCCCTGCGCAAGCTGCGACATGAAGACAACTGAGACCGGCGGACGCGGCGCTTGCGGGCATCCGCGAGTCCGTGACCAGGAATAGGAGAGGGGCATGCTGCGTTTCGCGCTATCCCGGATCGTCATGGCCATACCGACGCTGCTGATCGTGGCGGTGGCGGTATTCGTGATGATCCGGCTCATCCCGGGCGACCCCGCCCAACTGCTGCTGGGTGACCTGGCGACGCCTGCCGCGCTGGCTGACCTGCGGGAGCGGCTGGGGCTGGACCAGACCTGGCTTACCCAGTTCGGCATCTGGTTCGGCAACATGCTGCACGGGGACCTGGGGTCGTCCATCAATACCGGCCAGCCGGTGCTGCCGCTGGTGTGGGACCGCTTCCTGATCAGCGGCCGCGTGGTGGTGGTGGCGGTGCTGTTCGCCGCGCTGGTGGCGGTGCCGGCCGGCATGATCGCCGCCTGGAAGCAGAACAAGGCGCCTGACCTGTTCCTGGTCGGCACGGCCACGCTGCTGGTGTCGATTCCGACCTTCTGGCTGGGTTTGCTGCTGCTGATCTTCTTCGGCCTCAAGCTGCAGTGGCTGCCAGTGGTGGGCTACGTGTCCATCGGCGAGGACTGGAAGGCCGGCCTGCTGTACCTGGCCATGCCCATCCTGACGCTGTTCCTGCATGAGATCGGCGTGCTGATGCGCATGGCGCGGGCCAGCACGCTGGAAGTGCTGCGGCTGGACTACATCACCCATGCGCGCGCCAAGGGGCTGTCGGAATCCGCGGTGTTGATGCGCCACGCGTTCCGCAATGCCTTCGGACCCACCTGGACGCTGATCGGCCTGGTGCTGGGCAACCTGCTGGGCGGCATCGCGGTGGTGGAAACGGTATTCACCATCCCCGGCCTGGGGCGCCTGCTGGTGGACTCCATCTTCGCCCGCGACTACCCCGTGATCCAGGGCTGTCTGCTGTTCGTGGGCGTGGTCTACGTGATCGTGAACCTGTTCATCGACCTTTGCTATCCCCTCTTTGACCCGAGAGTGACCGCCGAATGAAAAAGCGAATTGCAGCCAACGCGCTACTGGGCGGCGTCATCGTGGCGCTGATGCTGGTGGCGGCCGTCATGGGCGCCTTCTGGACGCCGCATGACCCGCTCAAGATCAACTTCGTGGCGCGCCTGAAGCCGCCTGGCGGCGAGTTCCTGCTGGGCACGGACGAATTCGGCCGCGACGAGCTGTCGCGCCTGCTGGCGGGGGCTTCCAGCAGCGTCTGGATCAGCCTGCTGACGGTAAGCTTCGCCATCGTCGCGGGCACGATCATCGGCACCCTGACCGGCTTTGTGCGGGGCTGGACCGACCGCATCATCATGGCCTTCAACAATGCCTTGCTGGCCTTTCCCGGCCTGCTGCTGGCGCTGGGCCTGCTGGCCGTGGTGGGCGCCAACAAATACGGCATCATCCTGGCGCTGGGCCTGGCCTACACGCCCTCGGTGACGCGCATCGTGCGCGGCACGGTGCTGTCGCTGCGCGAGAAGGAGTTCATCGAATCCTCGCGCGTGCTGGGCAACTCCGAGCTCTACACCATGTTCCGCCATGTGCTGCCCAATTGCGTGGCGCCGCTGACGGTGCTGGCGACCTCCATGTTCGGCTGGGTGATCCTGGCGGAAAGCGCGCTGTCCTTCCTGGGCCTGGGCGTACCGCCTCCCGCGCCCACCTGGGGCAACATGCTGGCCGCTGCCCGGCCGTTCATGGCGCAGGCTTCCTATCTATCCATACTTCCCGGCCTGGCCATCGCGCTCGCGCTGCTGGGAATCAATCTGCTGGGCGACGCGGTGCGTGACCGCCTCGATCCCCGCATGAGGGGCGTGTAATGAGCGCATTGGTATCGGTATCGAATCTGTCGCTGACCGTCGGCCCCGGCGGGCGCGAGATCGTCAGCGGAGTGTCCTTCGAGGTGGCGCCCGGTGAGATGGTCGGCATCGTCGGCGAATCCGGCAGCGGCAAGACGCAGGCCGCGCGCGCCATCATGGGCCTGACGCCGTCGCCGTTGGTGGTGGCTGGCGGCTCCATCAAGTTCGAAGGCGTGGACGTGACGCAGGCGTCGCCGGCTGCGCTGCGCAAGCTGCGCGGCGCGCGCATCGGCATGGTGTTCCAGGAGCCGATGACCTCGCTGAATCCGTCCATGCCAATTGGCCGCCAGCTGGATGAGGGCCTGCGCCTGCATCGCAAGGACCTGTCCGCCGCCGCGCGCCGCGAACGCATCCTGGAAATGCTGCGACGGGTCGGCATCCGCGATCCCAAGGGAGCGATGGAAGCCTGGCCGCACGAGTTCTCCGGCGGCATGCGCCAGCGCATGATGCTGGCATCGGTGATGCTGCTGGAGCCAGCGCTGCTGATCGCCGACGAGCCCACCACCGCGCTGGACGCGGTGGTGCAGCGCGACGTGCTGGAACTGATGGTGGACCTGACCCGCGAACACCATACCGCGGTGCTGATGATCAGCCACGACCTGCCAATGGTCGCGCGCTACACCGAGCGCATGGTGGTGATGCAGCATGGCAAGGTGCTGGAGACCGGCGCCACCGCCAGCATCCTGGAGCGGCCGCAGCATCCCTACACGCGCAAGCTGCTGGACGCCATGCCGCGCCGGCTGCCGGCGCGCCAACTGGGCAAGGAGCCGCCCATTGTCGAGGTCAAGAATCTGGTGGTCGATTACGCCGGCCACCAGCGGCTGTTCTCGCGCACTGGCGCCAAGCGTGCGCTCAACGGCATCGACCTGCATGTCAAGCCGCGAGAAGTGGTGGCGGTGGTGGGCGGCTCGGGTTCGGGCAAGACCACGCTGGGCCGGGCCATTGCCGGACTGCTGGCGCCCACTTCGGGCCAGATCCTGTTCCGTGGCCAACCGGTGAACCGCCGGTCGGCGTCCTGGCGCGACTACCGGCTGAACTGCCAGATGGTGTTCCAGGATCCGTATTCCTCGCTGGACCCGCGCATGACCATCGGCCAACTGGTGGGCGAGGGCCTGCGCATGCTGGACGACATGCCCGCGGCGGAAAAGCGACGCCGGGTGGACGAAGTGCTGGCCGAAGTGGGCCTGGGCTCCGAGTACGCCAAGCGCTATCCGCACGAGATGTCGGGCGGGCAGCGTCAGCGCGTGGCGATCGCCCGCGCCATCGTGCGCCGTCCGGCCTTCGTCATCGCCGATGAGCCGGTGTCCGCGCTGGACGTGACCGTGCGCGGGCAGGTGCTGGACCTGTTTGCCGACCTGCAGGAACGCCACGGCTTTTCCTGCCTGTTCATCAGCCACGACCTGGGCGTGGTGGAGCAGGTGGCCGACCGCGTGGTGGTGATGCGTGACGGCGGCATCGTCGAGCAGGGCTCGCGCGACGCCGTGTTCGACCAGCCGCAAGAGGAATACACCCGCAGCCTGCTGTCGGCGATTCCGGCGCTGGAATCCACCGATACCGGCGGCGTGCGCCTGCGCTGGCGGCTGGACCAACAGGAGCCGTTGCGGGCCAGCGCCTGAGGGCCGGGTATCCCAGGGGGCGACGGCGCCGTACCCCAGGGATACTTACGCATAAAATACGCGCTTCGGATTTGATAGACGGGAGTGGTCCATGCCGAAAGCGGCAACGGCGCAACCCGGCCTGGTTGATCGCATCGCCCACGATATACAGGCGGGCGTTTACGGTCCCGGCGCCTGGCTGAAACAGATCGACCTGCAGGAACGCTACGACGCCAAGCGTCTGGACGTCCGGCGGGCGCTAGACCAATTGGCCGCCAAGCGGCTGATCGCGCACATCCCGAACCGGGGCTATCACGTCTATGCCATGGATCCGGACCAGCATCTGCAGATCCGCGACATCCGCATCCTGCTGGAAACGGGCGCGGCGGCGGACCTGATGCCCAACGTCACCGCGGGCAAAGTCAAGGCACTGCGCACCCTGGCCGAACGCTTCGCCAAGCTGTTGCAGGACGGCACGCTGCTGGAACAGTACGAGGTCAACCTGGCTTTCCACGCGGGCATGTACGACATGTGCCGCAATCGCGAACTGGTCGCGCTGATCCACGAAACGCGCGCCCGCGGCCCGGCGGCGCCAGCCAAGGAATGGGTGACGCGTTCGCGCATCGAGATCTCCGCGCGCGAGCATTTCGACATGGTGGACGCGCTGGAAGCCCGCGACGTCAAGCGTCTGCAAAAAATCATTGCCCAGCACGTGGGGCAGGACATCTCCTGACGCTGCCAGCGTGTCCCGCGCTGCACGCATGCGGCGGCCTTCGGAAAGAAGGCCGCCGTTTTTCATTCCGGCGGCGTCTTCAGGGATACCCCCGATAGCGGAGCGGCGCATTCCGCTCATAATGGGCAGCTAATTTTGGCGCCAATATATGCGTGAATTTTGCGCCGCACGCCGGGGAGTTTTTGCATGCACCACGTTTTCGTACCCAGAGCGCTCGCGCTCAGCCTGGCGCTGGCCGCCGCCGGTTCGGCCCAGGCCGCGCTGCTGACCATCGCCCAGCCCGCCGACATCCGCTCGACCAACCCCGGCGTCAACCGCGACAACACCACCGACGGCGTGGTGCTCAACATCGTGGAAGGTCTGGTCGGCTACCGCGAGAACGGCACTGTGGGCCCTCTGCTGGCGAAGTCGGTGGACCTGTCGGAAGACGGCCTGACCTACACCTTCAAGCTGCGCGACGGCGTCAAGTTTCACAACGGCGCCGCGCTGACCTCGGCCGACGTGATCTGGAGCTGGCAGCGCTACATGGATCCCAAGACGGACTGGCGCTGCCGCAGCGACTTCGACGGCCGCAACGGCCTGAAAGTGACGGACGTGTCCGCGCCCGACGCGCAGACCGTGGTGATGAAGGTGGACCGCAAGTCGGCCGTGTTCCTGGATTCGCTGGCCCGCACCGATTGCGGCATGACCGCCATCATCTCCAAGGATTCGGTCGCGGCCGACGGTTCCTGGATCAAGCCGGTGGGCACCGGCCCCTACATGTTCAAGGACTGGAAGCGCGGCGAATACACCTTGCTGACGGCCTACAAGGACTACGTCTCGCCCGCCGGCGACAAATCGGACGGCTACGTGGGGTCCAAGCGTCCGCTGGCCGACGAGGTCAAGTTCCTGGTGGTGCCGGATCCTTCCACTTCGAAGGCAGGCCTGCTGTCGGGCGCGATCGACGCCGCGCAGATCACCAACACCGACGTGGGCGAACTGAAGAACGCCAAGAACCTGACGGTGTTCAGCCCGCATGACGCGGTCAAGCACGTGCTGCTGTTCCAGACCGAGGATCCGGTCCTGAAGAATGTGAAGATCCGCCAGGCCATCGCCGCCTCGCTGGATATTCCGCAGGTCGTGGCCGCCGCCTCCGAAGGCCTGGGCCAGCTAAACAATTCCGCCGTCTACGCGGGGTCGGCCTATTACAAGGACGCGGAAAAGCGCGGCTACAAATACGATCCGGCCCGGGCGCAGCAATTGCTGAAGGAAGCCGGCTACAAGGGCGAGCCCGTGGTCATCTACGCCAACAAGCGCGCCCACGTACCGAGCTATCAAGTCGCGGTGATCGCCCAGGCCATGATGCAGGCGGTGGGCATCAACGCCAAGATCGAGGTGCTGGAATGGGCCACGCAGTTGGACCGCTACAACACCGGCAAGTACCAGATCAGCTCGTTCTCGTTCTCTTCGCGCCTGGATCCGTCGCTGAGCTTCGAGCAATTTTCGGGCGACAAGGCCAAGCAGCCGCGCAAGGTCTGGGATGACCCGGCGGCGCAGAAGCTGATAGATGAGAGCTTTCTCGAATCCGATCCGGCCAGGCGCCAGGCGCTGTTCGACCAGCTGCACGCCCTGATGCTGGAACAGACCCCCATGCTGATGCTGTACAACGGCGCGGATGCATGGGCATCCAGCAAGCGCGTGGAAGGATTCTCGGTCTGGGAAGGCAAGCCGCGGGCCTGGGAAACCAAGGTCCGCGACGGCAAGTAAGACGCTTGACGGCGCCGGGCCGCCAGTGCGGCCCGGCCTGAATCGCTAGTCGAGCTTCACGCCCGCCTGCTTGATCACCGCGGCCCAATCGCGCACTTCATTGCCCAGGAACGCACTCAGCTCGGCCTGCGTGGACGGCGCCAGGATCAGGCCCTCGTCGGCAAAACGCTTGCGCAGCTCGGCGTTGGTCAGCACCTTCTCCAGCGCCGGTTGCAGGCGCTGCACCACTTCCGCCGGCACGCCGGCGGGCGCCATCAGGCTGTACCAAGTGGTGGCTTCCAGTCCCTTCACGCCTTGCGATGCGGCGGTCGTGACTTCGGGCAGGGCGGGCGACTTCTCGATACCCGTCACCGCCGCGGCGCCGACCCGGCCGCCCTTGTACTGCGGCAGCATCTCCACCACCTGCGTCACGCCCATGCTCAACTCGCCCGAGGCCACCGCCAGCAGCACGGGCGCGCTGCCCTTGTAGGGCACGTGCACCAGTTTCCCGCCCGTGGCCAGGTTCAGCACTTCACCGGTCAGGTGGGTGATGCTGCCCGCGCCGGAAGAGCCGAAGGTCAGCTTGCCCGGATCCTTGTTCGCCAGGGCGATCAGCTCGGGAAGGTTCTTCGCCTGCAGGCCCGGATTGACCGCGAATACCAGCGGGCTCTTGCCCACCAGCGTGATCGGCGTGAAGTCCTTGGCCGGGTCGTAGTTCAGGTTCGGATACAGGCTGGGCGCGATGGCCAGCGTGGACACGTTGCCCAGCAGCAGCGTGTAGCCGTCGGGCTCCGCTCGCGCCACCGCATTGGTGCCGATGGTGCCGCCCGCGCCGGCGCGGTTTTCCACGATGACCTGCTTGCCCAGCGTGTCGTTCAACTGCTGCGACAGTGCGCGCGCCAGGGTGTCGGCCGCGCCGCCGGGCGGGAAGGGCACGACGATGCGGATCGGTTTGCTGGGATAGGCCTCGGCTTGCGCCGCCGGGCTCAGGCCCAGCGCCAGCAACCCGGCCAGGGCCGTGGCCAGCAGGCCGCGGCGATTGATTTTCTGGTACTTCGACATGCTGCTCTCCTGATGAGAAAACGTGGGCGATGCAGAAAATGAATCAGCGCGCGGCGCCCTGGGCGGCCGGATGGTGCGCATGCCAGTGGCGCGCGATGTCGGCGCGCCGGCAGACCCAGACGTCGCCGTGCGCCGCCACGTGGTCCAGGAAGCGCGCCAGGCCCGCCGCGCGGCCCGGCTGGCCGACCAGGCGCAGATGCAGCCCCACGGACATCATCTTGGGAGCCGTGGCGCCTTCCTCGTACAGCATGTCGAACGCGTCGCGCAGGTACTCGAACAGGTCCTGCCCCGTGGCCATGCCGCCGCGGATGAACTTGGCGTCGTTGTTGGCCAGGCCGTAGGGCACCAGCAGATGAGGCTTGCCGGCAACTTCGGTCCAGTAGGGCAGCTCGTCGTTGTAGGTGTCGGAGTCGTAGAGAAAACCGCCTTCCTCGGCCAGCAGGGCGCGGGTGTTCAGGCTGGGGCCGTAGCGGCAATACCAGCCCAGCGGCCGCGAGCCCACCGTGCGGGTGATCGATTCCACGGTGCGGCGGATGCGCTCGCGTTCCTCTTCCAGCGTCAGGTTCTGGTGCCGTTCCCAGCGCCAGCCGTGCGCGCACACGTCATAGCCCGCCGCCTTGATGGCCTCGCAGACTTCCGGATTGCGTTCCAGCGCCAGGCCGCAGCCCAGTATCGTGGCCGCCATGCCGCGCTCCTGCAGCAGCCGGTGCACGCGCCAGAAGCCGATCCGGCTGCCATACTCGAACATCGACTCGGCCGCCAGGTCCCGCCCGGCGAAGCCGCCCGCGCCGCCCTCGGTCAGTCCGGTTTCGGATTCAGCGTCGCCGTCCGGCACCGAAGGCTCGCCGCCTTCCTCGTAGTTGATGCAGAGATTCAACGCCAGGCGCGCGCCGCCCGGCCAACGGGGATCGGGCGGGTTGGCGCCGTAGCCGACGAAATCGCGGCGCAAGTGGGGATGATCGGTAGTCATAGCGGGCTAGCCATCGGGATAGGGTCAATCGGAAATCGAAACCAGGGCGTGCGGAGCCGGCGCCTGCCAGAACTCGTCGTCATCGCCGCGGCCGGTCTGGCCCATCAGGACCAGGAACTCCGCCGGCCCCCGCAGCACGGTCAGGCCGTGATGCCAGGCGCCCACGCGGTAGCACACGCCCTGGCTGCCGGTTGCGAGAAACGCTTCCAGCCGCGCCATGTCAGGCAGGTCGTCGGCCCCGGTAGGCGCCACCACCACCAGATAGGGCGAGTCCGTCAGCGGCACGAAACTCTGCGCCGCGTAGCGGTGGCGCTCCATCAGCCGGATCTCCACCGGCCCGGGCGGCGCCGCCTGCACCCGGCTGACCCAGCTGGCGTGCCGCACAACTTCGGGGCTGTGCCGCATGGGCTCGGTCAGATGGTGACGGCGCTCCGCGCCCTGGTGCGCGATCACTTCGCCATAAGGCGCGAAGGCCTCCGGCGTGAGCGGCCGCGGGCGGATCACGAGCGGGGAGGCATCCATGTCACGCGCCATGGCTCAGATACCCCAGCGAATTCACGTAGCTGCGCCGCACGTTCTCCAGATGCGCCGCCATCGCCTGCCGCGCCCGGGTCGATTCCCCCGACAGCAGCGCTTCCACAATCGCCAGATGTTCTTCCCGCGCCTGCACCTGCCGCTGCGGCAGCCGCTCCACATCGCACATCCGCACCTGCCGCCGCGTCGCCGTGATCATCGTCGCCAGATTCCGGTTGCCGCAATACGCCGCCACCAGATCGTGCAGCGCGTTGTCGACCTCCCAATCCGACTTCTCGTCCGGCGTCTTCGCATCCAGCAAAGCCTGCAGCCGCGCCCGCAGCCCTTCCAACGGCTCCGCCGGAATCCGCCCGGTCGCCATCGCCGCGGCTTCGCTCTCCAGCAGGCTGCGGATCTGCAGCAGCTCCAGCAGGTCCGTCACGCCAAACGAGCGCACCACGATGGACCCGTTGGACAGCCGCTCCAGCATCCCTTCACCCAACAACCGGTTCATGGCCGCGCGCAAAGGCGTGCGCGACACCTCCAGCTCATCCGCCAGTCGGCGTTCCTCCAACACTTCCCCCGCCGGAATCCGGCGCGAAACGATCTGGTCCAGCAGGGTTTGATAGGTGCGTTGCGTAGCGTTCATGTGTATTGCAGCGTAAGAAAAAGGCGCGGACGGCAGAGACTCCGAGTTGCCGTCCGGCGCAATGGACGAGAAGGTACCCCACTGGTATCCCAAAGAGATACCAGTAGTATCCCTAATAGGCCGGACTGATGCTGCCAGCCAATCTGAGAGGAGTGAGACGGGGAGAAGAAGAAAAAAGCGGAGGGAAAACTGCGGGGAGAGGAAACTGCGAGTAGAGAAAAAACAAGACCCACGCCAGCGCGCCAGCGCACACCGCCCCGACGCCCCACCACCACGTAAGCTGCTTGCGGCCGCCTGCGCGGCCGCAAGCGGCGGGCCCCGCAAACCTCGCCACTACCCACGGGTCTAACCGCGCAGCGAACCAAGAAACTCGTAGCCCGGCGGCGCGGGCCCTGAGGCTGCGAGCAACCTCGATGCGCCCGAGGGAATCGGAAGGAGCCGCCGCAGGCGGTGACGACGATGACGACGGGGCAGTCCGGAGCGAACGCTCCGGACCGCAATCGTGGGCGCGAGCAGCCTCAGGGCCCGCGCCGCCGGGCGACCTACGAAGACAACGAAGGCACCAACAAAGACAACAAAACCAACATCAAGGCGCCGAAACCCGCTCCACCTCCCAAGCCCGCGGCTTCTTGACCGCCCAAGGCTGATACCCCCTGATATCCGCCCGATAAGCCCCAATATCCAACCCGTTATACAAAGGAATACTAGGCACATCCGCCAGGAACAGCCTATGCAGCTGATCAAACGAAGCCTGCCGCTTCGCATGATCCGTATCCGACGACGCCGCCTCGATCAGCTTCAGCGCCTGCGGATTGTCCCAGACCTTGCGCGGCTGCTTCGCCTTGTCCCCCGTCACCATCTCGTAGTTCAGCGCCGCATCCAGCCGCGCCGAATAGGGGAACGTCATCATCTGGTAAGTGCCCGCGTTATAGCGGTCCAGCTGCGTCGCCCATTCCACCACCGACAACTGCGCCTTGATCCCCACCGCCTGCAGCATCGCCTGGATGATCACCGCCGAGTTGTACGACTGCGGATAGCGCTTGGTCGTCAGGATCGTCAGATCCTGCCCCTTGTAGCCCGCTTCGCCCAGCAGCTTCTGCGCCAGCGCCGGATCGTAGTTCCAGCCCTGCTTCTGCGCCGCGTCATAGTAGGGCGACACCAGCGGCACGATCGAATTGTTGGGCTGAGCCAGGCCTTCCGTCACCGCCGCCGCCAGTTGCTGGTAATCGATCGCGTGCGCCAGCGCCTGCCGCATCTTCGGATTGGCCAGCACCGGATCCTTGGTCTGCATCAGCAATGCCGTCATGCTCATCACCGGCGCATGCGCCACCTTGACGTTCGGCGTGCCTTGCAGCACCGGCACGTCGCTATTGGACACGTCCTCGATGATGTCGATGTTGCCGCGCTGCAGGGCCGCCTTGGCGGTGGAATCGTCCGGCACGATCAGGAAGCGCACCTCGTCCACCAGCGGCCGTTTCGATCCCGTATAACCGTCACGCTTGCCGTCCAGGTTCGAATAGCCCGCGAACTTCGTCAGCCGCACGTACTCGCCGCGCTTCCATTCCGCCAATTCGAACGGCCCGGTGCCGATGGGCTTGTCCCAGGAACCGTCCGCCCGCACCGAATCCTTGGACAGGATGCCAGTGCCGCCGCAGTCGGCGCGCGCCAGCGTCGCCAGGAACAGGCTGCTGGGCTTTTCGATGTGGTAGACCACGGTCTGCGCGTCCGGCGCTTCCACGCCCGTCACCTTGACCGTGCCGCGCCCGTCGAACTCGCTGGCGCAACGCCAGCCCGAATTGGCCGCGGTGTAATGCTGCCAGGTCCACAGCACGTCGGCCGACGTCATCGGCTTGCCGTTGTGGAACTTGATGCCTTCGCGCAGCTTGAAGGTATAGGTCTTGCCGTCCGCGCTGATATCCACCGACTTGGCCAGCAGCGGCCGCACCTCGGCGTCCTCTCCGTAGGCCACCAGGCCCTCGACGATGTGCAGCACCACCGCGTCGCTGTTGCTGTCGCGGTTCACGCCGGGTTCGGTGGAGCGGATATCGGCCGTGAACGAAATGCGCAGCGGCGGGGCGGATTGCGCCCAGGCCGCGCCGGCCATGGAGCCCAGCGCCAGCGCAACCGCGGCGCTCAACAAATGGTTTTTCATCGATACGTTTTCCTGGGGTTGCGCGGGCGCGCCGCTTCAGGCGGCAGCCAGCAGTTCGGGTTCGGCGGTCAGGCTGTAGCGGGTGAAACTGCGGTTCAGCGCCGGCAGCGGCGCCACTTCCATCAGGCCGGCCTCGGGCTCCATGATCACCATCGCCACCGTGGCCGACAGATTGTCGTGGCTGCCGGGGCGCGGCGGACGGCACACGGAATAGGGCGCGCCGAAGTCATCGAACAGCGCGCGCTTCAAGTCTTCGCGCGTCAGCTTGGATTCCTCGTTCAGCAGGCGGCGCACGCGCCAGTCGCGGTAAGCGCTTTCCGGCGTGCTGGCGCGGCCCGTGTCGCGCAGCTTGCTCAGGGCCACTTCGCTGACCCAGTGGTTGGCGTGGACGATGAGATCGTCGCTGCCCGGGTAGATGGGGAAGGCTTCATCGGTGGTGCATTCGTAGTCGACGCCGAAGCCCGCCGCCATGCCGATCATGATGTTGTTCGAGCAGGACTTGGGCGTGGTCGCCACCGCCTTGATCGCCAGCGCGAAGTGTTCCTGTTCCAGCACCTTGCGGCGGATCAACGAAAGCGGCACGCCCAGCTGGCGGAAGTCGCGGTCGGACTCCAGGTAGTTGGCGGTGATCGAGACGCCGGCGCTGTTCAGGCCGCTGCGCGCCAGTCCGCCCGCTTCGACGAAGGTCAGCATGTCGGGGCCGTTGTCGTTGTGCACGCGCAGCACGATGGCGGTCTCGGCGCATTCCGCGCGCCAGTCCCAGTTCTGGCCATGGATCAGGCGGCCGTTGGCCGAGCGGGTCGGCAGGATCAGCGCGCCGGTGCAGCCGTCGCCCGGCTCCAGCTCGGCGGCCTTCTTCTTCTCGGCGCGGGCCTTGGCGATGACTTCGGTGCGCGCGTTCACCATCACGATGTCTTCGAAAGGCACGTCGGCGCCCGCGGCGATGCCGCGCATTTCTTCCAGGTAGTGCGGCGCGAAGTTCTCGATCTCGCGGGCGAAGCCATTGATCAGCTGGGTGCGCGCCATGGCGTCATAGCCCAGGTCGACCAGGGTCTGGCCGTACATCTTGGCGCTCTTGCGCACGCGGTCGGCGGCTTGCTGGCCATACGAGCGGCCGCGGGCCTCGGGCGCGCCCGAAACCGATACGAAGGGAAATTGGGTGATCTGGGTCATGGACTTGGGCGGCGCGCCGCGCCGCAATCTGGGGGTGGGAATTGGATGGCGAAAAAATGTTAGCTTATTTTGGCGCCAATATTGCTCAGGGTTTACCAGTGCAAGCACGCCATCGGCGTCTTGCGTTCAGCGCGTAGGGGGGGAGGCGGCCAGCTCGGAGCAGGTCTTGAAGCTGGCGCCTGCGGCGCGGAAGCGCTCCAGCAATTGCTCGACTTTCACCAACCTGGCCGCGCGGCCGACGCCGTTGTCGGCGCGCGGATGCAGGGTCAGGCAGGCATAACCATCGGTCGCCAGCAGCGCATCGCCTTGCTCCACCCAGTGCGCATAGGCACGGTCCTGCGTCACGCGGCGGCTGAAATGGGTGGCGTCGCACAGGCCTTCGCTCCAGGGCAGCTCCACCATGCCGGGGCCGCCGTCCGCGTCCAGCGCGTAGGGGGCGTCGTCGTCGATGGCGCTGCTGTCGTAGCGATAGCCGAGCTGGTGGAGCAGCGGCACGGTATTGGCGGTAAACGCGCCGGCATAGCGAAAGCCTTGCGGGGCGGAGCCGGTCAGTTCGGCCAGCCGGTCGCGGGCCCGTTCCAGCACTTCGCCTTCGCGCTCGCCCAGCGCGGGCAGGTCTTCGTAGGCATTGCCGTGCGAGGCGGCCTCGTGGCCGTCGCGCAGGCTCTGCTCCAGCAGGCCGCGGCAGCGTTCGGCTTCGAATACCGGCCAGAACAGCGTGGCGCGGATGTCCTGGCGGCGCAGCATGTCCAGCACGCGCGCCAGGCCGCCGCCGTAGGTGTAGCGGCCATGCGCGTCGCGCCCGTGCAGCGAGGTTTCGGGCTGGGTCGCGGCTTCGGGGCCGATGCCCTGCACATTGATGGTGACCAGTACGGTTTTGTCGGCGCTCATGCGCTTCTCCAGGCGTCGGGGCGGGCCAGGCAGTGCCGCGCCAGCGCTTCCAGCGTCATGACGTGCACATCGGGTTGTGCGGCCAGATAGGCCAGGAAGCGGTCCAGCGCCGCGGCGCGGGCCGGCGTGCCGGAGCCGCCGGCGGCCTTGGGGTGTACGGTCAGGTGCACATAGCCTTCGGCTGCGCGCAGCGCCTCGAATTCCTGCACCCAGTTGTCATAGGCTTCCGCGGCGAGGCTGTGTCCCGAGAAGTAGAACGGATAGTCGTCCAGCGAGACCGTGTTGTTCGGCAGCATGATGAAGTCCGTCGTGTCCGCCGGCAGGTAGGGACGGTCCTGGTCCTTTTCGCTGGCGTCGTAGCAGTAACCCAGCCGCCGCAGCGCGGGCAGGGTGCGATGGCTCTTGCGGCCCGAGGGCGAGCACCAGCCCGCGGGCGTTACGCCCAGCTCGCGCTGGATGATGCGGTGGGTCTTTTCCAGCAGCGCGGGCTCGTCATCGCCCAGGTCCCAGGCTTCGTGCAGATAGCCGTGGGCGGCGATCTCGTGGCCCGCGTCCAGGATGTCGTGGAAGGTCGCCGGATAGTGCTCGACGTCATAGCCGCAGGCAAAGAACGTGGCCGGCATGCCGTGGCGCGCCAGGATCTCCAGATGCCGCGCCACGCCGCGGCGGATGGCATAGCGGCCCGCGGTGTGGGGACCGGCCGGGAACTGCTTGCGGCCGACCTCGACGGCGGGGCCGTCGACGTGGACGGTGACGCAGACCACCGCGCGCACCGGCGCGGCGCCCGCGGCGCGCAGGCCCTGCGCGCGCAGCTCGCGGTCCAGCGCCAGCCAGGGATTGGAGTGGGCGTCCACGGGGACGCCATAGGGTATGCGTTGCATCAGGTGGCCTTGATGTTGGCGCTCTTGATCAGCGTGCGCCACTTTTCGCTTTCGGTGGCGACGAAACGGCTCAGTTCTTGCGGGGTGCTGCCGTGCAGCTCCAGCCCGTTCTGCGTCAATTGCTCCAGGGCGGGCTGCTTGAGCGCGCTTTGCACGGCGCCATTGAGCGTCTGGACGATGGCGGCGGA
This sequence comes from Achromobacter sp. GW823-FHT04E03, assembly GCF_058796095.1. Taxonomy (NCBI): domain Bacteria; kingdom Pseudomonadati; phylum Pseudomonadota; class Betaproteobacteria; order Burkholderiales; family Alcaligenaceae; genus Achromobacter; species Achromobacter sp. GW823-FHT04E03. The sequence goes on along the minus strand of NZ_JBXAIJ010000003.1, from coordinate 656,472 downwards.
CGTGCCCGCGGGCGCGAACACGCCGTTCCAGCCTATGGCCTGATAGCCGGGAAAGCCCGATTCCGCCACGGTCGGCACGTCGGGCAGCGCCTGCGCGCGCTGCGCCGAGGTCACGGCCAGCGGGCGCGACTTGCCGCCGCGGATGAATTGCTGCTGGTTGATCACCACATCCATCAGGATCGGGAACTGTCCGCCCAGGAAGTCGTTGACCGCGGCTGCCGCGCCCTTGTACGGCACGCCGGGCAGGTCCAGGCCGGCCGTGGCCTTGAGCAGTTCCATGGCCAGGTGCGCAGAGCTGCCGTTCTGCGTGATGCCATAGAAGTACTTGCCCGGATTGGCCTTGATGATGGCGACCAGCTCCTGCAGCGTGCGCGCCGGAAACGACGGATGCACCACCAGCACGTTGTTGTAGTAGCAGACCATGGACACCGGTTCGAAGTCCTTGACCGGGTCATAGCCGATGTTCTCGTACAGGCTCTGGTTCACCGTGTGCGTACCGGTGGAGCCCAGCGCGATGGTGTAGCCGTCCGGCGCCGAACGCGCGGCCTGCTGGGTACCGATGTTGCCTGCGGCGCCACCCTTGTTGATGACGACCACGCTTTGTTTGAGCGCTTCGCCGATGCCCTGGGCCAGCGGACGCGCCACCAGGTCGGTGCCGCCGCCAGCGGGGAAGGGCACGATGAACTGGATGGCGCGTTCGGCCGGATAGCCGGCCGCCCAGGCGCGGCCGGGCCGCGCCAGCGCCGCGCTGGCCAAGGTGGCGGCCGAAGCCCCCAGGAAATGCCGGCGGCTGATGCCGCCCTTGGTGCCGCAAGACTGCTTCATGGATTTTCCCCTGATGTTTTCCGCAGGTGCAGTGGCGTGTTGGACGTCAATCTGCCCATTGCTTGAATATCATTATTCGATAAAAAATTATCTAATCCAATTAGTTTTTATCTATAAATGATAAAAAATAGAAAAACGATAGTTTGCGTCTGGAGGGAAATCAGGGTCTGGTAGTCAGCGCCTATGGCCCAGGCGCGCCGCGGGCATCCCTGTGATACGCTGCGCCCGATCCCGCGTTGTTCCCCGTCCCACGACCGCCATGTCCACCCTGAAGCGAGCCCTAGCGATACTTGACCTCTTCAGCCTGGAAACCCCGGTGCTGTCGGCGGAAGAGATCATTTCGCGCCTGTCGTATTCGGCGCCCACGGGCTACCGCTACATCCGCGATCTGACGGACCTGGGCTATCTGCTGCGCGTGACCGGCGAAGGCTACAAGCTGGGGCCGCGCATCATCGAACTGGACCACCTCATCATCGACGGCGATCCGGTGCTGGGCGTGGCGCGTCCGATCATGCGCGAGGTGGTGGATCAGGTGGGCGGCGACGTATTGCTCAGCGTGATCCACGGCCTGCGCATCCTCAACATCCACCACGAGCGCGGACCCGACGAACTGGGCATTCCGCACGGCCGCGGCCGCGCCCATCCGCTGTTCCGCGGCGCCACGGCCAAGACCATCGTGGCTTTCCTGCCGCGCAAGGATCAGCGCCGCCTGTACGAGGCCCATGCGGACGAGATCCGCGACCTGGGCCTGGGGGCGACGCAGGCCGAATTCACCGGCAAGCTGGACCGGATCCGGGTGCAGGGTTTTTATCTGGGAGTGGGCGAGATCTCGCCAGAACGGGCGGGCATCGCGGTGCCGGTGTTCCAGGAAGACCGGCGCGTGTTCGGCGCGCTGACCGTCACCTTTCTTGCGGCTCGGCTCAACACTATCGCGCAGGACAAGACCACGGCCTTGCTGCAGTCGGCCGCCCGCCGCATCGAATCGCTGGCGCTGGCCACCCGCATGAAGGAACAAGCCCCCGCGCCGTGAGCGCGAGGGCTTGCGTGCCGATCCGCCGCGGCCATGGCCGCGTGTCGCCGGATGTGGCCGGATGCGCCTATTGCTGCGCGGCGCGGGCCGGCGACCCCATGGCCTGGAACAGCGCCGCCGTTTCGGTCAGGCGCGCATTGGCGTATTCGATCTCGCGCAGGCGGGCCGCCACGTAGTGCTGCTCGGCGGCGTACTCGGTATATGGCGCCAGCGCGCCCAGCCGCACGCGGCTGGCGGTGTTGCGGTAGGACTGCTCCGCGGCGCGGCGCGACGCTTCGGCGGAGGCCAGCGCCTGCCCGTCGGCGTCCAGCCGCGACAGCGTGTCGGCCACGTCGCGGAAGGCGGTCAGCACGGTCTGCTTGTATTGCAGCAACGCGGCTTCGTAGCGTTCCTTGGCCGCGCTGCGCTCGGCCAGTAGCGCCCCGCCATGGAAGATAGGCTGCGTGAGCGAAGCGCCGATGGCCCAGACGGCGCCGGCGCCCGACATCGCAGCGGGCCAATTGAAGCCGCTCTTGCCCATGGACGCGGACAAGGACAGGCTGGGGAACAGCTGCGCGGTGGCCAAGCCCACGTCGGCCGCCGCGGCCTGCACCACCGCATCGGCGAACAGGATGTCCGGGCGCGCGGCCAGCAGTTCGGACGGCACCACCACCGGCACTTGTTGCGGCACGGCCAGCATGCTGAAGGCGAGATCGGGCGGAGCCTGGTCCGGATTGCGGCCCAGCAGCACCGCCAGCGCATGGCGCGTCGCATGCCAGCGCGCGCGCAGGCCGGGTAGCGACGCTTCCAGCGTGGCGGCGTCCTGGTCCGCGTCCAGCGCGTCGTTCTGCGAGGCCGAGCCCAGTTCGTAGCGGCGCTGCGTGTCGCGCGCGACCTGCCGCGCCAGCACCACCTGCTTCTCCGTCAACGCCACGCGTTCGGCCAGCGCCGCAGCAGTGATGGCGCCTGTGACGATGTTGCTGGCGAGCGAACGGCGGGCCGACTCCAGCTGAAAGGTCTGCTGCTCGACCTGGGCCGCGAGCGAGGCGTTGGCAAAACGCGCCGCGCCGAACAGGTCCAGGTCGTACTTGGCGTGGACCTGGCCGGTGAAGACGTTGTATTGCGCCGTCGGTTCGGGCAGGTTCGGCATGGTCAGCGCGCGCCGGCGGGAGGCATCGGCGCCCGCGTCGACCGAAGGCAGTAACGATGAATTCACCTGGCCGCGCAGCTGTTCGCGCGCGCCGGCCAGGTTGCGTTCGGCGGCGGCAAGGTCCGGGCTGTTGGCGAGACCTTCGGCCACCAGCGCGTTCAGCGCCTCTGATTCATAGCGCTTCCACCATTCGGGCACGGGCCGCGCGCCTTGCTCGAAGCGCTGCGCAACGCCCTGGGCGGCGGCGCTCGCGGGGGGCGTGGCTTCGACGCCGTACTGCGTCGGTTGCGCGACCGCGGGCGGCTTGCTGCTGGGCGCGAAGGCGCAGGCGCCCAGCGCCAGCATCAAGGGCAGGGCGGCCACGCGCAAGGAAAGTTGGGTCATCGTCATGCTCCCCGTTCCACCGTGTCGCCGGCGTTGGCGCCCGGCGGCACGCCTTCGGGTTCGTCGCGCTCGTCGTGGCGGACGCGGAACCACGCGGCATACAGGGCCGGCAGGAAGAACAGCGTCAGCACGGTGGCGATGGTGATGCCGCCCATCAGGGCGGTGGCCATGGGGCCGAAGAAGTTGCTGCGCAACAGCGGAATCAGCGCCAGCACGGCGGCCGCGGCCGTCAGCGTGATCGGGCGGAAACGCCGCACCGTGGCGCCGACGATGGCGTCCACGCGCTTGTGGCCGGCGCCGATGTCCTGTTCGATCTGATCCACCAGGATGACCGAATTGCGCATGATGATGCCGAACATGGCGATCACGCCCAGCATGGCCACGAAGCCGAAGGGCTTGCCGAACAGCAGCAACGCCGCGACCACGCCTATCAGCCCCAGCGGCGCGGTCAGCACCACCATCAGCACGCGGGCGAAGCTTTGCAGCTGCAGCATCAGCAGGGTCAGCACGGCCACCGCCATCAGCGGCATCTGGGCATTGATCGAGGACTGGCCTTTTGCGCTTTCCTCCACCGGGCCGCCCACCTCGATGCGGTAGCCGACGGGCAACCCGGCGCGCAGGGTGTTGAGCTTGGCATCGATGGCGCGGGTGACGTCTATGCCTTGCGCGCCCGCCGCGACGTCCGCCTGCACCGTGATGGTGGGCTGGCGGTCGCGTTCCCAGATGACGCCATACTCCAGGTCATAGCGCACGTGGCCCAGGCTGCCCAGCGGCACCGCGCCGTTGGGCGTGGGCATGGCCAGGGTGGCCAGGCGCGCGGGATCGATCCGCTCCTCTTGCGACGCGCGCAGGCTCACGGTGATCAGCTTGTCGCGTTCGCGGTATTGCGTGACCGCGTAGCCCGACAGGGTCATGGCCAGGAAGTCCGAGATATCGCTGGAACTGACGCCCAGCTCGCGCGCCTTTTGCTGGTCGATCTCGAAGCGTACCGAACGTTCGGACGGTTCGTCCCAGTCGAACTGCACATTGGTCGAGCGCGGATCGGCGCGGACCTCGGCGGCCACTTGCTCGGCCACGGCGCGCACGTCGGCGATCCTGTCGCCGCTCACGCGGAACTGCACCTGGAAGCCCACGGGCGGGCCGTTCTCCAGGCGCGACAGGCGGCTGCGTATGGCCGGGAACTGCTCGCGCAGCACGGGCTGCAACCATTGCGCGAGCTTCTCGCGGTCCTCCACCGAATGCGTGGTGATGACCAGCTGGGCAAAGTTCGGGGTGGCGAGCTGCTGGTCCAGCGGCAGGTAGAAGCGCGGTGCGCCGGTGCCAACGAAGCTGACCGAGTGATCGATTTCCGGACGGCCCTCCAGCGCCTTTTCCAGCCGCTCGACCTGGCGCAGCGTGGCCGCGAACGAGGCGCCTTCCTGCAGTCGCACGTCCACCAGCAGTTCGCTGCGGTCGGAACTGGGGAAGAACTGTTGTGGCACGAAGCGGAAGCAGGCCATGGACACGACGAAGATCAGCGCCGTGGCGCCCAGCACCAGGTAGCGGCGGTCCACGCACCAGCCCACCCAGCCGCGCAGGCGCTGATAAAAGCGGGTGTTGTAGATGTCGTGTTCGTGGTCGTCGGGCAGATGGGCTTCGCGCTTGCGTTCCGGCAGCATGCGGTAGCCCAGCAAAGGGATCAGCACCACGGCGGCGAACCACGAGGTGATCAGCGCGATGGCGGACACCTGGAAGATGGAACGGGTGTATTCGCCCGTGCTGGACTTGGCCAGCGCGATCGGCAGGAAGCCCGCCACCGTGACCAGCGTGCCGGTCAGCATGGGAAAGGCAGTGCTGGTGTAGGCGAATGCAGCGGCGCGCGCGCGGCTCCAGCCCTGTTCAAGCTTTACCGCCATCATCTCGACCGCGATGATGGCGTCGTCCACCAGCAGGCCCAGCGCCAGCACCAGCGTGCCCAGCGATACCTTGTGCAGGCCGATGCCGAACATGTCCATGAACAGCGCCGTGACCGCCAGCACCACCGGGATCGAGATGACCACCACCATGCCGGTGCGCAGGCCCAGGGACACCAGGCTCACCGCCAGCACGATGGCCACGGCTTCGGCCACGGAGCGCAGGAAGTCGTCGACCGAATGCGATACCGCCTTGGGCATGCTGGAGACTTCCTTCAGCGTCAGCCCGGCGGGCAACTGGGCCTGGAGTTCTTCGAACTTGGCGCTCAAAGCCTTGCCCAGATGGACCACGTCGCGCCCCGGCTGCATGGTGATGCCTATGCCCAGTACGGCGTTGCCGCCCAGCCGCATCTGCTCGATTGCCGGATCCTGGTAGCCGCGGCGGATGGTGGCGATGTCGCCCAGCCGGATCGATTTGCCGTTGACCCGGATCAGCGTGTCGGCCAGGACGCGGCTGTTGGCGTACTGGCCGCTGGGCCGCACGAAGATGCGGTCGTCGGCGGTGGTCAGCGTGCCCGCGCTCGTCACGGCGTTCTGGCTGTTAATGGCCTGGGCGATCTGCTGCGGCGACACGCCCAGCCGCGTGAGCTGGGTGTTGGAGATCTCGACGTAGATGTGCTCAGGCTGATCGCCGAAGTAGTCCACCTTGGCCACGCCCGGCACGCGCAGCAGCACGGTGCGCAGCCGGTCGGCGTAGTCATGCAGCTGCGCGGGCGAAAAGCCGTCGCCCTGCAGCGTGTAGATGTTGGTATAGACGTCGCCGAATTCGTCGTTGAAGAAGGGGCCTTGCACGCCCGGTGGCAGCGTGGCTGCAATGTCGCCGACCTTCTTGCGCACCTGGTACCACTGTTCGGCCACGGTGCTGGCGGGCGCGGAGTCCTTCATGGTGTAGAAGATCAGCGATTCGCCCGGCCGCGAGTAGCTGCGCATGAAGTCCGTGTTGGGGGCTTCCTGCAGCTTCTTGGCGATGCGGTCGGTGACCTGCTCCTGCACCTGCTGCGCAGTGGCGCCGGGCCATAGCGTCTTGATGACCATGACGCGGAAGGTGAAAGGCGGATCTTCCGATTGCGCCAGCTTCGAGTACGACAGGACGCCGAAGAGCGTGATCAGCGTGATGATGAAGATGACCAGCGGCTGGTGCCGCAGCGCCCATGCCGACAGGTTGAACCGGCCTTCCTCGTGGCGAGGCGCCTGCACGGAAGCGTCATGCTGCGGGCCGCTCATGAGGCGAAATCCTCGGGATGCAGCGGCGGCACGGCGCGGACTTTCTCACCGGCGGCCACCGCGTGCACGCCTTGCCAGACCACGCGTTCGCCCGCCTGCAGGCCCTTGGACAGGGTGACGGTGCGGGCGTCGTAGCGCAGCACCTCGACGCGGCGCAGCTCCAGCGTGTCGGCGTCCGGCTTGACGATCCACACGGCGGGCGCGGGGCCGTCATGGAACAGCGCGGTGGCCGGCACGGTGTAGGTCGTCAGGTTTTCGCCGGAGCGGTTGTCGAAGCTGATATTGGCCGTCATGCCCAGGCGCACGTCCGGGGTCGGGGATTCCAGCGTGAGCTTGGCGCGATAGGTGCGGCTTTGCGGATCCGCGGCCGGCGCGATCTCGCGCAGCACCGCGGAGAACGTCTGGCCGGGCAGCGGGCCGAGCGTGACGCTGGCGCGTTGGCCGATGGCCAGGCCCGCCAGCACGCTTTCCGGCACGTCGCAGATGGCGTCGATGTCGCCGGACCAGGCCAGGCTGTAGACCGGTTCGCCGGCGGCCACGTTCTGTCCGGTGTCCGCCTGCTCCGCGGTGATGACGCCAGCATGGTCGGCCTGCAACGTGGTGTATTTGAGCTGGTCGGCCGCCAACGCTGCCTGCTGTTGAGCTTGGTCGCGTTGCGCCAATGCCGCGGCGTAGGCGTTGCGGGTCTGTTCCAGCTGGGTCGCGGCGATCAGGTTTTCGCGGGCTTGGGCGCGGTCGCGGTCCAGCTGCTGGCGCGCGTAGTCCAGCTGGTGCTGGGCCGCCGACAGCTGTGCGCGGGCGCTGGCCGCGTTCTTGGCGGCGTCGGCCGGATCCAGTTTGGCGACGATCTGCCCGGGGGTGACGGCATCGCCCAGCCGGACCTGGCGCTCGATGATCTTGCCATTGACCCGGAACGACAGCGGGGTGCTGTAGCGCGCCTGCACTTCGCCAGGCAGCGTCCAGGCCGGCAGGCGTTCATCGGCCTGGGCGGGCATGGCGACCACAGGGCGCGGCGCGGGCGGCGGCGCTTCATTGCGGCCGCAGGCAGCGAGCAGCAGAGCGAGTGACGCGGCGGCAGGCAGCGACCACAGGCGCGGCCAATGGCGGGAGCGGTTGGAGGGTGAAAGCGGCGCCGCAGAGGCGGCCGCGGCGGCGCGCGCGGCAAAGCGCGCGGCAGGGCCAGGGCAAGTCACGGAACACCTCGCGGCGCGGAGATTCGGGAATAAGGGCCGGTTTCGACCCGATACGGCCTGGATTCTAATACATGTATGAATTCGAATTCAATATTGAATCTGAAATGCTCCCCAGTGCTAAACTCCCGCCATGTCAAAAGTCCGCCTTACGCGAGAGCAAAGCCGTGACCAGACGCGCCAGCGTCTGCTCGACGCTGCGCAATCGATCTTTCTTGCCAAGGGATTCGTGGCTGCCAGCGTGGAGGACATCGCCGAGCAGGCGGGGTACACGCGCGGGGCCTTTTATTCCAACTTCACCAGCAAGTCCGAACTGTTCCTGCAACTGCTCAGGCGCGATCACGAGAGCGTGATGAGCGACATGCGCGCCATCTTCGAGGACGGCGAATCGCGTCCGCAGATGGAAGCCCGCGTGCTGGAGTACTACTCCACGCATTACCGCGAGAACGACTGTTTCCTGCTGTGGATGGAAGGCAAGTTGCAGGCGGCGCGCGATCCGGATTTCCGGGCTGGCTTCGTGGCTTGCATGCGGGAATTGCGCGAAGCCACCACGGAATACATTCGCCAGTTTTCTGCGCGGGTCGGCACGCCGCTACGCATGCCGCCGGAACAGATGGCACTGGGCCTGCTGGCCCTGTCGGACGGCATGCAGTTCAGCTATGCCTTCGACCCGCAGGCCGTCACGCCGGAAATGACCGAGGCCGTGCTGGCCGGTTTCTTCCGCAGCGTGGTCTTCGGCGAACCGAAGACCGACTAAGGCGGCCGGTTCCCGGCCTCAGGCCAGCAATTCCGAGATTTCGATGAGATTCAGGTCCGGGTCGCGCAGGTAGACCGAGCGGATCTTGCCGGTGGCGCCAGTGCGCGGCACGGGGCCTTCGATGATCCGGGCGCCTTCGCGGTTCAGATGCGCGATCACGTCTTCCAGCGGGCGATCGGCGATGAAGCACAGGTCCAGCGCGCCCGGTACGGGCAGGTGGGCCTTGGGTTCGAACTCATGGCCGCGCACGTGCAGGTTGATCTTCTGGTTGCCGAAGCGCAGCGCCTGGCGGCCTTCGCCAAAGGTTTCCAGGCGCATGCCCAGGATCCGGGTATAGAAGTCCACCGTGGCGTCGGGGTCGGTACAGGTCAGGACCAGATGGTCCAGGTGATCGATCATGGGATATCTCTCCTCTGGCCGGCCCGGCTTGCGGTTTCAGATTGTCAGACGGCCTTAGGCCGTGATAGTAATACTTGCGGCGCGCGGCCGGACTGAGGGGGGACGCGTGCTGGGAATTTCCAACCCTCGGGCGAAAGGAGCGGCAGCATGACTTCAGAAACCCGACCATCCACCATCAATCGCCCAGTGTTCTTTCCGGCGGCCGTGTTCACGCTGCTGCTGGTGGGGTTCGCGATCCTGGCGCCCAAGGTCGCGCAAAGCCTGTTCGAGTCCGTGCAGGGCTGGATATTGGGCAACGCCAGCTGGTTCTATATCCTGGTCGTGGCCATCATCCTGATCGCGGTGGTATTCCTGGCGGTCAGCCGGTATGGCGACATCAAGCTGGGACCCGACCACAGCGAACCCGATTACCGCAACTTCACCTGGTTCGCGATGCTGTTCTCCGCGGGCATGGGGATCGGCCTGATGTTCTTCGGCGTGGCCGAGCCCGTGATGCACTTCATCGCGCCGCCCGTGGGCGAGGGGGGCACCGCCCTTGCGGCCCGTGAAGCCATGAAGATCACCTTCTTCCACTGGGGCCTGCATGCCTGGGCCATCTACGCGGTGGTGGCGCTGATCCTGGCATTCTTCAGCTATCGGCACGGGCTGCCGCTGACCCTGCGTTCGGCGCTGTATCCGCTGATCGGCAACCGCATCCACGGGCCCATCGGGCATGCCGTCGACATCTTCGCCATCATCGGCACGGTGCTGGGCGTGGCGACTTCGCTGGGCCTGGGCGTGGCGCAGATCAACAGCGGCCTGAACCATCTGTTCGGCATTCCGGTGGGCGTGACCACGCAGATCATCCTGGTCATCGTCACCTGCGGCCTGGCGACCTTGTCGGTGGCCAGCGGCCTGGACAAGGGGATCCGCATCCTGTCCGAGACCAATCTGGTGCTGGCGGCGGTGCTGCTGCTGTTCGTGCTGGTGGTCGGCCCGACGGTGTTCCTGTTTCAGACCTTTGTTCAGAACACCGGCGCCTACCTGTCTGACATCGTCAACAAGACCTTCAACCTGTATGCCTACGAACCCACCGACTGGATCGGCGGCTGGACGCTGTTCTACTGGGGCTGGTGGATTGCGTGGTCGCCCTTTGTGGGCCTGTTCATCGCGCGCATCTCGCGCGGCCGCACCATCCGCGAATTCGTCACCGGCGTGCTGCTGGTGCCGGCCGGCTTCACGCTGTTCTGGATGACGGTGTTCGGCGATACCGCCATCCACATGATCCTGGTCGACAAGGTGCAGGGCCTGGCGGAAGTGGTGCAGGCCGATTCTTCCTTGGCGCTGTTCGCCTTCCTGGAACAATTGCCCTGGAGCGGGGTGCTGTCCGTCGTCGCGATCGCGATGGTGGCGGTGTTCTTCGTGACCTCGGCCGACTCGGGCGCGCTGGTGGTCGACCTGCTGGCCTCCGGCGGTTCGGACCGCACGCCCGTGTGGCAACGCATCTTCTGGTCGGTGCTGATGGGGGCGGTGGCGATCGCGCTGCTGCTGGCCGATGGCCTCACGGCCCTGCAAACCGCGACCATCGCCAGCGCGCTGCCTTTCTCCATCATTCTGCTGCTGTCGCTGTGGGGCCTGTTCAAGGCGCTCAAGCTGGACGCGACCAAGCGCGGCATCCGCTACCAGTCGCTGACCTTGTCACGCCCCGCGCGCGGCGGACAGTCATGGGAGCGGCGCCTGCGCAACATGGTCATGATGCCGCGCCGCGCCCATGTGCAGCGCTTCATCAGCGACGTGGTGCGGCCCGCCATGGAAGACGTGGCGGACGAACTGCGCAAGCAGGGCTACCAGGTGGAAGTGCGCGAGCACGGCAACGACGAGGGCGTGATCATGGAAGTCTCCCATGGCGAGCACCTGGACTTTTCCTACGCGGTGCAGCCCGAGGCTTTCGTGCGTCCCAGTCTCACGCCCGAGGAAGCGGCCGACGAGGACGAGCGCAAGTACTTCCGCGCCGAGGTCCACCTGCGCGAAGGCGGGCAGGATTACGACATCATGGGCTGGAGCCGCGACGCCGTCATCGGCGACATCCTGGACCAGTACGAACGGCATCGCCACTATCTGCACATGGTGCGGACCTAGCCGCGTTGCGCTCCACGAAACCGCCAGCCTGCTGGCGGTTTTTTTTTGCCCACACGGCCCGCAGGGGCTTGCGCGCCATAGTCCGCCGCTATGCAGGGGATTGGATTAACCCTTTTGACGAAATGCCCGATATCGTGGATTATCCAAGAACATTCTTTGATAAATAGCGAGTCAATCATGAAGGCGAAATCAGGAGCGTGGGCGGCCGGGGTCGTGGCGCTGGCGCTGGCGGGCGGCGGACTGTACTGGAAGTACGGCGGCGCGCAGCAAAAGGGCGGCTGGGCCATGGCGCCGGCCAAGGTCGCGGTGGCCGCCGCGCGGCAGGCGGACTTCCCTGTCACGCTGAGCGGCATCGGCTCGCTGGAGGCGGCGCGCCAGGTGCAGGTAGCGGCCGAAGTGGACGGCCGGGTCGACCGTATCCTGTTCGCCTCGGGCGCGCAGGTCCAGGCCGGCCAGTTGCTGGTGCAATTGAACGACGCGCCCGAGCAGGGCGAACTGGCCCGGCTGCAGGCCCAGGCGCGCAATGCGCGCGCCTTGCTGGACCGCACCCGCCGCCTGCTGCCGCAACAGGCCGCCACGCGCGAACAACTGGACCAGGCGCAGGCCGACTACGACCAGGCCGCGGGCGACATCAAGCGCGTGCAGGCCTTGATCGAGCAAAAGCGCATCAAAGCGCCGTTTGACGGCGTGCTGGGCGTGCGCCGCGTGAACCTGGGGCAATTCGCTCGCGCCGGCGATCCGCTGGTATCGCTGACCGACGCTTCCGCCATGTACGCCAACATCACCCTGCCCGAGCAGGCCATGGGCGCGTTGCGCGCGGGCCAGCCGGTGGCGGTGACCGTGGACGCCCATGCGGGACGCGTCTTCGAAGGTCAGATCACCACTGTGGAGCCGCAAGTGGACGCAGGGTCGCGCACCGTGCGCGTGCAGGCGACCCTGCCGAACGCCGACGGCGCGCTCGCGGCCGGCATGTATGCCCAGGGCCAGATCGGCCTGCCCGCGCGTCCCGGCGTGATCACCGTGCCGGAAACCGCGGTCAGTTACAGCGCCTATGGCGATTCCGTCTACGTGCTGAACCCGCCCAAGGCGGGCGAGGCGTCCGCCGGCCCGACGGTCCGCCAGGCCTATGTGAAGACGGCCGAGCGCGTGCGCGGCCGCGTGGTCGTGACCGAAGGCTTGCAGGCGGGCGACCAGGTCGTGACCTCAGGCCAGCTGCGCCTGCACAACGGCGCGGCGGTCGAGGTCGGCGTCGAGGACACCGTGGCGTTGGACGCCGCGCAGCAGACCGTGGCGCAAGTCCGGTAAGGGCGCGGAGCAGAACATGAAATTCACCGATCTCTTCGTGCGCCGGCCAGTGCTGGCGCTGGTGGTCAGCACGCTGATCCTGCTGCTGGGCATCAAGGCCCTGAGCGGCCTGCCGGTGCGGCAGTATCCGCTGACCGAAAGTACCACCATCACCATCACCACCCAGTATCCGGGCGCTTCGCCCGACCTCATGCAAGGCTTCGTCACCCAGCCCATCGCGCAGTCCGTGGCCACGGTGGAAGGCATCGACTACCTGTCGTCTTCCTCCACGCAAGGCCGTAGCGTGATCACGGTGCGGATGAAGCTGAACGCCGACTCCAACAAGGCCATGACGGAGGTGATGGCCAAGGTCAACGAGGTCAAGTACCGCCTGCCGCAGGACGTCTACGACCCCGTGCTGGTCAAGTCCGCCGGCGAGGCGACCGCCGTGGCCTATGTCGGCTTTTCCAGCAGCACCTTGTCGCTGGCGTCCCTGACGGATTATCTGTCGCGCGTGGTGCAGCCGCAGCTCTCGTCCATCGACGGCGTGGCCAGCGTGGAACTCTACGGCGGGCAAAAACTGGCCATGAGGGTGTGGCTGGACCCGAACCGGATGGCGGCGCGCGGCATTTCCGCGGGCGAACTGGCCGACGCGCTGCGCGACAACAACGTGCAGGCGGCGCCGGGGCAGGCCAAGGGCCTGTACGTGGTGTCCAACATCCAGGTCAACACGGACCTGGTCAACGTCGCGGAATTCCGCGACATGGTGGTCAAGCGCGAGGGCGACGCGATCGTGCGCCTGGGCGACGTGGCCACGGTGGAACTGGGCGCGGCATCCACCGATTCCAGCGGCCTGATGGACGGCGAGCCGGCGGTGTACTTCGGCCTTAACGCCACGCCGGTGGGCAATCCGCTGGTGATCGTCAAACGCCTGAACGAGTTGCTGCCCAACATCAAGCAGAACCTGCCGCCCGGCACCAGCGTACAGGTGCCGTTCGAGCTGGCCCGCTTCATCAGCGCTTCCATCGATGGCGTGGTGCATACGCTGATCGAGGCCATCGCCATCGTGGTGGTGGTGATCTTCCTGTGCCTGGGTTCCTTGCGCGCCGTGCTGATTCCGGTGCTGACCATTCCCCTGTCCATGCTGGGCGGGGCTGCCATCATGGCGCTGTTCGGCTTCAGCGTGAACCTGCTGACCTTGCTGGCCATGGTGCTGGCTATCGGCCTGGTGGTGGACGACGCCATCGTGGTCGTGGAAAACGTGCACCGCCACATCGAAGAGGGCAAGTCGCCGGTGCGCGCGGCCCTCATCGGCGCGCGCGAAGTGGCGGGGCCTGTGATCGCGATGACCATCACGCTGGCCGCGGTCTACGCGCCGATCGGCCTGATGGGCGGGCTTACTGGTTCGCTCTTCAAGGAGTTCGCCTTCACCCTGGCCGGGTCCGTGGTCGTGTCGGGCGTCATTGCGCTGACCTTGTCGCCCGTGATGAGCTCGTTCCTGCTCAACAGCCGGGTCTCCGAGGGCTGGATGGCGCGCCGCGCCGAGCATTTCTTCGGACGCCTGGGCGATGCCTATGGCCGCGTGCTGGACGTCTCGCTGCATCACCGATGGGTGACCGGGCTGATTGCCGTGGCGGTACTGGCGAGCCTGCCGTTCCTCTACAACGCCGCGCAGCGCGAGCTGGCGCCGGTCGAAGACCAGTCGACAGTGCTGACCGCGATCAAGTCGCCGCAGCACGCCAATATCGACTACGTGGAGAAATTCGGCCGCAAGTGGGACGACGTCATGAAGACCCTGCCGGAACAGCAGGGGCGCTGGCTGATCAACGGTTCCGACGGCGTCTCCAACAGCATCGGCGGCGTGGACTTCGTGCCTTGGGAAAAGCGCGAGCGTTCGGCCGACCAGATCCAGGCCGACATGCAGGCTATGGTGAACCAGGTCGAGGGCAGCAATATCTTCGCCTTCCAGCTGCCGTCCCTGCCGGGCTCCACCGGCGGGCTGCCGGTACAGATGGTCATCATGAGCGCGTCCGACTATCCGGTGGTCTATGAGGCCATGGAGGGCCTGAAGAAGGCGGCGCGTGAAAGCGGCTTGTTCATGGTGGTCGACAGCGACCTGGACTACAACAATCCGGTGGTGCAACTGAAGGTGGACCGCGCCAAGGCCAACAGCCTGGGTGTCACCATGAAGGCCATCGGCGACACGCTGGCCGTGCTGGTGGGCGAGAACTACGTGAACCGCTTCGGCATGGACGGCCGTTCCTACGACGTTATTCCGCAGAGCCTGCGCGAACAGCGTATTTCGCCGGAGTCGCTGGCGCGCTACTACGTCAAGAGCGCCAGCGGCGCGCAGGTGCCGCTGTCCAACCTTGTGACCGTGTCCATGGGGGTGGAGCCCAACAAGCTGACGCAGTTCAACCAGCTCAACGCGGCCACCTTCCAGGCCATTCCGATGCCTGGTGTGACCATGGGCGATGCGGTGCAGTTCCTGACCCAGCAAGCCCAGTTCCTGCCTGCGGGCTTCAGCTACGACTGGCAGTCGGACGCGCGCCAGTACAGCCAGGAAGGCTCGGCGCTGATGATCACCTTCATCTTCGCCATCATCGTGATCTACCTGGTGCTGGCGGCGCAATACGAGAGCCTGCGCGACCCCTTCATCATCCTGGTGAGCGTGCCCATGTCGATCTGCGGCGCGCTGATACCGCTGGCGCTGGGCATGGCTACCGTCAACATCTATACCCAGATCGGGCTGGTGACGCTGATCGGCCTGATCAGCAAGCACGGCATCCTGATGGTGGAGTTCGCCAATGAAATGCAGGTCAGCTACGGGCTGGACCGGCGCACCGCGATGGAGCAGGCCGCCCGCATCCGGCTGCGTCCCATCCTGATGACGACCGCCGCCATGGTCATGGGCTTGATCCCGTTGCTGTTCGCCAGCGGCGCGGGCGCACACAGCCGCTACAGCCTGGGCCTGGTCATCGTGGTGGGCCTGCTGGTGGGCACGCTGTTTACGTTGTTCGTGCTGCCCACCGTCTACACCGTATTCGCCCGCGACCACCGCGCAGCGCACGACACGCCGCGCGCCCGGGAACTGGCGCTGGCCCAGGCCGAGGACGCCGCGGCGCCCGGCGCCTCCGCCTAGCCGAAGGAAACCATCATGAAGCACTCACAACTTTCCATACGCATGCGCCGCGGCGCGGCCGTGCTGCTGGCCGCGCTGGCCACGGCCGGCTGCGCCGTCGGACCCGACTACCAGAAGCCCCAGGCTGCTCCGGTGGCGTTGGCCAGCCCTGAACAGGCCCTGTTCTCAACCGATCAATTGCAGCGCGACTGGTGGAAGCAATTGCAGGACCCCCAGCTGGACCGGCTGATCGATCTGGCGCTGTCGCGCAATCTGGATATCCGCATGGCGCAGGCGCGCCTGGCCGAGTCGCGCGCGGTGCTGGACGAGAAGGAGCTGGACCAGTTGCCGGCGGTCACGCTGGGCGGCGGCTATGAACGCAGCCTGTCGCAGGCCAATGCCGGCGTCGCGGGCCAGCGCAATCTGGCCGAGAGCTACCGGGCGGGCTTTGACGCCACCTGGGAGCTGGACCTGTTCGGCCGGCTGCGCCGGGCGGCCGAGGGCGCGGCCGCGCGCAGCGAGGCGCAGGCCGCGGACCTGGCCCAGACCCGCATCGTCGTGGCCGCCGAAGTGGCGCGCAATTACTTCGAGCTGCGCGGCGCGGAACAGCGCCTGGCCGTGGCGCGCGCCAACCTGGAAAGCCAGCGCGACAGCCTGCGCGTGATCCAGGCCATGGTGTCGGCCGGCCGCGGCGACGAAGGCGACCTGGCCAGCGCCCGCGCCGAACTGGAGACCGTGCAGGCCAGCGTGCCGTTGCAGATCGCGGCCCGACGGCTGGCGCAGTACCGGATCGCGGTGTTAGCGGGCCTGCGGCCGGTGGAGCTGGGCGAGCTCGATGCGGGCAAGGCGCTGGCGCCCCTGGATACCCGCCTGCCGATCGGCGACGTGAGCGCCTTGCTGTCGCGCCGCCCGGACGTGCTGGCGGCCGAACGCGGCATGGCTGCGGCCAACGCCGACGTGGGCGTGGCGACTGCGGAGCTCTATCCGCGCATCGACCTGGGCGGATTCCTGGGTTTCGTCGCCCTGCGCGGCGCGGATTTCGGCTCATCGGCCAGCCGCGCGTTCAGCGTGGCGGCCACGGCCAACTGGCCTGCCTTCCATCTGCCCACGGCGCTGGCGCGCAAGCGTGGCGCGGTGGCGCGCGCGGACGGCGCCGTCGCCAGCTACGAGCTGACCGTGCTGCGCGCGGTCGAGGAACTGGAATCGGCGCTGACGGAGTACGGCCAGACCCAGCAGCGCCTGGGCAGCCTGGCGCAGGCGGCCGCGCATAGCGGCAGGGCGGCGGAACTGGCGCAGCTGCGCTACCGTGAGGGCAGTACGCCGTATTTGACGGTGCTGGACGCGCAGCGTACGCTCTTGCGCGCCCAGGACGCCGTGGCCGTGGCCGAAACCGAGTCCTATACCCGCCTGATCGCGCTGTACAAAGCTTTGGGGGGCGGATGGGAGGCGCCCTCGATGGATCCGCCGGCCGCTTCCGGCTGACCGGCAGGCCAGGTTCATGGCACCATAGGCAAACAACCGGAGTATGCACATCCATGTCTGACAGTCCGTCCCATCCCGTGGTCTGGGAGCATCAGCCCGCCGATCGCGTGCTCATGACCCTGAAGACGCGGGGCCCGCAATCCGTCGCCGTCATTGCCAAGGCCCTGGACGTGACGGCCGAGGCCGTGCGTCAGCAGATGACGCGCCTGCATGCGGAAGGACTGGTGGATTCCGAAAGCCACAGCGCGGGCCGGGGCCGGCCCACGCAGATCTGGTTCCTGACCGATGCCGGAAACGGGCGCTTCCCGGACACGCATGCCGAAATGACGGTGCAGATGCTGGGCGCGGTGCGCCAGGTGTTTGGCGAAGAGGGCATCGAAAAGCTGATCCAGGCGCGCGAAGCCGCCATGCTCAATAGCTACCGCCAGGCCATGCAGGGCGCCCGCAGCCTGAAGGAAAGGCTGGAGCGGCTGGTGGAAGTCCGCTCTGCCGAAGGCTACATGGCCGAGCTGCGCAAGGATGGCGCGGACTTCCTGTTCATCGAGAACCACTGCCCGATCTGCTCCGCGGCCAAAGCCTGTATGGGCTTTTGCCGCAGCGAGCTGGAGCTCTTCCACAAGGTGCTAGGAGCAGAAGTCCGGGTGCGCCGCGAAGAACACATCCTCGCGGGCGCGCGCCGCTGCGCCTACCGCATCGACAAGGCTGGCTGACCAGTCATGAGCGGGGCTGCTCCCAGCCGCCCAGCGCCTTGTACAACTCCACCGCATTGACCAGCCGGCGCTGCTGCAGCCGGATGAACTCCTGTTCGGATTCGAACAGGCTGCGCTGCGCTTCCAGCATTTCCAGGTAGCTCGCCACGCCTCGTTCGTAGCGCCTTTCGGTCAGGCGCTGGCGGTCGCGGTCGGCGTCGCGGACCTTGCGCTGGGCGTCGATCTGGGCGCGCAGCGTGTCGCGCGCGGACAGCGCGTCGGCCACTTCGCGGAAGGCCTGCTGGATGCTGCCCTCGTACTGGGCCACCGCGATGTCCTTGCGCGCTTCCGCCAGCGACAGGTTGGCGCTGTTGCGTCCGGCGTTGAAGATGGGCAGCGTCAGCTTGGGCGCGAAGGTCCAGGTGCCCGTGCCCGAACCGAACAGGTCCGAGAAGCTGCCCGCCGTGGTGCCGATGTCGGTCGTCAGCTGCACCGACGGGAAGAACGCCGCGCGCGCCGCGCCGATGTCGGCGTTGGCGGCCCGCAGCGTGTCCTCGGCCTGGCGCAAGTCCGGGCGACGGACCAGCAGGGTCGAAGGCAGGCCCGCGGCCAGCGGTGTCAGGCTCTGGCTTTCCAGCGTGACGGCATCGGTGTCGGGCGGCAGCGAAAAGTCGCCCGCCAGCAGGCCCAGGGTGTGCACCGACTGCCGGTATTCCCGGCTCAGTTCGGCATGCGTGGCGCGCGAGGATTCCACCAGCATCTGCGCGGTACGCAGCCCCACGGCCGTTTCCAGCCCGGCGTCGTAACGGCGCTGGGTCAGTTTGAGCGAGGCCTCGCGTAGCGCCAGCGTGCTTTCGGTCAGGCGCAGCTGTTCGGCCAGCGAGCGCTGGTTGAAGTAGGCCGTGGCCGTTTCCGAAACCAGCGACAGCGTGGCAGCACGGTGCGCTTCCTCGCTGGCCAGGTAGCGCGACAGCGCCGCGTCGCTCAGGCTCTTCACGCGGCCGAAGAAATCCAGTTCGAACGCGGCGATGCCGACCGCGGCGCGGTAGCGGTCGGCCACCGGCATGCGCGGCTGGCCGGGCTCCGCGCCGCGTCCGCGGCTGAACTCGCCCGTGCCGTCGATGGACGGCAGGCGGTCGGCCTGCTGTACGCCGTACAGCGCCCGCGCTTCCTGGATGCGCAGCGCCGCCACCCGCAGGTTGCGGTTGTTCTCGAGCGCGGCGGCGATCCAGGCCTGCAGCGCCGGGTCGTTGAAGTAATCGCGCCAGTCCTGCGGCATCGCCGCCAGTCCGTCCGCGGCGACCGTGTCATAGGCCTGGGGGACCGGCGCTGCCGGTCGCTCATAGGTGGGGGCCAGCGAGCAGCCGGCCAGGGCCAGCGCAAGCAGGGTCATTGCCATAGCCTTCATGGCGTGGTCTCCAGCGTTTCGCGGCCTTGCGGACGCGAGGGGCGCACGCGCATGCCCAGCGCGCGGCCCACGATCAAAAAGAAGAGCGGCACCAGGAAGATGGCCAGCACCGTCGCCGTGACGATGCCGCCCAGCACGCCCGTGCCGATCGCGGCCTGGGCGCCCGAGGCCGCGCCGGTGGCCAGCGCCAGGGGCAGCACGCCCACGCCGAAGGCCAGCGAGGTCATCACGATGGGCCGCAGCCGCAGCCTGGCGGCCTCCAGCGTGGCGGACACGATGCCCTGGCCGTCGCGCACCAGGTCCTTGGCCACTTCCACGATCAGGATCGCGTTCTTGGCCGACAGCCCGATGGTGGCGATGAGGCCGACCTTGAAGTAGATGTCGTTGGGCATGCCGCGCAGCGTCACGCCCAGCACCGCGCCGATCACGCCCAGCGGCACCACCAGGATCACCGCCAGCGGTATCGACCAGCTTTCATACAGCGCGGCCAGGGCCAGGAACACGACCAGCACCGACAGCGCGAACAGCACGGGCGCCTGGTTGCCGGACAGCCGTTCCTCGTAGGACTGCCCCGACCAGTCGAAGCCGATGCCGCGCGGCAGTTCGGCCGCCAGCGCCTCCATGGCGCGCATGGCCTCGCCGCTGCTGTGCCCGGGCGCGGCCGAGCCGTTGATGGTGAACGACGGGAAGCCGTTGTAGCGGTTGAGCTGCGGCGGTCCCATCGACCATTTCAGGGTGGCGAAGGCCGACAGCGGCACCATCTGGCCCTGCAGGTTGCGTACATGCAGGCGCGACACGTCTTCCATGTCGACACGGCTCTTGCCGTCGGCCTGCACGGTCACGCGCCGCACCTGGCCATTGAGCATGAAGTCGCCGATATAGTCCGAACCGTACATTACCGCCAGGGCGGTGTTGATCTCGTCCAGTGGCACGCCCATGGCCTGCGCCTTGTCGCGGTCGACGCGCAGCTCCAGCTGCGGCGCTTCTTCCTGGCCGGCGAAGACAACCTCCGTCAGCGCGGGATGCTTGGCCGCCGCTGCCAGCAATTGCTGGCGCGCCTGCTCCAGGGCCTCGTAGCCCAGTCCACCCCGGTCCTGCAGGCGGAAGTCGAAGCCCGAGGTGGAGCCCAGGTCCGGCAGCGGCGGGGAGTTCAGCGCGTGCACCATGACGTTCTTGCGGTCGGCGAAGGCGGCGTTGATGCGTTCCACCACCGCGTTCACGTGCAGGTCGGCGCCGCCGCGCTGCTTCCAGTCCTTTAGCGTGACGAAGAACATGGCCGAGTTCGGTCCGCTGCCGTAGTTGCTGAAGCCGTTGACCGAATACACATATTCGACGGGCTCATGCTCCATCATGTAGCGCTCGACCTCTTTCACCATCGCCATGGTTTCGGCTTGCGGCGAGCCCTGGGGCAGGATGACCATGGCCATGAAGCTGCCCTGGTCTTCGTCCGGCAGGAAGGAAGAGGGCAGCCGGGCGAACAGCAGCGCCACCGCGGCGATCACCGCCAGATAGGCCAGGCCGAAGCGCACCGGACGGGCCAGCACGCCCGACACCCGGGCGGTGTAGCGCGCCGTCAGGCGCGCGAAGGCCCGGTTGAACCAGCCGAAGAAGCCGCGCTTCTCGTGGTGGCCGGCGGCGATCGGCTTGAGCATGCTGGCGCACAGCGCCGGCGTCAGCGACAGCGCCAGGAAGGCCGAGAAGGCAATCGACACGGCCAGCGTCACGGCGAACTGGCGGTAGATGTTGCCCACGGCGCCGTCAAAGAAGGCCATCGGCACGAACACCGACACCAGCACCACCGTGATGCCCACGATGGCGCCGCTGATCTGGCCCATGGCCTTGACCGTGGCCTCGCGCGGCGACAAGCCTTCCTCGGCCATGATGCGCTCGACGTTTTCCACCACCACGATGGCGTCGTCGACCAGGATGCCGATGGCCAGCACCATGCCGAACATCGTCAGCACGTTGATGGAATAGCCCAGCCCCAGCATCACGCCCAGCGTGCCCAGCAGCGCCACCGGCACGACCAGCGTCGGAATCAGCGTGGCGCGGAAGTTCTGCATGAACAGGTACATCACGCAGAACACCAGGGCTACGGCTTCCAGCAGGGTCATCAGCACCTTCTTGATCGAGATTTCGACGAAGGTGGATGTCTCGTACGGAATGTCCCAGGTCACGCCCGGCGGGAAATACTGGGCCAGCTCCTGCATGGTCGCGCGGATGCGCTTGGTGGTTTCGACCGCGTTCGAACCCGGCGCCAGCTTGATGCCCAGGCCCGTGCCGGTCATGCCGTTCACGCGCGACAGGTACATGTAGTCGGTGCCGCCCAATTCGACCCGCGCCACATCCTTCAGGCGCAAAGTGGCGCCGTCCGGCTGCGCGCGCAGCGGAATGTTGCCGAATTGCTCGGGCGTGCGCAGGGACTCGCCCGCGACGATGCTGGCGTTCAGCGGGGCGTCCTTGGGCACGGCCTGGTTGCCCAGCTCGCCGATGGTGACGCGCGCATTGTGGCTGCGCAGGGCCGAGACGATGTCGCCCGGGGTCAGGGACATGGCCGTCAGCTTGGCCGGATCCGGCCAGATGCGCATGGCGGCTTCCGCGCCGAACGACTGCACCTTGCCCACGCCTTCCACGCGGCGCAGCGCCTGCAGCACGTTGGAAGCGGCCAGCTCGCCCAGCTGGATGTCATCCAGGCCGCCGTCCGATTTCAGCGACACCACCAGCTGGATGTTGTCGGCCGCCTTCTCCACGCGCACGCCGTCGCGGCGCACCGATTCCGGCAGGCGCGGCTCCACCGCCTTCAGGCGGTTCTGCACTTCCACGGCGGCCAGGTCCGGGTTGGTGCCTTGCTTGAAAGTCAGGTTGATGCTGGCCCAGCCCGTCGAGTCGCTGCTGGACGAGGTGTACATCAGTCCCGGCGCGCCGTTCATCTCGCGTTCGATGATGGCGGTGACGGCCTCTTCGACCACCTTGGCCGAGGCGCCGGGGTAGCTGGCGCCGACGTTGACCACGGGCGGAGCGATGTCCGGATATTGCGCCACCGGCAGCGCACGGATCGACAGGATGCCGACCAGCACGATCAGCAGCGAGATCACCCAGGCGAAGACGGGGCGATCGATAAAAAAACGCGCCATTGCGGTTTATCCTTTTTGGCCCGGCGCGGACGTCCTACCCTGGACGCCGGCCTCCGGGTTGCCGGCGGCGGGGGCCTGCGCACCGGGCGCGCCCCGCTCCACCGGTTTGATTTTCTGTCCCGCCGCCATATGCGCGGCGTTCTCGACGACGATGCGTTCGCCGCCTGCCAATCCCTGCGTGACGATCCAGTTCGGACCCTGCAGCCGCTCTGCGGTGACGGCGATCTTCTTCAGCTCTCCGTCTGCACCCGCGGCCAGCACGTGCGCGCCTTCGGCATTGCGCAGCAGGGCGTTGCGCGGCACCAGATAGGTGTCGCGGTTGATCGCCTGCTCCAGCCGCACCCGCACATACATGCCCGGCAGCAGATCGCGGCCCGGGTTCTCGAACAGCGCCCGCATGGTGACGTTGTCCGTGCCGGGATCCACCGCCAGATCGGCGAACGACAGCGTGCCGCCGCGCCCGTACTCCGAGCCGTCGGGCAGCAGCAGCCGCACCCGCACCTGGTCCGGCGCCACGCCTTCCAGGGCGCCCGCGCGGATCTGCTTCTGCAACTGCATCACCTCGGCCGCCGGCTGGGCGAAGTTCACGTAGATGGGATCGATCTGCTGCACCACCGTCAGCGGCGTGGCCTGGCCTTCGCCCACCAGTGCGCCTTCGGTCACCAGCGCGCGTCGCGCCCGGCCGTCGATGGGCGAAGTGACGCGCGCGTAATCCAGCTTCAGCTTGGCGCTTTGCAGGTTGGCGCGGGCCAGGGCGACCTCGGCCCGGGCCTGGCGTTCCTGCGCCACGCTTTCGGCGTGGTCGCGTTCGCTGATGGCGCGGTCCGACACCAGGTCAGCGTAGCGGCGCAGCTTGTCGGCGGCGGCGGAAAGATTGGCCTGCGCGCGCGCCAGGTTCGCGGCTTCCGAATCGTAGGCGGCCTGCAACGGCGCGGGATCGATCTGGAACAGGGCGGCGCCGCGCGTCACATCCTGGCCTTCTTCGTACAGGCGCGCGGTGACGATGCCGGCCACGCGCGCGCGCACTTCGGCTTCGCGGTAGGGCTCCAGCCGGCCCGGCAATTCGGTCGCGACGCTGGTGGGCGTGGCTTGGGCAACGATGACGCCGACTTCGGCGGGAGCCTCGGTGGCTTGTTGGGCTTCCGGTTTCGAGCAACCGGTAATAAGAATTAGTACGGAAGAAAGGGCGAGCGTGCGTAGAGAGACTCTTTGCTTCATTTTTAAAATTTCTGATGGGCCCGCAGAGGGCTGAGGTGGGGAAAGGCGCCGACTTTCCCGCGTGGGGAAGCGAGTCTATCATTTAATCCGTCACGCTTGATTAATTATTTTGTTCGGAAGTATGCTCCCCGCTTCACACTTATTCACAGTGACGAAAGAGGCGGCTTCTTGTTTTGAAGCCGCCGTTTTTTTGCAGCCGGTTTTTTAAGAAGGAGGTCCCCCGCATGGCCCGCAAGACGAAAGAAGAGTCCCAACGCACCCGCGACCGCATCCTGGATGCCGCGGAGCACGTGTTCCTGTCCAAGGGGGTGGCCGCCACCACCATGAGCGACATCGCCGACCACGCAGGGGTGTCCCGGGGCGCCGTCTACGGCCATTACAAAAACAAGATCGACGTCTGCATCGCCATGTGCGACCGCGCGCTGGGCGAGGCTGCTCCCCTGACTCATGTCTCGACCGACGGCGAGGCGCTGGAATCGCTCTACACCTCCATGCGGCAATACATCCAGATCTACGCGCAGGAAGGCTCGGTGCAGCGCGTGCTGGAAATCCTGTACCTCAAATGCGAACGCAGCGACGAGAACGCGCCCCTGCTGCGCCGCCGCGATCTGTGGGAGCGCCACGCCCTGCGCACCTCGGAGAAACTGCTGCGCGCCGCGGTCAAGCGCGAGGACCTGCCGCGCGCGCTGGACGTGCGCCTGTCCAATCTTTATCTGCACGCCCTGGTCGACGGGGTGTTTGACAGCATCTGCTGGTCCGATCGCCTCAAGGGCGACATGTGGCCGCGCGTCGAGCGCATGCTCCGCGCCGCCATCGATACCCTCCGGTTTTCCGCGCACCTGCTGACGCCGAAAGCCGCCTGATTCCGCGGCGGGCGCTTTTCAACGGGATGCTCCTGAATTGAGCATCCCCATGCCGGACGCCCCTACAATCCGCGCATGACCCTCAAGCAACTCGAAGCCTTCTACTGGGCCGCCACCTGCGCAAGTTTCGCCGTGGCGGCCGAGCGCCTGCATCTGTCGGTATCGTCGCTGTCCAAGCGTATCACCGAGCTCGAGGAAGGCCTGGGCCTGTCCTTGTTCGATCGCAGCGGCCACAAGGCGGTGCTGACCGACGCCGGCCAGCGCCTGCTGCCGCAGGCGCGCGACCTGCTGGCCTCGGCGGAGCAGATACGGGCGTCGCTGGCGCAAAGCGCGGGGCTCAGCGGTCGCTGCCGCTTCGGCGTGGGCGAGCTGACCGCGCTCACCTGGCTGCCGCGGCTGATCCGGGGCGTGCGCGCCGCCTATCCGGACCTGGTGCTGGAACCCTATGTGGACATCGGCCAGGTGCTGGAGCAGCGCGTGGCCGACGGCGAACTGGACTTTGCCGTGATCGCCGGCCGTTCCTCTCGGCCCAATATCGCTTCCACGGCCATAGGCCAGGCCGACTTCTCCTGGGTCGCCGCGCCGGCGCTGCTGGACGGCGCCACGCGCATGACGCCGGAGCTGCTTGCCCGCCTGCCGCTGGTCACGCTGCCGGCGGGGGCCGGCACCACGCGCATCATCGACGACTGGCTGGCGGGCCGCGATGCCGGCGGCGAACGCCTCTGCTGCAACAACTGGGGGGCGGTGGTCGGCCTTCTGATAGAAGGCACCGGGGTCGGCCTGCTGCCCAGCCATTGGGCCCGCGCCTTGCAGGCCGAGGGCAGCCTGCGCGTGCTGGAAGGCGATACGCCGCTGGCGGCCATGCCTTATGCATTCCAGTACCGCCGCGATGATGCCCGGCCGCTGGTCGCCAAGCTGCGCGCCGAGGTCCAGGCCGCCGTGGACTTCGCTGCCCCTTGCCGCATCCCCTGAGGGTGCGTCCGCAAGGCGGCCGTCCGGCGCGCATTTAGGCTTACGACAGCCGTCGCTCTATACAATCGCCGCGCGCCTGGCGCAGAATCCAACAAGAACGTGCGCAGCGGGGGATGGACCCGGGTGCAGCACGGCTCGGGTCTGTTCCCTCATGCCGGGCGGCGCGTCCGCGTGGGGAACCAGGCCGACCTGAACCGACGGAGATCTTTCATGCGTAAACTTTGCCTCGCCATGGCCATGGCGGGAATGCTGGCCAGCGGATTGGCGCAAGCGCAATCCACCCTGCGTATCGGCTTGCAGGACGACCCCGACGTGCTGGACCCGGTGCGCGCGCGCACCTTCGTGGGCCGCATCGTCTTCGCTTCCCTCTGCGACAAGCTGGTGGAGATTACGCCGGACCTGAAGATCGTGCCGCAGCTGGCGCAATCCTGGACCTTCAGCCCCGACAACAAGGTCCTGACCTTCAAGCTGCGCACGGACGCCGTTTTCCATGACGGCACGCCGGTGAACGCCGCCGCCGTCAAGGCCAACCTGGACCGCGCCCGCACCTTGCCCGACAGCAACCGCAAGAGCGAGTTGGCCACCGTCGCCAGCGTCGAGGCCCCGGACGCCAGCACCGTGGTGCTGACGCTGTCCGAACCCGATGCCTCGCTGCTGTCGCAGCTGTCCGACCGCGCCGGGATGATGATGTCTCCCGCCAGCTTCGACAAGGACCCTGGCGGCAAGCCGGTGTGCTCCGGCCCCTACCAGTTCAAGGAGCGCGTGCAGAACGACCGCATCGTGCTCGAGAAATTTCCCAAGTACTGGGACGCCGCCAACTATCACTTCGACCGTCTGGTCTACACCCCGATTCCCGACAACACCGTGCGCCTGAACAACCTGCGCGCCGGCGACCTGGACATCATCGAGCGCGTCGCGCCCAGCGATGCCAAGGCGGTGAAGGACGACAAGAACCTGACCCTGGCGCCGGTGACCGGCCTGGGCTTCCAGGCCATTTCGGTGAACCTGGCCAATGGCGCGCGCGCCAACAACCCCCTGGCCAAGGACAAGCGCGTGCGTCAGGCGCTGGACCTCGCGATCGACCGTGACGTGCTCAATCAGGTGATCGGCGAAGGCATGTTCCAGCCCGCCTATCAGCCGTTCCCGCCGGCCAGCTTCGCCTACAACACCGCCTTCGAGCACAAGGGCCGCGACCCCAAGAAGGCGCAGGCGCTGTTGAAGGAAGCGGGCTATGACCGCGTCAAGTTCGAGATCACCTTTGGCAACAACACCACCATGCAACAGGTGTTCGAGCTGGTACAGGCCATGGGCGCCGAAGCGGGCTTCGACATCACACTGCGTCCGGTGGAGTTCGCGTCCCTGCAATCCTCGCTCGCGCGCGGCGACTTCGAAGTAGGGCAGAGCGGCTGGTCGGGCCGCGTCGATCCCAGCGGCAACATCCACCAGTACCTGAGCTGCAAGGGCAACCTGAACGACGGCAAGTTCTGCGACGCCGCCGTGGACAAGCTGCTCAACGATGCCCGCGCCGAATCGGACACCGCCAAGCGCCGCGCCATGTATGACCAGGTGCTGACGGCGATGCAGGACCAGCGCCCGATCGTCTATCTGTTCTACCTGCCGTGGACCTTTGGCGTGCAGAAGAAGGTGGAGGGCTTTGTGCCTTACCCCGACGGCCTGATCCGCCTGAAGGGCGTCACTGTGGCAAAAAAGTAGGCTCCCCCCTACCCGTTGGCGCGGGCCCCCCAGGGGGCGGCGCTGACGGACCGGCGGAGCCGGATCCGCGGTGCCCCGGCTGGCAGCGTCCGCCGGCCTCTCCAGCGTGCCTGTTCTTTTGATCGCCAGGCGCCCGCCGTGCAGGAAGTGTTCCGCGTTTCAGCGGCAGCCCTATAGGAATCATCATGTTTACCACTCGCCCGGAAATCCTTGGCACCTTCGGTGTCGTGACCTCCACCCATTGGCTGGCCAGCGCCGCCGGCATGTCGCTGCTGGAGCGCGGCGGCAACGCCTTCGACGCCTGCGTGGCCTCGGCCTTCGTGCTACAGGTGGTCGAACCCCATCTGGTGGGCCCGGCCGGCGAAGTGCCCGCGGTGTTCTACTCCGCGCGCACCGGCCGCGTCGAAGTGCTGTGCGGCCAGGGCACCACGCCCGCTGCCGCCACGCTCGAACGCTACCGCGCCGAAGGCCTCAAGCTCATCCCTGGCAACGGCCTACTGGCCACGGTCATCCCTGGCGCCTTCGACGCCTGGATGCTGCTCCTGCGTGACCACGGCAGCATGCGCGTGCGCGACGTGCTGGAGCCCGCCATCTATTACGCGGAGCACGGCCACGCGCTCATGCCGCGCATCTCCAACACCATCGCCGGCCTGAAGGACTTCTTCCAGACCCATTGGCCCACGACGGCCGCGGTCTACGTACCGGGCGGCCAGGTGCCCGAGGCCCGCAAACTGTTCCGCAATCCGGCGCTGGCTCGCACCTGGACCCGCGTGCTGAAGCAGGCCGAAAGCGCCGGCGCAGACCGCGAGCGCCAGATCGAAGCGGCGCGCGACGCCTTCTACCGTGGCTTCATTGCGGAGGAAATCGACAAGTTTGCGCGCAACACCGATGTCATGGACGAGAGCGGGTCCACCCACCGCGGCGTCATTACCGCCGAGGACCTGGCGGGCTGGTCGGCCAGCTACGACACGCCGGTCACCTACGACTATCACGGCTACACCGTGGCGAAAGCCGGCTCCTGGAGTCAAGGTCCGGTCTTCCTGCAGACCCTGGCGCTGCTCAAGGAGATGGATCTGGCAGGCGTGAGCCCGACCAGCGCCGAATTCGTGCACCGCGTGACCGAGGCCATGAAGCTGGCCTTCGCCGACCGCGAGGCCTATTACGGCGATCCGGCCTTCGTCGACGTGCCGCTGGACCATCTGCTGTCCGACGCCTATAACGCCGAACGCCGCGCGTTGATCGGCGAGTCGGCTTCGCAAGATCTGCTGCCCGGCCAAGTGCCGGGTTTCGAGGCGCAAGTGAAGCGCGTCATGGACACGCTGGAGCGCCTGTCCAAGGTATCCGCGCCCGGCAGCGCCACCAATGAACCCACGCTTGCCGACATGCGCGCCTCCGCCAAACGCGGCGACACGACGCACGTGGACGTCATCGACCGCTGGGGCAACATGATCTCGGCCACGCCTTCGGGCGGATGGTTCCAGTCTTCGCCGGTGATCCCGGAACTCGGCTTCGGCCTGAACACCCGCGCGCAGATGTTCTGGCTGGAAGAAGGGCTGCCTGGCACGCTGGCGCCCGGCAAGCGTCCGCGCACCACGCTGACGCCCTCGCTGGCGCTGCGCGATGGCAAGCCCTGCCTGGCCTTCGGCACGCCGGGCGGCGACCAGCAGGAGCAATGGCAACTGTTGTTCTTCCTGCGTCACGTGCACCACGGCCTGAACCTGCAGGAAGCGATCGACCTGCCCATGTCCCACACCATGCATTTCCCCACGTCCTTCTATCCGCGCGACCGCAAGCCGGGGCATCTGGCGGTGGAGGCGAGCTTCGGCGCCGAGGTCATCGCGGCGCTGCGCCAGCGCGGGCACCAGATCGAGGAAGTGCCAGAGTGGTCGGTGGGCAGGTTGACCGCGGCTTCGCGCGATGCCGACGGCCTCCTGCACGCGGCAGCCACGCCGCGCCTGATGCAGGCTTACGCCATCGGCCGCTGAACGGCGGCGGCGGGCGCGCCTGGCGCGTCCGCCGCCAGCCTTGTTGCGGCGCTTTGCCGGCATGGGGTATGTTTGTCGCATGACGCCAACCCAGCATAAACCGGCAACAGCGGCCCATTCCCTGACGGGACAAGAACCCCTCTTCATCGTCCTCAATACCGGATCGGGACGCGGCGACGCGCAGATCCTCCAAGACACGATCCGTCGCATACTCGACGAGGCCGGGCGCCGTTACGAATTGATGCCCGTGCAGGATCCGTCGCGCCTGACCGCCACGGCCGAGGCCGCGGTCACGCGCGCGCAGGAACAGCAGGGCGTGGTCATCGCGGCAGGCGGCGATGGCACGCTCAATGCGGTCGCGGGTGTGGTGCTTGGCAAAGGAGTGCCGTTCGGCATCCTGCCCCAGGGCACGTTCAATTACTTCGGGCGCAGCTACGGCATCTCGCAAGATACCGAGGTGGCTTTGCGCGGCTTTCTGCAAGGCCAGCCCAGGCCGGTGCAGGTCGGCATGCTCAACGGCCGGCTGTTCCTGGTCAATGCCAGCCTGGGTCTGTATCCGCAATTGCTCGAGGACCGCGAAGCCTATAAACAGAAGTACGGCCGCAGCCGGATGGTGGCGCTGTGGTCCGGCCTGGTCACCCTGCTGCGCGCGCCGCGCCAGTTGAGCCTGCTGCTGGATCATGGCGGGCAGGCCCGCAATCTGCGCTCGCCCACCCTGGTGGTGGGCAACAACAAGCTCCAGCTGGAGCACATCGGCATCGAATCGGCGGAGCTGGATCAGAACCGCCTGATCGCCATGGCGGCGCGGCCGGTCGGCACCTTGGCGCTCTATGGCCTGCTGTTGCGCGGCTTGTTCAGCCGCCTGGGCGAAGCCGAGCATGTGGTGAGTTTCGCCTTCGACCGTCTGACGGTGGCCGTGCGCGGGCGCCGCCGCGTCAAGGTGGCGATGGACGGCGAAATCTCCTGGATGGATACGCCGCTGGAATTCAAAGTGGCCGACGAACGGCTGCCGCTGGTGGTGCCGGCGGACTCGCAATATCTGGACCGTTCATGACCCGTATCCTGCATTTTTCCGATACCCACTTCGGCACGGAACGCAAACCCGTGGTCGAAGCCGCGCTGGACCTGGCCTGCACGCTTGCGCCTGACCTGGTGGTGCTTAGCGGTGACATCACGCAACGCGCGCGGCGCGGCCAGTTCGCCGCCGCCCGCAGGTTCATCGAGCGCCTGTCGCTGCCGGTGCTGACCGTGCCGGGCAATCACGACATTCCGCTGTTCAACGTGTTTGCGCGCGCGCTCAATCCTTACGGCAACTACAAGCGGGCTTTGGGGCCAGTGCTCGAACCCGTGTTCGAGAACGCCGGCCTGCTCGCCATCGGCGTCAACACGACACGCCCGCGCCGCCGCAAGGATGGCGAGATATCCGGCGCGCAGATCGCCCGGGTCGCCGAGAGGCTGCGCCAGGCCAGGCCGGGGCAGTTGCGCGTCGTGGTGGCGCACCATCCCGTGCGCGCCAAGGTCGAGTCGGACCTGTCCAATCTGCTGAACGGGCGCGAACGGGCTCTCGAAGCCTGGACGCAGGCGGGCGTGGACCTGATCCTGGGGGGGCATATCCATCTGCCCTATGTGCTGCCCGCGAACCCGGCGGCGCCTTCCGGCGGCTGGGTCGTCCAGGCTGGAACCACCTGCTCGCGCCGCGTGCGCGGCAATGTGCCCAATTCGGTCAATGTCATCACCTGCGAGGGGGCAGGCGAGTGCCATATCGAGCGTTGGGACTACGCCGCCGGGGCGCATGCTTTTGCACCGGTAGACAGGACCTTGGTCGCGCTGTAATTGAGAAGGATCGGGAGTTTCATCGTGGCGGGCTCTTATTCATGACGGACGCGTACGCGGCATGGGCCGCGGCCCATGCCTTGCAGTTGTTCATCGCGCTGCCGTTGCTGGCCGGCGGGGTGGCGCTCGTGTTTGCGCGCTGCGGCCTGAGTCTGCGCGGCCGTCGCCGCGACGCCCTCTTCATGACGGGTACGTGCGCCGCGCTCGTACTCTTCCTGGTCCTGGCTTTCGCGATAGAAAGCGAGGGGAGGGTAGTGGCGTTCGACCGGGCCCTGGCCAATTCCCTGAGCATGTCCATGTCCACGCCGTTGCTGTGGTTGCTGTCCTGGTTCACCTACCTGGGCGACCGGAAATTCCTGACCGGGGTCAGCGTGCTGATGACGCTGTTCCTGTTGTGGCGCGGAGAATGGCGGCTGGCCGTGGTTTGCGCCGTCGCCACGGGCGTGGGCGGCGCGCTCAACTGGCTGCTCAAGCACGCCTTCGAACGGGTGCGGCCAGAGCACGATCATGGCTACGCCAGCGTGGCGGGATGGAGCTTTCCCAGCGGCCACTCCTCTGCCGCGATGGCCGTCTACGGCATGGCCTGCTATCTGTTGTGGCGTCTGGCGCCGCCTGCCTGGCGCCTGCCCGGCATTGCGCTGCTGGCGGCGCTCATCATGGCGATCGGACTCAGCCGCATCCTGCTGCAGGTCCATTTCGCCAGCGACGTGCTGGCGGGCTTCGCGGTCAGCCTGGCCTGGTTGGCGCTGTGCGTGGCGGCGGCGCAGCGCCTGCGGCCCTCATGCGCCGCGGGCCAGCGCGTTCAGTAAGCGCGTCTCGGCGAGCGGAGCGTCCACCGCCGCGGCCAGGGGCGCGCAGGTGTAGCGGCCGCCCGCCGCGACGATGGCCTGGTCCAGGCTGCGCGCGCGTTCGGCGCAAGGCGGCTCCAGATCCACGATCAGCTTGCCTGCCACCGGCGCCGTCACGTTGCCGTCGCTGAAACGCTCCAGCGTGCGGTCGATCTCGCGTTCGCGTGGCAGGGCCAGCACGATGGTGTCGGATTCTTCCAGCGCTTCCCGCGCGGAGGTGGCCAGCGTCGCGCTGCCGCGGAAGTCTTCGCAACGCCCGGGCTCGATGTCGTAGAGGGTCAGCGCGATGTCCGGCTCGGCCGCCAGGAGGCGCTGTGCGGCCTGCGTGCCGATCCTGCCCATGCCGACGATGCTCACGCGCATGCTCATGGCTTTGGCACGGACCACGTGCTCACGATATGGGCAAGAGGTTCGTCTGAACCCTCGCCGGTCAGGATGACTTCCCCGGCGGACAGCCGGCCCACTTTCAGCAACCGGGCGTCGGCATAGATGGCGCCCGCGGGGCTCTTGCGCAGGAAATTGATCGTCAGGCTGGCAGTCACAGCGTGCGCCTGTCCGGTGGCGCCCACCACCGCCGCGTACATGGTCAGGTCGGCCAGGCCCATCAGCATGGGGCCGGCAACGATGCCGCCCAGCCGCTGGTGGGCGTCGCGCGCCGGCAGCACCGCGCGCGCCGTGCCGCGGCCGATGCGTATCACGTCTATGCCCAACAGCATGGAAAACGGATGCTGGTCGGCCAGCAATATATGGAAGTCGGCCAGGCTGATCAGCGGGGCGTCGGCCGGGGTGTCCAGGTCGGTTGCGGTCATCGTTGCTCCAGGGCGAGGCAGTAGTTGTCCAGCAGCGTTTCCGCTTGCTGGCCCAGGGATTTCAGGCGGCGGGTGTGCAGCAGCAGCAGCAACCCCATCAAATAGGTGAAGAGATTCATCTGTTCGACGGCGACGGTCGCGGCCTCCCAGGACTTGGTCCGGGCCAGCGACACGCCCAGCAGATCTATGCACTGGCGCAGGCGGGCGTTGAGCCGTTCGTCCATTTCCCGGCCCAGGCCGCGCGGCCCCAGCCCCTGGAACAGGTACATGCCCAGCGAGAAGTCGGTCCGCCGTTCTGCGTAGTACCCGAAGAACGCATGGATCGCAGTGCGCGCCGCGGCCGGCGCCGGCCCGCTGGAGGCCGCCTCGGCCAGATGCGCATGCAGGCGTTCCAGCGATTCCTCCAGCAGTGCGCCATAAATGATTTCCTTGCCGGCGAACCACGGATAGATGGCGCCGGTGGTGCAGCCGGCCTCCTTGGCGATCGCGCGGATCGTGGTCTTCTCCAGGCCGCCGCGCTCGAACACGCGCTGGGCGGCGTCCAGAACCAGCTGGCGGCGCAACGCATTCAGTCTTTCGGAACGGTCGGCGCGGGACGTGGGCGTAGGCATATGGCTGGATGGTGAGACGACGATTCGATCATATCGGCGATTTTTATAAATAACAACGTTATTGATAGTGGACGAGTCGGCGCATTCCTGCTGTGGGGGCCTTATGGCGAAGGTGCGATTCCGATGGCTGGTTGGAGGTCGCGGCGACGCGGAAACAGGGCTCGGAAGGGAGCTGTATTTGATGGCGGGGATGGTATCCGGAGCATCCGGATAATTAGGGGCAGGGCTGAAAGTCGCATGAATAGGTGCTTGGCCTAAAAACTAAGGGTAAGCCCTAGCGTGTCCGGCCAGGCTTCGCTGAGTTGTTGCAATATCCCAACAAGCCTGTCGTAAACCTGCACTTTTCTGGCGCCGACCATAGCCAGCCCCCCTGATTTTTGATGCAATAGCGTCAACTTCCCTTCGCGGAGTTAGGGGGGCGGCAGGCTGGTTTGCTGGATTGCTGCTCTTGTCACTCAAATCAACGGAGATTTCTTAAATGAAAAAGACTCTGCTCGCTGCCGCCCTGCTCGCCGGTTTTGCCGGTGTCGCCCAGGCAGAAACGTCTGTCACCCTGTACGGTATCATCGACACGGGTATCGGCTACAACAAGATCAGCGGTGGTCCCGATGCCATGAACGGCAGCCGTTTCGGCATGATCAACGGCGTCCAGAACGGTTCGCGCTGGGGTCTGCGTGGTTCGGAAGACCTGGGTGACGGCCTGCGCGCTGTTTTCCAACTGGAATCCGGCTTTGATTCGGGTAACGGCAAGTCGGCCCAAGGTGGCCGCCTGTTCGGTCGTCAAGCCACCATCGGTCTGGCCAGCGACAGCTGGGGTCAACTGGACTTCGGTCGTCAAACCAACATCGCGTCGAAGTACTTCGGCTCGATCGATCCGTTCGGCGCTGGCTTCGGTCAAGCCAACATCGGCGTTTCGATGAGCGCTGCCAACACGCAACGCTACGACAACATGGTCATGTATCAGACCCCGTCGTTCAGCGGCTTCCAGTTCGGCGTTGGCTACTCGTTCAACGCTGACGACAACAACGCTGATCAAACCGGCTGGCGCACGGCTGACAACACCCGCGCCATCACGACCGGTCTGCGTTACGTGAACGGCCCCCTGAACGTGGCCCTCACGTACGACCAGCTGAACGCTTCGAACAAGTCGGTGTTTGCTGATCAAGACGCGACCCCGCGTATGTACGCCATCGGCGGTTCGTACGACTTCGAAGTCGTGAAGCTGGCCTTGGCCTACGCTCGCACGACCGACGGCTGGTTCGCTGGCCAAGGCGTGAACACCGGTTCGGGCTCCCTGAGCATCGGCACCAACATCTTTGCTGACGGCTTCAAGGCCAACTCGTACATGGTCGGCCTGTCCGCCCCGATCGGCGGCGCAAGCAAGCTGTTCGGTTCGTGGCAAATGGTTGACCCCAGCAACGACCGTATCAACGGTGCTGAGACGATGAACGTCTTCTCGCTGGGCTACACCTACGACCTGTCCAAGCGCACCAACCTGTACGCTTACGGTTCGTACGCCAAGAACTACGCCTTCATCGAAGACGTCAAGTCGACCGCCGTCGGCGTCGGTATCCGTCACCGCTTCTAATCCAAAGCAGGGCGCAAGTCCTGCCTGGATTTAAAGTGCACAAACGGGCTTCGGCCCGTTTGTATAAAACCACCCTCCGGGGTGGTTTTTTTCGTTTTTGCGCCTGTGTTTTTACGTGTGTTTGTGCGTGCATCGGCAGGCTGCTGTATGCTTGCGTACCGGTGCTGAAAGCAGCCATTGTTCCATTTAAGGAATGCTGTCTTTCGCCTGCTGTTCGAGCTACAGAGTTCAGCCAGAAGTAACCGCGCGAATGCTACAATCCTAAGGTTTGCGCATTTGACGGACGCCTGAATGAACCTGCAACAGTATTTTCCCGTCCTGCTGTTTATCGTAGTGGCCACCCTTATCGGGTTCGCGCTTCTAACGGCCGGCTCCCTCCTTGGTCCGCGGCGTCCTTACGCCGAGAAGCTCTCGCCGTACGAATGCGGTTTCGAGGCCTTCGAAGACGCCCGCATGAAGTTTGACGTGCGCTACTACCTGGTGGCGATCCTGTTCATTCTTTTCGACCTGGAAATCGCCTTTCTGTTCCCGTGGGCCATCGCCCAGGGCACGGTCGGTCTCGTCGGTTTCTGGACGGTCATGGTTTTCCTGGCCGTGCTGACGGTCGGCTTCATCTACGAATGGAAAAAGGGCGCGCTGGACTGGGAATAACCCGCCGGGTTTTTTCACAGCACGCTATCAGAGACGAATATGGCTATAGACGGCATTCTCAAGCAAGGGTTCATCACAACCAGCGCCGACAAGTTCCTTAATTGGGCGAAGACCGGCTCCATGTGGCCCATGACCTTCGGTCTGGCCTGTTGCGCGGTTGAGATGATGCACGCGGGCGCGGCCCGCTACGACCTGGACCAATTCGGCATCATCTTCCGCCCCAGCCCGCGCCAGTCCGATCTGATGATCGTGGCCGGCACGCTGTGCAACAAGATGGCGCCGGCGCTGCGCAAGGTCTACGACCAGATGCCCGAGCCGCGTTGGGTGGTTTCCATGGGCTCCTGTGCCAACGGCGGCGGTTACTACCACTACTCGTATTCGGTGGTCCGTGGCTGCGATCGCATCGTACCGGTAGACGTCTACGTGCCAGGCTGCCCGCCCACGGCCGAGGCGCTGGTCTACGGCTTGCTGCAAATGCAGAACAAGATCCGTCTGACCAACACGATTGCGCGCTGAGTTCCGCCGCGCCAGGCAGCAGCCTTTGCAGCCGGCCCCGCGAAACCAGCATATCGGTTCACCTAAGCGTACAAGATGATGACCAGGCTCGAAACCCTGAAAAACAATTTGCAGACCACCCTCGGCGCGGATATCGCGCTGACCGAGGCGTTGGGCGAGCTGACGCTCGAAGTACCCGCGCAGCAGTGGTTCTCCGTCTGCAACAAGCTGCGCACCGAAGCCGGCCTGCGCTTTGAAACCTGTATCGACCTCTGCGGCGTCGACTACCTGACCTGGGGCAACGGCACGCGCCAACTGCCCGAGGAAACCAACGCCAAGATCCACCGCTCGCGTTTCGCCGTGGTTGCCCATGTGCTCTCGATCGAGAACAACTGGCGCCTGCGCGTGCGCACCTGGGCCGAGGACGACGAGTTCCCGATGGTCGCCTCGCTGATGGAATGCTGGCCGGCCGTGGGCTGGTTCGAACGCGAAGCCTTCGACCTGTACGGCATCGTCTTCGAAGGCCACCCGGACCTGCGCCGCATCCTCACCGACTATGGCTTCATCGGCCATCCCTTCCGCAAGGACTTCCCGCTGTCCGGCACCGTCGAAATGCGCTACGACCCGGAACAGCGGCGCGTCATTTACCAGCCGGTCACGATCGATCCGCGCGAGGTCACTCCGCGCGTGGTCCGCGAAGACTCTTACGGCTTGGGGCGTTAAATCATGGCAGAAATCAAGAACTACACGCTCAACTTCGGTCCCCAGCACCCGGCTGCGCACGGTGTGCTGCGCCTGGTGCTCGAGCTCGACGGCGAAGTGATCCAGCGCGCCGACCCGCACATCGGCCTGCTGCACCGCGCCACCGAAAAATTGGCCGAACACAAGACCTACATCCAGGCGCTGCCCTACATGGACCGCCTGGACTACGTGTCCATGATGTGCAACGAGCACGCCTACGTCATGGCCATCGAGAAGCTGCTGGGCGTCGAAGCGCCGCTGCGCGCGCAGTACATCCGCGTGATGTTCGACGAGATCACCCGTCTGCTGAACCACCTGATGTCGCTGGGTTCGCACGCGCTGGACGTGGGCGCCATGGCGGTGTTCCTGTACGCCTTCCGTGAACGCGAAGACCTGATGGACTGCTACGAAGCGGTTTCGGGCGCGCGCATGCACGCGGCCTACTACCGTCCGGGCGGCGTCTACCGCGACCTGCCGGACTCGATGCCGCAATACGGCGACACCAGCAAGTACCGCGGCGACAAGGAAGTGCGCGCCATGAACGACGCGCGTTCGGGTTCACTGCTGGATTTCATCGAAGACTTCACCAACCGCTTCCCGGCTTGCGTCGACGAGTACGAAACTCTGCTGACCGACAACCGCATCTGGAAGCAGCGTCTGGTGGGCATCGGCGTGGTCGACCCCGACCGCGCCAAGGCGCTGGGTTTCACCGGCCCGATGCTGCGCGGTTCCGGCGTGGCCTGGGACCTGCGCAAGATGCAGCCCTACGAAGTCTACGACCTGCTCGATTTCGACATCCCCGTGGGTGTCAATGGCGACTGCTATGACCGCTATCTGGTCCGTATCGCCGAAATGCGTGAGAGCAACCGCATCATCCGCCAGTGCGTGGAATGGCTGCGCAACAACCCGGGCCCGGTCATGATCGAGAACCACAAGATCGCCCCGCCCAAGCGCACCGCCATGAAGACCAACATGGAAGAGCTGATCCATCACTTCAAGCTCTTCACTGAAGGTTTCCACGTGCCTCCCGGTGAAGCGTACGCCTCGGTGGAACACCCCAAGGGCGAATTCGGCATCTATATGGTGTCCGACGGCGCCAACAAGCCTTACCGCCTGAAGATTCGGGCCCCCGGCTTCGTCCACCTGCAATCGCTGGATGAAATGTCGCGCGGTCACATGATTGCCGACGCCGTCACCATCATTGGCACGCAGGACATCGTTTTCGGCGAGATCGATCGCTGATCCGCCCAGACAGTCACGAGCACGCCCGCATAACCCGGATTCAAACTATGCTGCTTTCCGAACAGGCCTACCAGAAAATCGACCGAGAACTCGCGAAGTTCCCGGGCGACCAGCGGCAGTCCGCCATCATGGCCTCGCTTGCCATCGCGCAAGAAGAGAAGGGCTGGTTGGCTACCGAAATCATTGAAGATGTGGCCAACTACATTGGCGTTCCGCCCATCGCGGTCCAGGAAGTCGCCACCTTCTACAACATGTTCGACGTCAAGCCCGTCGGCAAGAACAAGATCGCCGTCTGCACGAACCTGCCCTGTGCCTTGCGCGACGGCGAACGCGCCGGCGACTACCTCAAGCGCAAGCTGGGCGTCGATTACCGCGGCACCACTCCCGACGGCCAGTTCACGCTGGTGGAGGGCGAGTGCATGGGCGCTTGCGGTGACTCGCCCGTGCTGATCGTGAACAACAAGCATATGTGCGTGCGCATGACCGAAGAGAAGCTGGACGCGCTGGTCGCGGCCCTCAAGGTGCAAGGAGAGTCGGCATGAACGCGCCCGACCTGTACAAACAGTTCGCGCAGGGGCTGGACCCCAACCCGCTGAACGATGTTTCCAATTCGATGTGCCTGCATGGCCGGCACATCCAGCCGCAGATCCTGGCTGACGTCGACGGCGCCAACTGGCGCCTGGCCGACTACGTCAAGCGCGGCGGCTACGAAGCCCTGAAGAAGATCCTGACCACCGGCATGAAGCCGGAAGACGTGATCGCCGAGGTCAAGGCCTCCGGCCTGCGCGGCCGCGGCGGCGCGGGCTTCCCGACTGGCCTGAAGTGGAGCTTCATGCCGCGCGCCTTCCCGGGCCAGAAGTACCTGGTCTGCAACTCCGACGAAGGCGAGCCTGGCACGTTCAAGGACCGCGATATCCTGCGCTTCAATCCGCACATCGTGATTGAAGGCATGGCGATCGCGGCCTACGCCATGGGCATCAGCGTCGGCTACAACTACATCCACGGCGAAATCTTCGAAGTCTACGAGCGCTTCGAAGAAGCGCTGGAAGAGGCGCGCGCCGCCGGCTTCCTGGGCGACAAGCTGCTGGGTTCGGATTTCAGCTTCCAGCTGCACGCGTTCCATGGCTACGGCGCCTACATCTGTGGCGAAGAAACCGCGCTGCTGGAATCGCTGGAAGGCAAGAAGGGCCAGCCGCGCTTCAAGCCGCCGTTCCCGGCCAGCTTCGGCCTGTACGGCAAGCCCACCACCATCAACAACACCGAGACGTTCGCGGCGGTGCCCTGGATCATCCGCAACGGCGGCCAGGCCTACCTCGAAGTCGGCAAGCCGAACAACGGCGGCACCAAGCTGTTCTCGATCACCGGCGACGTCGAGCGTCCCGGCAACTACGAGATCCCGCTGGGCACTCCGTTCTCGAAGCTCCTGGAGCTGGCGGGCGGCATGCGCGGCGGCAAGAAGCTGAAGGCCGTGATTCCCGGCGGTTCGAGCGCGCCGGTGCTGCCGGCCGACATCATCATGGAATGCACGATGGACTATGACTCCATCGCCAAGGCCGGCTCGATGCTGGGCTCGGGCGCCGTGATCGTCATGGATGAAACGCGCTGCATGGTGAAGTCGCTCCTGCGCCTGTCGTACTTCTATTTCGAAGAAAGCTGCGGCCAGTGCACGCCGTGCCGCGAAGGCACCGGCTGGCTCTACCGCATGGTGCATCGCATCGAAAACGGTCACGGCCGTCCGGAAGATCTGGACTTGCTGGACAACGTGGCGGGCAACATCATGGGCCGCACCATCTGCGCCCTGGGTGACGCCGCCGCCATGCCCGTCCGTGGCTTTCTCAAGCATTTTCGCGACGAATTCGCGCACCACATCGAGCACAAGTCTTGTGTGGTCCCGCAATATCTGTAGGTCTCAGGAACAGCAATGGTTGAACTAACCGTCGACGGCAACAAGGTCGAAGTGCCCGAAGGCAGCATGGTCATGCATGCCGCCCAGAAAGTCGGGCTTTACGTGCCGCATTTCTGCTACCACAAGAAACTGTCCATCGCGGCCAACTGCCGCATGTGCCTGGTTGAAGTGGAAAAGGCGCCCAAGGCGCTGCCCGCCTGCGCCACGCCCGTGACCAACGGCATGGTCGTCCACACCTGCTCTGAGAAGGCTCGCGCCGCTCAGAAGTCGGTGATGGAATTCTTGCTCATCAATCACCCGCTCGACTGCCCGATCTGCGATCAGGGCGGCGAATGCCAGCTGCAGGACCTGGCCGTGGGCTACGGCGGTTCTTCCTCGCGTTACCAGGAAGAAAAGCGCGTGGTCTTCCACAAGGACCTGGGCCCGCTGGTTTCCGCCGAGGAAATGAGCCGCTGCATCCACTGCACCCGCTGTGTGCGCTTCGGCCAGGAAATCGCCGGCGTCATGGAACTGGGCATGCTGGGCCGTGGCGAACACTCCGAGATCACGACCTTCGTCGGCCGCTCGATCGAGTCCGAACTGTCGGGCAACATGATCGACATCTGTCCGGTGGGCGCGCTGACCTCCAAGCCCTTCCGCTACAGCGCGCGCACCTGGGAACTGGCTCGCCGCCGTTCGGTCAGCCCGCACGACAGCCTGGGCGCCAACCTGGTGGTCCAGGTCAAGGGCGACCGCGTCATGCGCGTGGTTCCGTTCGAAGACGAAGCCGTCAACGAGTGCTGGATCAGCGACCGCGACCGCTTCTCGTATGAAGGCCTGAACAGCGAAGACCGCCTGTCGGCCCCGATGATCAAGGGCACCGACGGCAAGTGGCAGGAAGCCTCCTGGAGCGACGCGCTTGCCGCCGTGGCCCAGGGCCTGTCCCGCGTGCGCGACAGCTTCGGCGCCGGCCAGATCGGCGCCCTGGCGTCCGAATACGCCACCACCGAGGAATACGCGCTGCTGGGCCGCCTGGTCCGCGCGCTGGGTTCCGAAAACATCGACTTCCGCCTGCGCCAGACCGATGCCGCCTTCGACGCCGCCCTGACCGGCGCGCCGTGGCTGGGCATGCCCATCGCCGAACTCGACAACCTGGATCGCGTCCTGGTGGTCGGTTCCTTCCTGCGCAAGGATCATCCGCTGATGGCGCAGCGTCTGCGCCAAGCTGCCAAGCGCGGCACGCAGATCCTGATGGTCGACAGCGCTGCCGACGATCCCCTGATGCCCGTGGCTGCCCGTATCACCGTGGCTCCGTCCGAGCTGGCGCGCGCGCTGGCCGAAGTGGCAGTCGCCTTGGCCCAGGCCAAGGAACAGGCCGTGCCGGCCGAGTTCGCCTCGGTCACGCCCGGCGAAAACGCCAAGCTCATCGCTGCCAGCCTGGCTTCCGGCGCCAACACCGCCGTGCTGATGGGCAACCTGGCAGTGGCCAGCGCCCAGGCCTCGACCCTGGCCGCCAACGGCCGCGCCGTGGCTGAGTTGGCCGGCGGCAAGTTCGGTTTCCTGACCTCCGGCGGCAACACCGTCGGCGGTTACCTGGCCGGCGCCATTCCGGGCAAGGGCGGCAAGAACGCAGCCGCCATGCTGGCCGAGCCGCTGAAGGCCTACGTGGTCCTGCACGCCGAGCCGCTGCTGGATGCCGACAACGGCCAGCAAGCCATCGCCGCGCTGCGCGGCGCGCAGTTCGCCGTGGCCCTGACGCCTTACCGTTCGGCCGCCGCCGAATGGGCCGACGTCATGCTGCCGGTGTCGCCGTTCACCGAAACCTCGGGCACCTACGTCAACGCGCAAGGCCTGGCCCAGAGCTTCAAGGGCACGGTCACGCCGTTCGGCCAGACCCGTCCGGGCTGGAAGGTCCTGCGTGTGCTGGGCAACGTCCTGCATCTGGCTGGCTTTGACGACGAGACTTCCGAGTCCGTGCGCGACGCCGTGCTGGCTGGCGGCATCGAAGGCCGCCTGTCCAACGAGATCAAGGCCCCGCTGGGCCTGGGCCAGGCCGCCAGCGGCCTGGAGCGCGTCGCCGACGTGCCGATCTACCGCACCGACGCGATGGTTCGCCGCTCGGAGCCGCTGCAAGCGGCCCCGGCCTCGAAGAAGCCGGCTGCCGCCATGAACGGCCGCACGCTCACCAGCCTGGGCCTGACGGCCGGCGTCAAGGTGCGCGTGTCGAGCGGGCAGGGCGCTGTCGAACTCGAAACCGTGCAGGACGATGCCGTGGCCGACCGCGCCGTGCGCATCTCCGCAGCCTTTGAAAACACCGCAGCCCTGGGTGGCGCATTCGGTCAAATCAGCGTGGAGCGTGCCTGATGGAATGGCTTAATGTTCTTGAGAGCCAGGGTACGGCATTGCTGGGCCCGACGGTCTGGATGGTCCTCTGGACCCTCGTCAAGATTGTGGTCATCGCCGTGCCCATCATTCTGTGCGTGGCGTACCTGACCTACTGGGAACGCAAGATGATCGGCGCCATGCACGTGCGCATGGGTCCGAACCGCGTCGGCTTCAAGGGGCTGCTGCAGCCGTTCGCCGACGTGTTCAAGCTGCTGACCAAGGAAGTGGTGGTTCCGTCGCAGGCCAACAAGGTGCTGTTCATCGTGGCCCCGGTGGTCACGTTGATGCCGGCCCTGGCCGCCTGGGCGGTGGTGCCGTTCGGTCCCGACGTGGTC
The DNA here is from genome assembly GCF_058796095.1 of Achromobacter sp. GW823-FHT04E03. Taxonomy (NCBI): domain Bacteria; kingdom Pseudomonadati; phylum Pseudomonadota; class Betaproteobacteria; order Burkholderiales; family Alcaligenaceae; genus Achromobacter; species Achromobacter sp. GW823-FHT04E03. The sequence continues at coordinate 614,172 of NZ_JBXAIJ010000003.1, read as the reverse complement.
CTGGCCAACGTCAACGCCGGCCTGCTGTACATCATGGCCATCACGTCCGTGGGCGTGTATGGCGTGATCGTCGCGGGTTGGGCGTCGAACTCCAAATACGCCTTCCTGGGCGCGCTGCGCGCTTCCGCGCAGATGCTGTCCTACGAACTGGCCATCGGCTTCGTGCTGGTGACGGTGCTGCTGGTGTCCGGCAGCCTGAACATGTCCGAGATCGTGCACGTGCAGAACCGCGGCTGGTTTGCCGACAAGGGCCTGACGTTCCTGTCCTGGAACTGGCTGCCGCTCTTGCCGTTGTTCGTGATCTACGTGATTTCGGCCGTGGCCGAAACCAACCGCCACCCGTTCGACGTGGTCGAAGGCGAATCGGAAATCGTGGCCGGCCACATGGTCGAATACTCGGGCATGGCGTTCGCGCTGTTCTTCCTGGGCGAATACGCCAACATGATCCTGCTGTCCTGCATGGCCTCGATCATGTTCCTGGGCGGCTGGGCTTCCCCGATCGACATCGCGCCGCTGACCTGGATTCCGGGTTGGATCTGGCTGGGTCTCAAGACGTTCGTCGTGGTCTCGTTGTTCGTGTGGTTCCGCGCGTCGTTCCCGCGTTACCGCTATGACCAGATCATGCGCTTGGGTTGGAAAATCTTCATCCCGCTGACCGGCGTTTGGCTGGTCGTGGTGGCGATCTGGATGCAGACGCCCTGGAACATTTGGCGCTAAGCCGCCAGGCAGAGGCAGGATATGGAAGCGATCAAGGATTTCTTCGGCAGTCTGATGCTGACCGAATTGCTCAAGGGCATGCGCCTGACGGGCAAGTATTTCTTCAAGCGCAAGGTCACCTTGCGCTACCCCCAGGAAAAGACGCCTGCGTCGCCGCGTTTCCGCGGCCTGCATGCGCTGCGCCGCTACCCCAACGGGGAAGAGCGCTGCATCGCGTGCAAGCTGTGCGAAGCCGTGTGCCCCGCGCTGGCGATCACCATCGAGTCGGACCAGCGCGATGACGGCACCCGCCGCACCACGCGTTACGACATCGACCTGACCAAGTGCATTTTCTGCGGCTTCTGTGAGGAAAGCTGCCCCGTGGACTCCATCGTGGAAACGCACATCCACGAATACCACGGTGAAAAGCGCGGCGACCTGTATTTCACCAAAGACATGCTGCTCGCCGTGGGCGACCGCTACGAAGCCGACATCGCCCGCCGCCGGGCCGAAGACGCTCCCTATCGTTGAAGCCCAGGACCTGATCCATGACTTTTACCACTGTCCTGTTTTACATACTGGCCGCCGTGCTGGTGATCGCGGCGTTCCGCGTGATCACCGCGCGCAGCCCGGTCACCGCCGTCCTGCACCTGATCCTGGCCTTCGTCAACGCGGCCATGCTGTGGATGCTGCTTGGCGCCGAGTTCCTGGCGCTGCTGCTGGTGCTGGTGTACGTGGGCGCCGTGATGGTGCTTTTCCTCTTCGTCGTGATGATGCTGGACATCCGCATGGATGCCCTGCGCCAGGGCATGAAGACCTACCTGCCGCTGGGCCTGGTCATCGGCCTGGTGATGGTGGTCGAAATGGCCTTCGTGCTGGGTTCGACCTGGTACGGCGCGGGCCCGCAAGCCCCGGTTGCCGGCGACTACAACAACGCCCGCGCGCTGGGCGAGGCCATGTACACCCAGTACATCTACGCCATTGAAGTGGGCGCCGCGCTGCTGCTGGTCGGCATGGTCGCCGCCATCGCGCTGACCCTGCGCCGCCGCCGCGACGTGAAGTACAACGACCCGGTGGCCGCCGTCCGCGTGCGCTCGAAGGACCGTTACCGCATGGTGAGCATGCCCGCCCAGAGCGAGCGTGCCCAGGCGCAGAACGGCACCCCGACCGCCGCCGCGCCCCAAGGAGAACAAAAATGACGCTGACGCTGGCCCACTACCTGATCCTCGGGGCGATCCTGTTCGCCATCGGGATCTTCGGCATCTTCCTGAACCGCCGCAACCTGATCATTCTCCTGATGTCCATCGAGCTCGTGCTCCTGGCCGTCAACATGAACTTCGTGGCGTTCTCCAGCTGGTTCGGCGATACCGCCGGCCAGGTGTTCGTGTTCTTCATCCTGACCGTGGCCGCCGCCGAAGCGGCGATCGGCCTGGCCATCCTGGTGCTGCTGTTCCGCAACCTGAACACGATCAACGTTGACGAACTCGATCGCCTGAAGGGCTGACGGGGTATTGGAAGAAAATGTCTAGCTCACCCAATCTCTACTTGCTCATCGCGCTGGCTCCGCTGGCCGGGGCGATTCTCGCGGGCCTCTTCGGCACCGGGTTCCTGGGCCGTCCCATCGGCCGCCGTGCTTCGCACATGATCACCATCCTGGGCGTGCTCATCTCCACCATCGGTTCGGTGGTGGTGCTGAACGACGTGCTCAACGGCCTGCGCTTCGACGGCGCGGTCTACACCTGGAGCCTGATCGGCCAGACCAAGCTGGAAATCGGCTTCCTGATCGATCCCCTGTCGGCCATGATGATGGTCGTGGTGACTTCCGTGTCGCTGATGGTGCACATCTACACCATCGGCTACATGGCGGATGATCCCGGCTACCAGCGCTTCTTCTCGTACATCTCGCTGTTCACGTTCTCCATGCTCATGCTGGTGATGTCGAACAACATGGTGCAGCTGTTCTTCGGCTGGGAAGCGGTGGGCCTGGTGTCGTACCTGCTGATCGGCTTCTGGTACACCCGTCCCACGGCGATCTTCGCCAACATGAAGGCGTTCCTGATCAACCGCGTCGGCGACTTCGGCTTTGTGCTGGGCATCGGCCTGCTGTTCGCTTACGCCGGCACCATGCATTACGGCGAAGTCTTCGCCCAGGCCGACAAGCTGGCCACGCTGACGCTGCCCGGTTCCGACTGGATGCTGCTGACGGTCGCCTGCATCTGCCTGTTCATCGGCGCCATGGGCAAATCGGCCCAGGTTCCGCTGCACGCCTGGCTGCCTGACTCGATGGAAGGCCCGACCCCGATTTCCGCGCTGATCCACGCCGCCACCATGGTGACGGCCGGCATCTTCATGGTCGCGCGTTTCTCGCCGCTGTTCGAACTGTCCGACGTGGCGCTGTCCTTCATCATCGTGATCGGCGCCATCGGCGCGCTGTTCCTGGGCATCCTGGGCATCATCCAGAACGACATCAAGCGCGTGGTCGCGTATTCCACGCTGTCGCAGCTGGGCTACATGACGGTCGCGCTGGGCGCTTCGGCCTACTCGGTCGCGATCTTCCACCTGATGACGCACGCGTTCTTCAAGGCGCTGCTGTTCCTGGGCGCGGGCTCCGTCATCATCGGCATGCACCATGACCAGGATATCCGCAACATGGGCGGCCTGCGCAAGTACATGCCCATCACCTGGATCACCTTCCTGCTGGGCACGCTGGCCCTGGTCGGCACGCCGTTCTTCTCGGGCTTCTACTCGAAGGAACACATCATCGAGGCCGCCGGCGCCGCAAACGTCTGGGGCGCGAACTTCGCGTACTACTCGACCCTGATCGGCGTGTTCGTGACCTCGCTGTACTCGTTCCGCGTGTACTTCCTGGTCTTCCACGGCAAGGAACGTTTCGACACCAGCGACCACGGCCATGGTCATGGCCACGACGATCACGGCCACGACGACCACGGCCATCATGGCGGCAAGCCGCATGAGTCGCCCTGGGTGGTCACGCTGCCGCTGGTGCTGCTGGCGATCCCGTCGGTCATCATCGGCGCCCTGGTGGTCGATCCGATGCTGTTCGGCAAGTTCTTCGACGGCGTCATCAAGGTCCTGCCGCAGCATCCCGCCATGCACGAGCTGCATGAAGAGTGGCACGGCTGGGTGGCCTTCGGCCTGCACGCCTTCCAGACGGTTCCGTTCTGGCTGGTCGTGGCTGGCGCGGTCATCGCCTGGTACTGCTACCTGATCAATCCCAAGGTTCCGGCCAAGATCCAGTCCAGCCTGTCCGGCATCAACAAGGTGCTCGAGAACAAGTACTACGTGGATTGGGTCAACGAGCAGATCATCGCCCGTGGCTTGCGCTGCCTGGGCCGTGGCCTGTGGCAGACCGGTGACCGCGGCATCATCGACGGCCTGCTGATCAACGGCAGCGCCCGTGTGGTGGGCTGGGTGGCAGCGGTCAGCCGTCACCTGCAGTCCGGCTTCATCTATCACTACGCGTTCGCGATGATCATCGGCATCATGGCGCTGGTGACTTTCTTTGTGCTGATTCCCCAATGATGGCAAGCGAGATGGCATCCAACACTTTCCCCTGGCTCACGCTTGCGATCTTTGTCCCGATCGTATTCGGCCTGCTGGTGCTGGCGGTGGGCCGTGACGACCGTCCCGGCCTGACGCGCGGCCTGTCGCTCGTCGGCTCAATCGCCGGTTTCCTCGTCACGATCCCGCTGTACACCGGTTTCGACTCCACCACGGCCAAGATGCAGTTCGTGGAGAAGACCTCCTGGATCGAGGCCTTCAACGTCAATTACCACCTGGGCATCGACGGCATCTCGATGTGGTTCGTGCTCCTGACCGCCTTCATCACCATCATCGTGGTGCTGGCCGGCTGGGAAGTCATCACCAGCCGCGTGTCCCAGTACATGGCCGCCTTCCTGATCCTGTCGGGTCTGATGGTGGGCGTGTTCTGCGCGCTGGACGGCATGCTGTTCTACGTGTTCTTCGAAGCCACGCTGATCCCGATGTACATCATCATCGGCGTCTGGGGCGGCCCGAACCGCGTGTACGCGGCGTTCAAGTTCTTCCTGTACACGCTGATGGGCTCGCTGCTGACGCTGGTCGCCTTCGTGTACCTGTGGAACGTGTCGGGCGGCTCGTTCGACATCCTGACCTGGCAGCAGACCAAGCTGGGCTACACCCCGCAGATCCTGATCTTCGTGGCCCTGTTGGCGGCCTTTGCCGTCAAGGTGCCGATGTGGCCGGTCCACACGTGGTTGCCCGACGCTCACGTCGAAGCTCCCACCGGCGGCTCCATCGTGCTGGCCGCGATCATGCTGAAGTTGGGCGCCTACGGTTTCCTGCGCTTCTCGCTGCCGATCGCTCCCGACGCCTCGCACAGCCTGGCCGGCCTGATGATCACGCTGTCGCTGGTCGCCGTGATCTACATCGGCCTGGTCGCGATCGTCCAGGATGACATGAAGAAGCTGGTGGCCTATTCGTCCGTCGCCCACATGGGTTTCGTGACGCTGGGTTTCTTTATCTTCAACACGGCCGGCGTCGAAGGCGCCATCGTGCAGATGATCTCGCACGGCTTCGTGTCGGGCGCCATGTTCATGTGTATCGGCGTGCTCTATGACCGCATGCACTCGCGCCGCATCGCCGACTACGGCGGCGTGGTCAACGTCATGCCGCGTTTCGCCACCTTCTTCATCCTGTTCTCGATGGCCAACAGCGGCCTGCCGGCCACCAGCGGTTTCGTTGGCGAGTTCATGGTGATCATGGGCGCGGTCGAGCACAACTTCTGGATCGGCCTGCTGGCGGCGACCGCCCTGATTCTGGGCGCTTCGTATTCGCTGTGGATGGTCAAGCGTGTGGTCCTGGGCGACGTCGCCAACGACCACGTGCGCGAGCTGACCGATATCAACCGCCGCGAGTTTGTGATTCTTGGCGTGATGGCGATCGCCGTGTTGTACATGGGGATCTATCCCAAGCCCTTCACCGACGTGATGCACGTTTCGGTGGAGGCCCTGCTGCAACACGTTGCCGTCTCGAAACTGTAAGACAAGACAATGATGCAATCCCAAATCGATTTCGCCCTGGCGACACCGGAAATCCTCCTGCTGGTTTTCGGCCTGGCTATCCTGCTCGTCGACGCGGTCAGCAATCACCCCGAGCGCAAGCCGACGTTTCTGCTGACCATGCTTGCATTGGGCGTGCTGACCGTCGTGTCGGCCCTGCAATGGAAGAACGGCGTTGTTGGTTCGACCTTCAACGGCCTGTACGTTACCGACGAACTGTCGCATCTGCTCAAGATCGCGTCCTACATCGCCGTGGCCGCGACCCTGGTCTATGGCCGCGTCTACGCGCAATTGCGCGACATGATGCGCGGCGGCGAACTCTACGTCCTGACGCTGTTCGCCCTGCTGGGCCAGATGGTCATGATCTCCTCCGGGAATCTGATCTCCATCTACCTGGGCCTGGAGCTGATGTCGCTGGCGCTGTACGCGCTGATCGCGCTGCGCCGCGACAACGTCGTCGCCACCGAAGCCGCCATGAAGTACTTCGTGCTGGGCGCGCTGGCCTCGGGCTTCCTGCTGTACGGCATGTCCATGATCTACGGCGCAACCGGCCACCTGGATCTGGCCGAAGTGTCCAAGGTCATCGCCGCGGGCAAGGCCGAGAAGCTGGCCCTGGTGTTCGGCATCGTGTTCCTGGTGTCGGGCCTGGCGTTCAAGCTCGGCGCCGTGCCGTTCCACATGTGGGTTCCGGACGTCTACCAAGGTTCGCCCACCGCCGTCACCCTGATCCTGGGCGGCGCGCCCAAGCTGGCTGCATTCGCCATCACGCTGCGCCTGCTGGTCGATGGCCTGCACGGCCTGGCCGCCGACTGGCAGCCGATGCTGATGATCCTGGCGGTGCTGTCGCTGGCCATCGGTAACCTGACGGCCATCGCGCAGACCAACTTCAAGCGCATGCTGGCCTACTCGACCATCTCGCACATGGGCTTCGTGCTGCTGGGCCTGATGTCCGGTTCGGTCGCGGGCAAGCCGGAACTGTCGTCGGCCGCCTACGGCGCCTCGCTGTTCTACATGCTGACCTACGTGCTGACCACGCTGGCGAGCTTCGGCATCGTGCTGCTGCTGTCGCGCCAAGGTTTCGAGTGCGAACACATCGACGACCTGAAGGGCCTGAACCGCCGCAGCCCCTGGCATGCCGCCATCGTGCTGCTGCTGATGTTCTCGCTGGCCGGCATTCCGCCGCTGGTGGGCTTCTACGCCAAGCTGGCCGTGCTGCAGGCGCTGGTCAGCGCCGGCCACGTGACGCTGGCCGTGATCGCGGTGCTGTTCTCGCTGATCGGCGCGTTCTACTACCTGCGCGTGGTCAAGGTCGTTTACTTCGACGAGCCGGCCGCCGATGCCGCGCCGATGGTCGCCACCTGCGGCCAGCGCGGCGTGCTGTCGGTCAACGGCGCACTGATCCTGATCCTGGGCATCCTGCCGGGCGGCCTGATGGCCCTGTGCGTGCAGGCCATCCGCAGCTCGCTCAGCCTGTAAGCGGAAAACGGGGCCATGAACCAGACTCTGGCGGTATGGCTGCTGATCGCGCTGGCCCTGGTCAGCGCGAATCTCCCGTTCCTGACGGAGCGGGTTTTCGCCGTCATGCCCTGGAAGCAGGGCGGAGTGGCGGCAGTCAAGCCGTTCTGGATGCGCCTGATCGAAGTGCTGGTGTTCTATGCCATCGTCGGCGCGCTCGGTTTCGCGTTCGAATCCACGCTGGGCAACCGGTTTTCCCAGACCTGGGAGTTCTACGCGATCACCCTGAGCCTGTATCTGGTGCTGGCTTATCCGGGGTTCGTGTACCGTTATCTGTTCAAACGGCACCCGCGCCTGCGCACCTGAAGGCAGCTTGGTTCGTGCATGAAAAACGCCCCGCGGGGCGTTTTTTTTTGCGCAATGAGGGAATGTCCTCTCTTATGCGCTTTGGCTTCCCAGAGGCCCTTCCGGGCGTCTCCATCGGCATTCCGTAGCGTGAGAGCCTGTGGGGGCGCGAGGCTGAACCCACTAGCCGCACCGCGCGAAAGTTCGGTATTGACCCTATAAGTATTTAGTGTTGTTTTTTTTCATTTTATGTGAGCGTAAAGCTATTTTTCAGGTTCCGTTCAGCCCTCGAGTTCACAATCGCAACCGGTAAAAAAACAAGAATCGTTGCTATTTACATTCGGAGAAGCTGGTTTGAAGCCCCAAGATACGTATTCGCTGAATACGCTCACTACCTCCCTGGCCGCCGCGATAGCGGCCCCCGCGTTGTTCATCAGCCCGTACGCCGCCGCCCAATCCGCGGATTCGGGCGTGACGCAACTTGCGCCCGTGCGCGTGGAGGGTGAGGGGTCGTCGTACCAGACCTCCACGGCGCAGTCGCCGAAGTTCACGGCGCCTCTGCTGGACACCCCGCGCACGGTGCAGGTCGTGCCGAAGCAGGTGATCCAGGACCAGGCCGCGTCCACGCTGCAGGACGTCCTGCGCAACTCGCCCGGCATCACGTTTGGCGCAGGCGAAGGCGGCCGCCCGGGCGGCGACCTGCCCATCATCCGTGGCCAGAACTCCGCCGGCAGCATCTTCCTGGACGGCATCCGCGATTCCAGCACGCAGGTGCGCGACACCTTCAACCTGGAACAGGTCGAAGTCATCAAGGGGCCGGACTCGGTCTACTCCGGCCGCGGCGGCGCGGGCGGCAGCATCAACATGGTCAGCAAGACGCCCAAGGCCACCGACTTCACGGAAGCCACGGCGCAGATCGGCACGGACAACAACTACCGCGCGACGATCGACAGCAACTGGCGCCTGGCCGACAAGGCCGCGTTCCGCTTGAACGTCATGGGCAACAAGGGCGATGCGCCGGGTCGCGACGACGCGGTGGACTTCGAGCGCTGGGGCGTGGCGCCCTCGCTGACCTTGGGCGTGGGCACGCCGACCCGCATCACGCTGAGCTACTACCACTACCAAGACGACAGCATGCCGGATTACTCCATCCCGTATGACCCGAAAACGGGTCAGCCGGTGACGGAGACCATGGGCGTGAGCCGCAAGAGCTTCTATGGCCTGAAGGGCCGCGATTTCATGAAGACCCGCGACGACGTTGCGACGGTGGACTTCCAGCACGACTTCTCCGACAAGCTGCAGCTGCGCAACGTGACACGCTACGGCCGCGGCACGACCGACTTTGCTGCGACCAACCCCGACGACAGCAAGGGCAACATTCCGAATGGCCTGGTGTACCGGGCGCTCAAGTCGGGCTATTACGTCACCAAGAGCTTCGCCAACCAGACCAACCTGACGGGCGAGTTCGATACCGGCAGCCTGAAGCACTCGTTCGACCTGGGCTTCGAGTACAGCAATATCAAGCAAGACAAGGACGGCTACACCGAGTCGGGCGTTCCCGCCGGCACCAGCGGTTGCGTGACTGGCACGGCCAATGGCAAGAACACCTACGCCAACCCGGCGCTGTGCGCTTCGCTGTGGGATCCGGACCCGGGTACTTACTACCCTGGCCATCTGCAGCGCAACAACAATCCCGCGCGCTACAACACGGATACGGTCGCGCTCTACGGCTTCGACACGATCAAGTTCAACGAACAATGGCAGGCCAGCCTGGGCTTGCGCTGGGACAACTACCGCACCAGCGGCAGCAACATCGCCAAGGGCCGGAACGACCCGGCAAGCACCCCGGCGTTCTACAGCACCAGCCGCGAGGACAATCTCTTCAACTACCAGGTTGGCTTGGCCTACAAGCCGGCGCCCAACGGCACCATCTACGCGACGTATGGCACTTCGTCCACGCCGTCGGCCATCGCCTCCAGCGCGATCAGCGACGCCGTGTCGGTCTCGAACCAGTCGCTCGAGCCTGAGAAGAGCCGTACGGTGGAACTCGGCACGAAGTGGCAGGTGTTCGATGACCGCCTGACGCTGTCGGCGGCGGCCTTCCAGGACATCCGCAAGAACACCAGCGTGGCCGTTTCGGCCACCGAGACCGCACAGGTCGGCGAAGCCAAGGTGCGCGGCATCGAACTGGGCTTCTCGGGCAGCATCACGCCCAAGTGGAACGTGTTCGGCGGCTACACCTTCATGGACAGCGAAATGACCAAGGGCGCCTACAACAGCGGCGCCGTGGGCCAGGACCTGCCCAATACCCCGCGCAATGCCTTCAGCCTGTGGACCACCTACAAGGTGTTGCCCAAGCTGACGGTCGGCGGCGGCGCCTACTACGTGGACAAGGTGTACGGCAATTCGGACGCGACCAAGAACGCCGACGGCTCGCCCAAGGCGCGCTGGGTGCCTTCCTACTGGCGCTTCGACGCCATGGCCGCGTATGAATTCAACGACCACATGTCGGCGCAGTTGAACGTGCTGAATATTTTCGACGAAACGTACTACACCAAGGCCTATGCGGCGCACTATGCGGCGCTGGGTACTGGCCGGGCTGCGCTGCTTTCGCTGCGCGTGCGGTACTGATACGCCGCTGCAATGAAAAAGCCACCGCGAGGTGGCTTTTTTCATGCTTGGCCGCCGGCTGCGAGCACAGGCGCCGGGCGTGGCGCGATCAGCTCTCGAACCAGTTCAGCACCCCGTCCAGCCCCGACACATTCAGCGCATAACGCGTCTGCTGACGCACCAGCGGCTTGGCGTGGTACGCGACGGGGAAGCCGGCGATGCCCAGCATCTTCAGATCATTGGCGCCGTCGCCCATGGCGATGATCTGCTCCTGGGAGGCGCCGTGCTGGCGGGCGAACTCGCGCAGGTGGGCTTCCTTGGCGTCGGCATCGAGGATGTCGCCCAAGACCTTGCCGGTCAGCACGCCATTGGCGATTTCCAGGGTGTTGGCGTGCGCGCTGTCGAGGTTCAGGCGCTGGCGCAGGCGTTCGGTGAAGAAAGTGAAACCGCCAGAGACCAGCAGCACCTTGATGCCGGCCGCCTGGGCCGTGGTGATCAGGCGTTCGGCGCCGGGGTTCAGACGCAGCTTGTCCGCATAGACCTGTTCCAGCGCATCGGCCGGCACGCCTTCGAGCAGGGCGACGCGGCGGCGCAGGCTTTCGGAAAAGTCCTTGATCTCGCCGCGCATCGCGGCCTCGGTGATTTCGGAGACCTTGTCCTTCAGGCCCGCCACGCCGGCGATCTCGTCGATGCACTCGATGTTGATCAGCGTGGAGTCCATGTCCATGGCCAGCACCTTGCACCCGGACAGCTTCAGGCCTGCGGGCAGGAAGGCGGTGTCGACGCCATGGCGTTCTGCCCAGCCCACGACGTCGGCGCGGGTCGAGTCGTCGTGCTGCACGTCGAGCAGGCGGGCGGCAGTGGCGCTGATGCGCGCGACGCCTTGCGCCTGGGCCAGGGCCGCCAACTGTTCAGCATGTTCCACGGTCAGGCCGGGGGATTGGACGACAAGGTGATGGGTGGTCATAGAAATCAGTGTGGTTTGACGGTTACTTCAAGGCGCGCAGCACGGCGCGCACGGCATCGGCGCGGGCAGGAATCTGCGCGGCCTTGATCTCAACCCGCAATTTATCCTGTCCCGCCAGTTTGATGTGGCGCTGGCGTTGCACCAGTTCGATGATCTTGCCGGGATCGACCGAGGTCTTGGGGCCGAACTGCAGCAGCGCCTGGGTTTCGCTGGCGTCGATCTTGACGATGCCCAGGGGCTGGGCCGCCAGGCGCAGGCGGTGCGTGGCGAGCAGCGTCTGCGCGGCCTCGGGCAGCTTGCCGAAACGGTCGATCAGTTCTTCCTGGATGTGGATCAGATCGTCTTCGTCCGCAGCGTGCGCCAGGCGCTTGTAGATGCCCAGGCGGGCATGGACGTCGGCGCAATAGTCGGACGGCAGCAGCGCCGGGGCGTGCAGATTGACTTCGCAGGCCAGGTTGAAGGGCGCGTCCAGGTCGGGCTCTTCACCGGCGCGCAGCGCGCGCACCGCTTCGTTGAGCATCTCGTTGTACATCGAGAAACCCACTTCCTGGATGTTGCCGGACTGCGAATCGCCCAGCACTTCGCCCGTGCCGCGGATCTCCAGATCGTGCATGGCCAGGTAGAAGCCCGAGCCCAGCTCTTCCATGGCCTGGATGGCTTCCAGGCGCTTCTTGGCGTTGTTGGTGATGGCGTCTTCGCCGGGCGTCAGCAGGTAGGCGTAGGCCTGGTGATGCGAGCGCCCGACGCGGCCGCGCAGCTGGTGCAACTGGGCCAGCCCGAAGCGGTCGGCCCGGTGGATCACGATGGTGTTGGCGCTGGGCACGTCGATGCCGGTTTCGATGATGGTGGTGCACAACAGCACGTTGTAACGCTGCTGGTAGAAGCCCTTCATCACCTGTTCCAGCTCGCGCTCGGGCATCTGGCCGTGGGCCACGGCGATGCGGGCTTCGGGCACCAGTTCTTCCAGGCGGGCGCGGCGGTTGTGGATGGTCTCGACTTCGTTGTGCAGGAAGTAGCACTGGCCGCCGCGCTTGAGTTCGCGCAAGAGCGCTTCGCGCAGGGTGCTGCCGTCCTCGCGCCGCACGAAGGTCTTGATGGCCAGGCGCTTTTGCGGCGCGGTGGCGATGACGGAGAAGTCGCGTATGCCTTCCAGCGACATGCCCAGCGTGCGCGGAATGGGCGTGGCGGTCAGCGTCAGCACGTCGACCTCGGCGCGCAGCGCCTTCAAAGCTTCCTTCTGGCGCACGCCGAAGCGGTGCTCTTCGTCGATGATGACCAGGCCAAGGCGCTTGAACTTCACGTCCTTGGACAGGATCTTGTGGGTGCCGATGACGATGTCCACGCGGCCGTCGTTGATGCCTTCGATGGCGGCGGAGACTTCCTTGGCCGAACGGAAGCGCGACAGCTCCACGACCTTCACAGGCCAGTCGGCGAAGCGGTCGGAGAAGGTCTGTGCATGCTGTTCGGCCAGCAGCGTGGTGGGGCAGAGCAGGGCGACCTGCTTGCCATTGGCCACGGCCAGGAAGGCGGCGCGCAGCGCGACCTCGGTCTTGCCGAAGCCCACGTCGCCGCAGACCAGGCGGTCCATGGGGCGGCCGGAGGTCATGTCAGCGATGACGGCTTCGATGGCGGCGGCCTGGTCGGCCGTTTCCTCGAAGCCGAAGCCCTCGGCGAACGCCTGGTAGTCGTTGAGCGGCAGGTTGAAGGCGTAGCCTTCGCGTGCGGCGCGCTGGGCGTACAGGGCCAGCAGTTCGGCGGCAGTGTCGCGGACCTGCCGGGCGGCCTTGCGGCGCGCCTTGTCCCATTGGCCGGAGCCCAATTGATGCAACGGCGCGGCCTCCGGATCGGCGCCGCTGTAGCGGGCGATCACGTGCAGCTGCGACACCGGCACGTAAAGCGTGCTGCCGTTGGCGTATTCCAGATGGAGGAACTCCATCCCGCCTTCGCCCATGTCCATGTTGACCAGGCCGTGGTAGCGGCCGATGCCATGCTGCGCATGGACCACTGGGTCGCCCGCGCGCAGCTCGGACAGGTCGCGCACCATGGCTTCGACGTTGCTGGCGCGTTCCTGGTCGCGCTTGCCGCGGCGGCCGGTGGTGGCAAGGCCCGGGTACAGGTCGTTTTCGGTGAGGAAGGCCAGATTGGCCTGGGGCAGCCCGAAGCCTGTGGACAGCGGTGCGGCGACGATGCCGAAATGGGCGTCCGAAGCGAGGAAGGCTTCGATGGTGTCGGGCTGCGCGTCAGGCGTGACGCCGAACTCGTTGAGCATCTGCACCAGGGTCTCGCGCCGGCCGGCGGAGTCGGCGCACAGCAGCACGCGCGTCTGGCCGGCCTGCACCAGCGCGCGCAGCTTGGCGATGGGATCTTCAGAACGCCGCGCCACGCTCACGTCGGGCGCCGCCCGGAAGTCCGGATGCGGCTGGCCGGCAGTCAGCGACAGCCGGCGGAAATCCTTCAGCCGTGCGTAGAGCGTCTCGTTGTCCAGGAACAGTTCGGAGGGCGGCAGCACCGGCCGTTCGCGGTCGCTCTTTAGGAAGCCGTAGCGGCTGGAGGTGTCCTGGTTGAAGCGCTGGATGGCGTCGTCGATGTCGCCCACGGTGACGGTGACCGTGCCTTCCGTCAGGTAGTCGAATAGCGTCGCCGTTTCCTCGAAGAAGAGCGGCAGGTAGTACTCGACGCCAGCGAACGGAATGCCGTTGCCGATGTCCTTGTAGGGCAGCGCGCGCGAGGGGTCGCCCTCGAAGACTTCACGGAAGCGCGCCCGGAAGCGGTTGCGCGCGTCTTCGTCCATAGGGAATTCGCGGCCGGGCAGCAGCTGCACTTCACGCACCGGGTACAGGCTGCGTTGCGTGTCCACGTCGAAGCTGCGGATGGTCTCGATCTCGTCGTCGAACAGGTCCAGGCGGTAGGGCACCACCGAGCCCATCGGGAACAGGTCGATCAGGCCGCCGCGCAGGCAGAATTCGCCGGGCGCCGTTACCTGGGTGACGTGGTTGTAGTTGGCCAGGGTCAGCTGGGCGCGCAGCGCGGCTTCGTTGAGCTTGTCCTTCTGCTTGAAGGAAAAGGTGTAGGCCGCCAGGAAAGAGGGCGGCGCCAGCCGGTACAACGCCGTGGTGACCGGCACCGTCAGCACGTCCACCGACTTGGTCATCAGCGAGTGCAGCGTGTGCAGGCGTTCCGAAATCAGGTCCTGGTGCGGCGAGAAGGCGTCGTAGGGCAGCGTTTCCCAGTCGGGCAGCTGGCGCACACGCAGGTCCGGAGCGAACAGCTGGATTTCCTCGGCCAGGCGCTGGGCCTCGACCGGCTCGGCGGTCAGGATGACCAGCGGCGCCGAGGCCTGCCGCGCCAGGTCCGCCAGCAGCCAGGCGTCGCCGGACCCTGGGGGGCGCGGCTGCGCATAGCGCGCGCCGGCCTTCAGCGCGGACAGGGTGGGGGCCGTAGCGGGGACGGGAGGCGCGAAGGTGGCGGGGGCAGAGGGGGCTGGCATCAGGCTGGGAGCAGGCATCAAGCGGAAGATTATAAAATCACCGCACCATGTCTGCCTCCCTCATTGCAATCGTGCCCGCTGCGGGCGTAGGGGCCCGCGCCAGCCGCCCCGGGCATGAAACCGTGCCCAAGCAATACCGTCCGCTGTCCGGACAGCCCATGCTGCGCCATGCGGTATGCGCGCTGCTGGCCGATGAACGCATCTCGCAGGTGCGGGTGGCCGTGACGCCCGGAGACGGCTGGGTCGATGCCGCGCTGGCCGGCCTGCCGCGCACGGTGTGGCGCGCCTGCGGCGGCGCGACCCGCGCGGATACCGTGGCGGGTGCGCTGGCCGACAGCGGCGTGGCCGACGATACCTGGGTGCTGGTGCATGACGCCGCGCGCCCCGGGCTGCCGGCAACGGCGCTGGGCCGCCTGATCGACGCCTGCCTGGCGGATCCCGTGGGCGGCCTGTTGGCGCTGCCCGTGGCCGACACCGTCAAGGCCGGTCACGAGCGTGTGGAGCGCACGCTGGACCGCAATGGCCTGTGGCTGGCGCAGACCCCGCAGATGTTCCGGGCCGGCGTGCTGCGCGATGCGCTGACGGCGGCCTCGGTGAGCGGCGCGGCCGTCACCGACGAGGCCTCGGCCATCGAGGCGGCGGGCTATGCGCCGCTGCTGGTGCCCGGCGCCATGCGCAATTTCAAGGTGACGTGGCCGGACGATTTTGAACTGATGGAAAAATGGCTATGAGTATTCCTTTTCGCGTCGGCCAGGGTTTCGACGTGCACGCGCTGGTCGAGGGCCGCCCGCTGATCATCGGCGGCGTCACGATTCCCCACACGCATGGCTTGCTGGGGCATTCGGACGCAGACGTGCTGCTGCACGCAATTACCGACGCGCTGCTGGGCGCCGCCGGCCTGGGCGACATCGGCCGCCACTTTCCGGATACCGACCCGGCCTTCAAGGGCGCCGACAGCCGCGTGCTGCTGCGCGAGGCCATGGCGCGCGTGCGCGCCGCGGGCTGGACGCCGGTGAACATCGATGCCACGCTGCACGCGCAGGCGCCCAAGATCGGTCCGCACGCGCCGGCCATGGTGAAGAACATCGCCGCGGATACCGGGCTGGCCGAGACCGAGGTCAACATCAAGGCCAAGACCAACGAAGGCCTGGGGTACCTGGGCCGCAAGGAAGGCATCGCGGCGACGGTGGTGGCGCTATTGGGGCGGATTTCCTAGCCCGCCGCGGGGCCCGCGGGCAAGGGGCTTTCGCATATCCTCCGCAATTCATTTGGTTTTGATACATCTTTAACAAATGAATAAGCGGGTCGGATTGATCTGGCATATTCTGCGCTACTTCATTTCGACTACTGAGACATTCGGATGCATTTACGTGGCATCGCCCTGGCTTCCATCTTCAGCGCGGTAAGCCTGCCCGCGCATGCGCAGTACGAGCAGCAGCTCGGCCCGCTGGCCGGCGCGGTCAAGCAGCAGATGCTTGAGGGCTGGACCGCCGGCGTGCAGGATGGATGGTTCACCCTGCACAACGCGAACAAGGCCGACAGCGAACAGACGCTGTACATGAATGTCGGGCCGGCGCCGGAATCGGGCCGGGTGACCGACGTCAATGTGGTCGTCAAGTCGCCGAATCCGAAAGCGTCCATCGGCGTGGCGCTGAGCAACCGCGCCAACAAGAGCCTGTGCCTGCTCGAACTCACGGCCGACAAGAATACGCTGCTGTTCTGTCTGCAGGGGAAGGATCGCCGCGACATCGCTGCGCTGCCCAACGTAGCGAAGCTGGACGGTACCGACCGCATCAGAGTGGTCGAGCTGCCCGGCGCGGCCCGTTTCATCGTCAACGGCCAGCAGATCGGCGATGTCAGCAATGAGCCCGCCACGGGCGCCGAGTTGGGAATCATGGCCTACGACGTAGGCACCTTCGGCGTTGCCGATTTCAAGATCACGATGACCGGCGGCCAATCCGCCGCGGCGCCGGCGGCCGGCACCTTGCCCGCGCGCGGCGGCAACGCAGGCGGGGGCACGGCGCAAAAGCCCCAGGCGCAGGCTCCGGCCGCTGGACAGGGTGGCGGTGACTACAACCCTGCCTTGCCGGGGGAAGGCCCCTATCCGCGCTTTGGCGGCGACACCATGCGCATTGTGTCGGTGTACATCGGCATCATGCGCAGCATCTTCATGCACGAGTTCGGGCACGCCCTGATCGGCGAGCTGGAGCTGCCCTCGACGGGGGCGGAAGAGGACGCGGTCGACATCTATTCGGCGCTGCAGATCGTCGAGCCGACCATGTATCCGTCGGACAACAAGGAAGTGAACACCATGGCGCAGGACGCGGCAAAGTACGCGGCCTTGCAGTGGTACTACAGCGGCAAGGTGGCCGAGCGCAGGGGGGCCGATGCCTCCTCGGCCTGGCAAGACGAGCACACTGGCGACCTGAAGCGTTTTCGCAACATGCTCTGCATCATGTACGGCGGCAACCCCGCCGTGTTCGAGTCCATTGCCAAACACGTCGGGCTGGAGGACCGGACCCGGGCGCGTTGCGCGGATGAATTCAACAAGCAGAACCGCGCCTGGAACAAGATCCTGGCGCCTCACACGCGCGTGGGCACCTGGACGCCCGAAGGCCAGCAGCCGGCGAATGCGCCCGGCGCGCCGGTGAAGGTGGTGTTCCAGCCGTCCAAGCGCAAGATCGGCAACTTGTTTGCGAACAATCTGTCCGAAGCGATCTCGAACAACATCAAGCTGCTGGGCGAACGCTACGTGCTGCCGCGCCCGGTCAACGTGGTGTTCAAGGACTGCGGCCAGCTCAATGCCTGGTACAGCCCGCGCGAAGGCTCGATCACCATGTGCTATGAGCTGATCGAAAACATCGCGGTGATGATTTCCGACATCGAGATGGGCACCGTGGGCGGCGAGGTCGCTCAGGCAGGGGCGGCTCCGGGCTCGGCTGCGCCGCGGCAGCAGCCGGCGCAGCCGGGGCAGGGCCTGCCCGCCAGCGCCATCGACGAGCTGAAGGACTTTGGCGTGCCGGCCACGACCATGCTGTTCACCGCGCCGTACAAGGGGCCGACGCCCAACAAGATCTACCGGGCCCAGGTGATCACGACCGCCGACCTGGTCGGGATGATCAAGAAAGACAAGAATCTCCTCATCGTCGATACCAGCGGGCTGCGCGACACGGTGCCTATCGGCTATCCGCTGACCGATGCGGGTTCGGACGGCAGCGTTACGGATCACCTGCAGCAAGGCTTCGACGCCTGGCTGTTGAAGAACAACGGTGGCGATCGCAAGGCGCCCGTCGTGGTCCTGGGCGCCGGCATGAACGATCGTTCCGCCTACAACGCGGCGCTGCGCGCCGGCACGCTGGGCTGGACCGTGTACTGGTACCGCGGCGGCGTCGAGGCGTGGGTCGCGAACGGCCTGCCCACCACGTCGAGCATGCCGAAGAAATAAACGGTCGGCGACGTAAATAAAAAGCCCGCCTGCGGTTACGCAGGCGGGCTTTTTTTTGCCGGACGGAGGCTTACTTGCCTTGGGCAGCCAGCGCCAGGGCGGCAGCGTTGACCACGGCGGCGATGCGGCCGGCATCGCGCAGCTGCTCGGTCGACAGGCCGTCATTCTTCAGGTTTTCGTAGTGCGAGGCCACGCAGAAGTGGCACTTGCCGATGATGGAGGCCACCAGGGCGAACAGCTCGAAGCGCTTCTTTTCCACGCCGCCGTGGGTGGCGTAGGCGTTCATGCGCAACTGGGCCGGCAGGCTCTTCAATTGGGCGTCGCCAGTCATTTCGACGTACGGATACCAGGTGTTGTTCATGCCCATGAGGGCCGAGGCCGTCAGCGCGGCGTTGGCGTCGCCTTCGGACAGGCCGCTCTTGAAGGCTTCGACCAGCACCGGGCTGCGCGCGGCGTAGGCGGCGGACAGCGCGGCGCCGACGGCATCTTCAGGAGCCAGCGTCGAGCGGGCGATCACGGCGTCCAGATTCAGGCGGATATCCTTGGCCCAATCCGGCAGTTGTTCCTTAATGGTCGTAAGAAATTCCATAGCTTTTACCTATAATCTAGAGCAGTTAAAGCCCAGCGCAGGACCCGCAATCGGGTCCCGGGCCGGGCTGGAAATTACAGCGTGGCGCCGCCAACCGTACGGTTGCACGGGCACAGCTCGTCGGTTTGCAGACCGTCGAGCAGACGCAGAACTTCTTCCGGGTTACGGCCGACGTTCAGGTTGTTCACCGAAACGTGCTGGATCGTGTTGTCCGGATCAACGATGAAGGTGGCGCGCAGGGCAACGCCAGCGCCCTTTTCACGCACGCCCAGCTGGTCGATCAGAGCGCCGGTGGTGTCGCCGAACTGGTAGTGACCCAGCTTGTTGAGGTCCGGGTGCTCACGGCGCCATGCCAGCTTGACGAATTCGTTGTCGCTCGAGCCGCCCAGCAGGACGGCGTCGCGGTCTTCGAAATCCTTGGCCAGCTTGTTGAAGCCGACGATTTCGGTCGGGCAAACAAACGTGAAGTCTTTCGGGTAGAAGTAGATGACCTTCCACTTGCCGGGGAACGAGCTTTCGGTGATGTCTTCAAACGCCGACACGCCGTTTTCTTCGTGCTGGTTGAAGCCGGGCTTGACGCCGGTGACCTTGAAGGGTTCGAGTTTGTCGCCAACAGTTTTCATGTTTACTCCCAGTTGTTGGTGGAATTAAGGCTGCGCCTCAAACCTTAATTCTACGCTATGGATTCTCGTTGTCTAATTGATAATTCCTAAATTTTGCTTTGGGCAACTCTATCCTTGCGGTCAGGCCGCCGCCCTCGCGCGGCAGCATGCGCAACGAGCCGCCGACATGCTTGAGCAGGCGTTCGACGATGGCCAGGCCCAGCCCCGCGCCGCTGACGCCAGTGCGCGCGGCTTCGCCGCGCGAGAACGGCCGCAACAGGCGGTCGACATCTTCCGGCGCGATGCCGGGACCGCGGTCGGACACCTCGATCACGATCATGGAGCCTTCAGCTTGCAGTGTCATGACGAGATGCGCCATGCCATCGGCCGAACGGCCGTAGCGGCGGGCGTTCTCGATCAGGTTGCTGACGATGCGCTTGAGGTCGAGCGCCGTGATGCGGGCGCGCAGGCCCGGCTCCAGCGTGGCGTCCAGCTCCCCGCCCAGGGATGCGGTATGGCTGCGTTCGCGTTCGTAGAGCTCGGCCAGCACCGCGGAGATGTCCGTGGCCAGCTGCGGCAACGTGCCGGCGGGACGCGCGTACTCCATCAACTGGCCGATACTGTGGTCGATCTGGCCCAGGTCTTCGTCGATGGCCTGGCGGGCGTCCTCGGATACGCCGCTCAACTCGATTTCCAGCCGCATGCGCGCAAGCGGCGTGCGCAGGTCGTGCGAGATACCCGCCAGCATCAGCTCGCGGTCGGCCTCCGCCTGTCTGAGGTCCTTGGCCATGCGGTTGAACGAGGCGTTCAGGTCGCGGATTTCCAGTGGTCCCTGCTCGGGCAGGGCGGCGGGGGTTTCGCCCCGCGACAGCACCTGGGCGGCCCGGGCCAGCCGCGACAGCGGCCGGTTGACGAAGCCCACGCTGACTGCGGCGCCCACCAGCGACAGCAATAGCGCCGTGGCGCCCCAGCCCAGCCATTCGATCCCGCCCGTCAGGCCGATCTGCTCGCGCTCGAACACCAGCCAATACAGGTCTTTTTCTATCTGGAAGCTGACCCAGAAGCCGGGCACCTGGTTGACGCCCCAGGCAATCTGCGTTTCCGGGCCGAAGCGCGTGCGGATGTGCTGGGCAACGCGTTGCCAGTAATCGTCGTCGGGGAGGGCTTCGGCGAAGTCGGTGACTTCGCGCGGATAGACCTGGATGCCTTCGTTGGTGGCCAGATCCAGCAGCAGCTTGCTGCGCTCGTCGTTATGCGAGTAGATCAGCGCGGTGCGCGTGATATTGACGGCCGTGATCACCCGCTGCGCCATTTGGTTGGCGCGCGGTCCCAGCTCCATGCTGAAGAATACTTGTAGCCACGCGCCCAGGCTGACGAGCATCAGCGCGGCGAGCAACAGGAACGTGCGGCCGAACAAGCCGAGCCGCAAACGTGATGTCAGGTTCCTGAAGGTTCTGCGCAAGCGGGGCACGAGGCTGCGCTCCTGCCCGGGGCGGGCGAGTCGGTCAGCTACCACCGTCCGGCACAAACACGTATCCGAGACCCCAGACGGTCTGGATGAATACGGGCTTGGACGGATTCGGTTCGATCAGCTTGCGCAGGCGCGAGATCTGCACGTCCAGGCTACGATCGAAGGCTTCGTATTCGCGGCCGCGCGCCAGTTCCATGAGCTTGTCGCGCGACAGCGGGATCTTGGGGTGGCGTGCGAACACCTTCAGCACCGAGAATTCGCCGGTGGTGATGGGCACCTGTTCGCCGTTGCGCGTGAGCGTGCGGGTGGACAGGTTCAGCGTGTAGGGGCCGAAGGCGATGGACTCGTTTTCCTGGCTGGGGGCGCCGGGATGTTCCTCGGTGCCGCGGCGGCGCAGGATCGCGTTGATACGCGCCAGCAGTTCCCGGGGGTTGAACGGCTTGGACAGGTAGTCGTCCGCGCCCATTTCCAGGCCGACGATGCGGTCGATTTCTTCCGCCTTGGCCGTCAGCATGATGATGGGGGTATTGTCGTGACCACCGCGCAGCCGGCGACAGATGGACAGGCCATCTTCTCCAGGCAGCATCAGATCCAGCACGAGCAGGTCGAAATGCTCGCGTTGCCAGAGTTTGCCCATCTCTTTGGCGTCTTCGGCAACGAAAACGTTGAATCCCTGCTCGGATAAGTACCGACGCAGCAAATCGCGCAAGCGCGGATCATCGTCGACGACGAGGATTTTTCGGGTGGGGGTGGTGTTTTGCGTATTCATGGCCGGAAATGTAACAGTGGCAAGAACCAGCGGCTAGTGGGCGTTCACAAGATATTACACATTGCGAACCATGGTTGAAATCCCCCTCGCATCCCCCTGATAACCGGGGGCGGAGTCGCGGTATTTCGTACAATCTGCATCTATGGAACTAAACCTGCTGGCTTTGGAAACTTCTTCGTCCCGTTGCGGCGTGGCCCTGTTGCGGGCGGCCGATGGCCGCCTGGAGGTCAGCGTCAGGGAACACGAGGGTTCCCAGGAGCACGCGGAACGGCTCTTGCCCATGGCCAACGAACTGCTGGCGGCGTCCGGACTGGCGCCAGCCGCCTTGCACGCCGTGGCTTTCGGCCAGGGGCCGGGCGGATTTACCGGCCTGCGGGTGGCCTGCGGAGTGGCGCAAGGCATGGGCCTCGGCCTGGGCATCCCCGTACTTCCCATTGTCTCTCATCAGGCGGTCGCCGCACAGGTGGAGGCCACGCCGGCGGACGCGATCGTGGTGGCGCTGGACGCCCGCATGAATGAGGTCTATCTGGCCGTCTACCGCCAGACGGACGTTTCAGATGGCGAAATCTCTTGGGAAGTCCTGCAGGCGCCGTTGCTGATCGCGGCGGCTGAAGTGGTGCCATGGACCGCCCATCACCTGCCGGCATGGTCGGCGCGCGCGGGCCGGCCGCTGGAACCGGTATTGGCCGGCGATGCCTGGGACGCCTACGCGTCCGAAATGGAATATCCCGGCGCCTGGCGCCGCGCCGACGCCAGGCGTCCGGAAGCGGCCAGCGTTGCCCGTTTGGGACGGCAGGGCTGGCTGCGGGGCGAAGCCGTGGCGCCCGAGTTGGCCGCGCCGCTGTACGTGCGCGACAAGGTGGCGTTCACCACTGCCGAGCGCATGCGGGGCGAGGGCGGCAATCCGAAAGCCCAGCCTTCGCTGGTTCCCGCGGTGCCTCAACCGATGACCGACGCCGACCTGGACGAGGTCGTGGCGTTGGAAGCGCACGTGCAGGCCTTTCCCTGGACCCGTGGCAATTTCGCGGACGCCCTGGCGGCAGGCTACGGCGCCTGGGCGCTGAGGCGCGAGGGCAAGCTGGCGGGGTTCTGCGTGCTCATGTTCGCGCCCGACGTGGCGCACCTGCTGGTGATCGCGGTAGCCAAGCCGCTGCACCGCCAGGGCCTGGGCGGCGTGCTGCTGGACTGGTGCGAGCAGCAGGCGCGTGAGCGCGGCATGGAGGGCGTGCTGCTGGAAGTGCGCCCGTCCAACGAGTCGGCCGTCAGCTTCTACAAACGGCACGGGTATCTGCAGATTGGCGTGCGCCGGGGCTATTACCCGGCCGAGAAAGGCGGCAGGGAAGATGCCCTGGTCATGCAGAAGCGCTTTGCGGCGGATGGAGCGGCGGCATGAGCCAGCCCAACATAGCGCCGCCGCCGGCCGCGCCCCGGGTCAATCCGCTGCAGCGCATCTGGCTGCGCGAGATCGGCATGGAGCGGCTGTGGCTGCGTCCAGCCCCTGCGCCCGGCAAACCGGCGGCCGAGGCGCAAGCCCTTGTTTCCAAGCCGGTTTTGCCGGCTGCGGCCCAGGATCCCGTCGCCGAGGCGCCGCTTGCGCCGCAGCCTGTCGCTCCGGTCGCGGCGGTCCCGGCGGTCCCGGCGCGCGAGGCATCACCCGCCGCCGCGGCGGCTCCTGCGGAACCCGCTCCCGGCCGCCCCGGCATACCGACGTCGATCCTGAACCGCAAAGGCCCGCCGCCGCCGCCGGCTCCCAAGGCCGAGGCCGAGGCGGCGCCTCCGCCGCCCGTGCCTGTGGCAGAAGCGATCCGGAATTCCACTCTGGAAGAAATGCACGACCAGGTCGTGGCCTGTTCCGCCTGCGGCCTGTGCAAGGGCCGCCGCAACGCGGTGTTCGGCCACGGCGGCCAACCTACGCGCTGGCTGGTGGTGGGCGAGGCGCCTGGCGAGCAAGAGGACCGGCAGGGGCAGCCCTTCGTGGGCCGCTCGGGCCAGTTGCTGGACGCCATGCTGTCGTCGGTGTCCATGAGCCGCGAGCGCGATGTGTTCATCACCAACGTCATCAAGTGCCGGCCGCCCGGCAATCGCAATCCCAAGCCTGAGGAAATCGCGGCCTGCAGTCCGTACCTGATGCGCCAGATTGCGCTGCTCAAGCCGGAGCGGATCCTGGTGCTGGGCCGTTTCGCGGCCCAGACGCTGCTGGGCACGGACGCCACGATCGGCAGCCTGCGCGGCCGCGTTCACCAGTTGAAGACGGATGAAGGGCGGGAGATTCCGGTAATCGTCAGCTACCACCCCGCCTATCTGTTGCGCAGTCCCAGCGAGAAGGCGCGCGCCTGGCAGGACCTGCGCCTGGCCGTGGCGCAATTGGCCTGAGCCTGGCTCCGCTATCTTTGGGCAAACAAAAACCGGGCGTCAGCCCGGTTTTTTCATTGCAGCGGAATCGCGCGCCTAGTGCGTGGAGTCCAGCGCGCGCCCATGGCCTTCCTGGCCGATCTGGTCGTGCAGTTCCGGGTTGGCCTGCAGGTTGCGCTTGCTCCAGCGCATGAAGACCACCATCAGCACGGCGACAACAGTGCCGAAGATCACGATGATGATGTTGATGGGCAGCTGCAGCCACAGCAGCAGCGTGTACATGGCGACCATCAGCAGGATGTTGAGCTGTTCGTTGAAGTTCTGCACGGCGATGGAGTGGCCGGCCGACAGCAGCACGTGGCCGCGGTGCTGCAGCAGCGCGTTCATCGGCACCACGAAGAAACCGGCCAGGCCGCCCGTGATCAGCAGCAGCAGGTAGACGCTCCAGGGCGAGTAGACCAGCGGCATCAGCAGCACGACCAGGCCCATGGCGGCGCCGACCGGCAACACGGCCAGCGCGCGGCGCAGCGGAATGCGGCCGGCCAGGATGGAGCCGACGACGGTGCCCAGCGCGGCCACGCCCATCAGCATCGAGGCCTTGTCCAGCTGGTATCCGAGATGGCTGCGGCCCCATTCGATGACGATCAACTGCAGCGTGGCGCCCGCGCCCCAGAACAGGGTGGTGACGGCCAGCGAGATCTGGCCCAGCTTGTCTTTCCAGAGCACACAGACATAGCCCCAGAAGGTGCGGATGAGCCGTACCGGGTTCTTTTGTTGCGGCGGGTAGCGCACGTGGGTGTGCGGAATCAGCAGGTTGCACAGCGCCGCCAGCAGGTACACGAAGGCGATGACCAGGATCGCGGCTTCGGCCGGGGTGTGGACCAGCTTGCCGATGAAGGAATGGCTGAGCAGGGCGGTGGAAACCGAGGACGAGATCAGCAGGCCGCCCAGCACCGTACCCAGGATGATGGAGAAGACCGTCAGGCCCTCGATCCAGCTGTTGCCCTTGACCAGCATGGCCGGGGGCAGCATTTCCGTGACGATGCCGTACTTGGCGGGAGAGTAGGCCGCGGCGCCGATGCCGACGATGCCGTAGGCCGCGCAGACCAGGTAGGTCTGGTATTCGGGGGCGACGCCGATGCTGGCATACGAGAACATCAGCATGCAGCCGGTCACTTTCAGGGCATTGGTGGAGAACATCACGCGGCCCTTGGGGAAGGAGTCCGCCAGTGCCCCGACAAAGGCGGCCAGCACGACATAAGCCAGCGCAAACGACCACTTCATCATGGGCGCCATCCAGTCCGGCCCATGCAGTTCCTGTATCAAGGCGATGGCTGCGATGAACAGCGCGTTGTCCGCCAATGACGAGAAGGCCTGCGCGGCCATGACCAGATAGAAACCACGTTTCAAGAATGTCCCCGTTCTCAGGCCTGGCCCCGGCCAGTCCGCGTGAAAATTTATGTGTCGTGCAAAAAAGTGTCAGGGAGTATAGCCGGACCCCAGACGGCGGCCATTGAGCGTTTGCCCGCGGATTGACCGCCGGCAAGCCTCAGGGACAACACGCCTTGACCCTTGCTGACGTTTGGGGACAGACTGCCTGCGGTATCATACGACCCATATGTGCGCCGGCCCTCCAGGGGCCGGTTTGCAATCTGTGCGGCAGGTCCGTTAACGCCTTTCGTTCAACCCACCCCGTCGTCATCGTACTGTGCGTCTTACTCAGCTAAAACTCGCCGGCTTCAAGTCCTTCGTCGATCCCACCGTGATTCCCGTGCCCAGCCAACTGGTGGGCGTGGTGGGTCCCAATGGCTGCGGAAAATCGAACATCATTGACGCCGTGCGCTGGGTGCTGGGCGAGGCCAAGGCCTCGGAACTGCGCGGCGAGTCCATGCAGGACGTCATTTTCAACGGCTCCGGCAACCGCAAGCCCGCGGCGCGGGCCTCGGTGGAAATGGTGTTCGACAACAGCGAGGGGCGCGCCGCCGGCCAGTGGAGCACCTACGCGGAAATCGCCGTGCGCCGGGTGCTGACCCGCGATGGCACCAGCAGCTACTTCGTCAACAACCAGCAGGTCCGCCGCCGCGACATCCACGACATCTTCCTGGGCACCGGCCTGGGTGCTCGCGGCTACGCCATCATTGGCCAGGGCATGATCAACCGCCTGATCGAGGCGCGCCCCGAAGAACTGCGGGTGTTCCTGGAAGAGGCGGCAGGGGTGTCGCGCTACAAGGAACGGCGTCGCGAGACCGAGAATCGCCTGTCCGACACGCGCGAAAACCTGACCCGCGTCGAAGACATCCTGCGCGAACTCAACAATCAGCTGGAAAAGCTGGAAGCGCAGGCCGAAGTGGCCACGCGCTACCGCGAACTCCAGGCCGACGGCGAAAAGAAGCAGCATGCGCTGTGGTTCCTGAAGGAAACCGGCGCGCGCGAAGAGCGCGCCAAGAAAGCCCAGGAGATGGCCCAGGCCCAGAATGAACTGGAAGCCGCCATCGCCGGCCTGCGGGCGGGCGAAGCTGCGCTGGAATCCCGCCGCCAGGCCCACTACGCCGCCAGCGACGCGGTGCACACCGCCCAGGGCGGGCTGTACGAAGCCAATGCGCAGGTCAGCCGCCTGGAAGCCGAAATCCGTCACGTGGTGGATTCCCGCAACCGCCTGCAGGCGCGTCGCGATCAGCTGCAGCAGCAGATCGGCGAGTGGACCGCCCAGCGCGAGCATTGCACCGAACAGATCGCCCAGGCCGAGGAAGACCTGGCCGCCGGCGCCGCCCGCACCGAAGAGGCGCGCGCCAAGGCCGAGGACGCCCAGGCCGCGCTGCCGGCCGTGGAGCAGCGCGTGCGCGAAGCCGCCTCGGGGCGCGACGAGATGCGCGCCGCGCTGGCCCGCGTCGAGCAGAATCTTGCCCTGGTGGCCCAGTCGCAGCGCGACGCGGACCGCCAGATGCAGGCCCTGGACCAGCGCCGCGAGCGCCTGCAACAGGAACTGCGCGAACTGCACAGTCCCGATCCGGTGCGCCTGGAGCAACTGGCTGGCGACCGAGCCGCCGGCGAAGACCAGCTCGAGGAAGCCCAGGAAGAGCTGGCCACCCTGGAAGGCCGCGTGCCCGAAGCGGACGCCGAGCGCAGCCGCGCCCAGGCCGCCGCCCAGACCGACGTGCAGAACCTGGCGCGCCTGGAAGCCCGCCTGTCGGCCCTCGTGAAGCTGCAGGAAGACGTGCAGAAGCAGGGGGCGCTGGAACCCTGGCTGGCCAAGCATGAACTGGCCGGGTTGTCGCGCCTGTGGCAGAAGCTGCACATCGAACCCGGCTGGGAAACCGCCCTGGAAGCCGCCCTGCGCGAGCGCATGGCTTCCATGGAAGTGCGCAACCTGGATTGGGCCCGCGCCTTCGCCGAAGATGCGCCGCCGGCCCGGCTGGCTTTCTACCAGTTGCCCGCCGCGGCGCCGACGCCTGCCGCGCCCGCCGGCCTGACGTCGCTCGCCAGCCTGCTGCGCATCACCGATCCCGACCTGCGCACGCTGCTGAATGAGTGGCTGGGCGGCATCTACACGGCTACCGACGTGACCCAGGCGCTGGCCATGCGCGCCAGCCTGCCCGCGGGCGGCGCCTGCGTGGTCAAGGCCGGCCATCTGGTCGACGCCCACAGCGTGCGTTTCTACGCGCCGGATTCCGAGCAGGCCGGCCTGTTGGCGCGCCAGCAGGAAATCGAGAACCTGCAACGCGAGATCAAGGCCCAGCAACTGATCGCCGACCAGGCGCGCGCCGCGGTCGCCCGCGCCGAAGCCGCCTGGCAGCAAGTGTCCCAGGCCATCGCCCCGGCGCGCCAGCGCGTGGCCGAGGTCACGCGCCGGGTGCACGACATCCAGCTGGAACACTCGCGCCTGCAGCAGCAGGCCGAACAGTCCGGCGAGCGCGCCTCGCGTCTGCGCCAGGACCTGGAAGAGATCAAGGTCCAGGAAGAAGACCTGCGCGCCACCCGCGAAGAGGCGGAAGCCCGCTTCGAGGCGCTGGACGAAGAGCTGGCCGAACACCAATCCCGTTTCGCCGACGCCGAGATCGACGGTGAAACCCTGGCGGCGCAGGCCGAAGCAGCCCGCGCCGGCCTGCGCGAACTGGAACGCGCCGCCCAGGAAGCCGAATTCGCCGAGCGCGGCATCCAGGTGCGTATCACCGATCTGCAGCGCAACCAGCAATTGGCGGCCGACCAAAGCCAGCGCGGCAGCGTCGAGCTGGAACAGCTGCTGGTGGACCTGGCCGAGCTGGACGCCTCGGCGTCCCAGGCTGGCTTGCAGGACGCCCTGGAAGCGCGCGCCGAGCGCGAGGAAGCGCTGTCGCGCGCCCGCCAGGAACTGGAAAATCTGGCGGCCCTGCTGCGCGGCGCGGACGAAGACCGCCTGCAGCAGGAACAGACGCTGGAGCCGCGGCGCGCCCGCATCATGGAACTGCAGCTGCAGGAACAGGCCGCGCGCCTGGCTGAAGAGCAGTTCACCGAACAGCTGAACGCGCGCGAGGTCGACCGCGAGGCGCTCGCCCAGGATCTGGCCAATCAGCCCGACGAATGGCGCCGCGCCAGCTGGCTGCAGTCCGAAGTCAGCCGCATTTCACGCCAGATCGAAGCCCTGGGCTCGGTCAACCTGGCGGCGCTGGACGAATTGAATACCTCGCGCGAGCGCAAGGGCTTCCTCGATTCGCAGCATCAGGACCTGATGACCGCCATCGAGACCCTCGAGGACGCCATCCGCAAGATCGACCGCGAAACCCGCGAGCTGCTGCAAGAGACCTTCAACGTCGTCAACGGCCACTTCGGCGAGCTGTTCCCCAAGTTGTTCGGCGGCGGCGAGGCCAAGCTGACCATGACGGGCGAGGAAATCCTCGATGCCGGGGTGCAGGTCATGGCTCAGCCTCCAGGCAAGCGCAACAGCACCATCCACCTGCTGTCCGGCGGCGAAAAGGCCCTGACCGCGACCGCCCTGGTGTTCGCGCTGTTCAAGCTCAACCCCGCGCCGTTCTGCCTGCTGGACGAGGTGGACGCGCCGCTGGACGACGCCAACACCGAACGCTATGCGAACCTGGTCGCCAACATGAGCGAGCAGACCCAGTTCCTGTTCATCTCGCACAACAAGATCGCGATGCAGATGGCCAAGCAACTGATCGGTGTAACCATGCAAGAGCAAGGGGTTTCGCGTATCGTTGCGGTAGACATAGACTCGGCCGTCCAGATGATGGCCTCCGAAGCGGCATAAACCCAATATTCAGAAGGGCGTCGGGGTTTCGGCGCGGGATTGATACATGAGTGATTTGCAGATCGGGCTGATAGCCCTGGGCGTATTGCTGATACTGCTGGTGCTGGGATTCAACTGGTGGCAGGACCGGCGCGTCCGGCGCAAGATGCAGACCCATTTCCCCTCCACCGAGCAGGATCCGCTGTTGGGGGCGGGCGCGGCAGCCGGCGCGTCTGCAACCGCGGGCGCAGCAGCGGCGCGCCGTGAGCCTGGCATGGGCGGCGAGAGCGCCCGTGCCCAGCCCGGTCAGCAGGCCCCGGTCGATGCCGGCAGCGATGCCGACGATACCGAAGAACCCGATCCCGCTTGCGAGGTGGTCATCGAGATCAACTTCGCCGACGCCGTGCGCGGCGCCGATTTGCTGCCCTACATGCAAAGCCTGCGCCACGTGGGCCGCAAGCCCATGCGCGTGTTCGCCGAAACCGATCAGCGCCGCCACCGCGCGCGCGTCCACGCCGGCGAATCCTACGCCTCCATGCAGCTGGCCGTGCTGCTGGCCAATCGCAGCGGCCCGCTGACCGCCATCGAATGGTCGCAGGCCTGGGCTCGCGCCCAGGACATGGCCGAGCGTTTCGACGCCACCATCGAAGGTCCGGACCAGCAGGCCGTACTGGAGCAGGGCGCCCGATTGGACGACACCTGCGCCGCCCTGGACACCCAGGTCGGCCTGACCCTGCTGCTGGGCGCCGCCCAGCCCGCCGCCGAGGTCCTGTCCGTGGCGCGCGACATGGGCTTCGTTGCCGACGGCAGCCGCCTGGCCTGGCTGGCGGAAAACGGCGTAGCCCGTTTCACGCTGGCGCGCGGCGACGGTGCGGCATTCGATGCCGGCATGGGCGGCATCGAACGTCTGTACCTGCTACTGGACGTGCCTTGCAGCCCGGCGGACGAGCGCGCTTTCGGCCGCATGGTCGACGTGGGCCGCGACCTGGCCGCTCGCCTGCGCGCGGACCTGGTGGACGACCAGGGCAAGCCGCTGGCCGATGGTTCGGAAACGGTCATCGACGAGCGTCTGCAGGTGCTGTTCGGCCAGCTCGAACAAGCGGGCCTGCCCGCTGGCAGCGAGCGCGCCCTAAGGGTGTTTGCATAAATGAGCGGCGCGACTGGCGGTGAAAACGCGGCGCAGGCCGCGGCGCGCTTGCGCGCCGAAATCGAACAGCACAACGTCCGCTACTACGTCTACGACGATCCGTCGATCTCGGACGCCGAGTACGACCGGCTGATGCGCGAACTGCAGGCGCTGGAGGCCGAGCATCCGGAGCTGGTGACGCCTGAGTCGCCGACGCAACGCGTGGGCGCGGCGCCTGTTTCGGCCTTTGGCAGCGTGCGCCATGTCGTGCCGATGCTGTCGCTGGGCAACGCCTTCGACGAAGAAGACGTGACCGCCTTCGACCGCCGCGTCACCGACACGCTGCGCGGCGCGGGTCTGCTGGGGCCGGCGCAGCAAGCCGATTACTTCTGCGAGCTCAAGCTGGACGGGCTGGCGATCAGCCTGCGCTACGAGGACGGCCGCCTGGTGCAGGCCGCGACCCGCGGCGACGGCCAGACGGGCGAAGACGTCACCTCCAACATCCGCACGATCAAGGCGATTCCGCTGCAGCTCAAAGGGGCATACCCCAAGGTGCTGGAAGTCCGCGGCGAAGTCCTGATGAACCGCGCCGACTTCGAAAAACTGAACCAGGCCCAGGCCAAGCGCGACGAAAAAGTCTTCGTCAATCCGCGCAACGCCGCCGCGGGCAGCCTGCGTCAGCTGGATCCGCGCATCACCGCCAAGCGGCCGCTGCGCTTCTTTGCCTATGGCTGGGGCGAGGTCCAGGGCTTGGCGGGCTCCCAGGGAGGGCTGTTCGCCGAAGCCTCGGCGGGGGCGGCCGAAGCCTCGCAATTGCCCGAGAAATCCCATGGCGCCATGCTGGACTGGCTGGCCTCGCTGGGCCTGCCGGTCAACGTCAAGCACAACCACCGCGCGCGCGGCGCCGAGGGCCTGATGGCCTTCTACGCCAAGGTCGGCGCGCTGCGGCCCGACTTGCCCTACGACATCGACGGCGTGGTCTACAAGGTGGACTCGCTGCCCGCGCAAAAGGTGCTGGGCTTCGTGGCGCGCGCGCCGCGCTTCGCGCTGGCGCACAAGTTCGCCGCCGAGGAAGCCACCACCACCTTGCTCGACATCGAGGTGCAGGTGGGCCGCACCGGCGCCATCACGCCGGTGGCGCGCCTGAAGCCGGTGTTCGTGGGCGGCGTCACCGTCACCAACGCCACGCTGCACAACGAAGACGAGATCCGGCGCAAGGACGTGCGCATCGGCGACACGGTCATCGTGCGTCGCGCGGGCGACGTGATCCCGGAAGTGTTGGGCCCGGTGCTGGAAAAACGGCCGGACGACGCCCGTGAATTCGTCATGCCCACGGCCTGTCCGGTCTGCGGCTCGGCCATCGAACGCCTGGAAGACGAGACCATCGCGCGCTGCACCGGCGGCCTGTTCTGCGGCGCGCAGCGCAAGCAGACGCTTTGGCACGCCGCCAGCCGCAAGGCGTTGGACATTGAAGGCCTGGGCGAAAAACTGGTGGATCAACTGGTCGACAGCGGCCGGGTCAAGACCCTGGCCGACCTGTACAGCCTGCGTCCGCTGGAATTGGTAGGCCTGGACCGCATGGGCCAGAAGTCCGCCGACAACCTGGTGGCCGCCATCGACAAGGCGCGCGCCCCCGGCTTGAACCGCCTGCTGTACGCGCTGGGCATCCGCCATGTGGGCGAGACCACGGCGCGCGACGTGGCGCGCCATTTCGGCAGCATCGACGCCATCATGGACGCCGATGAAGACGCCTTGTCCTCCGTGCCCGACGTGGGGCCGGTGGTGGCGGCATCGATCCGCCGTTTCTTCGCCGAGCAGCACAATCGCGACGTGATCGAGCAGTTGAAGTCGCAGGGCGTGAATCCCGTGGCCGAGGCTGCGCCGCAGGCTACGACGCTGGCCGGCAAGACCTTCGTGCTGACAGGCACGCTGCCCAATTGGACGCGCGAAGAAGCCTCGATGCGCATCCAGGCGGCGGGCGGCAAGGTCAGCGGTTCGGTGTCCAAGAAGACGGCCTATCTGGTGGCCGGCGAGGACTCCGGCAGCAAGCTCGCCAAGGCCCAGGAACTGGGCGTGGCGGTGCTGGACGAGGACGGCCTGAAAGCCTTGCTGGGCGAACAGGGCGGCTGAGGCCGCCCGCCCAGGCACAGAATCAGATGGTGCTGCGCGGCATCATGTCGCGGATGGCGGCGGCGGCGCGCTGCAAGGCCGGCAGATGCTGTTGCTTCAATTCGTCGGGCTGGCGGGAGCCCAGCACCATGCTGACGCTCAGGCCCGCCACCGCGCGGCCTTCGTGGTTGTACAGCGGCACGGCCACGCCCGCGAAACCATCCACCAATTCGCTGACCGAAATGCAGTAGCCGTCCTGGCGCACCTGCCGGATCAGCTTGCGCAGGGCGCTGCGCGACACGGTCGTGTAGGGCGTCAGGCGCTTCAGGTCCGCGCTTTCCAGATATGCGTCGAGCGCCTCGTCGTCCAGCGTCGATAGCAGCGTGCGGCCCAGGGAGTGGGCGTAGGCGGGCAGGCGGCTGCCCACCGACAGGTCCAGCTTGAGCAGCTTGGGGCCTTCTTCGCGCGCCAGGAACACGACATGTTGCCGGTCCAGCACGCCCAGCGAGCAGGTTTCCCCTACGGTCTGCGCGACTTCGCGCATGGTCGCGCGAGTCAGTTTGGGCAGGCTTAGCGAAGCGAAATACGCATAACCCAGGTCCATGACCTTGGGCGTGGGCGAGAAATTCCTGCCGTCCTGCCGCACATAGCCCAGTTTTTCCAGCGTCAGCAGAATGCGCCGCGACGCCGCGCGCGTCACGTCCAGTTGTTCCGCGGCCTCCTGCACGGTCACGCTGGCCACGCCCGTGGCGTAGATCTGCAGCAATTGCAGGCCGTTGGCCAGGCTGTCGAGAAACTCCTCTTTCCTTTCTTTCGGTTCCGGCAATGTCGTGTCCATGTATCGGCAGTCTTGTCGTTGGAGGCTCGATTGTAGTTTGACATCCGTGGCAATCTTCATAAAATGCCAATTAGCGAACAATTGTTCGTTAATTAGATGGGTCGGCCAGGGCACCCGCCCGGTACGTCCCGCAACAACGGAGACATGCCATGTGCAGGAGACTATTGCGCGCCTTGGGCGCATGCGCCCTGGCGGCGGGGGCGGCGGCCAGTTCCGCCGCCGGCGCGGCCGAGGCCTATCCCAGCAAACCCATCCGCTTCGTCGTGCCCGCCGCGGCCGGCGGACCTACTGAAATCGTCACCCGGTTGCTGGCCGAACGCATGACGCAGAGCATGGGCGTATCGGTCATCGTCGAGGCCAAGCCCGGGGCGGGCGGCAATATCGGGGCGGACGCCGTGGCCAAGGCGGCGCCGGACGGCTACACGATCCTGATGGGCACGATAGGCACCAACGCCATCAACCAGACCCTGTACAAGTCCATGCCGTTCCAGCCGTTGAAGGACTTCACGGCGGTGACGCAGGTCGTGTCGTATCCGCTGGTGGTGGTGGTCAACCCGAAGCTCCCGATCCACTCGGTGGCAGACCTCATCGCCTATGCCAAGGCCAACCCCGGCAAGCTCAACCGCGCCTCGGGCGGCAGCGGCACGTCCATGCACATGTCGGGCGAACTGTTCAACGAGATGGCCGGCGTGCAGATGCAGCACATCCCGTACAAGGGCAGCCTGCCCGCGCTCACGGACGTGATCGGCGGACAGGCCGACCTGGCCTTCGACAGCCTGGTCATCGCCCAGCCCCTGATCAAGTCCGGCAAGCTGCGCGCAATCGCCGTGACCGGGCCGGAACGTTCCCCAGCCGCACCCGACATCCCCACCGTGGCCGAAACCCTGCCGGGCTATGCCATGACGTCCTGGATCGGCGTATTCGCGCCCGCCGGCACGCCGCGTCCCATCGTCGAACGCCTGCAGCAGGAAATTGCCAAGGCGCTGGCCGATCCCCGCGTGCGCGAACAACTTGTTTCGCAGGCCGCGGATCCGGTGGCCAGCAAGCCCGACGACTTTGCGCGCTTCACAGCCGATGAAACCGAGAAATGGGCGCCTGTCGTCAAGGCTTCCGGCGCATCCGTTTCCTGAATCTCCAAGGAGGAGTGACACATGCAGTCCATCGATTTTCAGGCGCGCCGCAAGCGCGTCGCCCAACACGCGCGCGAACTCGGCTTCGATGCCTACCTGGGCACCCGCCAGGGCGCGCTGCACTACCTGAGCGGTGCATTCATGCCCTGGCGCGGCGCCGTGCTGGTCACGGCTGACGGCCACTGCGAGTTCATCTACTGGGCCATGGACGCCTCGCGAGTGCGGGTGGAAGGCCATGAGATGGAAATGTACGAGTTCGAGTTTTCCGACTTTCCGCAACTGATACGCCAGCGCCTGGAGCATCACGGACTGACGCGTGGCAAGGTGGCGCTGGACCTGTCGCACCCCGGGGCGGCGCAGGTGGCGCCGGGCATGCTGACTGCGGCCGAGTACTTCGACCTCACCAGCCATCTGCCCGACATCCGTTTCGCGAACGGCGTGGACGTGATCGACGACGTCATGCTGATCAAGGACGCTGCCGAGATCGAGCGCCTGCGCCATGCGGCGGAAGTCTCGGACTACGGTTTCGAGCAGGGCATGAATGCGGTGCGGGTCGGAGCGACCGAGAACGAGATCGCCGGCGAAATCGAGCGTGCGATCCGGCAACGGGGCAGCACCTGGTCCTGGGCGGTGACGGGCGGTACCGAAGTCGGGGCCGGCGAGCGCACGGGATTCCTGCGCGGCGTGACTCAGCAGGCGACCGACCGCGTCATCCAGCCGAACGAATTCGTGATCCTGGACCTGCATCCCTTGCTGGACCTCTACATGGCGGATACGGCATTGCCCGTGTTCCTGGGCAAGCCCGACCCGGTCCAGAGCAAGCTGATCGATTGCTGGGAAGAGACCGTGCAGACCATGCTGGCATCGTTGACGCCGGGCCGGCCGATAGCGGAGTGCGCCAGCCGCGGCATTGCCGTGTTCGAAAAGCACGGACTGAGCGAGTTCGGCCTGCCCCTGTTCGGCCACGGCCTGGGCACCTGCGCGCGTACCCGGCCCTTCATCAACCTGCGCAGCCGCGACGTCGTGACGCCTGGCATGGTGGTGGCGTTGGGCACGCACCTGTACCGCCCGGGCGTGGGCGGCATGCGGCTGGAGTATCCGGTGCTGATCGGAGAGCACGGCGCCGAGCCGCTGGTGCGCACCGAGGCCCGCGTGCACCGCCTTCCCTGAACCTCTGCCGGAGCCTGATGATGAAAGCGATACCCCTGAGCCCGCTGATCGGTGCGGCCGTCCATGGCGTGGATCTGGAAACCCTGGACGACGCTGCCTTCGCGGATGTGAATGCACTGTTCCTGCGCCACCAGTTGCTGGTCTTCAAGAACCAGCGCCTCTCGCCCGAGGGCCAGTTGCGCTTCAGCCGCCGCCTGGGCGAGCTGGATATCCACGTGCTGGCCCAGTACAACCATCCCGAGTATCCCGAGATATTCGTGCTTTCCAACGAGGTCAAGAACGGCGTGCCGGCGGGCATCGCCGACGGCGGTTCGTACTGGCATTCGGATTTCGCCTTCCGCGAATGCCCGGCCAAGGCCACCATTCTGAATGCGCAACAGATTCCACCGGAAGGCGGCAACACCCTGTTCGTCAACATGTACCAGGCCTACGAGGAACTGGACGGCGCCGTGCAAAGCCAATTGGCGGGCCTGCGGGCGGTGCACCGCTACCGGCGCAAGAACACCAGGGCCGACGAAGGCACCCAGGTGAAGATGGACGCCAGCCAACTGGCCGGCACGCCTGACGTCGAACATCCCATCGTGCGCACGCATCCCGAGACGGGCCGCAAGGCGCTCTACGTCCATCCCGGCATGACCGCCGAGGTGTCTGGCTGGGGCGAGGCGGACAGCCAGGAATTGCTGGACCGCCTGTTCGCGCATTGCACGCAGGAGCAGTACCAGTACGCGCTGCAATGGGAGCCGGGCGACGTGGTCATGTGGGACAACCGCTGCGTGATGCACAAGGCCACCACCCGTGAACTGCCGGCCAGCATGCGGCGCACGATCTACCGCACCACGGTCATGGGCGAACGTCCCGTTTAGGCGCTGCCGATGTCCACCCGTCAGCCCTCAGGTCGCGCCGGTGGCGTGACGCAGTTGGAAGCCTTGCCATTGGACGGCGGGGGAACGCTGGCGCCGGTCCGGCTGGCCTGGGCCCGCTACGGTCCGCCGCCGGAGCGCGCGCGCGCCGTGGTGTTGCTGCTGCATGGCATATCCGGCAGCCACCAGGCCTTGCTTGCGGCCGAGGGAGAGGTCCATCCCGATGCCGGCTGGGCCAGTCCCTGGCTGGGGTCGGGAGCGGCGCTGGACACGCGCGATACCTGCGTGCTGGCGCCGAACGCGTTGGGATCCTGTTTCGGCAGCAGCGCGCCGATCGGGGCGGCCGCCAGCGCATTTCCTGACATATCGATTGCCGATGGCGTGCGCCTGCAGGGGGAATGGCTGCGCGCGATCGGCGTCGAGCGCCTGGATGCGGTGGTGGGTTTTTCCTACGGCGGCTATCAGGCCTTCCAGTGGGCCGTGGCCGCGCCGCTGCCCGTCGGGCGGGTGGTGGCGCTGGCGTCGGCGCCGCGCGGCGGCGGCAGCATGGCGGACGCGCAGCGCCTGCGCCGCATCGCCGCCGCCCTCGACGCGGGCGATGCGCATGCCTG
Source organism: Achromobacter sp. GW823-FHT04E03 (assembly GCF_058796095.1). Taxonomy (NCBI): domain Bacteria; kingdom Pseudomonadati; phylum Pseudomonadota; class Betaproteobacteria; order Burkholderiales; family Alcaligenaceae; genus Achromobacter; species Achromobacter sp. GW823-FHT04E03. The sequence continues at coordinate 577,259 of NZ_JBXAIJ010000003.1, read as the reverse complement.
GAACGAATGGGTCGAATTGCGCTGCGCAACCCTGCGTCGCTATGGCTACGCGCAATGGCTGGCCGATGCGGGCGAACCCGCCGCAGAGCAGCGCTTGCGGGCCGAGGCGCAGGCCTGGGCGGCGCGTTTTTCACCGTGGTCCATGGCGGCGCTCAGGACGTCCGCCTGCCGCTACGACGTGCGCGACGCGCTGCTGGAAACCGCTACGCCCGTGCGTTGGCTGCGCTGCGTATCCGACGAGCTCTTTGCGCCCGACGATCCGGGCGCAAAGGCGCGGATCGCGTATCCCGCCCATATTGTCCAGACCAGCGTGGCTGGGCGCTACGGCCATCTGTCGCCGCTGCTGGAAGGCCGTCTGTGGGATGCCCAGCTGCGGCAGGCGCTGGCATAGCAGAGGCTGTGCCACCCCGGCGCAGGAAAATCCGGGCGAAAAAATGCCCGCTTGCGCGGGCATTTTTCATCTGTGCGGCAAGGCTTACTGGATCTTGGCCTTTTCGCGCAGTTCCTTCTGGTAGTCGGCCAGGGTTTGCTGGCGCAGCATTTCTTCCAGTTGCGGGCGCACCTGGTCGAGCGGCGGGAATTCCACCGGACGGGTGTCGTCGACCACGATGATGTGCCAGCCGTACTGGGTCTGGACCGGCTTGTCGACCATTTCGCCCTTCTTCAGCTGCGTCACGGCTTGCGCGAACGGCTGGACGTAGTTGGTCGGGGGAGCCCAACCCAGGTCGCCGCCCTTGTCGGCGCTGCCGGGGTCCTTGGAGTTCTTCTTGGCCAGATCGTTGAACTTGCTCTTGTTGCTCTTGATCTGGGCCAGCAGGTCATTCGCCGTCTTCTCGTCTTCGACGAGGATGTGGCGGACCTTGTATTCCATCTTGCCGGCCTGTTCCTTCTTGATCTTCTCGTATTCGGCCGTGACCTTGGCGTCCGACACGGGGTGCTTGGCCAGGTAGTCGGCCATCAGGGCGCGGACCAGGATGCCTTGGCGGGCCAGTTCGACTTCGGTCTGGACGTCGGCCTGCTTGGCGATACCGCTGGATTCGGCGGCTTGCACGAAGATCTGGCGGTTGATCATTTCCTGCTTGACCTGTTCGCGCAGTTGCGGCGAATCGGTGGCGCCCTGGCTGACCAGCAGCTTGACGAATTGATCCAGGCTCTTCTGCGAGATGGCCTTGCCGTTGACGGTAGCCACGTTCTGAGCGAAAGCCGGCACGGCGATGACGCAGGCCGCAGCCAGCATGACGATGCGTTTCATGAATATCCTTTTACTTTCTATTTGGGAGCCTGGGCATCTAGCGCAAGCGCATGAATCGGATAAGGGATCAAATCTTGCAAATGATGATACACCAGCCTATGCCGCGCAACGGGCGAAAGCCCCGCGAAGCAAGGCGCTACGATGATCACGCGATAGTGGCCGGCGCCGTTTTTACTGCCTTCGTGGCCGGCATGCAAATGCGAGTCGTCCAGAATGTCCAAACTGACAGGTTCCAGGGCGGCTAGCCGCTCCCGGATCAGGGAAATGCGGTCGGTGGTGTCTGACATGAGGAGTGAGGGTTGGTTCCGGCGCGGCGCGCTGGCCATGGATTTCGGAAGGGATCAGGGCTGGGGGGGCGGGGTGTCGGAGGAGGGGGCCTGTTCCTCCGTCTGGATATGCTTGCCCAGCCAGATCGACTGGCCGATCACGAAGACCACCATCAGGCCCATCAGGCCGAAGGCCTTGAAGCTGACCCACTGCGATTCGGTGAAGTGGCCGGAAAACGCCACATACAGGTTGAGCGCACCCGCGATCAGGAAGAAGCCGGCCCAGACCAGGTTCAGGCGTTCCCAGGCGGCGTCGGGCAGCTGGATCTGCTTTTCCATCAGGCGGCGGATCAGGTTGCGGCCGAACAGCAAGCGCGCAAAGACCAGCGCGCCGCCGAACAGCCAGTACAGCACCGTGGGCTTCCACTTGATGAAGACGTCGCTGTGCAGCCAGATCGTGGCCCCGCCGAACACCAGGATGACGGTCAGGTTGATCCAATGCATGGCCTCGGTGGCGCGGCCCGTCGCTTTCAGCCAGACGATCTGCAGCACGGCCGCCGCCATGGCGACGCCCGTGGCGATGAAAATGTCCGTGTACCGATACGCAATGAAGAAAAGGAACAGCGGAAACAGGTCGAACAGGAACTTCTTCATTCAGTCTTCTATGGGTTCAAACGTCATCGACAGGGAATTGATGCAGTAGCGCAGTCCGGTGGGTTCGGGGCCGTCGGGGAAGACGTGTCCCAGATGCGAGTCGCAGACGTTGCACAGCACTTCGGTGCGGACCATGCCGTGGGTGGTGTCGCGCTCTTCGCGCACCAGTTCAGGGTCCAGCGGCTGGAAGTAGCTGGGCCAGCCGCAGCCGGCGTCGAATTTGGTGTCGGAAGCGAACAGCGCCGTGCCACAGCCCACGCAGCGGTAGATGCCGTGAGAGAACGTATTCCAGTAACGCCCGGTGAATGCCCGTTCGGTACCCTTTTCACGGGCGACGACGTATTCTTCGGGGGAAAGCTGGGCCCGCCATTCGGCGTCGGATTTTCGTACTTTGTCCATATGAGCTCTTGGAGTCCCGATGCCCGAAATGGTTCGGGCATAATCCCGCCCCATGTTAATCGAGTTTGACCAGGCGGTTGTTTCCACGCCCCAGGCGCAAGTGCTGAATGGGGTGAGCCTGACGCTGGCCGAACGACGCATCGGCATCGTCGGCCCCAATGGCGCCGGCAAGAGCACGCTGGCGCGCCTGATCAATGGGCTGGTCCTGCCCTCGGCCGGCAATGTGCGGGTGGGCGGGCTGGACACCCGGCGCGACTTGAAGGCCGTGCGCCGCCAGGTCGGGTTCGTGTTCCAGAACCCTGAAAACCAGATTGTCTTCCCCATCGTCCGCGAGGACCTGGCGTTCGGCCTGAAGCATCTGTCCCCGGACCGCCAGCAGCGCGAAGCCCGTATCGATGCGCAGTTGGGCAGCCTGGGCGTCGGTCACCTGGCGGACCGGACCAGCCACACGCTGTCCGGCGGCGAACGCCAACTGGTGGCGCTGGCGGCAGTGCTGGTGATGGAACCGGCGCTGATCGTGTTCGATGAACCCACCACCCAGCTGGACCTGCGCAATCGCAATCGCGTGCGCGACGCCATTGCGGGCCTGCCCCATGATGCCATCGTCGTCAGCCACGACCTGGAGCTGCTGGAGGATTTCGACCGGGTGGTGGTGGTGCGCGACGGTAACGTCGCGGCCGATGACCAGCCGGCCGCCGCGCTGCGTTGGTACCGGGAGCACTGCGCATGATGGAGCCGCTTTACGTCGCGGGAGATACCTTTCTGCACCGCCTGCCCGCCTGGCTGAAGCTGCTGGCGCTGATGGCGGCGGGCGCGGGCCTGTTCCTGCTGCGCGACCCGCGCTGGCTGGCGCCTGCCTTCCTGGCCGCCGCCGCGCTGGTCTGGTCCACGGGCGTGGCCGCGGCTGCCGTCTGGCGGCAGGTCAAGGGCTTGGCCTGGGTGCTGCTGGCCGTCGGCGTGTTCACGGCCTGGTTCCAGGGCGGCCTGGAGGCGCTGGCCGTGCTGCTGCGCGTAGGCGCGATGGTGGGACTGGCCCTGGCCGTCACGCTGGCCACGCGCACCTCGGATCTGATTGCCGTCTGCGAAAAGGCGCTGATGCCACTGGAACGCCTGAGGCTTGTCGATGCCGGCAAGGTTGCGCTGGCCTTGGCGCTGGCCCTGCGTTTCGTGCCGGAGATCTGGCGCAACTTCCAGGAAATCCGCGAAGCCCAGGCCGCGCGCGGCCTGGGCGCCAATCCGGTCGCGCTGATCGTGCCCTTGATCGTGCTGACGCTGAAAAGAGCGCAGGAAGTATCCGAAGCGATAGACGCGCGCAGCCACTGAGGCCCGCGCGCCCAGTTCCATCTCCCAAAGGGGAAAACCGTGAAATCCAGTAATACCGTGCTGATTGCGCTGTTCGCGGCGCTGATCGTCGTCCTGAGCCTGATCCCGCCGATTCCACTGCCCGCCATACCGGTGCCGGTCACGCTGCAAACCTTGGGTGCCATGCTGGCGGGCGCAATGCTCGGACCCGTCCGTGGCGCGCTGGCCTGCCTGCTGTACCTGGCGCTGGCGGCGGTCGGGTTGCCCGTCCTGCCGGGAGGCCGGGGAGGGCTGGGCGCCTTTTTCGGGCCTACCGGCGGCTTTCTCGTCGGCCTGGTGGCGGGCGCCTTCGTGACGGGCTGGCTGGCGCGCAGCCTGGCCGGCCGCGCCGCGGGCGGCTGGGGGAAGTTCGCCGGCTATTTGGCGGCATGCGTGGTGGGCGGCATCGCGGTGGTCTACGCCTGCGGCGTGCCCTGGCTGGCCGCCGTGACGAAAATGGGTTTGGCCAAGGCTGCGATGGCGGTCGCGGTGTTCCTGCCCGGCGACCTGGCCAAGGCCGTGGTTGCCGCCTGGGTGGCGTCGCGGGTGGAGCGCGTGTGGCCGATGTTGGGGCGTTGAGAGGCGCGCCGCAGTCCAAGGGAATCCCCCAACTGACGGCCGCAAAGCTTTTCTAGTACAAGTTCGCCATTAACGAATGCGTTTGCTGAATTGCGTTTTTCGTAGCACATCAGGGAATTACCGGAGTTGCGCATCGTCATTTGATACTGTTTTAACCCTATAATATTTTTTTCTGTATAACTTTAACTAGGCTCGCCCTGCCTCGACCGAGGCGCCTCAGAGCCACCACAGGAGACAAAAACATGCGCAAGCACTTCGGCTTGTCCGCGGCGGCTGCCGCCATTGCCCTGGCCCTGCCGCTACTGGCGAACGCCCAGGTCAAGGTTGGCGTGACCGTGTCCAGCACCGGCCCGGCTGCCTCGCTGGGTATCCCCGAGCGCAACACCGTGGCGCTGCTGCCCAAGGAAGTGGCTGGCCAGAAGATCGAATGGATCGTCCTGGACGACGCCACCGACACCACGCAAGCCGTCAAGAACTCGCGCAAGCTGGCCTCCGACGACAAGGTCGACGTGCTGATCGGCACCTCGGTCACGCCGGGCTCGCTCGCCATGGTCGACGTGGCTGCCGAAGCCAAAGTGCCGATGATCAGCGTGGCCGCCAGCGCCAAGATCGTCGAACCCGTGGACGACAAGCGCCGCTGGGTCTTCAAGACCCCGCAGAACGACGCCCTGATGGCCGGTGCCCTGGCTGACGCAATGGCCAAGTCCAAGGTCAAGACCCTGGGCTTCATCGGCTTTGCCGACGCCTACGGCGACGGCTGGCTGGACGTGATGCAAAAGGCCGCCAAGGCCAAGGGCATCGAGATCGTCGCCATCGAGAAATACAGCCGCACCGACACCAGCGTGACGGGCCAGGTGCTCAAGCTGGTCGGCGCCAAGCCCGACGCCATCCTGATCGCCGGCGCCGGCACTCCGTCGGCCCTGCCGCAAAAGGAACTGAAGGCCCGCAACTACGGCGGCACCATCTACCAGACGCACGGCGCCGCCAACAACGACGTGCTGCGCGTTTGCGGCAAGGACTGCGACGGCATGCTGCTGCCGGCCGGCCCGCTGCTGGTCGCGGCCCAGCTGCCCGATAGCAACCAGGTCAAGAAGTCGGCCCTGGCCTACGTCGAAGCCTATGAAAAGGCCAATGGCGCCGGTTCCACCAACACGTTCGGCGGCCACATGTGGGACGCCGGCCAGCTGGTCGTGGCCGCGCTGCCCGTGGCGCTGAAGTCGGGCGCCAAGCCCGGCACGCCGGAATTCCGCGTCGCCATGCGCGATGCCCTGGAAGGCGTGAAGGACCTGGCCGCGTCGCAAGGCGTGTTCAACATGTCGCCCACGGACCACGCTGGCTTTGACGAGCGTTCGCGCGTCATGGTCAAGGTGGAAGGCGGCAAGTGGGTCTACCAGCCCGGCCTGTAATCCTCCAGGATCGCCCGATCCAAGGGTGTGCAAAGCGCGGCGGCGCCCGCCGCGCGGCACCCTAGCAATGCTTCGCACCGGCCTTTCCGGCCGGTGTGTCGTATCAGTGTCCCGGGTGCGGCCGGAACACCAGAATAAATAAGGTTGTTAGATGGATTCCTCAATTGCGCTGATCCTGCTGCAAGACGGTGTCGTCAACGGCGCCATCTATGCCCTCCTGGGCATGGCTCTGGTGCTGGTGTTCGCCGTTACGCGCGTCATTTTCATTCCCCAGGGCGAGTTCGTGGCGTTCGGCGCCCTGACCCTGGCCATGCTGGTGGACGGCAAAGTGCCGGGCACCGCCTATCTCCTGCCGCTGCTGGGCATCGTCTGCCTGGCGCTCGAGCTGCTGCGCGCGCTGCGCACCCGCAGCGCAGCCGCCTTGCCCAAGGCCATCGCCACCTGTGTGGTTCTGCCGCTGGCGTTGCTCTGGCTGACCGTGACCTACACCGCACCCGGAAATTCGCTGTGGCTGAACATGCTGCTGACGCTGCTGCTGGTGATCCCGATGGGTCCGATGGTCTACCGCATCGTCTACCAGCCGCTGGCCGAAGCCACCGTGCTGGTGCTGCTGATCGTTTCCGTGGCCGTGCACTTCGCGCTCACCGGCCTGGCGCTGGTCTTCTTCGGCGCCGAAGGCTGGCGCACTCCGGCCTTCGTCAGCGGCCAGGTCGACCTGGGCTTCATGACCTGGTCGGCGCAAAGCCTGTTCGTGGTGGCGACATGCGCCATCCTGATCATCGGCCTGTGGCTGTTCTTCGGCAAGACGCTGTATGGCCGGGCGCTGCGCGCCACGGCCGTCAACCGCCGCGGCGCCCGCCTGGTCGGCATCAGCACCACCATGTCCGGCAGCCTGACCTTCACGCTGGCCGTCGCCATCGGCGCCATGTCCGGCATGCTGATCGCGCCCATCACCACCGTGTACTACGACACCGGCTTCCTGATCGGCCTGAAGGGCTTTGTCGGCGCCATCATCGGCGGGCTGGCCAGCTACCCCGTGGCGGCCGCGGGCTCGCTGCTGGTGGGCGTGCTGGAGTCCTTCTCGTCCTTCTGGGCCAGCGCCTACAAGGAAGTGATTGTCTTCACCCTGATTATCCCGGTTCTGGTCTGGCGTTCGTTCAGCACCCATCACGTGGACGAAGAGGAATAAACGTCATGAACCGCATTCTGCTTGCCGTCTTCATCGTCGTCCTGGCTGGCCTGCCACTGCTGCCGGTCACGCCCGAATTCTGGGTGACGCAACTCAATTACATCGGGCTGGCCAGCCTGGTGGTGCTGGGCCTGGTGCTCTTGACCGGCGTGGGCGGCCTGACCTCGTTCGGCCAGGCGGCGTTCGTGGGCCTGGGCGCCTACACCACCGCCTACCTGACCACGCAATACGATGTCTCGCCCTGGCTGGCGTTGCCGGCCGGGCTGATCCTGACGGCCGTCGTGGCCTACCTGCTGGGCGCGATCACCCTGCGCCTGTCGGGCCACTACCTGCCGCTGGGCACCATCGCCTGGGGCCTGTCGCTGTACTTCCTGTTCGGCAATATCGACTGGCTGGGCAAGCATGACGGCATCGCCGGCATCGAGCCCATCAGCATCTTCGGCATGTCCCTGGCCAGCGGCCGCCACATCTATTACCTGATCTGGGTGTTCGTGCTGCTGGCGCTGTGGGCGACCCGCAACCTGCTGAACTCGCGTCCGGGCCGCGCCATCCGCGCGCTCAAGAGCGGCGCCGGCATGGCCGAGTCCATGGGCGTGAACACCGCCGCCTACAAGGTCGTGATCTTCGTCTGGGCGGCGCTGCTGGCCTGCGTCTCGGGTTGGCTCTACGCGCACATGCAGCGCGCCGTCAGCCCCAGCCCGTTCGGCATCAACTACGGCATCGAGTACCTGTTCATGGCGGTGGTCGGCGGCGCCGGCTACGTCTGGGGCGCCCTGCTGGGCTCCAGCGTCATCCTGGTGCTGAAGGACCAGTTGCAGAACCTGCTGCCCAAGCTGCTGGACACCAACGCCAACTTCGAGATGATCGTCTTCGGCGTGCTGCTGATCCTGATGCTGCAATACGCCCGCAACGGCCTGTGGCCGATCCTGGCGGGCTGGTGGGACAGCATTACCGGCGCCGATAGCTCGCGCCGCAATCTGGCGCCGCCCGCGTCCGCGCCGGCCCTGCCGACGCGCGTGCGCCCGCAAGCTGGCCAGGTGGTGCTCGAAGTCGACGCCATCCGCAAGGAATTCGGCGGGCTGGTCGCCGTCAACGATATTTCCTTCAAGGTCGCGTCCGGCGAGATCATGGGCCTGATCGGTCCGAACGGCGCCGGCAAGAGCACGACCTTCAACCTGATCAGCGGCGTGCTGCCGGTGACGCGCGGCAAGGTCACCTTCATGGGCCAGCGCATCGACAGCCGTTCGGCGCGCGACATCGCCAAGCTGGGCGTGGGTCGCACCTTCCAGCACGTGCAGCTGCTGCCCGGCATGACCGTGCTGGAAAACGTGGCGCTGGGCGCGCACCTGCGCTCCGACGTCGGCGTGCTGGCGGGCGCCCTGCATTCGGACCGCGCCCGCGAGGCGCAGCTGCTGCACGAGGCCGCCGAACAGATCAAGCGCGTCGGCCTGGGCGAGTACCTGTACGAGCAGGCCGGCAACCTGGCGCTGGGCCAGCAACGCATCCTGGAAATCGCGCGCGCCCTGGCCGCCGACCCCGTGCTGCTGCTGCTGGACGAACCCGCCGCAGGCCTGCGCTACAAGGAAAAGCAGGACCTGGCGCGCGTGCTGGAACAGTTGCGCGCCGAGGGCATGAGCATTCTGCTCGTCGAACACGATATGGATTTTGTGATGCGTCTGACCAACCACCTCGTGGTGATGGATTTCGGCACCAAGCTGGCGGAAGGCGTGCCGGCCGACGTGCAAAAGAACCCGGCGGTGCTGGAAGCCTACCTGGGCGGCATCGATGATGACCTGCCCGAAGCGGACCAGGCCAAGCCCGTGTCGGCAGGAGGCGTGTGATGAGCGCTCCCGTACTCGAAGTCAGCAACCTGTCCGCCCGCTACGGCAAGGTGGGCGCGCTGGTGGGCGCCTCGCTCACCGTGCCCGCCGGCAGCATCGTCACGGTGATCGGCGCCAACGGCGCCGGCAAGTCCACCATGCTGAACGCCATGATGGGCTCGCTGCCCCAGACCGGCCACGCGGCCGGCACCGTGCAATACGCCGGCACCGACGTATCGGGCTGGCAGGTCGAGCGCCGCGTCGCGGCTGGCATGTCGCTGGTGCCAGAGCGCCGCGAACTGTTCGGCACCATGTCGGTGGAAGACAACCTGCTGCTGGGCGGGTTCCGCCGCTACCGCGCCCGCGAAAGCGGCTGGCGCGACACGCTGAACGAAGTCTTCGACCTGTTCCCGCGGCTGCGCGAGCGCCGCGCCCAGCAGGCCGGCACGCTGTCGGGCGGCGAACGCCAGATGCTGGCCGTCGGCCGTGCATTGATGGCCAAGCCCAACCTGCTGATGCTCGATGAGCCCAGCCTGGGCCTGGCGCCGCGCATCGTGCGCGAGATCTTCCACATCATCGCGCGCCTGCGCGAGACCGGCGTGGCAATCCTGCTGGTGGAACAGAACGCGCGCGCCGCGTTGCAGGTGGCCGATTACGGCTACGTGCTGGAAACCGGCGAAGTCATCCTGCACGGCCCGGCGCGCGAGCTGGCCGGCGACCCGAAGGTCATCGAAAGCTATCTGGGCCTGGGCAAGGGCGGCGAGCAAAGCTGACCGACCCCGAGCACACGAAGAGCCGGACGCCGCAGGGTGTCCGGCTTTTTTTTATCGTTCGAAGACCTCGACCACCCGGAACCGTTCGCACACCAGCACCAGGTCCGGCGCATAGCCGCCGTTGCGGTCGAAATAAGCAATGTGCGCATCGCGCCATGCCTCGTACGGGCCTTCGCCTTCGGCCAGCGCGAACGCCTCGTCCACCTGATCGAAGCGCTGGATCAGCACGCTGAGCGTCTCGATCACGCAAGCCGGGCGGCCCGAGCCGTCCAGCACCACGTCACGCCGACCGGCCTCGGGCACAGGTTCTTGTTCGTTGAAGTCGCGCAACGCGCCGCAGGTGGCGGTCTTCGTGCCGGCCAGCACCAGCGCAAGCAATTCGTCGGCTAACTCGGACGAGTCGCCGAACTGGAAGGTCACGGCGTTTTCATAGGGGGCAGGTGGTTTCATGCCTGGGGTATCCATTGCAATATCAGCTCCTGTCCCATTGCGGGATCGGAAGTGGAGGGGGCGCCGGTTTCGATGCGGCCGGCCAGACGCCGCGTGTAGGTCGGATCGCCGCTTTCGCGCACGGTCAGGTCATACCATCCCGCGCTGCGGGTCATGTCCCAGGACAGGCTGACCGTCTCGCCGGGAGCGAGCGTGGCATCCTCTTCCTGGGGATAGCCGTAGGCGTTGGCTTTCACCCGGAATGAACGGGCCTGCGGGGCGGGGTTGTGCAGTGTCAGTTGCAGCGATGCGCCAGGCCCCTGGTAGGCGGCCAAGACCTCCAGCGCCGGCAGGCCGGCGCGGCCGGTGCAATGGCGATGGAAACCGTTGGGACCCAGCACCCACAGATCGTAGCGTCCATCGTCAGCGGCGGTCTGCCATGCGCCCTCCAGGTGCTTGCCGGCTTCCACGGTGTAGCGGCGCGGGCCGCGGTCCAGATGCAGCCGGTCATAGACGTGCAGCACCGCGCCCGCCGTGCCGCTGTTCTCGAAACGCAGCGTGACGCTTGCCGCGTCCGCGCGCGCGTGGACCTGCAACGCATAGGGCAGGGGGCGCGACGGGCGCGTGCCCGCCTGCTGCCGCGCCGGCCCCGGCTGCAGCGGCGCGGGCGGCGTGACGGTGCCCGGCAGCGCCGATGCGAGGCCGGCGCGTTCGGCGGTGGCTGGAAAGCCGCTGGGCAGGCCTGCGCCGTCCGGCGCGGCGAAATCGAAGATCGAGGTCAGGTCGCCACAGACCGCGCGCCGCCACGGCGAGATATTGGGCTCGGCCACGCCGAAGCGTTGCTCGATGAAGCGCAGCACGGAAGTGTGGTCGAACACTTGGGAGTTGACCCAGCCGCCCTTGGTCCAGGGCGACAGCACGTACATGGGCACGCGCGGACCCAGGCCGTAGACGCCGTGCAGATGCGCCAGCGTGTCGTCCTTCTCTGCGCCGGCGACGATCTCGTGATACTCGCCGCGCGTATTTACCGTGGACGCCCCGGCCAGCGCGCCCGATGCATCGCGCGCAGGCGGCGCGGGCGGCGGCATGTGGTCGAAGAAGCCGTCGTTTTCGTCGAACATCAGCAACAGGACGGTCTTGCTCCAGACCTCCGGGTTGGCCGTCAACGCATCCAGCACCCGGGCCGTGTAGTCAGCGCCTTGCGCCGGGCTGGACGGGCTGGGATGCTCGGAGCCGGCCTTGGTGGCGCAGATCCACGAGACCTGCGGCAGCGTGCCGTCCAGCACGTCCTGGCGTAGCAGGTCCAGGCCGCGGGTGGTGAGCGCCTTTTCCTTCAGCGCGGCCGCCGCGCCCGGCGCGCCATGATAGGCGTCGCGGTAGGCCTTGAAGCCGGCGGTCGGGTTCAGCGAATAATTGTCCGCCATGTTCTGGTAGATGCGCCAGCTGATGCCGGCGGCCTCCAGGCGTTCGGGATAGGTCGTCCAGGTGTAGGCGCGCGCCGGATCGCCGCCCGTGAGCTTGTTGTAGGTATTGCCCAAGGCCGGGCCGTTGCCGCGGCCCAGGCCGTCGTTGGTGCCGGTCCAGACGAACAGCCGGTTGGTGTTGGTGCCGCCGGTGAACGAGCAGTGATAGGCGTCGCAGACCGTGAAGGCGCGCGCCATGGCGTACTGGAAGGGCATGTCCTCGTCCGTGAAGTACGCCATCGAATGGTTCTTCTTGGCGGCCGGCCAGTTGCCCATGCGGCCCGCGTCCCAGGCGTCCTGCGCGTTGGACCAGGTGTGCGGCGTGCTGGCCACGCGCATGGTTTCGAAGGCCTCGCGCGTATCCAGATGGAAGGGCAGGACCGTGCGCGGCGCGCCTTCATCGGGTTTGTCGTTGTATTGCGCCCAGACGGTGCGATGGCGCGCGTCGGGGCTATCCGGCACGGGTATGGGAAAGCGGTCGCCAAACCCGCGTACGCCGGCCAGCGCGCCGAAGTAATGATCGAACGCGCGGTTCTCCTGCATGAAGATCACGATGTGTTCCACGTCGCGGATCGTGCCCGTGCGCCGCGCCGCGGGGATCGCGAGCGCGCGGCGGATGGAGGCGGGCAGCAGGGCCAGGGCGCTGCCGGCGCCGGCCAGCGTCGCGCCGCTGCGGAGAAAATCACGTCGGGTCTGCATGAGGCATTCCTGAGAACGACGCTGCCCGCACAGGGGCGGGCAGCAGGGAGGGGGCTGAAACGGCGGCGATCCTACTTCGCGCCGGTGCTTTCCGCGTAATCCATGTATAGCTTGTGCGCGCGGCGGGCCATGGGGCCGTATTCCAGCTGGCGGTCTTCCACGCGGTTCACGTGCACCACCTTGCCGTAGTTGCCGGACGAGAACACTTCATCGGCTTCCTCGATGTCGGCGCGGGTCAGGCTGCGTTCCTGCACGTCGACGCCGTCGGCCTTCAACAGCGCCAGCACGCGGCGGCGCGTGATGCCGTTCAGGAAGGTGCCGTTGTCGGCGGGCGTGGACACCACGCCGTTCTTGGCGATCCACAGGTTGCTGGTGGCGAATTCGGCGATGTTGCCCGCGCCGTCCAGCATGATGGCGTTGTCGAAGCCCTTTTCGGCGGCCTCGCGGATGGCGCGCTGGCCGTTGGGGTACAGGCAGGACGCCTTGGCGTCGGTGGGCGCCATGTTGGGCCAGGAACGCGCAAAGCTGGAGAAGCAGGCGGAAAAGCCCTGGTCGCCCGGCATCGGCACCTTGAACACGTGCAGCACGAACTGGGTCTTGTCAGCGTCCGGCAGCAGGAAGCCGTCGGCGCAATAGAACATGGGCTTGATGTAGAGTTCGCTGCCTTGCGGGAACTTGGCTACAGCCTGCAGGCACAGCTTTTGGATCTCTTCCCAGCCGATCTGGGGCTTCATCAGCATTTTTTCGGCCGAGCGCACCACGCGCTGGCAATGCAGATCCAGGTCGGGCGTCAGGCCGCGGAATGCGCGCGCGCCGTCGAACACCATGCTGGCCATCCAGAAGGCGTGGTCGGCCGGGCCGAGCAATTTGGGGTTTTCAGTGGTCCAGTGACCGTTGTGCCAGAACAAGGCATCCATGGTTGTCTTCCTTCACTTGAATTGGGGTGGCGCTATCGGCGCGCCGAAACGTCAGGATACATGAGGCAGCGGCCGGCTTCGCGCCGTCATTCGCGCGCCAGCGCCGCCTGCACGCGGTCGGCTGCCTGCGCCGGCATCCATTGCCGCCAGACCGGGCCGTACTGCTTGAGGAAATAGCGCGCGGCGTCCTCGGGTTCCTTGCCTTCGTTTTCCAGCCAGCCCAGGGTGGCGTCGATGGCGTCGCTGGGCACAGTCAGCTTGCCCAGGAATTCGGCGATCTGCGGCGCCTGTTTCGCGAACTCGGCGTTCACGCCGGTGACGACGGGGTTGGGCTTGAACTCGGTGGGCACGGGATTCGCGCACTTGGGATCGGTCATGCAGGTGTAGGCGGCCTGGTCGAACGCGGGCAGTTCCAGCTTCACCAGATCCAGCGCGCCGACCAACGAGGTGGGCGTCCAGTAGTAGAAGACGATGTCGCGTTTGCGCTTGTAGGCGGACACGATGGCGGCTTTCTGCGCGGCGCCGGAGCCGGGCGCGAACATCGCGTAGTCCTTATCGAGCTTCAAGGCGCGCAGCAGGTTCTCGTTCAGGGTGCCGCAGGCCCAGCCCGCCGGGCAGCCGTAGATCCGGCCGCGGCCGGGTTCTTCGGGATCGGCGAACACGTCCTTGAAGCGCGCCAGGTCGGCCGCGGACTTCAGCTCGGGATGGCGCTCGACGGTGTAGCGAGGCACGTACCAGCCTTCGCCGGCGTCGTAGACGTGGCCCACGCCCAGCACCTTGCCGCTGGCCAGGGCCTTCTTCCATGCACCCTCGATCTGGCCGGGCCACACTTCCGGCGTGACGTCGACGTCGCCGCGTTGCAGCGCCGCCAGCATGGGCAGGGTTTCGCCGATTTCGACCGTGGTCTTGCAGCCGTAGCCGTGTTCCAGCACATAGCGTTCGATGCCGGCCAGCACCAGGTTGGATTCCCAGTTCAGGCCGCTGAAGCGGACGGGCCGCTTGACTTCACATACCGGCGCGGCGGAATCCGCGGCTTGAGCAGCCGCGGGAAGGAGGGCTGCGGCCAGCGCCAGGGCGCCAAGGACGGGGGCGAGCGGATGCGGTTTGCGCATGGTCAGGCACCTGTTTGGTTGGGTGCCGTTCATTGTACGGGCGGCAGCCGCCGCGCCAAATGAAAACGGGGCCGCATAAAGCGGCCCCGTGCTTGCGCTGTCAGGATCAGGCGCGGGCGGCGCGGCGGCGATCGATGAAGGCGCCGACCTCGCCCACGATGCCGCGGCGGAAGGCCAGCACGCAGATCACGAAGATCAGGCCGATCACGATGGTGACCGATTCGCCCAGGCGCAGGAACCAGTCCACGCCGGTCAGGTTGGCCATCATCTGGCCGAAGTCGCCCACCTTGTTTTCCATCAGCACCACGATGAAGGCGCCGAGGATGGGACCGGTCAAGGTGCCCAGCCCGCCGATCAGCGTCATCAGGATGACCAGGCCGGACATCTGCCAGGTGGCATCGGACAAGGTGGCCGACACGAAGACCAGGGTCTTGGTGGCGCCCGCCAGGCCGGCCAGCGCGGCCGACAGCACGAAGGCCAGCAGCTTGAAGCGGTCGACGTCGTAGCCCAGCGAGATGGCCCGCGGTTCGTTTTCGCGCAGCGCCTGCAGCACCTGGCCGAAGGGCGAATTCACCGTGCGCCAGATAATGAAGTAGCCGATGACGAAGATGGCCATCACCACGTAGTACAGGTTCAGGTCCTTGGACAGGTCGATCAGCCCGAACAGGGTGCCGCGCGGCACGCTTTGCAGGCCGTCCTCGCCGCCGGTGAACTTCGCCTGGAGGAAGAAGAAGAACACCATCTGCGACAGCGCCAGGGTGATCATGGCGAAATAGATGCCGCTGCGGCGGATGGCGATGGCGCCCATCGCCAGGCCCAGCAGCCCCGCCACGGCCACGCCGAACAGCAGGCCGACCTCGGTGGGGAAGCCCCATACCTTGAGCGCGTGGCCGGTGGCGTAGGCCGCGCTGCCCAGGAAGGCGGCGTGGCCGAACGACAGCAGCCCGGTGAAACCCAGCAGCAGGTTGAATGCGCAGGCGAAGAGCGCGTAGCACATGATCTTCATGGCGAAGATCGGATAGACCCCGATAAAGGGAAGAATGGCCACCACGATGGCCAGTACCGCATAGCCCAGGAATTGACGATTCATTTTTCTTTTCCGAACAGCCCGGCCGGGCGGATCAACAGAACGATGGCCATGATGATGAACACGACCGTGCTGGAGGCCTCGGGCCAGAACACCTTGGTCAGTCCTTCGATCACGCCCAGGCCCAGACCGGTCACGATGGCGCCCATGATGGACCCCATGCCACCGATCACGACCACGGCGAACACGACGATGATGAGGTTGGAGCCCATCAGCGGGGAAATCTGCAGCACGGGCGCGGCCAGCACGCCGGCAAAGCCCGCCAGCGCCACGCCGAAGCCATAGGTCAGGGTGATCATGCGCGGCACGTTCACGCCGAAGGCCTCGACCAGGCGGGGGTTTTCGGTGCCGGCGCGCAACAGTGCGCCCAGGCGGGTGCGTTCGATGACGAACCAGGTTGCCAGACACACTACCAGGGAGGCTGCCACGACCCAGCCGCGGTAATTCGGCAGGATCATGAAGCCCAGGTTGGTGGCGCCGCGCAAGGCGTCAGGCGTGGGGTAGGGCTGACCCGAGACGCCGTAGAAGCTGCGGAACAGACCTTCGATGAGCAGCGTCAAGCCGAAGGTCAGCAGCAGCCCGTACAGGTGATCGAGCTTGTACAGGTGTCGCAGCAACAGCTTTTCTATGATGATGCCGAACAGCCCGACGACCAGCGGCGCCAGGATCAGCATGACCCAGTAGTTCAACCCCAGGTACGACAGCCCCATCCAGGCGATGAACGCGCCCAGCATGTAGAGCGCGCCGTGCGCGAAGTTGATGACGTTCAGCAGCCCGAAGATGACGGCCAGCCCGAGCGACAGCATGGCGTAGAAGGAGCCGTTGACCAGGCCTAGCAAAAGCTGGCCGAACAAGGCCTGTATGGGGATGCCGAAAATGTCAGTCATCTTATGAAAATCCTGCGCGTACGGAGGGAAGCGAGCTAATCAAAACGCGGCCCGACGGGTAGGATCGCCGGGTCGCGTCTGGGGCACATGGGCTGGATTACTTCTTGACCAGCTTGCAGGTGGACTCGGACAACTTGGTGTAGACCTCGTCGCCGGGCAGCGTCGCCACGACCTTGTAATAGTCCCACGGGGCCTTGGATTCGGCCGGCGTCTTGACCTGCATCAGGTACATGTCGTGGATCATGCGGCCGTCTTCGCGCACATAACCGCCTTGCGCGAAGAAGTCGTTGACCTTGTTCGACTTCATCCACTTCATGACGGCGTCGCCGTCGTCCGTGCCGGTGGCCTTGATGGCGTTCAGGTAGAAAGCCGTGGCCGAGTAGTCGCCCGCCTGCAGCATGGAGGGCTTGCGGCCGACCTTGGCTTCGAACTTCTTGGACCAGGCGCGCGAGGCGTCGGATTGATCCCAGTACCAGCCGTCGGTCAGGTACATGCCTTGCGTGGCTTGCAGGCCCAGCGCGTGCACGTCGTTGATGAAGACCAGCAGGCCGGCCATCTTCATGGTCTTGGTCACGCCGAATTCATTGGCGGCCTTGATCGAGTTGATGGTGTCGCCGCCCGCGTTGGCCAGGCCCAGGATCTGCGCCTTGGACGATTGCGCCTGCAGCAGGAAGGACGAGAAGTCCGACGCGCCCAGCGGCGCCCGCACCTGGCCCTTGACCTCGCCGCCCGCGGCCTTGACCACGGCCATGGTGTCGCGCTCCAGCGCGTGGCCGAAGGCATAGTCAGCGGTCAGGAAGAACCAGCTCTTGCCGCCGTCCTTCACCACGGCGGAACCCGTGCCGCGCGCCAGGGCCACGGTGTCGTAGGCGTAGTGCACGGTATAGGGCGAACATTGGGCGTTGGTCAGGTCCGACGCGCCCGCGCCGATCGCCATGAAGGGCTTCTTCTTCGCGGCGGCCACGCCGGCCATGGCCAGGCTGGTCGACGAGTTGGTGCCGGCGATGATGACGTCCACCTTCTGCTCGTCGAACCATTCGCGCACGCGCGCCGAAGCCACGTCGGCCTTGTTCTGGTGGTCTGCGGAGACGACTTCGATCTTCTTGCCATTGATCGAACCGCCGGCGTCCTCGATCGCCATGCGCACGGCTTCCAGACCGGCCTTGCCGTCGATGTCCGAATACACGCCGGACATGTCAGTGATGAAGCCGATGCGGATGACATCGTCGGAGATACCTTGCGCGTGGGCGGTTGCCCCAGCAAATCCCAGGCCCGCCATGGCCAGTGCAGCAGTGATGGTGTGCAGCTTCATGGGATGACTCCTCTCTTCCCTACGGTGTAGTGTTGCCGGATTTCCGGCGGATGACACAGGTTCTAGACGCCCAGCAGTTCGTTGAGCGTGTCCTGTTTTTCTGAAAGTTCTGCGGCTTCGAAGTGCTCGACGATCTGGCCGTGCTCCATGACGTAGAAGCGGTCGGCCAGGGGCGCTGCGAAGCGGAAGTTTTGCTCCACCATGACGATGGTGTAGCCGCGCTGCTTCAGCGCCGTGATCATGCGAGCCAGCGCCTGCACGATGACAGGGGCGAGGCCTTCGGAGATTTCGTCGAGCAGCAGCAGGTTGGCGCCGGTGCGCAGGATGCGCGCCACGGCCAGCATTTGCTGTTCGCCGCCAGACAGGCGCGTGCCGGGAGAATTCCGGCGCTCCTGCAGATTGGGGAACATGTCGTAGATTTCTGCCAGCGACATGCCGCCGCCCAGCGAACCGACGACCGGAGGCAGCAGCAGGTTTTCTTCGCAGGACAGGCTGGCGAAGATGCCGCGTTCCTCGGGGCAATAGCCCACGCCCAGATGGGCGATCTTGTAGGTGGGCAGGTCGATGGCTTCGGTGCCATGGATGCGCACCGAGCCCTTGCGCGATCCCGTCAGGCCCAGGATGGCCCGCAGGGTGGTGGTGCGCCCGGCGCCGTTGCGTCCGAGCAGCGTGACCACTTCGCCTTGTCCAACGCGCATATCCACGCCGTGCAGGATATGCGATTCCCCGTACCAGGCCTGCAGGCCCGAAATTTCCAGTGCCGGGGTGCTCATGCGTGCGCTCCTTGAAGTTCGCCGTCGGTGGTGCCCATGTAAGCCTGCATCACGGCCGGATGGCGGGAGACTTCGGCGTACGATCCTTCGGCCAGCACGCTGCCGCGCGCCAGCACAGTAATGGTGTTGGCGATGGAGGACACGACATTCATGTTGTGTTCCACCATCAGGATGGTGCGTCCGGCGCTGACGCGCTTGATCAGTTGCGTGACGCGGTCCACGTCCTCGTGGCCCATGCCTTGTGTGGGTTCGTCCAGCAGCATCAGCTCGGGTTCCATCGCCAGCGTGGTGGCGATTTCAAGCGCGCGCTTGCGGCCATAGGGCAGGTTTACGGTGGTTTCGTTGGCGAAGGCGCCCAGATCCACCTGCTCCAGCAGGTCGCGCGCCGGCTGATTCAGCACGGCGAGCTGCCTGTCGCTTTTCCAGAAGTGGAACGACAGGCCGGTCCTGCGCTGCAGCCCGATGCGCACGTTCTCCAGCACGGTCAGGTGCGGAAACACCGCCGAGATCTGGAATGAACGGATCACGCCGCGGCGCGCGATCTGCGCGGGCCGCTCGCCGGTAATGTCGATACCGTTGAACTTGATGCTTCCCGACGTGGGAGAAAGAAACTTGGTAAGCAGGTTGAAGCAAGTGGTCTTGCCCGCGCCGTTCGGCCCGATCAAGGCATGAATCTCGCCCCGCTTGATACGCAAATCGACCCCATTGACCGCGACGAATCCGCGGAATTCCTTGGTGAGGCCTTTTGTCTCCAGGATCGTGTCGTCCATGTTCGCTGCACCGGCGTTGTATTTATTTCGGTCTCCACCTGCCGTCGTTGCGCCAGGTCCCCGCAGGGTCCGGAAAACTGTTCAGGAAATCGCAGTTTTCTTATGAGTTGCCGGCGAGTATGCGCACCTATTTATCAAAATTCCATGAGGGTTTGTCATAGGTTTTGCAGTGCGGAATGGGCAATTGTCGGCAGGCCGACAATGCTTGCGCCACAAGGGAATAAAGGCTTTCCATAATGGAAATGCAATGCAGCAAATATGCGTTGATCGTCATCAACGCCTGATGGATTTGAGAGGGAGGGAAAACCCGATTTGCGTGCACCGAATGCCGTGTCGGCGCGTAAGCTAACGCGCCGTCAGGCGGGCGTCTTCTGCTTGAATTCGCAGAGGTCGGAAATGCCGCATTGAGGGCATTTGGGTTTGCGCGCCACGCAGACGTAGCGGCCCAGCAGGATCAGCCAGTGGTGAGCGTCCTGCATGTATTCGCGCGGCACGAACTTTTCGAGTTTCTGTTCGACTTCCAGCACATTCTTGCCGGGCGCGATGCCGGTGCGGTTCGACACGCGGAAGATGTGCGTGTCCACCGCCATCGTGGGTTGTCCGAACGCCGTGTTGAGCACCACGTTGGCGGTCTTGCGCCCAACGCCGGGCAGGGCTTCGAGCGCTTCGCGAGTCTGCGGTACTTCGCCGCCGTGCTGCTCGATCAGGATCTTGCAGGTGGCGATGGTGTTCTTCGCCTTGGTGCGGTACAGGCCGATGGTCTTGATGTAGTCGGCCAAGCCTTCTTCGCCGAGCGCCAGCAGGGCTTGCGGCGTGCCGTAAGCGGGGAAGAATTTGCGCGTGGCGATGTTGACCGATTTGTCGGTCGCCTGCGCCGACAGCAGCACGGCAATCAGCAACTGGAACGGCGTGTCGTATTCGAGCTCGGTGGTCGGATGCGGGTTGGCGGCCTGCAGGCGGGCGAAGATCTCTCGGCGTTTGGCTGCGTTCATGATTGAGTGGGGTTGCGGCGGGCCCGGGCGCGGGCCAGCGCGGATTCAATGGCGGAACGCTTGCGGTCCTCATTGCGCGCCTCGTCGGCGGCGGGAGCGGAAGCGCTGAGCGCGGCAGCCGCTTCGGGCGCCATCAGGCGTGCGTTGTCGGCAGCCAGGCGTTCGGTGCGTGCCAGATGGCTGCGGTGGCGCTGGCGGCTGATGGCGGCATCCTGCGAATTCCAGGCGCGACCTGCCGGCACCATCTGGATGCAATCGACCGGACAGGGCGCCACGCACAGGTCGCAGCCGGTGCACCAGTCGGCCAGCACGGTATGCATATGCTTGTTGGCGCCCACGATGGCGTCCACGGGACAGGCCTGGATGCACAGCGTACAGCCGATGCAGTGCGCTTCGTCGATGCGCGCGACCAGCAGCGGGCCGGGTTCGCCGCGGGTGGCGTCCAGCGGCAGGATGGGGGTATCGAGCAGGACCGCCAGCGCGGCGATACCGTCGTCGCCGCCGGGCGGGCAGCGGTTGATCGGGGCGGAGCCGTCCGCGATGGCGTCGGCATAGGGCCGGCAGCCGTCGTATCCGCACTTGGTGCATTGCGTCTGGGGTAGCAAGGCATCGATGCGGTCGGCCAATGAGCGACAGGACATGGATGTGAAGATGAAATCGTGGGACGGGGGCGCGAAAGGCAGGAATCAGGGACCCCAAACGCGAATCGCGCGCAACCCATCAAACAGCGCTGAGATTTCCAGCCACCGCTGTTTGATGGGTTGCGCGCGTCGGAGGTCCGGGTTCTAGTCCGGCCTGACTCGCGCTACACCCATCCTACGCAGATTGCCGGATGAATTCGGCAATTTTAGGACAGATCATTTCGCGCCAGCGGCGGCCCGAGAAAATGCCGTAGTGGCCGCAGTTGGGCGCCGTGTAGTGCGTCTTGCGCTCGGCCGGGATGTTCTTGCACAGCTTGATGGCGGCGCGCGTCTGGCCCTGGCCGGAGATGTCGTCCAGTTCGCCTTCGATGGTGAGCAGGGCGACCTTCTTGATGTCCGCCGGACGCACCAGCTTGCCGTCCACTTCCCAGGTGCCGTTGGGCAGCTGGAACTCCTGGAACACCATGCGGATCGTGTCCAGATAGAACTCGGCCGGCATGTCCAGCACGGCGTTGTATTCGTCATAGAAGCGGCGGTGCGCTTCGGCGTCGCTGTCGTCGCCGCGCAGCAGGTCCAGGTAGAAGTCGTAATGCGACTTCATGTGGCGGTCGGGGTTCATGGCCATGAACCCCGCGTGCTGCAGGAAACCCGGGTAGACCTTGCGGCCCGCGCCCGGATAGCGCGGCGGCACCGGATGGATGACCTGGTTCTCGAACCAGCTGTAGGGCTTGGTCGTGGCCAGGCGGTTGACCTGCGTGGGCGACTGGCGCGGGTCGATGGGACCACCCATCATCACCATGCTGCGCGGCTGACAGGGATCGTTGGCGGAGGCCATCAGCGAGACGGCGGCCAGCACCGGCACCGTCGGCTGGCACACGGAAATCACGTGCACGTCCGGACCCAGGTGGCGGATGAAATCCTGCACGTAGCGCACGTAGTCGTTCAGATGGAACGGACCGGCCGACAGCGGCACCATGCGGGCGTCGACCCAGTCGGTGACGTAGACGTCGTGGGCCGGCAGCAGGGCGCGCACGGTGTCGCGCAGCAGGGTGGCGTGGTGGCCGGACAGCGGCGCCACCAGCAGGACCTTGGGATCGTCGCGGCCCGTGTGGCGGACATCGCGCTGGAAGTGCAGCAGGCGGCAGAACGGCTTGTCGATGGCCACGCCTTCGATGACGCGGACGGACTTGCCGTTGATTTCGGTGGTGGGCAGGTTCCAGGCAGGCTTCTGGTATTCCTTGCCGATGCGGGTCATCAGCTCATACCCGGCTGCCATCTGGCGGGAGATCGGGGTATAGGCGAGAGGGCTGTAGGGACTGGAAAACAGCTGGGAACCGGCGTCCGTAAATGCAGCGAACGGAGTCAGGAAGGCGCGCTGCATTTCGTGCAATTGATACAGCATTTGAGAAAAGTCCTTCTGGGTCGTGCGTGTGTCCCGATTATTGCTCCGGGCACTAACGATATTTCTAAACAGCCTGAAGAAACGCCGACAAAAAAAGCAAATCTGTTGCTAAAAAGCGACCCAATACCCATTGAGCACCAGTTTAGGGCGCTTTTTACAACGTGCTGTCATACCAAAAGAAGGATTTATGCACTAAGTCGGACGGACCGAAGCTACCAGTAGTTTTCCACTGCCAGGTTGCCGGGGATGCCGCGGCGTCCAGGCTTGAAGCCGCGTTCGCCCAGCAGCTTGCGGGCGTCGGCCAGCATGTCGGGATTGCCGCAAAGCATGATCTTGGCCTGCTCGGGGTCCAGCGGCTGGCCTGCGAGCTGCTCCAGGCGGCCGTCGGCGATCAGCGTGGTCAGGCGTTCCTGCGGCATGCCGGGCAGGGCTTCGCGGGTGGCGATGGGCAGGTAGACGAGTTTCTGCGGATCCGCCGCGAAGAACTCGGCCAGCGCCGGCTGATTGCGCCAGGATTCGATTTCGGTGCGGTAGGCGAGCTCCGCGGCGGTGCGCACTCCGTGCACCAGGATGATGCGGCGGTAGGCCCGCCAGACTGCCGGGTCGCGCAGGATCGAAAGGTAGGCAGACAGGCCCGTGCCTGAGGCCAGCAGCCAAAGATCGCCGCCCGGCGCGAAGCGCTCCAGGGTCAGAAATCCGTAGGGCGTCTTTTCCACATATAGCGAGTCGCCAGGCTGCAGCCGCGCCATGCGCGGACTGAACAGGCCTTCGGGGACCACGATGGAATAGAACTCCAGCCAGGGTTCGTGCGGCGCCGACACCATGGAATAGGCGCGCCACAGCGTGGGTTCGCCTTCCGAGGCGCCGGCTTCCGGCAGACCGACCCGGGCGAACTGGCCCGGCTGGAACGTATACGCGTCGTCGCGCGTCACGCGCACGGAGAACAGCTTGTCAGGCACCCAGGTGTGGACGTGGGTAACGGTCTGGCGCGTGTATTTGGAGTCGTCGGTCATCGGTACATCGCGCGAGGCCGGCCGCCAGGGCGGGGCCGGCGTTCGCGGATTATTTTTCCAGGTATTGCAGCTTGTCCTGCTTGCCATTCCATTCGTCGGCGTCGGGCAGGGGCTTCTTGGCACGGCTGATGCTGGCGAACTCGGGCGAGAGTTCGGCATTCAGGGCGATGAAATTCAACTGGTCCTGCGGCACGTCTTCTTCGGCGTAGATGGCATTGGCCGGGCATTCCGGGATGCAGACGGCGCAGTCGATGCATTCGTCAGGGTCGATCACGAGGAAGTTCGGACCCTCACGAAAACAGTCCACCGGGCACACGTCTACGCAGTCGGTGTACTTGCACTTAATACAGTTTTCGGTGACAACGTGGGTCATTCAGGAACTCCGGGAGCGGCGGCTTTTGTGTCTTGTTGGGCGGATTTTACCCAATGCCGCGCCGATGTGCCGGCAATACCCGTATTGACATAGTGGCCCTTCGCCCTGAACAGCGGGAGCTCTATGCTATGGTGTCGCGAAACGAAACGCGCCATCATGATAATCACTTCGCTGCTCGACACCGATCTGTATAAATTCAGCATGATGCAGGTGGTTCTGCATCATTTTCCCGCTGCCCAGGTCGAGTACCGTTACAAATGCCGCACGCCCGGGGTCGACCTGCGTCCCTACCTGGACGAAATCCGCGAGGAAGTGCATCAGCTATGCCAGTTGCGCTTCACCGAGGACGAACTTAAATATCTGGGCGGCTTGCGCTTTATCAAAAGCGACTTCGTCGATTTCCTCGAACTGTTCCATCTGCCGGAGCGCTGCATTCACATCGGCGTGGGCGATGGGCCGGGCGAAATCAGCATCGAGGTCAAAGGCCCCTGGCTGCATACGATCCTGTTCGAGATCCCGGTGCTGGCCATCGTCAACGAGGTCTATTTCCGCAACACTCGCAAGAATCCCGACTGGGAAGAGGGCCGCAAGCGCCTGCAGTCCAAGATGCACCTGGTGCTGGACGATCCGGCGCTGGCCGATTTCCGCGTGGCTGAGTACGGCACGCGGCGCCGCTTTTCCAAGATCTGGCACGAAGAAATCGTGTCCACCATGAAGTCGCAGATGGGCGTGCATTTCGCCGGCACCAGCAACGTGCTGCTGGCCAAGCAACACGAAGTGCTGCCCCTGGGCACGATGGGCCACGAATACCTGCAAGCCTGCCAGGCGCTGGGTCCGCGGCTGCGCGATTCGCAGGTGTACGCGCTGGAGGTTTGGGCCAAGGAATACCGTGGCGACCTGGGCATTGCGCTGTCGGACGTCTACGGCATGGATGCCTTCCTGCGTGATTTCGACATGTATTTCTGCAAGCTGTTCGACGGCGCGCGGCATGATTCGGGCGATCCCTTCGTCTGGGGCGAGCGCCTGCTCGAGCACTACCGCAAGAACCGCGTGGATCCGCGCGCCAAGACGCTGGTGTTCTCGGATTCGCTGACTTTCCCGCGCGCCATCGAGCTGGCCCGCCAGTTTTCCGGTCGCTGCAAGGTGTCCTTCGGCATCGGCACCAACCTGACCAACGACCTGGGCCACGAGCCCCTGCAGATCGTCATGAAGATGGTCCGCTGCAATGGCCAGCCGGTGGCCAAGGTGTCCGACGCGCCGGAAAAGACCATGTGCGACGATCCGGCCTACCTGGCCTATCTGCGCCAGGTATTCCAGCTGCCCCCCGCCTGACGGCGGCTCGGGGTAAATTGCGGGTTCTTCAGTATCGTTCCACCCAACCCACTCGAATCTAGGGGACTATTCATGAGCAGCATCAAGCGCTTCCACGTGGCCAAGCGCCTGTCCGACATGGCCGTGTACAACGGCGTCGCGTACCTGGCCGGCCAGGTGCCGGACGATTCCACGCTGGACATCACCGGCCAGACCGAACAGGTGCTCGCCACGATCGACCGCCTGCTGGCCGAAGCCGGCACCGACAAGACCAAGATCCTGATGGCCCAGATCTACGTGGCCAACATGAAGGAATTCGATGGCATGAACAAGGCCTGGGACGCCTGGGTCGCCGACGGCAATTCGCCTCCGCGCGCCACCGTCGAAGCCCGCCTGGCCAATCCGGACTACAAGGTCGAAATCGTCGTGACGGCTGCCGTCTAAGACGCCTGCCGCGTCGGGCGCCCCGGGCGCCTGATGCGTGCACGGGGCGGGCTGGCGCGTGCGCCACCCGTCTCATCATCCCGCGTTGTGCCGGCTACTGCCCGAGCAACAGCGTCGCGGCCAGCAGGCCGCCCAATTCCTCGCATTTCGCAATATCCGCGCCGGCCACGATCTTGGGCGCCAGGATCTGCTGCGCCGTCTGCGCGCCCATGTTGACGATGAGCGCCGGCGCCAGCGCGTTGAGCCGCCAGCCCGTGCAGATGCGCTCGACCTGCCGCGCCGCACCCGCGCCGTCGCTGCCCGCGCTGATGGCGCAGGCGTAGGGCAAGCCTTGTATCCGGTCCAGCACCGCGTAATAGTTGCGGTCGAAGAATTCCTTCATCTCGCCGCTCAGCGAGGCCAGGTTCTCGGGGGCGCAGAACAGGTAGGCCTGGCTGGCGAGCATTTCTTCGGCCTGCGTGTCGGCGGCGCGCCGCAAGACCACGTCCAGGTCTGCCGTCTGTTCCAGTTGCGCGGCGGCCGCGCGCGCCCCGCGCGCAGCGGCTTCGGCCATCTGCCGCGCGGCGCCGGTGCGCGAATGCCACACGATCAGCAGCTGTTTCATGCGTAGCGTTCCAGCGGATCCTGCCGGTAGTAGGCCCGCAGCAGCCCATACCATTGCGGCAGCGCTTCGTGCATGGGGTAGGGATCCACGAAGAAGTGTTCCGAGCTGACCGCGAAGAACTCGGCTTCGTCGGTGGCGGCATACGGGTCCATCGGCAGTTGGCCGTACCAGGCGTCGGCGGCCTCGCTTTCCGGATCCACATCATGCGGGATGGCGGCCTCGACCGCGTCCACGGCAGCGATGAAGCGGTCCAGGCTGTCGTCCAGGATGCGGCGCCAGGCCTGTGGCTTGAGTTCGGGGTGCGCGGCCAGCGAGGGCATGCCGTCGGCATAGCCCGAACGCAGGTCCAGTTTGTGGGCGAACTCGTGGATGACCACGTTGAAGCCGCCGTCGGAGAACTGCGTGTCTTCCCAGGACAGCACCAGCGGCCCGCCTTCCCAGGCTTCGCCGGCGGCGTCCTCCAGGTATTCGTGCACCACGCCGTCATCGTCCTGGCGCGAGCGCGGGATGCGGAAGCTGGCGGGGTACACGATGATCTCGTCCCAGCCTTCATACAGTTCGGGCGCCAGGTTGAGGATGGGCAGGCTGGCCTGGGCCGCGATGCTCAGGCGCATGAAGTCCGAGACCTCCAGTCCTTGCGCGCCGTTGATGTGCTTGCTGGCCAGCAGCCAGGCCGAACGCGCCTGCAACTGGGCCGCTTCATCGGCTTTCAATGCCGCCAGGAACGGGTGGGCGTCCAGCACCTGTTGCCACAGTTCCGGGGAGATGCGGGCCTGCATTTCGGCCACCGCGGAGGGGCGGGCGCCCCGGCCCTTGAGCCAGCGCAACATAAGCTTCGGTTCCTTCCATATGCCGGGGCTAGCGGCTGCTTTTGGTGTCTACAAACCCTAGTGTAGAGTGTCGGGATATCAAACTACATCCGCCTGCCGTCCGTCATGTCCGCCCCGCCTGTTCCCGACGCGCCTACGCCTTTCGACGCTACCTGGCGCCAGGAGGTAGGCGCCGGCCTGGATGCCGAGGGCGTGGCGCTGATCGACCAGGCCGTGGCCTGGGCCGAACCGCGTTTCGAAGGGCAGCAGGCGCTGACCGGCGAACCCCTGGCCGGACACGGCGCGGGCGTGGTCCGCATCCTGGCGGCCTTGCATACCGATGCCGCCACCCGCGCCGCGGCGCTGCTGGCTGCCTTGCCGACCGACCTGATGGCGCCCGCGCCGTCCCTGCGCAGCGATCCGGTCGCGGCCGCCTTCGGTCCCGAGATCGCGCGGCTGGTGCAGGGCACGCGCGCGCTGCTGCGCCTGGGCGTGGTGGCGCGGCAGGCGAGCGACGCCGCCGCCGAAAGCGGCTCGCAAAAGGAAATGCAGCGCAAGATGCTGCTGGCCATGGCGGCCGACCTGCGCATCGTGCTGATGCGGCTGGCCTCGCGCCTGCGCACCTTGCGCTGGCACGCGGAAAGCAAGGCGCCGTGCTCCACCGATTTCGCCCGCGAAACCCTGGACCTGTATGCGCCGCTGGCGAACCGCCTGGGGATCTGGCAGATCAAGTGGGAAATGGAAGATCTGGCGTTCCGCTTCCTGGAGCCCGACAAGTACAAACAGATCGCCCGCCTGCTGGAAGAAAAGCGGGTGGAGCGCGAAGCCTTCATCGCCGGCGCCATCGAACGCCTGCAGACGGGGTTGGCCAAGGCGGGCGTCGAGGCCGAGGTCAGCGGCCGACCCAAGCACATCTACAGCATCTGGAACAAGATGCGCGTGAAGCGGCTGGATTTCTCGCAGATGTACGACCTGCGCGCGCTGCGCATCATCGTTGACGACGTGCGCGCCTGCTATACGGCGCTGGGCATGGTGCACGAAATGTGGACACCGATCTCGGAAGAATTCGACGACTATATTTCGCGGCCCAAGCCCAACGGCTACCGCTCGCTGCACACGGTGGTGTCCGACGACGACGGCCGTCCCTTCGAAGTGCAGATCCGCACGCGCGAGATGCATCAGTTCGCCGAATACGGCATGGCCGCGCATTGGCGCTACAAGGAAGCGGGCGCCAAGGGCGGCCAGGTGGCGGCCTCCAGCGAATACGACCGGCAACTGGCGTGGATGCGGCAACTACTGGCCTGGAACAGCGATGTCGAGGGCGGCGGCGAACCCGCCCAGCCCGCGCCCGCCAAGCCGGCATCGGGCAGGCAGCGCGGCCCGGCGGCGGCGCCGGCCCATACCGATGAGCGCATCTACGTGCTGACGCCGCAGGCGCGCGTGATCGAACTGCCCGCCGGCGCCACGCCGGTCGATTTCGCCTATCACCTGCACACCGACCTTGGCCACCGTTGCCGCGGCGCCCGCGTCGACGGGCAGATGGTGCCGCTGCAGACCCATCTGTCCACCGGCCAGACCGTGGAGATCATCTCCGCCAAGTCCGGCGGGCCGTCGCGCGACTGGCTCAACCCGCAGTTGGGCTTTCTGGCCAGTCCGCGGGCCCGCGCCAAGGTGCGCATGTGGTTCAACGCGATCGAATTGCAGCAGCGCATCACGCAGGGCCAGGCGCTGGTCGAAAAGGAATTGCAGCGGCTGGGCAAGACTGCCGTCAATCTGGAACAGCTGGCGCAGAACCTGGGATTCGCCCGCGCCGACGACCTGTACGTGGCGGCGGCCAAGGAAGAGTTCAGCCTCCGGCAGATCGACACCCTGTTCCAGCAGCCCGGGCCGGTCGTCGAGCCGCAGCCGGCCGCCTTGCGCCATGCCAGCGCCGGCAGCGCCGAGAAAAGCGGCAAGAGCGGCGTGCTGGTGGTGGGGGTGGGGTCGCTCTTGACGCAGCTGGCGCGCTGCTGCCGTCCGGCGCCGCCCGATCCGATCGCCGGCTTTGTCACGCGCGGACGCGGGGTGTCGATCCACCGCAGCGATTGCCACAGCTATCTGGCGCTGGCCGCGCGAGAGCCGGAGCGCGTCATCGAGGTGGCCTGGGGCGAAACCGCCGACACGTTCTACCCGGTGGACATCAGTGTGCGCGCGCACGACCGTTCCGGCCTGTTGCGGGACCTGTCCGAAGTCTTTGCGCGGCTGCGCCTGAACGTGGTGGGCGTGAACACACAGAGCAAGCAGTCGCTGGCCCATATGGTGTTCACGGTGGAAGTGCGCGGCGGGGAATCGCTGTCGCGCGCGCTGGACGCCCTGGCCGAAGTGCCGGGCGTGTCGTCGGCGACACGCCGCTAGGCGGGAAACCCGGGCCGGGCGGCCCGGGCGGGAGCAGGACTCAGTTGTCCAGCTCTTCGTGCGCGCGGTCGCGCATGTAGAACGCGGCGATCAGCCCCAGCGCCACGCCGAACATCACGTAATAGGCGGGCGCCATCGGCGAGCCGGTGGTCTTGATCAGCCAGGTCACGATGAACTGCGCGAAACCGCCGAAGATCATCACGGCCACGTTGTAGGCCAGGGACAGGCCCACCGAGCGCACGCGCGCGGGGAACAGTTCCGCCATCACCGTGCTGAACACGCCGAAGAATGCCGACACGAACAGGCAGACCACGACCTGCACGGCCAGCAGGCGGCCGATGGACGGCGCGTCCGACAGCCAGTAGTACAGCGGATACAGCACGATCAGGTAGCCGATGAGCGAGCCGATCACCAGGGGGCGTCGGCCGATGCGGTCGGACCAGGCGCCCATGAAGGGCGTCAGCAGCACCATCAGCGCCGCGCCCGCCATCTGCACCAGGAAGGTCTGGTTCAGCGGCAGCTTCAGGATCTGCGTGGAGTAGGTCACCAGATACGTGAAGGTGATGTAGATGGACACGGTCGCGGTGACGACCAGGCCCACGCCGATCAGCGCTTCGCGGGTATGCGTCTTCAGCATCTGGCCCAGGCTCAGGCGCTGCACGTCGCCGCGGGCGGCGGCTTGGCGCTCTTCTTCCTTGATCTGCTTGAACGCG
The DNA here is from genome assembly GCF_058796095.1 of Achromobacter sp. GW823-FHT04E03. Classification (NCBI taxonomy): domain Bacteria; kingdom Pseudomonadati; phylum Pseudomonadota; class Betaproteobacteria; order Burkholderiales; family Alcaligenaceae; genus Achromobacter; species Achromobacter sp. GW823-FHT04E03. The sequence continues at coordinate 547,435 of NZ_JBXAIJ010000003.1, read as the reverse complement.
TCGGTTTCATCGACGTTACGGCGGATATAGATGGCGATGGGGACAATGACCAGGCCGAACGCGAACGGCAGGCGCCATGCCCAGTCGGCGATCTGTTGCGGGGTGAAGAACTCGGTGATGAGCGTGCCGCAGGCCGCGCCGATCAGCAGCGCCAGCATCTGGCCGGCCATCTGCCAGGAACCGTAGAAGCCGCGCTTGCCGTTGGGCGCCATCTCGATCAGCAGCGCCGTCGAGGTGCCGAATTCGCCGCCGGCGGAGAAGCCTTGCAAGAGGCGAGCGATCAGGATGAAGATCGGGGCCAGGATGCCGGCCGCGTGGTAGGTGGGGGCCACGGTGATCAGCGCGATCGACACGGCCATCAGCGAGGTCACCATGACCATGGCAGCCTTGCGGCCTTTCTTGTCGCCGTACAGGCCAAGGATGATGCCGCCCACGGGGCGCATGAAGAAGCCGACGCCGAAAATGGCGGTGGTCATCAGGATGGCGTTCAGCTCGCTGCCGGGAACGCTGGGGTCGGTGGGGAAGAACAGCTTCGAGATGATCGGCGTCATGAACGCGAACACCAGGAAGTCATACCATTCGAGGGCATTGCCTATTACTGCCGCCACGATGTTGCGTGTGGGAACTGCTTTGTGCTGCACGGTTTCTCCTTGGGGTTTGCCTAACCGGGCGACATTCTAGGCGCTTCGCGCGCCGGACCACGCCGAGACGCGGAGGCGCGCTGGCCTTACACTCCTGTTTTTCCCCAAGAGAGTAGTGACATGAACGCGCGCACCTGGCTGGAAACGCTGGTTGGCTTTGACACCACCAGCCGCAATTCCAATCTTGCCCTGATCGAAACCGTCCGGGATTGGCTCAAGGGCCAGGGCGTCGACGCATGGCTGGCGCACAATCCGGAGCGCACCAAGGCCAACCTGTTCGCGACCTTGCCCGCCCAGGACGGCGGCATGCAGGGCGGCATCGTGCTGTCCGGCCACACCGACGTGGTGCCGGTCGACGGCCAGGAATGGAGCACGGATCCGTTCAAGCTCGTCGAAAAGGACGGCCTGCTCTATGGCCGCGGCAGCTGCGACATGAAGGGTTTCATCGCCAGCTCGCTGGCAATGGTGCCGGAATTCCTGGCCATGCCGCGCAAGAAGCCGATGCACCTGGCGTTCTCGTATGACGAGGAAGTCGGCTGCGCCGGCGCGCCCTACATGCTGGCCGACCTGCACGAACGCGGCATCCGCCCCGAAGGCTGCGTGGTGGGCGAGCCCACCGGCATGCAGGTGGTGGTGGCGCACAAGGGCATCAACCTGTTCCGCTGCAAGGTGCACGGCAAGGCGGCGCACTCGTCGCTGACCCCGCGCGGCTGCAACGCCATCGAATATGCCGCCCGCCTGATCTGCCGCATCCGCGACCTGGCCGACAGCTTCAAGGCCAACGGCCCCTACGACCAGTTCTACGACGTGCCGTTCTCCACGATGACCACCAACCAGATCCGGGGCGGCATCGCGGTCAATACCATCCCCGAACTGTGTGAATTCACCTACGAATTCCGTAACCTGCCCGGCATGCAGCCCGACGAGATCCAGGCAGAAGTTGAAAAATACGTGCGCGAAGAGCTCCTGCCGCGCATGAAGGCCGAATTCAACGGCGCCAGCATCGAAATCGAGACGGGCGCGGCCGCGCCCGCCCTGGAAGCGTCCGAGGAAGCCGCCATCACCCAGCTGGTGCGCGCCCTGACCGAAGACCGCGCCACCCGCAAGGTTGCCTACGGCACCGAGGCTGGCCTGTTCCAGGGCATCGGCATCCCCACCGTGGTCTGCGGCCCCGGCCATATCGAACAGGCCCACAAGCCCAACGAGTACGTCGCGCTGGACCAGTTGGCCGCCTGCGACACCTTCCTGCGCCGCCTGGGGCAGTCGCTCTGAGGGCAGGCTGACGGTTCCCGGGGCGGCTGGGGCGTTGCCCCCGGCCGCTGCCGGCGTCAGGTAAAATGACGGGTTGCAAACCGGATTTGCGGCCGGCAGTGGCCTGCCGCGATACCCGGGGGAGATGCTTGGTGAAACCTTACGACTTTCCGGATGCCCAGGGCCATTTCGGCCCTTATGGCGGTGTTTTCGTGGCGGAAACGCTGATGCACGCGCTCGACGAGCTGCGCGCGGCCTATGACCATTACCGTGTCGACCCCGCCTTCCAGGAAGAGTTCAACTACGAACTCAAGCATTTCGTCGGCCGGCCCAGCCCGGTCTACCACGCACGCCGCTGGTCGGAAATGGTGGGCGGCGCCCAGATCTGGTTCAAGCGCGAAGACCTGAACCACACTGGCGCCCACAAGGTCAACAACTGCATCGGCCAGGCCTTGCTGGCCAAGCGCATGGGCAAGCCGCGCGTCATCGCCGAAACCGGCGCCGGCCAGCACGGCGTGGCCACCGCCACGGTGGCGGCCCGCTACGGCATGGAATGCGTGGTCTACATGGGCAGCGAAGACGTCCGCCGCCAGGCCTCGAACGTCTACCGCATGAAGCTGCTGGGCGCGACGGTGGTGCCGGTCACGTCCGGTTCGCGCACCCTGAAGGACGCGCTGAACGAAGCCATGCGCGACTGGGTCACCAACATCGAAAACACCTTCTACATCATCGGCACGGTGGCGGGTCCCGACCCCTATCCCCGCATGGTGCGCGATTTCCAGACCGTCATCGGCAACGAATGCCTGACGCAGATGCCCGAGGCCACCGGCCGCCAGCCCGACTACGTCGTGGCGGCGGTGGGCGGCGGCTCCAACGCCATGGGCATCTTCCATCCCTACATTCCGTACGAAAACGTGCGCCTGATCGGCGTCGAGGCGGCGGGCGAGGGCATGGACAGCGGCCGCCACGCCGCTTCCCTGGCCGCGGGCCAGGTGGGCGTGCTGCACGGCAACCGCACCTACGTCATGCAGGACGCCGACGGCCAGGTTCAGGAAACGCATTCGGTCTCCGCCGGCCTGGACTATCCCGGCGTGGGCCCGGAACATGCCTGGCTGAAGGACTCCGGCCGTGCCGAGTACGTCGGCATCACCGACGCGGAAGCCCTCAAGGCCTTCCACGATTGCTGCCGCATCGAAGGCATCATGCCCGCGCTGGAGTCCTCGCACGCCATTGCGCAAGCCGTGAAGATGGCCGCCACGCTGCCGCGCGACGCCGTCATCCTGGTCAACTTGTCGGGCCGTGGCGACAAGGACATGCATACCGTGGCCGAACAGGCCGGCATCGAGCTCTGAGGCCCTGTCCATGACCACTCGCATCGACCGCATTGCCGCCGCTTTTGCGCGCACCGCCGAATCCGGCCGCGCCGCGGCGCTGATTCCCTACATTGCCGCCGGCGATCCTTCGCCCGCCGCGACCGTTCCCCTGATGCATGCGCTGGTCGAGGCCGGCGCCGACGTCATCGAACTGGGCGTGCCGTTCTCCGATCCCATGGCCGACGGCCCGGTGATCCAGCGCGCCGCCGACCGCGCCATCGCGCAAGGCGTGGGCCTGGCCCGCGTGCTGGAGCTGGTGGCTGAATTCCGCCAGCGCGACGCATCCACGCCGGTGGTGTTGATGGGTTATGCCAACCCGATCGAACGCATGGGCCAGGCCGAGTTCGCGCGTCGCGCCGAGCAGGCGGGCGTGGACGGTGTGCTGGTGGTGGACTATCCGCCCGAAGAAGTCGTCGAGTTCGCCGCCACGCTGGGCGGGCACGGCATTGCGCCCATCTTCCTGCTGGCGCCCACGTCCACGGAAGCGCGCATCAAGGCCGTCGCCGAAGTGGCGCGGGGTTACGTGTACTACGTGTCGCTCAAGGGCGTCACGGGTTCGGGCTCGCTCAACACTGACGACGTTGCCGAGCGCCTGGCCGTGATCCGCCGCCACGTGCGCGACATTCCGGTGGGCGTGGGCTTCGGCATCCGCGACGCCGAAAGCGCCCAACGCGTGGCGCGCGCGGCGGATGCCGTCGTGATCGGCAGCAAACTGATTGAAACCATGGAGCAGGCGGCGGCGAATGCCCCCGCGGCCCAGAAAACCGACGCCGCAGTCACCGCCGCCAGCGGCTGGCTGCGCACCATCCGGCAAGCGCTGGATCAAGTAAAACGAGCAAGCGCGTCGGCCTGAGCGGCGGGCGTGACCTCATACGGGATGAATAATCAATGAGCTGGATCGAAAAACTCCTGCCTCCTCGCATCAATAAAACCAGCGAAAGCGGCCCCCGCCGCGTTCCCGAAGGCCTATGGGTGAAATGCCCGTCGTGCGAATCGGTGCTGTACAGCGAAGACCTCGCGGCCAACCTGCACGTCTGCCCCAAGTGCGACCACCACATGCGCATCGGGGCCCGTGCCCGCATCGACTCGCTGCTGGATGTCGAGGGCCGCGTCGAGATCGGCCAGACCACGCGTTCGGTCGACACGCTGAAGTTCAAGGACACCCGCAAGTACCCCGAGCGTCTGCAGGAAGCGGTCAAGCAGACCGGCGAAACCGACGCGCTGGTGGTCATGAGCGGTTCGATCCGCGGCGTATCCGCAACGCTGGCCTGCTTTGAATTCGAATTCATGGGCGGCTCCATGGGCTCGGTGGTGGGCGAGCGCTTCGCGCGCGGCGCCCAGGCCGCGCTGGACAACAAGACGCCCTTCATCTGCGTGGCTGCCTCGGGCGGCGCGCGCATGCAGGAAAGCCTGCTGTCGCTGATGCAGATGGCCAAGACCAATGCCATGCTGACCCGCCTGTCGGCGGCCGGCCTGCCGTTCATCAGCGTGTTGACCGACCCCACCATGGGCGGCGTGTCAGCCAGCTTCGCCTTCATGGGCGACGTGGTCATCGCAGAACCCAAGGCGCTGATCGGCTTTGCCGGCCCGCGCGTGATTGAACAGACCGTGCGCGAAAAACTGCCGGAAGGCTTCCAGCGCGCCGAGTTCCTGCTGCAGAAGGGCGCCATCGACATGGTCGTGGACCGCCGCCAGCTGCGCGAGGAAATCGCCCGCCTGCTGGCCTTGCTGACCAATCAACCGGCGGACGTGGTTACGGCCTGAGTTTGCCCCGGCCTGCGCCTGAGGGGACGGGCCAGACGAACAGCGCCAAGATGCCGCCGGCAGCCCAGGGCTTCCGGCGGCATTGTCATATGCGGCCCCGGGGCCGCATATGACGAACAATTTGCGGAACAGTGTTTTCCATCCGCGATGTTGCCTGCGTGCGACAAAGCTTGAGCCTTCCGGCCCGGATTTTGCTATGTTGCGTACTAGGTTTGAAATCTACGGAGTTTTCCAATGCAGTTGACCAAGAAGAAGATGCTTACCGGCCTTGTGGGACTTGCCCTGGCTGCAACCGCGTCGCTGGCAAGCGCCCAATCGTCCGAGGGTACTCAGGGCGGCGTCAGCGTGCATTACGGCATTGGAGACCACTATCAGCGCCTGACGATCAACTACGAAACGGCTTCGGTCTGGACCTACCAGTTCGGTGGCAACTGGGGCCGGCTGGACCTGACGCCCGAACTCGGCGCGTCGTACTGGAAGGCGAGCGGCTCGCGCTCCCCGGGCCATGTCTGGCAGCTCAATGCCATCCCGATGTTCCGCTGGTGGACCGGCGAACGCTTCTACATTGAAGCGGGTATTGGCGCCACGCTCTTCTCCAGCACGCGTTTCGCCGACGAGAACATCAGCACCGCTTTCCAGTTTGGCGACCACATCGGCATGGGCTTTCTCGTGACGCCGAACAATCGCATCGGCCTGCGCTATTCGCACTTCTCGAACGCCAGCATCAAGCGCCCGAACCCGGGCCTGGACGTGGTGCAGCTGACGTACACCTACCAGTTCTGATCACGCCATATATGTGGGCGTGGCGCGGCCCCAAGGGCCCGCTGCACAGACAGATCCACCCTCAGGGGTGGATTTTTTTTGGGCTGCTGTGCTGCGTTGCGGCAAGTCTAATTTGATACCTCAAAAATATTATGTTCTGACGCTGCGTATACATACTTGTTGGTAGGGAGTGCAATCGCCAGAATGCTCTGGCACTGCACAGCACACAACGAGCCGCCGCGCGGCTCCGCTTCCCGGCACGCTTGGCTGCGGCCGGGGAGGGGCGCGACGATGGCACACGGAGACCAACGCATGAACACCCCCTGTACGCCCGCGCGTCCCCTGACGCGCATGACGGTAGCCCTAGGCCTGGGCCTCGCGCTTTTCTGCGGCTCATCCGCCACCATGGCCGAGGAGTTTCCTAACAAGCCGCTGCGCATGGTCGTAGGCTTTGCCCCGGGAGGCGGCGCGGACATCGTGGCGCGCCTGGTCGGCGCCAAGATGGCAGAAAGCCTGGGGCAGCAGGTGGTGGTCGAAAACCGGGCCGGCGCCACCGGCACCATCGCCGCCGACAACGTCGCCCGTTCGCCTGCCGATGGCTACTCGCTGTTCCTGGGTTCGCAGTCCACCATGGTGGTGGCGCCTTCGCTGTTCCCGTCCTTGCCCTTCAAGCCCGAGAAGGACTTTGCGCCGGTATCGCAGATCGTGACCATGCCGCTGATCCTGGTGGTCAATCCAGCCTTGGTGGATGCCAAGACCGTACAGGAGCTGACGGAACAGATCCGCAAGGCCGGCGATGGCGCAATGAGCTATGCCTCGTCCGGCCAGGGCGGCCCGCAGCACATAGCCGGCGAGCTGTATGCGCACATGGTGGGCACCAAGGTGACGCATGTGCCGTACAAGGGCGAATCGGCCGCCATGGCCGACGTGCTGGGCGGGCACGTGCCGTACATGTTCGCCAATCTGCCTGTGGCCTTGCCTCACATCGCATCGGGCAAGGTCCGGCCGTTGGCCATTACCAGCCTGAAGCGCGACCCCAAGGCGCCGCAAATCCCGACCCTGGCCGAGTCCGGGTTCAAGGACTTCGAAGTGTCGACCTGGTATGGCGTGTTCGCGCCGGCCAATACGCCCAAGCCCGTGGTGGCCAAGCTTTCCGATTCCATCCGCGCCGCCGTGCAGCAGAACGATATGCAGGCCAAGCTCAGCGAGCAGGGTTTCACGGTGGTGGGCAGCGATTCCGATACCTTCACGCGTTTCGTGGGTACGGAGCTGCCGCGCTGGTCGGTGCTGATCCGCGACATAGGCATCAAACCCGAATAGGAGTCCAGCCCGCGCGGGCGAGCCTTTATCCCTACGAGATCCAGACATGATCGATTTCACTGAAAAACGTGCAGCCGGCCCCGTCATCCGGCTGCATTCCGCGGACAACGTCGTGGTGGCGCGCGTGCCCATCGGCATAGGCATGGCCGTACCCTCCGAAGGCATCGTCAGCCGCAGCCAGATCCCGGCCGGGCATAAGATCGCGGCGCGCGACCTGCGCGCCGGCGAGCCCATCCTCAAGTACAACGTCTGCATCGGCTTTGCAGCGGGCGACATTCCGGCCGGCACCTACGTCCATTCGCACAACATGGACTTCCAGGAGTTCGACCGGGACTACGCGCACGCCCGCGATTACGTGGCGACGCCGGTCCTGCCCGAGTCCGAGCAGGCGCGCTTTCTCGGCATCGTGCGCGCCAACGGACAGGTCGCCACGCGCAACTACATCGGGGTCATGGCGACGGTCAACTGTTCGGCGACGGTGGTGCATCGCATTGCCGAAGCTTTCACGCCGCAGCTGATGGCCGCCTATCCCAATGTGGACGGCGTGGTGGCGTTGAGCCATGGCATGGGCTGCGGCATGGAAATGTCCGGCGAACCCATGGATTTGTTGCGCCGGACGATGGGCGGTTACGCCTGTCACGCCAACTTCGCCGCCGTGCTGATCGTCGGGCTGGGCTGCGAGCGCAATCAGCTGGATGCCTTGCTCAAGGACCAGGGCCTGGAGGCGGGCGCGCGGCTGAAGACTTTCATCATGCAGGAGACCGGCGGCACGCGCAAAACCATCGAGGCGGGCGTCGCCGCGGTGCAGGCGCTGTTGCCCGAGGCCAATCGGGTCGAGCGCGTGCCGGTGCCGGCGCGGCATCTGACGGTGGGCCTGCAATGCGGCGGTTCGGACGGCTTTTCGTCCATCACCGCCAATCCCGCATTGGGGGCGGCCATGGACATCCTGGTGCGCCACGGCGGCACCGCCATCCTGTCCGAAACGCCTGAGATCTATGGCGTGGAGCACACCTTGACCTCGCGCGCCCGCAACCGCGAGGTCGGCGAAAAGCTGGTGCAGCGCATCCGCTGGTGGAAGGAAGAGTACTCGCCGGGGCGCGACGTGCAGATCAACGGCAAGGTCAGTCCGGGCAACCAAATGGGCGGATTGGCCAATATCTTCGAGAAGTCGCTGGGCTCTTCGATGAAGGGCGGCACCACGGCGTTGATGGAGGTCTACCGCTACGCGGAGCCGGTGCGCCAGCCCGGCATGGTGTTCATGGACACGCCGGGCTTCGACCCCGTGTCCGCGACCGGACAGATCGCCGGCGGGGCCAACATGATCTGTTTCACCACCGGGCGCGGTTCGATGTTCGGCGCCAAGCCCGTGCCCTCGATCAAGCTGGCGACCAATACGCCGATGTATGAAAGGCTGACGGAGGACATGGACGTCAATTGCGGCGACATCCTGGACGGCACCGCGACGCTACAGGAAGTGGCGCAGCGCATCTTCGAGGAAATCCTGCTGGTGGCCTCCGGCACGCGCAGCAAGAGCGAGCTGCTGGGACTGGGCGATCACGAGTTCGTGCCCTGGAACATCGGCGTGGTGAGCTGAGCGGCACCGCCAAAAGAAGCGCCCCGGCGCACGGCTTCAGGTCGCCGTGCGCCGGGGCGCTTCGTGCTGCGGATATTGCGCTGTTCAATCCCGCGGACAACTAGCGCCCGCGGGATTGGGCGCTAGTTGTCCGCCAGGGTCTGCGCGCCGGGCATGTCGAAGCCGTTCTCATCCAGGGCGGCCTGCAAGGCGGTGCGCTGTTCAGCGTTCAGTTCCACCAGGGGCGGGCGTACCGTCGCCCAGGCCGGATCGCCGGATTTCCAGGCAATCGCGGCCTTCATCGCGGGGATCATGGGGAATTTGCCGAACACGTTGCGGGTCGCGTTCAGACCGGCCTGGCGAGCGTCGGCGTCGGCTTCCTGCCAGCGCTGCTGCAGGGCGACGATGGGGCCCGGATTGACGTTGCCGGTGGCGGTGATGCAGCCCACGCCGCCCGCGCGCAGGGTCTGCAGCAGGAAGGCTTCGCTGCCCGCGTAGACCTTGAAGCCGCGCGGCGCGAAGCGTTCGATCATGGCCGCCGTGTTGTTCCAGTCCCCACCACTGTCCTTTACCCCGGCGACCTGGCCGGGATAGCGGTCGAGCAGGCGGTCGATCAGGTCCAGGCTCAGCGGCACCTGGCTCACGGGAGGGATGTGATACAGGTACATGCGCAGCCGGTCGTCGCCCACGCCTTCGATCAGTTCGGCGTAGTAGCGGAACAGGCCTTCGTCGCTCACGCCCTTGTAATAGAAGGGGGGCAGGACCAGCACGCCCATGCTGCCGCTGCGCACGGCGTGGCGTGTCAACTCGATCGCGTCGGGCAGCGCGCAGGCGCCCGTGCCGGGCATCAGCGCCGACGGTTCCACGCCCGCTTCCAGCAGCGCGTCCAGCAGGCTGCGCTTTTCCGACAGGGCGAGCGAGTTGGCTTCCGAGTTGGTGCCGAATATGGCCAGCCCGACGGATTGTTCGCGCAGCCAGCGGCAGTGCTTCACATAGCGTCCCAGCGCCGGGCGATAGGCTGCGTCGAATGGCGTCAGGACCGGAGAAAAAACGCCGGGAATGCTGGCTTGGGTGCTCATTGTCTCTACTCGTTTTCTGATGAATGAAAAGGACGCGCCACGGGGCGCAGCGGCAACGTCTGATTCTGGCACCGAAGCGGCCAGTGAACATCTGCTGTTTAATTGCTTCAATCCATAAAATTGTTGTGGTTTGCCCTGGCGCAAACCATGCCTGCAGAAAAAGAGGGGGGACGCTTTGGATACGCGATATGTGCAGAGCTTTGTGTCGGTGGTCGAATGCGGATCGCTGGCGGAGGCCGCGCGCCGGCTGGACCTGACCCCCGCTGCCATTGCGGCGCGGGTGCGCACCCTGGAGGAAGAGCTGGGCGCCACGCTCATCAAGCGCGTGGGCCGCAGCGTCAAGGCGACCGAAGCGGGCCTGAAAGTGCTGGAACGAGCCCGCAGCGTGCTGCGCGAAGTGCGCGACCTGCGGGCCAGCGCCAGCGACGACGCGCCCTTGGGCGAGTTGAGGCTGGGCGTGTCGGTGTCGGCGCTGACGGGCATCATGCCCACCGTGCTGGCGCGCCTGTACCGGCGCCTGCCCAAGCTGGCCGTTTTCGTGGAGCCAGGCACCTCCAATCACCTGTACCACCGGGTGATCAACGGCGACCTGGACGCGGCCTTCATCGTCAAGCCGCAATTCAACCTGTCCAAGGGCTACGCCTGGAAATTGGTCGCGGAAGAGCCGCTGGTGGTGCTGGCGCCGCCCGATACCGTGAGCAATGACGCCCACGAACTGATGAGCACGCAGCCTTTTATACGCTATGACCGCAACGTCTGGGGCGGCCGGCTGGCGGACCAGTATCTGCGCCAGCACGGCATCGTGCCGCGCGAGCGCCTGGAGGTCGACGGCCTGATGGGCATCGCCTGCATGGTGTCGGAAGGGCTGGGCGTGTCGCTGGTACCCGATTGGGCGCCGGATTGGGTGGACAGCCGGCGCGTCAAGCGAGTGCCGCTGCCGGGGCGCGCGCCTCTGCGCTGCATGGGGATCATCTGGGCCCGGCATATGCCGCATTCGGCGTTGGCGGAAGCGTTCGTCGAAGAGGCCGGCCTGGCTTTGAACCTGCCCGCGGAGCCGATAGAGGACGAGTGAGCGGCCGAGGGGGCGCGCTGCGAATCGCGCGGGGCGTCGCTGCCCTGCGGACCCACCATGAAAAACACCCCGTACGCTGGATCGGTATCCAGCGTACGGGGTGCGATGTGCTGCCAGTCGCAAGCCCTTGCGGGCCTGCGGTTTAGTGGCGCGTTTCGACCTGAACCAGCGGCTCGTTGGAAACGGGCGCGACCGGCTTGCGCTCGCGGCCCAGGCGGACCGGCGTGTGCGCAGCGGCGATACGCAGCTGGGTCTGGGCGTGGCGGTCCGGATCGGTCTCCACCCACTGCAGGCCGGCGGCATTGACCACGTCGTGCAGGGCCTGGGCCTTGGCCGACGGGGCGACAGCCGGCACCACGATGGGCTGGCTGGCTGCGGGCGTCGCGGCAGCCGCTTCCTGTGCGACAGGCGCGGCCGGAGCAACCGGGGCGACCGGTGCCGGGGCGGGAGCAACCACGGGCTCGACGGCGGCGGCTTCCACCGGCGCCGGCTCGGTCGCTGCGGGGGCGGAAACCTCGCTCGCGGCCTGCACGGACACCGGCTGGGTCACTTCGGCGGCAGCCGTCTGCACGGGCTGGGCCACGGGTTCGACGGCTTGCTCGGCTTGGGCCTGCACGGGCGCTGCCGGCTGGGTTTCAACCGGAGCAGCGGCAACCTGGACGGGCTCGGCTGTCGTGGTTTCGGGCTGCTGGGCTTGCGCCGGAGCGGCCTGGACATGTGCGGCAGGTTCCTCGGTTTGCGCAGCGGTCACGGCGGGCTGGGCAGTGGCTTCTTCCGACTGTTCGATGCTGTCGTCGTCGGCGCCATCTTCCTGCTGGTCGTCGCTGCCGGCCAAGCCAGCTTCTTCCTGGCTGCGGCGGCCACGGCGGCTGCGGCGGCGGCGGCGCTTGCGCTCGGGATCGGCGGCGCCTTCGGCGCCTTCCACGGCGGGTACGCCATCGGCGGTCTGTTCGAGCACGGCTTCGGCTTCGCCGGCCTCGGCGGTCACCGCGGCGGCTTCAGGAGCCGGTTTGGTTTCGGGCAGGGCGGTGGCGACCGTCTGCGCCAGGGCGGCGACCATGCTTTCCTGTTCGCTCATCGGGGCGTCGGACTGGCCTTCCTCGCGGCGATTGCGGCCACGGCCGCGGCGGCGGTTGCGGCCGGCGCCGCTGTCCTCGCCGCCAGCTTCCACGGCTTGCTCGGGGCGGTTGGACGCCAGGGCAGCTTGCGCAGCCTGGGTGTCGCGTTCGCCACGGGCGTCGTTGCGGTTGTTGCGGTCGCCGCGTTCCTGGCGCTCGCCCTCGGCGCGGCGGTTGCCGCGGACGTGGTGGCGGCCGCCTTCGCTGCCCTCGGCGCCTTCGCCGCGGGATTCGCCGCGGCGGTTGCGGTTGCGGTCCGAACCATGGCGTTCGCCACGGCGTTCCTGGCCGTCATGGCTGCTGCGGCCCTTGCCGCGGCCGGAGCTGGCGCGCTTGGCGCTGTCTTCCTGGGCAGCGGGAGCGGGCTTGGCCGCTTCGGAGCTGCCGCCCAGCCACCCGAACAGGCGCTTGAACAGGCCGCCCAGGCCGCCGGTTGCTGCCGGCGCGGGAGCCGGCGCAGCGGGAGCCGGGGTCGAAACAGGAGCGGGCTGCGAGGGCGTGATGCCCTTGACCAGCGCTTCCGGACGCGACTTGATTTCGTGCTCGCGCGGCTGCCAGGGGGCGTCCGTGGCCGGGGCTTCAACCAGTTCGAAGCTGGTCTTCAGTTCTTCCAGGCGCGGATCGTCGTGGCGCAGGCGCTCGATGTGGTGGTGCGGCGTTTCCAGATGCTTGTTGGGGATCAGCATCAGGTTGACCTTGAGGCGGGCTTCCATCTTGGTGATGTCGGCGCGCTTTTCGTTCAGCAGGTAGGTTGCAACGTCGACCGGCACTTGGGCGTGCACGGCGGCGGTGTTTTCCTTCATGGCCTCTTCCTGCAGCAGGCGCAGCACATGCAGGGCGCTGGACTCGGCGTCGCGGATCACGCCGGTGCCGTTGCAGCGCGGGCAGGTGATGTGCGAGCCTTCGTTCAGGGCGGGACGCAGGCGCTGGCGCGACAGTTCCATCAGGCCGAAGCGCGAAATCTTGCCCATCTGGACGCGGGCGCGGTCGAAGTGGAGGGCGTCACGCAGGCGCTGTTCGACGGCGCGCTGGTTCTTGCTGTCCTCCATGTCGATGAAGTCGATGACGATCAGGCCGCCCAGGTCGCGCAGGCGCAACTGGCGGGCCACTTCATCGGCTGCTTCCGAGTTGGTGCGCAGCGCGGTTTCCTCGATGTCGGCGCCGCGCGTGGAGCGGGCCGAGTTGACGTCCACGGAAACCAGGGCTTCGGTGTGGTCGATGACGATGGCGCCGCCCGAGGGCAGCGTGACCGTGCGCGAGTACGCCGTTTCGATCTGGTGTTCGATCTGGAAACGGGAGAAGAGGGGGATATCGTCGCGGTAGCGTTTGACGCGTTGGACGTTGTCCGGCATCACCACGCTCATGAAGGCCGTGGCCTGGTCGGCGATCTCGTCGGTATCGATGAGGATCTCGCCGATTTCCGGGGAGAAGTAGTCGCGGATGGCCCGGATGACCAGGCTGGATTCCAGGTAGATCAGGATCGGCGCGGAGTTGTCGCGCGCGGCGCCGTCGATCGCGGTCCAGAGCTGCAACAGGTAGGACAGGTCCCACTGGAGCTCTTCGACGTTGCGGCCGATGCCGGCGGTGCGGGCGATGATGCTCATGCCCTGGGGCAGATCGAGCTGCTCCATCGTGTCGCGCAGTTCCTGGCGGTCCTCGCCCTCGACGCGGCGCGAAACGCCACCGCCACGGGGATTGTTGGGCATCAGGACCAGGTAGCGGCCTGCCAGCGAGATGAACGTGGTCAGGGCGGCGCCCTTGTTGCCGCGCTCTTCCTTTTCAACCTGGACGATCAGTTCCTGGCCTTCGCGCAGGGCGTCCTGGATGCGGGCGCTGCGGACGTCCACGCCTTCCTTGAAGTAGCTGCGGGCCACTTCCTTGAAAGGCAGGAAACCGTGACGGTCTTCACCGTAGTTGACGAAGCAAGCTTCGAGGCCGGGTTCGATCCGGGTGATGACACCTTTGTAGATATTGCCTTTGCGTTGTTCGCGGCCGGCAGTCTCGATGTCGAGGTCGATGAGTTTTTGCCCATCGACGATAGCGACGCGTAATTCTTCCTGATGCGTCGCATTGAACAGCATGCGCTTCATGAGAGGGGTTCTCCGTTGTCATGACGCGCCGATATCGGCGCGTGACCTCGGGTCACTCGGGCTGCGGGCTGAAGCGGGCAAGAGTTGCGGACCGTACCTGGGCGGCGCCCAGGCGTATCCGCCGCGGGTCAGGCGGGCACGTCGAGCCGTGGGGCTCGGGGTTCTGTCAGCAGGAGGGTCAGCTTCACTGAATGTGGTTTGACGGAAAAGTGCTGTGAACGGCAGTTGCGGTCGGATTGGTTGCCCACGCGCAGCTGGTGCTTTAAATATGCGACGATTCTTGCGGTGCTTCAGAGCCGCTTGCGGCATGCAACGGACCTGCTGGGACAGCGGGCAAAATGAATGCCACACCACTATCCGGCAGGGCGCGGTTGCGCCGGCGACCAAATGACCCCGGGGGTTGAATGAGCAGGCAGTACAATGGCGGCCCGCGCGCTCGACGGAGTTGCGTAACGTTGCATCTCTACGTCAGGCGGCTAGTTCAGCCCCTTTAGGCTGTCCCGATTATATGTCGCTTTTCGCAATGCGCAAAGAAACTTCCCCCTCGCTTTCCCTCTCTAAAGCTCCCCCTGCCGTCCGGATGGTGGAAGTCGATGCCGAGCATGCCGGCCAGCGTCTGGACAACTACCTTGCGCGGCTGTGCAAGGGCGTCCCCAAAACCCATATCTACAAGGCCATACGCGGCGGCGAAGTGCGGGTAAACAAGGGACGCACTTCGGCCGACTACCGCGTCGCCGAGGGCGACGTGGTCCGCGTTCCGCCGCTGCGGCTGCCCGACCCGGGCAAGCCCCGGCCGGTGCCTGGCGCCGAATTCCCCGTGGTGTTCGAGGACGAGGCGTTGCTTGTCGTGGACAAGCCCGCCGGCGTGGCGGTCCATGGCGGCAGCGGCGTGTCCTTCGGCGTGATCGAACAGCTGCGGGCGGCCCGGCCCGGCGCCAAGTTCCTGGAACTGGTCCATCGCCTGGACCGGGAGACCTCGGGTCTCTTGATGGTGGCCAAGAAGCGCAGCGCCCTGCTGGCGTTGCACGCCATGCTGCGCGAAGGAAAAGGGGACAAACATTACCTGGCCCTGGTCGAGGGCGATTGGGTCAATGACCGCCAGCACATCAAGTTGGGGCTGTCCAAGTGGACCACCCAGTCCGGCGAGCGCCGGGTCAAGGTCGATCCGGACGGTCAGTCGGCGCACACCATCGTCACGCTCAAGCAGCGTTTTGGTGGCTATAGTCTGGTCGACGCCGAATTGCGTACCGGTCGCACCCATCAGATCCGGGTGCACCTGGCCGCCAGCGGCTTCCCCATCGTGGGCGACGACAAGTACGGCCACGACGAAGTACGGGCGCAGTTCGCGCGCATGGGTTTTGGCAGGATGTTCCTGCACGCCCACCAATTGACCTTGGCCCACCCGGTGACGGGCGAGTCCCTGACGCTTACCGCCGAGCTGCCCCCAGCTTGCCGGAAAATACTGAAACAACTGGAGTCGGTCTGATTATGTCGTATTCGCTGGTCGTTTTTGACTGGGATGGCACCCTGATGGATTCCACGCACAGCATCGTGGCCGCCATCCAGGGCGCCTGCCGCGACCTGGAACTGGCGGTGCCTTCGGCATCCGATGCCAGCTGGGTGATAGGCCTGTCCCTGGAAAGCGCCCTGCGCCGCGCGGTGCCGGAACTGACGCAGGCGATGCTGCCGCGCTTCCTGGAGCGCTACCGCACGCACTATCTGCTGCGTGATCCGGAATTGCGCCTGTTCGAGGGCGTGCAGGAACTCTTGGCCGAACTGGCCGGGCAGAACGTGCGCCTGGCGGTGGCTACCGGCAAGAGCCGCGTGGGCCTGACCCGCGCGCTGGCCGCGACCGGCCTGGGGCCGCTGTTCGATGCCACGCGCACCGCCGACGAAACTTTCAGCAAGCCGCATCCGGCGATGCTGCACGAGCTGATGCAGGAGCTGGACGTGGATCCGGACCACGTCGTGATGGTGGGTGACACCTCGCACGACCTGCAGATGGCGATCAATGCCGGCGTGCATGGCCTGGGGGTGACCTATGGCGCACATACCCTGAAGGAGCTTGAGGGTTGTTCGCCCCAGGCGGTGCTCGACAGCGTGCCGAAGGTGCGCGAATGGCTGCTGCCGCGTATCTAGCGACCTGGCGCCCGGGATTCTCCGGGCGTGCGCAGTCCGGGCGCGGAACGCCCGCCGTACGCGCGGGTCTATAGGAAATACCCGCAAGCGCCGGCTGCCGCGGAATATCATGGGGCGGCGCGGCGTCCATGGCTTGCGCAGGGCGCGTCCATGATCCTGCGGGCGCTACACCGGAGATCATGATGTTGATACGCAAGCCCGACGATATTCTTCCGTCCGAGATCACCTCCGAGGGCGTCTGGCGTTCGCGCCGCGAACTGATGCTGCGCGCGGGGCTGGTCGCGGCCGCCGCAGGCCTGCCGGGGTGGGCCATGCGCAGCGCGCACGCCCAGGAGGCCGGCGTTCTGCCGGGCAAGCTCAACCCCGCCTTGAGCGTCATGGACAAGCAGACGACGCTGGCCGACGTCACCTCCTACAACAACTACTACGAGTTCGGCGTGGATAAGGGCGATCCGGCCGCCAATGCCGGCAAATTGCAGACACGCCCCTGGAGCGTGAGCGTCGAGGGCGAAGCCGGCAAGCCGCGCACCTTTTCCATCGAAGAGCTGCTCAAGCTGGCGCCGATGGAAGAACGCGTCTACCGGCTGCGCTGCGTCGAGGGCTGGTCCATGGTGATTCCGTGGATGGGCTATTCGCTGTCGGCGCTGCTCAAGCAGGTCGAACCCACGGGCAACGCCAAGTACGTGGAATTTGTCACCGCCGTGCAGCGCGAGAACATGCCGGGCGTGCGCGCCGCGATCCTGGAATGGCCTTATGTGGAGGGCCTGCGCATCGACGAAGCCATGAATCCCCTGGCTATGCTGGTGTTCGGCGTCTACGGAAAGGTGCTGCCGAACCAGAACGGCGCGCCGCTCAGGTTGGCGGTACCCTGGAAGTATGGTTTCAAGTCGGCCAAGTCCCTGGTCAAGATCCGTCTGGTCGAAAAGCCGCCCGTGTCGTCGTGGATCAAGGCCGCGCCCCAGGAGTACGGCTTTTACGCCAATGTGAATCCCGAGGTGCCTCATCCGCGCTGGAGCCAGGCCACGGAACGCCGCATTGGCGAGGACGGGCTGTTCTCCCCCAAGCGCAAGACCTTGATGTTCAACGGTTATGCCGAACAGGTGGCGTCGCTCTACCAGGGGATGGACCTGAAGGCGAACTACTGAGGCGATTCCATGCCTGACGGCACTCCGCAGGTGGCTCCGGCCACGCCGCCGCGCAAGACCCAGCTTTCCGCCAAGACTGTGGGGCGCTTCAAGCCGTTCCTGTTCCTGCTGGGGCTGGCGCCGTTCGCGCGTTGGATCTGGCTGGGCGTGAATAACGGGCTGACGGCGAACCCGGTCGAGTTCCTGACCCGTTCATCGGGCACCTGGACCCTGGTCTGCCTGCTCGTGACCCTGGCCATCACGCCGCTGCGCCGGCTGACTGGCCAGCCGGCATTGGTGCGTCTGCGGCGCATGTGCGGTTTGTTCGCGTTTTTCTATGGATCCATGCACTTCATGGCCTGGGTCTGGTGGGATCGCGGCTTCGATCCGGCGGGCATGCTGCGCGATATCGGCGAACGCCCCTTCATCATGGTGGGATTTGCGGCGTTCGTGCTGATGGCCGCTCTGGCGGCTACCTCCACGCAGTGGGCCATGCGCAAGCTGGGCAAGCGCTGGCAAAGCCTGCACCGCGCCATCTATGCCATCGGCCTGCTGGCGGTGCTGCATTATTGGTGGCACAAGGCCGGCAAGAACGACCTGGCGCAGCCCGCCTTGTACGCCGCCGTGCTGGCCTTGTTGCTGGGCTGGCGGCTGGTCGCCTGGTTGCGCGGCAGGCGGTAGCGCTGCGCGTCCCTACAGCATCGCCAGCATGATGGCGGCAGTCTCCGCGTCCGGCTGGCCGTCGTACAGTGTCGGCCGGTAGTGCATCTGAAAGGCTGCCAGCGCGCCGATGGTGGCCGGGCTCAGTGTGCCGTCCTGTGGACACGCATAGCCCAACCGTGCCAGCTGTTTCTGGAACCATGCGACATCCGGGATGCCCTGGACCTGAAGGCGCGCGAGGTGTTCGGCGGCTCCAGTCTCGTCGTACCAGCGCCCGATTCCCGCCTCGGCCAACGTCTTCCACGGGAAAAGAGGGCCGGGATCCACCTTGCGCTGGGGCGCGATGTCGCTGTGGCCCACGATGTTCTCGGGCGTGACGCCATGCCGTTGCGCAATATCGCGCAGCAATATGGTCAGTGCGCGCAATTGCTGGTCGTTGTACGGATGCCAGACAGGCTTGCCGTCAGAGCCCTCCGTCCAGCCTGGGTTGACGATTTCTATGCCGATGGACGTGCTGTTCATGGCGATGTTGCCATACCAGGAGCTGGCGCCGGCATGCCAGGCGGCGCGGTTCTCGTCGACCAGCCGGTAGACGCGGCCGGCGTCGTTAACCAGATAGTGCGAACTGACCTTGCCCTTGGAGAGCAATTCCATGGAACGGGCGTCGTCCACGCTGGTGTAGTGCAGCACGATGCTGCGTACCCGGCTGGCCTGGCTGACCGCAGTGATCGAGGTGTCCAGGTCCAGGCCGGCGGGGCCGCGCGCGGCGCATCCCGCCAGGATGGCCGCGGCAAGCGGCACAAGGAATAGGCGGCGCATGGATCAGCGCGCCAGGAAGAGGAATAGCGTGGGCAGCTTGTCGAGCTGGGGCGCCGGCTGCTTTTTCCAGTCGGCCACGCTGCGGGTGACGATCCATTCGTCGGCGGTCGTGACCGAGCGCGCCACGCACAGCTTGGTGTCGCCCTTCAGGCTGGCCAGCAGCGTGGCGAACATGGCGGCGTTGCGATAGGGGGTCTCGATCAGCAACTGGGTCTGGTTGTGCTTGGCCGAGTGCTGCTCCCAGGCGCGCAGCTGCTTGGCGCGTTCCGCGGGGTCCACCGGCGCGTAGCCATGGAAGGCAAAGCGCTGGCCGTCCAGTCCGCTGGCCATCAGGCCCAGCAGGATGGAAGAGGGGCCGACCCATGGTTTTACCGTGATGCCCAGGCGGTGTGCGGCGTCCGCGACCTTGGCGCCCGGGTCCGCGACCGCGGGGCAGCCCGCCTCGGAGACCAGGCCGATTTCCGCGCCCTTGAGCGCCGGTTCCAGCCAGGCCTTGATCTGGACGGCGTCTACCTTGTCGTTCAGGGTGTGGATGGTGATTTCCTGCAGCGGCCGGGTTGTGCCGATCAGCTTGAGGAAGGCGCGCGCGGTCTTGGCGTTTTCGGCGATGTAGGTGTCCAGCTGGCCTGCCAGGGTGCGGACCTCGGCGGGGAGCCAGCGCTCGGGCGGGGCTTCACCCAGGCCGACCGGGATCAGGTGCAGCGCGCCGCTCATGCGGATGCTCCGGGGGCGTCCAGCGGATCCAGGCCGAACTGCGCCAGCATGCCGGTCAGTGCGATCAGCGGCAGCCCGATGATGGCGGTGGGGTCGTCGCTCTGGATGCTTTCCATCAGGGCGATGCCCAGGCTTTCCGCCTTGGCGCTGCCTGCGGTATCGTAGGGTTCTTCGGCGCGCAGATAGGCTTCGATCGCGCGGTCCGACAGCTGGCGGAAACGGCAGCGCGTGACGATGTCGGCTTTTTCCACCCGCTGGCCGTCCGTGACCGCCAAGGCGCTGTGAAATTCCACGATTTGACCCGACAGGGCCCGCAATTGCGCCAATGCGCGCGGGAAATTCCCCGGTTTGCCGATGGGCTGTCCGTCAATGGTGGCCACCTGGTCCGAGCCGATCACGATGCTGCCGGGGTAATTGGCCGCGACCGCCATGGCCTTGGCCACGGACAGGCGCAGCGCCAGGGCTTCGGGCGTTTCGCCGGAGTGTGGCGTTTCGTCTACATCGGGGGAAATCGCCGTGAAAGGCAGGCGCAGGCGGGACAGCAGTTCTTTGCGGTAACGCGAGCTGGACGCGAGGATCAGGCTGGGCTTGGAAGGCATGCGATATTTGACGTTAAGGCGTAAGTCACAGTATTATCTAACGTTTTGCGGGATTTTTGCATGAATGGGCGCGCGAGCAAGCCGGTGGCGAAGCTTGGCGGCCTCGGCAAAATCATGGGTTCTGGGTTTTCCGGGGTTTAAACCCCCGGGGTTTTAAACCCGCGAGTTCGGGCTCTGTGAACAGCCCCGCGAATGCAAAGGACTGAACATCAAGCGCATCGATGCATACGCATTTGCCCAGATGGGCAAGGAAGCGCAAGGAACCATACCTCTTGTGCGGCTTACGCGCGTGGTTGACGGGCTGCCCGAACAACCGCAGGGCGATGCCGGACTCGTGACGTGGTCCGTGCGCGGCGAAATGGGTAGAACCGGCCTGCTGATGGGCCGGCCGCTACTGCATATCCATGTGCAGGCGAATCCGGTGCTGGTGTGCCAACGGTGCAACGAGCCGTTCGTGTATCCGATCGACAGCGAAGTCCTTTTGCAGCTGGTCAAGTCCGAAGCCGATCTCGACGACGATGCTTCCTACGGGGATCCATCCGGCGAGGACGACGAGGACGAAGAAGGAAATGGTTTTGTGTCCAACCTGCCTGAAAAGGTGGTGGGTTCGCATCATTTTGATCTGCTGGCCCAGATCGAAGATGAGCTCATTCTGAGCGTTCCGTATGTGCCCAAGCATGATGTATGCCCGGGCGCGCTGGCCAAGGTCAGCGAAGCTTCTCCCGAGGAGCCCGCTGTCAAGCGTCCGTCGCCGTTTGCGGTGCTGGAACAACTGAAGCACAAAGATTGAGATCAACATCGGGCCGCATCGCGTACAATGCGCCCCGTTTCTAGGAGTCATCATGGCCGTTCAACAAAACAAGAAGTCCCCGTCCAAGCGCGGTATGCACCGCTCGCACGATTTTCTGGTGAACCCGCCGACCGCGATCGAACCCAACACGGGCGAAGCGCATCTGCGTCACCACATCAGCCCCAACGGCTTCTACCGCGGCCGCAAGGTCCTGAAGACCAAGGCCGACGAATAAGGCCCCCGGGCCGAACTCGTACTCGGACCATTTCGGCTGAGCGCTGATACCTGGCACCCGTGATACGCATCGCCATAGACTGTATGGGCGGAGACTTCGGTCTGCCCGTCACGATTCCGGCTGCGATCGAGTTCGCCCGGCAATTTCCGGATACCCGGCTATTGCTGGTCGGGCTTCCCGACGCCATCGAAGCGGCGCTCTCCGAGCACCGCGGCGTGGCGCGTGATCGCATTGAGATCGTGGCGGCTTCCGAAGTCGTCACCATGGACGACCCGGTCGAGGTCGCCCTGCGCCGCAAAAAAGACTCCTCCATGCGCCTGGCCGCCCAGTCCGTCAAGGACGGGCGCGCCGACGCCTGCGTTTCCGCGGGCAATACCGGCGCGTGGATGGCCATTTCACGCTATGTGCTCAAGACGCTGGACGGCATAGACCGCCCCGCGATCGCCACGTCCATTCCGAACCAGACGGGCCGCGCCACCACGGTGCTGGACCTGGGCGCGAATGTGGACTGCACGGCCGAGCATCTACTCCAATTCGCCATCATGGGCGCCGCGCTGTCGCAGGCGGTGGACCATCGCGAGCGCCCCTCGGTGGGCCTGCTCAACATCGGCGAAGAAGTCATCAAGGGCAACGAAGTCGTCAAGGAAGCCGCCGAGCTCCTGCGCAGCAGCCCGCTCAACTTCTACGGCAACGTGGAAGGCAATGACATATTCAAAGGCACGGTCGACGTCGTCGTCTGCGACGGTTTCGTCGGCAACGTCGTGCTCAAGTCCGTCGAAGGGCTGGCGAAGATGTTGTCCAGCGTCATTCGCGAAGAGTTCAAACGCAATCTGATCACGCTGCTGGCTGGCGCGGTGGCCAAGCCGGTGCTCAACCGCCTGCGCACCCGCGTCGACAACCGGCGCTATAACGGCGCCGCGCTGCTGGGCTTGCGCGGCGTGGTCATCAAGAGCCATGGTTCCGCGGACGTCTACGCCTATGGATTTGCGTTGCAGCGCGCCCGTGAAGCCGTAGTGAGTAAACTGCTGGAGCGCACCGCTGAGACGGTCGCTCAGATTACCAAGCGCGTTCAATCTGGCGAAGGCCCCTCGGTGTCGTCGCCAAACGTGGCTGGGGACACCGCTTGATGGATACCGCAATGAAATATTCCGTGATCGCGGGCACCGGCAGCTTCCTGCCGGAACGCGTGGTTTCGAATGACGAACTGGCGGCGGAGCTGGCGACGCGCGACATCGCCACCTCCGACGAATGGATCGTCGAGCGCACCGGCATCCGCCAGCGCCATCTGGCCGAGCGCGGCGTGACCACCAGCGTGCTGGCGACCGAGGCCTCGCGCCGCGCGCTCGCCGATGCCGGCGTGGACGCCTCCGAGGTCGACCTGATCGTCCTGGCCACGTCGACGCCGGACTTCGTGTTTCCGAGCACCGCCTGCATCGTGCAGTCCAATATCGGCGCCAAGGGTTCGGCGGCATTCGACGTGCAGGCCGTGTGCAGCGGTTTCGTCTATGCGATGACCACCGCCGACAGCTTCATCCGTGCCGGCCGTGCGCGTTGCGCGCTGGTCATCGGCGCTGAAGTCTTCTCGCGCATCCTGGACTGGAACGACCGCTCCACCTGCGTGCTGTTCGGCGACGGCGCCGGCGCCGTGGTGCTCAAGGCTTCCGACAAGCCTGGCATCCTGGCCGCGCAACTGCACGCCGACGGCAGCCAGGCCAAGATCCTGAACGCTGCGGGCAACGTAGCCTATGGCGACGTGACCGGCGATCCGTTCCTGCGCATGGACGGGCAGGCCGTGTTCAAGCAGGCTGTTACCGTGCTGGACCGTTCCGCGCGCGACACCTGCGCCGAAGCGGGCGTCGAGATCGCCGACGTCGATTGGCTGATCCCGCACCAGGCCAACGTGCGCATCCTGAATTTCCTGGCGCGCAAGCTTGCCGTGCCGGTCGAGAAGGTCGTCGTCACCGTCGACAGCCACGCCAACACCTCTGCAGCCAGCGTGCCGCTGGCCCTGGACGCCGCGCGCCGCGACGGCCGCGTCAAGCCGGGCCAGTTGATCCTGATGCAAGGCGTGGGCGGCGGATTCACCTGGGGCTCGGTACTGGCCCGCATGTAAGGGCGCGCTCCGGCGCGGCGTGGCGCTCGGCGCCGCGGCCGCCGGAACGATGTGCCTGGCATTCCACACAGACACTGAATCAATCCAAACGGTCAAACATGAAAATCGCTTTTGTCTTTCCTGGCCAAGGTTCCCAAGCTGTCGGCATGCTGGACGCCTGGTCCGGCGTCGCGGCCGTCACGGACACCGTGGCGCGCGCCTCGCAGGCGCTGGGTCAGGACCTGGGCGCGCTGATCGCGCAAGGCCCTGCGGAACAGCTCAACCTGACCACCAACACCCAGCCCGCCATGCTGACCGCTGGCGCTGCGTTCTACGCGGCCTGGTGCGCTGCTGGCGGCCGCAAGCCTGACGTCGTGGCCGGCCACAGCCTGGGCGAATACGCCGCGCTGACGGCCGCGGGCTCGCTCGCGCTTGAAGATGCCGTGCGCCTGGTGCGCGTGCGCGCCGACGCCATGCAGGCCGCCGTGCCGGTAGGCACCGGCGCCATGGCCGCCATCCTGGGTCTGGACGACGACGCCGTGCGCGCGGCCTGCGAAGCCGCCGCCCAGGGCGAGGTTGTCGAGGCCGTGAACTTCAACGCGCCCGCGCAGGTCGTGATCGCAGGCCACAAGGCCGCGGTCGAACGCGCTTGCGAACTGGCCAAGGCCGCAGGCGCCAAGCGCGCGCTGCTGCTGCCGGTGTCCGCGCCGTTCCACTCCAGCCTGCTCAAGCCCGCCGCAGACGTGCTGGCCGGCGCGCTGGCCGGCGTGACCGTGTCCGCGCCGCAGGTGCAAGTGATCAACAACGTCGACGTGGCTTCGCCTGTCGAACCCGATGCAATCCGGGATGCGCTGGTGCGCCAGGCATGGCATCCTGTGCGCTGGGTCGAAACCCTGCGCGCGATGAAGGCGCAAGGCGTCACGCACGTCATCGAATGCGGTCCCGGCAAGGTGCTGGCCGGCCTGACCAAGCGCATCGATCCCGAACTCACGGGCATGGCCATTACCGATCCTGCTTCGCTTGAAGCAGCGTTGGCCGCCGTCAACGGAAATTAAGAACATGGACAACACCTCGATCGAACTGCAGGGCAAGATCGCGCTGGTGACCGGCGCCACGCGTGGCATTGGCCGCGCCATCGCCCAGGAACTGGCTGCGCGCGGCGCCACCGTCGTCGGCACCGCCACGTCCGAATCGGGCGCTGCCGCCATCACCGAAGCGCTGGCGCCCCTGGGCGGCCGCGGCGTGGTGCTGGACGTGACCGACGCCGCTGCCTGCGATGCGCTGATCGACGCGCTGGGCAAGGAGGGTGGCGGTCCCCACATCCTCGTCAATAACGCAGGCATCACCCGTGATACGCTGGCGATGCGCATGAAGGATGAGGACTGGTCGGCTGTCATCGATACCAACCTGGCTTCGGTTTTCCGCCTGTCGCGCGCCGTGCTGCGCAGCATGATGAAGGCCCGCTGGGGACGCATCATCAACGTCACATCCGTGGTGGGTTCCAGCGGCAACCCGGGCCAGGCCAACTACGCCGCGGCCAAGGCCGGCGTGGCAGGCATGTCGCGCGCCCTGGCGCGTGAACTGGGCAGCCGCAACATCACCGTGAACTGCGTCGCGCCCGGTTTCATCGATACCGACATGACGCGCGCGCTGGGCGAAAATCAGACTGCGGCCTTGCTGCAGCAGATTCCGCTGGGCCGCCTGGGTTCGCCTGCCGACATCGCCCACGCCGTGGCGTTTTTGTCCGGGCCGCAGGCGGGTTACATTACCGGCACCACCCTGCACGTCAACGGCGGGATGTACATGCAATAAGTCACGAATCGCGCGTAGGCGGCCAGTTCCGCCATGCCGCCGCCGGACACAAACGGCGAGGCAACGCGAGGTTCAACCGGAAACGCCGCACACCGGTTTCCTGCGCCATTCCCGGCGACAGATCAAGTGCGCGGTGTTATTTTTGTCACGGCCAGGCGTCGCAAAACTCCGCGCTTGGCTATAATTCGCGGGATTTTTCCCAATTGGAGATCTGCATGGAAAGCATCGAACAGCGCGTCAAGAAGATCGTCGCTGAACAACTTGGCGTCAACGAAGCCGAGATCAAGAACGAATCCTCCTTCCTTGACGACCTCGGTGCCGATTCGCTCGACATGGTCGAACTGGTCATGGCGCTCGAAGACGAATTCGAGACCGAGATCCCCGACGAAGAGGCCGAAAAGATCACGACCGTGCAACAAGCGATTGACTACATCAATTCGCACGGCAAGCAGTAAGCTGGGCTTTTACCCTTCTGGTTGCCTCGCGACGTCCGTCGCAGCCAGCCGGAAAATCGGGGCGGTTTCAGGAATTTGCCGTGCGGTCCGCATGCGGGAAGGGCGTAGTAATGCCCGACCCGCTTTCGCGTGGGCCGCACGTGCAGCGCATCCCGAAAACCGCCTTTCTTTTGTCTGTTTGAGGAGTCATCCGTGAAGCGACGTGTCGTCATCACTGGCCTGGGTATCGTTTCTCCCGTCGGGAACGACTTGACCACCGCTTGGGACAATATCGTCAACGGACGTTCTGGCATCAGCCGCATCACCCGTTTCGATCCCTCGGCCATCACCACGCATATTGCCGGCGAAGTCAAAGACTTCGACATCAGCACCTATATCTCGGCCAAGGAAGCCCGCCAGATGGATACCTTCATCCATTACGGCCTGGCCGCCGGGATGCAGGCATGGCGCGACAGCGGCCTGGAAGTCACCGAAGCCAACGCGGAACGCATCGGCGTGATCGTGGGCTCGGGCATCGGCGGTCTGCCGCGCATCGAGGAAACGCAGGTTGAATACCTGGCCAAGGGTCCGCGCCGCATTTCGCCGTTCTTCGTGCCGGGTTCGCTGATCAACCTGATCTCCGGTCATTTGTCCATCGCATATGGCATGAAGGGCCCGAGCTACGCGGTCGTGTCGGCCTGCACCACCGGCCTGCATTGCATCGGCGACGCTGCGCGTCTGATCGAGTACGGCGATGCCGACGTCATGGTTGCCGGCGGCGCCGAGTCCACCGTGTCGCCGCTGGGCATCGGCGGTTTTGCCGCGATGCGCGCCTTGTCGACCCGCAATGACGATCCTCAGACGGCTTCGCGTCCCTGGGACCGCGATCGCGACGGCTTCGTGCTGGGCGAGGGTGCGGGCGTACTGGTGCTGGAAGAGTACGAACACGCCAAGAAGCGCGGCGCGCGCATCTACGGCGAGTTCGTGGGCTACGGCATGAGTTCCGATGCGCACCACATCACGGCTCCAGACAAGGACGGTCCGCGTCGCGGCATCGTGAATGCGCTGCGCAACGGCGGCCTGAACCTCGAAGACGTGCAGTACGTCAACGCGCATGGCACCTCGACGCCCCTGGGCGACAAGAACGAAACCGACGCCTTGAAGCTGGCTTTCGGCGATCACGCCAAGAAGCTGGTGGTCAATTCGACCAAGTCCATGACCGGGCACCTGCTTGGCGCGGCCGGTGGTATCGAGGCGGTGTTCACCACCCTGGCGGTCTACAACCAGGTGTCGCCGCCCACGATCAACATCTTCAATCAAGATCCGGAATGCGATCTGGATTACTGCGCCAATGAAGCGCGGCAGATGAAGATCGATGTCGGCCTGTCCAACTCGTTCGGCTTCGGCGGCACCAACGGCTCGATGGCCGTTCGCCGGGTCTGATTTGGAAGAGGCGCTCGGGGAACGCTGGGCGTTTCGCGTGCCCGTCAGGCGGCCAGGAAGCGCCACGGCGCTTTTTGGCCTGGCGCTGGCCGCGGCTGGCGCCAGCGTGCTGACGGCGGCGTCCTGGCACGGCATGGCATGGGCAGCGGGCGCGGCGATTGCGCTCCTGCTTGTGCTGGCCGGGCTGTTACACTCGGCACGGAGCAGCCTGTCCCCCGTATCCGCGTTGCGCGCGGCAGCCGGGGCAGGGAGCTGGCAGGTACGCCTGCCGCAAGGCTGGCAGGACGCAAGGCTGTTGCGAGAACAGCGTGGTCCCCGCTGGCTGACGCTCACTTTGCAGCCCTTGTCCACCGGGAGTACGGCCTTTACCAACAGCACAATCACCCTCACCGTCTGGCAGCGGACGTTGCGCCCCGAGTCCTGGCGGCGCCTGTGCCTGCTGGCCGGCGCGGCGCGGCCTGCCCGTCCGGCGCCCAGCCTGCGGGAGGCGTCATGAGCGAGCGCGAAGTCGACGCCGAGCTTGTCGCGCGCGTCCAGCGGGGCGACAAGAAGGCTTTCGACCTGCTGGTGCTCAAGTACCAGCGCAAGATTCTCCGTCTGCTGGCCCGCATGATCCGCGACCCCGCGGAAATCGAGGACGTGGCCCAGGAGGCTTTCATCAAGGCCTACCGCGCCTTGCCCCAATTCCGTGGGGAGAGCGCCTTTTACACCTGGTTGTACCGGATCGCCATCAACACGGCGCGCAACTGGCTGGCCTCGCAGGGCCGGCGTCCCAGCGCGCCCAATGCGATAGAAACGGAAGACGGTGAAACTTTTAACGAAACCGACAACCTAACCGATATAAGCACGCCGGAATCCATGGTCGCCAGCCGCGAAATCGCCGAGACGGTGAACGCGGCTATTGAGGAATTGCCGGAAGAATTGCGTACCGCAATTGTCCTGCGTGAAATCGAAGGTATGAGTTACGAAGACATCGCCCAGAGCATGGATTGCCCGATAGGTACGGTGCGTTCCCGCATTTTTCGTGCGCGTGAAGCCATCGCCACCAAGTTGCGTCCGTTGCTAGGCACCGATGCCGAGCGTCGCTGGTAAGGAGTGGCAGTCATGCAAACAGCAGCCAAATCCGTTGTGATCGCCGAGTCCTCCTGGGAGGAGTCGGTTTCCGCCTGGATGGACGGAGAGGAATCCGACGACATCTTTCCCGGCTTGTTGTCCCGCGAGGGGCGCGAGACCTGGGACACCTATCATCTGATCGGTGATTCCCTGCGCAACGCCGATCTGGCGCTGACCCCCAGCGCGGCCTTCCAGGCCCGCCTGGCACGGGCGCTGGACGCGGAATTGCCCATTGTTGCGGCGCCTCGGCGCCGCTCGCCATTGCGGGTCGGCCTGTCCGGCCTGGCGGTGGCCGCTGCCGTGGCGACCGTCGCCTGGGTGGCGCAGCCTTACCTGACCGGCGAACCGGCGACCGAAGTCCGGGTACTGGCCGATGCCAGCTCGCCCGCCGCGGCTGCCGACGATTCGGGCTTGCGCGACTACCTGGAAGCGCATCGCCAGATGGCTGGCCCGAGCGCCGTGCGCCAGGTGTCCTTTGACACCGGGGTGGGGCGCTGATGGCGTTGGTGCTTCCATCGCGCTGGCCGGTGCTGGGCCGGGCCGCCACGCTGCAGGCCCACCGCGCCGGCTGGTTTGCCGCCACGCTTTTGACCGCTTTCCTGGCTGCGCACGAACCCGCGCGCGCGGCCGATGCCGCGCCTGCCGTCACCGATGACGTGGTCCAGCTGCTGACCCGCATCCAACAAGCCGCCCGCAAGCAGGACTACGCGGGCGTCTTCATGTACCAGCAGGGCGAAACGATCCAGTCCTCGCGCCTGGTGCACGTGGTGGACGGCACCGGTGAACGCGAACGCCTGGAAATCCTCGACGGCCAGCCCCGCGAGTACCTGCGTCACAACGAAGACGTGCAGTGTCTGCTGCCCGAGCGCAAGACCGTGTTGCTGGAGCGCCGCCGAGGCGACCGCTTCCCCGGTCTGCTGCTGGGCGACGCGGCCAACCTGTCCGAGCACTACAAGATCCACGCCGAGTCCGCGCTGCACCGCGTGGCCGGGCGCGAATGCCGCCTGATCACGATCGAGCCGCTGGACAAGCTGCGCTACGGCTACCGGCTGTGCGCGGACGTCGAAACCAATCTGCTGCTCAAGGCCCAGACGCTGAACGCCGCCCGCGGCGTGGTCGAGCAGGTGTCCTTCACCTCGCTGCGGCTGGGCTCGGAAGTCGATCCCCAGTTGCTGAGCTCGCGCTGGAGCACGCGCGACTGGAAGGTGCTGGAACCCTCGATGAAACCGGTGGATCTGGCTGCCCAGGGGTGGCGCATCCCGGCGCCCAAGGGCTTCAAGGCCGTCATGCAGGTGGCCCGTTCGATGGGGAAGGGCATTACGGTCAACCAGATGGTATTGTCCGACGGACTGGCGGCCATTTCCGTGTTCATCGAACCCTACGACAGCCAGCGCGGCCACCGTCCTCCCCACGGCGCCGCGCAGCGCGGGGCGATCACGGTCTATGGCACGCGCATCGCTGATTTCTGGCTGACCGCCGTGGGCGAAGTGCCCATCGCGACGCTGGAGCAGCTGGCGCAAGCCACTGAATATGTGCCCGCCGCGCCTGCGGCAGCAGCCCCCGGGGCCGAGTCCAAGTGATCGGCCGGGTGTGGCAAGCAGCAATTTCGGAGTAACACTTATGAAAGCAATGACAGTGTCGAATGCTTTTTTCCGGCGCTTTCTGGTGGCGGCCGCGGCCAGCGTCATGTTGGCCGGCGCCTATGTGCCTGCCGCCGTCGCCCAGGCGCCGACGGTGACGCTGCCTGATTTCACTAGCATTGTCGAAAAGGCCGACCCCGCGGTCGTCAACATCCGCACCACGGCCACGGTGCCGGTGCGCGGCATGGGCCCCGGCGGCGGCAATGATCCCTATGAACTGTTCCGCTGGTTCTTCGGCCCCGAATTCCAGCCGCCCGGCGGCGGCGCTCAGCCCGGCCCCTCGCCGCGTCAGCGTCCGCAGCCATCCCAGCCCGAAGAGCGCACCGTGCCGCGCGGCGTGGGTTCCGGCTTCTTCATTTCCGATGACGGCTACATCCTGACCAACAACCACGTGGTGGTGGACGCGACGGACATCTACGTCACGCTGACCGACGGCCGCGAGTTCAAGGCCAAGGTCATCGGCACGGACGAGCGCACCGACGTGGCGCTGATCAAGATCGAAGCCAAGGACATGACCCCGCTGGTGATCGGCGATCCCAAGAAGCTGAAGAAGGGGCAGTGGGTGCTGGCCATCGGTTCGCCGTTCGGCCTGGATTCCACCGTGACCTCCGGCATCGTCAGCGCCATCGGCCGCGATACCGGCGAATACCTGCCGTTCATCCAGACCGACGTGGCGGTCAACCCGGGCAACTCGGGCGGTCCGCTGATCAACCTGCAAGGCGAGGTGGTGGGCATCAATTCCCAGATCATTTCGCGCAGCGGCGGCTTCATGGGCATTTCGCTGGCCATTCCGATCGACGAAGCCATGCGCGTGGTGGACCAGTTGCGCGCTACCGGCAAGGTCACGCGCGGCCGCGTCGGCGTGCAGATCGGCGAAGTGGGCAAGGACGTGGCCGAAGCCATCGGCTTGCCCAAGGCCGAAGGCGCGTTGGTCAGCAGCGTGGAAGCCGATGGTCCTGCCGAGCAGGCAGGCGTGCAGCCGGGCGACGTGATCCTCAAGTTCAACGGCGAACCCATCAAGCGTTGGTCCGACCTGCCCCGCATCGTGGGCGAAACCAAGCCGGGCACGCGCGCCGACATGGAAGTGTGGCGCAAGGGCAAGAACCTGACGCTGACGGTCAAGGTGGGCGAGATCCCGACCGAGAAGGCCGCGGGCGCCAGCAAGAAGGGCGCGCCGCCAGTCCCGGAAGTCACCAATGCGCTGGGTCTGGGCGTGGTCGACGTGCCGGCCGACGTGCAGAAGAAGCTGCGCATCAAGGGCGGCGTCCAGGTCAAGGTGGCCGAAGGCGCTGCGGCCAAGGCCGGCCTGCAGGAAGGCGACATCGTGTTGGCCCTGAACGACACCGACGTCACGGGCGCCAAGCAGTTCGGCGAACTCGTGGCCAAGCTGGACAAGGGCCGCGCCGCAGGGTTGCTGGTGCGCCGCGGCGACCAGACGCAGTGGGTGGCGGTGCCGGCATCGAAGTAATGCCGGGCCCGTCTTCCGAGTCCGCAGAAAAAAGGCGCAAGACCGGCTAAAATGCCTGGTTGCCGCAAGAGGGGGCGCATGGCGCCCCCTTGTTTTGCCCGGGCCAGGCCCGTTGGCACCCTCCTCGTCAGCCGTGCGTATTCCGGCGGCGGTGTCTTCCGGCCCAGTGCCGAGTGTTCCGTCCCTTATAACTTCAAGCATGCAGCATATTCGCAACTTCTCCATCATTGCCCACATCGATCACGGCAAATCGACCCTGGCCGATCGCCTGATCCAGCGCTGCGGCGGATTGGCGGATCGCGAGATGTCGGCGCAGGTCCTCGATTCCATGGAAATCGAACGCGAGCGCGGCATCACCATCAAGGCCCAGACCGCGGCCCTGCACTACAAGGCGCAGGACGGCAAGGTCTACAACCTGAACCTGATCGACACCCCGGGGCACGTGGACTTCTCGTATGAAGTCAGCCGCTCCTTGTCGGCCTGCGAAGGCGCGCTGCTGGTGGTGGACGCTTCGCAGGGCGTGGAAGCGCAGACCGTGGCCAACTGCTACACCGCCATCGAGCTGGGCGTGGAAGTGCTGCCCGTGCTGAACAAGATGGACCTGCCGCAGGCTGATCCCGACAGCGCCCGCCAGGAAGTCGAGGATGTGATCGGCATCGACGCCTCGCAGGCGGTGCTGGCCAGCGCCAAGACCGGCATGGGCATCGACGAGATCCTGGAAATGGTCGTGGCCCGCGTGCCGCCGCCCAAGGGCGATCCCGACGCGCCGCTGCAGGCCCTCATCATCGATTCGTGGTTCGACAACTACGTGGGCGTGGTGATGCTGGTGCGCATCATCAACGGCGTGCTCAAGCCCAAGGACAAGATCCTGCTGATGGCGTCCGGCGCCACCCACCTTTGCGAGCAGACCGGCGTGTTCACGCCGAAGTCGCAACAGCGTCCGCATCTGTCGGCGGGCGAAGTGGGCTTCATCATCGCCGGCATCAAGCAGCTGGAAGACGCCAAGGTGGGCGATACCGTCACGTTGGCCAACAAGCCTGCAGCCGAACCGCTGCCCGGCTTCAAGGAAGTGAAGCCGCAGGTGTTCGCGGGCCTGTACCCCGTGGAAAGCTCCGAATACGACCAGCTGCGCGATTCGCTTGAAAAGCTCAAGCTGAACGACGCCGCGCTGATGTTCGAGCCGGAAGTGTCGCAGGCGCTGGGCTTCGGCTTCCGTTGCGGCTTCCTGGGTCTTTTGCACATGGAAATCGTGCAGGAGCGCCTGGAGCGCGAATTCGACATGGACATCATCACCACCGCGCCGTCGGTGGTGTACGAAGTCGAACAGCGCGACGGTTCCGTGATCACCGTGGAAAGCCCGTCGCGCATGCCGGAAATCGGCAAGATCGCCGACATCCGCGAACCCATCGTGAAGGTCACGCTGTTCATGCCGCAGGACTACGTGGGTCCTGTCATGACGCTGTGCAATAACAAGCGCGGCGTGCAGGTCAACATGAGCTACCACGGCCGCCAAGTGCACCTGGTGTACGAGATCCCGCTGGCCGAGATCGTGCTGGACTTCTTCGACAAGCTGAAGTCGGTGTCGCGCGGCTACGCTTCGATGGACTACGAGTTCCTGGAGTACCGCTCGGCCGACGTGGTGCGCGTGGACCTGCTGATCAACAACGACCGCGTCGACGCGCTGGCCGTGATCGTCCACCGCAGCAACGCGCGCCATCGCGCCCGCGACGTGGTCACGCGCATGCGCGGCCTGATTCCGCGCCAGATGTTCGACGTGGTGATCCAGGCCGCCATCGGCGCCGAAATCATCGCGCGTGAAAACGTCAAGGCGTTGCGCAAGAACGTGCTGGCCAAGTGCTACGGCGGCGACATCTCGCGCAAGAAGAAGCTGCTGGAAAAGCAGAAGGCCGGCAAGAAGCGCATGAAGCAGGTGGGTAGCGTGGAAATTCCGCAGGAGGCGTTCCTGGCCATCCTGCAAGTGGAAGACAAATAGAACCCGAAAAGGCGGTTAGCTGATGAGTTGGAACTTTGCCCTGATTCTTTTTGTTTTGCTGGTGTTGACCGGCATTATCTGGGTGCTTGATCTGGCAGTGCTGCGCAAGGGCCGCGAACGCCGGGCCCAGGCGGCAATGGCGCAATACGATACGGCCCTGGTCGGCGACGCCCAGGAAGCCGAGCGCCTGCGCCGCGAAGCCGGCGACGCCGCGCGCCGCATGCCGTGGTGGATCGAATACGCCGTCAGCTTCTTCCCCGTCATCCTGTTCGTGTTCATGCTGCGCTCATTCGTGGTCGAGCCGTTCCGCATTCCGTCGGGCTCGATGCTGCCGACCCTGCAATCGGGCGATCTGATCCTGGTGAACAAGTTCAGCTACGGCCTGCGCCTGCCGGTCATCGACAAGAAGATCATCGAGGTGGGCAAGCCCCAGCGCGGCGACGTGTTCGTGTTCCGCTACCCCGTGGATCCGGACGTCGACTACATCAAGCGCGTGGTCGGCCTGCCGGGCGACGAGGTCGCCTACCTGGACAAAAAGCTCTACATCAACGGCGAATTGGTGCCGCATGAGCGCGACGGCGACTACTTCGAGCCGGATCGTGTGTCATATATTGCGCAATATAAAGAGAAGTTGGGCGACGTTGAGCACAAAATCCTGCTGGATGAGGGCAAGCCGCAGGAGTATGGCCCGATGTGGCAATTTCCCAACCGCCAGAACTGCCAATACAGCCGTAATGGGGTACGCTGCAAAGTACCCGAGGGGCAGTTTTTCGCCATGGGCGATAATCGGGATAACAGCGCCGACAGCCGATACTGGGGCTTCGTACCGGAAGCCAATATCGTCGGCCGCGCGTTCTTCATCTGGATGAATTTCAGCGATCTCAGCCGCATCGGCCGGTTCAACTGATTATGTCGCTAGCCACGCTAGAAAACCGCCTGGATCACCACTTCAGTGATTCGGCATTGCTCGAACAGGCGCTGACGCACCGCAGCCACGGTGCGCGCCACAACGAGCGCCTGGAATTCCTTGGGGATTCCGTGCTGAACTTTGTCGTTGCGGCGATGCTGTTCGAGCGTTATTCCAAAATCGACGAAGGCGATCTGTCGCGCCTGCGCGCCAATCTGGTCAAGCAGGCCTCGCTGGCGGATATCGCCCAGCGGCTGGAACTGTCGCAATACCTGCGTCTGGGCGAAGGCGAATTGAAGAGCGGCGGTTTCCGCCGGCCTTCCATCCTGGCGGACACGGTCGAAGCCCTGTTCGGCGCCGTGTTCCTGGACGCGGGTTTCGACGCCGCCCGTCGCGTGATCGTGCGCCAGTACCAGCCGGTGCTGGCTTCGGTCGATCCCAAGACCCTGGGCAAGGACGCCAAGACCTTGCTGCAGGAATTCCTGCAGGGCCGCAAGCTGGCGCTGCCGGTGTACACGGTGGTGGCCACGCATGGCGCGGCCCATAGCCAGCAGTTCGAAGTCGAGTGCGCCATTCCGGCGCTCGAGATCAAGGTGATGGCGCCCGGCGCCAGCCGCCGTGCCGCCGAGCAATCGGCGGCCAAGCTGGCGCTGGAGGCCGCGTTGGCCGTCAGCCCGGCGACCAAGGCTGCCCGCAAGTCGGGCAAGGCGCGCAAAACCGCGCAATTGTCGCTGCCGGTGGCAGTGGCTCAAGAGACTAAATGAGCGATACCCCTTTTCGTACCGGCTTCGTCGCCATCGTGGGCCGCCCCAACGTGGGCAAGTCCACCCTGACGAACGCCCTGATCGGTTCCAAGATTTCCATCGTGTCGCGCAAGGCGCAGACCACGCGCCACCGCATCCACGGTGTGTTGACGCGCGAGCACGAGCAGTTCGTATTCGTCGATACGCCGGGTTTCCAGACCCGCCATGGCGGCGCCATGAACCGCATGATGAACCGCGTGGTCACGCAGGCCCTGGCCGACGTGGACGTGGTGGTGCATGTGGTGGAAGCCGGCAAATGGTCCGAGGGCGACGCCAAGCTGCTGCCGCTTTTGCCCGCGCCGGAACGCACCATCCTGGTCGTCTCCAAGATCGACGCACTGAAGAACCGCGACGACCTGTTCGCCTTCGTGTCCAAGATCATGGCGCTGCATCCGTTCGGCGCCGTGGTGCCCGTCAGCGCCACCAAGAACCAGCAGCTGGATCAGCTGTTGCAAGAAATCGCGTCGCGCCTGCCGGAAGGCGAGCCGATGTTCGAGGAAGACACGCTGACCGACCGCCCCATGCGCTTCATCGCCGCCGAACTGGTGCGCGAGAAGATCTTCCGCCTGGTTGGCGACGAACTGCCTTACGGCTGTACCGTCGTCATCGAGCAATGGGAAGAGACCAGCAAGGGCGCCAGCATCAATGCCTGCGTGGTGGTCGAGCGCGACAGCCACAAGCCCATCCTGTTGGGCGCGGGCGGCATGCACATGAAGCGCATCGCCACGGAGGCGCGGCAGGACATCGCCAAGCTGCTGGACAAGCCGGTGCACCTGGAGGTCTACATCAAGGTGCGCAAGGGCTGGTCCGACCGCGAGGGTGCGCTCCGCGATCTGGGCTATGAGTAGACGGGCGCCTCGCGTCCAGGATCGCCCCGGATACATGTTGCACGCCACCGCGTGGCGTGAAACCTCCCTCATCGTTCAGACTTTCTCACGTGATCACGGCTGTGTGGCCATGGTCGCCAAGGGCGCGAAGCGCCCGTATTCCGTCCTGCGTCCCGTGTTGTCCGCGTTCCAGCCGCTGCTGCTGTCGTGGACCGGCAATGGCGAGGTCAAGACGCTGACGCGCGCCGAGATCGCGGGCATCCGGCCGCTGACCCGCACCGCGCTGATGTCGGCCTGGTATATGAACGAACTGCTGCTGCGGCTGCTGCCGCGCGAAGACGCCCATCCGCTGTTGTTCGACGCCTACGACTTCGCCTTGCAGCAGTTGTCCGGCGGCACCCGCGCCGCGGGCGCGCTGCGCCGCTTCGAATGGACGCTGCTGCGCGAAACCGGTTATGGCGTGGACGAGGATCCTCCCGATTTCGACGACCCGGCGATCGAGCCGGCCCTGCGCCGCGACCTGCGCGAACGGCTGGCCGAAATCCTGGCGGGCCGTCCCTTGTCGACCCGCCGCGTGTTGCTGGACCTGCAACGCATCTGAGCGGAGCGCGATCCGGCCATGACCTTCACGCTCAAGCAGGTCGAGACCTTCCGCACCGTCTATGAAACGGAAAGCGTCACCGCCGCTGCCAGACGGCTGGACGTGTCGCCCGCCACCGTCAGCGCGACCCTGGCCGCGCTCGAAGCCAGCATCGAGCTGCGTCTGTTCGAGCGCGTACGCCAGCGCATGCAGCGCACGCCCGAGGCGACCCTGCTGTATGAAGAAATCCGCCGCCTGAACGTCGGGCTGGAAAGCCTGGGCCGCAAGATCCGCGCCATCCGCGGCGCGGCGCAGCCACGGCTGCGCATCGGCTGCATCCATGCCTATAGCGGCGCCATCATCAGCGACACTATTGCTCGCTTTCGCGAGCGCTATCCTGATACCGGCCTGTATCTGCAGATCCGGGATTCCAATACCTTGCGCGACATGGTGGTGTCGGGCGAGCTGGACCTGGCAGCTGTGGCCGACGAATCCGAACTCGAAGGCTTGCGCGGCCACCGGCTGGCCAGTTTGCGCGCCGTGGCGGTTTTTCCCAAGGGGCATCCGCTGGCGCGGCTGGAGCAAGTGGATTTTTCGCACCTGGCCGACGCCGACGTGATCGCGCTGAACGCCGAGGACGGCTCGCGCAAGCGCCTGGACGCGCTGTTGGCGCAAGCGGGGCAGAGCCTGAAGGTGGCCATCGAGACGCCTTATTCCAGCACCGTGTGCCAACTGGCGCTGGCGGGGCATGGCGTGGGCATCGCCAACCCGGCCACGGCAGTCGGCATGGCGGCGGCGGGCCTGTGCTATCGCCCGCTGGCCGCGCCGGTGCATTTCGAATGCCACATGATCCTGCATGGCAGCCGCCCCTTGTCCGAGGCGGGCAAGTTCTGGGCGACCTGCCTGCGCGGCGCGTTGGCGCCGCTGGTGGAAAGCTTTGGCGTCTAGCGCGCCGAAGCCGGCCCCGGGGCGCTAGCCGCGGCGCCCGTCCGAGGTCACGATCAACACCACGGACGACTCCGCATCCAACAAGCCCGAGCGCCGCAGCCGCGACACGGCAGCCAGCGCCGCGGCCGATGACAGCTCGGTCGCCAGGCCAATGCGTTCCAGCCGCTGCTGCGCTTGCGCGGCCGCGGCGTCCGAGATCTCCACCGGCGTGCCGCCGGAACGCGTCAAGGCTTCCAGCGATTGCAGCGTGCTGGTGCTGCCCGCGATCGAATACTGGTCCGTCACGCCGTCCCATTGCTTGCGCGCGTCGCCCGTGGCGCGCGCGCGCGACAGGCGGGCGTACGGCTCCACCGCATGCAGGCGCGGCAAACGCGCGATGCGGCCGGTTTGCAGCAGATGCTGCCAACCCAGGAAGATGCCCCACAGCAGATCGCCGCGCGCGGTGGGCACCACGATGTCGCTGGGCACGCCGCAGCTTTCCAGGATCTCCTGCGCGATGGGCTTGTAGCCTTCCACGCCGTAGGGGTGGGTGCCCACGGGCGGATTCAGATAGTTCGTGCCGGCGAAGGCGCCGTGGTTGCGACACAGGTCCTCGACATGGGGCCAGCGGCTCAGGCTGTCCTCGAAGGCGGTCAGCCGGGCGCCGAAGCGCTGCATGGCCTCGCGCTGCAAGGGCGGGCAGTTGGTGGTGATGGCGATGTCGGCTTCCAGCCGCGCGGCGGCGCAATAGGCGGCCAGCGAGACGCCGGCATTGCCGCTGGAGGCGGCCGCCACGCGGGTGGCGCCGGCCAGGCGCGCGCGCGACACCAGTTGGGCCGCCATGCGGTCCTTGTGGCTGCCGGTGGGGTTGGCGCTTTCGCATTTCAACCAGAGTTGGCCCACGCCTTCGGTCTGCGCCAGCGCGGGCGCGGCGAGGCAGGGAGTGGCGCCTTCGCCCAGCGTGACGGCGTCCAGCACCGGCAGGGGCATGGCGCCGTCGGCCGAGGGTTCGTACAGGCATTCCAGGCTGGCGGGGTGGCCGGCTTCCAGGCAGCTGGGGCAGCCTTCGGGGTAATCGGCCGGCGGCCACAGGCTGGCGCAACGGATGCAGCGCAGGCCGGACAAGCTAGGGTTCATCTGCATGGGTCAATACTTCGAGGCAAGGGAATCGAGGGGAAGGGCGGGCGCGACTTGCAGCAGGCAATCGCCGTCGTCGCTGCGGGCGATGGCGCGCAGGCACACGACAGTGCCGGCCTGCGGACTGGTCAGCGCGCGCGGCGCCATGTCGGGTCGGGCGGGTTCCAGCAGTTGGCCGATGCGCTGGCGCGCATTGACCAGTTGTCCCAGTTCGACAGCGGGCACGAACACGCCAGCCTCGCTGGCGCGCAGGGTGGCGGCGGGAGCGTCCAGGTCATAGAGGCGGACCTCGGGGTGGCGCGCGGGCAGGCGGTCGGGCAGGAGGCCGAGCTCGCCCAGGCAGCCCAGCAGGCCGTCGCGGCAGCGGTCGACCAGCGCCTGGCTGGTTTCGCGGCCGCCCCCGATCTCGGCGCTCAGGCGCAGCACCCCATGGCGGCTGGCGGCGGCCGGCATGGAGCCGGACTCCGTGCCGCGGAAGTACATGCAATCGGGCAGCCCGAAGGCTCGCGCCAGGGCGGGCAGGCGTTCGTCGTAGGCGCCGTCGCCGTAGCGCGTGATGACCGACGAGGGCAGGTAGCGCAGCGACGCGCCGCCGCTGTGCACGTCCACCAGCGCCTGTATGCGCGGCAGCAGCCGGGCTTCCAGCGCGGCGGCCACGCTTTCCGTGTAGCCGCGCGCGGGGGCGCCCAGGAAAGCGCGGTTGAGGTTGCCGCCGTCGGACGGCGACAGGCGCGTGCCCGCCAGCGAGGCCTCGGCGTTGGCCGCGGGCAGCAGGTAGACCGTGCCGCGTTGCAGGATGCCGGGCAGCAGGCGCCACAGCTCCAGGATGGCGGCCTGGCCTTCCCATTCGTCGCCATGCACGCCCGCCATCAAGGCAACGGCGGGGCCAGGCCCCGCCTCGATCCGCAGCATCGGTATGGTGACGCGCCGGTAGGCCGACGCGTTGGTCGCCGCGGCGCAGGAAAAGTCCTCGCGGCTTACCGTGGCCATGCGGCGGCTCCTGCTGATGTGACGATCCGGTTCAATCCAGCGTCGTGCCGGCGGCCTTGATGATGCCTTCCCATTTGGGCAGCTCCTTGCGTATCTGGTTCTGTACGTCCTGCGGCGTGCCACCCAGCGGTTCCTGGGAGCGGCTGCGCAGTTCCTTGCTGACGCCGTCCGAGCGCAGCGCAGCGTTCATTGCCGCGTTCAGCCGCGCGATGACCTCGGGCGGGGTGCCGGCGGGCGCGACCAGCGCGCTCCAGGCCGATTGCTCGTAGTCGGGATACCCTTGCTCCGCCACCGTCGGCACGTCCGGATTGGAGGCGGCGCGGGTCTTGGTCGTGACCGCCAGCGCGCGCAAGCGGCCATCCTTCAGGTTGCCGATCAGTGGCGGCAGGTTTTCCATCATGGAATCGACATGGCCGCCCAGCAGGTCGGACAACTGCGCGGCCGTGGCCTTGTACGGGATCTGGCGCACGGCGGCGCCGGTCTGGGCGATGAAGAGCTTGACCCCGACCTCGCTGGTGGTGCCCGGGTCGGCGGAGGTCATCGTCAGGCGCTCCGGCTGGGCGCGGCTGGCCTCGATGAACCCCTTCAGGTCGCGATAGGGCGAGGACGCGTTCACCACGATGACGTTGGGCGTTTCGGCCACCAGCCCGATGGCGGCGATGTCGCGGTCCAGGTCGTAGAGCTGCTGCTTGAACAGGAACCGGTGCAGCACCAGCGTGCCGACGTGGGCATAGCCGATGGTGTAGCCGTCGGCCGGCGCGCGCGCCACGGCCTGGGTGCCGATACGGCCGCCCGCGCCGACGCGGTTCTCCACGACCACGGGCTGGCCCAGCTGGCGGCTCATTTCCTGGCCCACCAGGCGCGCGGTGATGTCGGCGTTGCCGCCCGCTGCGGCCGGCACGATCAGGGTGATGGCGCGTTCCGGATAGGCGGCCAGCGCGGCGGGCGCGGCCAGGCTTAGCAACACGGCGGCAAGACAGGCGGTGCGTTTCATGACGTTTCCCCAGGCATTGAGAGCTGCGCCATTGTGCGGTCGCGGCCTGGGGAATACGTTTGGTTCAATGAGATGGATGTTCAATAAAACCTAAGGCCTGTCCGCATTGCGCCGGTCGGCGGTCCGTCCCAGCCCGTGGCCCACGGCGGCGGCCGCCAGCGCGCACAGGGCGCCCAGCGCGGCGATCAGCGCCGGGCCGTAGCCCAGCATGTCCACGCCCGCCTTGACCCAGCCGCTGGCCGCATCGCCCGCGCGGTAGACCACGGTGTCGATGACGTTCTTGGTCTTGTACTTGTCTTCGGGCGAGACTGCGGTGAACAGCATTTCGCGCCCCGGCCGGATCAGCGCGTACTCGCCGACCCGGCGCACGATCATGGCCGCGGCCAGCACGCCGAAGACGGGAAAGGCCGCCAGCGCCAGGAAAGCGGCCGTCATCGTCAGCGGCACGGCGGTCAGCAGGAAGCGCAGCCCCAGACGCGTGGCCACGCGTCCGGTGATGAAGAGCTGCGACAGCAGCGACAGCGCCTGCACCGTGAAGTCCAGCGCGCTGAAGACCCGGATGCGCTGGGCCGTGTCGGTAAAGGCATGCGCCACCAGCCGCGCCTGCTCCATGTAGAGAAACGTGTTGAGCGTGGCCAGCAGGATCACAAGCAGCGAAATCCCCAGCAGGTAAGGTGACTGGAAGATGCGCGAGAGGCCGGCCAGGATCGAACCTTCCAGCGGTCGGCGCATGTCGTCCGACGCCGCGTCCTCGCGGTGGGCCGCGCGCCAGCGCAGCAGCCAGCGCTTGAGGGGCAGGGTGGCGGTCAACAGTAGCGCCGACAGCAGCAACAGGCCGGCCGGACCGAGCGCGCCGGCCAGCAGGCCGCCCAACAGCGGGCCTGCCAGCCCGCCGGCGCTGGCGCCCGCGGCAATCAGCGCGAACAGGCGCTTGGCGGACTCCATGCGGAATACGTCGGCCATCAGGCTCCAGGCGATGGAGACGACGAACAGGTTGAAGACCGACAGCCAGACGTAGAAGCTGCGCGCCGCCCAGACGCTGCCGGGGCGCAGATGGAGCAGGGCGGCGAAGCCGGCCATGCTGAGCGCGAAGGCGGCATAGACCCAGGTCACCAGCATGGCGCGCGGCACGCGCGCCGACAGCCAGCCGAACAGCGGCACCACGGCCAGCATGGCGATGAAGGTCGCGGTGAACAGCCATTGCAGCTGGTCGACGCCCGCCTGGATGCCCATGGTCTCGCGTATCGGCCGCAGCATGAAATAGCCGCAGAACAGAAAGAAGAAAAACGCGAAGCCGCAGGCTGCCGGCGCCAGTTCTTCCTGCGGAATGCCCAAGGCCTGCGCGGCGCGGCCTGGCAAGCTGCCGGGGGCGGACGCCATGGCGTCAGGCCAGCAGCG
This sequence comes from Achromobacter sp. GW823-FHT04E03, assembly GCF_058796095.1. Classification (NCBI taxonomy): domain Bacteria; kingdom Pseudomonadati; phylum Pseudomonadota; class Betaproteobacteria; order Burkholderiales; family Alcaligenaceae; genus Achromobacter; species Achromobacter sp. GW823-FHT04E03. The sequence goes on along the minus strand of NZ_JBXAIJ010000003.1, from coordinate 505,754 downwards.
CGGCGATGCGTTCCCGCATGGCGGCGTCCGGCAGCGGCCCGAAGCCGGCCTGCGCGTTGTCCGCCATGTTGGCCGGCTTGGAAGTGGCGGGAATGACGGCGGTGACCGCGGGATGGCCGATGATGAACTTCAGGAAGATCTGCGCCCAGGATCCGCAATCGATCTCGGCGGCCAGCTCGGGCAGCGCCATCCCCTTGACCCGGCGGAACAGCGCGCCGTCCTGGAACGGGCGGTTGATCAGCACCGCGACGCCGTGGGCCTGGCAGGCGGGCAACAGGCGTTTTTCGGCGCTGCGGTCGGCTACGGACAGGTTGATCTGCAGGAAATCGGGCTTTTCGCGTTCGACCAGTTCGGTCAGTTCGTCGTGGGCATGGTCGGTGTAGTGCGTGATGCCCAGATAGCGGATCATGCCTTGCTGCTTCAGTTCGCGCAGCAGCGCCAGCTGGTTGGCGGTGTCGATCAGGTTGTGCACCTGGACCAGGTCGAGCTTGTCGCTGCCCAGCGCCCGTTGCGATTGGCGCACCTGGCGCATGGCTGACTCGTGGCCCTGCGTGCTGATCTTGGTCGCCAGGAAGGTCCTGGCCCGCACGCCGCCGTCGCGCGCCAGCAGCGCGCCGGTGACCGCTTCCGCCTGCCCGTAGCTGGGCGCGGTGTCGATCAGCTTGCCGCCCTTCTGCAGCAGCGTATCCAGCACCTGCGCCAGCGGCGCCATGGCGGCCTTGTCGGCGGGGGACACGTTGAAGGTGTCGGCGGTGCCCAGGCCGATCACAGGCAGCGCCTCGCCGGAGGCGGGTATGTTCCGCCTGTGCATGGGAGTTACCACGCTGAGGGCGCGGGCCGTCCAGGCCGGCCCGGTCAGGGCGGCGGCGGCAGCGGTCTGGAGGAAGCGGCGGCGGTCGGGCATGGCGTGGCTCCAGCGGGAAAGGGCGCCCGGGAGGGGCAAAGAAAAGGGCCTACACGTGAATGCAGGCCCAAGGTAAAAAAAGAGCCTACACGTGAATGTAGGCTCTTTGTGCCGGTTTGGCTGCGTTGCGATTACTCGCGGTTGCCGCCGAAGATGCCCAGCAGCATCAGCAGGTTCGAGAAGACGTTGTAGACGTCCAGGTAGATGGCTAGCGTGGCGGACACGTAGTTGGTTTCGCCGCCGTTGACCACGCGCTGCAGGTCGACCAGCATGAAGGCCGAGAAGATGACGATGGCCAGGACCGAGATGGTCAGCATCAGCGCGGGCAGTTGCAGGAAGATGTTGGCCAGGGCCGCCACCAGGATCACGACCGCGCCGATGAACAGGAATTTCTGCAATCCCGACAGGTCGCGCTTGATGGTGGTGGCCAGCGTGGCCATCGTGCCGAACACGATCGCGGTGCCGCCGAAGGCCGTCATGACCAGCTGCGAGCCGTTGCTCATGCCCATGACGAAGCCCAGCAGGCGCGACAGCATCACGCCCATGAAGAACGTGAAGGCCAGCAGCAGGACCACGCCCAGCGAGCTGTTCTTGTTCTTTTCGATCGCGAACATCAGGCCGAACGCGCCCACCAGGAACACGATGGCGGACAGGCCGGGACTTGCGCCCATGATGCGGTTGATGCCGGTGTACATGCCGACGGCCGCGCCCAGCACGGTCGGGATCAGCGAGAGCGCCAAGAGCCAATAGGTGTTGCGCAGCACCTGGTTGCGCGCGACCTCGCCCGGCGCGCCGGCTACGGCGCCGGAACGGTTAAAAGGGGACGGACGATATTCGTTCATTGAGAACTCCTGTGTGCGGCAGAGTAATGGTTGCCTAGAAGGCTTAGATGGGAAGGATACCTTACAGTTCCCTGAAGAATCCAGTTCTGCCTAGGATTAGACCAGAGGCGCGAAATAGGTTCCAGACGGGTCAACCCGGCCTGACGTCCTGCAGCACCCTGGCGACGATGCGCGGCAATTCTGCGTCCATGCGGGCCTGGATCTGTTCGATGGCTTCGGCCAGGGCTTCGCGCATCAGCTGCTCGACCTCGGCCTGAAGGCGGGCGCTCAGGACCGTGGCGTCCGGCGCGGCGGGAGGCGCAGCCAGGACGGCGGCTGCCGGTGGAATAATATCAGGGGACGCATCTGCGTCGTCCGCCACTTCCGTCAGTAGCGGAAAGGCGTCGTCGTCATGACCCTGCGCGCCATCGTCGGCCAGGTCGGTCAGCACGAGCATGTCCGCGTCGTGCGGGGACGCCGGCGGGTAGAGCGCGGGCTCGGCCCGCTGGGTCAGGGTAGGGATGCCGGGGTCGGCGTGGCGAGAGGGCATGATGGCTCCCGGGTGATCGAGGTGGCGCGCCGCAAGGCCGGCGCGTTCAGCCGTCCGGCTGCTGGCGGCTGAGGTCGTGGCTTTGCGGCGTGTGGCCCGCGGCCAGGTAGATCCGCCAGCGCTGGCGGGCGGCCTGCTTGTCGTCGGGGTCGTCCGAGACGATTTCAAGCAGGCGCTCGAAGGCTTCGAAACCCGGAGGGCAGTCGAGGTCCAGGTTCAGCAGCCAGGACGGCTGGGGCTGTCCGCCCTGGCCCGCCGCGGCCGCGGCCTGTTGCGGATCGCCGGCAGTGAGAATTACAGGAGTCTCGCCCGCCAGCGGATCGTTGGCCAGCACGTGCGGCACGAAAGAAGTGTCGTCGAAGGCCCAGAGCATGCGGTCGAACGCGGCCAGCCGGGAGCCATCCCTACAGTACACCACCAGCCGCTGCCCTGCCAGGTAGCGCTTGCGCACCACCTGGCAGGCGGTGCGCAAGCGGTCGGGCGCGCCGAAGGCGAAGTCGATGCGCGTCATGCCGGGTTCCGTTGCTGCCGTTTCAAGCCTGGTCCAGCAGGTACTGCATCAGGAGCGGCACGGGGCGGCCGGTGGCGCCCTTGTCCTTGCCACCGCGCCAGGCGGTGCCGGCGATGTCCAGGTGGGCCCAGCGGTACGAGGTGGCAAAGCGCGACAGGAAGCAGGCCGCCGTGACCGCGCCCGCCGGAGGACCGCCGATGTTGGCGAGGTCGGCGAAGTTGGACTTGAGCTGTTCCTGGTAGGCGTCGTCCATCGGCATGCGCCATGCGGTGTCCAGCGACTGGCGGCCGGCCGCGGCCAGCGCATCGGCCAGCGCGTCGTCCTTGGAGAACAGGCCGCTATTGACGTTGCCCAGGGCCACCACGCAAGCGCCGGTCAGGGTGGCGATGTCGATCACCGCGGACGGCTTGAAGCGTTCCGCGTAGGTCAGCGCGTCGCACAGCACCAGGCGGCCTTCGGCGTCGGTGTTCAGGATTTCGATGGTCAGGCCAGCCATGCTGGTGACGACGTCGCCCGGCTTGTTGGCCTTGCCGCTGGGCAGGTTTTCGCAAGCCGGGATCAGGCCCACCACGTCCAGCGGCAGCTCCAGTTCGGCCAGGGCGCGGAACGAACCCAGCACGCTGGCGGCGCCGCACATGTCGTACTTCATTTCGTCCATGGTGGCGGCGGGCTTGAGCGAGATGCCGCCGGCATCGAAGGTGATGCCCTTGCCGACCAGCACGATGGGGCCTTGCGCGCCCTTGGCGGTCTTTTTGGCGGCCTTGTTGCCGGCATGGCGCAGGACGATGAAGCGCAGCGCTTCCTCGGAACCGCGCGCGACCGACAGGAACGAGCCCATGCCCAGCGCTTCGACCTGCTTGCGGTCCAGCACTTCCACCTTCAGCGACTTGAACTCGCGGGCCAGGCGCTTGGCCGTCTCGCCCAGGTAGGTCGGCGTGCAGATATTGCCGGGCAGGTTGCCCAGCGTGCGGGTCAGGTCCATGCCGTTGGCGATGGCGCCGCCTTCGCGCAGGCCCTTCTGGGCCTGGGCCGCGTCGGCGCGCTCGACGACCTGGACGATCTTCTTGAGCTTGGGACGGGCGTCGCGGTCGGGCTTGCCGAAGCTGGCGTCGTAATGATAGGTGGCGTTGCCGGCTGCGATGGCGGCGCTGCGGGCGCGCGCGATGACAGCCACGTCGGCGATCGGATTGGCGACCAGCGTGGACACGCCTTCAGCCAGCTGCGCCGATACGCAAGCCGCGGCGAAGGCCTGCTCGGCCGAGGCGTGGGCGCGGGCAGAATATTCTTCCTGCTTGCCCAGGCCCACCAGCACCACACGCTGCGCGGACACGCCGGGCAGGTTGCGCAGGGTCAGCGTGGAGCCGGCGCGGCCGCGGAACTCGGCCTTGACCACCGAACGCACCGCGCCATTGGAAGCGCGGTCGATGAGATCGGCGGCGGGGCTCAACACGCCTTCCGCATAGACCCCGACGGCCAGGGCGGCGGTCTTGACTTGGTGCAGGGAAGCAGTGGTCTGTGTGCTAAATTCCATGAGGGTTTCCCGTGTACGTCTGTGTAGAATGCGGTCGATTATCCCGCATATTCTCCCATGTCTCTATTCAAACGCTCTGTCGTCAGCGAGATCACCAGTCACGCTGGCGTTGTCTTTTCCACGTTGCTCATCGTATGGCTCAGCGTGTTGCTCGTGCGCCTGCTCGGTGAAGCAGCGGGCGGCAACATCGGGGCGGACGTCGTGGTGGTGCTGGCCGCGCTGTCGACCATCACCGCATTGCCGACCATTCTCGCGGTCTCCGTCTTCATTGCGGTCCTCACCACCGTCACGCGCAATTACCGTGAATCGGAAATGGTGGTGTGGTTCGCCAGCGGCCTCTCGCTGGCCGACTGGTTCCGGCCGGTGCTGCGCGTCGCCATCCCCGTGGCGCTGGCGGTGGCGGGGTTGACGCTGGTGGCGGCGCCTTGGGCGTACCGCCAGATCGGCGAATACCACGAACGCTTCGAGCAGCGCTCCGACCTGTCCAAGGTCACGGCCGGCCAGTTCGCGGAATCGTCCGGCGGCAACCGCGTGTTCTTCGCCGAAGATCCGCTGGAACCCAGCGATGAACTGGGCAACGTATTCGCGCGCGAAAATGGTCCCGAATGGCTCAGCGTGCTGACCGCCAGCAAGGCCCATAGCGAAACCATGCCCAACGGCGACCGCTTCCTGGTGCTGGGCGAAGGCCATCGCTATGACCTGAAGCCGGGCACGCCCGAGATCCGGCTGGTGCACTTCGACAAGTACGGCCTGCGCCTCGAAAGCAAGTCGGGCGGCGATCCCGTGGCCGAAGCGCGCGCCAACGCGGAGCGTTCCGCCAAGGCGCGCACGACCTCGCAATTGATTGCGGACAACACCAATAGCAGCTGGTCGCAAGTGATGTGGCGGGTCTCGTTGCCACTGGCCGCGCTGAACCTGGCGTTGCTGGCGATTCCGCTGGGCGCCGTCAACCCGCGCCTGGGACGTTCGGGCGACCTGCTCATCGCCGGCCTGGTGGGCCTGCTCTACATGAACCTGATGAACCTGTCGCGCGCCTGGATCTCCAACGGCAAGCTCAGCTTTGGCGTGGGCGTGTGGGCGATCCATGCCTTGGTGGCGATGCTGACGGTCTTCCTGCTGATGCGGCGCTTGCGCGTGAAAGCGCCCAAGAACAGCGCCTGACGCCGGCACATCCAACGCCTTGCGGCCCGCCCAGCGCGGGCCGCGGCTTTTTCAGGGCAGGTACTTCATCGTGCCGCCCTTGCCGGCCAGCAGGTCGGCGTTCTTCAGCACTGACTTGCGAATGAACTCCCACAGGGCCGTCACGCGTTTGAGCTTGCGCAGGTCTTCATGGCAGTACATCCAGAACGAGCGCGTGATCTCGACCTCGTCCGCCAGCACGGGCGTGAGCCGCGGGTCCTGCGCGGCGATGAAGCAGGGCAGGATCGCCAGCGACTGGCCCTGCAACGCGGCGTGGTATTGCGCCACCACGCTGGTGCTGCGCAATACCACCTTGCTGGCGGGCAGCAGGTCTTCCAGATAGCGCAGCCGCTCGCTGAACAGCAGTTCGTCGACGTAGCCGATGAAGGTGTGGTCGGCCAGGTCCGCGCGCTCTCGGATCGGCGGATGGCTGGCCAGATAGCCGGGCGTGCCGTACAGGCGCAGCGTGTAGTCGCACAGCTTGCTGCACACATAGGGGCCGCGCTGGGGGCGCTCGATGGTGATGGCCAGGTCGGCTTCGCGCTTGGACAGGCTGACAAAGCGCGGCACCGGCAGGATGTCCAGCGTGATGTGCGGATAGCGCCGCTGGAAGTCCGCCGCCAACGGCGTCAGTACATAGCTGCCGAAGCCCTCGGTGGCGCCGATGCGCAAGTGTCCCGACAGCGCCTGGCCGATGCCCGACAGGTTTTCGCGGGCGGAATGCACCGTGCTTTCCATCTGTTCGGCATGGACGAACAGGCGCTGGCCGTCTTCGGTCAGCACGAAGCCCGCGCCGCGCGACTTTTCGAATAGCAGGGTGTCCAGCTCAGCTTCCAGCGCGCGGATGCGCCGCGACACGGTCGTGTGCTCGACCCCGAGCTTGCGCGCCGCGGCGCTCACCCGCTGGGTGCGGGCCACTTCCAGGAAATATCTCAGGCTGTCCCAATCAAGCACTTTCCGGCTCTCCAGGCCCGGCTGCGCGCTGCGCCGCCGGGAAAATTTTGCTTGTGCATGAATGCACAAGGAATGTGCATTTCTAGTGTTGCTTGTTGATTTTCACACATCTACACTGGGTCGGCGGGCTTGGGGCCTGTAGCCAGGCTCTCCGGGGTCTGAACCCCGGGACCGCAGGCCGCGTAGACGGCGCCATAACGAATAAAACTCAGGAGACAAATCCATGAAATTGCACGCACGCGGGCTGGCCGTAGGCTTGTGTCTGGGCGCCGCATTGGTCGGCCAGGCGCAGGCGGCGGATAAGCCGCCAGTGAAGATCGGCATTCTGACGGACATGTCGGGCACCTACGCCGGCATGGGTGGGCCTGGTTCGGTGGCGGCGGCGCAGCTGGCCATCGACGACTGCCTGGCCGCGGAATGCAAGGGCATGAAGATCGAGCTGGTGTCCGCGGACAACCAGAACAAGGCCGACGTGGGCGCGGCCAAAGCGCGCGAATGGTTCGACCGCGACGGCGTCACCGCCATCGCCGACCTGACCAATTCCGCGGTGGCGCTGGCGGTGCAGGGCATTGCGCGCGAAAAGAACAAGGTGGTGATGTTCTCCGGTCCCGCCACTACGGCGCTGACCAACAAGGAATGCTCGCCGGTGGGATTCCACTGGATGTTCGATACCTACTCGCAGTCCGCGGGCGGCGCCAAGGCCACGGTAAAGGCAGGCGGCAAATCCTGGTACTTCATTACCGTGGACTACGCCTTCGGCCACTCGCTGGAAGCCGACACGGCCAAGGCCGTGCAAGCGCTGGGCGGCACCGTCGCCGGCAGCGTGCGCCATCCCCTGAACGCGCCGGACTTCGCGTCCTACCTGCTGCAGGCGCAGGCCTCCAAGGCCCAGGTCGTGGCGCTGGCCAACGGCGGCCAGGACACGGTCAACGCGGTCAAGCAAGCGCGCGAATTCGGCATCGTGGCCGGCGGCCAGCGCCTGGTCTCGTTGCTGATTTTCCTGTCGGACCTGCGCGCGCTGGGCCTGGAAAGCGCCCAGGGCCTGTCGTACGTGGACGGCTTCTACTGGGATTACGACGACGCCACGCGCCAGTGGTCCGGGCGCTTCGAGAAAGCGTTCCGCGGCCTGAAACCCACCATGACGCAGGCCGGCGTGTACTCCAGCGTGCGGCACTACCTGCGCTCGGTCGCCGCTTCCGGCAGCACCGACGGCAAGGTGGTGGCCGACAAGATGCGCGCGCTGCCCATCGAGGATCCGATCATGCGCAACGCGTCCATCCGTCCCGACGGCCGCGTGATCCACGACATGTACCTGTATGAAGTGAAAAAGCCGTCCGAGTCCAAGGGCGGTTGGGACTATTCCAAGCTGGTGGCCACCATTCCGGCCGCCGAAGCCTTCCAGCCGCTGGCGGATTCGAGCTGCCCGCTGGTCAAGAAGTAAACCCGGGGCGCCGGCAGGCCCTTGCCGCCGGCGCCTCACCATCCATGTATGCGGATTCCATCCGCATCGACCATGCAGTGTGAGGAGCATCAAATGAGTGAAGTCCCCCGCGTTCCGCTATTGATCGGCGGCAAGCTCGTGCAGTCCAAAACCACCGAATGGCGGGACGTGATCAATCCCGCTACCCAGGAGGTCGTTGCCAAGGTGCCCTTCGCCACGCGCGAAGAACTGGACCTGGCCGTCTCCAACGCCAAGGAGGCTTTCAAGACCTGGCGCAACAGCGGGCAGGGCGCTCGCATGCGCGTCATGCTGAAGTTCCAGGAACTGCTGCGCGCCAATACCGGCAAGCTGGCCGAAATGATTACCCGCGAGCACGGCAAGACCCTGCCGGACGCCGAGGGCGAAGTCGGCCGCGGCCTGGAAGTGGTGGAGCACGCATGCTCCATCGCCAACCTGCAACTGGGCGAGTACGCCGAGAATGCCGCTTCCGGCATCGACGTCTACACGCTGATCCAGCCGCTGGGCGTGTGCGCGGGCATTACCGCGTTCAACTTCCCGGTCATGCTGCCTTGCTTCATGTTCCCGATCGCCGTGGCCTGCGGCAATACCTTCATCCTCAAGCCTTCCGAGCAGGATCCGACGTCCTCGCTGTTCCTGGCGCAACTGGCGCTGGAAGCCGGCCTGCCGCCGGGCGTGCTGAACGTGGTGCACGGCGGCCCGGAAACCGCCAACGGCCTGTGCGAACACCCCGACATCAAGGCGGTCTCGTTCATCGGTTCGACCCGCGTCGGCACCGAGATCTACAACCGTGCCTCCGCCGCCGGCAAGCGCTGCCAGTCCATGATGGGCGCCAAGAACCACTGCGTGATCCTGCCGGACGCCGATCCCGAGGTCGCGCTGAACCAGCTGGTGGGCGCCGCCTTCGGCGCGGCCGGCCAACGCTGCATGGCCTCGTCCGTGGCCGTGCTGGTGGGCGAAGCCCGCAACTGGCTGCCTGACTTCGTCGAACGCTCGAAGAAGCTCAAGGTCAATTCCGGCATGGACCGCGAAGCGGATCTCGGCCCTCTCGTTTCGCCCAACGCCAAGAAGCGCGTCGAAAGCCTGATCCAGAAGGGCGTGGACGAAGGCGCCAAGCTGCTGCTGGACGGCCGCAGCCTGAAGGTCGCCGGCTTTGAGCAGGGCAACTTCGTGGGTCCGACGATTTTCGACGGCGTCACCGAAAACATGACCATCTACACCGAGGAAATCTTCGGGCCGGTCCTGTGCGTGGTGGGCGTGGAAACGCTGGAGGACGCAGTTGCGTTCATCAACCGCAATCCCAACGGCAACGGCGTGGCGCTGTTCACCCAGGATGGCGGCGCGGCGCGCTACTTCCAGAACAACATCGACGTCGGCCAGGTCGGCATCAACGTGCCGATCCCGGTGCCGGTGGCCTGGTTCAGCTTCACCGGCTCGCGCGGCTCCAAACTGGGCGACCTGGGCCCCAATGGCAAGCAGGCCGTGCAGTTCTGGACGCAGACCAAGACCGTCACGGCGCGTTGGTCGGCCCATGCCAAGAGCGTGAACACCACGATCTCGATGCGCTGAACTGGGGACGCCTTGCATGTAAGCTTATATAAATAAGTTATATAACGAGGCGTCCTTATTACTTATAATTGGCCCGTCTAACAGGGGCCAATTCATGAACCTGCAGCAATTTCGTTTTGTCCGCGAAACCATCCGGCGCGACTTCAACCTGACCGAAGCCGCCCGGATGCTCTATACCTCGCAGCCCGGCGTCTCCAAGGCGATCATCGAGTTCGAGGACGAACTGGGCATCAAGATCTTCGAACGGCACGGCAAGCGCATCAAGGGGCTGACCAAGCCCGGCCTGGCGGTGTCGCAGGTCATCGACCGCATCATGCGCGAAGTGGACAACCTGAAGAAGGTCAGCGACGAGTTTGCGCGCCGCGACGAAGGCGGCCTTGTCATCGCTTGCACCCACACTCAGGCGCGCTATCTGCTGCCGCGCGTGATTCCCGCGTTCCGCAAGCAATTCCCCAAGGTGCACCTGTCGCTGGCCGAAGGCAGCCCCGCGCAACTGGCCGAAATGGTGCTGCATGAGCAGGCCGACCTGGCCCTGGCGACGGAATCGCTGGCCTTGACGCCGGGCCTGGCGACCTTGCCGGTCTATGCCTGGGAACACACCGTGGTGGTGCGCCCGGACCATCCCCTGGCCGAACTGACCTCCAGCGCAGCCAAGCGCCTGTCGCTGGCGCAGCTGGCCGAGTATCCCATCGTGACCTACGACCGCGCCTTCACCGGCCGCAGCACCATCGATGAGATCTTCGCCAACCAGGGTATCCACCCAGACATCGTGCTGGAAGCCATCGACGCCGACGTCATCAAGACCTATGTCGACGTGGGCCTGGGCATTGGCATCATCGCCGGCGTAGCCTACGATCCGCGCCGCGACAGCAACCTGGTGGGCCTGCCGGTGGGCCATCTGTTCGGCACGCATACGACCCGCGTCGGCGTGAAGGCAGGCGTGTTCCTGCGTGACTACGTCTACACCTTCCTGGAGATGCTGGCGCCTTCGCTGACCCGCGCGGTGGTGACCGAAGCGGTGCAGGGCACGCCCAAGTAGGCATCCGTTTCACGGGGCGAGAGGCGCGGCGTCATTGGGCGGCGCGCCTTTTTTCTTGATGCGTCGCGGTCCGCGCTATCCCTTTTCATGGGCTCATAAAAATAATTAAATAAGAACTGATCTCATTTGAGTTGACTAAAAAATAGGAATCATTATCATTACATCCAGTCTCAACGACCCAGTGAGGTTCATCATGACGGCAGGATTAAGTGCAGTGGTAGTGGGCGCCGACCGCCTTGGCAACATCCCGGATCTGCTCAAAGGGCACAATATTTCGATCACGCACCACATCAGCGGGCGTGATCCCTCGCATCAAAAGAAGACGTTGCAACTGCCCTCGGGCACCCAGCTGGTCATCCTGCTGACCGACTTCCTGGGCCACAACGTCATGAAAACCTTCCGCAACGCCGCGCAACGTGGCGGTATCCGAGTCGTCGCTTGTCGGCGTTCGGTATGCAGCATGCAGCAGGCCCTGCAGCAATGCGGCCTGTGCCAGCGGGCTGGCTCTGTGCACTGAAGACACGGTCTGCTGCAGCCAAACAAAAAACTGGGGAGGCCGAAACGGCCTGCGGCCCAAAGCGCCGCGAAGAGATGGAAAAACGCCGCCGGACTGGAAAGTCCGGCGGCGTTTTGCTTGTAGCGGGGAGAGCCTGGCGGCTATCCTGGGAATGTGTCAGTTCGAGGCGCGGGCGGACGCCATCAGGCTGTTGTCCAGGCGGCGCGCGCCGTTGTAGCGCTTGGACCAGTAGGCCATGGTCATGTTTTCGACGCGGACCACGCCGCCAGCGCTGGGCGAGTGCACGAAGCGGTCGTCGCCCAGGTAGATGCCCACGTGCGAGTAGCGGCGGCCCAGCGTGTTGAAGAAGACCAGGTCGCCGGCCTTCAGTTCGTTCTTGGCGACCGAGACGCCTTGCTGCGCCATCTCGGCGGCGTTGCGGGGCAGCTTCAGGCCCAGCGAACGTTCGGCGGTGTAGGTCACCAGGCCGCTGCAGTCGAATCCGGTATCGGGGGAATTGCCGCCGAAGCGGTAGCGGATGCCCAGATGGTTCAGGGCTTCGCTGACCAGGGCGTTGTCGCTGCTGACGCCCGAGTGGGTCTTCTGGCGTTCGCGCTTGAATTTCTGGCTTACCAGTACGCCGATGGGATCATCGGAGGTGGCGACCCATTCCGTCTCGTAGGGGTCAATCTCGGACGTATGGGCGGTTGACTTTTGATTTGTAGCGGCACAACCTGCCAGACCCACCACGCATGCAACCAACGCCAGCAAGCGCAGACCGCGAGTTGCTTGGCCGGAGGATGAATTCAGTCTCGCGTGGTTGGAGTGTCGATGCATGCGCCTGGGGGTGATTTGCAGATAACGGCAAAAAACACGGAATTCGCCGTGAATGTGGCCGAGATGTCAGCAAAATCAACATTGTTCTACAACTTCGCGGGGATTCTACCAAACTTTTAAGACCAGTTAGTTACGAAACCGGCGTTAATGTCCATGCAGCGTGGACATTTGGTAGAACATTTTGACTTGCGGCAAGCCTCGTGCAAGGTTTGCCTACCAGAATGACCGAAGGATCAGAGAAGAAATCAATCAGCCTTAAGGCCTAAGAAAGATAACAGGAGACATAAATGCAAAAAACCCGGGATTTCCATTACCGCTCGATACATGACCGCGACGCGTTCTGGCGGGAAGAGGCCGGCCGCATCCACTGGGAGACGCCGTTCGAGTCCGTGCTGGACTTCTCCCGGCCGCCGTTCGCCAAGTGGTTCACGGGCGGGCGCACCAATCTCTGTTACAACGCCGTCGACCGCTGGCTGCCGACCCAGGCCGAAACGCCGGCCCTGATCTGGGTGTCCACCGAGGTCGACCGCGAGCGCGTCTACACGCGCCAGGAAATGTACGAAGAGGTCAACGCCGCCGCTGCCATGCTCAAGGAGCTCGGGGTGGGGCGCGGCGACCGGGTGCTGCTGTACATGCCCATGGTGCCGGAAGCCGTGTTCACCATGCTGGCGTGCGCGCGGATCGGCGCGGTGCATTCGGTGGTGTTCGGCGGCTTCGCCTCGGTCAACCTGGCCCAGCGCATCGACGACGCGGCGCCCAAAGTGGTGGTCTGCACCGACGGCGGTTCGCGCGGCGGCAAGGTCGTGCCCTACAAACCGCTGCTGGACCGTGCCTTGGCGCTGGCCAAGACGCCGCCGGCCTCGGTGGTGGTGTTCGACCGCGGCCTGGCGCCGTTCGAACCCGTCGCAGGACGCGACCTGGATTACGAGACGCTGCGCCAGCGCCACCTGGGCGCGCGGGTGCCGGTGGAATGGCTGGAGTCCTCGGAGCCCAGCTATATCCTCTATACCTCCGGCACCACCGGCAAGCCCAAGGGCGTGCAGCGCGATACCGGCGGCTATGCCGTGGCGCTGGCCTCGTCCATGGAATACCTGTTCGACGGCCGCGCCGGCGACACCTTCTTCTGCACCAGCGACATCGGCTGGGTGGTGGGCCATTCGTACATCATCTACGGCCCCCTGATCGGCGGGCAGGCGACGGTGCTGTATGAAGGCACCCCGGTGCGTCCGGACGGCGCCATCCTGTGGAAGCTGGTGGAGCAGTTCGGCGTCAACACCCTGTTCTCGGCGCCGACCGCGGTGCGCGTGCTCAAGCGCCAGGATCCGGAGCTGCTCAAGCGCCACGACCTGTCCTCGTTGCGTGCGGTCTATCTGGCGGGCGAACCGCTGGACGAGCCGACCGCGCAATGGATCTCGGGCGGCCTGGGCAAGCCCATCATCGACAACTACTGGCAGACGGAATCGGGCTGGCCGATCCTGTCGGCCCAGCCTGGCGTGGAAAAGGTCCCGACGCGCTTCGGCAGCCCGTCGTTCCCGGTATATGGCTTTGACGCGCGCATCGTCAGCGAGTCCACGGGCGAGGATCTGGGCCCCGACCAGAAAGGCGTGGTGGCCATCGTGCCGCCGCTGCCGCCGGGCGCCATGTCCACCATCTGGGGCGACGACGAGCGCTTCGTGCAGACCTACTTCACCTCCATTCCCGGCCGCCAGGTGTATTCGACCTTCGACTGGGGCCTGGTGGACGCCGATGGCTACTGGTTCATCCTGGGGCGCACGGATGATGTGATCAATGTGGCGGGCCACCGGCTGGGCACGCGCGAGATCGAGGAATCCGTCAATAGCCACAACGCGATTGCCGAATGCGCGGTCGTGGGCGTGGCGGACTCGCTCAAGGGCCAGGTTGCGATGGCGTTCGCCGTGCTCAAGAATCCCGCCGGAGCCGAAACCGAGGAAGGGGCAAAGCGCCTGGAAGGCGATATCATGCGGCTGGTGGAAGAGCAGCTGGGAGCGGTGGCTAGGCCCGCCAGGATCCGGTTCGTGGGCGCATTGCCCAAGACCCGTTCCGGCAAGGTCCTGCGCCGCGCGATCGTCGCGGTATGCGAAGGACGCGATCCCGGCGATCTGACCACCATAGAAGATCCCACCGCCCTGGAACAAATAAAGGAGTCGCTGCAATGAATACCAAGCCCGTGCTGAGCGCCGAAGACGTCAAGAAGATTTTGGCTGCGGCCGAAGCACACGCCCTGCAGAACAAGTGGGCCGTCACGATCTCCGTGGTCGATGACGGCGGCCATCTGCTGGGCATGCTGCGCCTGGACGGCGCGGCTCCGATTTCGGCGCACATCGCGCCGGCCAAGGCCAAGACCGCGGCGCTCGGCCGCCGCGAATCGCGCGTCTACGAGGAAATGATCAACAACGGCCGCGTTTCGTTCCTGTCGGCCCCCTTGATCGACGGCCTGCTGGAAGGCGGCGTGCCGGTCGTGGCCGATGGCCATGTGGTCGGCGCGGTCGGCGTGTCGGGCGTGAAGTCGAGCGAAGACGTGCTGATCGCTCAAGCTGGCATCGCCGCCCTGGGCCTATGAGCCACGGCGAGCCGTCGGATGCGCCGGCCGGCGCATCCGCGCAGAACGCTGGAGCAGGGGGCGACGGCCCCCTGAATCCCGGCGTGGCCAAACGCGAGGTCTGGGCCTGGGCCATGTACGACTTCGCCAATTCCGGCTACACCACCGTGATCCTCACGGCGGTGTTCAGCACCTATTTCGTCGGTGTGGTCGGCGGGCGCGCGCCCTGGGCCACGCTGGCCTGGACCGCGGCGCTGTCGCTGTCCTATCTCCTCATCATGCTGACCATGCCCACGCTGGGCGCCCGCGCCGATGCGCGTGCCAGCAAGCGCCGCCTGCTGTTTTCGAGCACGGTGGGTTGCGTGGCCGCTACGCTGGTGCTGACGCAGGCCGGGCCCGGGGACGTCTGGCTGGCGCTGGCCGCCATCGTCATTTCCAACTACTGCTATTGCGTCGGCGAATCCGTGGTCGCGGCCTTCCTGCCGGAGCTTGCGCGGCCCTCCGCGCTGGGCCGCGTTTCGGGCTGGGGCTGGAGCTTCGGCTATTGCGGCGGCATGCTCACGCTGGGCTTGTCGCTGGTGGTCGTGACGCTGGCCGAGGGGCGTGGCGAGACGGCCGAGCATTTCGTGCCGTGGGTCATCGTGGTCACGTGCGCGGTGTTCGCGCTGGCGGCGCTGCCGTCCTTCTTCCTGCTGCGCGAACGCGCGAAGCCGCAGGCCGGCAAGCAGGAGGCGCTGCACATGCTCAAGCGCCTGGCCTATGCCTGGCGCGAAACCGGGCAGCATTTTCCGGAGTTCCGCCGCCTGCTCATGTGCATCGCCTGCTACCAGGCGGGCATTTCGGTGGTGATCACGCTGGCCGCGGTCTATGCCTCGGAGGTCATGGGCTTCACCACGCCGCAGATCATGCTGCTGGTGTTCACCGTAAACATCGGCGCGGCGGCCGGCGCGTTTTCGTTCGGCTACGTGCAGGACCGCATCGGCCACAAGCCGGCGCTGGCCCTGACGCTGTGCGGCTGGATCGTGATGGTGCTGGTGGCCTACGCCGCCGTGACCGCGCCCGTGTTTTGGGTCGCGGCCACGTTGGCCGGGCTGTGCATGGGCACCACGCAGAGCGCGGGCCGCGCCATGACCGGCGCGCTGGCGCCCGCCGGCCGGCTGGCAGAGTTCTACTCGCTGTGGACCTTCGCGGTGCAACTGGCCGCGGTGATCGGTCCGCTGACCTACGGCCTGGTGACCTGGGCCACGCACGGCAACCACCGGCTTGCGATCCTGGTGACCGGCCTGTTCTTCGTGGGCGGCCTCATCCTTTTGTCGCGCGTGGACGTGAAGCGCGGGCTGGAACGGCGCGCCGCCTGAGGCGCGCGGTTCGCGCAGGCTGCTATCCTTATGGACTGTCCGGTGCCGCCGCGTCGAGAGCGCGGCGGCACGCCTTGATTACCCGGCGCCGGCCTTGCGCCGCGGGCTCCGGCCCGCATTTTGCGTAAGGTGCCCGTAAGAGCGCGGCGATACGGTTGCGGTTGGGTAATGAACAAGCGGCACAAACAAACAGAATTACCGATTGGAGACAAAGATCATGTCGAACGCTATTGAGTCCGTACTGGTGGAAACCCGGGTGTTCCCGCCGCCCGAGCGCGCAGCAGAAGGCGCCGCGATTCCCAGCATGGAGGCCTACAACGCGCTGTGCGCGCAGGTCGAAAACGATTTCGACGGATTCTGGGCCGGGCAGGCGCGCGACAACCTGCAGTGGACCAAGCCGTTCACGCAGGTCCTGGACGAATCGGACGCGCCGTTCTACCGCTGGTTCGGCGATGGCGAATTGAACGTGTCGGCCAACTGTCTGGACGTGCACCTGACCAACGGCAATGCCGACAAGACCGCCATCATCTTTGAAACCGACGACGGCAAGGTCAACAAGGTCAGCTACCGTGAACTGCTGGCGCGCGTCTGCCGCTTCGCCAACGGCATGAAGGCGCTGGGCTACAAGAAGGGCGACCGCGCCATCATCTACATGCCCATGTCGATCGAAGCCGTGGTGGCCATGCAGGCCTGCGCGCGCCTGGGCGTGACGCACTCGGTGGTGTTCGGCGGCTTCTCGGCCAAGAGCCTGCAGGAGCGCATCATGGACGTGGGCGCGTCCCTGGTCATCACCGCCGACGAGCAGGTGCGCGGCGGCAAGACCATACCGCTGAAGCCCGCGGTCGAAGAAGCCTTCACCATGGGCGGCTGCGAGGCCGTGAGCAAGGTCATCGTGTACCGCCGCACCGGCGGCAAGGTGCAATGGAACGAAGGCCGCGACCTCTGGATGCACGACGTCGAAGCCGGCCAGCCCGACACCTGCGAACCCGTGCCGGTCAACGCCGAGCATCCGCTCTTCATCCTCTATACCTCCGGCTCCACCGGCAAGCCCAAGGGCGTGCAGCATTCCTCGGCGGGCTACCTGCTGTGGGCGCTGCTGACGGTGAAGTGGACCTTCGACGCCCGCAAGGACGACGTGTACTGGTGCACGGCCGACGTGGGCTGGGTCACTGGCCACACCTACATCACCTACGGTCCGCTGGCCGCCGGCCTGACGCAGGTGGTGTTCGAAGGCGTGCCGACCTATCCCAACGCCGGCCGCTTCTGGGACATGATCGCGCGCCACAAGGTAACCACCTTCTACACCGCGCCCACCGCGATCCGCTCGCTGATCAAGGCCGCCGAGGCCGCGCCCGAAGCGCATCCGCAGAACTACGACCTGGACAGCCTGCGCATCATCGGCACGGTGGGCGAGCCCATCAATCCCGAAGCCTGGATGTGGTACCACAAGAACATCGGCCGCGAACGTTGCCCCATCGTGGACACGTGGTGGCAGACCGAGACCGGCGGCCACATGATCACGCCGCTGCCTGGCGCCACGCCGACCAAGCCGGGTTCCTGCACCTTGCCGCTGCCGGGCATCGCCGCCGCCATCGTCGACGAGACCGGCGGCGACGTGGAGCAGGGCAATGGCGGCTTCCTGGTCATCAAGCGTCCGTGGCCCGCCATGATCCGCAACATCTGGGGTGACCCGGAGCGATTCAAGAAGAGCTACTTCCCCTCGGAACTGCGCGGCTACTACCTGGCCGGCGACGGCGCGCAGCGCGATGCCGACGGCTATTTCTGGATCATGGGCCGCATCGACGACGTGCTGAACGTGTCCGGCCACCGCCTGGGCACGATGGAAGTCGAGTCCGCGCTGGTGGCGCACGAACTGGTGGCGGAAGCCGCGGTGGTGGGCCGTCCGGACGACACGACGGGCGAAGCCGTGGTGGCCTTCGTGGTGCTCAAGCGTTCGCGTCCGGAAGGCGAAGAGGCGCAAGCCATCGCCAAGGTGCTGCGCGACTGGGTGGCCAAGGAAATCGGCCCCATCGCCAAGCCCAAGGACATCCGCTTCGGCGACAACCTGCCCAAGACCCGCTCGGGCAAGATCATGCGCCGCCTGTTGCGCGTGGTCGCCAAGGGCGAGGAAATCACGCAGGACGTTTCCACGCTGGAGAATCCGGCCATCCTGGATCAGTTGGCCAAGTCGCTGTGATCCTTCCCGTCCACTTGATGGACGGGAACGGCCCGCCTGCAGCCTCCGCGGGAGGCAAGGCAGGCGCATAATGTCATACGCCCGTATCGGAACCGCCGGTACGGGCGTATTTGCTTTTTCGCGCCGAGAATTTTTTCCCACGGAGCCGTGCCAGTGAGCCGCAGCAGTTTCGATCGAGCAGGGCTAGCCCTGATGTTCAGCACCATCCTGGTCTGGGCGGGCAGCTGGATCGCGATGAAACTGATCGTTCCCTACATCGGTCCCTTCGACTTCGTGGCGCTGCGCTACGTTTCGGGCGGCCTGGTGCTGTTCGCGCTGGCCATCGCGATGCGGCGGCCGCTGGCGATGCCGCCCTGGAAGCTGACATTGCTGATCGGCCTGACGCAGACGGCCGGATTCCAGGGTTTTGTACAGACGGCGCTGGTGTCGGGCGGCGTGGGCAAGGTCTCGCTCATGGCGTACACGATGCCGTTCTGGGTGATCCTCTTCGCGTGGTGGCTGCTGGGCGAACGTCCCACGGCGCGGCATGGGGTGGGCATTGCGCTGGCCGCCATCGGGCTGGTCTGCTTCGTCGAACCCTGGAACGGCCTGGGCGATATCCGGCCCGTGTTGCTGGGGCTGGGCAGCGGCCTGTGCTGGGGCGTGGGCACCGTGCTGTCCAAGCGCATGTTCGAGCGGCACGCGCCCGATGTGATGACATTCACCGCCTGGCAGATGCTGCTGGGCGGACTGGTCATGACGCCGGTCGCCTTTCTGGTGCCGCAGATGCCGGCCCAGTGGGGCTGGCAGCTCTGGGCCGGCATGGCCTACATCGTGCTGATCGCGACCGCCGCGGGCTGGTTGTTGTGGCTGCTGGTGGTGCGACTGGTGCCGGCGTCGATCGCAGGCCTGTCCAGCCTGGGCGTGCCAGTCGTGGCCATGCTGTTCGCCTGGGCGCTGCTGTCCGAGCAGCCTACCGCGGCTGAGCTGGGCGGCATGGCGCTGATCCTGGCCGGCATCTGGGTAGTGAGCCGCGCGGCGCCGGCGGCGCGCGCCGAATAAGCGCTTTCCATATTCCTTTTCCTATCCTGGGATTTTCCATGATCGATCTGCGTAGCGACACAGTCACCCGGCCATCCGCAGCCATGTTGCAGGCCATGGTCTGCGCGCCCCTGGGCGATGACGTGATGGGCGATGACCCGACCGTGATCCGCCTGCAGGAGGCGGTTGCCGAGCGCACGGGCAAGGCGGCCGGGCTGTTTTTCCCCTCTGGCACGCAAAGCAATCTGGGGGCTCTGATGGCCCATTGCGAGCGCGGCGACGAGTACCTGGTGGGCCAGCTTGCGCACACCTATAAGTACGAAGGGGGCGGGGCGGCCGTGCTGGGCAGCATCCAGCCGCAGCCCATAGAACATGCGGCGGACGGCTCCTTGCCGCTGGACAAGTTGACCGCGGCGCTCAAGCCCGAGGGCGACGCGCATTTCGCCCGCACCCGCTTGCTGGCGCTGGAGAATACTTTCCACGGAAAGCTGATTCCGGCCAGCTACGTGCAGGCCGCGACCGACTGGGCGCGCCAGCATGGCCTGGCGACGCATCTGGACGGCGCCCGCGTGTTCAACGCGGCCGTCGCCAGCGGCAAGCCGGTGGCGGACCTGTGCGCGCCTTTCGACACGGTGTCCATCTGTTTTTCCAAGGGCCTGGGCGCGCCCGTGGGGTCGGTGCTGGTCGGCAGCGTCGAACTCATCGCCCGCGCCCGCCGCTGGCGCAAGATGCTGGGCGGCGGTTTGCGCCAGGCTGGCGTGCTGGCCGCGGCCTGCCTGTATGCGCTGGAGCACAACGTGGAGCGCCTGGCCGAAGACCACGAGAACGCCCGGCTGCTGGCAGAAGGGCTGCGCGCCATTCCGGGCGTAAAGGTATTGAGCCAGGACACCAACATGGTGTTCGCGGAATTCGAGCCCGCGCGCTGCGATGAACTCACCGCCAAGCTGGCGGCTGACGGTATCCAGATGCGGGCTGTGTATGGCGGCCCGACCCGCCTGGTCACGCACCTGGACGTGTCCGCCGCGGACGTGCGGCAGGTGGTCCAGGCGGTGGCCCGGCACCTGGCATAAGCGGGGCGGGCGCTCAGGCGTCCGCGCGCAGCACGTCCGACAAGACCGAGAACAATTCGTCGATCTGCGCGCGCTCGATGATGAGCGGGGGCGACAACAGCATGGTGTCGCCCGCCGAACGGATCAGGCAGCCGCGTTCCAGGCAGGCCTGGTGCACGGCGTACGCCCGCTGGCCGGGCTTGCCTTCCAGCGGTTCGAGTTCGATGGCGGCCAGGAGGCCGATGTTGCGGATGTCCACTACGTGCGGCAGTCCCTTCAGGCTGTGCGCCGCGTCTTCCCAATAGCGCCAGAGTTCGCGGCTGCGCTGGAACAGGCCTTCGCGGCGGCAGATGTCCAGGGTCGCGAGGCCGGCGGCGCAAGCCACGGGATGGCCGGAATAGGTGTAGCCATGCGACAGCTCGATGGCGCTGTCCGGCCCCTGCATGAACGCATCGTAGACATGCTGCTGCACCAGCGTGGCGCCCATGGGGATGGCGCCGTTGGTCAGCCCCTTGGCGCTGGTGATGATGTCGGGCGTGACGCCGAAGTGCGATGAGGCGAACGCGCCATCGATGCGGCCGAAGGCGCAGATCACTTCGTCGAAGATCAGCAGGATGCCGTGCGCGTCGCAGATCTGCCGCAGCTTCTGCAGATAGCCCTTGGGCGGCACCAGCACGCCGGTCGAGCCCGCCACGGGCTCCACGATGACGGCCGCGATGGTGGAGGCGTCATGCAGCGCGACGATGCGCTCCAGCGTATCGGCCAGGTGGGCGCCCCAGTCCGGCTGGCCGCGCGTGTAGGCCATCTGGCTGCGGTCATAGGTGTGCGGCAGGTGGTCCACGTAGGGCAGCAGATTGCCGAAAGGCTTGCGGTGGCCGGCGATGCCCGACACCGACAGGCCGCCGAACCCCACCCCGTGGTACGAGCGCTCGCGCCCGATCAGGCGCACGCGCTGGCCCTGTCCGCGCGCGCGGTGATAGCCCAGCGCGATCTTCAGCGCGGTGTCCACCGCTTCGGATCCGGAGTTCGAGAAAAACACGTTGGAGAACCCGGCGGGCGCTTCCTGGCGCAAGGACTCGGCCAGCTCGAAGGCCAGGGGATGGCTCATCTGGAACGACGGCGCGTAGTCCAGTTCATGGGCGGTGCGGGCGATGGCCTCGACGATTTCCGGGCGGCGGTGTCCGGCGTTCACGCACCACAGGCCCGCAATGCCGTCCAGCACGCGGCGTCCGTCCGGCCGGATGTAGTGCATGCCCTCGGCGGCGCTGAATAGCACGGGCGCGCGCTTGTAGCGGCGGTTCGCGGTGAAGGGCATCCAATAGGCTTCGGCGTTGATGGCGGGAGTGGGATGAGGCGCTGACGATGGCATGGGTGTTCCGGCGTGAAGAGATATTCGGGCTTTCTATTTTGTATTAATCAATTGATAAATACAATACAAGAAGACCCGAAGGTACGCCGCAACGCGGACGCCATGCGTGCCGAGGGCCCGCGACGGCGGGCTGGCGGATGAATGAAAGCGGAGAGGGTGTCAGGACACTTGCAGCGAGGTCTTCAAGTGGCGCCGCATGAGCTGCGAAGCCCACTCCTGGTCGCCGGCCTCGAGCGCGTCGATGATCTGCAGGTGTTCGCTGCTGGAGTTGATGAAGCGCGCGTCGCGGTAGAACGCGGCATGCTCTTCCAGCCGGCGCAATTGGTTCTGCTGCTGCACCGCCTGCAGGATGTAGCGGTTGCCCGAGAAGCGGGCCAGCATTTCGTGGAACGAGGCGTTGAGATTGAAGAACTCGGTGGCCGAGATGTCGGCGTCGCTGCGCGCGGCCAGCGCTTCATGCGCGGCGCGCATGCGGGCCAGCGCCTCGCGGTCCAGGCGGAACGTGGGTTCCAGCAGGCCGGCGCATTCGATCGTCATGCGGAAGCGGTAGCTCTCGTTGAGCGCGTCGCGGTTTTCCAGCGACGGCGCGAATTGCCAGCCATGGCCCTTGCGCTTCTCGATCAGGCCGTCCGCGGAGAGCTGCAACAAGGTCTTGGTCAGCACGCTGCGCGGCGCTGGATAGCGCTGTTGCAGGTCGCGCTCGGTAAAGGTTTCCGGCAGCTCGCGCGAGGCGCGGTCATCGATCAGGCGCCGGTATAGCTCGTCCTGGGTGGGGCCGGCGCCCTCGATGGCGGGGGGCGCGGCCGCCGCATGCGCCGCTACCGTGTAGCCGCTGTTGGGGCGGTGCGTGATGAGGCCCTGCGCGGCCAGCAGCTTCAGCGCGCCGCGCACGGGCGTGCGCGACACCTCGTAGCTCGCGGCCAACGTTTCCTCGGACAGGTGGTCGCCGGGCGCATGGCGCCGGGCCACGATGTCTTCCGCGATAAGGCGCGCCAGGTCGACTTGCAGCGGAGTGGGGCGGGCGGGAGCGGCGTTGGACATGAAGGATGGGCGCGAAGGGCGACGGAGTCGGAATGGTACCGGAGAGCTACGCGCGCAGCGTTCGCGATAGTGGCTCCGGGGAAACCCTTATATTGAACTTTTTCTTATATTAGTACAAAATTTGTCCGTCTTGAACCTTGCTCCGGAGCCTTGAGCCGTGACTTTGCCCACCCCCTTCCCCCTGGTCGATGTACAGGGCAGCCCATACGAGCGGGGCCGCCAGCATGGCGCCGCCGTCCCCGAGCGCGTGGCGCGCAGCGTGGCCCTCTACCGCGGGCAGCTGGAGCGGCGCGGCGTCGCCGCGGACCGCTTGAAGGAACTGGCCGCCGCCATGGTGCCGGTGGTGGGCGACTATGACGCGGCCTACCTGGAAGAGCTGCGCGGCATCGCCGACGGATCGGGCCAGGCGCTGGAGGATGTGGTGGTCATCAACTGCCGCACCGAAATGATGTTCGGCCATGCCGAGCTGGGCCGCGCCCGCAAGGGGCTGGACGATGGCTGCACCGGCCTGGTCGTGCTGCCCGAGGCCGCCGCCGGCGGCAAGCTCATGCATGCCCATAACTGGGACTGGCGCGAGGAATGCGTGGACACCGGCATCGTGCTGCGCATGCGCCGCGAAGACGGCCCCGACCTGCTGGTGTTCACGGAAGCCGGCAGCCTCGCGCGCCACGGTTTCAACAGCGCGGGCGTTTCCCTGTCCGGCAATTTCCTGTCTTGCGAACACGACTATCAGCGCCCCGCCGAGGTGCCGCTGGTGCTGGTGCGGCGCAAGATGCTGGAAGCCAGCAACATCTGCAACGCCATGAAGGTGCTGTGGGCCTCGCGCCGCTTTTGCTCCAACAACCTGATGCTGGCGCAGGCGCAGGGCGAGGCGGTCGACCTGGAGTGCTCGCCCGACGAAATCTTCTGGATCACCCCCGAGGACGGCCTGCTGGTACATGCCAACCACTGGATCAGCCCGCCCGCGCGCGCCAAGCTGTTCGACAAAGGGCTGGCGGCCAATCCGGATTCGATCTACCGCCAGCGCCGTGTGCAGGACATGCTGGCGCGCGCCACGGGCGGCATCGACTGGGACACGGTCAAGCGCATCCTGGCCGACGACTTCGCCGCGCCCGACGGCGTGCTGCGTTCGCCCAAGCCGGCCAGTTTCGACAGCATCTCGGCCACGGTGGCCACCACCTTGATGGAGCCGGCCAGCGGCGTGATGTGGATCGCGCGCAAGCCCTACGAAGGACGCAACTTCGCGGAGTACCGGCTCTTCTGAGCCGGCCCCCAGACCCGTATGCGGCGAGCGCCGCGCCTGGAGTGATCCCTATGAATTCGCATGCTACGCGCGCCAAGAACGCGCTGCTGTTGTCCGCCGCGCTGGCCGCCGCCGTGGCCGCTCTGCCCGCCGCCGTGCGGGCGCAGGCCGCCGCGCCAGAAATCCGCTACGCCGAAGGGTCGGGCACGCCGACCACGCTGCCCGGCGGGCGGTCCCGCAACACTTCCACCGACAACGTGCTGGCGCACGTGGTGGAGTCCCTGGTGGCGCTGCGCGCCGACATGAGCGTGGCCCCCATGCTGGCCGACAGCTGGACGCTGTCCGACGACAAGCGCGCCTATACCTTCAAGCTGCGCCAGGGCGTCACCTTCCATGACGGCACGCCCATGACCTCGGCCGACGTCAAATGGACCTACGACTACCTCAACGGCGCCCAGTCCGAGTACTCCTGCAAGAACCTCTACGACGGCAGCAAGGGCGCCAAGGTCGTGGCGGTGGAGACGCCCGATCCGGCCACCGTGGTGTTCAGGCTGGAGCAGCCCTACGCGCTGTTCCTGGACCAGATGGCCAGCGTGCAGTGCCCGATGCCGGTGCTGAGCGCCAAGAGCGTCGACGCCGACGGCAAGTGGGCCAGGCCCATCGGCACCGGTCCTTACGTGCTGGCGGAATGGAAGAAGGAACAGTACCTGCTGCTGACGCCGTACGCCGGCTACAAGCCGCGCGAGGAAGCGCCCAGCGGCATGGCCGGCAAGAAAGTGGCGCGGGCCAATGTGCGCTTCGTGGTGATTCCGGATGCGGCCGCGCAGAAGGCGGCGCTCATGGCGGGGCAGGTCGACGCCTACAACGCGGACGAAGACAATCTGCCGGCCAAGGACCCGCGCTGGAACATCGTCACCGAGCAGGGCCTGGACACCGTCAACCTGCTGATGCAGACGCGCGCGCCGTTGCTGTCGGATGTGAACATGCGCCGCGCCATCGCGCTGGCGCTGGACTTTCCCGGCATCGCCAAGGCTTTGAATAACGGCCAGGCGGCCTATAACCCGTCCCTGGTGCCCGCGGCCAGCGTCTACTACTCCGAGGCCGACCGCGCCGGCTACGAGAAGAACCTGAAAGAGGTCAAGCGCCTGCTCGATGCCGCCGGCTACCGCGGCGAGCCCCTGAAGCTGCAGGCCAACAAGCGCTATCCCTACCTGTACCGCGTCGCGGTGGTGACGCAGCAGCTGTTGGGCAAGGCCGGCATCAAGGCCGAGCTGGACATGCTGGAATGGGGCACCCAGGTGACCAACTTCCGCGAAGGCAAGTTCCAGCTGATGGCATTCGCGTATTCCGCGCGCACGGAGCCGGCGCTGATGTTCCGCGACGTGATCGGCGATAAGTCCAAAACGCCCATGGCCCAGTGGGAAAGTCCGGAGGCCGCGGCCATCCTGGAAGGCATAGAAGCCGAATCGGATCCTGCCGTGCGTAAGCAGGCCTTCGACAAGCTGCATGCCCTGATGCTGCGCGACACGCCGCTGCTGATGTACTACAACAAGCCCGGCTATGTGGTCGTCTCCAGCAAGCTGCAGGGCTTTACCGGCTGGCCGCTGCGCAAGCCGCGTTTCTTCAACGTGACCAAGAACTGAGGCGCCGTGCTGGGCTATCTACTCAAGCGCATCGCGGCGTCGGTGCCCACCGTGATCGTCGTCACGGTGCTCGTGTTCGCGCTGATACGCGCGATCCCCGGGGACCCGGCCTCGCTGATGCTGGGCGATATCGACAACCCTGCGCTGCTGGCGGAAATGCGCCACGCGCTAGGGCTGGACCGTCCTGTAGGCGAGCAGTTCCTGATCTGGGTGGGCAACGCGCTGCAGGGCGACCTGGGCATGTCCATCGCGCGGCGCGAACCCGTGATGCATCTGGTGCTGACGCATTTTGCGGTGACGGCCCAGGTGGTGCTGACCGCCACGCTGCTGGCCTGCCTGGTGGCGGTGCCCGCCGGCATGGTGGCCGCCTGGCGCCAGAACCGCCGCGCCGACACCGCCATCGTGTCGACCTCGATCCTGTTCGTGTCCATGCCCAGCTTCTGGGTCGGCATCCTGCTGATCTGGCTGTTCGGCGTGAAGCTGAACTGGTTGCCGGTGTATGGCTTCGAATCCATCGCCCAGGGCGGACTGGGCGCTGCTCGGTATCTGGTGCTACCGGTCTGCGCCATCGTGCTGACGGAAATCGCGGCCATCACGCGCATGATGCGCGCCAGCACCATCGAGACGCTGCGGCTGGAATACGTGGCGCATGCGCGCGCCAAGGGCCTGCCGGAAAAGCGCGTCATGCTGCGCCATGTGCTGCCCAATTCGTTCGGCCCCACCTTGACGGTGATCGGCCTGATGCTGGGCCATCTGCTGTCGGGCGCCGCGGTGATCGAGACCGTGTTCACGCTGCCGGGCATCGGGCGGCTGCTGGTGGAAAGCATCTATGCGCGGGACTACCCCGTGGTGCAGGGCTGCCTGCTGTTCATCGCGCTCTTGTACGTGGCGGTCAACCTGGTGGTGGATCTGCTGTATCCGCTGTTCGACCCGCGCGTGAAGCTTCAATAGGATCATCATGGGCTTTAAACATACCAATGCCGTCCTGGGCGGCGCGCTGGTCGGGGGCGTCGTGCTGCTGGCCCTGGTCGGGCTGGTGTACACGCCGCACGATCCGCTGGAAGGCGATCTGCTGGCGCGCTTTTCGCCGCCGTCGGCGGAGTACTGGCTGGGCACCGATGAATTCGGCCGCGACGTGCTGTCGCGGCTGATGGCGGGCGCCGGGGTCAGCGTGGCGGTCAGCGTGTTTTCCGTGCTGCTGGCGCTGCTCTTGGGCACGACGATAGGCGTCACGGCCGGCTATGCGGGCGGCTGGGTCGATCGCGGCATCACCGTGCTGGTGGAATCGCTGATGGCGTTTCCGGGCCTCCTGCTCGCGCTCGGGATCATGACCGTGCTGGGGCCGTCCAAATGGGGCGTGGTGCTGGCGCTGGGCCTGGCGTATTCGCCGTCGGTGTCGCGCATCGCGCGCGGCGCGGCGCTGTCCCTGCGCCAGCGCGATTTCGTCATTGCCTCGCGCGCCACCGGCCATGGCGGCCTGTGGACCGTGTTCCGCCACGTACTGCCCAACTGCCTGCCGCCGTTGCTGATCTTCGCGACCTCGATCTTCGGTTCCGCCCTGCTGGCGGAAAGCGCGCTGAGCTTCCTGGGCCTGGGCGTGCCGCCGCCGCTGGCCACCTGGGGCGGCATGCTGTCCGAAAGCCGCAACGCCATGGACCAGGCCATCTGGCTGGCGGTGTTTCCGGGCGCCATGATTTCGTTGAGCCTGCTGGGCATCAATCTGCTGGGCGATGCGGTGCGCGATCTGCTGGATCCGCGCATGCGGGGGGTGATGGCATGAGCGCTGCGCAACCCTTGCTGTCCGTGCGCGACCTGGAGATCCGCTTTCCGGGCAAGCGCGACGCCGCGCCGGTGGTGAACCGGGTGTCATTCGATCTGCACGCAGGCGAATCGCTGTCCATCGTCGGTGAGTCCGGCAGCGGCAAGACGCTGATCGGCAAGACGCTGCTGGGCCTGTTGCCCGATTCGGCGCGCATCACCGGCGGACAGGCGCTGTTCGAAGGCCAGGACCTGTTGCAGCAGGCGCCGCGCGACTGGCTGGCGAAGCGCGGCACCGGCATCGGCATGGTGTTCCAGGAGCCGATGGTGTCGCTCAACCCGGCGTTCCGCGTGGGCGAACAACTGATCGAGGCGCTGGTTCTGCGCCGTGGCATGGCGCGCCGCGAGGCCTGGGACGAAGCCGTCCGGATGCTGGAGCGGGTGCGCGTGCGCGTGCGCGACGCGCAGGATTGCATGAAGCGCTATCCGCATGAATTCTCCGGCGGCATGCGCCAGCGCATTCTGCTGGCGGGCGTGATGCTGCTCAAGCCGCGCCTCCTGATCGCGGACGAACCCACCACCGCGCTGGACTGCGTGGTGCAGAAGGAAGTGCTGGACCTGATGTGCGAACTGACGCGCGAGCAGGGCACGGCGCTGATCTTCATCAGCCACAACCTGGCCCTGGTGGCCGCGTACACGCAGCGCGTGCTGGTGATGTGCCGCGGCCGGGCGGTCGAGACCGGGCCGGTGGCCGAGGTGCTGTCGCGGCCGGCGGATCCGTACACGCTCAGCCTGCTGGACGCGTTGCCCAAGCGCGGTCCGGCCCGGCCTGCCGTCGAAGCGGCGCCCATCCTGCAGGTGGACGGATTGGCGATCGACTACTCGGTCCGCGAGGGCTGGTTCCGCAAGCGCGCGGTGCGCGCCGTGCACCGCGCGACGTTCGCGGTGGCGCCGGGGGAAACGCTGGCCATCGTCGGTGAATCGGGCAGCGGCAAGACCACGGTCATGATGTCCATCCTGGGGCTGGTGCCGCAGGCGCAGGGGCGCATCGAACTGGACGGCCAGGCCTTGCCCGCGGGCGGTTCGGGGCAGTCGTGGCAGGCGGCGCGCCGGCGGGTGCAGATGGTGTTCCAGGATCCCTATTCATCGCTGGATCCGCGCATGACCATCGGCGACCTGGTGGGGGAGGGCCTGCGGCTGGAAGCCGGCATGACGGCGGACATCCGCCGCAAGCGCGTGGCCGACGCGTTGCGGGACGTGGGCCTGGGCGAGGACTACGCCGAGCGCTATGCGCACGAGCTGTCCGGCGGCCAGCGCCAGCGCGTGGCCATCGCGCGGGCGCTGGTGCTGCGGCCCGAGGTCATCATCGCGGACGAGCCAGTGTCGGCGCTGGACGTCACCGTGCAGAAGCAGGTGCTGGAGACTCTGATGTCGCTGCAGCGTTCACACGGCTTTGCCTGCCTGCTGATCTCGCATGACCTGGGCGTGGTCGAGCAGATCGCCGACCGCGTGGTGGTGATGTTGCGCGGCCATATCGTCGAAGAAGGCACGCGCGACGAAGTGTTCGACCGGCCCACGCATCCCTACACGCGCCGCCTGTTGCAGGCGGTGCCGGAACTGCGCGGCAACCGGACCGAGGGCTTTCGCGTGGAAGTGCGCGACCTGCTGGCGGGCCCGGGCCGCGACGAGGCCGATTACTTCGATCCCTCGTCCGCGCCGGGCCTGCCCGCAATGACGGCGGTACTCGAATCGGGCGCGACCCACCGGGTGGCGCTGGCGGCAGCCGCGGCCGGGGCCTGAGGCGGGGCCTCAGCCGTGCCGCTCGCGGCTGTCGACGGGCGCAGCGTCGCGCTGGTTCATGCCGTAGTCGCGCAGCACCTGCGCCACGCGCAGGCGGTAATTGGCGAAGACGCCGCCGCGCCCGGCTTCCTGGGCCCGGCGGTGCGACTCCAGCGTGCGCCAGCGCTGGACCGCCGCTTCATCGCGCCAGAACGACAGCGACAGCAGCTTGCCCGGATCGCTCAGGCTCTGGAAGCGTTCGACCGAGACGAAGCCGTCAATGGCCTTCAGCTCGTCGATCAGGCTGGCGGCGATGTGCAGATAGGGATCGGGGTTGCCGTGGGCGGGTTCGACTTCGAATATCACTGCGATCATGGTGCTTGTTCCTCGGAAAAATCAAACTGCGGCACGCGCGCGTTGGGCAGCGGCCGGTAACGGAAACGGGCCGCCAGCGCGGCGGCATCCAGGCCTGCGCGCAGCAGGCGAGTGAGCGCGCCCGCCGCATGCAGGCGGGCCGGAAGGCGGCCCGGGCAGGCATGCCCGAAAGCGCCGAAAGTCCAGTGCGCCTCGGGTTGCACCGTGGCAGCCGCGGCCAGCACCAGCAGCACGGTCTGGCCGGCTTCGATGCGCAAGCCGCAGACGTCCATGCCCGCGGCGAGAAAGCGCCGCGTGTTGTGCAACGGCGGGTCGCTGCGTTCCACGTCGTCCACCAGGGCCAGCGCCGCAGCGTCCGTGAGATCCGCGCGCAGGCCGCGCTGTCCGGCCAGGACGATGGCGTTGCCCAGCAGGCCGGCGCCCGCCTCGCAGGACTGGAACAGCAGGCCGGCCAGGTTGGCGGCCAGCACCGCGGGCGCTATCTCCGCCCGCGCGCCGTCTTCGCGCAGCCGGCGCAGGGCCGGCGCGGCGTCGGGGGCTTGCAGATGCGATTCCAGGCGTGTCTGCAGGCGCTGCGCTGCGGCGTGTCCCGCTTCGATGCGATCCGCCGCTGCGGCGGCGGGCAGCGCGGACAGGAACGCCGCAATATCGGCGGCGCAATCTGCATACAGGTCAGGCGGCAGCCCCAGGAAGGCGGCTTGCGCATGCACCGGCGCGGCGCTCAGGTAACGGTCGACGGCGGCGGCGTCCAGGGGGCCGGGATCGGGACACGCGGGCGTACAGGGCCGCGCCGATTGTTCGCGGAGGTAGGCGCTCAGCAGGGCCTTCACCTGCGTGTGCGTTGCGCTGTCGTTCATGCGCACGAAGCGGCCGAAGAGTTCGCCCGCCGGGCCTGGACACAGCGCCTTGGGCACGGGCTCCGCGGCCGGGCGCACGCGCGCGGCCGGATGCTGCATGATGGCCGCTATCGCGTCCGGATGGCTGGCCACCCACAGGTCCAGCGCCGCCTCGCGATACAGCGGCCGCTCGCGCGCCAGCGCGGCGTAGTACGGGTAGGGGTCGGGGTGAGTGACCGCCTGCAGGGGATGGGCAGGATGCATGGCGATGGCCGGTAATGGATACGGCCGCCAGTATCCGCCAGCCTTGACGGCCACGATTCGATGCGCGGCGAACTATGCCTGCGGCGCGTCCGGGTTGCCTGCCGCCGCCAGCAGCGCGGCATAGCCGAGCCGCGAGTCCGGCCATTGCAGGGTGAAGCCGCTGGCGCGCAGGCGAGCGTTGCTCAGCTTCTTGCTGCCGACGTTGGCCGGCGCCGGCGCCTCGCGCGGCGCGGGGGCGCCGATCAGCCTGGCGAGGTCGGCATAGAGCTCGTGCAGGGGCAGCGGCGTATCGTCGCAGCCTATGTAGACAGGCGCGACGTCGGGCAGCAGCGCCAGATGGACCACGGCCCCCGCCGCGTCGTCGATGTGGATGCGGTTGGCCCAGTGTTCGGGAGCGGTCGGCGCGCCTGCCGCGCCTTGGCGCAGGCGTTCGATCAAGTGCAGGCGTCCGGGGCCGTAGAGGCCCGCCAGGCGCAAGGCGGTCGAGGGCAGGCCGCGGGCCGCCAGCGCGGCTTCGGCCTCGAGCAGGATGCGGCCATTGACGCCCAGCGGCGCGGGCGGCGTGTCTTCGTCGACCCAGCCGCCTTCGTGTTCGCCGTAGACCGCGCTGGACGAGATGAACACGACTCGCTTGAGCGGTGTGGCGTCCAGCGCGTCCAGCACGTGTTTCAGGCCATCGACGAACACCGCGCGGTAGGCGGCGGCTTCGCGCGCGCCGGGCGCGGGCAGGTGGATGAGCCGCGTGACACCCGGGGGCAGGGCGGGCAGCCCGTCGGCGCGGGAGATGTCGCCCCGCAGCCAGCGGATGCCGTCCGCATCCCCGACCGGTGGATTGCGGCGCAGCGCGTAGACTTCGTCGCCGCGCGCCAGGAAACGCCGGGCCGCGCGCTGACCCAGGTCGCCGCAGCCGATAAGGAGTACGCGTTCGGTCATGGAGAGTTCTGCCTGTCGAAAAAAAAAGCGCCCCGCGGGGCGCCTTCGGTGGCCGGGCGCGGGCGTCCGGTAGCGTTACATGCCGCTGTACACGGGCCCTTCGCCGCCTTGCGGGGCCACCCAGACGATGTTCTGGGTCGGGTCCTTGATGTCGCAGGTCTTGCAGTGCACGCAGTTCTGCGCGTTGATCTGCAGGCGGTCCTCGCCGTGGTCGCCCTTGACGAATTCGTACACGCCCGCCGGGCAGTAGCGCGATTCCGGGCCGCCATACTTGGCCAGGTTGACCTGCACTGGCACGGACGGATCCTTCAGCGTCAGGTGGACGGGTTCGTTCTCGTCATGGTTGGTGTTCGAGATGAACACCGAGCTGAGCTTGTCGAAGGTCAGTTTGCCGTCGGGCTTGGGGTAGTCGATGCGCGCGCATTGCGATGCGGGTTGCAGACAGGCGTGGTCGGGCTTGTTGTGGCGCAGGGTCCAGGGCATCTTGCCCTTGAGCAGCAGCTGTTCGACGCCGGTCATCACGGTGGCGATGGTGCGGCCCTTCTTGAACCACTGCTTGAAGTTGCGCGCCTTGTTCAGTTCTGCATGCAGCCAGGAAGACTCGAAGGCCGCGGGGTAGGCGGCCAGCTCGTCCTGGCGGCGGTCAGCGACCAGCGCGTCGAACGCGGCTTCGGCGGCCAGCTTGCCGGACTTGATGGCGGCGTGGCTGCCCTTGATGCGCGAGGCGTTGAGGAAACCGGCTTCGCAGCCGACCAGCACGCCGCCCGGGAAAGTCAGCTTGGGCAGGGCCAGCAGGCCGCCCGCGGTGATGGCGCGCGCGCCGTAGGCGATGCGCTTGCCGCCTTCAAAGGTGCCGCGGATGGCGGGGTGCGTCTTGTAGCGCTGGAATTCGTCGAACGGCGACAACCAGGGGTTGGCGTAGTCCAGGCCCACGATCATGCCCACCGCCACCAGGTTGTTGTCCAGGTGATAGAGGAAGGAGCCGCCGTAGGTGTCGGCGTCCAGCGGCCAGCCGGCGGTGTGGATCACCAGGCCGGGCTTGGATTGGGCCGGATCGACTTCCCACATTTCCTTGATGCCGATGCCGTAGGACTGAGGATTGCGGCCGTCGTCCAGCTTGTAGCGTTCGATCAGCTGGCGGCCCAGCTGGCCGCGCGCGCCTTCGGCGAACACGGTGTAGCGGGCGTGCAGCTCCATGCCGGGCTGGTAATGGTCGGTGTGCGAACCGTCGCGGGCCACGCCCATGTCGCCGGTGGCCACGCCGCGGACCGCGCCGTTTTCGTCGTACAGCACTTCCACGGCTGCGAAGCCCGGGAAGATGTCCACGCCCAGGGCCTCGGCCTGCTCGCCCATCCACTTCACGACATCGCCCAGACGGACGATGTAGTTGCCTTCGTTGTGGAAACAGGGCGGCAGCAGCCAGTTGGGCGTGGTGCGCGCGCCGGTCTCGGACAGGAACATGAACTTGTCATGCGTGACGGGCACGTTCAGGGGCGCGCCTTTTTCCTTCCAGTCGGGGATGAGCTCGGTCAGCGCCAGCGGGTCCATGACGGCGCCGGACAGGATGTGTGCACCCAGTTCCGCGCCCTTTTCAAGTACGCAGACGCCGATTTCCTGATTCTTCTCAGCGGCCAACTGCTTAAGACGGATAGCAGTGGCCAGGCCGGCGGGTCCACCGCCAACCACGACCACGTCATATTCCATCGACTCGCGTTCAGACATTGCAAAGCTCCCCGTATGTATTCCATATATGGCTGGAAGTATTATCGGCGATTGTATTGCAGGCGGAGGCCATGGTTGCCTTCGTATTTCTTTTAGCCATCAGGAGTAATTGGTGAACGCGGACAAAACCTCAGCGCGGATCCTGGCCGTGGGAGATATCCATCAAGTCGAACTGCCTTTGCGGTGGGGCGACTCGGACGCTCTGAATCATCTGAACAATGCGATGTATTTCCGCCTCATGGAAGAGGCCCGGATACAGATACTCTATGGCGCGGGTTTCGCGCTCCCCGCAGATCAGGGGCTCATCCTGGCGCATGCGTCCTGCGATTTTCTGCGGCCGCTGACCTATCCCGCCAATGTGCTCGTGACGCACAAGCTCATGCGCATAGGCCGGTCCAGCGCCGAATTCGAATTGCTGCTGGAGAAGGCGGGCGACGAAGGCGGTCCGTATGCCCGCGCGCGCAACGTGCTAGTCTGGATGGACTATGTGGTCAATGCGTCCGCCCCGTGGCCGCAAGAGGTGCTGTCCAAGCTGGGCGCCATGTTCAAGCCCGGGGCTTGAATCGGCGCCGGCCAAAATAGCGCGTGCGTTGGCCGGCCATGCCGGTAAAATCAGCGCAAAATCAAAAAAGCAATAAGGGCGCGCCACCCTAGGCGCCAGCCGCACAGGACTCCGTACGGTGTTGCTGGGACCGGCGTCGGCAGCCGCGCCCTCTTCAAGTTCGACCTTAACTAGGAGTTGGAGCGATGGACAAGGTTTTTGCAAGCGCCCAGGAGGCGCTGGCAGGCATCGTCAAGGACGGCCAGATGATTGCCGTGGGCGGTTTCGGCCTTTGCGGCATTCCCGAGGCACTGATCGCCGCGCTGCGCGATTCGGGCGTGAAGGATCTCACTTGCATCAGCAATAACGCGGGCGTCGACGGCTTCGGCCTGGGCCAGCTGCTCAATACGCGCCAGGTCCGCAAGATGATTGCGTCCTACGTGGGCGAGAACAAGGAATTCGAGCGCCAGTACCTGTCCGGCGAACTCGAGCTGGAGTTCACTCCCCAGGGCACGCTGGCCGAGAAGCTGCGCGCCGGCGGCGCCGGCATCCCGGCCTTCTTCACCCGCACCGGCGTGGGCACCATCGTCGCCGACGGCAAGGAAATCCGCGAGTTCGATGGCCAGCAGTACGTGATGGAGCGTTCGCTGGTGCCGGACGTGTCGCTGGTCAAGGCGCACATCGCCGACCGCAGCGGCAACCTGGTGTTCCGCAAGACCGCCCGCAACTTCAATCCGAACGTCGCCATGGCGGGCAAGTTCACGGTGGTCGAAGTCGAGGAAATCGTTGACACCGGCAGCCTGGATCCCGATCAGATCCATCTGCCCGGCATCTATGTGCATCGGATCGTGCTGAATGCAACGCCCGAAAAGCGCATCGAACAACGCACCACTCGCCCGGCCTAAGGAGAACAGACATGGCATGGTCCCGCGATGAAATGGCGGCACGCGCCGCGCGCGAGCTGCAAGACGGCTTTTATGTGAACCTGGGCATCGGCTTGCCGACCCTGGTGGCCAACCACGTGCCCAAGGGCATGGAAGTGTGGCTGCAATCCGAGAACGGCCTGCTGGGCATCGGCCCGTTCCCCACCGACGATGAAGTCGACGCCGACCTCATCAACGCAGGCAAGCAGACGGTCACGACCTTGCCCGGCTCCTCGATCTTCTCGTCGGCGGATTCGTTCGCGATGATCCGCGGCGGCAAGATCAACCTGGCCATTCTTGGCGCCATGCAGGTGTCCGAAAAGGGCGACCTGGCCAACTGGATGATCCCGGGCAAGATGGTCAAGGGCATGGGCGGCGCCATGGACCTGGTGGCGGGCGTGGGCCGCGTCGTGGTCCTGATGGAGCACGTGGCCAAGAAAAAGGACGGCACCGAGGACATCAAGCTGCTGTCCGAATGCAACCTGCCGCTGACGGGCGTGGGGGTGGTCGACCTGATCATCACCGACCTGGGCGTGATGGAAGTCACCGAAAACGGCCTCAAGCTGCTGGAAACGGCGCCGGGCGTGACGGTGGACGAGATCAAGTCCAAGACCCAGGCCAAGCTGGACGTGTCGGCAGTCAAGTAATCCTTGCGCCGCACCCATGAAAAACGCCCCTCCGGGGCGTTTTTTTATGCCGTTTCGTCGAGCCGCATCCCCACATGCGGGATGCCGTCCTCGATGTACTCCTCGGTGACCTGCACGAAGCCGTGGCCGCCGTAGTAGTTGCGCAGTCGGGCCTGCGCGCCCAGGTACATGGCGCGGCCGGGCCAGCGCAGGCGTACTTCCTGCATCGCGTGGCGGATCAGCTCGTGGCCCAGGCCCTGGCCGCGGGTCCAGGGGGCGGTGATGACGCGTCCGATCTCGATCTGGCCGTCCTTCAGCGACGGATCCAGGATGCGGCAATAGGCGGCGAGCTTGCCGTCCTGCCAGGCCATCAGGTGCGAGGTCTGCCCGATCAGATCCTTGCCATCCATGTCCTGGAAGATGCAATTCTGTTCAATGACAAAGACTTCCGTGCGCAACCGCAGGATCGCGTAGATCTCGGTCACGGTCAGTTCCTGGTGCGGCTTGCAGATCCAATCGGGCATAGCGTCAATCCGGTGTGGCGGGGTGGGGGCCATTAGGGCGGGCCTTAGCGTACCTCAAACCGACCCCGTTTTATTCGATGCACTGTTACATGTTTTCACGGGTATACCCTTAGTATGAAAATCTATTTTCTTCTCTAAAATTTGTTTGTAAACAGATTTACATAAACTCCCGCTACATCTCCCCCCTCGATGACCAAGGCCGCACTCACGATTGCTGACCGGATCGCCCGGGCCCAGCCCGCGCTGAGCCGTACTCAGCACAAGATGGCCGAGTACGTGCTGGCGCACCAGTTCCGCGCCGCCACCATGACCATCGATGAGTTCGCCGCGGCGGTGGGAGTGTCGGTGGCGACGGCCAACCGCTTCGCGCGCGCCCTGGACCTGCCGGGCTATCCGCAGTTCCGCGCCGAACTCGCGCGCGGCTTCGAGGCGGCGCTGGAGCCAGTGGAAAAGCTGCGCACAGAGCTGGCGCATTCCGCCAGCGCCGTGCAGATCTTCGCCGCCACGCTGGAAGAAGACATCCGCAATGCCCAGCGCAACCTGCAGTCGCTGGACGCCGCCGCCTGCGAGCAGGCAGTGGAGGCCATCCTGGCCGCCGACCGCGTTTTCATCATCGGTTTCGGCGCCAGCGGCTTCCTGGCCGGCCTCCTGCAGCGCGGCCTGTGCATGCATCTGCATTCCGTCGAATCGCTGGCCGGTCCCGGCGGCGTGTCGCACGCGGCGCGCCAGATGGCGCGCATGACGTCCAAGGACCTGGTGATCGCCATCGGCTTTCCCCGCTACCTGGCCGACACGGTGACGTTGGCCGGCGCCGCCAAGCAGGCCGGCGTGCCGGTGCTGGTGCTGACCGACAAGCCCACCTCGCCATTGGCGCCCACGGCTTCCGTCCTGCTGTATGCGTATTCCGCGCGCCAGCTGATTCCCAATTCCGAAACCGCTGCGCTGGGGCTGATCGAAGCCCTGTCGGCCGCGGTGGCCTATCGGGCCAAGAATTCCGTCGCGGCCGCCGCTGGGGTGACCCAGTCCGTGATGCCGTGGCTCATCCATGGAGTAGGTAAACGATGATTCAACCCGTGATTGCGATTCACGGTGGCGCCGGCGCGATGTCCCGCGCGGCCATGTCGCCCGAGAAAGAACAGGAGTACCTGAGCGCGCTGGAATCCATCCTGACCGCCGGCCAGGCCGTGCTGGCCCGTGGCGGCAGCGCCCTGGACGCCGTGACCGAAGCCGTCCGCCTGCTGGAAGACTGTCCGCTGTTCAACGCCGGCCATGGCGCAGTGTTCACCAGCGCCGCCACCCACGAACTGGACGCCGCCATCATGGACGGCGCCACGCTGCGCTCGGGCGCGATCGCCGGCGTGCACCGCGTGCGCAACCCGATCTTCGCCGCGCGCAAGGTCATGGAAAACAGCAAGCACGTGTTCTTCGTGGGCGAGGGCGCCGAAGCCTTCGCCAAGGAAGAAGGCGTGGAACTGGTCGATCCCTCCTACTTCTCCACCGAAGCCCGCCGCGAACAGCTGCTGCGCGTGCAGCGCGAAACGCCGGAAGCGGCGGTGCTGGACCATGACGGCCAGGCGCTGGTCGCGCGCGGCCAGCCCGCACCGGCCGATCCGCTGGACTCGGACAAGAAGTTCGGCACCGTGGGCGCGGTGGCGGTGGACGCCCAGGGCAACCTGGCCGCGGCCACTTCGACCGGCGGCATCACCAACAAGCAGGTCGGCCGCGTGGGCGACGCGCCGCTGATCGGCGCCGGCACCTATGCCAGCAACAAGACCTGCGCGGTGTCCACCACGGGCACCGGCGAAATGTTCATCCGCATGGTCGCCGCCTATGACGTGGCGGCGCAGATGGAATATTGCGGCGCGTCGCTGGAAGCGGCCGCCGACCGCGTCGTGCATGAAAAGCTGCCCACCATCGATGGCAAGGGCGGCCTGGTGGCCGTCGACGCCCAGGGCAATGTGGCCTTGCCGTTCAACACGGAAGGCATGTATCGGGGTTACGCCCGCGTCGGCGAGAAGCCGGTCACCGCTATCTACCGATAAGCGGCGGCGGGTTCGTTTTTTCAGTATTTGGGGAATCAAAAGAGATGGTTGATCGCGCAAACAGCCTGGCGCTGCCGGAAAACCGCGTGGTCCAGGTCGACGACCTGACAGTGCGCTTCGTGGGATCGGAGCGCACGGTCGAAGCCGTGCGCAATCTGTCGTTCCATGTGGACCGGGGCGAGACCCTGGCCATCGTGGGCGAATCGGGTTCGGGCAAATCGGTGACGTCCCTGGCGCTCATGCGTCTGGTGGAGCACGGCGGCGGGCGCATCGCCCAGGGCAGCATGGCCCTGCGGCGGCGCAACGGTTCCGTGATCGACCTGGTCGGATCCAGCCAACGCGAAATGCGCAGCGTGCGCGGCGCGGACATGGCCATGATCTTCCAGGAGCCGATGACCTCCCTGAACCCGGTCTTCACCGCCGGCGACCAGATCGCCGAATCGATCCGCCAGCACCAGGGCAAGGACGCCGCGGCCGCGCGCGCCGAGGCGCTGCGCATGCTGGAACAGGTCCGCATTCCGGAAGCCAAGTCGGTGCTGGACCGCTACCCGCACCAACTGTCGGGCGGCATGCGCCAGCGCGTGATGATCGCGATGGCGCTGGCCTGCAAGCCGGCGCTGCTGATCGCCGACGAACCCACCACCGCGCTGGACGTCACCATCCAGGCGCAGATCCTGCAGCTCATCCGCCAGCTGCAGGAAGAAATGCACATGGGCGTGGTGTTCATCACCCACGACATGGGCGTGGTCGCCGAAGTGGCCGACCGCGTGCTGGTCATGTACCGCGGCGACAAGGTCGAGGAAGGCCCGTCCGAGCAGGTGTTCGCCTCGCCGCAGCACCGCTACACCAAGGCGCTGCTGTCGGCCGTGCCGAAGCTGGGCGCCATGCAGGGCACGGACCTGCCCGCGCGTTTCCCGCTGCTGCAGGCCGAAGGCCAGGCCCAGCCCGAGGCAGCTCCGGTCAGCGCGCCCACCGCGCCGGACGCCAAGCGCGAGCCTATCCTGAGCGTGCGCAAGCTGGTCACCCGCTTCGATCTGCGCGGCGGCATCATGAGCCGCGTGCAGCGCCGCGTGCATGCGGTGGAGCAGGTCAGCTTCGACCTGTTCCCCGGCGAAACGCTGTCGCTGGTGGGCGAGTCCGGTTGCGGCAAGTCCACCACCGGCCGCTCGCTGTTGCGCCTGGTCGACAGCCAGGGCGGCGAGATCCGCTTCGGCGGCCGCGACATCGTGCGCCTGAAGAACACCGAACTGCAATCCCTGCGCCGCGACATCCAGTTCGTGTTCCAGGACCCGTTCGCCTCGCTGGATCCGCGCGTGACGGTCGGCTTTTCCATCATGGAGCCGCTGCTGGTGCACGGCGTGGCCAAGGGTCGCGATGCCGAGCGCCGCGTGGCCGAGCTGCTTGAGCGCGTCGGCCTTCCCGCCGAAATGGCGCAGCGCTATCCGCACGAATTCTCGGGCGGCCAGCGCCAGCGCATCTGCATTGCGCGCGCCCTGGCTTTGAATCCCAAGGTCGTGATCGCGGACGAATCCGTGTCGGCGCTGGACGTGTCGATCCAGGCGCAGATCGTGAACCTGCTGATCGACCTGCAGCGCGACATGGGCATTTCCTTCCTGTTCATTTCGCATGACATGGCCGTGGTCGAGCGCGTCAGCCACCGCGTCGCCGTCATGTACCTGGGCCAGATCGTGGAGATCGGGCCGCGCCGCGCCATTTTCGAGAATCCGCAGCACCCTTACACCAAGAAGCTGATGTCCGCCGTGCCGATCGCCGATCCGGCCCGCCGCCACATGAAGCGCACGCTGTTGTCCGACGAAATCCCCAGCCCCATCCGCAAGCTCGGCGACGAGCCCGTGGTGCAGCCGCTGGTGCAGGTCGGAACGGATCACTTCGTCGCCCGGCATCCGGTCGGCGGAGCGTATTGAGTCAGTTGTCGTACTTGTTTTTCTTCCACCAAACCCCCTAATTCCTTTTTGGAACCAGGAGTTGCAATGATGAAAGTTCTGCGCCCCACCAAACTGATGGCCGCCGCTGCGCTGGCCTTCGGCGTGATCGCGTCGCCGCTGGCGCATGCCGCCAAGGACGTGACGTTCGCCGTCTCCATCGCGCTGGAAACGCTCGATCCGTACAACACCAACAGCACGCTGAACCAGGCGGCCGGCAAGGCCTACTACGAAGGCCTGTTCGAGTTCGACAAGGACCTGAAGGTCCAGAAGGTCCTGGCCACCGACTACACCGTCAGCGAAGACGGCCTGGTCTACACCTTCAAGCTGCGTCCTGGCGTGAAGTTCCATGACGGCACCGATTTCAACGCCGAAGCCGTCAAGATCAACTTCGACCGCCCGGCCAATCCGGACAACCGCCTGTCGCGCTACATCCAGTTCAGCGTCATCGACAAGACCGAAGTGGTCGACCCGATGACCGTCAAGATCACGCTGAAGAAGCCGTTCTCGGCCTTCATCAACGCGCTGGCCCACCCGGCTGCCATGATGATCTCGCCCGCCGCGCTGGCCAAGTACGGCAAGGAAATCGGCTTCCACCCCGTGGGCACCGGTCCCTTCGAATTCGTCGAATGGAAGCCGGCCGAATACCTGAAGGTCAAGAAGTTCGACGGCTACTGGAAGAAGGGCTACCCCAAGGTCGACACCCTGACCTTCCGTACCGTGACGGACAACAACACCCGCGCCGCCGTGGTGCAGACGGGTGAAGCGCAGTTCGCCTTCCCGGTGCCGTTCGAGCAGGCCGCCGTGCTGAAGAAGAACGACAAGCTGGACG
The DNA here is from genome assembly GCF_058796095.1 of Achromobacter sp. GW823-FHT04E03. Taxonomy (NCBI): domain Bacteria; kingdom Pseudomonadati; phylum Pseudomonadota; class Betaproteobacteria; order Burkholderiales; family Alcaligenaceae; genus Achromobacter; species Achromobacter sp. GW823-FHT04E03. The sequence goes on along the minus strand of NZ_JBXAIJ010000003.1, from coordinate 465,326 downwards.
TGGTCGATCACCACAACTCGATCATGGCGCGCTACCTGTCGATGAACACGCAGCAAAAGCCGTTCGACAACGTCAAGGTGCGTGAAGCCATCAACTACGCCATCAACAAGGAAGCCCTGGCCAAGGTCGCTTTCTCGGGCTATGCCACCATCGTCGACGGCGTCGTGCCGCAAGGCGTGGACTACGCGCACAAGACCGGCCCGTGGCCGTACGACATCAAGAAGGCCAAGGCCCTGCTGGCCGAAGCCGGCTACCCCAACGGCTTCGAAAGCCAGCTGTGGTCCGCCTATAACGACGGCACCTCGGTGAAGGTGGTGCAGTTCCTGCAGCAGCAATTGGCGCAAGTCGGCATCAAGGTGTCCGTCGAAGTGCTGGAATCGGGCCAGCGCGTGCAGCGCGTCCAACAGGTGCAGAAGCCTGAAGACGCCAAGGTCCGCATGTACTACGCCGGCTGGTCGTCCTCGACCGGCGAAGCCGACTGGGGCCTGCGTCCGCTGCTGACCACCGCCGCGTTCCCGCCGGTGCTGAACAACGTCTCGTACTACTCGAACAAGTCGGTGGACGATGGCATCCAGCAAGCCCTGGCCACGACCGACCGCGCCAAGAAGACCGAGATCTACAAGAACGTTCAGGAAACCATCTGGAAGGACGCCCCGTGGGCCTTCCTGGTGACCCAGAACAACCTGTACGTGAAGTCGAAGAACCTGTCGGGCGTGTACGTTGAGCCGGACACCTCGTTCTGGTTCGGCGACATCGATCTGAAGCAGTAAATCTGGCAGTAACTCTCGGGGCCTAGTCGCCCCTGTAAGGCCACATACGGCGGGGGCGCGGTGTCCCCGCCGATGTTGCAGGAATTTCAATGCTGACCTACATCGTCAAACGTCTTTTGGGCATGATCCCCACGCTGCTGCTGGTAGCCGTGGTCGTGTTCCTGTTTGTGCACATGCTTCCGGGCGACCCGGCGCGACTGGCCGCGGGCCAGGAGGCCGACCAGCAGACCGTCGAGCTCGTGCGCAAGGAACTGGGACTGGATCTGCCGCTGCCGCAGCAGTTCGTGCGCTATTTCAGCCACATGCTGCAAGGCGACCTGGGTACCTCCTTGCGTACCAAGCGCCCCGTCTCGACCGAAATCGCCGACCGTTTCATGCCTACCCTGTGGCTCACGCTCGCCAGCATGGTGTGGTCAGTGACCTTCGGCATGATCATCGGGATCGTGTCGGCGGTATGGCGCAATCGCTGGCCCGACCGTCTCGGCATGACGCTGGCGGTGTCCGGCATCTCGTTCCCCGCGTTCGCGCTGGGCATGATGCTGATGCAGGTCTTCTCCGTGAATCTGGGCTGGCTGCCTACCGTGGGCGCCTCGACCTGGCAACACTACATACTTCCGTCCATCACGCTGGGCGCCGCCGTGGCGGCCGTGATGGCGCGCTTTACCCGGGCTTCCTTCGTGGAAGTCATCCAGGAAGACTTCGTGCGGACCGCCCGCGCCAAGGGCCTTACCGAGCGCCGCGTCGTGATCAAGCATGCGCTGCGCAATGCGCTGATTCCCGTCGTCACGATGATGGGCCTGCAGTTCGGCTTCCTGCTGGGCGGCTCCATCGTGGTCGAGACCGTGTTCAACTGGCCCGGCCTCGGCCGCCTGCTGGTGGACGCCGTGACCCAGCGCGACTATCCGGTGATCCAGGGCCTGGTGCTGCTGTTCTCGCTGGAATTCATCCTGATCAACCTGATTGTCGACGTGCTCTATGGCGTCATCAATCCCAGCATCCGTTACAAGTGAGGCGGCCATGAGCAATACGACACCCGCCACGACCATCGCCGCCGCTCCCAAGAACGACGTGCGCACCCCCGCCACCGAGTTCTGGCGCAAATTCAAGAAGCAGAAGCTCGCCGTCGGCGCGGGCATCTTCGTCCTGCTGCTCGTCGTCGTCGCGGTCTTCGCGCCGTGGATCGTGCCGTTCGACCCGGAGAACTTCTTCGACTACGACGCCCTGAACGCCGGACCTTCCACCACCCACTGGCTGGGCGTGGACTCGCTGGGCCGCGACATCTTCAGCCGCATCATCATGGGCGCGCGCATCTCCTTGGCCGCGGGCTTCCTGTCCGTCGCCATGGGCGCCGTCGTCGGCACTTTCATGGGCCTGATGGCGGGCTACTACGAAGGCTGGTGGGAACGCATCACGATGCGCATCTCCGACGTGCTGCTGGCGTTCCCCGGCATGCTGCTGGCCATCGGCGTGGTCGCCATCCTGGGTTCCAGCATGGTCAACGTGATCGTGGCCGTGGCCGTGTTCAGCGTGCCGGCGTTTGCCCGCCTGGTGCGCGGCAACACGCTGTCGATCAAGCAGATGACCTACGTCGAAGCGGTCAAGAGCGTGGGCGCGTCCGACTGGACCATCATCATGCGCCACATCCTGCCCGGCACGATCTCGCCGATCGTGGTCTACGGCACGATGCGCATCGGCACCTCGATCATCACCGCTGCCAGCCTGTCGTTCCTGGGCATGGGCGCTTCGCCTCCCACGCCGGAGTGGGGCGCGATGCTGAACGAAGCGCGCGCCGACATGGTGATCGCGCCGCACGTGGCGATCTTCCCGGCGCTGGCGATCTTCTTCACGGTGCTCGCGTTCAACCTGCTGGGCGACGGCCTGCGCGACGCGCTCGATCCCAAGATCGACCGCAAGTAATCCTGCCGCCGGTCCTCCCTGGAGGGCCGGCGTGGAGGGCGAATCTTTGCGCCGTCGCCCCAGGGCGGCGGCGTTTTACATTCAGGAGCGTGGCGACACGCAGCGAACATGGACAAACAAGCGCTGGACATCCCCCGCATCGGCGTACTGCCAGCGGGACCGCTGGATTCGATCTGCGACGTGGGCGAGGTCGCCGTCGGCCACCGTACGCTGGCCGAAGGCCCGCTGCAGACCGGCGTAACCGTGGTGCGTCCGCATGCCGGCGATCCCTATCTGGATAAGGTGCCGGCTGCCGCCACCGTGCTGAACGGCTTCGGCAAGAGCACCGGCCTGGTTCAGGTGCAGGAGCTGGGCGTGCTGGAAACGCCCATTGCGCTGACCAATACGTTTGGCGTGGGTACGGTGGCCAATGCGCAGATCCGCGCCGCGGTCGCCGCGAACCCTGGCATTGGCCGTGGCATGGCTACCGTCAATCCGCTGGTCTTCGAATGCAACGATGGCTATCTGAACGATATCCAGGCGCTGGCGGTGCAGGAATCGCACTACGCCGAGGCGCTGGCCGCCGCGGGCAAGCCGTTCGAGCAGGGCGCCGTCGGCGCGGGCCGGGGCATGTCCTGCTTCTCGTTCAAGGGCGGCATCGGCTCGGCCTCGCGCCTGGCATCCATTCAGGCCGGACCGCAATACACGGTTGGCGCGCTGGTGCTGGCGAACTTCGGCCGCCTGCCCAACCTGACCGTGGCGGGCAGGCCCTTCGGCCGCCGGCTGGCGCAGCAGCTGGACAGCGGCCTGGCCCAGGCGGGCGAGAACGCCGCCATCGTGCCCGAGAAGGGTTCCATCATCCTGCTGCTGGCGACCGATGCGCCGCTGGACTCGCGCCAGTTGCGCCGCCTGTCGCTGCGGGCCGGGGCGGGGCTGGCCCGCACCGGTTCGGTGTATGGCCATGGCAGCGGCGACATCGCGCTGGCGTTTTCCACCGCCTATACGGTGCCGCAACTACCCGAGCAGCCCATGCCGGCGGTGGCGATGCTGCACGAGGCCCGCATCGATCCCTTGTTCGAAGCCGCCGCCGAAGCCTGCGAACAGGCCATCATTTCCGCGCTGTGGCATGCCGAAGGCGTGACGGGGCGCGACGGCAACCACCGCGCCGCGATCCGCGACGCGGCGCCGCAGTGGCGCCAGTGGCTGTCCGAAACCGAATTCTGAAATCCTCCGAGGCTGATCCCATGAAGATCCTGATTTCCACCGATATCGAAGGCGTCGCCGGCGTCTTTCATTCCGAACAAGTCCGCGCCGGCAACGGCGAATACGAGCGCGCCCGCGCCTGGATGACCGCCGAGGCCAACGCGGCCGTGCAAGGCGCGATCGCCGGCGGCGCCGAAGAGATCCTGGTCAACGATTCGCACGGCGGCTTTCGCAACCTGCTGCCTGACGGCCTGGACGAGCGCGCCCGCCTGGTGCTGGGCAAGCCGCGCTACCTCGGCATGATGGGCGGCCTGGAAGAGGGCTGCGACGCCGTCTTCATGATCGGCTACCACTCGCGTTCGCAGGGCCGCGGCATCCTGGCCCACACCATCAACAGCTTCGCCTTCGCCCGCGTGCTCATCAACGGCATGGAGCTGGGCGAGGCCGGCCTGTACGGCGCGCTGGCGGGCGAGTTGGGCGTGCCCGTCATCCTGGGCACCGGCGACGATGCCTTCATCGAGGAGACCCGCGATACCTTCCCGGGCGCCGAATGGGTGCAGACCAAGGTGGCCCATGGGCAGGGCAGCGGCGTGACCCTGTCGCCTGCTGCATCGCGCCGCGCGATTGCGTCCGCCGCCGAAACCGCCGTGCGCAATTTGAAGAAAGGGGGAGTGGTTCCTTTCCGCATTCCCGCCCCTATAGAATGCCGGTTGCAGACGCAGAGCTCGGCCCTGGCCGACCTGTTCTGCATGTGGCCCACGCTGGAACGCGTGGACGGCGTGACCTTGCGATTCACCACGGATAGCATGCAGTCCGCCGTCCGCACGCTGAACAGCCTGGCCGCCATGTCTTTCATGTTGCGCTAAGGATCCCATCCCCCATGTCTAGCACCGACGCCCGTATTGCCCAATTGCGGCAGGCCATGAGCCGCCGCGGCCTGTCCGCCTATGTCGTTCCGTCCTCGGACCCGCACCTGTCCGAATACCTGCCCGCGCGCTGGCAGGGACGGCGCTGGTTGTCCGGCTTCACGGGCTCGGTCGGCACGCTGGTGGTTACGGCCGATTTCGCCGGCCTGTGGGTGGACAGCCGCTACTGGGTGCAGGCCGAAGCCCAGTTGGCCGGCACCTGCGTGCAGTTGATGAAGATCGCGCTGGCCACGACGCCGGGCCATGTGGACTGGCTGGCGGCCAATGCCAAGGCGGGCGAGGTCATCGGGGTGGACGGACAGGTGCTGGGCCTGGGCGCTTTCCGCGCCTTGTCGGCGGCCGCGGCCTCGGCCGGCGCGGCCCTTGAAATCCGCGAGGATCTGCTGGAAGACATCTGGCAGGAACGCGCCGGGCTGCCCGGCGCCGCCATCTATGAACATGTGGCGCCCGAAGCCTGCGTGACCCGCGCAGACAAGCTGGCGCAGGTGCGCGCCGCCATGCGCACGCATGGCGCCGACGTGCATTTCATCAGCACGCTGGACGACATTGCCTGGCTCTTCAACCTGCGCGGCGCGGACGTGGACTACAACCCGGTGTTCGTCGGCCACGCGCTGATCGGACTGGACCATGCCACGTTGTTCGTGGCCGACGGCAAGATCGACGACGCCCTGCGCGCCGTGCTGGCGGCCGACGGCGTGGAAGTGGCCGCTTATGCCCAGGCCGCCGATGCGCTGGCCTCGCTGGAACTCGATCAGAAGCTGTTGATCGATCCGGCGCGCGTGACCTGCGGCGTGTTCCATGCGATGGATCCGGCCGTGCCGCGCATCGAAGCCATCAATCCGTCCACGTTGCTGAAATCCCGCAAGACCGATGCCGAGCTGGCGAACGTGCGTCAGGCCATGGCGCAGGACGGCGCCGCGCTCTGTGAGTTCTTCGCCTGGTTCGAAGGCGCGCTGGGCAATGAAACCATCACCGAACTGACCATCGACGAGCAGATCACCGCTGCGCGCGCGCGCCGGCCGGCCTATGTCTGCCCCAGCTTCGCCACCATCGCCGGCTTCAACGCCAACGGCGCGATGCCGCACTACCGCGCAACCCAGGAATCGCACGCCACCATCGAAGGCGACGGCCTGTTGCTGATCGACTCGGGCGGCCAATACCTGGGCGGCACGACCGACATCACCCGTGTGGTCGCGGTGGGCTCGCCCAGCGCCGACCAGAAGGTGGATTTCACTCTGGTGCTCAAGGGCATGATCGCGCTGTCGCGCGCCTCGTTCCCGCGCGGCACGCCTTCGCCCATGCTGGACGCCATTGCGCGCGCCCCTATCTGGGAAGGCGGCGCGGAATACGGCCATGGCACGGGCCACGGCGTGGGTTACTTCCTGAACGTGCATGAGGGCCCGCAGGTCATTTCCTACCGCGCCGTGCCGGGTCCGCACACGGCGATGGAGCCAGGCATGATCACCTCCAACGAGCCGGGCATCTACCGCCCGGGCCGCTGGGGCGTGCGCATCGAGAACCTGGTCGCCAACCGCGCCTGGCTGACCTCGGAACTCGGCGAATTCCTGTGCTTCGAAACGCTGACGCTGTGCCCGATCGACACGCGCTGCATCGAGCCGTCGCTGATGCGCGCCGACGAAATCGCCTGGCTCAACGACTATCACAAGACGGTGTACGAACGCCTGTCGCCGCTGGTCGAAGGCGAGGCGCTGGCCTGGCTGGAGCGCCGCACCGCCGCGATCTGAACCGCTGCGTGAGTGCATGAAAAAAGGCCGCGGGCGCAATGCCCGCGGCCTTTTGCTTCGCGCGAAGTCGGGTCAGCTTGCCGGCGTGGCCGTCTTGGCGCGGGGATACAGTGCGAGCCTGCCGATCAGGCAGCCCAAGGCCAGCAGCGCGCCATAGGCCAGCAGCGTCAGGCCGGCGGCCGCATGGGACTCCGCCGCGCGCATCAGTTGTCCCCAGGTCATCGCCCGGACGGCCAGGAATCCCAAACCTATGCCCAGCGCCTGCGCCAGCCAGAAGGCGATGGTGCCGTGGGCGACGGCCCGTCCGAACCGGGCCGCGCCGATCGGGCGCGGCAGGATGTTCAGGCAGACCAGGGTGCATAGCCCCAGCAGGGCCGCAGGCAGGACCAGGTAGCCCAGCGCGTACGCCGTCCAGCCAGCGCCCTGAGCCTGCATCTGCAGGAAACCGCCCAACCAGATCGAAACAGTCAGTTGCCAGACCAGCACGGTCAGTGCGGTAGTCCAGGCGGCATGGCGCCGTTCATAGGCGGGGCCGCCAGCCGGGCCCGCAGGCTGCACGGTCCAGGCGGCAATGCGCACGATGACGCAGATGCCGATGATCTCAAGCACGATGGTCACGAGCTTGGTGATGATGTTCAGGGCCAGAAACTGCCCGATCATGCCGAAGCCGAGCCGTTCCTGCAGCACGTCGCGGTGGTCCATGACGAAGCGCATCAGCGTGTTCTGCAGGAAGGCGATGCCTGCCGCCACGGCCAGGGTGTAAAGCAGAAACAGCGCGATGAAGGTGCCGAACAGCTTGCGGGGCTCGGTCACCGCCTGGGTGTCATGGCGCGCCAGCCAGCCTCGCATGGCTCCCCAGGCGGTCAATCCGGCGATTACCGCGCCCGCGACGATATGGACCAGCAGCGGCGCCAGGAACTGCGGCTGGGTGTACATCTCCTGCATTTGCTCGAACTGGGGCAGGGCCAGCAGGCTGTACGACTGGACCAGCGCCGAGTAAGCCAGCCGCAGGAAAACTGCGGTCAACGCAAGGCGCCAGGCGAGCGAGTAGGAGGATCGGGCGGGATCGGTCATCGGCGGAAGCGGGAGTGTTGAGAAAAAACAGCAAGCAAAAAAATAGGGATCGAACATAGCACGGCGCTGCGCCGCGCCACACAAGGCGATGCCCCTTTCGGCGATTCGAGTGCTGCCAAATGTTACGCCCCGGAGCTAGGGGAAAACCCAAATAAGCTCCGCCTCCCGGCTATAATCCAAATTTCCCGCACGCGCCCGCTCGTCCCGGGTGCTCATTACGATGACCAAATACGTATTTGTCACCGGCGGTGTGGTGTCTTCCCTGGGCAAAGGCATCGCCGCTGCGTCGCTCGCCGCCATCCTCGAGTCGCGTGGCCTGCAAGTCACCATGCTGAAGCTCGACCCGTACATCAACGTCGATCCGGGCACCATGAGCCCGTTCCAGCATGGCGAGGTGTTCGTCACGGAAGACGGCGCCGAAACCGACCTGGACCTTGGCCACTACGAGCGTTTCATTTCGGCTCGCATGCACAAGGTGAACAACTTCACCACCGGCCAGATCTACGAATCCGTGCTCCGCAAGGAGCGCCGCGGCGACTACCTGGGCAAGACCGTCCAGGTCATTCCGCACATCACCAACGAAATCCAGGACTTCATCGCCCGCGGCGCCGAAGCCGCCTGGAACGGCAACACGGACGTCGCGATCGTCGAGATCGGCGGCACCGTGGGTGACATCGAGTCCCTGCCGTTCCTGGAAGCCGCCCGCCAGATGAGCCTGCGCATGGGCCGCAACAACGCCGCCTTCGTGCACCTGACGCTGGTGCCCTTCATCGCGTCGGCCGGCGAACTCAAGACCAAGCCGACCCAGCACTCGGTGCAGAAGCTGCGCGAAATCGGCATCTACCCGAACGCGCTGCTGTGCCGCGCCGACCGCCGCATCCCGGACGACGAGCGCGCCAAGATCTCGATGTTCTCCAACGTGCCCCTGGACGCGGTCATCTCCGTCTGGGACGCCGATTCGATCTACAAGATCCCGGCGATGCTGCATGCGCAGGGCGTGGACAACATCGTCTGCGAAGCGCTGGGCCTGACCCCGCCGCCGGCCGACCTGTCCATGTGGGACAACCTGGTCGAGGCGCTGGAGCACCCGCAGCACCAGCTCACCATCGGCATGGTCGGCAAGTACGTCGACCTGACCGAGTCGTACAAGTCGCTGACGGAAGCCCTGGTCCACGCCGGCATCCACACGCGCTCGAAGATCAACATCGAGTACATCGACTCCGAAGACATCGAAACCCGCGGCACCGACCAGCTCAAGCACCTGGACGCCATCCTGGTTCCGGGCGGCTTCGGCAAGCGCGGCACCGAAGGCAAGATTGCCGCGATCCGCTACGCCCGTGAAAACGGCGTGCCGTACCTGGGCATCTGCCTGGGCATGCAGCTGGCCGTGATCGAGTTCGCGCGCCACGTCGCCGGCCTGGGCGGCGCCAACAGCACGGAATTCGATCCCTCGGCGCCGCACCCCGTGGTGGCCCTGATCACCGAATGGATGGACCGCGAAGGCAAGGTCGAAAAGCGCAACCAGTCGTCCGACCTGGGCGGCACCATGCGCAAGGGCGCGCAGCGCGTGCCGATCAAGCCTGGCACCCGCGCGCAGTCGATCTACGGCGACGAAGTGAACGAGCGTCACCGCCATCGCTACGAGGTCAACAACGTCTACGTGCCGCGCCTGGAAGAAGCCGGCATGGTGATCAGCGCCCGCACGCCGACCGAGAACCTGCCGGAAATGATGGAATTGCCCGACCACCCGTGGTTCGTGGGCGTGCAGTTCCACCCGGAGTTCACGTCGACCCCGCGTGACGGCCACCCGTTGTTCGCCAGCTATATCCGCGCCGCCATCGAGCAGAAGGCTCGCCGCGGTCAGGAGGCGTAATGCGCGTCTGCGGTCTGGAGTTCCGTAAGCGGATCTTCGGGACCGCGGGCCGCCGCCTCAGCGCCGCCCTATACGGCGGCGCTTCTTTCGGATACAACCAATTAGCATCGGATATGCGTCGCCCGGCCGCCTTGCGCGACACTGGCGGCGTCGCCGTATCCGGCGTCAGACCGAAACCAACGCAACTGCTCTGAAGGAATCCCATGAGTGCCTACCTCATCGCCGACGTCTCAGTGACCAAGCCCGCACAGTACGAGGACTACAAGCGTCTGTCCACGCTCGCAATGCGCGCGTACGATGCGAAGATCCTGGTGCGCGGCGGCGATTCCAGGCACCTCGAGGGCCGTGAGCCTGGCCGTACCGTCGTCATGGAATTCCCCTCCATGACCGCGGCCCAGGCTTTCTACGACTCCTGGCAGTACCGCCGCGCCCGCAATGCCCGCGAAGGCGCGGCTGTCATGAATATGTTTATCGTTCAGGGAATGTAAAGTCATGAGTGCTATCGTCGATATCATCGGCCGCGAGATTCTGGATTCGCGCGGCAACCCCACCGTCGAATGCGATGTGCTGCTGGAGTCCGGCGCCATGGGCCGCGCGGCCGTGCCGTCGGGCGCGTCCACCGGCGCGCGCGAAGCCATCGAGCTGCGCGACGGCGACAAGAGCCGTTATCTGGGCAAGGGCGTGCTGCGCGCCGTCGAGAACCTGAATACGGAAATCTCGGAAGCCCTGATGGGCCTGGATGCCCAGGAACAGACCTTCGTCGATCGCACCCTGATCGAGCTGGACGGCACCGAATCCAAGGAACGCCTGGGCGCCAACGCGATCCTGGCCGCCTCCATGGCCGTGGCCCGCGCCGCCGCCGACGAATCGGGCCTGTCCCTGTACCGCTATTTCGGCGGCAGCGGCCCCATGAGCATGCCCGTGCCGATGATGAACGTCATCAACGGCGGCGCGCACGCCAACAACACGCTGGACCTGCAGGAACTGATGATTCTGCCGGTGGGCGCAGGCAGCTTCCGCGAAGCCCTGCGCTGGGGCGCCGAAGTCTTCCACATGCTCAAGAAGCTGATCCACGGCCAGGGCATGTCCACGGCAGTGGGCGACGAGGGCGGCTTCGCGCCCAACGTGGCCAGCCATGAAGCCGCCATCCAGCTGATCCTGAAGGCCATCACCGAAGCCGGCTACGAGCCGGGCACGCAGATCGCCCTGGGCCTGGATTGCGCCAGCTCCGAGTTCTACCGCGACGGCAAGTACACGCTGGCCGGCGAAGGCGGCATCTCGCTGTCCTCGCAGGAGTTCACCAATCTGCTGGCCACCTGGTGCGACAAGTACCCGATCATCTCGATCGAAGACGGCATGGCCGAAAACGACTGGGAAGGCTGGAAGCTCCTGACCGACCAGTTGGGCAAGAAGGTGCAGCTGGTGGGCGACGACCTGTTCGTCACCAACACCAAGATCCTGCGCGAAGGCATCCAGAAGGGCGTCGCCAACTCGATCCTCATCAAGATCAACCAGATCGGCACCCTGACCGAGACCTTCGCCGCCATCGAAATGGCCAAGCGAGCCGGCTACACCGCCGTCGTGTCGCACCGTTCGGGCGAAACCGAAGACTCCACCATCGCCGATATCGCCGTGGCGACCAACGCCATGCAGATCAAGACGGGTTCGCTGTCGCGTTCGGACCGCATGGCCAAGTACAACCAGCTCCTGCGCATCGAGGAAGAGCTGGCTGAAGTCGCGTCGTATCCCGGCTTGGAAGCTTTTTACAACCTGCGTTGATGAGAAGCGCGGCCCCAGGCGCAATCCCGGGGCCGCATCCACGCCACGACTGCTGAGGGTTCCCGCGTATGCGCCTGTTGTTCCTGGTGCTGTTCGTGCTGCTAGGCCTGATCCAATACCCGCTGTGGCTGGGTAAGGGCGGGTGGTTCAAGGTCTGGGATCTGCAACGCCAGGTGGCGGAGCAACGCGAGACCAACGAAGGCCTGCGCGCGCGCAATGCCGCATTGGAAGCGGAAGTGCGCGACCTCGAAGGCGGCTCCGGCGCCATCGAGGAACGCGCCCGCGGCGAACTGGGCATGATGCGCGACGGCGAGGTGTTCGTGCACATCCTGCCGCAGAACACCCCGGCCCCGGCTGGCGGCGCCTCTTTGGCTGCCGACGCCGCGGCCAAGCCGGCCACCCCCGCGCGCGCCAGCGCGCCGGCGGCCCGCCCTGCGGCTACGCCTCCCAAGCCCGCCAATCAGGCCAACGCCCGGCACTGAGCGCCGGCTGCCGTTCCTGTTCATTCCCCGTTCCGTTCAACCGCAGCGCACGCTGCGGCACTCTCCGTACACGATGCCGGCGGGTTGCGGCGTCCTGCGCGCCCAATCCACCGGGTGCGAATGCATCTCCGTTTCCAGTTCCATGCGCAGGGGCAACAGGCCCCGGGTCTGCGCGTTTCCGGCATAGCTGCCGCGATCGGAGCCCAGCGCGGCCAGCAGCGCCCGCAAGGGCGGCAGCAACGGCTTGTGCAGATAGGTCAGCCGCAGCTTCAAGGTGTTGGCCTGAAATATGGTCTGGCCGCCCGGCTGCGGCGGCCGGCGCGCATGCTGCAGGTCCTGGTAGCCGTTGTCGATGGCGCGCAGGCCTGACGCGGCGGGCACCTTGAGATCCGGGCGGGCGTGTTCGCGGAACGATTGCTCGTCGGGCAGCAGGACTTCGATGCGCCAGGGGTGGGTACCCGAAATGGCGGCCAGCTCGGCTTGCTCGTCTTCCTGGCGGCGGCGTGCGCCGGCCTGGCCTTGCGCATCGGCGTACCGCGGCAGCAGGGCCTGCAGAAAGGCCATGCGCATGCGCGCTGGATCGCCGTGCCCGGTGGCGCCGGCGCGTCCCGCCTCCATCAGCGCCAGATAGGCCATCTGGCGCACGCCCTGCCAGCGGGCCGTTTCGATCGCCAGCAGGCCCAGCAGCAGCACCACGGCGCCCGCCACCGCGAATTCGATGGCGGCGGCGCCGCGTTGCCGGCAGGAGGGTGCATGAAAAAAGGCGGTCATGGCTGCGCAGTCTGGCGCAGGCATGGCCGCCTGTCGATGAGGATAAGCCGGCGTGATCGAAACGTCCCGGCGGCCAGGCCGCCGGTGTGGATCAGTGCACCGTGGGAGGTTCGTCCGCGGCCGGAGCTGCGCCGGACGAGAACAAGGTGGCGCAGTCGACGGAGTCGAACTTATACGGTTTGCCGCAGAAGTCGCAGGCCACGTCGACCTGGCCGCGTTCGGCCAGGATGCTGTTGATCTCTTCCTGGCCCAGCGTGCGCAGCATGCTGGCCACGCGTTCGCGGGTGCAGGGGCAGTGCCAGCGCACCGCCAGCGGATCGAACGCCACCAGGGTTTCTTCCCAGAACAGGCGATGGATCAGCGTGTCGATGTCGGTGGCCAGCAGTTCATCGCGCTTGATGGTGCCGGCCAGGGCGCAGGCGCGGTCCCAGGTTTCGGCGGCGTTCTGCTCGGTAAGAGCGGGCGCGTCCGAGCCGCCGTGGTAGGGCAGGCGCTGGATCAGCATGCCCGTGGCATGGTCGGCGTCGGCCGCCAGCCACAGCCGGGTATCCAGCTGTTCGGAGGCTTTCATGTAGTGCTGCAGGGCTTCGGCCACGGTGTCGCCCTGCAGGGGCACGATGCCCTGATAGGCCTGCTGGCCCGGCAGCTTGCGCTGCGGATCCAGCACCACGATGAAACGGCCGTTGCCGCCCGGGTTCAGCAGGCTTTGCATGTTGCCGTCGCTGGGCACGTCGTGGCCTTCGCGCATCTTGACGGTGGCGCGCAGGCTCAGGTCGTTGCGGCATTCCACCACCAGCAGCGCAATGGGGCCGTCGCCCTGGATCTGCAGCACCAGCGAGCCGTCGAACTTGATGTTGGCGGCCAGCAGCGTGGACGCCGCCACCAGTTCGCCCAGCAGGTGGGTGATGGCGGGAGGGTAGTCGTGATTGGCCTGCACGGCCTTCCAGGTCGCGTCCAGGCGCACGGCCTGGATGCGGACGCTGCGGTCTTCGGTAAGGTATTTCTTGAGCTGATCGGTCATGGAGGAATGTTAGCCGATCAGGCCCGTCTATTCCCCCTGCCGCCAGCAGGGTCGAAGCGCCGCCCCGGGGCGCTCAGCCGATCCGTTTCAGCGCGGTCTTGTAGTGTTGGCCGCGCGCCACGTAATGGGCGGTGTTCTTGTGCAGATTGGCGATTTCCTCGTCCGAGAGCTCGCGGACGATCTTGCCGATGCCGATGACCAGGGAGTTGTCGGGAATGATGCGGTCTTCCGGAATGATGGCGCCGGCGCCGATCAGGCAGTTGCGGCCGATGACGGCATTGTTCAGCACGATGGCCTGCATGCCCACGAGGGCGCCTTCATGGATGGTACAGCCGTGCAGCATGGCCTGATGGCCTACCGTGACGTTGGGGCCGATGGTCATGGGACAGCCGTCGTCCACGTGCAGCACGCTGCCTTCCTGGATATTGGTGCCGCTCTTGATCAGGATGGCGTCGTTGTCGCCGCGGATCGACACGTTGGACCAGATGCTGACGCCTGCCTCCAGCGTTACGTTGCCGATGATGTCGGCGCTGTCGGCCACATAGGCCGCCGGGTCGATGCGGGGAATCAGGTCGTCGAGCTGGTAAATGGGCATGCCTAGGTCTCCGGTTGCGGCGTCACGCCTTGGGGGCGTGCGGCGCGTCTGTAATGGCTGCGGTCATCCGCGAGCGCTCTTCTTCGCGCAGGCGCAGGATGCGGCGCTGGATTTTACCGGTGGTGGTCATGGGCAGCTCGTCGACGAATTCGATCTCCTTGGGGTACTCATACGGGGCCAGGCGCTCGCGCACATGTTCCTGCAGGTTCTCGATGATGTCGTTGCGGTCGCGCTGCGCGAACTCCGGCGTCAGCACCACGTAGGCCTTGACCAGGGCGCCGCGCTCGGCGTCCGGCTTGGGCACGACGGCGGCGTTGGCCACGGCCGGATGCCCGATCAGGCAGCTTTCGATTTCGCCCGGTCCGATGCGGTAGCCGGCGGACTTGAATACGTCGTCGGCGCGGCCCGCGTACCAGAGGTAGCCGTCGGCGTCGATCTTGGCCAGGTCGCCAGTCAGGCACCAGTCGCCCTTGAACTTGGCCTGGGTGGCGGCTTCATTGCGCCAGTAGCCCAGGAACATCACGGGATCCGGGTAGCCATGGATGTCGAGCCGGTTGACGGCGATCTCGCCGGTGGCGCCGGGCGCGACCGGCTTGCCGTCCTCGTCCAGCACCGCGACGTTGTGACCCGGGTAGGGGCGGCCCATGCTGCCTGGTTTGGCGGGCCAGCGCTTCTGGCTGTTGCCCACCACGTAGTTCATTTCCGTCTGGCCGAACATTTCGTTGGGCGTTACGCCCAGCGCCGATTGGCACCATTCGAAGACGGTCTCGCCCACGCTTTCGCCGGCGCTCATGATGGAACGCAGGGCCAGCTGGTAGCGGCCGCGCGGCTCCGGCACCGCTTTCATCATCATCTTGAGCGCGGTGGGGAAGAGGAAGGTGTTGGTGACCTGGTAGCGTTCCAGGAGCTCGAATGCGCGCTCGACCGAGAAGCGGCCGCGCGTGCCGACGATGGGGTGGCCGAAGTACAGGGTGGGCAGAAGGGCGTCCATCATGCCGCCGGTCCAGGCCCAGTCGGCCGGCGACCAGAACACGTCGGCGGGCTTGGGGAACCAGTCCTGCGAGGCCACGAAGCCCGGCAGGTTGCCGATCAGCACGCTGTGCGGCAGCAGCGCGCCCTTGGGGGCGCCGGTGGTGCCGGAGGTATAGAGCAGGATGGCCGGGTCCGAGGAACGGGTCTGGACCATCTTGAATTCGCTGGGTTGGCGCGCCAGCAGGCTGCGCCAGGGCAATACGCGTTCGTCGGCGAAGCCGATGCCGATGATCTGCTGCAGGTTGGGACAGTTGTCGCTTACGGCCAGCAGGTTGGCGCTGGAGGCGTAATCCACGATCGCGACCCGGGTTTCGGAGTCGCGCAGGCGGCTTTCCAGGGCCTCGGGGCCGAACAGGGCGGACAGCGGCAGCACTACCGCGCCGACGCTGTAGATGGCCATATGGGCCACCACAGTCTCGGGCCGTTGCCCCAGCACCACACCCACGCGGTCGCCGCGCCCAACGCCCATTTTCACCAGGCCGTTGGCCAACTGATTGGCCGCTTCCGCCAGGCGAGCATAGGTCCAGACCTCGCGGTTGCCAGATTCATCTTCGTAGTAGATGGCAATGCGCCGCGCATCCGGACTGCTGGATGCCCAGCGGTGGCAGCACGCTTCCGCGATGTTGAACTGGGTGGGTACCAGCCAGCGGAATGTTTGGTAGAGCGCCTGATATTGGTCGTTCATGGCCCTATGTTGTGAGCATGTTGCAGCGTGAACGGGTCAAGTTGGCCCGTTGCCCCAGATGCAAGCATGACCTAGAGGGCCGTGAACTGCAACATCCCCGTTGCGTAACGGGGACGCATACGGGTTATCACGGGTGTTTGCCTTGGCGGCGCAGTGCGGAGGGCAGGGCCGGCAGCGTCAGCGAGCGGGGCGGCCGGGCGGCGGGATCGGCTTCGCGATCCGCCATGACAGTGGCCCAGTCCAGCAACTGGAGCTGGCCGTCGTGCGTCTCCGCCAGGGCGGACAGGCTCTCCACCCAGTCGCCGTCGTTGCAGTAGAGGATCTCGCCCACGTAGCGCAGTTCGGCCTTGTGGATATGGCCGCAGACCACGCCGTCCAGGCCCCGTCGCCGGGCTTCGCCCGCCAGCGCCTCTTCGAAGTCCGTGATGAAGGACACGGCGTTCTTGACCTTGTGCTTCAGGTATTGCGACAGGGACCAGTAATGCAGTCCCAGGCGGTGGCGCAGCCGGTTGAAATGATGGTTGATCCACAGCGCCAGTTGGTAGAGCCCGTCGCCCAGGTGGGCCAGCCAGCGGCTGTGCTGGATCACGCCGTCGAACTGGTCGCCATGCAGCACCAGCAGGCGCTGCCCCTTGGCGGTGGTGTGCACGTCCTCGTCCAGGATCTCGATGTCGCCGAAGGCATAGCCAGCGAACTCGCGCGCGAATTCGTCATGGTTGCCCGGGATGAATACGACCCGGGTGCCGTTGCGCGCCTTGCGCAGGATGCGCTGGATGACGTCGTTGTGCGCCCGGGGCCAGTGCCAGTGCTTGCGCAGCTGCCAGCCGTCGACGATGTCCCCCACCAGGTAGAGCGTGTCGGAATCGTTGTGGTCCAGGAAGTCGAGGAGGAATTCCGCCTTGCACCCGGCGGTGCCCAGGTGAATATCGGAAATCCAGAGGGCGCGCCAGTGCGCGGGGCGGATTTCGTTCACGGTCGCTTTCCCAGGGGCTGTGCTCATGCCTGGGAATGAAACCATCCGGCGATGACCGGAACGTGAACGCTGCGTGACGCTGTTGTGACGGCGGGCGAGGCTCTGCGATGCACGGCGGACCGCCGTGCATCGGGTTCATGGGTTCGGGGGGGGGCCGCGACCGGAGTCGGCAGTCAGGGCTGCTGCGGGTTGGCCTTCTTGGCCCGCAGGCGCTTCCAGATGCCGCCGCCCAGCGCGGCCGCGGCCAGCAGGCCGACCTTGGCGAACTTGGCCAGGAAGGCGGCGATCACGGCGAACAGGCCCAGTTTCTTGGCCGCTACGCCAGCCACCAGGGCGGCCAGGCCGTACTCGGCCACCTTGTCGGTCGAGGAGTTGAAGTCGGCGTAGCGCTTGCCTTCGACGTAGTTCAGGTTGTCCAGCAGGGTCAGCACGGCCGTCTTGTCCTTGGGCACCATGCTCTTCTGCGTGATCAGGTCCAGCGTGATGTAGCCGTCGCGGCCCAGCGCGTAGGTGTTGTAGTTGACGGTGGGGTTCTCGGTGGCGCTTTCGCCCTTGTGCTTGACCGCGACCGACCAGACCAGGCGCTGCGAGTGGCTGTCGTACTTCGGCGCCTCGACCCAGCCGTCCATGATCAGTTCGGGGAAGCCACGCTTCTTGCGCTCTTCGTTGGATTGCTCGGTGCCTTCGCGCAGGCTGTCCAGCAATTCGTTGACGTTCCAGTTCTTGGCGTCGTCGTCCTTGATGTAGCCGGCCTTGTCGAAATTGACGGTGATGACCCAATCGTCATCGTCGCTCTTGGGCATCACCACGCCCAGCAGGGAAGGATCCTTGCCGTTGCCGTAGGCCGCCATCAGCCGGTCCGCCTGCAGGCGCGGCACGAAGAACATGGATTCGGGCAGATGCACGACCGCCTGCTCGCCCAGCTTGACGTCGGCGGGCCCTTCCTGGGCAGCGGCGAAGGCGGCCTTGGTGGCCGCTTCGATTTCCTGTTGGGCGGCGGCGTTCTGCGCCAGGGCGCCGGCGGGCAGCAGGAACAGGGCGCTGGCGGCGGCCAGCGCAACACGGGAAAGGAAAGCGCGCATGATGGTTCTAGGGCGTCTGAAAAAAGGGGCCCCATTGTCTTTGCGGTCGACTTTCAACTTTCTGAAAGCAAAAGGCTAATTCGGCGCACGATGTTGCCGTTTGTCGCAGAATGTATACGGCGCGGCGGCTGACGCTGCCTGCGCAGGCTAGCGGGCCTTCTTGTGGCGCGGCGCGTTGCGCAGCCGCGTGCCCAGGATGCGATCGTGCAGGAACTGGCCGTCGGGATCGAACCAGGACCAGACGAAGATGGTGAAGGGCGCGGCGACGATGAACATGTCCATCGAAGGCCAGCCGGTGGCGCTGGCGGCCGCCCACACGACCGCCGCGCCGGCCAGCACCAGAGGCCAGACCAGGATGTAGCGCAACATCAGGCGGGTCGTGGACGGGGTGTTGCCGTCGCGGTCGACCAGGCGGATGTTCCAGGTTTTCATGGGCAGGGTCTGGCCGCGGCGGCGCCAGCACAGCACGAAATACGCTCCGATGGCGACGAACAGCCAGGCCTGCCGGGCGCCGCGCAATTCCAGCGCGTTCTTGCTCTGGGTCAGGGTATCCAGCAGGTAGCCAGCCAGGAACACCACGCCAAACAGCAGCACGGCTTCGTACATCATGCAGGCGAACCGGCGCAGCCGGTTGGGGGTCTGGTCAAGGAGGGCGTCGGTCGTCATGGGTCGCTATTATCCGACAAAGCCCAGGCCTTCCAAGGCAAAAAAAAACCCACCGGTAAGGGCGGGTCTTAAAAGGGGCTATGCAGCCCCCAAGGGGAAAACTGTTCAGGCCGTAAGCCTGGGCCTTGCTCAGGCGGCGGAGTGCGCGTTCTTGGCGCTCGTCTTGCCAGCCAGGGCACGGATGCCGTGGGCCAGCTTACGCAGGCCGGCGGCCAACGCCCGCATCGGGTGCGGACGGAATTGTTCTTCGATAGCCTGGAGCATCAGTTGGCGCTCGAGTTCGTCGGTCAGGCGGATGGTGTTGTTCGGGTTGATCACAATAGCCTCCACGGGCTTGCACTGTTTGTTTAGCTACTAGGGATAACCCGAATTATAGGGGTTAACCCTGAACTTGTGCAAGTGCCTGGTGCATATTGGCAACACCTTGGTGCGATGATGCGCTCAAACGGTGCTGGGGAAAACCATAAGCAAAGATAAGCGCGCCATGTTGCGGCGCCTTTACAACGCGCTGTTCAAGGGGAAGGGGGCGCCCGGGGGCCGAAACCTCCCGGGGCGCAGGGGCGCTCAGGCGTCGCGGTAACCGGCCGCGACCAGCTCGAAACCGAACAGGCGGCAGTCCAGCGAACCGTTGTGCAGCGGCACACGGCGCTTGGGCTTCAAGCGCATCTGGTTGGGCAAGGTGAGGTCGCTGGTGATGACGTGCAGTTGCCAGCCCGCGAAATTGCGCTTCAGGCAGGTGGCCCAGTCGCGCCACAGATCCGCGTCCTGTTCCGTCCCCATGCGCTCGCCATAGGGCGGGTTGGTGACGATCCAGCCGTGGTCGGCGGGCGCCGTGACGTGGCGGGCATCGCCGACCTCGAAGCGGATCGAGTCTTCGGTCAGCCAGGCGCGTTCGGCGTTGTTGCGGGCGAATTCGATCGCGCGCGGGTCCAGGTCGTAGCCGACCAGCGGCGCGTCCAGTTGCGGCAGGATGCGCGCGCGGGCATCGTCCTTCAGGTCGCGCCAGCGGTAGGCGTCATGTCCGCGCAGGCGTTCGAAGCCGAACGGGCGCGAGATGCCCGGGGGCACGCCGAGGGCGATCCAGGCAGCCTCGATCAGGATGGTGCCCGATCCGCAGAACGGATCCAGCAGCGGGGCGGCTGGATCCCAGCCCGCCAGCGCCAGCATGCCTGCGGCCAGGTTCTCGCGCAGCGGCGCCTCGCCCTTGTCCAGGCGCCAGCCGCGCTTGAACAGCGACTCGCCCGAGGTGTCCAGGTAAAGCGTCGCGGTATGCCCGGTCAGGAACAGGTGCACGCGGGCGTCCGGACGCACGGTGTCGATGCTGGGGCGTTCGCCTTCCAGTTCGCGCAGGCGGTCGCAGATACCGTCCTTGGCGCGCAAATTGCAGTACTGCAGGCTTTGCACCGGGCTCTTGATGGCCGAGGTATCCACGCGCAGGGTCTGCTCCGCGCCGAACCAGCGCTCCCAGGGAGTGTCGCGGGCCAGGTCCAGGATGTCGTCTTCGTGCGAAATCTCGGCATGGGCGACCTGCACCAGGATACGGGTAGCCAGGCGCGAATACAGGTTGGCGCGCTGCACGCCGGCCCAATCGGCCGTGAACGAGCAGCCAGCGCGGCCGGCCTGGGCGTCCTCGAAGCCCAGCGCCTGCATTTCGGCCGTCAGCGCCTCTTCCAGTCCTTGGGGGCAGGGGGCGAAGATGGGAAATGTTTCCGCCTGGCGGGTTTCGCGCGGACGGCGGCTGCGGACCTCGACAGCGGGTTCGCGGTGGTCTTGGTCCCGGTTACGTGCTTCGACAAAATCCGATTCGTGCTCGGGTTCAGCCTGATATTCCGGCGCCGGACCGTCGTCCTCGAACGGGTCGTAGAAGCGTCCCGCCGGGGTGGCCGGCGCGATGTACTGATCGTCGCGCAGGCGCGGCGCGCGCTGCGGGGCGCGGCCGGAGCGGCCGCCGGATTCAGTTTCGCGGCGCGGGCTGTCGGCCCGCTTGCGGTCCGTAGCAGGTCGCCCCGATGCCGCCCGGTCCGAGGCGCCGCGTCCCGGCGCCGCCCGATCCGACGCGCCGCGCGCGGACTGGCCGCGGCCGGCGCCGCGCGGGCCACGCGCTTCCTCGTCCTTGCGCCGCTGATAGGCGGCGGGATCTTTCTGGCGTTCGATGCTTTCCTTGGTGCGCTCCTGTTGCGCGACCAGACGGGCGCGGGCGCCGCTGCGGGTGCGCTTGGGGGCGTCTTCGGCATAGGCGTCGCGCGCCGTTTTCTTGATCGTCAGCGTCTTGCGCGGGCGGTCCTGTTCATCAGAGGACATACGAATCCTGGCGAATGTGCAGAGGTAGGGGTATCAGAAGGGTTTGACGACGACCAGCGCCACCACCACCAAGAGCAGCAAGACGGGAACTTCGTTGAACCAGCGATAGAACTTGTGCGAACGGGTGTTTTTGCCCTGTTCGAATTTGCGCAGCATCAGGCCACAGGCGTGATGGTAGCCGATGACGAGCAGGACGAAAAAGAGCTTGGCGTGCATCCAGCCGTTGCCGGGGCCCACGCCGATGCGATAACCCAGATAGAGCCACATGCCGAATACCACCGCGACCACGGCCAGGATGGTGGTGAAACGGTACAGGCGGCGCGCCATGCCCAGCAGGGTGGTCTGGACCGCGGGGTCCGATTGCTGCGCCAGATTCACGAATATGCGCGGCAGGTAGAACAGGCCGGCGAACCAGGAAGCGATAAAGACAATATGAAAGGTCTTGACCCAAAGCATGGCCATGGCGCGATCCAGTCGAGGAAAGCCGCATTGTAAGCTGCGCCACTACGCGTTCAGGCCAAGAGGCAAAGCCCCGCGGACAGGGCTTTGCGGGGAGGCGGCTCAGATCACGTACAGGTCGACGTACTCGTGGACCGGCATGGCTTCCAGCCGCTTCTGGTCCAGCGAGGCCTGCAGGATGCGGTCTTGCTGGCGGGCTGGGAACATGCGCGCCAGATTGGTGCGGAACTTGGTTTCCAGCAGCGGTATGCCTTCGGCGCGGCGGCGCTTGTGGCCGATGGGGTACTCGCAGACGATCTCGTCCAGCCGCGTGCCGTCCTTGAATTCCACCGTCAGCGCATTGGCGATCGAACGCTTGTCGGGGTCGTGATAGTCGCGGGTATAGGCCGGGTCTTCCACGCACACAATCTTGTCGCGCAGCGCGTCGATGCGCGGATCCCGCGCCACCGTGTCCTCGTAGTCGGCCGCGGTCAGGCGGCCGAACAGCGTCGGTACCGCCACCATGTACTGGATGCAGTGGTCCCGGTCGGCCGGGTTGGCCAGCGGTCCCTTCTTGTCGATGATGCGGATGCAGGCTTCGTGCGTGCGGATTGTGATTTTCGCGATGTCGTCGGCGTTCTTGCCGGCGGCCTGCAGCCGGGCGTGGAGTTCCATTGCGCACTCGACGGCGGTCTGCGCATGGAATTCGGCTGGAAACGAAATCTTGAACAGCACGTTTTCCATCACGTAGCTGCCGTAGGGGCGCTGGAACCGGAACGGCTGGCCTTTGAACAGCACGTCGTAAAAGCCCCAGGTCTTGGCCGTCAGCACGGACGGATAGCCCATTTCGCCGGTCCGGGCGATCAGCGCCAGGCGCACGGCGCGGCTGGTGGCGTCGCCCGCGGCCCAGCTCTTGCGGCTGCCGGTATTGGGCGCGTGGCGATAGGTGCGCAGGCTCTGGCCATCGACCCAGGCCAGCGACACCGCATTGATCACTTCATCGCGGCTCAGGCCCAGCATCTGCGCCACCACGGCGGTGGAGGCAACTTTCACCAGCACGACGTGGTCCAGGCCGACCTTGTTGAAGGAGTTTTCCAGTGCGATGCAGCCCTGGATCTCGTGCGCCTTGATCATGCCGGTCAGCACGTCGCGCATCAGCAGGGGCGGTTTGCCGGCCGCGACCGCCGTGCGGGACAGCCAGTCGGCGGTGGCCAGGATGCCGCCCAGGTTGTCGGACGGGTGGCCCCATTCGGCGGCCAGCCAGGTGTCGTTGAAGTCCAGCCAGCGGATCATCGTGCCGATGTTGAAGGCGGCCTGCACGGGATCGAGCTGGAATTGCGTGCCCGGCACCTTGGCGCCGTGGGGCACGGTCGTGCCGGGGACGATGGGCCCCAGCAGTTTCCTGCACGCTGGATACTCCAGCGCTTCCAGGCCGCAGCCCAGCGTGTCGATCAGGCAGTTGCGCGCCGTTTCGTACGCCAGGCCGCTCTGGATTTCATACTTCAGGACGTAGTCGGCGATATCGACCAGAACCAGGTCGGGATCGGGACGGACGTTGGAGATCGGGGCAGACATAGCGGTACCTCTCCATGGAATGAATACAGGTGGCCATGCCGTGCCCTCGTCCGCGCCCTGGTGTCGTGGCTTACTTGCGCTTTTCCAGCGGCACGAACTTCTGGTCTTCCGGGCCCACGTAATTGGCGGTGGGGCGGATGATCTTGTTGTCGATGCGCTGCTCGATGATGTGGGCCGACCAGCCCGCCGTGCGCGCGATGACGAACAGCGGCGTGAACATGGCGGTGGGGACTCCCATCATGTGATAGCTGACGGCCGAGAACCAGTCCAGGTTGGGGAACATCTTCTTGATGTCCCACATGACCGTTTCCAAGCGTTCGGCGATGTCGAACATCTTGGTGCTGCCGGCCTTCTTGGACAGCTTCTTGGCCACTTCCTTGATGACCTTGTTGCGCGGGTCGGACACGGTATAGACGGGGTGGCCAAAGCCGATGATAACTTCCTTGGCTTCGACGCGGCGGCGGATGTCGGCCTCGGCCTCGTCCGGGGTTTCATAGCGCTTCTGCACGTCGAAGGCCACTTCGTTGGCGCCGCCGTGCTTGGGGCCGCGCAGCGCGCCGATGGCGCCCGAGATGGCGGAGAACATGTCCGAGCCGGTGCCGGCGATGACGCGGGCCGTGAACGTGGACGCGTTGAACTCGTGTTCGGCGTACAGGTTCAGCGAGATGTGCATGGCCTTGACCCACTCGTCGCTGGGCTTTTCGCCGTGCAGCAGGTGCAGGAAGTGGCCGCCGATGCTGTCGTCGTCCGTCTGCACGTCGATGATGCGGCCGTTGTGGCTGTAGTGGTACCAGTACAGCAGCGCCGAGCCCAGGTTGGCCATCAGGCGGTCGGCGATGTCGCGCGCGCCCGGGGTGTTGTGGTCGTCTTTTTCAGGCAGCACGCAGCCCAGCACGGACACGGCGGTGCGCATCACGTCCATCGGGTGGCTGGCGGCGGGCAAGGCTTCCAGCGCGGCTTGCAGTTGGGCGGGCAGGCCGCGCAGGCTGCGCAGCTTTTCCTTGTAGGCCTTCAGTTCGGCCTTGTTCGGCAGCTTGCCGTGGACGAGCAAGTGGGCGATTTCCTCGAACTCGCTGGCGTCGGCGATGTCCAGGATGTCGTAGCCGCGGTAGTGCAGGTCGTTGCCGCTGCGGCCGACCGTGCACAGTGCGGTGTTGCCGGCGACGACGCCGGACAGCGCAACCGACTTCTTGGGCTTGAAGCCGGCTTTTTCTTCCGGCTGGGCGTCCGTCTTGGCCACTTGCTTCTTGGGAGCCGTGCTCATGTCTCTACTCCTTCCTTTCGCGATGGTCGTTGCTATTGGGGGTGGGCATGCAAGGCGCCGGGCGGCTGCCGCGACGCCGGAAACCGTGGGCTGGCTTAGGCCTTGCCCTTCTGGAACAGCGCGTCCAGCTTCGATTCGAATTCGTGGTAACCGATGCGGTCGTACAGTTCCTCGCGCGTCTGCATCAGGTCCACCACGTTCTTCTGGTGGCCATCGCGGCGGATGGCGGTGTAGACCGCTTCGGCTGCCTTGTTCATGGCGCGGAAGGCCGACAGCGGGTAGAGCACCATGCCCACGCCCACGCTCTTCAGTTCTTCCACCGAGAACAGCGGCGTCTTGCCGAATTCGGTGATGTTGGCCAGCACCGGCACCTTGACCGCCTTGACGAAGCGGTCGTAGGTAGGCAGGTCGTAGGCGGCTTCGGCGAAGATCGCGTCGGCGCCCGCTTCCACGCAGGCCAGCGCGCGCTCGATGGCGGCGTCCACGCCATGGGAGGCAATCGCGTCGGTGCGGGCGATCAGGTAGAAGTCCGTATCGGTGCGGGCGTCGGCCGCGGCCTTGACGCGGTCGGCCATTTCTTCGGTCGAGACGATTTCCTTGCCGGGGCGATGGCCGCAGCGCTTGGCGCCGACCTGGTCTTCGATGTGGCAGGCGGCGGCGCCGAACTTGATCAGGCTCTTGACGCTGCGGGCGATGTTGAACGCCGACGGGCCGAAGCCGGTATCGATGTCGACCACCAGGGGCACGTCGCAGACGTCGGTGATGCGGCGCACGTCCGTCAGGACGTCGTCCATGGTGTTGATGCCCAGGTCGGGCAGGCCCAGCGAACCAGCCGCGACGCCGCCGCCGGACAGGTAGATGGCGCGGTAGCCGGCGCGCTTGGCCAACAGCGCGTGATTGGCGTTGATGGCGCCGATGATCTGCAGGGGGCTTTCTTCGGCAAGCGCGCGGCGAAAGAGGGCGCCGGCGGATTCGGGTCTGGACATGGGTGGTCTCCGTAATTTGGACCGGGTGTTTTCGTGGGCCCCGGATGAAACGACTGGACTGCGGACTGGCGCGTTGCAGGCCAGGCCGGGATGCGTCCCGTCCTGGTTCCTGACCTTACCGCGGGCCCGGAAAATAAATCTGTCCCCTTCGCGACATTCCTTTGCGCAGGGGCAAAGGGACAGGTTTATGTTTCGGTCTTGCCTAGGAATTGGGCCCGCGCAAACGGGCCCAATTCTTTACTCATGCGCTGCTTACTTCAGCAGGTCCTTGACGCCGTCGCGCTCTTCGAGGAGCTCTTTCAGCGTGAAGTCCAGGCGCTCGCGCGAGAAGGCGTCGATTTCCAGGCCTTCGATGCGCTTGTATTCGCCGTTTTCGGTCGTGACCGGCACGCCGTAGATGATGCCTTCGGGGATGCCGTAGGAGCCGTCCGACGGGATGCCCATCGTGACCCACTTGCCGTTGCTGCCCAGGACCCAGTCACGGACGTGGTCGATGGCGGCGTTGGCAGCCGAAGCGGCCGAGGACAGGCCGCGGGCTTCGATGATGGCGGCGCCGCGCTTGCCCACGGTGGGGATGAACGTGTCGCGGTTCCAGGCGTCGTCGTTGATCAGCTTGGACAGCGATTCGCCGCCGACGGTGGCGAAGCGGTAGTCGGGGTACATCGTGGGCGAGTGGTTGCCCCACACGACCAGCTTTTCGATGTCGGCGACGGCCTTGCCGGACTTGGCAGCCAGTTGCGACAGGGCGCGGTTGTGGTCCAGGCGCAGCATGGCGGTGAAGTTCTTGGCGGGCAGGTCCGGCGCCGACTTCATGGCGATGTAGGCGTTGGTGTTGGCCGGGTTGCCGACGACCAGGACCTTGACGTTGCGGCTGGCGACGTCGTTCAGGGCCTTGCCCTGAGCCGTGAAGATCTGGGCATTGACCGACAGCAGGTCCTTGCGTTCCATGCCGGGGCCGCGCGGGCGGGCGCCAACCAGCAGGGCCACGTCGGCGTCCTTGAAGGCGGTGCGCGGGTCGCTGTGGGCGGTGACTTCTTGCAGCAGCGGGAAGGCGCAGTCATCCAGTTCCATGATGACGCCCTTCAGGGCCTTTTGCGCTTTCTCGTCGGGGATTTCCAGCAGTTGCAGGATGACGGGTTGATCTTTACCCAGCATTTCGCCGGAGGCGATGCGGAATAGCAGTGCGTAACCGATTTGGCCGGCGGCGCCGGTGACGGCGACACGCAAGGCAGGCTTGGACATGGACGTTCTCCGTAATGGTTTGGCGAGAAAAAATCTCACCAAGCAGTGTAATCGTTGGGCGTGAAAATCAACGCGTGTGCAACGGCGTGCGCAGTGGCAGGCGCGAGGCCCGGGCAGCGTTGAATCCTAGATCGAATTTACGTGTCCGTCAATTGCTCTTCTATCTTATATAAGACATAAGACGTTGGACAGCCGCCCGGCCGATATGCCACAATAGAGCGTTTATTCGAATGCGCCGCAACCCGGTTTCGGTTGCGCGCCTGTATCAAGCCAGAACACTGGCGGCAGCAGCGCATTGCGGATGGGTTCGCTGCCTTGCGCCGCCCTCCCATTTCCCCGGATAAACATGACTCAATCAAAAAGATCCATGGCAGAGCCCCGGCCCGAAACCTCCTTACGCATTCGCGCCGCCCGCACGGCGGGCGAGGGGGCCGCTTTCAGTCCGCTCTACCGGCAAATCAAGGATCTGCTTGTCCAGAGCCTGGAACGCGGCGAATGGAAGCCCGGCGAACTCATCCCCAGCGAAATCGATCTGGCTGCCCGTTTCCAGGTAAGCCAGGGCACGGTGCGCAAGGCGGTCGATGAGCTGGCTGCCGAGCACATGCTGCTGCGCCGCCAGGGCAAGGGCACTTTCGTCGCCACCCACCACGAAGCGCGCGTGCGCTACCGCTTCCTGCGCCTGGCCGCCGATGACGAAGGCGAGGCCGGCCGGGCCGAAAGCCGCATCCTGGAATGCCGGCGCCTGCGGGCGCCCGCCGAGATCGCGCGCGCCCTGGACCTGCGTGCCGGCGAAACCGTCGTCATGATCCGCCGCCTGCTGTCCATGGGGCAGACGCCCACCGTCGTGGACGACATCTGGCTGCCTGGTTCCATCTTCCGTGGACTGACCCTGGAGCTGTTGACCGCCAACAAGGCGCCGCTCTACGGTCTGTTCGAATCCGAATTCGGCGTGAGCATGGTGCGCGCGGACGAAAAGCTGCGCGCGGTGATCGCGCCGGCCGAGGTCTGTCCGCTGCTTAATGTTCCCGCCGGGACGCCGTTGTTGCAGGTTGATAGGGTGTCTTATACGTATGGTGACCGCCCCATGGAAATCCGCCGGGGGTTGTACTTGACCGATCGATACCACTACCGCAATAGTCTGAATTGATGAGTTTTTTACCTACGATTTGATACCGACCCTATCTCTGGGCGAAAATACCGTGTTTGCCCGCAAGGGCTACGGCATTTCCGCCGTAACGATTCCCTAGTTCCGAAACACCGAGGCCGTCATGTCCGACACCGCTGCCAAGCCACGTCCGCAGTTTCGCAATATTGGTATTGCGCAACTCGCCAGCTACCGCCTGCCCCTGGCCGGCAAGCTGTCCATCCTGCACCGCGTCAGCGGTGCGCTGCTGTTCCTCTGTCTTCCCTTGGTCATTCTGCCGCTGTTCGCGGCCAGCGTGGCCGCACCGCAGACGTTCGCAGCCGTGGCCGCGTACGCCGGCAACCCGATCGTCAAGCTTGTCTTCCTGGTCCTGATCTGGGGCTATCTGCACCACTTCTGTGCCGGCATCCGCTACCTGCTGCTGGACCTGCACATCGGTATCGACAAGCTGTCGGCCAAGAAGAGCGCCGGCGTGGTTTTCGGGGTGAGCCTGGCGCTGACCCTGGTGTTCGCTCTCAAACTGTTCGGAGTGCTGTAATGGCCGACGTCAAAAACTACGGACCCAAGCGTCTGGTCGTGGGCGCCCATTACGGCGTCATGGATTTCATCATCCAGCGCATCACCGCCGTCATCATGGCCGTGTATACGCTGGTGCTGCTCATCGGCATCCTGATGATGCCGGCCTTCACGTACGAGCACTGGACCGCGCTGTTCAACTTCTACGTGGGCGTTCTTCCGGTTGGCCAGATCCTGGCCACCCTTGCATTCATTGCGCTGGCCTGGCATGCCTGGATTGGTGTGCGCGACATCTGGATGGACTACGTCAAGTCGGTGGGCGTGCGCCTGCTGCTGCAAGTGCTGACGATCCTCTGGCTGGTCGGTTCGGTCGTTTACTTCGCGCAAATCCTCTGGAGCATTTAAGCCGTGGTCTCTGTCATGAAATCCCTGCCGCGCCGCCAGTTTGATGTGGTGGTCGTTGGCGCCGGTGGAGCCGGCATGCGTTGTTCGCTGCAACTGTCCCAAGCGGGCCTGTCCGTTGCAGTGCTGTCCAAGGTGTTCCCCACGCGTTCGCACACGGTTGCCGCACAGGGCGGCGTGAGCGCCTCGCTGGGCAACATGAGCGAAGACAACTGGTACTGGCACATGTACGACACCGTCAAGGGTTCGGACTGGCTGGGCGACCAGGACGCCATCGAATTCATGTGCCGTGAAGCGCCGAACGCCGTGTACGAGCTCGAGCACTTCGGCATGCCGTTCGACCGCAACCCCGACGGCACCATCTACCAGCGTCCGTTCGGCGGCCACACCGCCAACTTCGGTGAAAAGCCGGTCCAGCGCGCCTGTGCCGCTGCCGACCGCACCGGCCACGCGCTGCTGCACACCCTCTACCAGCGCAACGTCGCCGCGCGTACCCAGTTCTTCGTCGAATGGATGGCGCTGGACCTGCTGCGCAACGAAGCGGGCGACGTCGTGGGCGTGACCGCCCTGGAAATGGAAACGGGCGAAATCTACATCCTGGAAGCCAAGACCACGGTGCTGGCCACCGGCGGCGCCGGCCGCATCTGGGCCGCTTCCACCAACGCCTTCATCAACACCGGTGACGGCCTGGGCATGGCCGCCCGCGCGGGCATTCCGCTGCAGGACATGGAATTCTGGCAATTCCACCCGACCGGCGTGGCCGGCGCCGGCGTGCTGATCACCGAAGGCGTGCGCGGCGAAGGCGGCATCCTGCTGAACAAGGATGGCGAACGCTTCATGGAGCGCTATGCGCCCACGCTGAAGGATCTGGCCCCGCGCGACTTCGTGTCCCGCTCGATGGACCAGGAAATCAAGGAAGGCCGCGGCTGCGGTCCGGACGGCAGCTACGTGGTCCTCAAGCTGGATCACCTGGGCGCCGACGTGATCAACAAGCGTCTGCCCTCGATCCGCGAAATCGCGATCAAGTTCGGCAACGTGGACCCGATCAAGGAACCGATCCCCGTCGTTCCGACCATCCACTACCAGATGGGCGGCATTCCGGCCAACTACCACGGCCAGGTGCTGACGCGCGAAAACGGCGAGAACAAGATCGTCAACGGCCTGTACGCCATCGGCGAATGCGCCGCGGTGTCGGTGCACGGCGCCAACCGCCTGGGCACCAACTCGCTGCTGGACCTGATCGTGTTCGGTCGCGCCACCGGCAACCACATCGTCAATTCGCATCCGGAACGCCAGCACGCGCACCAGCCCGTGCCGCAGCAAGCCGTCGAATTCTCGCTGGACCGCATCAACAAGCTGGAATCGCGCACTTCGGGCGAGAAGACCCAGGACATCGGCAACGCCATCCGCTTCTCGATGCAGCGCCACTGCGGCGTGTTCCGCACGCTGGAACTGCTGAACGAAGGCGTGACCCAGATCGAAGATCTGGCCAAGCAAGCCGACAACATCTACTTCAAGGACAAGTCCAAGGTGTTCAACACCGCGCGCGTCGAGGCGCTGGAATTGGCGAACATGACCGAAGTGGCCCGCGCCACGATCAAGTCGGCCGCCAACCGCACCGAAAGCCGCGGCGCGCACGCGCTGGACGACCACCCGACGCGCGACGACGAGAACTGGCTGAAGCACACGCTGTGGTACTCCGAAGGCAGCCGCCTGGATTACAAGCCCGTGCAGATGAAGCCGCTGACGGTCGAGTCCTTCCCGCCCAAGGCGCGTACCTTCTAAGTCCGGATTGAGCCCACTATGAGCACCAAGAGAATCGTCAAGTTCGAAATCTACCGCTACGATCCGGACAAGGACGAGCGCCCGTACATGCAGAAGCTGGAAGTCGAACTCCAGCCGACCGACAAGATGCTGCTCGATGCGCTGGTGCGCATCAAGAACGACGTCGATGACAGCCTGGCCCTGCGCCGCTCGTGCCGTGAAGGCGTGTGCGGTTCGGACGCCATGAACATCAACGGCAAGAACGGTCTGGCGTGCACGACCAACCTGCGCGAACTGAAGGAACCCATCGTTCTGCGTCCGCTGCCGGGCCTGCCCGTCATCCGCGACCTGATCGTGGACATGACGCACTTCTTCAACCAGTACCACTCGATCCGCCCGTACCTCATCAACGACACGCCGCCGCCCGAAAAGGAACGTCTGCAGTCGCCCGAGGCCCGCGAAGAGCTGGATGGCCTGTACGAGTGCATTCTGTGCGCGTGCTGTTCCACTTCCTGCCCGTCGTTCTGGTGGAACCCGGACAAGTTCGTCGGCCCGGCCGGCCTGCTGCAAGCCTACCGCTTCATCGCCGACAGCCGCGACGAAGCCACGGGCAGCCGCCTCGACAACCTGGACGATCCGTACCGCCTGTTCCGTTGCCACACCATCATGAATTGCGTCGACGTCTGTCCCAAGGGACTGAACCCGACCAAGGCGATCGGCAAGATCAAGGAACTGATGGTTCGCCGTACGGTCTAGTTTTTATTAAGCGCATTTTGCCTCCGGCGGCATTTTTTGCCGCCGGGCCGTCCCAAGGCAAAAACGTCCCCAAGGGGGGCAGCAAGCCCGCGTAGCGGGTGCGGCGTGGGGGCTTTTAAAGGTGTAAAGAAGGATGAGCAAGCTAACTGAATTGGAGCGGGCGCGCTTGCGTTGGCGGGCGCGCCGCGGCTTGCTCGAAAACGACTTGATCATCACCCGGTATCTGGATGCCCACGAGGCTGAGCTTACCGATGATGACGTAGCCGCATTGACGCAGCTTTTCGAGATGGGAGACAACGACCTTCTCGACCTGCTGCTGGCCCGCAAAGAGCTTGAGGGCGCGCTGGACACGCCCAGGCTTCGGAGCATCATTGGCCAGATGCGCGCGCTCTGATTAATTGAGAGGAATGAACATGAACCTGTCTGACAAAAAAGCCACTCTATCCTTCTCGGATGGCAGCGCCCCCATTGAGTTCCCTGTTTACAAGGGTACGGTTGGTCCGGATGTGATCGACATCCGCAAGCTGTACGGCCAGACGGGCATGTTCACGTTTGACCCCGGCTTCATGTCCACCGCTGCCTGCGAATCGGGCATCACGTACATCGACGGCGACAAGGGCGAACTGCTGTACCGCGGCTACCCCATCGAGCAATTGGCCGTCAATTGCGACTTCATGGACATCTGCTACCTGATCCTGAACGGCGAACTGCCCAACAAGGACCAGAAGGCCGATTTCGATTCGCAAGTGACCCATCACACGATGGTCAACGAGCAGCTGCACTTCTTCCTGCGCGGCTTCCGTCGCGACGCGCACCCGATGGCCGTGCTGACCGGCCTGGTCGGCGCGCTGTCCGCGTTCTACCACGACTCCACCGACATCACGAACCCGCAGCATCGTCACATCTCGGCCATCCGCCTGATCGCCAAGATGCCGACGCTGGTCGCGATGGCCTATAAGTATTCGCAAGGCCAGCCCTTCATCTACCCGCAGAACGACCTGTCCTACACGGGCAACTTCCTGCGCATGATGTTCGCCACGCCGTGCGAAGACTACAAGGTGAACGAAGTCGTCGAGCGCGCGCTGGACCGCATCTTCATCCTGCACGCCGACCACGAGCAGAACGCTTCGACCTCGACCGTCCGCCTGTGCGGTTCGTCGGGCACCAACCCGTTCGCCGCCATCTCGGCCGGCGTGGCTTGCCTGTGGGGCCCGGCTCACGGCGGCGCCAACGAAGCTTGCCTGCAGATGCTGGAAGAGCTGCAAGCCAACGGCGGCATCGCCAAGGTCGGCGAGTTCATGGAGAAGGTCAAGGACAAGAACTCGGGCGTGCGCCTGATGGGCTTTGGCCACCGCGTCTACAAGAACTACGACCCGCGCGCCAAGCTGATGCAGGAAACCTGCAAGGAAGTGCTCTCGGCCCTGGGCCTGGAAAACGACCCGCTGTTCAAGCTGGCCATGGAACTGGAACGCATCGCCCTGTCGGATCCGTACTTCGTCCAGCGCAAGCTGTACCCGAACGTGGACTTCTACTCGGGTATCGTCCAGCGCGCCATCGGCATCCCGACCTCGCTGTTCACGGCCATCTTCGCGCTGGCCCGCACGGTGGGCTGGATCGCCCAGTGGAACGAAATGCTGTCGGATCCCGATTACAAGATCGGCCGTCCGCGCCAGCTGTTCACCGGTTCGGTCACGCGCGACGTGCCCCCGATGGACAAGCGTTGATACGCAGTCTGGCTTGAACAAGAAACCGCCTTCGGGCGGTTTTTTGTTGCCTGTACGCCGTGTGGCCGCGGCGCGATGGTTTGGCGTGTACCATCCTTGCCATGATTCCGATAGCGCTGCCTTCTGCTGGCTTCTACATTTTTGTTTCCCTGGGTTTTCTTGCCGGTCTGGCGCTGCTGGCCTGGGCCGTGGTCCTGATCGCCAGCGGCGGCGCGCGCCGTACGGTGCGCAAGTACTGGAAGACTTCTTCCCTGGTGTTCGTCGTGCTGGCCGTGCCGTTCGCCTTCTATGCCTGGGTGCAGACGGTGATCTGGCAAATCGAGCGAGAGGGCGCCCGTGCCGAGGCAGCCCGCAATGTCACGCTGCAGGAAGTCACGACCGTCGGCGGCATCGCCATGCCCGCGGGCACTCGACTGAAGCTGCAGGACGAAGGGCAGCTGGAGACCTATCTCGAAGCGGAATTTCCGCAGCCCGTGGCCATGTATGGCGTGCAGGCGTCGAGCGCGCGGCGCTATCTCAATTCGGACTATGACGACGAAACCTACGCCTTGCGGGGCCGCTATCCGCGCAACGTCATCCTGCGTGGCGCGGGCAGCCAGACCGTGCTGGGCTGGCAGTGCGACGCCACGCAGGATATCGAATTCGAGGTGGCGCGCGATGGCGCGATGAGGGCGCTGGACAAGTGCGTGCTGGGGCCGGGCAACCGCGCCGAAACCCTGGACCTTGCGCCGGGTTCCGTCGTCTACGGCTCCGGCGGCACGGTCTACACCGATGGCTCGAGCGATCCGGACCGCTGGCGCATCGAGGTCAAGGATCCGATGGCGGTCCGGATATTCGGGCTGCCCTTGAGCGAGCCCCGGCTGTACCTGGACGAGGCGCGGCGCCTGCTGCGGGTCAGCGATGCGGAACTGGCCTGCCCGACGCGATTCGGCGGCGTGAGCTATGCCGCCGGCACCCAGGTCAAGTCGGTGCGCCGCGGCCGCGGCGATGCGCGCGAGCCGTTCCCGGGCGTGCTGGTGCTGAGCCCCTGGAATGGCCAGGCCGCCACACGCGACGGCCAGGCGGACGTGCCGGAAGGCATGTCGGTGATGCAGACCTTGGCTGGCGAGGTCGTGGACGTGGTCCGGAACGACACGGTGGGCGTCTTCCACTTCGCCACCTTCGTCGTGGGCGACGAGGAACCCGAGGCCCCCCGTCGCGCATCCTGCCCTTGAGCGCACGGCCCTCGCGGGCGGGTGTTACGCGCCGATGCCGCGCGCCATCAGCACGGCGAACAGCGGCAGGAAGATGAACAGGTGCGATTCGATCATGACCCAGCGCCGCGCCCGCTTGATGTCGGCGGCCGCAGGCAAGAAGCCCGGCTGCTGCCGCGACTGCTTGGCCCAGCGCAGGAAGGTCATCGTCGGTGCGATCGAACAGAGCCCGATGATGACGAAGAGCGTGATCTTGGCATGGAACCAGGGATTGCTCATGTAGAACGCGGCGCCCTTGATGCCCAGCGTCAAGCGCAGCACACCAGTGATGAGCA
The DNA here is from genome assembly GCF_058796095.1 of Achromobacter sp. GW823-FHT04E03. Taxonomy (NCBI): domain Bacteria; kingdom Pseudomonadati; phylum Pseudomonadota; class Betaproteobacteria; order Burkholderiales; family Alcaligenaceae; genus Achromobacter; species Achromobacter sp. GW823-FHT04E03. The sequence continues at coordinate 431,113 of NZ_JBXAIJ010000003.1, read as the reverse complement.
CCACCACGGCGCTCAGCGCATAGAGGCGGTCATAGATGACCAGGCGCTTGAGGCCGGCGGCAGTGAGATCGGGCCGCAGCAGCACGGCTTCGGCGGTCAGGACCACCACCAGCAGGAAGATGGCCAGGTAGTGAAACCAGGCATACAAGGCGTCGGCCAGCATGTTGACTCCAGAAAACAAGGTTGAACTTGGTTTTTACCATCAGCCCGTGCCGGCGGGCTATCGCGGCGGCATGAGCCCGCGCAATGAAAATGGGCGCCCCGAGGGGCGCCCATTGCTCAGCGGCTGACTATCATCAACGGCGCTTCTTGGCGGCCTCGGCGGCTTCCTGCTGCGCGTCCACCACGGCCAGCGCCGTCATGTTGACGATGCGGCGCACGGTGGCGCTGGTGGTCAGGATGTGCACGGGGCGCGCCGCGCCCAGCAGGATCGGGCCCATCGCGACGCCATTGCTGCCAGTCATCTTCAGCATGTTGTACGTGATGTTGCCGGTGTCCAGCGTGGGCATGACGAGCAGGTTGGCGCGGCCCTTGAGCGTGCTGTCCGGGTAGGCCAGGACGCGGATCTTTTCCGACAGGGCGGCGTCGGCGTGCATTTCGCCGTCGACTTCCAGGTCGGGAGCGCGGTCCTGCACCATCTGGCGCGCGGCGGCCATCTTGCGCGAGGATTCCGTCACGCGGCTGCCGAAGTTGGAGTGCGACAGCAGGGCGATCTTCGGCACCACGCCAAAGCGCAGCATTTCGTCCGCGGCCTGGATGGTGATGCTGGCGACTTCCTCGGCCGTCGGGTTCTCATTGACGTGGGTGTCGGTGACGAACAGCGTCTGGTCGGGCAGCATCAGCACGTTCAGGGCGGCGTAGGTCTGGCCTTCCTTCTTGCCGATGATTTCGTCGATGTACTTGAGCTGGTTGTCGTACTTGCTGGCCACGCCGCACAGCAGGGCATCCGCGTCGCCGCGACGCAGCAGCATCGCGCCGATCAACGTGTTGTGCTTGCGGATCATCGCCTTGGCGATGGCCGGCGTCACGCCTTCGCGGCCCTTCAGCTGGTAGTACGCGTTCCAGGTTTCGTTGAAGCGGCTGTCGTCTTCCGGATCCACGATCTCGAAGTCCTGGCCGGCCGCCAGGCGCAGGCCGAACTTCTTGATGCGCATTTCGATGACGGCCGGGCGGCCGATCAGGATCGGGAACGCCAGCTTCTCATCGGCCACGGTCTGCACCGCGCGCAGCACGCGCTCGTCTTCGCCGTCGGCGTAGATGACGCGCTTGGGCGCCTTCTTGGCCTGGGCGAACAGCGGACGCATCAGCTGGCCCGAGTGGTACACGAACCCCATCAGCTTCTGGCGGTAGGCTTCGATGTCCTCGATGGGGCGGGCGGCTACGCCGGAGTCGGCGGCGGCCTGGGCCACGGCGGGGGCGATCTGGACGATCAGGCGCGGGTCGAAGGGCTTGGGGATGATGTAGTCCGGGCCGAACGACAGTTCCTGGCCGGCGTAGGCGCGGGCCACTTCGTCGTTCTGCTCGGCTTGCGCCAGTTCGGCGATGGCCTTCACGCAAGCCAGCTTCATCTCTTCCGTGATGCGCGACGCGCCAGCGTCCATGGCGCCGCGGAAGATGAAGGGGAAGCACAGCACGTTGTTGACCTGGTTCGGGTAGTCCGAACGGCCGGTGGCGATGATGCAGTCCGGGCGGGCGGCCTTGGCCACTTCAGGACGGATTTCCGGTTCCGGATTGGCCAGCGCCAGGATCAGCGGGCTGGCGGCCATGGTCTTGACCATGTCGGCGGTCAGCACGCCGGCGGTCGAGCAGCCCAGGAACACGTCGGCTCCGTTGACCACGTCGGCCAGCGTGCGCGCGTCGGTCTTCTGCGCGTAGCGCTTCTTGTTGGCTTCCATGTTTTCATCGCGGCCGTCCCAGATCACGCCGCGCGAATCCACCACGTAGATGTTCTCGCGCTTGACGCCCAGGTGGACCAGCAGGTCCAGGCAGGCGATGGCGGCGGCGCCGGCGCCGGAGCAGGCCAGCTTGACCTTGCCGATGTCCTTGTTCACGACCTTCAGGCCGTTCAGGATGGCGGCCGACGAAATGATGGCGGTGCCGTGCTGGTCGTCGTGGAAGACGGGGATCTTCATGCGCTCGCGCAGCTTCTTCTCGATGTAGAAGCACTCGGGCGCCTTGATGTCCTCGAGGTTGACGCCGCCCAGCGTGGGTTCCAGCGCGGCGATGATGTCGACCAGCTTGTCGGGGTCGTTCTCGGCCAGTTCGATGTCGAACACGTCGATGCCGGCGAACTTCTTGAACAGGCAGCCCTTGCCTTCCATCACGGGCTTGGCGGCCAGCGGGCCGATGTTGCCCAGGCCCAGCACGGCGGTGCCGTTGGTGATCACGCCCACCAGGTTGCCGCGCGAGGTGTACTTCGAGGCGGCGTCATCGCCCTGGTCGAAGATGGCCATGCAGGCGGCTGCCACGCCGGGGGAGTAGGCCAGGGACAGGTCGTCCTGGTTGGCCAGCGTCTTGGTCGGCGTGACCGAGATTTTGCCGGGGGTGGGGTAGGCGTGGTAGTCCAACGCCATTTTGGTGAGGGTTTCGTCCATGGGATACAGGCCTTGCGGGCGCTAAATGGAAAGGAAATGGGATTGCAAAAAGCGGGCTCGCGGCCCGCCGTATTTTCTGGGAAATGCTTGGGAACACCCGTATTTCAACAGAAAGCGCGGGTGCTTGGTTGTTGCGCTGCAGCGAATGGACGATTTTGCGCAAAACCTCGCTGCATCGCGGATTGCAATCCTATCTATCCCAAGGCGGCGTTTGCCGCGCGCCGGCATTCAGGCGCGCGCGCAACGCCTGGGCATCTTCCTGGCGGTCCAGGCTGTCCAGCGCGTACAGCACGATCCAATCCGCGCTGACCTCGAAGAAGTCGCGCAGCTGGGCGCGGGTGTCGCTGCGGCCGAAGCCATCGGTGCCCAGCGTGCGGTAGGGCGCGGGCACCCAGGCGCGGATCTGCTCCGGCACGGCGCGCACGTAGTCGCTGGCGGCGACGACCGGGGCGTTGCTGGCGCCCAGGCAACTGCGGACCCAGTCGGCGCCGGATGCAAGGCCGAGCACGCGGGAGCGTTCGGCTTCGCGGCCGTCGCGGGCCAGTTCGGAAAAGCTGGTGACGCTCCAGACTTCGGCGTCCACGCCGTAATCGGCCTGCAGGCGCTCCGCCGCGAGTTCGGCCTCGCGCAGCATCGGGCCCGCGCCCAGCAGGCGCACCTGGGCCTGCCCGCGCGCGGGCCGCAGGCGGTACATGCCGCGCAGGATGCCCTCGCGCACGTCGTTGCCTGCCGGCATGTCCGGCTGCGCCAGGTTCTCGTTGGTGACGGTCAGGTAGTAGAACTCGTCGCGCTGTTCGTCCAGCATGCGGCGCATGCCGTGCTCGACGATGATGGCGACCTCGTAGGCATAGGCCGGGTCATAGGCGCGGCAGTTCGGCACGGCGGCGGCCATGATGTGGCTGGAGCCGTCCTGGTGCTGCAACCCCTCGCCGCCGAGTGTGGTGCGGCCGGAGGTGGCGCCGACAAGGAAGCCGCGCGTGCGCTGATCGGCGGCTGCCCAGATCAGGTCGCCGATGCGCTGGAAGCCGAACATCGAGTAATAGATATAGAAGGGCAGCATCGGCAGGCCGTTGACCGAATAGCTGGTGCCCGCGGCCGTCCACGAGGAAATCGCGCCGGCCTCGGTAATGCCTTCTTCCAGGATCTGGCCGTCGCGCGCCTCGCGGTAATACAGCACCGAGCCGATGTCCTCGGGTTCGTAGAGCTGGCCTTGCGCGGAATAGATGCCGATCTGTCGGAACAGGTTGGCCATGCCGAAGGTGCGCGCCTCGTCCGCCACGATGGGCACGATGCGCGGCCCCACGTTGGCATCCTTGAGCAGGGCGGTGAGCATGCGCACGATGGCCATGGTGGACGACATTTCCTTGCCGTCGGCGGCCAGCGCGAAGCGCGCCCAGTGCTCCGCGTCCGGCGGCGCCAGGCGCGGCGCCTCGGTATTGCGGCGGGGAATGTGGCCGCCCAGCGCGGCGCGGCGCGCCTGCAGGTGGCGCAGTTCGGCGCTGTCCTCGGCCGGGCGGTAGAACTTCAGCGCCAGGCAATCGGCGTCCGAGATCGGCAGCGCGAAGCGGTCGCGGAAGGCCAGCAGCGCCTCGTCATCCAGCTTCTTCTGCTGGTGCGTGGTCATCTTGCCCTGGCCGGCCGAGCCCATGCCGAAACCCTTCTTGGTCTGCGCCAGGATCACCGTGGGCTGGCCGCGATGGCGCACGGCGCGGTGGTAGGCCGCGTGGATCTTCACCATGTCATGGCCGCCGCGGTGGAGGCGGTCGATGGCTTCGTCGCTCCAGTCGGCCACCAGGGCGGCCAGTTCGGGATTCTGGTTGAAGAAGTGGGCGCGGTTGAAGGCGCCGTCGTTGGCCGCGAAGGTCTGGAACTGTCCATCCACGGTATTGGCGAAGGCGCGCGCCAGGGCGCCGTTGGTGTCGCGCCGCAGGAGCGCGTCCCAGTCGCTGCCCCAGACCAGCTTGATGACGTTCCAGCCGGCGCCCGCGTACAGCGTTTCCAGTTCGTCGATGATGCGGCCGTTGCCGCGCACCGGGCCGTCCAGGCGCTGCAGGTTGCAATTGACCACGAACACCAGGTTGTCGAGCTTTTCGCGCGCGGCCAGCGTCAGCGCGGCGATGGATTCAGGTTCGTCCATTTCGCCATCGCCGAAGATGCCCCAGACCTTGCGGTCGCCGCCGGGCATCAGCGAACGGTGCTCCAGGTAGCGCATGAAGCGCGCCTGGTAGATGGCGTTGATGGGGCCGATGCCCATCGAGCCCGTGGGGAATTGCCAGAAATCCGGCATCAGCCACGGGTGCGGATACGACGACAGCCCGCGCAGGCCGCGCGCGCCAGCCGTGATCTCCTGGCGGAAATGCGCCAGGTCCTCTTCGCCCAGAAAGCCTTCCAGATAGGCGCGGGCATACACGCCGGGCGCCGAGTGCGGCTGCATGTAGACCAGGTCGCCGGGGCCGTCCGGGCTCTGCGCGCGAAAGAAATGGTTGAAGCCGACCTCGAACAGGTCGGCGGCCGAGGCGTAGCTGGCGATGTGGCCGCCCAGCTCTCCATGCGCCTGGTTGGCGCGCACCACCATGGCCAGCGCATTCCAGCGGTTGATGCGGGCGATCCGTTCCTCCACGGCGAGGTTGCCGGGGAAGGGCGGCTCCTGATCGGCGGGGATGGTGTTGAGGTAGGCGGTGCGGGTCTGGCTGTTGGCGCGCAGGCCCAGCGACGCCGCATGACCCAGCAGATTGTCCAGCACGTAGCCCGCGCGCTCAGAACCTTCCGCCTGTACCAGCGATTCCAGCGCCTCACGCCATTCGGCGGTTTCGGCGGGGTCGGCGTCGTGCTGGATGTCTTGCCCGGGGCGGGCGGAACTGGCGTCGCGCATGGTCTTGTCGTCTCCTGGTTTGACGTCCATGCTAGACCCTAGCCCCTGGCATGGGTGATCAAAATTCTGGGGAAACTTCGGAAAATTCAGCATAATCTTTTGCAAGTTTTACCGCTTGCGGCAGCTTCTGCCGAGGATATGCTTGGTGGTCGTATCAGAGGGGTGACCGCCAGGTGGACGCGAAGGCGCTAGAATTCGCGCCTGGCAAGATAGGAATAACTGCAATGACCCAACCCATCAGCGTCCCGGCAGAGGTCACGTTGCCCGAACTTACGTTCCGCGGCATCCTCCTGGGCGCAATCATCACCGTCATCTTCACGGCTTCCAACGTCTTTCTCGGACTGAAGGTGGGCCTGACGTTCTCATCCGCCATTCCGGCGGCGGTGATCTCGATGTCCGTCCTGCGCCTGTTCAAGGACGCGAACATCCTCGAAAACAACATGGTGCAGACCCAGGCCTCCGCGGCCGGGACGCTGTCGTCCATCATCTTCATCCTGCCGGCCCTGGTCATGATGGGGCACTGGCAGGGCTTCCCGTTCTGGCAGACGCTGGGCATCTGCGCCGCCGGCGGCATGCTGGGCGTGATGTTCACCATTCCGCTGCGCCACGTGATGGTGGTGCAGAGCGACCTGCCGTATCCGGAAGGCGTGGCTGCCGCTGAAATCCTGCGGGTGGGCAGCGCCGAGCGCGCCCAGGACGAGGCCGCGGACACCGGACGCGCGCCAGCCAAGGCCGAGACCGGCATGGGCGACATCGTGGCCGGCGGCGTGGTCGCCGCCGCGGTCAGCTTCGCGGCCAGCGGACTGCGCGTGCTGGGAGACAGCGTCAGCGGCTGGTTCGCGCTGGGCGGCGCGGTGTTCCGGCTGCCCATGGGCTTTTCGCTGGCGCTGCTGGGCGCGGGCTACCTGATCGGCATCGTCGCGGGCCTGGCCATGCTGACCGGGTTGATCATTTCCTGGGGCATCGCCGTGCCCATCCTCACCGCCATGGGCGACATCCCGGCGGGCACGTCGCTGGCGAAGTACGCCACCGGCCTGTGGGCTTCGCAGGTGCGCTTCATCGGCGCCGGCGTGATCGGCGTGGGCGCCATCTGGACCCTGGCCACGCTGTTCATGCCGATGGCGCGCGGCGTCAAGGCTTCGTTCGCGGCGCTGACCAAGGCGGGCGCGGCCCGCGCCGGACGCGCGCCGCGCACCGAGCGCGACCTGTCGGCCGGCTGGATCTCGGCCGTGACGCTGGTGCTGGTGGCGGTCCTGGTGGTGACCTTCCAGGTGTTCCTGTCCGGCGCGCCGCTGTCGCCTGCCGGCATCTGGAAGCTGGTGGCCTACGCCGTGCTGTTTGCCTTCGTCTTCGGCTTCCTGGTGGCCGCCGCCTGCGGCTACATGGCCGGCCTGGTGGGGTCGTCGACCAGCCCGATCTCGGGCGTGGGCATCGTTGCCATCGTGCTGGTGTCGCTGCTGATGCTGGCGCTGGGCGGCGAATTGCTGGGCGCGCAGAACGGCGTGCAGATGGCGATTGCGCTGTCGATCTTCAGCACCTCGGCGGTGGTGGCGGTGGCCTCCATTTCCAACGACAACCTGCAGGACCTGAAGACCGGCTGGCTGGTGGGCGCGACGCCCTGGCGTCAGCAGGTGGCCCTGCTGATCGGCTGCGTCGCCGGCGCGGCAGTGATTTCGCCGGTGCTGGAACTGCTCTACAACGCCTACGGTTTTGCCGACGCCATGCCGCGCGAGGGCATGGACCCGGCGCAGGCCCTGTCCGCGCCGCAGGCGACGCTGATGCTGGCGATCGCGCGCGGCATCTTCACGCACCAGCTCAACTGGACCATGATCCTGATCGGCATGGCGGTCGGCGTGGGCCTGATCGTGGTGGACGAGATCATGAAGCGCACCTGCCGCGTGGCCCGGATTCCGGTGCTGGCCGTGGGTATCGGCATCTATCTGCCGCCCACCGTCGCCGCGCCCATCGTGGTCGGCGCGGTCCTGGCATGGCTGCTGGAACGCGCCCTGCGCCGCCGCGCGGCCGCCGCCGGCAAGCCCTACGAGCAGTTCGCCGACGCAGCCAATCGCCGCGGCGTGCTGATCGCCTCGGGCCTGATCGTGGGCGAAAGCCTGGTCGGCGTGCTGATGGCCGGCATCATCGGCGCGGCCGGCACCGAAGCGCCGCTGGCGATCGCCGGCGCGGGCTTCGAGCACACGGCCTCGTTCCTGGGGTTGGCCGTCTTCGTGGCGGTGGCGATCCTGTTCTGGCGCCGGGTGATGAAACTGGCGTGAAGCGCCCGGCCGGTCCTGCCGGGCGGCCGCCTCAGGCGGCGTCCAGCAGGTCGGCCAGCGTGCGGGCGATGACCTTGGTGGCGCGCCGCAGGTCTTCCAGCACTACCCGCTCATCGTTGCGCTTGGCGTGCGATTCCAGCACGGTGCGCGGTCCGGCGCCGTAGATCACGCCCGGAATGCCCGCTTCGGCGTACAGGCGTACGTCGGTATAGAGCGGGGTGCCCATGGCGGCGATGGGCTCTCCGAACAATTCCTCTCCATGCTTCTGAATGGCCTGCACCAGCGGCTGGCTGCCGGGCAGCGGGCGCATGGAATTGGCCAGCAACAGGCGCTTGATGTCCACGCTGATGCCGGGCACGGCAGCAGCGGCTTCCTGGATGATGCGGCGGATGTCGGCCTCGACCTCGGCCGCGCTTTCTTCGGGGATCATGCGCCGGTCCAGCTTGAACGCCACCTTGCCTGGCACCACATTGGTGTTGGTGCCGCCTTCGATGCGGCCCACGTTCAGGTAGGGGTGGCTGATGCCCGGCACCTTGGAGCGGATTTCCCGGTACCGTGCGTTCTGCGCGTACAGCGCGTTCAGGATGGCAACCGCGCCTTGCAGCGCGTCCACGCCGCTGCTGGGGATGGCGGCATGCGCCATCTTGCCGTGGACCGTCACTTCCATTTGCAGGCAGCCGTTGTGGGCGGTTACGACCTCGTAGCTGAAACCCGCGGCGATCAGCAGATCGGGCTTGGTCAGTCCTTGGGACAGCAGCCAGCCGGGGCCGAGCAGGCCGCCGAATTCCTCGTCGTAGGTGAAGTGCAGTTCGACGGCGCCGCGGCTGGGGCGGGCGACGGCTTCCAGCGCGCGCAGGGCGAACGTGTAGCTGGCGAAGTCGCTCTTGCTGACCGCGGCGGCGCGGCCGTACAGGCTGCCGTCGTCGATCTCGCCGCCGTAGGGGTCATGTTCCCAGCCTTCGCCGGGCGGCACCACGTCGCCGTGGGCATTGAGCGCCACGCGCGGGCCGCCCGCGCCGTATTCGCGGCGCACGATCAGGTTGGTGATCGATTGCAGGCCATAGTCCCGCACGGCCTCGGCGGGCACGGGATGGGCTTCCGCCTGCAGGCCGAAGCCTTGCAGCAGCTCGGCCGTGCGCTCGGCATGCGGGGCGTTATTGCCGGGCGGCGTGTCGGTCGGCACGCGCACCAGCTCCTGCAGGAAGCGGACTTCCTCGTCAAAGTGGGCGTCAATCCAGGCGTCGAGTCGGGCGTAGTCGGTCATGGTCGGCTATTGGGTGTCGTGGGCAAGGTCGTCGAGCAGGTTCAGGAACGCCAGCACGGCAAGCTGGATGTCGTCGCTGGAGGTGGATTCGCGCGGGTTGTGGCTGATGCCGGAATTCTGGCCGCGCACGAACAGCATGGCCTGGGGCATGACCTCGTGCAGCTTCATGGCGTCGTGGCCGGCGCCGCTGGGCATGCGGTGGACGGGCAGTCCCAGCGCGTCGACGGCGCGTTCCCAGCGCTGCTGCCAGGCGCGATCGCTGGGCGCGGCGGCGGCGCGCATGGTTTCTTCCAGCGTGTAGCGCAGGCCGCGGCGCTGGCAGATGGCTTCGAGTTCGGCCAGCACGTCATGCGCCAGCGCATCGCGCTGCGCGTCGCTGGGCGCGCGCAGGTCCAGGCTGAAGCGGCATTCTCCCGGCACCACGTTGATCGAGCCGCCCGGGACTTCCAGCATGCCTATGGTGCCGACCGAGTCGCCGTCGCGGGCGGCGCGCTGCTCCACGTACAAGGCCAGTTCGGCCGTGGCGGTGGCGGCGTCACGGCGGCGGTTCATGGGCGTGGTGCCGGCGTGGCAGGCCAGGCCGTGGATCCGCACCTGGTAGCGCACGCAGCCGTTGATGGACGTGACCACGGCCAGCGGCAGCCCCATTTCGTAGAGCACCGGCCCTTGTTCGATGTGGACTTCGACGAAGCCCAGATAGCGGGCAGGGTCGCGCTTGAGCGTGGGAATGTCTTCACTGCGCAGGCCGGCTTGCGCCATGGCGTCGCGCATGCTGACGCCGTCGTCGTCCTGCTGGTCCAGCCATTGCGGCTTGAAGTCGCCGATCAGTGCGCCCGAGCCCAGGAAGGTGGCGCGGTAGCGCTGGCCTTCCTCTTCCGCGAAGCCAATGACTTCCAGGTGGTAGGGCAGGCGCTTGCCCTGGCGGCGCAGTTCGCGCACGCAGGCCATCGGCACGAAGATGCCCAGCCGGCCGTCGTATTTGCCGGCGTTGCGCACGGTGTCGTAATGGCTGCCCGTCATGAGCGTGGGGGCGTCGGGGCTGGCGGCCAGGTAGCGGCCAACCACGTTGCCGACCGCGTCGATGCCGACCTCGTCGAAGCCGCAGTCGCGCATCCATTGCGACAACAGTCCGGCGCAGGCGAGGTGGGCTTCGGTCAGGTAGGTGACGGTGAGCTGCCCTTTTTCGGCGTAGCCGGGATCGCTGTGGACGGCCAGTTGCTCGCCCCAGTCCCAGATGTCGTTGCCGATGGCGGGTTCGGCGCCGAAGCCATCGCGCAGGCGGATCTCGGCGATGCGGTGCAACTGCTGCTGGGCCTCATCGAACTCCAGGTCCGGCGGGTTGTCCAGGCGGCGGGTGAACTCGTCGATCACCTGCTGGCGCGTCATGCCGGCGCCGCGCGGGCCGCGCACGGCCAGCACGAAGGGAAAGCCGAACCTGGCGCGGTAGTCGGCGTTCAACGCTTGCAGGCGGGCAGATTCGGCGGGCGTACACGCGGCCAATCCGGCCAGGTCCTGTTCGCGCGCCGAATCCGCGTCCTGGGGCGTCCCTGCTGCCAGCTCGGGATGGGCGCGCAGTAGCGCCGTCCGGGCATCGGCATCCGCGTCGTTCACGGCGCGGCGCAGGCGCTGCGCCAGGTCGGCCAGCGAGCGGAACGGCCGGTGGCCAAGCGCGCGTTCGGCGATCCAGGGCGCGCGGCCGTACAGGCCGTCGAGCATGGCGGCGGCGTCCGCGGGCGCTGCCGCATTGAGTTGGGCTAGGGTGTGGGCCATGGCCGTCCTGTTCAGGCGTTGGGGGTGTAGGGATGCGCCGTCTTCCAGTGGCGCGCGATGTCCAGGCGCCGGCAGACCCAGACGCGGTCATGGCTGGCAATGTGGTCCAGGAAGCGCTGCAGCGCAGTGATGCGGCCGGGCCGGCCCAGCAGGCGGCAATGCATGCCGATGCTCATCATCTTGGGGGCCTCGTCGCCTTCGGCGTAGAGCGCGTCGAAGCTGTCCTTCAGGTACTGGAAGAAGGGATCTGCGTGCGAATAGCCCTGCGGCAGCGCGAAGCGCATGTCGTTGCAGTCCAGCGTGTAGGGCACGATCAGTTGCGGCACGACGCTGCCGTCCGTTTTCTGTACGCGCATCCAGAAGGGCAGGTCGTCGCCGTAGTAGTCGCTGTCGTACTCGAAGCCGCCGTAGTCGGCCACCAGACGCCGCGTGCGCGGGCTGTCGCGTCCGGTGTACCAGCCCAGCGGACGGCTGCCGGTCAATTGCGTGATCGCGTCCATGGCCAGGCGCATGTGTTCGCGCTCGGTGGCCTCGTCGATGTGCTGATAGTGGATCCAGCGCCAGCCGTGGCAGGCGATCTCGTGTCCCAGCTCGACGAAGGCGGCGGTCAGCTCGGGGTGGCGCTGCAAGGCCATGCCGACGCCGAACACCGTCAGCGGCAGGCCGCGCTTCTCGAATTCGCGCAGGATGCGCCAGACGCCGGCGCGCGAGCCGTACTCGTAGATGCCTTCCATGCTGAGGTGGCGCTCGGGATAGCTGGCGGGGTTGAACATTTCCGACAGGAACTGTTCGGACCCGGCGTCGCCATGCAGCACGCTGTTTTCGCCGCCTTCCTCGTAATTCAGCACGAACTGCACCGCGATGCGCGCCTGCCCCGGCCATCGGGCATGCGGCGGATTGCGGCCGTAGCCGGCCAGGTCGCGGGGGTAGGGGAGCGTGGAATCGTAGACGGTCATGGACAGGCGGGCGGAGTGCAACGGCGCGCGGCGGCCGGGCGTGGGTGGGCGGACGACTTCCTGATGATCAGCACCATAGCTGGAAATCCTAGTTTTGTATACAAACTATGTACATAATTTTGCGGAGGCGATGTGTCGGGAAGGTCCGGCCACGGAAAAAAGCCCAGCCGGCGGACACGCCGGCTGGGCTGCGCTTCCTGCGCTCATCATGGGCGCTGGCGGCCAGGGCTGGCAAGCCCTGGGGCAAGGCTGGACTTTCAGCGCAAGTCGCCGCAAGGCCAGCCGAAGGCGCCGTAGGCGCCCTTATCCGTTGCGGTAGAGAAAGCTGTAGGCGTTGATCGCCGGCACCCCTCCCAGGTGCGCATACAGAACCCGCGAACCGGCCGGAATCTCGCCGCGGCGGATGATGTCCATCATGCCCTGCATGGATTTTCCTTCGTAGACCGGGTCGGTCATCATGCCCTCGAGCCGGGCGCAGAGGCGGATGGCCTCGTTGGTCTCGGCCGAGGGCAGGCCGTAGGCCGGATAGGCATAGCGGGTGTCCAGCACCACGTCGCGCTCTTCGATGGCAGTCCCGAGTCCGACCATATCGGCCGTGCGCCGCGCGATGCGCAGGATCTGCGCGCGGGTTTGCTCGGGCGTGCCCGAAGCGTCGATACCGATGACGCGGTCCGCGCGGCCATCCGCCGCAAAGCCCACCACCATGCCGGCCTGCGTACTGCCCGTGACGGCGCAGACGACGATGTAGTCGAACTTGAAGCCCAGCTCGGCTTCCTGGCGCCGCACTTCCTCGGCGAAGCCGACGTAGCCCAGGCCGCCAAGTTCATGGTCGGATGCGCCGGCCGGAATCGCGTAGGGCTTGCCGCCGCGCTTGCGGACGTCTTCCAGCGCCTCTTCCCAGCTGCGGCGAAAGCCGATGTCAAACCCCTGGTCCACAAGACGCACGTCGGCGCCCATCAGGCGGCTCATCATGATGTTGCCGACCCGGTCGTAGACCGCGTCTGAATAGTCCACCCAGTTTTCCTGCACCAGCACGCAGGCCAGGCCCAGCTTGGCGGCCACCGCAGCCACCATGCGGGTGTGGTTGGACTGGATGCCGCCGATGGTGACCAGCGTGTCGCAGCCCTGTTCCAGCGCCTGCGGGATCAGGTACTCCAGCTTGCGCAGCTTGTTGCCGCCGAACGCGAGGCCGCTGTTGCAGTCTTCGCGCTTGGCGTAGATCTCGACCTTGCCGCCCAGATGCGTGGACAGGCGCTCGAGCTTTTCGATGGGGGTGTCGCCGAAGGTCAGGCGATGGCGCGGAAATCGTTGCAGATCCATGGGACTCTCCTGGGCCGGGCCGGGTGGCGCGGATGGAAAAATCATAGGAATTTCAAGGATTTGCCGTCAATTGCGTATTTTTATTATTTAAAAGGAAAATAATTAAATAAACGTCCAGGTTTCTATTTAATATTTCCTGATTGGCTTTTTGATCGAAATTTAATTTTCAGGGACGTATCAAATGCCGGCAAATTCTGAGCTGGACCGCATTGATCGCCACATCCTGCGCGTGCTGCAGCAGGACGCGCAGATCACCAACCTGGAGCTGAGCGCGCGCGTCCACCTGAGCCCGGCCGCCTGCCTGCGCCGCGTGGAAAAGCTCAAGAACGAGGGCGTCATCCGCAAGACTGTCGCCCTGCTGGAGCCGGCGGAAGTGGACATGGCCACCCTGGTCATCGTGGGCGTGGTGCTGGACCGCTCCACGCCGGAGTCCTTCACCGATTTCGAAGCCGCGGCGCGCGGCATCAGCGGCTGCCTGGAATGCCACCTGGTGGCCGGCGAGTTCGACTACTTCCTGATGCTGCGCATCCGTGATCTGGAACGCTTCAACAAGCTGCATGCGGGCGAGATCATCAAGCTGCCCGGCGTACGCCAGATCCGCACCTTTTTCGTCCTGAAAGAGATCCTGTCGACCACCGAATTGCCCGTATGAACGAGGCTAATGCGCAACACTGCAATTTCTGCCAGTGAAAATGATGCGGCGCGGCATTTTGGGTTGCCGGAAATTGAATGCGAGTAGACGGCGCAATGGAAGGGGTTGCCTGGACATTCCAATGCTGCATGACGGCATTCCGAATGCGCTTTTGCGTCACGCAAACGCAAGAAGACGTCCTTAAACTCAAAGGGCTATACTCTTATCCCATACGGCTTTTAAGGCTTGTACGCGCCTTCTGCCCCTGCTATCCGCCTAACGGGAAGCCCGTGTCGCGGAAGGTTTTCCTGCATCGTGTCGAGTGAAGCACTCGTAAAGGTGAAGCGATATGTCTTCGGAAATAGAATCTCTATCCACGTCTTATCTCTTTGGGGGTAACGCCCCTTATGTTGAGGAGCTTTACGAAGCCTACCTCGACAATCCCGGTTCGGTACCTGACAACTGGCGCGAATACTTCGACCAGCTGCAACACGCTCCCGCTACCGACGGCCAGGAATCCACCCGCGACCAGGCCCACGCTCCCATCGTCGAATCGTTCGCCCAGCGCGCCAAGGCCAATGCCTTCGTGCAACGCGCGGCCGAACCCGACCTGACCGTGGCCAGCAAGCAGGTTTCGGTGCAGTCGCTGATCGCGGCCTACCGCTCCCTGGGTTCGCGCTGGGCCGACCTGGATCCGCTCAAGCGCCAGGAACGTCCCCCGATCCCCGAACTCGATCCGGCCTTCTACGGCCTGACCGAAGCCGATCTGGACCAGACCTACTCGGCCACCAACACCTACTTCACGACCGCCAGCACGATGACGCTGCGCGACATCCTGAAGGCGCTGCGCGACACGTACTGCCGCAGCATCGGTGCCGAATTCACGCACATCTCCGACCCCGCCGCCAAGCGCTGGATCCAGGAACGCCTGGAAGCCACCCTGGGCGCGCCCGCCTACTCGGCCGAAGAAAAGCGCCACATCCTGCAGCAGCTGACCGAGTCCGAAGGCCTCGAGCGCTTCCTGCACACCAAGTACGTCGGCCAGAAGCGCTTCTCGCTGGAAGGCGGCGAAAGCTTCATCGCCTCGATGGACGAAGTGGTGAACCACGCCGGTGAAAACGGCGTCCAGGAAATCGTGGTCGGCATGGCCCACCGCGGCCGCCTGAACCTGCTCGTGAACATCATGGGCAAGATGCCCGGCGACCTGTTCGCCGAGTTCGAAGGCAAGCACGCCGAAGGCCTGACCGACGGCGACGTGAAGTACCACAACGGCTTCTCCAGCGACCTGTCCACCCGTGGCGGCCCGGTCCACCTGTCGCTCGCGTTCAACCCGTCCCACCTGGAAATCGTCAACCCCGTGGTCGAAGGCAGCGCGCGCGCCCGCCAGGAACGCCGCGGCGACGCCGAAGGCAAGCAAGTGCTGCCGGTGCTGGTGCACGGCGATGCGGCCTTCGCCGGCCAGGGCGTGGTCATGGAAACCCTGAACCTGGCCCAGACCCGCGGCTATGGCACGGGCGGCACGCTGCACATCGTCATCAACAACCAGATCGGCTTCACCACGTCCGACCCCCGCGACTCGCGCTCGACGCTGTATTGCACCGACGTGGTCAAGATGATCGAAGCGCCGGTGTTCCACGTCAACGGCGACGATCCCGAAGCCGTCGTGTTCGTGACCAAGCTGGCGCTGGACTACCGTCTGCAGTTCCGCCACGACGTGGTCGTGGACATCGTCTGCTTCCGCAAGCTGGGCCACAACGAGCAAGACACCCCGTCGCTGACGCAGCCCCTGATGTACAAGCGCATCGGCCATCACCCCGGCACGCGCAAGCTGTACGCCGACAAGCTGACCACGCAAGGCGTGCTGGCCGACGGCGAAGCCGATCAGCTCGTCAAGGATTACCGCCAGCTGATGGAAGACGGCCAGCGCACCATCGAACCGGTGCTGACCGACTACAAGAGCAAGTACGCCATCGACTGGTCGCCGTTCCTGGGCGCCAAGTGGACCGACCAGGCCGACACCGCCGTGCCGCTGGCCGAACTCAAGCGCATCGGCGAACGCATCACCAGCGTGCCGGAAGGCTTCACGGTGCACCCGCTGGTCGCCAAGCTGCTGAACGACCGCCGCACCATGGCCAAGGGCGAAATGAACCTGGACTGGGGCATGGGCGAACACCTCGCCTTCGCGACCCTGGTGTCCTCGGGCTACGCCATCCGCATCACCGGCCAGGACTCGGGCCGCGGCACGTTCACGCACCGCCATGCCGTGCTGCACGACCAGAACCGCGAACGCTGGAACGACGGCACCTACATTCCGCTGCAGAACGTCTCGGAAGGCCAGGCTCCGTTCACCGTCATCGACTCCGTGCTGTCCGAAGAGGCTGTGCTGGGCTTTGAATACGGTTACTCCAGCGCCGAACCCAACACGCTGACCATCTGGGAAGGCCAGTTCGGCGACTTCGTCAACGGCGCCCAGGTCGTGATCGACCAGTTCATCAGCTCCGGCGAAGCCAAGTGGGGCCGCCAGTCGGGCCTGACCCTGATGTTGCCGCACGGCTACGAAGGCCAGGGTCCCGAGCACTCGTCGGGCCGCATCGAGCGCTTCCTGCAGCTGTGCGCCGACAACAACATGCAAGTGGTCCAGCCGACCTCCGCGTCGCAGATCTTCCACGTGCTGCGCCGTCAGATGATCCGTCCGTTCCGCAAGCCGCTGGTGCTGTTCACGCCCAAGTCGCTGCTGCGCAACAAGGACGCCGGTTCGCCCCTGACCGACCTGGCCGGCGGCAGCTTCCGCCCGGTCATCGGCGAGGTCGACGAGGCCATCGACGCCAGCAAGGTCAAGCGCGTGCTGGCTTGCTCGGGCAAGGTCTACTACGATCTGGTCAATGCCCGCCGCGAGCGTGGCGCCGACAACGTTGCGATCGTCCGCGTCGAACAGCTGTATCCGTTCGCGCACAAGTCGTTCGAAACGGAACTGCGCAAGTACCCGAAGGCAACCGAAGTGATCTGGGTTCAGGACGAACCGCAGAACCAGGGCGCCTGGTTCTACGTTCAGCATCACGTGTACGAGAACATGGTCGAAGGCCAGAAGCTGGGTTACGCCGGCCGCGCCGCGTCGGCATCGCCGGCCGTGGGCTACCTGGCCAAGCACCAGGAGCAGCAGAAGGCCCTGATCGAAACGGCTTTCGCGCCCAAGTTCAAGGTCATGTTGACGAAGTAACACTCGCTTGATGCACGCGCCGCGCGCGCAGGTTTCTGGAATTCCGATTCGAAGCTTGCCGCGCAGCGCGACCAGAACACAAACTTTACGGAACAAACAAAATGGCTATTACCGACGTCGTCGTCCCCCAACTCTCCGAATCCGTCTCCGAAGCGACGCTGCTGACCTGGAAGAAGCAGCCGGGCGCTGCCGTTGAAGCGGACGAAATCCTGATCGAAGTCGAAACCGACAAGGTCGTGCTGGAAGTGCCGGCTCCCGCTTCGGGCGTGCTGGCTGAAATCGTCAAGGGCGACGGCAGCACCGTCACCTCCGGCGAAGTGCTGGCTCGCATCGACACCGCCGGCAAGGCCGCCGTTGCCGCCGCCGCGCCCGCCGCCGAAGCGCCCAAGGCCGCCGAGCAAGCCGCTGCCGCTCCGGCCGCCGCTCCCGCTTCGTCGGCTGCCGCCGGCGTGGCTTCGCCCGCTGCTGCCAAGATCCTGGCCGAGAAGGGCGTTGACGCCGCTTCCGTGGCTGGCTCCGGCCGCGACGGCCGCGTGACCAAGGGCGATGCCCTGGCCGCCAGCGCTCCCGCCAAGGCCGCTCCGGCCAAGGCCGCCGCTCCGGTCGCGCCCCCGACGCTGTCGCTGGACGGCCGTCCGGAACAGCGCGTGCCGATGAGCCGCCTGCGCGCCCGCATCGCCGAGCGCCTGCTGCAATCGCAACAGGAAAACGCGATCCTGACCACGTTCAACGAAGTGAACATGCAGGCCGTCATCGACCTGCGCAACAAGTACAAGGACAAGTTCGAGAAAGAGCACGGCATCAAGCTGGGCTTCATGTCGTTCTTCGTCAAGGCCGCCGTTGCCGCGCTGAAGAAGTTCCCGCTGATCAACGCCTCGATCGACGGCAAGGACATCATCTACCACGGCTACTTCGACATCGGTATCGCTGTCGGCAGCCCGCGCGGCCTGGTTGTGCCGATCCTGCGCAACGCCGACCAGCTGTCGATCGCCGACATCGAAAAGACCATCGCCGACTTCGGCCGCCGCGCCGCTGACGGCAAGCTGGGCATTGAAGAAATGACCGGCGGCACGTTCTCGATCTCCAACGGCGGCGTGTTCGGCTCGATGCTGTCGACCCCGATCATCAACCCGCCGCAATCGGCCATCCTGGGCGTGCACGCCACCAAGGATCGCGCCGTGGTTGAAAACGGCCAGATCGTCATCCGCCCGATGAACTACCTGGCGCTGTCCTACGACCACCGCATCATCGACGGCCGCGAAGCCGTGCTGGGCCTGGTCGCCATGAAGGACGCCCTGGAAGATCCGCAGCGCCTGTTGCTGGACCTGTAATCTCGACGCCCCGGCCCGGCGCCCGATCGACCTTCGGGTCTTGCGGCGCCCCGGCCGGCTCCATGCCGGCCCGCAGGGCGGGGCGTGTTCCACTCAATACCTCTTCGCGAGAACACTATGTCCAAACAATTTGACGTCGTCGTCATCGGCGCGGGCCCCGGCGGCTACATCGCCGCCATCCGCGCCGCGCAGCTCGGCATGTCGGTGGCTTGCATCGACGCCTGGCAGAACGGCCAAGGCGGCCCGGCTCCCGGCGGCACCTGCACCAACGTCGGCTGCATCCCGTCCAAGGCGCTGCTGCAATCGTCCGAGCACTACGAACAAGCCAACCACCACTTCGCCGAGCACGGCATCGAAGTCAAGGGCGTCAGCCTGAAGCTCGACACGCTGATCGGCCGCAAGAATACGGTGGTCAAGCAGAACAACGACGGCATCCTGTACCTGTTCAAGAAGAACAAGGTCACGTTCTTCCATGGCAAGGGCGCGTTCGCCGGCCAGGTTGACGGCGGCTGGGCCATCAAGGTCACCGGCACCGCCGAGGAAGACCTGGTTGCCAAGCACGTGGTGGTCGCCACCGGTTCGTCGGCGCGCGAGCTGCCCGGCCTGCCGTTCGACGAAAAGGTCGTGCTGTCCAACGACGGCGCGCTGAACATCGGCGCCGTGCCGAAGACGCTGGGCGTGATCGGCGCCGGCGTGATCGGCCTGGAAATGGGCAGCGTGTGGCGCCGCCTGGGTTCCGAAGTCACCATCCTGGAAGCCATGCCGGAATTCCTGGCTGCGGCTGACGGCCAGGTGGCCAAGGAAGCCCTGAAGGCCTTCACCAAGCAAGGCCTGAACATCCAGATGGGCGTCAAGATCGGCGAGATCAAGGCGACCGCCAAGTCCGTCACCGTGCCCTACGTCGACGCCAAGGGCGCCGAGCAGAAGCTGGTGGTCGACAAGCTGATCGTTTCGATCGGCCGCGTGCCCTACACCGGCGGCTTGAACGCCGACACCGTGGGCCTGAAGCTCGACGAGCGCGGCTTCATCGCCGTGGACGGCGACTGCAAGACCAACCTGCCGAACGTCTGGGCAGTGGGCGACGTGGTGCGCGGCCCGATGCTGGCGCACAAGGCCGAGGAAGAAGGCGTGGCGGTTGCCGAGCGCATCGCCGGCCAGCACGGCCACGTCAACTTCGACACCGTGCCGTGGGTGATCTACACCTCGCCGGAAATCGCCTGGGTCGGCAAGACCGAGCAGCAGCTCAAGGCCGAAGGCCGCGAGTACAAGGCTGGCAGCTTCCCCTTCCTGGCCAACGGCCGCGCCCGCGCGCTGGGCGACACCACCGGCTTTGCCAAGGTGATCGCCGATGCCAAGACCGACGAGGTCCTGGGCGTGCACATCGTGGGCCCGATGGCCTCGGAACTGATCTCGGAAGCCGTGACCATCATGGAATTCCGTGGCGCAGCCGAAGACATCGCCCGCATCTGCCACGCGCACCCGACGCTGTCGGAAGCCGTGAAGGAAGCCGCATTGGCCGTGGACAAGCGCGCATTGAACTTCTGATACGCGCATAGCCGATGCAAGACGGGGGCGGGTTCACGGATCCGCCCTTTTTTCATTCTGCTTTTCCTGCTCCCACATGAACGTCCGCGAATACTACGAACACGCCCTGGCCGAACGCGGCTACAAGCCCGACGAAGCCCAGAAAAAGGCGATCGACCGGCTGCAGCGCTATTTCGACGAATGGGTCAAGTTCAAGTCGATGCGCTCGAACGCGCTGAAGAAGCTGCTGAACCGCCCCGACGTGCCGCGCGGCGTGTACCTGTGGGGCGGAGTGGGGCGGGGCAAGAGCTTCCTGATGGACGCCTTCTACGCCACCGTGCCCGTGGTGCGCAAGACGCGCCTGCACTTCCACGAATTCATGCGCGGCGTGCACCGCGAACTCGAAGAAGTGAAGGGCATGCAGGATCCGCTGGACGAAGTGGCCAGGCGCGTGGCCAAACGCTACCGCCTGATCTGCTTCGACGAGTTCCACGTATCCGACGTGGCCGACGCGATGATCCTGCACCGGCTGCTGTTCAAGCTGTTCGAGTACGGCACGTCCTTCGTGATGACGTCCAACTACGAGCCCTCGACCCTGTATCCGGACGGCCTGCACCGCGACCGCATCCTGCCCGCGATCCAGCTGATCCAGGCGCGCATGGACATCATGAACGTGGACGCCGGCGTGGACTACCGCCGCCGCTCGCTGGAACAGGTGCAGTGCTATCACACGCCGCTGGACGAGCGCGCCCAGAAAGCATTGCAGGAAGCATTCGACAGCCTGGCCGACACGCCGCCCCAGGATCCGGTGCTGCATATCGAGCACCGCGAGATCCGCGCGCTGGCGCTGGGCGGATCGGTGGTGTGGTTCGATTTCGCCACGCTTTGCGGCGGGCCGCGTTCGC
The DNA here is from genome assembly GCF_058796095.1 of Achromobacter sp. GW823-FHT04E03. Taxonomy (NCBI): domain Bacteria; kingdom Pseudomonadati; phylum Pseudomonadota; class Betaproteobacteria; order Burkholderiales; family Alcaligenaceae; genus Achromobacter; species Achromobacter sp. GW823-FHT04E03. The sequence continues at coordinate 410,456 of NZ_JBXAIJ010000003.1, read as the reverse complement.
AGAACGATTATCTGGAGTTGGCCAACCGCTTCCATGCGGTGATCCTGTCGGGCGTGCCGCGCATGGGACCGCGCCAGGCTTCGGAGGCGCGCCGCTTCACCTGGCTGATCGACGTGTTCTATGACCACCGCGTCAAGCTCATCATGTCCGCCGAGTGCGAACCCGAGGAGATCTACACGGAAGGCGCGCTTGCCAATGAATTCCACCGCACGGTCTCGCGCATCCTGGAAATGCAGTCGCGCGAGTACCTGGAATCGGAACGCCGCCACACCGTGTCGTTGTAGTCGCGCCGCATCTGTCCGAATTTTCCGGGCAGATCGCGGTTGAAATTGGTAATACAAGTCATTATCAATTAAGATTTGGAGACTTCTGGTCCAGCACCGCAGTTTCCAACGTGTCTTCCACCCTCTTGTCCGCATCGGCCGCGCGCACCGACCCTTCCGCCGCGCCCGTCGATGGCCTGTACCGCGATCACCGCCCCTGGCTGTTCGGCTGGCTGCGCCGCAGGCTTGGCTGCGAGCACCGGGCCGAAGACCTGGCGCAAGACGTGTTTCTGCGCGTGATCCAGGGCCGCAAGGCGGTGCGCGCCGGCGAAGCACGCGGACTGCTGACCACCATTGCCAAGGGCCTGGTGGTGGACCACCAGCGGCATGCGGCATTGGAACGGGCCTATCTCGCCTACCTGGCCGCCATACCCGAGGCTTATGCGCCGTCCCCCGAAGAGCAGACCGAGCAACTGCAATCGCTGGCGCGGCTGGACCGTCTGCTGGACGGCTTGCCGCCCAAGGCGCGTTCCGCGTTCCTGCTGTCGCAGCTCGACGGGCTGACCTATCCCGAGATCGCCCAGCGGCTCGAAGTCTCCTTGAGTTCGGTGCAGCAATACATGGTGCGCGCCATGACCGCGTGCTACGCGGCCTTTGATGACTAGCGCCGCGGACCCCGTCGCCGACCAGGCGATCGCCTGGTGGGTGCGGCTGCAATCCGGCCTGGCCGGTGCGGCAGAGCGGCAGTCCTGCGAGGCATGGCTGGCGCAGGATCCCGCGCATCGCTGCGCGTGGGATCGCTTGCAGCGCATCAGTCAGGATGCGCGGCGCGTGCCGGCGGCGTTGGCGCATGACGCGCTGACGCGTTCTGCATCGTCCTCGCCCCGATCGGCCGGCCGTCGCACGGTATTGCGCGGATTGCTGGCTGTTGGCGGCACGGCTTTTACCGGTTGGGCGGGCTACCGGCATACGCCGTGGCAGCGACTGGCGGCGGACCTCAGCACCGGCACAGGCGAACGGCTGGCCGTTGCGGTGGCTGATGGATTGCACATCACCTTGAACAGCGACAGCGCGGTGCGCCTGCACTTGCAGGACGATGCCCGCGGCCTGGACCTGTTGCGCGGCGAAGTGCTGGTGCGGACCGAAATGCGGCCCGCCATGGCGGCTCTGCGCGTGGATACCGGGCATGGCGAACTGCGCGCCGAACGGGCGCGCTTTGACCTGCGGCGCACCGCCGCAGGCGCGCGCTTGGGCGTGTACGAAGGCAGCGTGACGCTACTGCGCGGCGGCGTGGCTACGCATGCGGAAGCCGGGGAGCGCCTGGAATTCTCCGAGCATGGCGAAGTCGGCCGTCTTGCCTCCGATCCCGACCGGCTGGCCTGGACCGACGGGCTGGTGGTGGCCAAGGACTGGCGCCTGGACTACTTCGCGCAATACCTGGCTCGCCAGCGCCTGGGCATGATCCGGGTGGATCCGGCGGTGGCCGGTCTGCGGCTGTCGGGCGTATTTCCGCTGGATGACGCCGAGCGTGCGCTCAAGGCACTGGAGCCCGCCTTGCCCATCCGCGTGACGCGGCATACGCAGTATTGGCTGCAGGTCGGTCCGCGCGAGGCCTGAGCGTTACAAATTTTTTTGCCTGCGGCTTGCAGGTTTTCCGATCCCGTACGGAAGGCAGGGATAGATACCACCGTACAGGGAGAGTTTTGTGTCCGCTTCATCTCACTCGCGCTTGCGCGCCCCCTTGTCTGCCGGCCGCATGGCCCTGCTGGCCGCCATGTGCGCGGGCGGGCTTGCCGCCGGCATGCCGCAGGCCTGGGCGCAGCCGGCGCCCGCTTCCGCGAACGCGCCGCGCAGCTACCAGATCGCTGCCGGCTCCTTGGCCGATGCCCTGACGCAGTTCGCGCGCAGCGCTGGCGTGGTCCTGTCGTTCGATCCGGCGCTGGTGCGGGGACGCCGCTCGGACGGGTTGGACGGCGCCTACTCGGTGGGCGCGGGATTCGCCCGCATCCTGTCGGGCAGCGGTTTGCAGGCGCGTGCGCAGTCGGGCAATACCTGGACGCTGCTGCAGGTTGCCGCGCCCGCGGGCGACACGCCCACGCTGGCGCCGGTGACCGTGTCGGGCATGTCCGACAGCGCAATCACGACGGTGGGCTACGTGGCCACGGTGAGCGCCAGCGCCACCAAGACCGACACGCCGCTGATCGAAACGCCGCAGTCGGTATCGGTCGTCACGCGCGAGCAGATCACGGAGCAGGGCGCGCAGACACTGAACCAGGTGCTGCGCTACACCGCGGGCGTGGCCACCGAATCGCGCGGCGCCACCGCCACGCGCCTGGACCAGTTCAGCGTGCGCGGCTTTCAGGCTTCGTCCTACCTGGACGGCTTGCGAGTATTCGGCGGGCGCGACGCCTTGCCGCAGGTGGACACCTATCGCCTGGAGCGCGTGGACGTGCTGAAGGGACCGGCCTCCGTCATGTACGGGCAGGGCGGTCCGGGCGGCGTGGTCAACCAGGTCAGCAAGCGCCCGCTGGAAGAGACGCTGCGCGAGGTCGAGGTGCAGGTCGGCAACTATGACTATCGTCGCGCCAACTTCGATTTCGGCGGTCCGGTCGATGAAGACGGCAAGTTCCTGTACCGCCTGGTCGGCTCGGGCTACATGTCCGACGGCCAGGTCAAGGACACCAAGGAACGCCGCTACTTCGTGTCGCCGGCCTTTACCTGGAAGCCCAGCAGCGACACGACGCTGACGGTGCTGACCAACTTCCAGCGCGATCCCGACATGGGTTCCTATGGCAGCGTGCCGGCCATGCGCACGCTGCTTTCCGCGCCCGACGGCATCCGCCTGCCGGCCGATTACTACGACGGCGACGCCAATTTCGAAAAGAGCGACCGCAAGAGCTATTCGCTGGGCTATGTGCTGGAGCACCGCTTCAACGACAACATCAAGGCATCGCAAAGCCTGCGCTGGACGCGCGCGGAAGCGCAGTACCGCAGCATCTACGGCGCGATGACCAATAACTACGGCTATACCGACAAGACCTACCGCTACCAGCAGCGCGCGTCGATCGCGACGGATGTGGACGTGGGCGCGCTGGTGCTGGACAACAATGTGCAGGCGCGTTTCAACACCGGCCCCTTCGCCCACACCACGCTGCTGGGCTTTGACTATCAGCACGTCAAGACCGACACGCTGTCCGGCTTTGGCACCGCGCCCGCGCTGGATGTGCTGAACCCGAACAATCATCAGAACATCCCGGCGCCGGCGTTCTCGACGGATGCGACCAACAAGCAGTACCAGACCGGCCTGTACTTCCAGGACCAGATCAAGATCGATCGCCTCTCGGTGTTGCTGGGTGGCCGCTACGACTGGTCGCGCACCGTGGGCGAGACCACCACGATCGCCACCGGACGGGTCGCGCCGTCCTCGCTGAATGCGGAGAAGTTCACGGGCCGCCTGGGTGCGATCTACAACTTCGACAACGGCGTGGCGCCGTACTTCAGCTATTCGGAATCGTTCGAGCCGCAGTCCGGCACGGGCTGGCAGAACAAGCCGTTCAAGCCGATCGAAGGCAACCAGTACGAGGTCGGCATCAAGTACCAGCCGCCGGGCAGCGCCACGCTGCTGTCGTTTGCGGCGTTCGACATCCGCCGCGAGAACATGACCACCACCGATCCGGATCCGACCCACATCTGCGGCACGGCGGGCGGACGCTGCTCGATCCAGGCGGGCGAGCTGCGCACGCAGGGCATCGAGCTCGAAGCCAAGACCGAGCCGCTGCGCGGCCTGACGCTGGTGGCTGCTTACTCCTTGATGGACAACGAGTACTCCAAGGGCTATCCCAACGCCGCGGGCATGAACCTGAAGGGCAAGACGCCGGTGGGCGTGCCTTCGCAACAGGCGTCCGCCTGGGCCCGCTACCAGTTGCAGGACGGTCCGCTGGCGGGCGTGGGGGTGGGTGGCGGCGTGCGCTACATCGGTTCCTCGTATGCCAACGAGACCAACACCCTGAAGGTGCCGTCGGTCACGCTGTTCGACCTGATGCTGGACTACGACCTGGGCCGCGCGTCGCCGTCGCTCAAGGGCATGCAGGTGGCGCTGAACGTGCAGAACCTGTTCGACAAGGAATACATCGCGTCGTGCTCGGGCGATTCCTGGTGCTGGTACGGCTACCAGCGCTCCATCAAGGCCAGCCTGCGCTATCGCTGGTAAGTCTTGCTGCTAGTTCGAAGTGAGAATGGTTATAATTTAAAACCCTCCGAATCGGGCTTGGGCCGCGGGGCTGGTCCGATCCGGTCCTCTAAAGGAAATCAATAATGACATTCGCAAGAACCTTGGCCGCCATTGCCCTGTTGGGCACGGCGGGCGCCGCGCAGGCGCATTTCGTTTGGTTGGAACGCAGCGCCGAGGGACCGGCCAAGGCGTATTTCGGGGAATGGGCGGATGACGTGCGCGAAAAGCGTGACGGCCTGCTCGGCAAGATCATGGTCGCACCCGTCGTTACGGGCGCCGATGGCAAGCCGCTGAAGGCCTCGGGCGAAGGCGCCGACTTCCTCGAATTCGCGGCGGCGGGCAAGGGCGATGTGCGCTTGCGCCAGGCCTACCAGTTCAAGGACACCCTGGTGCAGTACGGCGCCAAGGCCGGCCGCGCGGACACCGAGGGCAAGCTGGACCTGGAACTCGTGCCGGTCGCGGCCGGGACCAACGCCTTCGTGCTGCAGTTCAAGGGCAAGCCGCTGGCGAAGACGGAAGTCACCGTATTCGGCCCGCCCAAGTGGGAGAAGCGCTTCCACAGCGATGAGAACGGCCGCATCGAAATCACCACCCCGTGGCCCGGCCAGTACGTGCTCGAAGCCGCCCACGTCGAAGACAAGGCGGGCGAGGCCGACGGCAAGGCATACGCCAAGATCCGCTACGTTTCCACTACTACCTTCAACGTGTCCCAGTGAAAGCTCCCGCTGCCGGCGCAGGCATGATGCGCTACCGTCTGGCCGTCTTTTCCAGGGCGGCGGCCGCCATCCTGGGCGGCTATGTTCTGGCGTCGGCGGCAGCCGCCTGCCTGGCGATCTGGCTGCCCATGCGGCGGCCGGACGCCGTGGTCACGGCGCAGATGCTGTCCTTTGTGTTCTACGCCTGCGGCGTGATCTGGGTTTTTGCCACGCGCAATGCCTGGCGCGCCTGGGCCGGCGTGCTGGCGCCCGCCGCGCTCCTGGGCGGGCTGTTCGCGATCGGCCGCGCGATGGGGGCGGCATGAAGGCGAAAGTGGAAAAGGCGCCGGGCGAGGAAGGCCTGCGCCAATCCATGTCCTGGCTGCACACCTGGTCGGGACTGATCTTCGGCTGGGTGCTGTTCGCGATGTTCCTGACCGGCACGCTGGCGTTCTTCCGCCCCGAGATCACGGCCTGGATGCAGCCCGAGATCCAGACGCGGCCCGCGCCTGCGGCGCAGTCCGTGACTGCTGCACAGAACTACCTGGCGGAACATGCGCCCGACGCCACGCGCTGGTTCATCACGCCGCCGTCCGACCGCGAACCGCTCATCCAACTGCTCTACCAAGTGCCCAAGCCCAAGCCGGGCGAACGCGGTTTCGTGCGCGTGAAGCTGGACCCCGCCACCGGCCAGGCCCTGGCCGCGCGCGAGACGCGTGGCGGCGACTTCTTCTACCGCTTCCATTTCGAACTGGAAACCGCGTTTCCCTGGGGGCGCTGGCTGGCCAGCATCGCCGGCATGTTCATGCTGGTGGCCATCATCAGCGGCATCATCACCCACAAGAAGATATTCACCGACTTCTTCACGTTCCGGCCCGGGAAAGGCGGGCAGCGCGCCTGGATGGACGGCCACAACGCCTTGTCCGTGCTGGGGCTGCCGTTCCACCTGATGATCACGTTCAGCGGGCTGGTGCTGTTCATGGCCATGCTGATGCCGGCCGGCATACTGGCCGTCTACGAGAGCCCCAGGCAGTATTCCGACGAGGTCTTCAAGTCCTTCAGGATCACTCCCGCGCGCAACGAGCCCGCGCCGCTGACCGCGCTGGCGCCGCTGGTGGAGCAGGCGCAGCAGCACTGGCAAGGCGGCCGGGTGGGGCGCATCACCGTCAATCATCCCGGCGATGCCGGCGCGACCGTGACCCTGGTGCGCGACGCCGCGGATGGCGTGTCGTTCGGCAAGCTGGCGCCCTACATGCGTTTTGACGGCGTCACGGGCGCATTCCAGGAAGGCGAGGACGAGCTCGGCGCCACGGCGCGTACGGCGGGCGTCATCGTCGGCCTGCACCTGGGATTGTTTGCCGAACCGTTTTTGCGCTGGCTCTATTTCCTGGTCAGCATGGCGGGCACGGCGATGGTGGGCACGGGCCTGGTCCTGTGGATCGCCAAGCGGCGGCAGAAGGCGCGTCCGGGGGCGCGCGAAGCGTTTTCGTTGCGCCTGGTCGACGCGCTCAACGCCGGCACGGTCGCTGGCCTGTTCATCTCGATCGCCGCCTTTTTTTGGGCCAACCGCCTCCTGCCGATCGACCTGGCGGGCAGGCAGTTCTGGGAATCGCGCGCCTTCTTCGCCGTCTGGGGCTTGTCGCTGGTCTACGCCTTCCTGTTCCAGCGCAGCAAGTGGCGCGACCTGTTGGCCGCGGCCGCGGCCTCCCTGGCGCTGGTGCCGGTGGTCAACGCCCTGACGACCTCGCGCCATCTCGGGGTGTCGCTGCCTGCGGGCGATTGGGTCATGGCTGGTTTTGACCTGACCTGCCTGGCCGGGGCGCTGCTGCTGGCCTGGATGGCGCGCAAGGCGGCCCGCGCCAGCAAAGCGGGCGCCAAGGCGCCCGCCAAGGGCCGCGCCGCATCCAAGCCGTCCCAGCCCGCCTACGAACCTAGAGGTGATACGCCATGACGCTAGCTGCCTTCTGCCTGGCCTACGCGGGCTTTTCCGCCCTGTGCCTGGGCATGGACCGCCACTACGAAGACCTGTTCGACCGCGCGCTGCCGCGGCGTCACAGGTTGCCTTTGCGCCTGTTCGGCTGGGGGGCGCTGGCTTTGTCCTTGTGCGCCTCGGCGGCGGTCTGGGGCTGGAGCTACGGCACGGTGGAATGGATCGGCATTCTGAGCATCGCCGGGCTGCTGCTGATCTGGTTCCTGACGTTCCGGCCGCGCGCCGCGCTGACCGCGGGCGGGCTGTGCGCGCTGGCGGCGCCAGTGTTGGCCGTCCTGTAGCCGCGCGCCCGGCAAGTTACACTGGGCGTTTCCCCCAGCAAACGCCTCTTCGCCTCATGAATACCCGCGTCCTCACCGGCATCACCACCTCTGGAACTCCCCACCTCGGCAACTACGCGGGCGCGATCCGTCCCGCCGTTCAGGCCAGCGCGCAGCCCGGCGTGGACGCATTCTTCTTCATGGCGGATTACCACGCCCTCATCAAGTGCGACGACCCTGCCCGCGTGGCGCGCTCGCGCCTTGAAATCGCCGCGACCTGGCTGGCGGTGGGCCTGGACCACGAGCGCGTGACCTTCTACCGCCAGTCGGACATCCCCGAGATCCCCGAGCTGACCTGGCTGTTGAACTGCGTCACGGCCAAGGGCCTGATGAACCGGGCGCACGCCTATAAGGCGTCGGTGGACCAGAACACGGAAAAGGGTCTGGAACCGGACGATGGCGTGACCATGGGCCTGTTCTCGTACCCGGTGCTGATGGCCGCTGACATCGTCATGTTCAACGCCAACAAGGTGCCGGTGGGCCGTGACCAGATCCAGCATCTGGAAATGGCGCGCGACATCGCCCAGCGCTTCAACCACCTGTACGGCCGCGACTATTTCACGCTGCCGGAAGTGGTGATCGAAGAAGACGTGGCGACCTTGCCGGGCCTGGACGGCCGCAAGATGTCCAAGAGCTACAACAACACCATTCCGCTGTTCGAGGGCGGCGCCAGCGCGCTGCGCGCGGCGGTGATGCGCATCGTGACCGATTCGCGCGCGCCGGGCGAACCCAAGGACGCCGAGAACTCGCACCTGTACACCATCTACCGCGCCTTCGCCACGCACGAACAGGCTGCCGCGCTGCGCAAGCAGCTCGAAGAAGGCATGGGCTGGGGCGAAGCCAAGCAGGCGCTGTACGACCACCTGGAAAACCTGCTGGCGCCCATGCGCGAGAAGTATTTCGACCTGATGGCCAACCCTGGCCGCATCGAAGACATCCTGCAGGCCGGCGCCGCCAAGGCGCGCAAGCTGGCCACGCCTTTCATGCAGGAACTGCGCCAGGCCGTGGGCCTGCGCAACCTGGAAGCCGGCTCGGGCGCCAAGGCCGCGCAGCCCAAGAAGGAAAAGGGCAAGGGCGCGCGCTTCGTCAGCTTCCGCGACGAGGACGGCAGCTTCCGTTTCCGCCTGCTGGCAGCGGATGGCGAGGAACTGCTGTTGTCGCAGCGTTTCGCCGATCCGAAGGAAGCCGGCGCGTTGATGCGCCGTCTGCAAGCGGAACCGGCCGATGCGGTGCTGAAGGCCGATGGGCAAGGCTATGCCGCGATGATCGACGGCGTGGCCGTGGCCACCGCGCCGGCTGGCGCGCAAGACGAATCCGGCGCCTTGCTGGAACGCGCGCGCGCCGCGCTGTCGTCTTTGTCGCAGGAATAAACCCAAGGGGCCGGCGCGCAGCCGGCCCGGCGGTTCAGGCCGCGCGGGCGCTGGCTACGATGCGCCCGTCGCGCACCTGGAAGCGCTGGGCGCTGCCCTGTCCGGCGATTTCCAGCATGTCGCCTTCCGTGTAGCCCGTGACATTCGGGCAGTCCAGCCATTCGGGGTTGATGAACGGGAAGTACTTGAGCGTGCCGCTGCCCTGGCTGGCAAAATCGAAGGTGGTGTTGGCGACCACTTCCGGATCCCATTGGCTGGCATCGAAAGTCAGCGCGCAACCCGCGCCGATACGGTAGGTGATGCTGGCGCCCATGCTGGCGAATCCCAGTGCGCCGACGTGCAACTGCGCCCCATTGCTCAATTCGATGATGCGGCTGCCCAGCCGCTCCAGCGTGATGTGCTTGAAACTGACTTCGGTGCCATCGACAAGCAGGTGCGAATACTGGCCCAGGGTGATTTCGCTGTAGACGCCGCTGGCGTTGGCTTCCTTGGCGGTGAGGGTTGCCGTTTCATTGGCGGCGAGCGTGATGGTATGGGACATGGCTGGGCGGATCTCCGGTCGTTCGGGGCAGGGCGCTGTTGTTCTTGTGCTGCTCCCCGGCAGGCGCTATGCGCCTTGGCTCGCCTGCTCGCGGGGGGCTTGTGCCGCCTTGCGGCCTGGCGCCGCCGGGTTTTATTATTTGGACACAATTAGATATTTTCTATCATTTTTGATAGGTTTGGCTTGAGAGAAAACAAGTAACCCGCCTCTTTACGGGTAAGCCCTAGGTAAAAAAAACCGGCGCATCAGGCGCCGGTTTTCCGTGGGGCGGGTCTCGCTCAACGCTTGAGCTTGGCGAACGCGTCCGCCATGGCGCTGTTCATGCCGGCGCCGGCCCCGGCGCCGCCGCGGCTGCCGTCGCCCTGCGGACGGCGGTTGCGGTCGCCGCCCTTGGGGGCGTCGCCGCTGCGGCGGGCGGGAGCTGCGGTGTCGTTCAGGCGCATGGTCAACGCGACGCGCTTGCGCGCCACGTCCACTTCCAGCACCTTCACGCTGACCGTCTGGCCCACCCGCACGACGTCGCGCGGATCCTTCACGAACTTTTCGGCAAGGGCCGAGATGTGGACCAGACCGTCCTGGTGCACGCCGATGTCCACGAACGCGCCGAAGTTCGCCACGTTGGTCACAACGCCTTCCAGCACCATGCCCGGGTACAGGTCGTTCAGGGTTTCGACGCCTTCCTTGAACTGCGCCGTCTTGAACTCCGGACGCGGATCGCGGCCGGGCTTTTCCAGTTCGGCGAAGATGTCGCGCACCGTCGGCAGGCCGAAGCGCTCGTCGGTGAAGTCGGACGGCGACACGCCCTTGAGCGCTTCGCGCTGGCCGATGATCTGCTTCACCTCGGCCTTGATCTTGGCGACGATGCGTTCGACCACCGGATAGGCTTCGGGGTGAACCGACGAGGCGTCCAGCGGGTTGTCGCCGTTGGGAATGCGCAGGAAGCCCGCGGCTTGTTCGAATGCCTTGTCGCCAAAGCGCGGCACCTTGCGCAGGATCTCGCGGGTCGGGAAGGCGCCGTTCTCGTCGCGCCAGGCGACGATGTTCTTGGCCAGCAGCGAATTCAGGCCGGACACGCGGGCCAGCAGGGCGGCCGACGCGGTGTTCACGTCCACGCCCACGGCGTTCACGCAATCCTCGACCACGGCGTCCAGCGAACGCGCCAGCTCGCGCTGGTTGACGTCGTGCTGGTACTGGCCCACGCCGATGGCCTTGGGATCGATCTTGACCAGTTCGGCCAGCGGATCCTGCAGGCGGCGGGCGATGGACACCGCGCCGCGCAGCGTCACGTCCAGGTCGGGGAATTCCTGGGCCGCGGTTTCAGACGCCGAATAGACGGAAGCGCCGGCCTCGGAGACCACCACGCGGGTGACCTTCAGGTCCGGGAAGCGTTCCATCATGTCGCCCACCAGCTTCTCGCTTTCGCGCGAGGCGGTGCCGTTGCCGATGGCGATCAGGTCGACCTTGTGGCGCGCCACCAGGGCGGCCAGCGTGTTGATGGTGCCGTCGCGGTCGCGGCGCGGTTCGAACGGGTAGACGGTGGTGGTGTCCACGACCTTGCCGGTCTGGTCGATCACGGCGACCTTGCAACCGGTGCGGATGCCGGGGTCCAGGCCCAGCACGGCCTTGGGGCCGGCGGGCGCGGCCAGCAGCAGGTCCTTCAGGTTGGCGGCGAACACCCGGATGGCTTCGGCTTCGCCGCTTTCGCGCAGGCGGCCGATCAGCTCGCTTTCGAACGCCGTCAGCAGCTTCACGCGCCAGGTCCAGCGGCAGACTTCGCCCAGCCAGCGCGCGCGCGGCGTGGCGTCCAGCGCGAACAGGCCGTTGCCCAGCTTGAGGAAGCCGGCGATGCGGGCCACGCAGGGATGCGGCGTCTGCGCTTCCAGTTCGGCTTCCAGGCCCAGGCGCAGTTCCAGCACGCCTTGCTGGCGGCCGCGCAGCAGCGCCAGGATACGGTGCGAGGGCAGGGTGCGCAGCGGTTCGTTGAAGTCGAACCAGTCGCGGAAATTGGCGCCCTCGGTTTCCTTGCCGTCGACCACCTTGGAATGGATCAGGCCGGTGGACCACAGGTGCTCGCGCATGTCGGCCAGCAGATCCGCGTTTTCCGCGTAGCGCTCGGCCAGGATGTCGCGCGCGCCGTCGAGCGCGGCCTTGGCGTCGTTGATGGACGCTTCGGGATTCAGGTATTGCGCGGCGAGCGCGGCGGGGTCGCAGGCGGGATCGGCGAGGATGCCGTCGGCCAGCGGCTCCAGGCCCGCTTCGCGGGCGATCTGGGCGCGGGTGCGGCGCTTTGGCTTGTACGGCGCGTACAAGTCTTCCAGGCGCTGCTTGGTGTCGGCCGTGGCGATTTCCTGCTGCAGCGCTTGCGTGAGCTTGCCCTGTTGCGAGATGGATTCAAGAATGGAGCCGCGGCGCTCTTCGAGTTCGCGCAGATAGCCCAGGCGCACTTCGAGATTGCGCAGCACGGTATCGTCCAGGCCGCCCGTGGCTTCCTTGCGATAGCGGGCGATGAAGGGCACGGTGGCGCCATCGTCCAGGAGTTCCACCGCCGAAGCGATCTGGGAGGCGCGCGTGCCCAGCTCGGTGGCGAGCTGCGCGACGATGCGGGCGTTGTCGACGCCGGCGGCGACGTACGTGATAGCGGAAGTTTCAGACATCTCGATACGACGACAAAAAGGAAAAACAAGGGGCGGATTGTGCCATAAGCCGCTGTTACAAAACGTGCCAGGGTGGACGGATATGTCCCCCTCGCGACGGCCTGGCGGCCAATCCGCGGCCCGGCAGCGGGTATCATTTGGTCCTTTCCCACCCAAGTGTCTGGCGCCCGAACCGCAACCGGCACCGGTTCACCGTTGACTCGCTATGCTGGACCTGGATATCTCCGAATTCTTCGACGCCGACGGGCCTTTGGCCACGGCTTTGCCCGGCTACAAGCCCCGGCCTTCACAGGTCGAACTCTCGCAGGCCATAGGGCAGGCCATCCAGGACCGCGCCACCTTGGTGGCGGAGGCAGGCACCGGCATCGGCAAAACCTGGGCCTATCTTGTACCCGCCTTCATCCAGGGCGGCAAGGTGCTGATTTCCACGGGTACGCGCACCCTGCAGGACCAGCTTTTCGCCCGTGACCTGCCGCGCGTGCGCGCGGCGTTGGCCGCGCCGGTGACGGCCGCGCTGCTCAAGGGCCGCGGCAACTACGTCTGTCATTACCACCTGGATCGCCTGCAGGGCGACGAGCGCGCGCTGAAGTCGCGCACCGAAATCCAGCAGTTGCGCCAGATCCAGGTGTTCGCGGGCATTTCCAAGACGGGCGACCGCGGCGACCTGGCGCAGGTACCGGAAGACGCCGACATCTGGCAGCGCGTGACCTCCACGCGCGAGAACTGCCTGGGCCAGGAATGCCCGCGCATCCGCGACTGCTTCGTGGTAAAGGCGCGCCGCCAGGCGCAGGAAGCCGACGTGGTGGTCGTGAACCATGCCCTGTTCATGGCCGACCTGGTGCTGCGCGAAGAGGGCGTGACCGACCTGCTGCCCGAAGCGGACACCGTGATCTTCGACGAAGCGCACCAGTTGCCGGACACGGCCACCCGCTTTCTGGGCAGCAGCGTGTCCACGCACCAGTTGCTGGATTTCGGCCGCGCGCTGGAAGCGGCCGGCCTGGCCTACGCGCGCGAAGCCGCCAAATGGAGCGACGTCAGCCGCCATGTGGAAACGGCGGCGCGCGAGCTGCGCCTGGTCTGTGCGCCGCTGGACCGTATGCCCGGCCGCAAGGCGACTTTCGAGGCCATCCCCAATCCCGAGGAATTCGACGAAGCGCTGTTGGCGCTGCGCGAGGCCGTGGACGGCGCGGCCAAGGCGCTGGGCGCGGTGGCCGAAAAGCACCCGGACCTGATGGCGGCCGCGCGCAGCGGCGCCGAGATTTCGGTGCGGCTGAAGCGCTGGGCCACGCCGGGCCGGGCGGGCGCAGACCATTCCGACGAAGGCTGGGGCCGCGACGACCAGGCGTCCGAACCCGTCGTGCAATCGGCGCTGGGCGATGGACTGCCCACGCCTGCCGCCATCCTGGAGGGCGCGGCCGCGGCGGAACAATGGACCGGCCCGGCGGTGCGCTGGGTCGAACACGGGCAGCACCACGTGCGCCTGCATTCGGCGCCGCTGTCGGTGGCCCAGGCTTTTTCCAAGTACCGCAAGCCGGGCCAGGCCTGGATCATGACCTCGGCCACGCTGTCCGTGAACGGCGAGTTCACGCACTTCACCAGCCAGCTGGGGCTGGAGAAGGCGCGCACGGGCAAATGGGAATCGCCCTTCGACTATCCCGAACAGGCCTTGCTGTTCGTGCCGCGCGGCATGCCCGAACCGCAATCGCCGCAGTTCCTCGACCGCTTCGTGCAGACCCTGCTGCCGCTGCTGGAGGCCAGCCCCGGCGGCACGCTGGTGCTGTGCACGACGCTGCGCGCGGTGGACAAGGTCGCCAACCTGCTGGCCGACGCCTTCGACGATGCCGGCCATGAATGGCCATTGCTCAAGCAGGGCGAGGGCACGCGCCGCGATCTGCTGGACCGCTTCTGCAAACTGGAGCATCCGGTGCTGGTGGGCAGCGCCAGTTTCTGGGAAGGCATAGACCTGCCCGGCGACGTGCTGACCCTGGTGGCGATCGACAAGCTGCCGTTCGCGCCGCCCGACGATCCGGTCATCGAGGCGCGCCTGCGCGCCTGCCGTGCGCATGGCGGCAATCCCTTTGCGGAATACCAACTGCCCGAAGCCGCGATCTCGCTCAAGCAGGGCGCGGGCCGTCTGATCCGTACGGAATCGGACTGGGGCGTGCTCATGGTGGGCGACGCGCGCCTGGTCGAAAAGCCTTATGGCAAGCGCCTGTGGCGCGGTCTGCCGCCGTTCGCGCGGACGCGCGAACTGGAAGAAGTACTGGCGTTCTACCGGCGCAAGCAGGAACCGCAGGACTAGCGGCCGTTCACGCCACAATCAGCCAGCCCTGGGGGCTGCCCGCGCCAGCGGGCCCCCCTGCCAGCCGCCTCAGGCCGCGACCCGTTCCGTCCGCCGCGACATCGCCCACCACCCGGTCATGACCGCGGCCAGGCCCACGATGGGCAGCATGGCGGCGTTCAACGTTTCCCAGCCCATGCGCACGAGCGCCGGACCCGCGGCCAGCGTGGCCAGGGCGGTGGTGGCGTAGCGCAGCATTTCGGCGGCTCCTTGTACGCGCGCCCGTTCGGCGGGACGGTAGGACTGCGCCAGCAGCGTGGTGCCGCCGACAAACATGAAGTTCCAGCCCACGCCCAGGCAGAACAATGCCGCGTGGAAGGCCGTGAGCGAAGTCGATTGCATCGCGATCAGCGAGCAGGCCGCGTTCAACGCCATGCCCATGCCAAGTACGCGGGGCAGACCCAGCCGGTTGATCAGCGCGCCGGCGAAGAAGGCCGGGGCGTACATGCCGATCAGGTGCCACTGCATGATGCTGGCGCCATCGGCGATGCTGTGCTGGCAGGCGACCGCGGCCAGCGGCGCGGCCGTCATGACAAACATCATCGACACCGAACCCACGACGTTGTTGGCCAGGGCCGCCACGAAAATCGGCTGCCGCATGACCTCGCCCAAAGGACGGGCCGGCAGGCCTGCGGCCTGCGTGTCGGCGGGCTGGCCGCCTTCGCCTGCCTGGTCGCGGTAGGCGATGAGCAGCAGCGCGCTGGCGGCTCCCAACAGCGCCACCATCAGATAGGCGCCGGAAAAGATCGCGGCGGGGAAGATGTCCTTGGCCCAGGCCGCCAGCGCCGGCCCCGCGATGGCGGCGATGACGCCGCCCGTCAGGACCACGGATATGGCGCGGCTCTTGGCCTCGGCGGGTACCGCGTCGGCGGCGGCCAGGCGGTAGTACTGCGCAAACGCCTGGAACACGCCGACCAGCGCCGTGCCCAGGCAGAAGAGCCAGAAGTCGCTGGCGAACACCGCGGCCACGGAAATCAGCCCACCGGCCGCGCCCGCCAGCGATCCCAGCATGAAGCCCGCACGGCGGCCGATGCGCTGCATGAGCAGCGATGCATACCAGGTGACCGCGGCGCCCGCCACGGTGATCAGCGCGAACGGCAGCGTGGCCAGGGCGGGATGCGGCGCCAGCATCTGGCCGGTCAGCGCCGTCAGGGTCAGGTCGATGGAGATCGCCGCGATGTACAGGCCCTGGCAGACGGCGAGGATGCGGGCATTGCGCAGGCCGCGCGTGGAGGAGGTCATGGCTGTGGGAGTCCGGAGGATTGACAGGCCCCACTCTAGCGCCGGAAACTATGGCAAGAATGACTATTTTCCCTCATTTCATGCCATGACCCATCGCGTCTGCATCCTGCCCGTACCCAACTTCCAGCTGCTCGACATGGCAGGCCCGCTGTCGGTCTTCCAGATCGCTGCCGAACTGGTGCCGGGCGCCTACGAAGTGGCCGTGGCGTCGGCCGAAGGCGGCCTGGTCCGCTGTTCGGCCGGCGTGCCCGTGCTGACGCGGCCCTGGCGCGGTCTGCGCGCCGACACCGTGCTGGTGCCGGGCGGCCAGGGCGCGCGCGAACCCCAGGCGGCCCCGGCCATGCTGGCCTATCTGCGCGCCGCGCATGCGCGCGGCCGGCGCGTGGCCAGCGTCTGCACCGGCGCGTTCGTGCTGGCGCAGGCCGGCATCCTGCAAGGGCGCCGCGTGACCACCCACTGGCGTCATGCCGCCGAACTGCAGCAGCGCCATCCCGCGCTTGCGGTGGAAGCGGACCGCATCTACGTCGAGGACCGCGCGGTCTGGACCTCGGCGGGCATCACGGCCGGCATCGACCTGGCGCTGGCCATGGTGCAGGCGGACCACGGCGAGGCGGTCGCCCGCGCCACCGCCCGCGAGATGGTGGTCTATCACCGGCGCACGGGAGGGCAGTCGCAGTTCTCTGCATTGCAGGACCTGGCGCCAGCCAGCGGACGCATGCGCGAGGTGCTGGCCCATGTGGGCCAGCACCTGGACGAAGTCCTGGACATCGAGCGCCTGGCCGGCGTGGCCTGCCTGAGTCCGCGCCAGTTCTGCCGCCAGTTCAAGCTGGAAACCGGGCAGACCCCGGCCAAGGCCGTGGAGCGCGTGCGCGCCGAGGCTGCGCGTGAACTGGTCGAGGAAGGCGAGGCCGGCATGGATGCCATCGCGCGCCGGGTGGGCTTCGGCGATACGGAGCGCATGCGCCGCGCCTTCATCCGCATCTACGGGCAGCCGCCGCAAGCGCTGCGGCGCGGCGCGCCGGCATGAAAAAGCCCCTGCGTGGCAGGGGCTTTGCTTGGTGCGGCGGGCGTTACGTCAGTTGAACGGGTTCCACCAGCTCTTGTCGGCCTTCAGGCCCTTGGTCTTGAATTCGCTGTTGGGGAAGTTCTTGTCGTACACGCGCTGCGAGTCGTTCTTCAGTTCGGTCAGGCCGAGCTTGTCGTAGGACTCGACCATCAGATAGAGCGCTTCCTCGGTGGCGGGGGCGCCTTCGAAGTCGGTGATGACGGTCTGCGCACGGTTGGCCGCGGCCACGTAGGCGCCGCGCTCGTAGTAGTAGCGGGCGACGTGCACTTCGTTCATGGCGATGGTGTTGACCAGCCAGGCGACGCGCTTCTCGGCATCCACCGTGTACTTGCTGTCCGGGTAGCGCTTGATCAGCTCGTTGAACGCGTCGTAGGACGCGCGCAGGCCCTTGGGATCGCGCTCGGCGGGATCCTGGCCGGTGATGCTGCTCATGAAGGCGCTGGCCGGGGTGAAGTTGATCAGGCCCTTCAGGTAAAGGGCGTAGTCGGTGCCGGGGTGATTGGGGTAGAGCTGCTGGAAGCGGTCGATGGCGGCCAGGGCCTGCTCGTTTTCGCCGTCCTTCCAGTTGACGTAGGCAAGCTCAAGCAGGGCTTGCTGGGCGTAGACGCCGAAGGGGTAGCGGCTTTCGATCGCGGTCAGGCGTTCGCGCGCTTCTTTCCAGCCGCCCGAGGCCATTTCCGCCTTGGCGTCTGCGTAGAGCTGTTCGGCGCTCCAGTTGGTGGTCTTGTCGTACTTGCTGTTGCTCGAGCCGCAACCGGCGATGACCATCACGGCGAGCAGCGCGATAACCACGCGCAAGACCGGCCCGCTTCGGGAGGCGGGATTCGAGGGAGCTGCGGAGTGGTGAATCACGAGAATCGTATCCTTGGTGTTAGCATGCAAGGCTGATTATATGATTTGTCTCCATGTCTGATACAGCCTCCGGCGCGGATCTCGTTTCCGACGACGAACTCCTGGGTATTTCCGAAGAAAACCCGCAGGGGGAACCGCAATTTGTAACAGTGCCTTCCGGCACGCGCGCCGACCGGTTGGACAAGGTGCTCGCGGGGCTGATGCCCGAGCATTCCCGCAGCCGGCTGCAGGGCTGGATCGAGGCCGGCAACGTCCACGTGAACGGCAAGCCCGGCAAGATCCGCCAGACGGTCGGACCCGACGACGAACTCACCGTCTGGCCCCAGCCCGCGCCCGAAACCCTGGCCTTCGCGCCCGAACCCGTGGAGTTCGCGGTCGTGGCCGAAAGCCCCGACTGGATCGTGGTGAACAAGCCCGCCGGCCTGGTGACGCATCCTGGCGCCGGCAACTGGAGCGGCACGCTGCTCAACGGCCTGCTGTACCGCTATCCCGAACTGGCGCAGGTGGCGCGCGCCGGCATCGTGCACCGCCTGGACAAGGACACCTCCGGCCTGATGGTCGTGGCGCGCAACGAAACCGCCCAGACCCACCTGGTGCGCCAATTGCAGGCGCGCAGCATGGGCCGCGAGTACGTGGCGCTGGTCCACGGCTGGCTGGCCGCGGCCGGCAAGGTCGATCGTCCCATCGGCCGCGATGCGCGCGTGCCGGTCCGCATGAGCGTGGAGCGCCCGGTGGCGCCCAAGCCCGCCATCACCCATTACATGCCCGCCCGCCGCGGCGAGGCGGATCCCGGCGGCCGCGTCACCGAAGTGGTGTGCCGCCTGGAAACCGGCCGCACCCATCAGATCCGCGTGCACATGGCCAGCCTGGGGCATCCGCTGCTGGCCGATACCATCTACGGCGGCAAGAACATTGCGGGCGCGCAGCGGCAGATGCTGCATGCGCGCGCGCTGCATTTCGAAGATCCGGGCGGTCGCGGCGAAGTCGACTTCACCGCGGCCGTGCCTCCCGACATGAGCTTGGTCCAGGAAGAGATTGCATGGAACGCGTAGTGGCAGGCTTGCCGGTGGTGACGGGCCCGCAATGGCCGGGCGTGAACTACTTCTGCACGACCCGGGCAGGGGGCGTGGGCGTCGCGCCGCACGACACCTTGAATCTGGGCCGCCGCGCCGGGGACGATCCGGACACGGTGACTGAGAACCGGCGCCGCGTGCGCGCTGCGCTGCCGGCCGAACCCCTGTGGCTGCGTCAGGTCCATGGCAGCGTAGTGGTGGATGCCGATCAGGCCGACCTGCCGGACGAGCCGGCGGTCGACGCCAGCGTCACGGCGCAGCCCGGCCGCGTGCTGGCCGTGATGGTTGCCGATTGCCTGCCCGTGGTCATCGCCGATGCGCAAGGCACGGTGCTGGGCGCGGCGCATGCCGGCTGGCGCGGCCTGTCGGGCGGCGTGCTGGAGAACACGCTCGCGGCCATGCGCGCCAAGGCGCCGCAGGCCTCGGGCTGGCGCGCCTGGGTCGGCCCCGGCATCGGCCCGCAGGCGTTCGAGGTCGGGCAGGACGTACTGGACGCGTTCACCAAGGACGATCCGGCAACCCTGCGCTACTTCACGCCGCGGCCGGGCATTTCCGGAAAATGGCTGGCCGACCTCGCCGGATTGGCTGATTTCCGCCTGCGCCGCGCCGGAGTACAAGAAGTGTCCTTGAGCGGGATGTGCACGGTGGCCGGGGCGGACCGGTTCTTTTCGTACCGCCGCGACGGCGAAACCGGACGCATGGCTTTGCTGGCCTGGCTAGGCCCGGTTTGATCTGGCGCAAGGCCCGCAGCCGGCCTTGCGTCATACCCTGTCAGGCCTCCTTGTATACCCGCATTGACAGTCCCGGACCCGGAATGCAACATCAATCGCGTAGTTTCGATAACAAGGTGTCGAAGTGAATGCCAATCTCTCCGCAGGGCCCATTCCGGTGAGCGTGGCACCGGAAGTCCTGGCCGACATTCAGGCCGAATTCTCCCGCGAGTGGCAGCGCCTTTGCGATGACGCCCGCCGTGGCGCGCTTGCGCCGCCGCCAGACCGCCGTTTTTCGGGTGATGCCTGGGCCTCCAATCATTCGCACCTGCTGCTGGCGCATACCTATCTGCTGTCGGCCCGCGCCATGTCGCGCATGGTCGACGCGGCCCAGGTCAGCGAGCCCATGCGCGATCGCCTGCGCTTTTCCATCATGCAATGGGTCGACGCGCTGTCGCCGTCGAACTTCCTGGCGTTGAACCCGGATGCCCAGCAATCCATCGTCGAAAGCGCCGGACGCGCGCTCAACGAAGGGCTGGCCAATCTGCTGGGGGACGTCAAGAAAGGCCGCATCACGCAGACCGACGAATCGCAGTTCGAGATCGGCCGCAACGTCGCCGTGACGCCGGGCGAAGTGGTGTTTGAAAACCGGTTGTTCCAGCTCATCCAGTACGCGCCGTCGACCGCCACCGTGCACGAACGGCCGCTGGTCATCGTTCCGCCGAACATCAACAAGTTCTACATCCTGGACCTGCAGCCCGAAAATTCCTTCGTGCGGCACGCGGTGGACCAGGGCTATACGGTATTCCTGATTTCCTGGCGCAATCCGGTGTCCAGCGACACCGATGGCGTGGACCGCGCGACTTGGTCCGATTATCTGGACGACGCGGTGCTGCAGGCGCTGCGCGTGGCCAGCGACATCACCAAACAGCCGCAGGTCAATGCGCTGGGCTTCTGCGTGGGCGGCACGATGCTGGCTTCCGCGCTGGCCCTGGCCGAGGCGCGCGGCGAGCATCCGGTCGCGTCGCTGACCCTGTTGACCTCGCTGCTGGATTTCCACGATACCGGCATCCTCAACGTCTTCGTCGACGAAGCGCACGCGCTGCTGCGCGACCACCAGTTGGGGCAGGGCGGGCTGATGCCCGGGCGCGATCTCGCCACCACGTTCTCGTTCCTGCGGCCCAACGAGCTGGTCTGGAACTATGTGGTCGGCAACTACCTGAAAGGCCAGAAGCCGCCCGCGTTCGACCTGCTGTTCTGGAATGGCGACAGCACCAATCTGCCCGGCCCGTTCTTCTCCTGGTATTTCCGCAATACCTACCTGGAGAACAACCTCAAGGTGCCGGGCCGCGCGCAGGCCGCGGGCCTGCCGCTGGACCTGACGCGCCTGGAAATGCCGGCGTACATCTTCGGGTCACGCGAGGACCATATCGTGCCCTGGGTTTCGGCGTATGCGTCGACCCAGGTGCTGCGCGGACCGCAGCGCTTCGTGCTGGGGGCGTCCGGCCACATCGCCGGCGTGGTGAACCCTCCGGCGAAGAAGCGCCGCAGCTACTGGGCGGCTGACAAGCTTGAACAGTCAGGCCATCATCTGCCTGGCGACCCGAACACCTGGTTCGCGCAAGCGGTCGAGACGCCGGGCAGCTGGTGGCCCGATTGGGCCGGCTGGCTGTCGGGCCATTCCGGCAAGCAGGTCAAGGCGCGTGAAAAATTGGGCAATGCCAAGTACCGGCCGATAGAGCCGGCGCCTGGCAGATATGTGAAAGTCCGGGCAGCCTGAAGCCGCGACCAGCGGTTAGGCCCAGACGAGAAGAAGGTTAATCAACGAGGCGTCCGTCGCACACAGGAGGAAGTCCAATGAGCGGAAAACTGGCTTACGTTACAGGCGGGATGGGCGGTATCGGCACCTCTATTTGCCAGCGCTTGGCCAAGGATGGCTTTCGCGTGGTGGCAGGTTGCGGCCCCAGCCGCAACTACCAGCAGTGGCTGGATGAGCAGGCAGCGCAGGGCTACACGTTCTACGCGTCCGTGGGCAACGTGTCCGATTGGGACTCCACGGTAGAAGCCTTCGAACGGGTCACGAAGGAGCTGGGCCCGGTCGACGTGCTGGTCAACAACGCGGGCATCACCCGCGATGGCCTGTTCCGCAAGATGAGCGCGGACGATTGGCGCGCGGTCATCGACACCAACCTGAACAGCTTGTTCAATGTGACCAAACAGGTGATCGACGGCATGGTCGAACGCCAGTGGGGGCGCATCATCAACATCAGCTCGGTGAACGGGCAGAAAGGCCAGTTCGGCCAGACGAACTATTCGACCGCCAAGGCCGGCATCCATGGCTTCACCATGGCGTTGGCCCAGGAAGTCGCCAGCAAGGGCGTCACCGTCAACACGATTTCGCCCGGCTACATCGGCACCGACATGGTCCGCGCCATCCGTCCCGACGTGCTGGAAAAGATCGTCGCCACCATCCCGGTGCGCCGCCTTGGCACGCCGGAAGAAATCGCGTCCATGACGTCGTGGTTGGCCTCGGACGAGTCCGGCTTTTCGACGGGCGCGGACTTCTCGCTCAATGGCGGCCTGCACATGGGCTGACCCATCGCGGGCCGCCAGCGGGCGGCCCGTCGGCGCCGGAGGGCCTCGGGGAGAGGGCCCTCCGGATTACACTAACCCTATCCGAAGCCTTAGAGATCGCCCGATCCGGGGACAACCATGACGCAAGCACAAACCGGCGCCAGCCTGCGCCTGATTAAAAAGTACCCCAACCGTCGCCTGTACGACACCCGGACCAGCACCTACATCACCCTGGCAGATGTCAAGCAACTGGTCCTGGCAAACGAAGAATTCCAGGTCGTCGATGCCAAGAGCAGCGAAGACCTGACGCGCAGCATCCTGCTGCAGATCATCCTTGAAGAGGAAAGCGGCGGCATGCCCATGTTCTCCTCGAACATGCTGTCGCAGATCATCCGTTTCTATGGCCATGCCATGCAGGGCATCATGGGTTCCTACCTGGAAAAGAACATCCAGGCCTTCATGGAAATCCAGCAGCGCATGGCGGAGCAATCCAAGGGCTTGTACGGCAGCCAGTTCGGCCCCGAGGCCTGGGCCCAGTTCATGAACGTGCAGACGCCCATGCTGCAGAACATGATGAACAACTACATCGACCAGAGCAAGAATCTGTTCGTGCAGATGCAGGACCAGATGCAGGATCAGACCCGCGCCATGTTCTCGACCTTCCCGTTCACGCCTGGCGGCACGCAAGGTCCCGGCCGCAAGTAATGGCGGGGCCGTGCCTGGCGCGGCCTCATCGATCAGCACCCCAAAAGCCGGACATAGATCTGGTTCTTGGGGTGTTTTTTCATCACCGCGTGCAGGTTCTGCTCGCGCGGCAAGCAAGCACAGATACCTCGGAGAGCAAGCATGAGACTGAACAAGGCGTTTTCCCGCCTGGCCTGCGCGGCACTGGCAGGCTTGACGGCCATGTCCGCGTCGCCCGCCGCTTGGGCTTGCACACGCGTGGTCTTCCATGGCGCCAACCAGCAGGTGGTTACCGCACGCTCCATGGACTGGAAGAACGACATCACCAGCAACCTGTGGGTATTGCCGCGCGGCATGGCGCGCAGCGGCGAGGCCGGCCCGAACTCCCTGCGCTGGACTTCGCGCTACGGCAGCGTGGTCACGTCCGGCTATGACGTCTCCACCACCGATGGCGTGAACGAGGCGGGCCTGAGCGCCAATCTGCTGTGGCTGGCCGAATCGCAGTACCCGCAATTCGATGCGAAGAGCAAGCCCGGCCTGACCATCGCGGCGTGGGCGCAATACGTGCTGGACAACTACGCCACCGTCAAGGAGGCCGTGGCGGCGCTGGAGCAGGAACCCTACACCATCGTCTCGGACAACGTGCCGGGCGAGGACCGCCTGACGACGCTGCACCTGTCGATCTCGGACGCCAGCGGCGACAGCGCCATCATCGAATACATCGGCGGACGCCAGGTGATCCACCATAGCCGCGACTACCAGGTGATGACCAACTCGCCTCAGTTCGAGCAGCAGCTTGCGCTCGATGCCTACTGGCAGCAGATCGGCGGCACCACCATGCTGCCGGGCACCAACCGCGCAGCCGATCGTTTCGTGCGCGCATCGTTCTACATCAACGCCATCCCCAAGGATCCCGATCCCAACAAGGCGCTGGCCAGCGTCTTCAGCGTGATACGCAACGTCTCCGTACCCTATGGCATCAGCACGCCCGGACAGCCCAATATCTCGTCCACCCGCTGGCGCACAGTCTTCGACCACCAGCGCAAGCTGTACTTCTTCGAATCGGCCCTGACGCCCAACACGTTTTGGGTGGACCTGAAGGCCCTGGACTTCAGTCCGGAAACCGGCAAGGTGCTGAAGCTGGACCTGGGGCCGGATCAGCGCCACACGTTTGCGGGCGACGCCACGCGCGACTTCCAGCCCGCGGCGCCGTTCAAGTTTCTCGGGCTCTGAAAAAAGGTCAGGGCCTTTTTCGCCGCTTGATCAAACGCAATGATCCGCAGATTTTCCTGATCCGAGGTTCAGGGTTCTGTCAGTTGATTTGGTTACATTAATGAAAACGGTTCTTGTTTGTATTTTAGGAGCCGTCGTCTCATTTGTGTCTCAAGGATTATGCACATGATCAAGAAAGCCTTGGCCCTGGCCATTGTCGCCCTGAGCGTTTCCGCCGCGAACGCGGCCGAATACCCCATCGGCAAACCGGTGGAAAAGGGCGGCATGGAAATCGGCGCGGTGTATCTGCAGCCGATCGAAATGGACCCCCCGGGCATGATGCGCCCGGCCAAGGATTCGGATGTGCACCTTGAGGCCGACATTCACGCCACCGCCGGCAACAAGACGGGCTTCCCCGAAGGCGAGTGGGTGCCTTACCTGGTCGTGAAGTACGAAATCCAGAAGGTCGGCAGCCAGAACGTGCAGAAGGGCACCTTCATGCCGATGGTCGCCAACGACGGTCCGCACTACGGCGAGAACGTCAAGCTGGAAGGTCCGGGCAAGTACAAGCTGAAGTACTCCATCCTGCCGCCGACCGCGGACAAGATGAGTCACTTCGGCCGTCACGTCGACAAGGAAACCGGCGTGGGGCCGTGGTTCGAGCCCTTCGACCTCGAATATGAATTCGTCTACGCCGGCACCGGCAAGAAGGGCGGTTACTGATCGTGCGCAGCCTGCTTCGCGTTGCCGTCGCATTGCTGATCGGCCTGGCCGGCCTGGCCGGCGGGGCGCCCGCGCAGGCTGACGAACTACCCACGTTCACGCTGACCTTCAAGCCGAACGGTACGTTCGAGCCCGCCACGCTGGAAGTGCCGGCGGGCCGTTTCAAGATCGAGCTCATCAACGAGAGCAACGAGCCGGTGGAGTTCGAAAGCATTCCGCTGCGCAAGGAAAAAGTCCTGGGGCCGGGTGTGAAGTCTTTCGTGGTGATCACCATTTCCCGCCCCGGCGAGTATCCATTTTTTGATGACTTTCACCAGAGCGTGAAAGGCACCTTGGTCGTCAAACCCAAGGAATAAGCGGTAGCAATATATGGAACAGGTCCTCTTTATCGTCTGGCGTGAAAGCGTCGAAGCCATGCTGGTGGTGGGCATACTCTACACCTGGCTGCGCTCCACGCCGGAGGGCAAGCGTGGCCTGAACTACCTGTGGGGTGGCGTCGCGGCAGGCCTGGCGCTGGCCGTGGCCCTGGCGCTGGTGCTGCTGGGCGTCTCCTCCTGGCTCAGCGACGAAGGCCAGGAATGGTTCCAGGCCATCATGTCGCTGGCCGCGTGCGCGCTGGTGGTGCAGATGGTCGTGTGGATGAAGAAGCACGGCCGCACGCTCAAGGGCGAACTCGAAGGCGGGGCCCGCGCTTCCGTCGCCAGCGACAACTGGTGGGGCCTGTTCGTGCTGGTGGCCATTGCCGTGGCGCGCGAAGGCAGCGAAACCGTGGTGTTCCTGTACGGCACCGTGTCGGCGGGCGAGGGCGGCAGCGACATGCTGATGCTGGCGCTGGCTGGCGTGGCCGGTTTTGTGGTGGCGTTGCTGACGTTCTGGCTGTTGCAATTGGGCGGCAAGCTCATCACCTGGCGCCGCTTCTTCCGCGTGACCGAAATCCTGTTGCTGCTGTTGGCCGGCTCGCTGCTGGTGGGCGGCCTGGATCACCTGATTTCGCTGGACGTGCTGCCGACCATCGTGGATCCGGTCTGGGACAGCTCGTGGCTCTTGAGCGACAGCACCGGCGTGGGCAAGGTCCTGGCCGACTTCGCCGGCTACCGCGCGCTGCCTGCGTTGATCTCGGTGCTGTTGTGGGTGGCTTACTGGATCATTGTGTGGGCGCTGCTGCGCTGGGTGGGGAGCAAGCCGGCAGGCGCTGCCACCGCCGCCCGCAGCGCCACCTGAACCCGACTGTTGCCGGACTGAATATTTGAAGGTTTGACCATGGCAGCTGCACTCGGGAGGGCGACCTCCCGTATCGCCGACTTTCTCCGTGACCATGCCCCGCTGTTGCGCAAGCTGCAGTGGGGCATTGTTGCGATATACGCGTTCCTTTTGATCGTGCCCGCGATCCTGCCCTTGCCGGACAACGCGGCCTCGGTCTTCAACAATCTGACCATCGTCGCTCAGTTCGCGTTCTGGGGCGTGTGGTGGCCGTTCGTGCTGATTTCCATGCCCATCCTGGGCCGGGCCTGGTGCGGCTGGCTCTGTCCCGAGGGCATGCTGACTGAATGGGCCAGCGAGCGCGGCCAGGGCCATGCGATTCCGAAATGGATGCGTTGGGGCGGCTGGCCTTTCGTCGCGTTCGCGTTGACGACCGTCTACGGGCAACTGGTCAGCGTCTACCAATATCCGCTGGCGGTGCTGGCGGTGTTGGGCGGGTCCACGGTGGCGGCCATGATCGTCGGCTGGCGCTACGGCCGCAGCAAGCGCGTGTGGTGCAAGTACCTGTGCCCGGTCAACGGCGTCTTCAACCTGTTGGCCAAGCTGGCTCCCTGGCACTTCAAGGTCGACGAAGAGAAGTGGCGTCATCCTGTCATCCGCATCGAGCCCATCAACTGTGCGCCGCTGGTACCGCTGCGCCACATGAAGGGCGCGGGCGACTGCCATGTCTGCGGACGCTGCAGCGGCTATCGCGGTGCGATCGAACTGACGCCGCGTTCGCCCGAAGAAGAAATCGTGCATGTCACCCATGGCGATCCATGGCAGACGGCGCTGCTGTGCTTCGGCCTGATGGGCATCGCGATCGGCGCCTTCCTCTGGAGCGCCAGCCCCTGGTACGTGACCGCCAAGCAGTGGGCCGCGACCTGGCTGGTCGAACACGACATCATGTGGCCGCTGCTGGACAACGCGCCCTGGTTCATCCTGACGCATTACCCGGAAGTGAACGACAGCTTCTCGTGGCTGGACGGCGCCGGCATCCTGATGTTCGTCGTCGGCGCCACGATCTGTGTCGGCGGCGCTTCCTTCCTGTCGTTGTGGATCGCCGACCGCCTGGCGCCCGCCGCGCCTGTGGAAGGCGAACCCGCGACGCGCTGGGGCCGTCCTGGCCTGCACAAACTGGCGCAGGCCCTGATTCCTTCCGCCGGCATCGGCGTGTTCCTGGGCCTGTCGGCCACCACCGTAAATCTGCTCAAGCACGAAGGGATGCAGGCCGCCTGGGCCGCGCCGGTGCGGTTCACGCTGCTAAGCCTGGCGGTGCTGTGGACGCTGCGCCTGTATGCGCGCCTGCTCAAGCCGCGCGCGGCAAGCGGTTGGCGCAAGGGGCTGGCCTGGCTGGTGCTGGCAGCCGGCCTGGTGCCGTTCTGCCTGGCATGGGTGTTGTTCTTCGCGGTCTGGTAGTCCGGGCCCGAGGCTTGCGATAAAGTAGGGAACGCGCCGGCTCAAGCCGGCGCAATGTTTTCAACTATCGCTACCGCCATGGCCACCTACGCTTTCCGCCTGCTCAACGTTTTCGCTTCCTCCACCTTCAGCGGCAACCAGCTCTGCGTGTTCGAAGACGCGCGCGGCATGGACGACGCCACCATGCTGAATCTGGCGGCGCAATTCAATCTGTCCGAAACGACCTTCATCCTGCCCTCCGACAAGGCGGCAGCGCGCGTGCGCATTTTCACGCCGGGCTTCGAGATGAAGTTCGCGGGCCATCCCACCATAGGCACCTCGCAGGTCGTGCGTGACTTGCGGCAGACGGGCGATGCATTGACCCTGGAGTTCGCTGCCGGCGTGGTGCCGGTGACGGCGCGCGGCGATGCCTGGACCTTTACCGCGCCGTGCCCGGATGGCGTGCGCACCGCCGCGCCCGAGCTGGAGCGAGGCGAAATCGCCAGCCTGCTGGGTCTGGATGCGAGCGATCTGCTGGACGATCCGATCTGGCTGGACACCGGCGCCGATCAACTGCTGGTGCCGCTGGCCAGCGTGGACGCGGTACGCCGCGTTGCGCCCGATGCCTCGCGGCTGGACCGTTGGCAGGCCAACAGCCTGGGCCGCAAGGTCATGTATGCCTACGCTTTCGACGACAGCCGCCAGCAGGATGGGCGCCAGGTGGTGGTGGCGCGCTATTTCTACGCCAAGGCGGGCGGCGGCGTGAACGAAGACGCCGGCACGGGTTCGGCCTGCGCCAATCTGGGCGGCTGGCTTTTGCATCAAAAGCGACCCTTGCCCGCCAGCATCCTGGTGGAGCAGGGCGACCAGATGGGCAGGCCCTGCCGGTTGTTGCTGGACGTCCAGGCCGATGGCCGGATCCAGGTGGGCGGACGCGCCCTGGAGATAGGCCGGGGCGTAGTGGACGTCTGATCAGGACCGCCGTGCGGGACGCGGCGCAAAAGCAAGGCGGCGCCTGTGTCGGACACAGGCGCCGCCTTGTTTTCAAGACCGGGCCGAAGCGGCCCGGTCGGGCTTACTTCTTGTTCTTGGCCGGGTCGACCTTGATGTTGTTCATCACCTGCTTGACGCCTTCGACGCCGCGCGCCACGGTGGCGGCATGATCGGCTTCGGCCGCGGTGCCGACGGTACCCGTCAGCTTGGTGACGCCCGCATTGGTCTCCACGGCGATGTCCAGCGCGCTCAGCTGCTTGTCGGCCACGATGGCAGCCTTGACCTTGGTGGTCACGGTGGCGTCGGACGCGTACTCACCCACGGACTGTTTCGGCTTGCCGTCATCGGCGGCAAAAGCCATGGAAGTGAAGACGGCGCCCGTGCCCAGTGCAGCGGCGGCGATCAGCTTGCGGAATTCCATAGTCATGCTCCTTGTTAGTGGTTCAGCGCGTCGGGACGCGAGGATTGTGTGGTGTCTTGGGTCCGAGTTCTATTTTTTGCGGAATGCGCCGCCGAGGATGGACAGCAGCGCCAGTACCAGGAAGACGAAGAACAGGATCTTGGCGATGCCGGCAGCGCCGGCGGCGATGCCGCCGAAGCCCAGGACAGCCGCGATGATGGCGATGACGAAGAAAACTACGGCGTAGTGCAACATGTCAGCTTCTCCTGGTGGTTTATCGGATCAAGGATTGCGGTCGAAGAAGTCGCGGACTTCTTTTTCAGCTTGTTCCTTGGTCTTGCCATAACGCTCCTGGATCAGGCCCGCCAGACGTTCGGCGTTGCCTTCGGTGCGGGTCAGCTCGTCGTCGGTGAGCTCACCCCAGGCGGCCTTGGCCTTGCCCGTCAGTTGCTTCCATTTGCCAGCGATGATGTCGTTGTTCATGGTGACCTCTCCTGTTGCTAGCGGCATCCGGTTTGCGGCCTGTAAACCGGGTTGTCGCGGTTGAGTGGGACACTGATCAGCTAGGGCCTGCCGGTTCAAGAAGTTGCCGTGCAGGCCATGTACTTACCGTACGAGCCTGCGGCATGGCCGTCAAACCTGGCTGTGGGCAAATGTAACGGCCTGGCGGCGGCAAAATGGCCTGGTTTCCGGCGGGAGGAGATTGCAGGCGCATTAGGTGCCGCAGTTACATTCCGGCAATGTCTTGTCCCCTTTTGAGGGAGGCTGGTAACTGGATCTGCAAGTCTGGATGCGGGCATGCGCGCTTGGCTTGCCGACGCGCGCGCCGGTATAGTGTCCGCGGAACCCGCAAGCAGGTTCGGCCACAGAATATGGAAAGAGGAACTCGCATGACGCAACGACTTTGCCGCGCTATCTTGCTGACGCTGGCCGCGATGGCCGCGCTCGGATGCACGCACGTGACGGACCGCTATCAGGCCGCTGCGCCTGTGGTGTCGTCCAGCAGCTGATCGGCGCGCGCCGACGCAAACGGGGCGCCCTTGGGCGCCCCGTTTGCACTTCAGGAACCGCGTACGGCTCAGGCTTGCGCGATGCGGCGCGCGATGTGATCCAGCGCCTCTTCGACCTGGTCGACCAGGATCAGGCACAGGTCGCCTGCGCCCAGGCGCGCCAGCGCCGTGTCGATGGCGAGAAACTCGCCGTGGATCTCTTCGACGTGCTTGCTGCGCGTGGCGTTGGCCAGGCCTTGTTGCAGCAGGGCCAACACTTCGCCGTCGGCGCGGCCGCGCTGGCATTGGTCCTGGTAAAGCAGCACGTCGTCGAAGGCTTCGCCGAGGATCTCGGTCTGCATCCGGATGTCTTCGTCGCGCCGGTCGCCCGCGCCGCTGATGACCACGGAACGGCGCTTGGCCGGCATGGCGTCCACCGCGCGCACCAGGGCCAGGATGGCATCGGGATTGTGGCCGTAGTCGGCGATCACCGTGGCGCCGCGGTAGTCGAACACGTTGAAGCGTCCGGGCGCTGTCTGGGCGTCGTTGACGAAGCTGGCCAGGCCGCGGCGGATGATGTCCGTGTCCAGACCCAGCGCCCAGGCCGCGGCGATTGACGCCATGGCGTTTTCCACCTGGAAGGTGATCGTGCCGTTGCGCGTGAGCGGAATGGCGGCCAGCGGGTAACGGGTTTCTTCGCCGCCCTGCGCGGTGACGATGGAGTCGCCGTCGCGGTACACGCAGCGCAGGCCTTGCGCGCGATGCGTGGCCAGCACGGGATGATTGCGGTCTTCGGCGAAGTAGGTGATGGAACCCGGGCAGCTCGCCGCCATTTCAGCCACGATGGGATCGGCCGCGTTCAGCACCGCGGTGCCGCTGGGGTGCACGTGCTGCACGATCACGCGCTTGACCACGGCCAGGTCCTCGACCGTGCTGATGTAGCCCAGGCCCAGGTGGTCGCCCATGCCGATGTTGGTGACGATGGCCACATTGCAGCGGTCGAAGGCCAGGCCTTCGCGCAGGATGCCGCCGCGCGCGGTTTCGAACACGGCCGCGTCGACGTCCGGGTGCATGAGCACGCTGCGGGCGCTGCGCGGGCCGCTGCAATCGCCGGTGTCGATGCGCAGGTTGTCGACGTAGACGCCGTCGGAATTCGTCATGCCGACGCGGTTGCCGGCGACGCCCAGGATGTGGGCGGTCAGGCGCACGGTGGTGGTCTTGCCGTTGGTGCCGGCCACGGCCACGACCGGGATGCGGCCGTCGTCGCCGTCCGCGTACATGTTGGCGATGATGGCCTCGCCCACGGCGCGGCCCTTGCCGAAGGACGGATTCAAGTGCATGCGCAGGCCGGGGGCGGCGTTCACTTCCACCACGCCGCCGTTCTGGTCTTCAAGCGGGTAGAGCACGCTTTCGGCGACCACGTCCACACCGCAGATGTCCAGCCCGATCATGCGGGCCGCCGACACCGCGCGCGCGGCCATTTCCGGATGCACTTCGTCGGTCACGTCGGTGGCCGAGCCGCCGGTGCTCAGGTTGGCGTTGTTGCGCAGGAAGATCAGGGTGCCGGACGGCGGCACGGAGTCGGCCTCGAAACCCTGCTTCTTGAGAGTCGCCAGGGCAATGTCGTCGAAGCGGATCTTGGTCAGCGAGGTCGCGTGGCCGTCGCCGCGCAGCGGGTCGGCGTTGACCTGGTCCACCAGTTGGCGGATGGTCTGCACCCCGTCGCCCGTGACCTGCGGCGGGTCGCGGCGCGAGGCCGCGACCAGTGCGCCGCCGACCACCAGCAGGCGGAAGTCGTGGCCGGGGATGTAGCGCTCGACGATGACCTCGGAGCTGATTTCCTCGGCCACTTCAAAGGCCTGGATCACGCGCTCGCGGGATTCGATGTTGACGGCGACGCCGCGGCCCTGGCTGCCGTCGCGCGGCTTGACCACGACCGGGCCGCCCAGTTCCTCGGCGGCGGCCCAGGCTTCCTCGGCGGTGGTCACCGAACGGCCCATGGGCACCGGCACGCCGGCGGCGTCCAGCAGCATCTTGGTCAGGTCCTTGTCCTGCGCGATTGACTCGGAGATGGCGCTGGTCAGGTCGGTTTCGGCGGCCTGGATGCGGCGCTGCTTGCTGCCCCAGCCGAACTGCACCATGCTGCCCTGGGTCAGGCGGCGGTAGGGGATGTTGCGGGCGGTGGCGGCATTGACGATGGAGCCGGTGCTGGGCCCCAGGCGCACGTCTTCGTCCAGTTCGCGCAGGCGCTTCAAGGCGTCGGCGAGATCGAAGGGGGTGTCGTCCAGCGCGGCGCGCACCAGCACTTGCGCCAGTTCCATCGCCAGCTTGCCGACTTCTTCCTCGCTGTACTCGACCACCACCTGGAACACGCCAGGCTCGATGGTGGAGGCGGTGCGGCCGAACGTGACGGGGCAGCCGGCATGCGCCTGCATCGTCAGGGCCACGATCTGCAGCACGTGCGCGATGGAGACCGCGCCCTGATGGCCTTCCGGACGCAGCAGCCCGGTCTGCGGCAGGCGCGCGCGCAGGCGCGCTTCGAAATCAGGCAGGTTGTCGATGGAGCATTCGGCGTCGGCGCAGGAAACGATGGCCTCGATCGCGGTGTTCTTGCTCCACAGATTGGGGCCGCGCAGTGCTCGGATACGGGAAACTTCCATGGCAGGTATTCCTGTCTAGCTCACGCGCGCCCCGCTAGTACGAGGGCGCGCGCAGATATTGTCAGTATTGCTGAATCCAGCGGCGGACCAGGTCGATGGTGGGACCGGAGAAGGCTTCGTCGGACTGCAGCAGGACGAAGTCGCCTGCGGCGATGGCGTCGAGCTGGCTCTGGATGGCCTTGCCGTGGTCGGGTTCGTCCTGGATGTCCTTGACGCGGGAGCCTTGCGCCAGGCCCTGGCGCAACAGCGCGCGCGCCTCGCCTTCGGGACGCTTGCTGCGCACGGTCAGGTCGTCGTAGAGCACCACGCGGTCGAAGGCGTCGCCCAGCAGCTTGCCCTGTTCGATCAGGTCCGCGTCGCGGCGGTCGGCGCCGGCCGAGTAGACGGCGGCGCGCGTGGTCGACGGGAACTGGTCGATGGCGGCGATCAGGGGGCGCAACGCCGAGGCGTTGTGCACGTCGTCGACCACCACGGTGCTGCCGTTGCGTTCGAACAGCGTGAACTGCCAGGGAGCGTCGGCCTGGTCGATGTCGAAGGTCTCGATGCCGGCGCGGATCAGCTCCACGGGTATGTCCAGCGCCCAGGCCGCGCCCACCGCGGCCAGCACGTTCTCGACCTGGAAGGCCACGCGGCCGCCATGGGTCAGCGGGATCGAGGCCACCGTGGCCAGGCGCTCCTCGCGGGTGCCATGCGCCAGCACGATGCCGCCGTCGCGCACGAACACGGCGCGGCCGTCTTGTTGCAGGTGAGCGACGATGGCGGGCAGGGCGGGATCGATGCCGAAGAAGATCACGGCGCCGTCGGATAGCTCGGCCATTTCCACCACGCGCGGATCGCGCGCGTTCAGCACGGTGGAGCCGCCGGGCAGCACCACGTCCACCTGCGTGCGGAACACGTTGAACATGCGCTCCGTTTCATTGATGTCGAAGTCGCCCAGGTGGTCGGCGTCGTCGATGTTGGTGACCACGCCAACCTGGCAGCGGTCGTAGGCCAGGCCTTGGCCCAGGATCACGCCGCTGTCGTTCTCGATGACGGCGGCATCCACGTTGCGGTTCATCAGCAGGCGCGTACCGGAAGCGAAATCGGCGCGGTCGCCCTTTTGCACCAGGCGGCGGTCCAGGTACAGGCCTTCACTGCAGGCCAGGCCGGTGCGCTTGCCGGACAGGCTCAGCAGGCGGGCCACCAGGCGCGCCACCACGGTTTTGCCGTTGGTGCCGGTAACGCCGACGATGGGGATGCGGCCCGCATCGCCTTCAGGGAACAGGTGGTCGACGATGGCGCGGCCGACCGGACGCGGCGTGCCGTCGGCAGGCTTCAGGTGCATCAGCAGGCCGGGGCCGGCGTTGACTTCGACGATGGCGCCGCGCTGTTCTTCCAGCGGGCGCGAGATGTCCTCGGCCACCAGGTCCACACCGGCGATGTCCAGGCCGACGATGCGCGCGGCCAGGGTCACGGTGGCGGCGATGCTGGGATGCACACGGTCGGTGACGTCGAAGGCGACGTTGCCGCTGCGTTGCACCAGCACGCGCTGGCCTTCGGGCGGAACGCTGTCTTCCGACAGGCCCTGGCGGGCGATTTCCAGCCGCGCGGCGGAATCGAGGCGCACCGGGTTCAGCGGGTGGTTCTCGGTGCGGCCGCGGCGCGGGTCGGTATTGATCTGGCTGTCGATGAGTTCGGTGATGGTGGACTTGCCGTCGCCCGTCACCCAGGCCGGTTCGCCGGCGGCGGCGGCCACCATGCGGTCGCCCACGACCAGCAGGCGGTGTTCGTTGCCCAGCACGAAGCGTTCGACGATGACGCCGCTGCCTTCGTCCACGGCCACGCGGTAGGCCGACACCACTTCCTCGCGCGTCGTCAGATTGGTGAACACGCCGCGGCCGTGGTTGCCGTCATAGGGCTTCACGACCACCGGCAGGCCGATGTCCTCGGCAGCTTCCCAGGCGTCGTCCTCGCTGCGTACGAGGCGGCCTTCGGGCACGGGCACGCCGCAGGTCGACAGCAGTTCCTTGGTCAGGTCCTTGTCGCGCGAAATGCCTTCGGCGATGGCGCTGGTGCGGTCGGTCTCGGCAGTCCAGATGCGGCGCTGGGCCGAGCCGTAGCCGAACTGCACGAGGTTGCCCTCGAACAGGCGGATGTAGGGAATGTCGCGGTCGTCGGCGGCATCCACGATGCAGGCGGTGCTGGGGCCGAGACAGTGCTTGTCGATCAGGCTGCGCAGCTTGGCGATGGCGGCGGGCACGTCGAAGGGGCGGTCTTCGATGCCGGCCATGACCAGGTCGCGGGCTTCGTTCAGGGCGGTGCGGGTGACCTGTTCCTGCCAGGCGCGCACGACGACCTTGTAGACGCCGCGGGTGGAGGTTTCCCGGGCCTTGCCGAAACCGCCGCGCAAGCCGGCCAGGTTCTGCAGTTCCAGGGTGACATGTTCAAGTATGTGGCCGGGCCAGGTGCCTTCTTTCAGGCGCGACAGGAAACCGCCCCGGACTCCCGGACTGCAGCGGTGCTCGATCAGCGTCGGCAGCCATTCGGTCAGGCGTTCGTAAAAGCCGGGAATGGTGTTGGAGGGATAATCCTCCAGTTCACCGATATCCACCCACGCTTCGAGTACCGGACGGTACGTCCAAATGTTCGGGCCGCGCAAAGCCACGACATCGAGAAATTCAATGTCTTTCTTTTTCATGTTTTAATTTACGAGAGAAGCAGGTTGGCACGCGCGGACGCCCCTATGCAAGACCGCGAATTTATTGGGGTTGCGCCTTTAGAATAATGCCAACGAGTGGGGGATCCCAGATATTCCTAATTAGAAAAATCGGCTGCTACTATACGACGCCTTCAAGGCGTGAAATCGTTATGTTGTAAGGAAGGGACACGTTTGCCGCCAGTCCTGGTTGCGAACCGGTTGCCGCCTAGTAGGGCAGAGTCCTGGCCCGGCATGCGTACCAATGAAAAAACCAAACCTGCTTTCCGGCCTTGCCGAAGCCTTTCCTGCCCGCTGGCGCGATGAAATCAGCGCCGAACTGGCGGACGGCGAAACCTTGTTGGCCTGGGTTGAAATAGACCTGGATCAGCGCCTGAAGTTCCGTCCGGGGCTTATCGCCGCCACCGACCGCCGGCTGTTGGCGCGCCATCCCGACGAACCGCGCTGGGAATCCTGGGCATATGGCCCCCAATTAAAACTGAGCCTCACCGACCACGCTGGCGCCGCGCTGCTGGAATTGCACGACGACGGCTCCCGCCTGGGCGCGTGGCGTTTCACGCTGGCGCGCAATCCGGCCGCGTTGCGGCTGCTGGCGCAGTTCGAAACGCAGCAGGCCATCCGTTTGTCCGGCCATCAGGACGAGGATCTGGCGGAGCGCACCTGCACCGTCTGTAATAACGTCATCCCGGCGGGCGAGGAAGAATGCCCGACCTGCAACCAGGAACAGGCAGCGCCATCCACCACTTGGGCGCTGCTGCGCCTGTGGCGTTTCGCCCGCCCTTACCGCGGGCCGCTGCTGGCGGGTTTCGTGCTGACCCTGCTGGGCACCGCCGCCACCCTGGTGCCGCCGTACCTGACCATGCCGCTGATGGACGACGTGCTGATTCCGTTCCAGAACGGCGCGCCCATCGATTACGACAAGGTCCGCCTCTATCTGGGCGGGCTGCTGGCCTCGGCTTTCCTGGCCTGGGGGCTGGGCTGGGCCCGGACCTATATCCTGGCCTGGGTCAGCGAGCGCATCGGCGCGGACCTGCGCACCACCACCTATGAGCACCTGCAGCAGCTGTCGCTGGAGTATTTCGGCGGCAAGCGCACCGGGGATCTGATTTCCCGCATCGGCAGCGAAACCGACCGCATCTGCGTGTTCCTGTCGCTGCACTTGCTGGACTTCGCCAACGACATCCTGATGATCTGCATGACCGCGGTCATCCTGGTGTCCATCAACCCGTGGCTGGCGCTGGTCACGCTGGTGCCGCTGCCGTTCATCATCTGGATGATCCACGCGGTGCGCGACCGCCTGCGCCATGGCTTCGAAAAGGTCGATCGCATCTGGTCGGAGATCACGAACGTCCTGGCCGACACCATTCCGGGCATCCGCGTGGTCAAGGCTTTCGCGCAGGAAAAGCGTGAAGTCGCGCGCTTTCGCGAAGCCAACAACCGCAACCTGGAAGTCAACGACCGCGTGAACACCACCTGGTCGCTGTTCTCGCCCACCGTCACGCTGCTGACCGAAGTGGGCCTGCTGGTGGTGTGGATCTTCGGCATCTGGCAGGTGTCGCAGAAGCAGATCACCGTTGGCGTGCTGGCCGCCTTCCTGGCCTATATCGGGCGCTTCTACATGCGTCTGGATTCGATGAGCCGCATCGTCTCGGTCACGCAGAAAGCGGCGGCTGGCGCCAAGCGCATCTTCGACATCCTGGACCATGTCTCCAGCGTGCCGGAACCGCAGAATCCCGCCAAGCTGCCGCACATCAACGGCCGCATCGAGTTGCGCGACGTGGGCTTCCGCTACGGCAACCGCCAGGTCATCCGCGGCTTGAACCTGAACATCGCGCCGGGCGAGATGATCGGCCTGGTGGGCCACAGCGGCTCGGGCAAGAGCACGCTGATCAACCTGATCTGCCGCTTCTACGACGTATCCGAAGGGGCGGTGCTGGTGGACGGCGCCGATATCCGTTCGGTGCGCGTGGCGGACTACCGCCGCAACATCGGGTTGGTGCTGCAGGAGCCGTTCCTGTTCTTCGGCACCATCGCCGAGAACATTGCCTACGGCAAGCCGGACGCCACCCGTGACGAAATCGTGGCTGCGGCGCGCGCCGCGCATGCGCATGAATTCATCCTGCGGCTGCCGCACGGCTACGACTCGCTGGTCGGCGAACGTGGCCAGGCCTTGTCCGGCGGCGAACGCCAGCGCATCTCGATCGCGCGCGCGCTGCTGATCGATCCGCGCATCCTGATTCTGGACGAAGCCACCTCGTCGGTGGACACCACCACCGAAAAGGAAATCCAGAAGGCGCTGGACAACCTGGTGCGTGGCCGCACCACAATCGCCATCGCCCACCGTCTGAGCACGCTGCGCAAGGCGGACCGCCTGGTGGTGCTGGACCGCGGCCAGATCGTGGAGCAGGGCCCGCACGAAGAACTGATGGCCCGCGAGGGCGCCTACTACCGCCTGTACCAGGCGCAGGCGCGCCAGGCCGAGGCCGACGCGCAGGCGTCGGGCAGCGAAGACATGGCCGCCGTGGCCTGACGCGGAACCGGAATTATCGTCATGACCTTGCCGTCTTTTCAGCTGCGCCGCAATGCCTTCGGGCGCCTGGAGTTCCAGTCCGCCGATGGCCAGAACCACGAGGGCGTGCTGCCCGTGCGCGCCTTTCCCATCAGCGAACCGGGCCGCGGCCTGTCGCTCGTGACAGTGGACGGGCGCGAACTGCTCTGGATCGAGCACCTGTCCGATGTGCCGGCTCCGCAGCGCGAGTTGATCGAGGAAGAACTGGCAAGCCGGGAATTCATGCCCGAGATCCGCAAGCTGGCCAGCGTCTCCACTTTCGCCACCCCCAGCACCTGGCAGGTCGATACCGACCGCGGCCCCACCTCGTTCACGCTGCGCGGCGAAGAAGACATCCGCCGCCTGAGTCCGCAGACCCTGTTGATCGCCGACAGCCACGGCATCTTCTATCTGGTGCGCGACATCCAGTCGCTGGACAAGCACAGCCGCAAGCTGCTGGACCGCTTCCTCTAGCCCTCAGCCTTCCCGCGGCCGCTTGAACGGGGAGTGCGTTTCCAGTTCTCCCAGATAGTCCGTCACCGCCGCGGTTTCCTCGTCCAGGAAGTTTTGGATCGCGTCCGCGAAGCCGGGGTGCGCGACCCAGTGCGCCGACCAGGTGGGCGTGGGCAGCAGCCCGCGCGCCATCTTGTGTTCGCCTTGCGCGCCGCCCTCGAAGCGCGCGATGCCGTGGGCAATGCAATAGGCGATGGACTGCATGTAGCAGGTCTCGAAGTGCAGCCCCGGCACGTATTCGGTCGCGCCCCAGTAGCGCCCATACAGCGCGTCGCCGCCCGCCAGGTTGAGCGCGGCCGCCACCGGCCGGCCGTCGCGCTCTGCCAGGATCAGCACGAAGGCACCGGCCTGTTCGCGATACGCGCGGCGGAAGAATTCGTGGCTCAGGTAGGGTGGATTGCCATGGCTGAAGTAGGTGCGGCAATAGCATTCGTAGAAGAAGTCCAGCTCGACCGCGCCGATCTCGGCCCCGCGCAGCCAGCGGTACGACAGCCCGGCGGCCGCGACCTTCTTGCGGTCCTGGCGGATCTTCTTGCGCTTGTCGTGGCTCATCGTGGCCAGAAAGGCGTCGAAGTCCGCGTAGCCCGGATTGGTCCAGTGGAACTGCACGCTTTCGCGGATCATGAAGCCGGCCTCGCGCAGCGCGCGCATGTCGGCCTCGGCGGGGAAGAGCAGGTGCAGCGAAGACACCTTGGTCTCTTCGGCGAAGGCGACCAGCCCGCGCACCAGCGTGGCGCGATCCTCATCGTTGCCGGCCAGCAACCTGGGGCCGGTGACCGGCGTGAAGGGAATGGCCGACAGCAACTTGGGGTAGTAGCGCAGCCCGTGGCGCTGGAAGGCGTCGGCCCAGGCGTAGTCGAATACGTACTCGCCGCGCGAATGGGATTTCAGGTAGAGCGGCGCAGCAGCCGCCAGCGCATCGTCGCGCCACAGCGCCAGGTAATGTGGCGCCCATCCGGTCTGGGGCGTGGCGCAGCCGGTCTCGTGCAGCGCGCGCAGGAATGCATGGCGCAGAAAGGGCTGGTCGCCCGCCAGCGCGTCCCATTGCTGGGCGTCGATGCGGGACAGGTCGGTCTCTATGGTCAGGCGCAGGGAATCCATGGGTGAATGATAAAGTCTCCGTGTATGCGCGAGGCCTGCGGCCACGGCGCTTTCAAGGGATTTCGGGCGGGCGCGAGGCCGCCCGGCACAGAGAAGCATATGGATAGCAACACGACGCCCGACGCGGCCGGGCATCGCCAGGATTGCCTGCGTGGGCAGGCGCTGGCGGCCCTGGCCGCCACGGCCTGGCAGGACAAGCTGGCGGCAGTGCGCGCCATGTCGGATGAGACGGTGCTGGACTGCGAGCAGGCCTACACGCCCACGGCGGAACTGCCGGGCCGCCCGGCGCGGCCTGAGCTGGTGGTCCCCGCCCAGGTCAAGCAGCGTTCCATGGCCACCGAGGAAGGGCGCGCGGCGCTGCTGCACGCGCTGGCGCACATCGAATTCAATGCCATCAACCTGGCTCTGGATATCATGTGGCGCTTTGCTGGCATGCCGGCAGCCTTCTACCGCGACTGGCTGCGCGTGGCGCGCGAAGAGGCCTATCACTTCGATCTGCTCAGGCAGCGTCTGGCCGCCATGGGCTACGCCTATGGCGACTTCCCCGCCCACAACGGGCTGTGGGACATGGCGCAGCGCACGCAAGACGATCTGCTGGCCCGCCTGGCGCTGGTGCCGCGCACGCTGGAGGCGCGCGGCCTGGATGCTTCCCCCGCGATCCGTGCCAAGCTGGCGGGAGCGGGCGATGCGGAAAGCGCTGCCATCGTCGACATCATCCTGGCCGACGAGATCGGCCACGTGGCCATCGGTAATTATTGGTACAAGCAGCTGTGCGCGCAGGCAGGCAAGGATCCCGTGTCCTGTTATGCCGAACTGGCGCAGCGCTATGACGCACCCCGGCTGCGCGGTCCCTTCAACCTGGAGGCGCGCCGCGCCGCCGGCTTCGACGACGCCGAGCTTGCCGCGCTGCAGGTCGGCTGACTGGACGACATGAACAACCATAACTTCTTCAAGACGCTGCGGGCCCGCCCGCTGCGCGCGCTGGCCTGCGCCCTGGCCGGCGGCGCCCTCATTTCGCTGGCGCCCGCGGCGTCGGCCGCCGACGCGTTCGCGGCCTGCCTCGCGCAATTGCGCGGCGCGGCGCTCAAGGCCGGCGTGTCCGGC
The DNA here is from genome assembly GCF_058796095.1 of Achromobacter sp. GW823-FHT04E03. Classification (NCBI taxonomy): domain Bacteria; kingdom Pseudomonadati; phylum Pseudomonadota; class Betaproteobacteria; order Burkholderiales; family Alcaligenaceae; genus Achromobacter; species Achromobacter sp. GW823-FHT04E03. The sequence goes on along the minus strand of NZ_JBXAIJ010000003.1, from coordinate 370,275 downwards.
GCCACGTTCGACACCCAGACCGCCGGGCTTGCACCGGACATGACAGTGCTGGATCTGCTGGACGCCCAGCCGGAATTCAAGACGCCTATCTGGGACTACATGGCGGCCCTGGTCGACGACGAGCGCGTGGCCGACGGCCGGGCCGGCATGGCGCGCTGGCAGTCCGACCTGGACCGCGCCGCGTCGCGCTACGGTGTGGACGCAGCCACCATCGCCGCGGTGTGGGGCGTGGAAAGCAACTACGGCCGCACACTGGGCGGCCGGCCCCTGCTGACGTCGCTGTCCACGCTGTCCTGCTTCGGCCGGCGCCAGGCATATTTCCGCGGCGAATTCTTTGCCACGCTGAAGATCATCCAGGACGAGCACATCGCGCCCGAACGCCTGACGGGCTCCTGGGCGGGCGCTTTCGGCCAGACCCAGTTCATGCCCTCGACGTACTTGCGGCTGGCGGTGGACTTCGACGGCGACGGCCGCCGCGACCTGGTCGACAGCGTGCCGGACGCGCTGGCATCGACAGCCAATTTCCTCAAGCGCGCGGGTTGGAACAGCGCGCTGCAATGGGGCTATGAAGTCCGCCTGCCGGCGGGTCTGGACACTTCAGGCGCGGGCCGCAAGAACAAGCGCGCGATGTCGTACTGGGCGGGGCGCGGCGTGACGCGGGCCGACGGCCAGCCGCTGCCCGCGGGCGACACGCCGGCGGGGCTGCTGCTGCCGGCGGGCAGCAAAGGTCCTGCCTTCCTGGTCACGCGCAATTTCGACGCCCTGTATTCCTACAACGCAGCCGAAAGCTACGCGCTGGCCATCGCCCACCTGTCCGACAGGCTGCGCGGCGGCGGCCCGCTGGTGCAAGCCTGGCCAACCGACGATCCAGGCCTGTCGCGGGCGCAGCGGCGGGAATTGCAACGGCTGTTGATTGCTCGCGGCTATGAGATCGGCGAACCCGATGGCATGATCGGCGCCCGCACCCGGCAGGCCCTGCAGACGGTGCAGCGCGAACTGGGCCTGCGGCCGGACGGCCGCGCCGGCCTGAAGTCGCTGCAGGCCTTGCAAGAGGGAAAGGCCGTCAACTGACGGGATGCAATCGACAAGCTTTGTAAAGATGCCGGGTGTCATCCATCGGATGACAGGCGGGGCGGCAGGCATGGGCCTATACTGGATCTCCGTTTTTTCAGGAGCACGATGATGAGCCTATTGGATACCTTGGCCTCGATGGCCGGCGGCGGTCAGCAAGGGGGCTCGGCTTCGCTGCTGCCCGCGTTGATCGAGCAACTGAACAAGTACCCGGGCGGCCTGACCGGCCTGATCGCCAGCTTCCAGAAGGGCGGCTTGAGCGAGATCGTGGCCTCGTGGGTGGGCACCGGCCAGAACATGCCGGTCAGCGCCGATCAGCTCGGTTCCGTGCTGGATCCCGGCGTCGTCAACGAACTGGCCGCCAAGACCGGTCAGGACACGGACTCCGTGCTGGGTTCGCTGTCCTCGCTGCTGCCGCAACTGGTGGACAAGGCCACGCCCAACGGCGAGGTCCAGGGCGAACAGCAATTCAACCCTGCCGACCTGCTGGCGTCCCTGTCGGGCATCTTCGGCAACCGCGCCGGGTAAATCCTATCGCCAGGCAGCCCATGCAGGCGTCTGCGCCTGCTTCCACCGGCCGGCGACGCCTGTTGCAGGGCCTGGGCGTGGCGGCGCTGGCCGCCAGCCTGCCCGCCTGCGCGCCGGCCTGGTCGGTGCAAAGCACCTTCTGGCAGCTTTGGCCCAGCCACCTGGAATTGAGCCCGCAGGCGTGGCGCGAACGCATCGCCGCCATGCACGCGTTGGGATTCCGCGAGATCATCATTCAGTGGGTGGGCGCCAGCGGCGGGGCGCAGCCCTGGCAACTGCCCGCGTCCACGCTGGCGCTGATCTTCGACGAGGCCGAGCGCCTGGGCATGGGGCTGCAGTTGGGCCTGCCCTACGACGAGCGCTGGTGGCGACAGTTGGGCAATCCGGATGACGCCGCGCTGGCCGCATTCCTGCAGGCCACGCAGGCGCAGGCGCTGGCTTATGCGCAAGCGTCGAACGCAACCCGGCTTGCCGCTTTCCGCGGCTGGTACATCCCTTACGAGATCGAGCAGCACAGCTGGGCCGCGCCCGGCCGCCAGGCGCTGCTGGCGCAATGGCTGCGCGAGCTGTCCGATCCGCTCGTGCAACAGACGGGACGCGTGCCCGCCATCTCCACGTATCACAGCAAATTGCCGGGAGCGCTGAGCCTGGCCGACCTGTGGAACGGATTGTTGGATGTGGTCAGGCTGAGGCCCATGCTCCAGGACGGAGTGGGCGTGTCCGGCATGGCGGCGTATGAGGCGTTGGAGCCCTTGCATCGCATGCTGCTGGCGCGTCGTGCGCCGTTCGACCTGATCGTCGAACTATTCGAGGAACTGCCGTCCGAACGCCAGGACGGTACCACCTTCAATGCCCGCTCCGCCGACGCGGCGCGCGTGCGCCGGCAGTTGCGCATCGCGCGGCGCTACCGCGCGCAACGCGTGGTCGCCTTTGCGGCTGATCCCTGGCTGATCGGGCCTACGCCCGAGGCCGAGCGCCTGAAGCGGGAATGGCCGCTCTAGGCGGCCGATCAGCGGTCTGACGCGGAATGGCTAGCGCGGTTGCGCCGCGGCCATGGCCTTGAGCTGCGCGCAGGTCTTTTCCTTGTCGGCCGCGCTCAACGTGCCCAGTTGCACCTTGGCTTGGCTGTAGGACTTCGAAAAAGCGGCGTCGAAGTCCGCCGCCGACATGCCCTGGGCGCTGGTCGCAGTCTTCTGTTGTTGCTTCATCTGCTCGAGCTGCGCTGCCGTGTAGGCGCCGCAGTACTCGGCGGCGGCATGCATCTGGCCACTCACGGCCGCCAGGTTGGGCATCTGGCCCTGCATGGTCTGCTGGGCAAGGGCGGCGCCGCTGGCCAGGGTCAGGGCGGCGGCGGCCAGGGCGATACGGGCTTGTTTGAACATCGGCAATTCAATCTCCAACGCGGTGAGGGATGAGGTTTGCACGCCTGGCGATCGCTCAGCCTGCGTGGCGCGGAGCACTATGCCCGATTCATTGTTATAGGCTTATGAACCGATGTAATCGTGTGTATCAGCGGCTCAGTACGACAGCGTCATGTTCATGAACCAACCCTTGGCGCGGTCGCTCTCGCCCCCGCCCAGGCTTGTACGGTACTGGACGCCGAAGTCCAGGTAAGAGCGCGGCGCGTTGTAGTGGTCTTCGCGGAACCAGTAGCGCACGTTGAAGCCCGGCCCCACGCCCAGCGACCAAGAAGTGCCGTGGTCGGACAGGACCACCGACTGGCTGCCGTAGCCGGGCAGGTCGTCCAGCTTGGCCACGCTCTTCTGCCACAGCCAGTCCGCGCCGACCACCGCGTACGGAAACAGCACCAGCTTGTCGCTGATGCTGGTGGCGCGGAAGCTGCGGCCCACGCGCAGTTCGCCGGACAGGAAGGCCTGGTCGCGCTTGAGGCGGCCCGAGGAACTGCCCAGATCCTGCTGACGCTGGCCCTTGGAATCCACCGAATAGGCGGTATAGCGGGCGCTGTTGTCGTCCCAGGCGTAGCCGGCCTGCGCATAGCCTTCGATCGTGAGCCAGCTGGGTACGTCCACGCGCAATTCGCGGCCTTGGTAATAGCCGTAGGTGACGTAGGACATCCAGCCCCCGGCATTGCCGTTGAGTTTGTAGCGCGCCACGGCGCTCTGGTCCTGCAGATTGGGATAGGCGTTGTGGAAGGCCTGCTGCGCCGCGCACTGCACCGCGCTGGATTCGGGGTAGGCATAGCCCTGGCGGGTGGCGGATCCCAGAAAGAAGCGGCGTTCGATGCCGAAAGTTATGCCGGTATCGGCCAGCAGATAACGCAGGCCCAGCGCGCCGATGGTGCTGGGGATGCCGGATGAGGTGCTGTTGTTGCGAAAGCGTTCTTCGTTAGAGCGTTCGTCCGGGGTGCTTTCCCCGGTGCAAGGGTCGACATTCCTGCGCGACTCGTAGGTGCTGCCGCTGTCGTACAGCGTGTTGGAGCTGCGCGCGTACGCCTCGAGCATGCCCCAGCGGTTGTTCAGTTGCGGCGGACGCCAGAAGATTTCCGCGGTGCTGAAGATCACGTCGCCAGGGGTGTTGATGGCGGCCCCGCCCAGGCTGGAGCTGGCCGGCCGTGCGCCGCGATAGGATGCGGAGAACGAGCCGCCCCATTCGCGCGACAGGGCGGCGACGCCGCTGCGCGTGTTGTAGCGCTCCAGCGGCGTGAGGCCCAACTGGCCGGCATCGTCCATGTCGATGGCTTGCTTGAGCGAGTCGGTGGCGGCGCGGTTGTCGCCCATTGCCGACTGCGCATAGGCCTGGTCCAGGATCAGGCGCGGCGGCGCCTGGCCGGTGGCGCGCGCGGCCGCGAAGTCGGACGCCGCGCCCGCGGGCTGGCCCAGGCGCTGGCGCGCATAGCCGCGCTGCGCAAGCAGCTGGGCCGAGTCCGGCTGGCGGGCGATGGCGTCGCTCAGCCGGGCTTCCGCCTCGGCGGCTTGCGCCTTGTTGCCCGCGGCCAGCGCGGTCGTCAGCAGCTGGGCATAGCTCTCATTGTCCGGCGCTTGCGCCACGGCCTGGCGGGCCAGCGTGATGGCTTCCTGGTAGGCGCTCTTGTCGTAGGCGGCATAGGCGCCCGTGGCGGCCTCGCTACCCGGAGCCGGCGCCGCGGGCGCCTGGCTTGCGGCGATCTGCTTCTGATAGGCCTGCTGCCTCGCCTGCAGCGCCGCCTTGTTGGGCGCGCCCAGCGCCAGCGCCGTGTCGACGGCCTGGCTGGCGGCTTCGTAGCGCTGTTGCGCGCCCAGCGATTCCACCCACAGCAAGGCCCATTCGCCTTGCCTGGGCACGGCGCGGAAGGCGCGTTCGGCGCCTGCGGCGGACGCGGCGTAATCCTGGCGTCCATAGTCCGCATAGGCGCGCGCCGCCACGGGATAGGCGCGCTGGTACGGGGTTTGCGGCGCGGGCTTGCGGACAGGGGCGGGCGTCTGCACGGGCGTCTGCCCGGAAGCTTGCGCAGGCGTTTGCGCCGCGGGCTGTGTGGGCGTGGCGGCCACGGCAGGCGGGCGCTGCAGGTTGGCCTTGGCCTGCCGCAGTTCCGGGGTGCCCAGGCCGTCGGCGATCGCCGCGTCGGCCGCACGGGCGGCCTCCTGCCGTTTACCTTGCTTTTCCAAGGCATAGACCAGCAACAGGCGCAGGCGAGCCACGTCGGGCCGCAGGCGGATGGCGTTCTCCGCCATGATCTGGGCGGTTTCGTAATGGCCGGCGTCGTACTGCTTGTAGGCCTGGTCGGCCAGTTGGTAGGCGTCGCCTTCCAGCGGACGTTCGGCTGCGGCGGCAGGTTGCGCGGCCGCTACAGGGACTGCGGCCACGCACAGCAGGGCGCTGAAAGCCAGCGTACGGGAAAGGACGGTCATGGAGGAGTGGGCCTGTGCGATAGCGGGTCCGCGGGGTGTTCGGTTTGCGTCGGGGCGCCTTGCTGGAATGACAGCGCTTCGTGCAGCGTCTTTTCGTCGAGCCAGCCCCGCTCCATCAGGATTTCGCCCAGCGGCCGCTTCTCGCGCGCCTGGATCTCCAGCGCCTGCTCCAGCATCTGATGATCGATGGCCTGCCAGGACAGCAGCAGGTCGCCCAGGCGCTGGCGCTGCTGCGCCAACTGGTCGGTGGAGGGGAAGTCATGCATGGTCTTGTCCCAGGCCAGCCGCTTGCCCGTGATCAGGTGGCCGATGAACAGGCGCCAGGCCCGCGCCGCCGCCATGGCGTTGATGAAGTTGCCGACGATCATGCGCGGCATGGACAGCAGGGCGTGCTCCCAGCCGTACATGCGGCCGACGAAGTACGCGCGCTGCACCACGCGCAGCAGCAGGGCCCCCGCGTTCAGCCACATCAGCGTCACCAGCCAGCCGCCGGGGCGGAAGTAGGAAGGGTAATAAACCTTCCACCAGCCAAAGCGGTCGGCCAGATAGAAGAGAAAGAAGTTGGCCAGCAGCAGATAGGCCAGTATTGCGATGAACGACGTGAACAGTCCCTTGCGGTCGCGGAACAGCAGATACTTGGTGGCCAGCGAGCCGGTCCATCCCACCTGCTGCCAGCCTTGCAGGCCGATGCCCAGCGTCCAGCGCGCCTTTTGCCGGTAGGCGGTGCGGAAGGTGTTGGGGAAGTACTCGCGCACGCCCAGCGGCATCCTGATGGCGGAGATCTTCTCCCGCCCCAGGCCGAACCATGAGCGGCGGCGCGTCACGTACTCGACCTCGAATTTGCCGAAGATCTGGCGCATGCCGCGCTGGGCCAGGCGCGCGCCGATGTCGTAGTCCTCGGTCAGCGTGTCGGTATTGAAGGGCTGGTTGTTGGTCTCTGCCGCCAGCACCTCCAGCGCGTGGCGCGAGAAGCAGGTGCCGACGCCGGCGGACGGCACCATCTTGGACAGGCTTTCACGCACCACCAGGTCCTTGGTGTGCCATTCGGCGAACTCGTCCATGTAGGTGCCGGCGACCAGCTCGTGCCACTCCCGTTCCAGCGACGTGACTGGCAACTGGATGAAATCGATGCGCGGCAGCAGATAGTTGTAGTACTTGAGTTCCAGCGGGTGCAGCACGTCTTCGCTGTCGTGCAGGATCACGCCGGCGAAGGGCTCGGGCTGCATGGCGTTCTGCGCGAAGATGGCCTGCACGATCCAGTTCAGGCAGTCGGCCTTGCAGGTCGGCCCGTCGTGCGGCACTTCCACCCGTATCAGTTGGCGGTAGCGCCGCCGCATGCGTTCCACTTCCTTGATGGTGCGCTCGTCGTTCTGGTACGTGCCCGCGAAGATCATGTAGTTCTTGTATTCCAGCGTCGACACCATGTTCTCCAGCATGGGCGCGATCACGTCGTACTCCAGCCAGGCCGGCACCATGATCGCCAGCGGCTGTTCCCGCTTGGCGCGCAACTGCTCGGCGGTCAGCGGCGCATACTGGCGCTTGACCGTCAGCCCGCGGCGCAGTTCGCGCAGCCAGAACCAGCCGTCGATGAACAGGTCGTCCAGGCTGGACAGCAGGATGATGACGCCGACTACCGCCGTCACGATCTCCAGGCCGCGGTAGTAGTCGGCGATGAGGTAGGGCCAGTAAAGCGAGGACATGGCGCCTCCGGGTTACTTGCTGTCCTTGTTCTTCCTGCGGGTGACGCGCAATGCGGCGATCAGGATCAGGAGCAGGACCAGCAGGCCCACGCTCAGCGCCGGGACGCTCCACGACAGGTAGTTGCGCCATTCGAAGAAGGCGCTTGCGCCCGCCCCCGGCGGCTGGCCCGCCGCGGGATTGGCGCTGTCGATCCAGGCCAGCGGCCCTGCCGCGCCGATGATGGCGATGTTGCCGCGGTTCAGCACGAAGGGCGCCTGCGGCATGACCGGGCGCTGGCCCAGCGTGTGCCACAGCAGGCCGTCCTGGCCGCCGGCGCGCACCACTTCGGCCGTGCTCAGGTTGTCCAGGCCGGAAACGTCGAGCCAGGGCGCGCTCTTGCCGTCCACCGTCAGCTGCTTGCGGTCCGTGACCTTGACCATGGGCTTGGCGCCGTCGACCGCGACTTCCATCGCCACGAAGGGGCCGCCGGGCTTGGCCGCCTGGCCCGCCGGCGTGAGCGACAGCGCCGCGCGCGTGGCGGACAGGCCGCTGGCCGTGGCGATGCCGATGACGCGTTGCAGGCTGGCCGGCGCGTCGGCCAGATAGCCGTCGGGGATCAGCAACTGGGGGCTGCCGGCCAACAGCGGCAGCAGCCCCACGAAGGTGCCGTCCGGCTGCGCGCGGCCCGGCTTCACATAGCTGGTGGGCAGCACGTTGACGGGGTAGCCTTGCGGGATTTCATTGCAATCCACCGATACCGGCTGGCGCTGGAACGTGACGCGCACCGCGTTGGTAAGGCCCAGGGCGTAGCCGGGCACGCGCGCCGTCAGGCGTTCGGGATGGCCGTCGGCGTCCATCTGCTTGGCGGCCAGCAGGATGCCATTCCAGAACACCGAGGCGACCGGCCGGGTGGCGGACGCGCCCGGCGCGGCGGCCAGGTCCATGACCAGTTCGTCCGGCATGCTGCCGTCCGCCGACACCGCGGCCAGCGCGAACGTGGCGTTCCAGTCGCCGCGCGCGACCACGTCGAAGCTGGCGGACGATCCGCCCAACGCGGTCAGGCGCATGCCATCTTCGCCCGAAGCCTGCGGCGGCTCCGCCGTCTTGACCTGCGCCTGGCGCGTGACCAGGATGCGGCGCCAAGCCGTGTCGAAGGCACCCGCGCCTTGCGCGCCGGCGTCGGCTGCCACGGCGATGACCGCCTGCCGGCCCAGCGGCGCCAGGCGGATCTCCTTGGAGGGCAGGTCCTGGCCGGCCAGGGGCATGCGCCGCTGGCGCCAGGCCTGGAAGGCCTCGGCGGCGTCGCCGTCCTGCGCCAATTGCGCCTGCAAGGCGTCCAGCGCCTCGTTGTAGCGGGCGCGCAGCGCGGCATCGGCGATCACCACGTCGCCGCTGACGGCGGGGGCGCCCATGACCAGCAGCGCGCCGATCTCCGCGGCGTTGGCCAGCTTGTGCTTGTCCTTGCCCGCCAGGGCTGCGAACGCCTGCACTTGCCCCAGTCCGTTCGGGGCCTGCAGGCCGCGGGTGTCGATCTCGTCGCCCACCGCCGGGAAGGCGCGGACTGCGACCCGCTTGCCGCTGCGCTCCATCGCCACGCCCATGCGCCAGGCGCTGTCGAAAGCCTGCTGGTCGAGCTTGGCGCCCGCCACCATCAGCACGGGCTTGCCGGGCAGGGTGCTCCAGGCTTCGTCCAGGCTGCCGATGGCCGAGGCGTCGTAGCGGTAGCTCAGGCGCGTGCGCGGCGACACCATCAAGGCGTTGGCGGTGGCGCGGTTGCTTTCGCACTGGCGCTGCGCGATCTCCGATTGCCAGTCCACCGCCAGGCGCACGAAGCCGGTGTCGCGCACGCGTTGCTCCACGTTCAGCTTGCGCGTGGCCGACCCCTCGCCGTCGGCGATGCGCTGCGCCGTCTGCGGCACGCCGTCCACCCATAACACCATGCTGGCGCGGCCCGGTTCGCCCTTGATGTAGCGCGCGTCGAAATCGAGCGTGGCGTCGGCTATCGCCACGCCGCGGGGTACCGGCAGGTAGAACTCCTGGCGCGCATCGCTGTTGCTCAGCACCACCGGTTCGCGGATGCCCAGGTCTTCCAGGCTGGTGTCGCGCGTGACCCAGTCGTCGCCCAGCAAGCGCCGCAAGGCGTCGCCCGCGGGACTGGCCATCGCTCCCAAGGGGAGCAGCAACCCGGCGGCGATCAGCGCGCGGCAGAGGGTGCGGGCGGCGGGGGAATGCGGGGCATGGGGCATGAGGGCTCCGGTGGTGAGGGGCATGGGGCGGCTAACGGGCCGCGGCCGGTGCTTGAGGCGCAAACTCGGATACGGCGCGGCCGCAAAGCGCATCGACGATGCGCTGGCTGGCGAGGCCGTCGCCATAGGGATTGATGCGGCGCGAGAACGAAGCGTGCAGTTCCGGGTTGTCGAGCAAGCGGTTCACTTCGGCCAGGATGCGCTGCGTATCGGTGCCGACCAGCGTCACGGTGCCGGCCTGCACGGCTTCCGGGCGTTCGGTGACGTCGCGCATCACCAATACCGGCTTGCCGAGGTAGGGCGCTTCTTCCTGCACCCCGCCCGAGTCGGTCAGGATCAGGTAGGCGCGCTGCATGAACCAGACGAAGTCCAGGTAATCCAGCGGGGCGATCAGATGCACGCGCGACAGGCCGTCCAGTTGAGCCATCACCACGTTGCGCACCTGCGGATTCAGGTGCACGGGGTAGACGATCTGCAGGTCTTCGCGCCGCGCCAGTTCGGCCAGGGCGGCGCAGATGTTCCGGAAGCCCTCGCCGAAGCTTTCGCGCCGGTGTCCGGTCACCAGCAGCAGGCGGCGCTGCGGATCCAGCCAGCCGTAGCGTGCCGCCAATTGCTGCGCCAGCGCACCTTCGGGCGCGAGCTTGGCGCAGGTCATGGCCAGCGCGTCGATCACGGTATTGCCTGTGACCGTGATGCGGCCCGAGAGGTTTTCGCGCAACAGGTTGGCGCGCGATTGCGCCGTCGGCGCGAACAGCCAGTCGCCCACCGCGTCGACCACGCGGCGGTTCATTTCCTCGGGGAAGGGCTTGGCCAGATCGCCGGTGCGCAGGCCGGCTTCGACGTGGCCGATGCGCGCGCGGCGGTGGAAAGACGCCAGCGCGCAGGCCGATGCGGTGCTGGTGTCGCCGTGGACCAGCACGCAATCGGGCTGCTCCGCCTCCAGCACGCTGTCCACCCGGCTGATCAGCCGCGCGTACAGGCCGTTGAGCGTCTGGTTGGGCACCATGATGTCCAGGTCGTGCTGCGCCCGCAGGTCGAACAGGGCCATCACCTGATCCAGCATCTCGCGATGCTGGCCCGTCACGCAGACGACGCTCTGGATCCTGGGTTCGCCTTGCAGCGCGGACACCAGGGGCGCCATCTTGATCGCTTCGGGACGGGTCCCGAATATGGAAAGGACTTTCATCGCAAGAGCGGGCCCCCTACGCCGGTGGCATTTTCTTGCGTAGATTATGGATTGAAAGTAATCGTAATATGTGACGGTTTATTTCAATAAAAGGGGATTGCCGGAAAATTTGGGGACAAACTGTTGCTTTCGCGCGATACCCCGAACTATTTACCCAGCGTCATGCCGCCGTCGATGGTGACGACCGAACCCGTCATGAACAGGAACGGCGGCCTGGTCAACGCGATGATCGACGCCGCGATTTCCTGGGTAGTCGCCAGGCGGTTCATCGGATGCATGGCCGCAAGCCGCGCTTCGTCCAGTTCGCCCGCGTCGATGGAATGCTGGATCAAGGGCGTCTTGACGTAGCCCGGCGCCACCGCGATGACCCGGATGCCGTCCTCGGCCCATTCATTGGCCAGCGACCGCGTCAGCGTCGCCACGCCGGCCTTCGATACGGCGTAGTGGGCGCGGCCCTTCATCATGACCATGCCGGCCACCGACGCGATGTTGACGATGACGCCGCCGCGGGCGCGCAGCGCCGGATACAGGGCATGCGCGCAATGGAAGGTGCCGTTGAGGTTCACCGCCAGGACCTGGGCCCATTCCGCGGGGTCCTTTTCCGCGACCGGGGCACGGCTGCCGGCGATGCCGGCGGCGTTGATCAGCAGGTCTACGCCGTCCAGCTGTGCCGCCGCGCGGGCTACGCTGGCGTAGTCCGAAACGTCGACGGCCACGGCGTCATCCGCGGCGCTCCGGTCCCACACCACGACCTGCCAGCCTTCGGCGCGCAGCTGCCGCGCGCATTCCTGGCCGATCCCGCTTGCGCCGCCGGTGATGACGGCGGTCCTTGCTTGAGTGTTCGTGCTCATGTCTGACTCGCTATGTAGGTTGTGTCGATTTCAGGTGCCGGAGGCCGCTGCTTGCGCGGCCGGCGCCGCGCGCCGGTTGCGCACGCACAGGATCGCCAGGCCCGCGCTCGCCAGCGTCGCCAGGGCGAACACCTGGGCCGCGAGTTCCCATTCGCCGCCGCTGGCCTGCATGACCGCGCCGGTCAGGGTCGGGCCGAAGAAGCCACCCAGCGAGCCGATGGTCGTAACCAGCGCCAGGGGGCCGGCGCTCGCGCCGATGTAGTTCTGCACCGCGGCATTGAGCGGACCGTAGTACGCGATGGTGTAGCCGGTGATGATGGACACCACGGCCAGGAATGCCGCCAGGGACACCGTCGCCGCGCCGTGCAGCATCAGGAAGCCGCCCGCGCCCGCCAGGCAGACGACCGCCAGGTGCCAGCGGATGTCGCCGGTGCGTTCGCTGCTGCGTCCGACCACGTAGCTGAACACCAGCGCCACGACGTTGGGAATCATCAGCAGCGCGCCGATTTCCAGCGGCGTGATGCCGTACAGCTGCTTGAGTATGGTCGGAAGAAAGTACGCCAGGGCAAAGGTCGCGGCATACGCGGCCAGCAAGATCAACAGCAGGCCCCACAGCATGGGCTGGCGGAAGACGGCGAATCCGTGCGTCCAGGAAGCGGAGGGGAAGGCCGTGCGGGCCGGAGCCTCGTGTTCCATGACGGCGCGCAAGCCCTGGCGCTGGCCGTCGCTGAGCCAGCGGGCCTCCTGCGGCGTGCCGGGCAGGTAGCGCAGGATCAGCAAGCCCAGCAGCATGGTGGGCAGGCCTTCGATGAGGAACAGCCAGCGCCAGCCCGGCATGCCGGCGTCGATCTTCAGCAGCGCGCCCGCCAGTGGCCCGCCGAAGATCATGGCCAGCGGCAGCGCCATGATGAAGATCGAATTGATGCGGCTGCGGTAGCGCGGCGGAATCCAGGATGCGATGTAGAAGTTGACGGCGGGAATGAAACCGCCTTCCGTCACGCCCAGCAGGAAGCGCAGCGCGTAGAACGATTTTTCACCGTGCAGCGCGGCCATCAGGCAGGAGACCAGGCCCCAGGCCAGGAACATGCAGGCCAGCCAGCGCCTGACGCCGAAGCGTTGCAGCGCCAGGTTGGCGGGCACGCATACGCTGGCATAGCCGATGAAAAAGAGGCCCGCGCCGAACCCGTAGGCCGCCAGGGAGATGCCCAGGTCCGCGCCCATCTGCAGCTGCGCATAGCTGATGTTGGTGCGGTCCAGGAAGTTGAGCAGATATCCTGCGAACAGCAAGGGCAGGACGCGATTGCGAAAGCCGGCGACAGCCTGTTCGGCATGCGCCAGATCTTCATTGCGGATCATGGTAGGTCTCCTGTCGTCCGCCTTGGTGGCGGATCTCTCTAGGCTGGGATGGCGGCGGCGCGGGGCAGCACTGCGCCGGCTGTGGTTTCAGTTGCGCCCTGTCACCCGGGCGTACAGGTCGGTATCCGGCCACGCGGCGCCGCGCCAGGCGACGTGCTGGTCGGGCCGGATCAGGGTGAGCGGGGCGGGGTAGAGGTTGGCCACGCCGCCTTCGTCCGGACGGATCAGCGTCAAGGGCACGCCCGCAGCCTGCGCTGCGGATACGGCGGCATCGACGTCGCGGGCGGCCGCCGTGGGCAAGGCCAGCAGGGTAAAACCCGGGCCGAAATGGTCGTACAGCGAGCTGCCGTCATGCAGCCAGGCATGCGGCGCCAGGGCGCCGGGACGGGACGAGGGCGTGTAGTTGATGAAGTCCCGGGCCGGCTCGGGGCTGCCGTCGGGCACGATGACGGGAGAGTCCGCGTACTGGTAGCCCAGCACCACGCCCAGGGTGGAGAACTCGCGCATCTTCGCCGCGCGGATGCGCGCGCCGGCTTCCTGGCGCGCCCGCTCGCCTGCGGCGCCAGCGTCTTCAAGATGGTCCGCCAGCAAATGATTGCCGAGGATCGAATGGTTGTGTTCGGCTTCGTCGAGCACCCATTGGTGCACGGGCCGGCGTTCCCGTTGATAGCTGTCGATGAGGGCGGGGCCGCCCCAGCCTTGCAGCGCCGCGGCCAGCTTCCAGCCCAGGTCCACGCTGTCGGCCACCCCCATGTTCATGCCATAGCCGCCGAAGGGCGGATGCAGATGGCAGGCATCGCCCACCAGGAAGACGCGCCCTTGGCGGTAGCGGTCGCCCAGCAGCTTGCTGGCGGTCCACTCGTCGCTGCTGAGCACCTCGTATGGCAGGTCGATGCCGGTGGCGCGGGCGATCATGGCGCGCGCGTCGATGTCGCTGGCGCGTTGCTGCGGGTCCACGTGAGTGGGCATGAAGAACCAGGTGTCGCCGCTGTCCATCGGACCGATCAGGCTGGGCGCGTCGCCGTTGATCTGCCAGTACATGATGGCGGGGCCGTGCCGATGGGCCTGGGCCAGTCCGGGGGCGCGGAACACGATGTTGTAGTTGCGGGACAGCCCGTAGCTGCCTTCCATGCGCGTGCCGATCAGGTCCCGCACCAGGCTGCGGGCGCCGTCGGCGCCCACCAGGTAATCCACTTCCAGTTCGATGTCCCGGCCTTGCGCCAGATCGCGCAAGCGCGCGTGCACTCCGCCGGCATCCTGCGTCAGGTCCAGCAGCTCGGAGCGGAACCGTATCTCCACGTCGGGTAGCGAGGAGGCATGCGAACGCAAGACCTCTTCCACGGTGTACTGGGGTATCCACTGCGCGTGTTCCGAGTACAGCGGATTGCGGCCGGGGGCGCAGTACATGGCGTTCTCGTGCCGCCCGAGTTCGACGCCGGCCAGGCGGGTGCAGAACACGACGTTGGAGGGGTAGTACGCGCCCAGCGGCGACGCCGCGCGCAATCGGTCGGCGATGCCCCAGCGGCGCAGGTGTTCGCGCGTGCGCACATTGGTCGTCTTGGCGCGCGGCGCGTATCCCACGCGGTCGTTGCGCTCGATGAGCAGGCACGGAATCCTTCTGTGCCCCAGTTCGATCGCCAGACTCAGTCCGGCCGGTCCGGCGCCCACGATCAGCACGCGGGGCGAGGCTCGCTTCTCCACCTTCGGTCTCCTCGGTTGCCTGCTCACCTGCAGGCTTTGGAAGCATCCTAGGCCTATGTCCATGATGCTGAAAGATGGCAGAATTGGCTTACCGATATCAAATTTGATTCACTTCCATGAAGCTCAACACCCTGCGGGATTTCCTGGCCGTGGCCGAACGCGGCGGCGTCAGGGCCGCGGCCCGCCATCTGGACGCGCCTCAGCCGGCCATCTCGCGCAGCATCCGCGAACTCGAGAAAGAGCTGGGGTGCGTGCTGTTCGAACGGCATGCCAAGGGCGTGCGCCTGACCCCCATGGGCGCCGTGTTCCTCAGGCGGGCCAACGCCATCCGCCATGAGCTGCAGCGTGCGCGCGACGAGATCGGCCAGTTGAACGGCGCGTCCCGCGGACGCGTCACGCTGTGCATGTCGACCGCGCCGCATCTGGGACTGTTCGCCGAAGTGTTGCGCGAGTTCCGGGCGCGCTACCCGGATACTCATCTGGAGATCATCGACGGGGTCTACCCGCTGGTGGAGGCGTCCCTGCTGGATGGCACCGTGGACTTCTACATCGGGCCGGTGCCCGCGCGCACGCCTGGCGAACTACAGGTGGAAAAGCTCTTCGACAACACGCGCGTGATCATCGGCCGCAAGGGCCATCCGCTGGCGCGCGCCCGTTCCCTGCGCGACCTGGCCGGGGCGCAATGGATCACCACCTCCATCACGCACAAGGCCGAAGAAGAGCTGGGTCCGCTGTTCGAGAAGCATGGCCTGCCGCCGCCGCACCTGGCCTTGAAGGCCCAGTCCGCGCTGACCTTCATCACGGCCCTGACCAATTCCGACCTGCTGATGATGCTGCCGGTGCAATGGCTGCAGTATCCGCTGCTGCAAGGCGTGTTCCAGGAAATCCGCGTCAAGGAACCGCTGCCCGCGCCGCCGGTATGCATCGTGCAGCGCGCCGGCCTGCCGCTGACGCCGGCGGCCGAGTACTACTGCACGCTGGCGCGGCGGGCAAGCGCGCGGACCTCGGGCTAGAGGCCGGCCGCCGGCCACTGGAAGCGTTGCGCCACCTTGTCGAGAAAGCGGCCGGCCGCCTCGCGGTGGTAGTCGGTGGAGCGGGCCACGCCCTGGCCCGCGGCTTCCAGGTCCAGCATCGCGTTCAGGTCGCTGTTGAGCGAAGCGTTGAAGCCGCGCTTGGTGATCGCCAGCGCCGCCATGGGCAGTTCTGCCATGGATAGCGCGATCTGCCGCGCGCGCTCGTGGATCGCCTCCTGCGGCTGGATCTCGAACACGATGCCCATGTCGCGGGCTTCCTGCGCCTCGAATTCGCGGGTGGAGAAGGCCAGTTCCTTGGCGCGTTGCAGGCCCACCATGCGCGGCAGCGTGTACATGGTGGCGCAATCGGGGATGGCCCCCAGCCGCAGGAAGGACAGGCAGAAGCGCGCCCGCGGCGAGGCCAGGATCAGGTCGGCGGTCAGGGCCAGGCCCAGCCCGGCGCCATAGGCCGGGCCGTCGACCGCCGCGATCACCGGCCGGTCCAGCGTGATCAGGCCTTCTATCGTCAGGAGCAGGCTGGCCATGCGTTCGCGCGCCTCTTCGGCGGAGCCGCCGGAGCCCATGGTGGAGATGTCGCCGCCCGAGCAGAAGGCGCCGCCCGCGCCGGCCAGGATCACGACGCGCACGCCGCGGTCGCGCCGGATCTCGCCCACCAGATGGGCCAGCTCTTCGCGCATGACCATGTCCAGCGCGTTGCGCTGGGCGGGGCGGTTCAGCGTGATGGTGGCGACGCCGCCTTCCACGGCATAGAGCAGGGTCTTGAACTCGCTAGAGATGACTTGCATCGGATCGGTCTCCATGTCTGCCTTCCATGATGGCCGGGCCGCGCCATGCGGATCCGGCCGCAAGCTGCCGCGGGCGCTCAGGCGATGGCGCCGCGTTCGCGCAGGGCCTGGATCTCGGCTGGCGCCAGGCCCAGTTCCGCCAGCAATTCTTCTGTGTGCGCACCGGGCGCGGGCACTGCGCGAGCCTGCCCGGGCGTGCGCGAAAGCCGCGGCGCGGGGGCGGGGTGCACGATGCCGCCGGTTTCGATGAAACTGTTGCGCGCCACATGGTGGGGGTGCCGCGGCGCTTCCTCGAAGTCCAGCACCGGCGCGAAGCAGGCATCCGTGCCTTCGAGCAGCGCGCACCATTGCTCGCGGGTGCGGCCCGCGATGATGCCGGCCAGCTTGGCGCGCAGCTGCGGCCATTGCGCGCGTTCCCATTGCTGCTGGAAGTCCGGGTCGTCGATGCCGCAACGCTCCAGCAGCAGGCGGTAGAACTGCGGTTCGATCGCGCCGATGGAAACGTACTTGCCGTCCGCGCAGGCATAGCAGCCGTAGAAATGGGCGCCGCCGTCCAGCATGTTGGACTGGCGCTGGTTGATCCAGCCTCCGTCTTGCAGCTTGCCGTGGTAGGCGCTCGCCAGCAGGGACGCGCCGTCGCAGATGGCTGCGTCCACCACCTGGCCCCGGCCCGTGCGGCCGGCCTCGAGCAGGCCGCAAAGCACGCCGAAGGCCAGCATCATGGCGCCGCCGGCCATGTCGCCGACCAGATGCAGCGGCGGCGTCGGCGGCCGGTCGGCATGTCCCATGGCGTGCAGCGCGCCGGTGATGGCGATGTAGTTCAGGTCATGGCCGGCCGCCTGCGCCAGCGGTCCGTCCTGGCCCCAGCCCGTCATGCGTCCGTACACCAGCCGCGGATTGCGCGCCAGGCATTCGTCCGGCCCCAGGCCCAGCCTTTCCATCACGCCCGGGCGGAAGCCTTCCAGCAAGGCGTCCGCCCGGTCCAGCAGCCGCAGCACGATGTCGGTCGCGCCGGGCTTCTTGAGATCCAGCGCGATCGTGCGCCGGCCCCGGTCGATGATGGTACCGCCGCCGCCCAGGAAGCCGGGCGCAAGCCGGTCGATGCGGATCACGTCCGCGCCCATGTCCGCCAACATCATGGCGCAGAACGGGCCGGGCCCGATGCCGGCCATTTCCACCACCGTCAATCCGTTCAGGGGACCAGCCATGTCTATCGTCACTCCATGATGTGTCGGGTTCTCAGGCTTCGAAGAATTCGGCGCGCGCGTCCAGGATGACCTGGGTGTACTTCTCCATGTTGGCGTCCATGCGATGGGTCGGGCCGACGATGGACAGGGCAGTCAACTGTCCGCCGACACGCCCGGCGATGCCGATGGCCGAGACGCCTTCATTGCCTTCGTCGCGGGTGTGGAAGTACTTCTTTTCCAGCTGGGATTCGATCTGCGTGCGCAAGGTGCCGGGGTCGGTGATGCTGCTGGCCGTGACGTGTTCGAACGGCAGCGCATCGATCACGGCGTTGCGTTCTGCGGCGTCCATTTCACCCAGCAGCGCCTTGCCCAGCGCCGCGACCTGCAGGTCGAAGGTGGTGCCGGGCTGCACCACGTAGCGCAAGGCGCGCGGGCTTTCCTGGCTGGCGTAGATCTTCACCTTGTTGCCGTCGAGCAGGCCGCACATCGAGGATTCGCCGGACTGGCGCGTCAGGATCTCCAGCGCTTCGGACGCGAAGGCTTGCAGCGGGTCGGCCGCCGAAATGCCCTGGGCCACGTCGAGCAGCCTGCCCGTCGGGTGGAAGTAGCGCGACTTGGGCGTGCGCAACAGGTAGCCTGCCTGGCGCAGCGTGTAGAGCAGGTCCGAGCAACTGCTGTCGGCCAGGTCGAGAAAGCGCGCCATTTCCGAATTCGTCAGGGGACGGCGCTCCCGCGCATAGACTTCGAAGACTTGCAGCACGCGCTGTGCGGTAGGGAGGATTTGCGGCATAGGATGTCGGAGTGGATAGTGGAACCGGCCCGGGCGTTTGCGTAGCCGGTCATTTCAACGCGGAAATGCCTAATACGCTTTGCGCCATGAGCAGGGCCTGGATCTGGTTGGTGCCTTCGGCAATGCTCAGGTGGCGGGCGTCGCGGTAATGACGCTCGACGGGGAACAGCGTGGTGTAGCCTGCGCCGCCATGCACCTGCATGGACAGTTCCGCCACGCGCAGCACGGCGTCGGTGGCATGGCGCTTGGCCATCGAACATAGCATCTGGCTGTCGGCGGCGTTGCGGTCCAGCGCGTCGGCGGCGCGCCAGCACAGCAGGCGCGAGGTTTCGACCAGCGTCATCATGTCGGCGATCATATGCTGCACCAGCTGGAAGCCGCCTATGGGCCGGCCGAACTGGACCCGGTCGCCGGCGTATTTTACCGCCGCCTCATAGGCGGCCTCGGCGATGCCCAACGCGGAAAACGCCACCACGCAGCGGCCGATGTTGAGGTACTTCTTGGCCAGCGCGAAGCCCTTGCCCTCGGCGCCGATCAGGTTGGCCGCGGGGATCTCCACGTCTTCGAACAGCAGCTCGCCCAACGGGCAGCTCAGCATGCCCATCTTGTCGATGGGGCTGGACGAAAAGCCTTGCATGGCGCGCTCGAACAGCAGGCAGGACACGCCGCGTTCGCCGCCATCCCGCTGGGTCTGCACGAACACCACGCCCAGCTCGCAGACCGTGCCCAGGCTGATGTAGAGCTTGCGGCCGTTGACCCGCCAGCCGGTTTCGGTCTGCACCGCGCGCGTTTCGACATGGGCCGCGTCCGAACCAATGTTGGGTTCGCTCAGCGCGAAGCTGGCGATCGCGTCGCCCGACAGGACGCGCGGCAGGTACTTTTCCTTGAGGTAGGGCGAGCCGCCGTCGCTCAGCACCGAGGCGGCGAGATTGCTGGTGCTGACGATGCTGCGCAGCGACGGCCAGACGCGCGCGAGCTCGGCTATCAGCATGCCGTAGGTCGTCATCGGCAGGCCGTAGCCGCCGTCCTTTTCCTGCAGCATGCCGCCCAACAGGCCGAAGTCGCGCATGGCGCGGACCATGTCCTGCGGCACCACGCGGGCTTCGGCCTCGTAGCGGTTGACGATGGGCGCGACTTCGGCCGTCAGGTAGCGGCGCAGCGAGTCGCGCAATTCGATCTGGGTGGAGTCCAGTGAGAAGTCCATGCGAGTCCTAGGCGGATATGGTCGAGGAGGGCGTTGCGGCGGCGGTCATGAGGGGCGTTGCTCCAGGCTGGCATCCGCGCCGGGGCGCAGGCCGATCAGCGCGTCCAGCGGCATCGCGCCCTGTCCTTCGGCGCCGACCCAGACCGGGTTGAGCTCCAGTTCCTGCAAGGTGTCGCGGCGGCTCCAGGCAAAGTCCGAGACCCGCAGGATCAGGTCCTCCAGCGCGGCAAGGTCGGCGGGCGCCTGGCCGCGCACGCCGTCCAGCATGTCGGCGTAACGGATCTCGCGCAGCAGGGCGCGCGCATCGTCGCGCGACAATGGCACCATGCGGTGGGCCACGTCGCGGATGGTTTCGACGAAGATGCCGCCCAGGCCGAAGGTCAGCACCAGGCCGAAGGCCGCATCGCTATGCACGCCGACCAGCACCTCGCGGCCGCCCGGCGGCAGCATGCGCTCCACCAGGATGCCGTCGATGATGGCGTCCGGCTGGTGGCGTGCGACCGATTCATGAATGGTGGCATAGGCTTCGCGCGCCGCGCCGGCGCTGGCGATGCCCAGCTTGACGCCGCCCGCTTCGGTCTTGTGCGCGATCTGGGCGCTGACCACCTTCATCACCACGGGAAAGCCCAGGCGCTCGGCCTCGCGGGCTGCCTGCTCGGCGGTGGCGGCAACCACTCCTTCGGGTATTGGCAGGCCGGCCGCGCGCAGCATGGCCTTGGCCGCGGCTTCGCTAAGCATGCGGGCCTGGTCGGATGCGGCATCGGCGTGCGCGGGCGCTGCCGCCGTCGCGCGTTCGGGCCGCTTCCACGGTATGGCCTTGGACAGGGCCGCGATCGCGTCCGACAGCGACAGGAACGGCAGCAGGCCGGCGGTTTCCAGCAGTTGGAAACCGCCGCCCAACCGCCGGCTCATCCAGACCGGCACGATCAGAGTTTCGGTTTCGGCCGCCACCGTGGCGATGGCCTGCGCCATGCCGTCGGTGATGGAACCGTAATCCATGGGGATGGGGAACAGCACCGTGCCCACCGCCGGGTCGGCGCATATCGCGCGCAGGCAGGCCGCCGAGGCTTCGGGGTTGCGCAGGATGTCGGCAGTGGTGTCTACCGGGTTGTCGATACTGGCGAAATCCGGCAGCAGCTTGCGCAAGGCGGCCTTGGTCTCGGGCGCGAACACCGCCATCGGCAGGCCGGCTGCGCCGGCGATGTCGGCGGCCAGCGCGGCGGTGCCGCCCGAGAAGGTATGGATGCACAGGCCGTTGCCGCTCTTGGGCGTGATGCGCGTCAGCAGGCGCGAGACCGCCAGCAGCTGGTCCAGGTCGTCCACTTCGATTGCGCCGAACTGCCGGAACACAGCGCTGTTGACCGCAGCCGTGCCGGCCACCGACGCCGTGTGCGACTGCGCGGCGCGTACGCCGGCTTCCGACCGGCCCACCTTCAGCACCACCACCGGCTTGTTGCGGGCGCGCGCCAGTTCCAGCGCCGCCGTCAGCCGCCTGCCGTGCTTCACGCCTTCCATCAGCAAGGCGATCACGCTGGTTTTCGGATCGTTCGCCATGTGGGCGATGAAGTCAGGAATCTCCAGGTCGACCTCGTTGCCGGCGGAGAACCACAGGCCCACTCCCTGGCCGTAGGACAGGCCCTGCAGCAGGTTGCGGC
Organism: Achromobacter sp. GW823-FHT04E03; assembly: GCF_058796095.1. Lineage (NCBI taxonomy): Bacteria > Pseudomonadati > Pseudomonadota > Betaproteobacteria > Burkholderiales > Alcaligenaceae > Achromobacter > Achromobacter sp. GW823-FHT04E03. The sequence continues at coordinate 349,153 of NZ_JBXAIJ010000003.1, read as the reverse complement.
CGAGTCCGCCGCCCTGGGTCGCCAAGCCGATGGAGCCGGTGTTCAGATCGTCCTTGAAGGCGGGCGAGAAGGTCATGCCCAGGCGGTCACGCACGTTCACGAAGCCCGGACAGTTCGGCCCGTAGACGTGCAGGCCGGTAGCCTCGCACAGCTCGGCGATCTCGCGTTCCAGGCGCCGGCCTTCCTCGCCTGCCTCGGAAAAGCCGGAGGTCATGACCACCGCGAAAGGGATCCCGCGCGCCGCGCATTGCCGCAAGGCATCCAGCACCAGCGAGGCGTTGATCATGATCAGGGCCACGTCGATCTCGGCTGGCGGCAGGGCGCTGATGGATGGCCAGCAGGGCCGGCCGCCGATTTCCTGGTAGGCCGGGTTGACCGCGTACACCTCGCCCGGCACCGACGAATGCAGCACCAGGTTGTCGTACAGGCGGCGCCCCTGGCTGGATTCGCGGGCAGAAGCGCCGACCACGGCCACATTGCGCGGATTGACGAAGCGCGTCAGGTCTGCGAACGGTTTCATGCCGCGCCCTCCATGGACCGCAGCACCATCGCGAAGTCGGCCTGGACCACCACCTCGCCGCGCTGGTTGACGGCTTCGCGCCGGAACACCACCTTGTCCTTGCCCGGCCGGTACTGCCCGGTTTTTTCGGTCATCGTCACTCGCACGACGATGGTGTCGCCGATGAAGGTGGGTTTGGGAAAGCGGCAGTTGATGTCGATCAGCGCCAGCACGTAGGGTTCCAGCTGGCGGTAGCCGCTGGACTGGGTGGTCAGCCCGGACAGCACGGACAGCACCAGCAGGCCGTGGGCGATGCGCTGGCCGAAGGGCGTGGCGCTGGCGTACTCGTGGTCGACGTGCAGGCGGTTGAAGTCGCCGGACAGGCAGGCGAAGTTGACGATGTCGCTTTCGGTAATGGTGCGGCCGGCGGATTCGAAGCAATGGCCGACCTCCAGCGGCTGCTGGACGGGAAGCGGGGATGGGCTGGCAGGGCTTGCGCTTTGCATGGCTGATCGGATTCCGGAAGGGAGGAGCGTTTTACGAAGCGTAGCGGCCGCCGGTCACATGCAGCAGTTCGCCCGTGATGAAGGAGGACCGTTCAGAGGCCAGGAAGGCCACCGCGTTGGCGATGTCCTCGACCGCGCCCAGGCGTGGCACCGGCTGGCGCGCCAGCGCATTGGCGCGCAGGGTTTCGTAGGTGGACAGGCCGCGCACCAGCGGCGTTTCGATCAGTCCCGGGGCGATGGCGTTGGCGGTGATGTTGAACTTGCCCTGTTCCAGCGCCAGCGCGCGGGTGAAGCCGATCAGGCCCGCCTTCGCAGCCGAGTAGTTGGTCTGGCCGGGATTGCCCCAGTGCGCGCGCGAGGCGATGTTGATGACGCGGCCCCACTTCCTTTCCATCATCGAGGGCAGGGCGGCCTTGGTGCAGTAGTAGGCGCCTTTCAGGATGGTGTCGACCACCGAATCCCAGTCCTCCACCGGCATCTTGAGCAGGTACTTGTCGCGCGTGAAGCCGGCGTTGTTGACCAGGATGTCGATGCCGCCGAACTTGTGCGCGGCCAGCTCGGCCATGGTCTGCACCTGTTCCGCGTCGCAGACGTCGAGCACGGCGCCGATGGCCTCGTGGCCGGCCTGCTTCAGGTTGGCTACCGCCTGTTCCACCGATTCGGGATTGATGTCGGTAATGACGATGCGGGCGCCTTCCTGCGCCAGGGCCAGTGCCGACGCGTAGCCAATGCCGCGGCCGGAACCCGTGATGACGGCGACTTTACCGGTGAGTTGCAGGTCCATCTCCATTCCCCTTCTGTAGCTGATGGCGCCCGGCACGCTGGGCCCGAAATCCGATATCCCGGGATAGGCGCCTGGCAAGTTTGAATTTATTCCGAGGTTCCGAACAAATATACACACCACCGGAATTCTTGACAATTAATATCGGCACGTCGTTATACTGTTCGGCATGTCGGAATAAGTTGGCCCGACATTCCCATATCTCTAAAAAAACGGAAGGAGATCGACTCATGGCAATGTTGAAGGGATTGTTGGCCGCGGTACTGAGCCTGGCTGCCGCAGGCGCAGCCAGCGGGGCCGACGCTTATCCGGACAAGCCGGTGCGGGTGTACGTGGGCTTCGCGCCCGGCGGCGCCACGGACTTGCTTGCCCGCCTGTACGCCAAAAAGCTCGGCGAACGTTTCAACCAGACATTCATCGTGGAAAACCGCCCCGGCGCGGGCGGCAACATCGCGATCCAGGCGCTGACGCAGGCCCCGGCCGACGGCTACACCATCGCGATGGCGGCCAACTATGTGGCGGCCAACGCCGCCATGAAGCGCAACCCCTACGACTGGGAGCGCGACCTGATGCCCATAGGCATGGTGGCCTCCACGCCCAACATCCTGGTGGTGCCGCCCGGCTCCAGCATCCAGGGTGTCGACGACCTGATCAGCAAGGCCAAGGCCGGCGGCAACAAGCTGACTTTCGCCTCGGCCGGCATGGGCTCGTCCATCCACCTGGCGGGCGAGCTGTTCAAGGTCATGGCCGGCGTCGACATGACCCACGTGCCCTACAAGGGCGTGTCGCCGGCCGAGGTGGACCTGATGTCGGGCACCGTGGACATGATGTTCGGCAGCGTTTCCACGGCCATTCCGCTGGTGCAGTCCAAGAAGCTGAAGGCGCTGGCTGTCACCGGGCGCGAGCGCATGAAGGCGATGCCCGACCTGCCCACCATCGAGGAAGCCGGCCTCAAGGGCTACGACGTGGAAGCGGTGTACTTCATTGCGGCCCCCGCCAAGGTGCCGGCGCCGGTCCTGAAGACGCTGGCCGATGCCGTGGCCGACATCAACAAGCAGCCGGATGTCCAGGAATTCATGGACCGGATCTACGCCCGGCCCCTGACTGGCGGCCCCGAAGAGGCGCGGGCCTTCCTGAAGAGCGAAGTGAAGAAGTGGCAGGGCGTGGTCGATGCCACCGGCATGAAGGTGGACTGACGCGCGGCAACGGGTCCGTTTGCCGGATTCGAGACAGCGGGCGCCACAAGCCCGCGGACACAAGACCAATCAGGAGACATACATGAACACACGCAGGCGATACACGCTGGCAGTGCTGGCCGGCCTGATGACCGCAATGACCTTGCCGCAGATGTCGCACGCGGCCGATGACTATCCGAACAAGCCCCTGCGCCTGATCGCGCCCAGTTCGCCCGGCGGGATCCTGGACATCACCAGCCGGGTGATAGGCAAGAAGCTGTCGGAGCGGCTCGGCCAGCCGGTGGTGGTGGAAAACATGGCAGGCGCGGCCGGCATCCTGGGCATGCAAGGCCTGCTGCGCGCCGAGCCCGACGGCTACACGATGGTCATGGGCAGCAGCGGCCCGAACGCGGTCAATTACACGCTGTACAGCAAACTGCCGTACGCCATGTCCGACTTCGCCCCGGTGATCCGCATCATCACCATGCCGAACGCGCTGGTGGTCAACGCCAACGCGCCGGTCAAGACGCTGGCCGAGTTCCGCGACTATGCCCGCAAGAAGCAGGGCAATCTGTCCATGGCGGTTTCCATGATCGGCACGTCCGGACACCTGGGCGGCGAGCTGCTGAAGAACCGCCTGGACTTCACCGCTGTCACCGTGCCCTACAAGGGCGCCGCGCCCGCGACCAACGACCTGGTCGCAGGCCAGGTCGACTTCACGGTCGAGAACGTGATCACCGTGGCGCCGCTGGTCAAGGCGGGCAGGCTGCGGGCGCTGGCGGTCACCACCCGCGAACGCAGCCAGATCCTGCCCGACGTGCCGACGCTGGCCGAGCAAGGCTATCCCGATGTCGACGTCGGCGCCTGGCTGGGCGTGCTGGTCGCGGCGCGCACGCCGCCAGCGGTGGTCGCGCGGTTGAACAAGGAGCTCAACGCGGTCCTGGCCGATGAAGAGGTGAAAAAGCAGCTGGCGCAGCAGGGCGGCATTCCGCTGGGCGGCACGCCGGCCGAGTTCGACAGCTTCATCCGGTCGGAAAAAGACCGCTGGGAAAAAATCATCAAGGCCGCCGGCATCAAGGCGGAATGACCAGCATGCCGGCGGCCTGGCGCCGCCGGCATGCGTAGGGAGGCATGATCCATGGCAATCGATTATCAAAACCTGCGCAACTGGAAGTTCGAGGACCGCGTCGACCGCTACAGCGCGCGCGACTGCATGATCTACGCGCTGGGCCTGGGCTACGGCAGCGATCCGGCCGATGAAGCCGAGCTGCGCTACGTGCACGAGGACGGGACGGCCGTGGTGCCGACTTTCCTGGCCACCATCGGCGCGCCCAATGGCTGGGCCGCCGATCCGGCCACCGGCATAGACTGGGTCAGGATCCTGCACGGCGAGCACCGCATGACCTTCCATGCGCCGCTGGCCGCGGCCGGCGCGGTGCGCAGCCAGACCCGCGTCACGCGCGTCGTGGACAAAGGCGCCAGCAAGGGTGCGCTGGTAGTCACCGTGCGCGACATTTCGGATGCCGACAGCGGCGCGCCGTTGGCCACGGTGGAGCATGTGTCGTTCTGCCGCGCCGATGGCGGCTTCGGCCAGGGCGACGAGCCGCCCGAGGCCCTGCCGGCCACGCCGCAACGCGAACCCGATCAGGTCGTGCTGCTGTCCACGCTGCCGCAGCAGGCGTTGCTCTATCGCCTGAACGGCGATCTCAATCCGGTGCACGCGCTGCCGCACATGGCGCGCACCGCCGGCTTCGACCGGCCCATCCTGCATGGCCTGTGCACCTACGGCATGGCGGCGCGAGCCTTGCTGCAGGCTTGCGCGCCGGCGGCGCCGCAACGGCTGGGCGCCATCGCCGCGCGCTTTTCCGCGCCGTTCTTCCCGGGCGAGACTCTGCGCGTGGAGATCTGGCGCGACGGCGACCGCCTGCAATTCCGCGCGCTGGCCCACGAGCGCGGCACGGTGGTGCTGAGCCACGGCGCCGCCAGCCTGGCGCATTGAGAAAAACCAGAGGTGAACCATGTCAGTACTTGAAGCCCATGCCCGGGAGATGCCCGATGGCATCGCCTACCGCATGATTCCGTCCGGCACCGCGGTGACCTGGCGCGAGTTGGAACTGCGCAGCCGCAAATGCGCGGCGGCCATGCTGGACGCCGGCCTGCAATCCGGCGATGTGATCGCGGTATTCCTGGAAAACCATCCGCGCTTCTTCGAACTGTTGTGGGCCGCGCACCGCGTCGGCCTGTACTACACCACCATCAGCCGCCACCTCAAGCGCGAGGAAGCGCGCTACATCATCGAAAACTGCGACGCGCGGGTGCTGTTCTATTCCGGTCACACGCAGGCCGAAACGGATGCGGACGAGCTGGATGCGCGCGGCGTGCTGCGCGTCAGCATGGACGGCGCGGACGCCAGCGCAATCCCGTACGAAGACTGGATCGGCCGCTACGCCGATGACGTGGCCCTGCCTGAAACCCCGGAAGGCACGGACTTCCTGTATTCGTCGGGCACCACCGGGCTGCCCAAGGGCATCAAGCGCCCGCTGTCGGTGGCCAACCGCTATTTCCGCGTTGGCGATGCGCCCAGCAGCGCCTGGAAAGCTTTCGACCGCGACACCGTCTATCTGTCCACCGCGCCGTTCTATCACGCGGCCCCGGTGCGCTGGAATATGGCGGCGCTGCGGGCGGGCGGCAGCTGCGTGATGATGGAAAAATTCGACGCGGCCGCTGCGCTGGAGGCCATCGCCACCCATGGCGTCACGCATTCGCAATGGGTGCCGACCATGTTCATCCGCTTGCTGCGCCTGCCGCAGGAGGAGCGCACGCGCCACGACCTGTCCACGTTGCGCTACGCCGTGCATGCGGCCGCGCCGTGCCCCGCCGACGTCAAGGAAGCCATGATCGCGTGGTGGGGGCCGATCCTGTACGAGTACTACAGCGGCACCGAACTGGTGGGACGCACCTCGCTGGGCTCCGATGAGTGGCTGGCGCACCGCGGCTCGGTCGGCCGGCCGGAGTTCGGCCAGGCCCACATCATGAGCGAGGACGGGCTGAACGAACTGCCCCCGGGCCAGCCAGGCGTCATCTATTTTTCCGGCGGCGGCTCCTTCGAATACCACAAGGACCCGGCCAAGACGCGCGGCGCCTACAACGCGCGCGGCTGGGCCACCTACGGCGATATCGGCTACCTGGACCAGGACGGCTATCTGTACCTGACCGATCGCCTGTCCAACATGATCGTGTCGGGCGGCGTCAACATCTATCCCCAGGAAGCCGAGAACCTGCTGAGCATGCATCCCGCGGTGGCGGACGTAGCAGTGGTCGGCGTGCCGAACCCGGAGTTCGGCGAGGAGGTCAAGGCCGTCGTGCAATTGCGCGATCCGGCCACGGCCAGCCCCGACCTGGCGCGGCAGTTGATCGACTATTGCCGCGACCGGATCTCGCCCATCAAGTGCCCGAAGAGCGTGGACTTTTCCAGCGACATGCCGCGCACCGAGACCGGCAAGCTGCTCAAGCGCCTGGTCAAGCAACGTTACTGGCCGCAAGCCTAGGCGGCCCGCCATGAAAGATCAGGAGGCAGCATGAATCGGCAGCGCAAGCTTTTCTCGGCGGAGCATGACCTGTTCCGCGACACCGTGGCGCGCTTCATCGGGCAAGAGATCACGCCGCATCACTACCAATGGGAACAGGAAGGCCTGGTGCCGCGCGAACTGTGGCGCAAGGCCGGCGCGGCCGGCATCCTGCTGCCCAGCACGCCCGAGGAATACGGCGGGGGCGGCGGCGACTTCCTGCACACGATCATCGTGGTGGAAGAGATCGCCCGTGCGCTGGCCACCGGCGTCACCGGCTTCACCACCCATTCCGATATCGTCGCGCCGTATCTGCTGAACTTCGGCACCGAGCGCCAGAAGCAGCGCGACCTGCCCGGCATGGCCCAGGGCGATATCGTGGCGTCCATCGCCATGACCGAGCCGGGCGCGGGCAGCGACGTCAAGGCGATACGCACCGCGGCGGTCCGCGCGCAGGGCGGCTACGTCATCAACGGCCAGAAGACCTTCATCACCAACGGCTTCCATGCCGACCGCGTGCTGGTGGTGGCCAAGACCGATCCGGCAGCCGGCGCGCGCGGCATCAGCCTGTTCTGGGTCGATACCGCGACGCCCGGATTCACGCGCGGACGCCTGCTGGACAAGGTCGGGCAGAAGGCGCAGGACACGGCCGAACTCTTCTTCCAGGACATGTTCGTGCCGGACGAGGACATGCTGGGCGAGCCAGGCCAGGGCTTCGGCTATCTGATGAAGGAACTGGTGCGCGAGCGCCTGATGATCGCGGTGCGCTGCGCCATGGCGCTGGAGAGCGCGCTGCAATGGACCGTCGACTACACCAAGGACAGGCGCGCCTTTGACAAGGCGTTGATCGACAACCAGCACATCCGCTTCAAGCTGGCAGACATCAAGACCCTGGCCGCCGCCACTCGCGCCTTCGTCGACGGTTGCGTGCAGCAATACCTGGATGGCGAGCTCGATGCCGGCGGCGCGGCCATGGCCAAGCTGTGGGCATCTGAAGCCACCAGCGCCATCGACGACCTGCTGCAGTTCCACGGCGGCTACGGCTACATGCGTGAATACCCCATCGCCCGCGCCTACACCGACGTGCGGCCCAACCGGATCTACGGCGGCGCCTCGGAAGTGATGCGAGAGCTGATCGCACGGACGCTTTGAACTTTCTTCTTCTTCGACTTCGACAGGAACAGATCCCTACATGAGCAAGCATCTCTCGAAATCGGTTGCCATCGTCGGCGCCGCCGAATCCGACCTGGGGAAAGTGCCCGGGATGACCTCGCTGGACCTGCAGGCGCAGGCAGCGGCCCGCGCGCTGCGCGATGCCGGCCTGACGCTCAAGGACGTCGACGGCGTGTTCGCGCACGTGGACGACAAGTTCGCCGGGCTGCACCTGGCGGAATACCTGGGCATACGGCCGCGCTATGTGGATTCGACCAGCGTGGGCGGCATGTCCAGCGTCATGCACATCCGCCACGCCATGGCCGCCATCGAGGCCGGCATGTGCGAGGTGGCGCTGGTGGCCTACGGCAGCACCCAGCTGTCGGACGGCACGCGCAAGGTGGGCGGCACGCCCGAAGACATGCGCATGCCGCGCGGACAGTTCATCACGCCGTATGGGCAGCTGAGCCCTATCGGCTACTACGCGATGGTGGCGCAGCTGCACATGCAGCGCTACGGCACCACCCACAAGGACCTGGCCGAAGTGGCGGTGGCGGCGCGCAAATGGGCGCAGCTCAACCCCAAGGCCTACCGCCGCGAGGACACCTCGATCGAGGAAGTCATGGCGTCCAAGTTGATTGCCGACCCCTTGCGCCAGCGTGACTGCTGCCTGGTGACCGACGCCGGCGGCGCGGTCATCATCACGTCCGCGGCGCGAGCGCGAGAGCTCAAGCGGCCGCCGGTCTACGTGATGGGCATCGCCGAATCCTTCTCGCACCACTACACGCCCTTCAACACGGCGGACTGGCTGGACACCAATGTGGCGCAGACGGCCGACGCCGCGCTCGCCATGGCCGGCGTCACGCGCGCCGACATCGACGTGGTGCAGATCTACGACCATTTCACCATCGGCGTGATCCAGTCGCTGGAAGAACTGGGCTTCTGCAAGCGCGGGGAGGGTGGGGCCTTCGTGGCGGACGGACGCCTGGCTCCGGGGGGCGACTTCCCCATCAATACCTCGGGCGGCGGCCTGTCCTACAACCATCCCGGCCAGTTTGGCATGCTGCTGCTGCTCGAGGCCGTGCACCAATTGCGCAAGGAATGCGGCGAGCGCCAGCTGCCCCGCGCCGAACTGGCCCTGGTGCACGCGCCAGGCCTGGTTTTTTCCTGCAACACCACCCTGATACTCGGAGTCTGACCATGGAACTCGCCCAACGCCCGCTGCCGCAACCGACCCGGATCACCCAGCCTTACTGGGATGCGGCGAAGGAAAGCCGCCTGGTCATCCAGCAATGCGCCTGCTGCAAGACGCGCCAGTTCTATCCGCGCGAATTCTGCGCCGCCTGCCTGTCCGACGACATCGAGTGGATCGACTCCGCAGGACTGGGCACCGTCTACACCTACACCGTCAACCGGCGTCCGAGCAATGCCGCCCTGAGCGAAAAAGTGCCATATGTGGTCGCCATGATCGACCTGGACGAAGGCGTGCGCATGATGGCCAACATCATCGACACCCCGCCCGAGGCGGTCCGGATAGGAAGCCGGGTGCGGGTGTGTTTCGAACGGGTGTCGGACGAGATCACCTTGCCGCAGTTCAGGCTGGAGGTGTGAGCACAGCGCCGGCCGGCGCAGGCAAATAAAAAAGGCCGGTCTGACTTTGAATCAGACCGGCCTTCTGCGGTATTTGGTGGAGCCGGGGGGAATTGAACCCCCGTCCGCAAGCCCTCCGCAACCAGTTCTACATGCGTAGTCGATTTATTTGGTTTTAACCCTGGACTTAGCCAACCGACAGGCCGGACCAGAGCGATTCACGTAATTTAAATTTGAACCGTGTGACCCCAGTTCAAACCGATTCCTTGTGAATGTCGCTGCTGCGGTTCGAGGGTTGCCCCCCTAGGAAGTTGCCTTCCCCCGCCTGACCCAAGGACAGATCAGTGCAGCGGCTCACCGCTTAAGCGGCGAGAGCGAAACGCTCGTCGTTGGCGTTTGTAGTGTTCCAGTGGTTTAACGAGCGTACTGGTGCTCGGCATGCCCTGAGTTGTTTCGCGACCCACGTCGAATCCGGATCGGCCCCAAGAGGATCTATTGTACTGGGAAACGCCATAGCCTGCTGCATCGTCTGCGCCGCCATGCCCGGGCGTGGCGCAGACGATACAGGCGGGCCGTCACACGGCGTTGGCGCAGGCCGCCTTGGGCTCCCGGCGCGGGCGCGAAGCCGCCATCAGCGCGAAGGCCAGGACCACGGAGATGCCGACGATGACGGCCGCGGCCCAGCCCAGCGAGGCCAGTCCGTAGTTGTCGATGACGTACCCGCCGACCACGGCGCCCAGGCCGATGCCGGTGTTGGCGCCCGAGATATTCAGGGACGCGGCAAAGGCCGGCGCTTCCGGCGCGGACTTCATCAGCCGCACGTGGCAGACGATGAAGAGCGCGGCTTGCGCAATGCCCCAGACGCCCAGCGCCACGGCCAGCAGTCCGTGCGACTGCATCACGGGGGCGATCACGGCCAATCCTGCCGCCATCAGCGCCGAGAACAAGGCGGTCGCGCCCAGGGGGCTGCGGTCCACCATGCGGCCGCCCAGGGTGTTGCCGATCAAACCGACGGCGCCGAATGCCATCATCGTCCAACCGACGATCTGGCCGTTGAAACCGGCCAGCCGCTCCAGCATGTCCGCCAGGTAGGTGTAGGCCGTGAACATGCCGGTGAAGACCAGCAGCGACAGCAGCACATGGCCGACCACGATCGGGTTGCGCAGGATGCGCAGCTGCGTGATGAGCTTGACGCTGTCGGCGCGGATGCGGGTGCTGGGGAAGGCGAACAGCAAGAGCAGGGCCTTGGCGAACGCCACCGCCGACAGCACGCCAAAGGCGGCGCGCCAGCCGAAGGCGTCGGAAATCAGCACGCCGATGGGGATGCCGAATACCGTGGCCGCGACGATGCCGAAGGCAACCATGGAGATGGCGCGGCCGGCGCGCGCCGGGCCGACCAGTTCCACGGCCGTGGCGCTGGCCAGCGACCAGAACACCGGCAGAGCCAGGGCAGGGACGAGGCGCGCCACGGCCATGACCCAGATGTTCGGCGCGACGGCCGCCAGGGCGTTGGACAGGCCGAACAGCACCAGCACGCCAATGAACAGGCGCTTGCGCTCTATGTTGGCCATGAGCGCCGTGAGCAGCGGACCGGTCGCCGCCACCGTGAAGGCGAACAGCGATACCAGCAGGCCGGCCTGGGACACGGTGACGTTCAGGTCGCGGGCCAGGCCGGGCAGCAGCCCGATGATCAGGAACTCTGTCGTCAGGATGGTGAAGCCGGCGGCGGAAAGTAACAGGATGGGCAATAGCATAGGCATTCCTCTGGCGCGACGCGGCAAGGCGGCGCGCGGGGGGCGTTGTGGGCGGTCTAAAAAAGGTCAGGTGTGCGCCGGCCTGAATGCCGGGCAGAGCAACGGGGCCGAAGGGCGCCGTGGCAGGGATCAGTGGCGGACGGCGGTGTCCGCAACCTCCGGCATCAGCCGGAAAAGGCAATCGGGAAGCACCCGCATGCCTTGCATAAGCCACACTTTAAGTGACTTTGGTTTCAGGATAAAGGCCCTGGTTTCGGAAATATTGTTCGGGAAACTCAACTAATTTTCACGAACAACAGCAAGACAGGAGCCGGGCCGCGTGGCGGCCCGGTCAGGCAGGCTTACCGCAGGTCGCTGGGCAGCAGCGGCTGGATGGCGGACCAGAGTTCCGCGGGGGAATTGGCGCAGGTTTCCGCTTCCCAGGCCGTGATGTTGTCGTCTTCGCCGACGTAGCCGTAAGCGGCCGCGACCGCCGGCATGCCCGCCGCGTGCGCGGCCTGGATGTCGCGCAGATCGTCGCCGACATAGACGCAACGGTCTACGGCGAAGCCGGCTTCGCGCGCGGCGTGCTGCAGCGGCAGCGGGTGCGGCTTGGCGTGAGCCGTGGTGTCGCCGCAGACCAGGACGGCACTGTCGCGCGTCAGGTCCAGGTATTCGACGATGGGCAGGGTCAGATAGGTGACCTTGTTGGTCACGATGCCCCAGGACAGTCCGCGGTTGCGGATGTCCGCCAGCAGCGCTTCGATGCCGGGAAACAGCTTGCTGTGGACGGTGGAGCCGGCGGCGTAGTCTTCCAGGAACTGCAGCCGGGTGAGCTCGTAGTCGGCGTCGCCCGGCTTCAGGTCCAGCGCCACGCGCAGCAGGCCGCGGGCGCCCTGGGATGCGACCGGGCGCAGGGCCTCGTACGGCATAGGTTCCAGTCCCTTGCGGGTGCGCTGGCGGTTGGCTGCGGCGGCCAGGTCGGGGGCGGTGTCGGCCAGCGTGCCGTCGAAGTCAAACAGGATCAGGGCGCTCATTTGCGGGTAGCCATCAGGTAATTGACCGAGGTGTCGGACGACAGGGTGTAGATCTGGGTGATCGGGTTGTATTCCATGCCGCGCATGCTGACCGGTTCCAGGTTGGCGCCGCGCGCGGCTGCCGACAGCTCGCTGGGCTTGATGAACTGGTCATAGCTGTGCGTGCCGCGCGGCAGCAGGCGCAGGACATATTCCGCGCCCACGATGGCGAACAGGAAGGACTTGGGATTGCGGTTCAGCGTCGAGAAGAACACCCAGCCGCCCGGTTTCACCAGGGTCGAGCAGGCGCGCACGATGGACGCCGGATCCGGCACGTGTTCCAGCATTTCCATGCAGGTCACCACGTCGTACTGGCCGGGTTGTTCCGCTGCGAGTTCCTCCACCGGAACCTTGCGGTACTCCACCTTCACGCCCGATTCCAGGCCATGCAGGCGAGCCACCTTCAGGGACTTGTCGGCCAGGTCGATGCCGGTCACCTCGGCGCCGCTGCGCGCCATGGCTTCGGACAGGATGCCGCCGCCGCAGCCCACGTCCAGCACCTTCTTGCCCGCCAGGCTGCCTGCGCATTCCTGGATCCATTCCAGCCGCAGCGGGTTGATGGCGTGCAGGGGCTTGAACTCGCTTTCGGGATCCCACCAGCGGCTGGCCAGGGCGCCGAACTTGTCGATTTCGGCCTGGTCGGCGTTGATGGGGCGGGCGGTATCGTGGGTTTGCGTAGTCATGGGCAGGTTCAGCGTAAGGCGACTCTATGACTCTATATATAGAGGGGTCCATCGCGCCGGGCGAGGGAGGGGCGGCGCAACCCTGCACCGCTTTGGTGCGTGGCTGGCGAAAAAAAGGGCCTCGCTATGCGAGGCCCCCTTATTGTAGCTAGTCCAGCAATTACTTGCGGCTACCCACGATTTCGATCTCAACGCGACGGTTTTGGGCGCGGCCTTCCTTCGTCTTGTTGGAAGCGATCGGGTTCAGCTCACCCTTGCCTTCCGTGTAGATACGGTTCGGGTCGATACCCTTGCTGACCAGGTAGGTCTTGACCGAAGCGGCGCGGCGCTCGGACAGCTTCTGGTTGTAGGCTTCGGTACCGATCGAGTCGGTGTGGCCCACAGCAATGATGGTTTCGAGGTCGATACCGCGAGCTTGCTGGGCGACTTGGTCCAGCAGCTGACGGCCTTCGGGCTTCAGCGTCGACTTGTCGAAGTCGAAGAACGTGTCAGCATTGAACACGACCTTGGCCGCCATCGGGGCCGGCTTCGCCTTCTGTTGTGCAACCGGCACGCCGTCGCAACCGGGGATACCGGTGGCCGGGGTCCAGAATGCATCGCGCCAGCACAGTTCGTTCGTGCCGTTCTTCCAAACGTCACCGAACGGGTTGCGCCAGTTGTCCACGGTTTGCGCGGAAGCTACACCAGAGGCCGTGACGGCGGCGAAGGCGAGCGCCAGAGCGAATTTGGAGGGTTTGTTCATGTTTCTCCTCGTTGAGCTTGAAGCTGGATAAGTGACTCGCAGCGAACCCCCGCCGCATATCAGGAAAACGGGGCCAGTATAGCAACGCCAAGAGCTGGTTCAAAGGAATAGCTACTGGGTTTCCTGCGTGCTGGAAACAATCTTAAGGCATTTGGGGGGCTTTGGCTTCCCTGGAGAGGCGCATTGGCGCTGGATATGACGTTTTCGGCGCTCCTTCGGTTTTCCATGTTGGTTTTTGACAACAGGGCCGCGGGACGCGGGCGGACGCGCGGTTGGTCGCCGCCCCATATCTTCCCGTCCGGCCGGTCGAGGCGCCGCTTGGGGAGCGCCTTCTGACCGCCGCGGGAATCGGATGATAGAATTTCCTGTTTACCCGGCCCGGGTTCCTCCTTACACGATTCTGTCGTTATATATATGGATTCCTTTGCCAAGGAGACGCTTCCGGTATCGCTGGAAGAAGAGATGCGCCGCAGTTACCTCGATTACGCGATGAGCGTGATCGTCGGGCGGGCGCTACCGGATGTGCGGGACGGCCTCAAGCCTGTCCACCGGCGCGTGCTCTACGCGATGCACGAACTGAACAACGACTGGAACCGCGCCTATAAGAAGTCGGCGCGTATCGTCGGGGACGTCATCGGTAAATACCACCCCCACGGCGACCAGTCCGTCTACGACACCATCGTCCGCATGGCGCAGGATTTCTCCATGCGCTACATGCTGGTCGACGGCCAGGGCAACTTCGGCTCGATCGACGGCGACAACGCCGCGGCGATGCGTTACACCGAAATTCGCCTGGCCAAGATCGCCCACGAATTGCTGGCCGACATCGACCAGGAAACGGTGGACTTCGGCCCCAATTACGACGGCAGCGAACAAGAACCGCTGCTGTTGCCGTCGCGCCTGCCCAACCTGCTGGTCAACGGCAGCTCGGGCATCGCGGTGGGCATGGCCACCAATATTCCGCCCCACAACCTCCAGGAAGTGGTCGACGGCTGCCTGTACTGCCTGCGCAATCCGGGCTGCTCGGTCGATGAGCTCATGGAGCTCATCCCGGCCCCCGATTTCCCCACTGGCGGCATCATCTACGGCATGTCCGGCGTGCGCGAAGGCTATCGCACCGGTCGCGGTCGCGTCATCATGCGCGCCAAGACCCACTTCGAGGACATGGAGAAGGGCAACCGCCAGGCCATCGTGGTCGACGCGATCCCCTACCAGGTCAACAAGAAGACGCTGCAGGAACGCATCGCCGAGCTCGTCAACGACAAGAAGATCGAAGGCATCTCGGACATCCGCGACGAGTCCGACAAGGACGGGATGCGCCTGGTCATCGAGCTCAAGCGCGGCGAGGTTCCCGAGGTTGTCCTGAACAACCTCTACAAGAACACGCAGCTGCAAGATACCTTCGGGATGAACCTGGTGGCGCTGGTCGATGGCCAGCCCCGCCTGCTCAACCTCAAGCAGATGATCGACTACTTCCTGCAGCATCGCCGCGAAGTGGTCACGCGCCGCACGGTGTTCCAGCTGCGCAAGGCCCGCGAACGCGGCCACGTGCTGGAAGGCCTGGCCGTCGCGCTTGCCAACATCGACGATTTCATCGCCATCATCAAGGCAGCTCCGACCCCGCCGGTCGCGCGCCAGGAACTGATGGCGAAGTCGTGGGATTCGTCGCTGGTGCGCGAAATGCTGTCGCGCGCCGACGGCGACACGCCGGGAGGCCGCGCGGCCTTCCGTCCGGACGACCTGGGCGCCGAGTTCGGCCTCCAGGGCGACGGCCTGTACCGCCTGAGCGACACGCAGGCCCAGGAAATCCTGAACATGCGCCTGCAACGCCTGACCGGGCTGGAGCAGGACAAGATCGTCGGCGAATACAAGGACATCATGTCCACCATCGCCGACCTGCTGGATATCCTGGCGCGTCCTGAGCGCATCACCACGATCATTGGCGAAGAGCTGCAGGCCATCAAGGCGGAGTTCTCGACCGGCGCGAAGGATACGCGCCGCTCGGAAATCGAACTCAACGCCACCGAGCTCGACACCGAAGACCTGATCACGCCGACCGACATGGTCGTGACCCTGTCGCACGGTGGCTACATCAAGAGCCAGCCGCTGTCCGAGTACCGCTCGCAAAAGCGCGGCGGACGCGGCAAGCAGGCCACGGCCATGAAGGAAAACGACTGGATCGACCAGTTGTTCATCGCCAACACGCACGACTTCCTGCTGTGCTTCTCCAACCGCGGCCGCGTGTACTGGCTGAAGGTCTGGGAAGTGCCGCAAGGCACGCGCAACTCGCGCGGCAAGCCCATCGTCAACATGTTCCCGTTGGCCGAAGGCGAGAAGATCACCGTGGTGCTGCCGGTCAAGGAATTCAGCGAAGACCACTACGTCTTCATGGCGACCTCGCGCGGCACGGTCAAGAAGACCCCGCTGTCCGACTTCTCCAACCCGCGCAAGGCCGGCATCATCGCCGTGGACCTGGACGACGGCGACTACCTGATCGGCGCCGACCTGACCGACGGCCAGCATGACGTCATGCTGTTCTCGGACGCCGGCAAGGCCGTGCGCTTCGACGAGAACGACGTGCGTCCGATGGGCCGCAACGCCCGCGGCGTGCGCGGCATGATGCTGGAAGACACCCAGACCGTCATCGCGCTGCTGGTGGCTGGCGACGAAACGCAAAGCGTGCTGACCGCCACCGAAAACGGCTACGGCAAGCGCACCCCGATCACCGAGTACACGCGTCACGGCCGCGGCACCAAGGGCATGATCGCCATCCAGACCAGCTCGCGCAACGGCAAGGTCGTGGGCGCGGTGCTGGTCATGCCTTCGGACGAGATCATGCTGATCACGACCGGCGGCGTGCTGGTGCGCACCCGCGTCTCTGAAATCCGCGAAATGGGCCGCGCCACGCAAGGCGTCACGCTCATCAACGTCGACGACGGCAGCTCTCTGTCCGGCGTGCGCCGCGTCGTGGAAAGCGATGCGGACGATGACGGCGACCTGGGCGAAGACGGCCAGGACGCGGACGGCGGCGACGACAACGGCGCTGCGGACTCGACGGATTCGACGGAACCTACGGAGCAATAATGGCCCGCCCCTGGAACTTCTCGGCAGGCCCCTCGGCCTTGCCCGAGGTGGTGCTGCAGCAAGCCGCTGCGGAAATGCTGGACTGGCACGGCAGCGGCATGTCCGTGATGGAAATGAGCCATCGCGGCAAGCATTTCGTGCAGATCTGCGATGAAGCAGAGTCCGATCTGCGCGACCTGCTCGGACTGACGGCGGACTACGCCGTCATGTTCATGCAGGGCGGCGGTTCCGGGGAAAACGCCATCGTTCCCATGAATCTCATGGGACGCCGCGGTACGCCGGCGGCCGACTTCGTCGTGACGGGCCATTGGTCCAAGCGTTCGTACAAGGAAGCCGGCCGCTACGGCAGCACCCATGTGGCGGCAAGCAGCGAGCAGGCCATCCAGCTGGATGGCCGCGAGCAGGCGCCGCTGACCTGGGTGCCGCCGGTCGATACCTGGCAAGTGCGCCAGGATTCGGCCTATCTGCACCTGTGCAGCAATGAAACCATCGGCGGCGTCGAGTTCATGGACTGGCCCGACACCGCCGCGCTGGGCGCGCCCGACGTGCCGCTGGTCGTCGACGCGTCCTCGCATTTCCTGTCGCGTCCGATGGACGTGACGCGCTGCGGCATGATGTACGCCGGCGCGCAAAAGAATGCCGGCCCGGCGGGCGTGACCATGGTCATCGCGCGCCGCGACCTGATCGGCCACGCCTTGCCGATCTGCCCGTCCGCGTTCGATTACGCCAACGTGGCCGCGGAGCATTCGCGCTACAACACGCCGCCCACCTTCGCCATCTACGTCGCCGGCCTGGTCTTCAAGTGGGTCAAGGCCAATGGCGGCGTGGCCGGCATGGAAGCCGCGAACAAGGCCAAGGCCGATCTGCTGTACGGCTATCTGGACAGCACCAGCTTCTACCGCAATCCCATCCACGCACCGGTGCGCTCGCGCATGAACGTGCCGTTCGTGCTGCGCGACGAATCGCTCAACGACGCCTTCCTGCAAGGCGCGGACGCGGCCGGCCTGACGCAGCTCAAGGGCCACAAGAGCGTGGGCGGCATGCGCGCCTCGATCTACAACGCGGTGCCCCTGGCTGGGGTCACGGCGCTGGTCGAGTACCTCAAGGAATTCGAGCGTCGCTATGGATGACGATCTGCAGCGCAAGCTGCTCCCCTTGCGTCAGCGCATCGACGCGTTGGACGCCCAGATCCTCGACCTCCTGACGCAGCGCGCAAGCGCAGCGCTGGAAGTGGGCGAGGCCAAGCACGCCGCGAATGCCGATGGCCCCGTGCTGCGCCCCGAGCGCGAAGCCGAGGTCATCCGCCGGCTGCAGCAGACCAATCCCGGCCCGTTCCCGAACGCTGGCGTGGCCGCGGTCTGGACCGAAATCATCTCGGCCTGCCGCGGCCTGGAGCGCGGCATGACGGTCGCCTTCCTGGGACCGCAGGGCTCGTTCTCGGAACAGGCGGCGCAGGAGCATTTCGGCCACGCCGTGCAGAAGCTGCCTTGCGCTTCGTTTGACGAAGTCTTCCGCGCCGTCGAGGCGGGGCAGGCCGACGTCGGCATGGTTCCGGTCGAAAACTCCACCGAAGGCGCGGTCAACCGCAGCCTGGACTTGCTGCTGAACACGCCGCTGAAGATCCTGGGCGAGCGTTCGCTGGTCATTCGCCATTGCCTGATGTCGCAGTCCGGCAGCATGGACGGCATCAAGACGATTTCCGCGCATCCGCAGGCGCTGGCCCAGTGCCAGGGCTGGCTCACGCGCAACTATCCCGATGTGGCCCGCGTGGCCGCGTCCAGCAATTCCGAAGCCGCGCGCGCTGCCGCGGGCGACCCGAGCATCGCGGCGATCGCCGGTGAAGTGGCGGCGCCCGCCTGGAACCTGCAGATCGTGGCCGCGGGCATCCAGGACGACCCGCATAACCGCACGCGCTTCCTGGCGATCGGCAACATCGAGCCGCTGGTCAGCGGCAAGGACAAGACCAGCCTGATCCTGGCCGTGCCGAACCGCGCTGGCGCCGTCTACGAAATGCTGGCGCCGCTGGCGGCCAATGGCGTGTCCATGACGCGCTTCGAGTCGCGGCCGGCCCGCACCGGCCAGTGGGAATACTATTTCTATGTGGACGTCCTGGGTCACCGCAATGACCCGAACGTCGAACGCGCCCTGGCCGCCTTGCAGGCGCAGGTTGCCTACCTGAAAGTGCTGGGTTCCTACCCGGCGCCGTGAGCCCTTCCGACATGACCACCGCATCCAAGCCCCTCGTTGCTCCGGCGCACGTCAGCGCCATCGCGCCTTACCAGGCCGGCAAGCCCATCGAAGAACTGGCCCGCGAATTCGGGCTGGACCCGGCCGGGATCGTCAAACTGGCGTCCAATGAAAACCCGCTGGGCATGCCCAAGTCGGCGCGCGAGGCGATGCTGGCCGCGGCCGAGTCGTTGGCGCGCTATCCCGATCCCAACGGCTTCGACCTGAAGTCGGCGCTGGCTGAACGCTACGGCGTGCCGATGAGCTGGGTCACGCTGGGCAACGGCTCCAACGACATCCTGGAAATCGCGGCGCTAGCGCTGCTGGAGCCGGGCGTTTCGGCGGTCTATGCGCAGCACTCGTTCGCGGTCTACCGCCTGGCCACCCAGGCGCGCGGCGCCCGCCACATCGTGGTGCCGGCCAAGGACTACGGGCATGACCTGGATGCGATGTTCGATGCCATCGCCGACGATACGCGGCTGCTGTTCATCGCCAACCCGAACAACCCCACCGGCACCTTCGTGCCGGGCGACCAGGTCGCGGCCTTCCTGGAGCGCGTCCACGCCGCCCACGGCGATCGCGTGACGGTGGTCCTGGACGAGGCCTACAACGAGTACCTCGATCCCGAGTTCCGCTTCGACAGCACCGCGCTGGTGCGCCGCTATCCCAACCTGATCGTGTCGCGCACCTTCTCCAAGGCCTACGGCCTGGCGGGGCTGCGCGTGGGCTTCGCGGTGGCGCAACCGGCCCTGACGGATCTGCTGAATCGCGTGCGCCAGCCGTTCAACGTCAATACGCTGGCGCAGGCCGCGGCCATCGCCGCGTTGCGCGACGCGGCCTACCTGGAAGAGGTCTACGCCTCCAACAAGGCGGGCAAGGCGCAGCTGTGCGCCGCGTTCGAGCGCCTGAAGCTGCGCTACGTGCCCAGCTACGGCAACTTCGTGCTGGTGCATGTGGGCGACGCCCCGCGCATCAACCTGGAGCTGCTCAAGCGCGGCGTGATCGTGCGCCCGGTTGCCGGCGACGGCTTGCCGGAGTGGCTGCGGGTGTCCATCGGACTGCCGCAGGAAAACGAGCGGTTCATCGAAGCCTTGAGCGCCATCCTGTCCGCATGAACGACGCGTCACCGAAATCCGATCAGGGGGCCGCTGGCCCCCTGATTCCTGTATTGGCCGTAGTAGGCGTGGGCCTGATCGGCGGATCCTTCGCCGCGGCCTTGCGCCGGGCGGGGCAGGTGGGCCGGGTGCTTGGGGTAGGGCGCAACGCGCAATCGCTGGCCCGCGCCGTTGAACTAGGGCTGATCGACGAAGCCGCTTCCGCAGAGGATGCCGCGGCGCGCGCCGATCTGATCCTGCTGGCGACGCCAGTGGGCGGGCTGGGCGACGTGCTGTCGCGCATGCGCGCGCATCTGCGCTCCGATACCGTGCTGACGGATGGGGGCAGTACCAAGGCCGAAGTGGTCGAGGCCGCACGCGCCGCCCTGGGCGACCGGATCGCGCAGTTCGTGCCTGGCCATCCCATCGCCGGCGCAGAGCGCACCGGACCGGAGGCGGCCGATGCCGACCTGTACCGCAAGCGCACCGTCATCCTGACGCCGCTGGCCGAGAATGGCGCGGCCTCGCTGGAGCTGGTGCGCCGGGCATGGCAGGCTTGCGGGGCGGACGTGATCGACATGGACGCCGACGCCCATGACCGCGTGCTGGCTTCGGTCAGCCATTTGCCGCATCTGCTATCGGCGGTGTACATGGAGCAAGTGGCCGAGGCCACCGATGCTTCCACGCGCCTGGCGCTGGCGGGCAGCGGTTTTCGCGACTTCACGCGCATCGCCGCGGGTTCGCCCGAGATGTGGCGCGACATTTTTCTGTCCAACCGCGACGCCATGCTGACCGAACTGGCCGACGTGCGCACGGTGCTGGATCGTGCCGAACGCGCCATTGCCGATGGCGATGGCGCGGCTTTGCTGACGCTGCTGGACACGGCGGCCCGCGCCCGCCGCAACTGGCGCAAGGAGTAGCTGACATGGGCGCTTTGCCTTATCTCGATCTGCCGCGCGTGCGGCAAGCGCGGGGCGTGATGGCCCTGCCGGGTTCCAAGAGCATTTCCAACCGCGTGCTGCTGCTGTCCGCCATCGCCGAGGGCAGCACCGTCATCACCGGTTTGCTGGATTCCGACGACACCCGCGTCATGCTCGGCGCCTTGCGCCAACTGGGCGTGCAGGTGTCGGAACTGGAGGCGGGCAGTGTCACGGTGCAGGGCGTGCGCCGCTTTCCGGTGGAAAGCGCCGACCTGTTCATGGGCAACGCCGGCACCGCGATCCGGCCGCTGACCGCGGCGCTGGCGCTCATGGGCGGCGATTACCGCCTGTCGGGCGTGCCGCGCATGCACGAGCGCCCCATTGGCGACCTGGTCGACGCGCTCAAGGGCTTGGGCGCCAGCATCGATTACCTGGGCCAGCCTGGCTATCCGCCCCTGCATATCGGCCGCGGCGACATCGCGGCGGACGCGGTCACGCGCGTGCAGGGTTCGGTGTCCAGCCAGTTCCTGACTGCCTTGCTGATGGCCGCGCCGCTGCAGGCGGGCCGCAGCGGCAAGCCGGTCACGATCGAAGTGCTGGGCGAGCTCATCTCCAAGCCGTACATCGAGATCACGTTGAACCTGATGGCGCGCTTCGGCGTGCAGGTGCGGCGCGACGGCTGGAGCCGTTTCGTCATCGACGGCGGGGCGGCCTATCGCAGCCCCGGGCAGATCGCGGTCGAAGGCGACGCCTCGACGGCTTCCTATTTCCTGGCGCTGGGCGCGATCGGCGGCGGGCCGCTGCGCGTGACCGGCGTGGGCGCGGACAGCATCCAGGGCGACGTCGCCTTTGCCGGCACGCTGGCCGACATGGGCGCCACCGTGACCTACGGTCCCGACTGGATCGAGGTGACGGGCGCGAGCGTCGCCCAGGGCGAACGCCTGAAAGCCTTCGACACCGATTTCAACCTGATCCCGGACGCCGCCATGACCGCGGCCGCCCTGGCGCTGTACGCCGACGGCCCGTGTCGCCTGCGCAACATCGGCAGTTGGCGCGTCAAGGAAACCGACCGCATCCACGCCATGCAGACCGAACTGGAAAAGCTGGGCGCGCAGGTGGAATCGGGGCCGGATTGGCTGCGCGTGACGCCGCCGGCGCAGGATGCCTGGCGCGATGCGCACATCGGCACCTGGGACGACCACCGCATGGCAATGTGCTTTTCGCTGGCGGCTTTCGGGCCGGCGGCCGTCCGTATTCTCGACCCGGGCTGCGTCAGCAAGACCTTCCCGGGTTACTTTGATGTTTACGCGGGCCTGGTAGCGGCCTAGCGAAGAATCGCCCATGACTTCGATTTCCCCTGCAACTTCCTCCACTGTCCCCGTCATCACCATCGACGGCCCCACCGCGTCCGGCAAGGGCACGGTGGCCCACCGCGTCGCCAAGGCCCTGGGCTGGGCCGTGCTCGACAGCGGCGCGCTCTATCGCCTGACCGCGCTGGCGGCGCTCAACCGCGGCTTGTCCCCCGAGGACGAGCCCGCCGTGGCGCGCGTGGCCGAAACCCTGGATGTGCGTTTCGAAGGGCCTCATGTCTACCTCGAGGGCGTGGATGTCGGCCACGATATCCGTCGCGAGGAAGTCGGCAACTTCGCCTCGCGCGTGGCCGCCTTCCCGGGCGTGCGCCAGGCGCTGCTCGAGCGCCAGCGCGCCTTCCGGCTGGCTCCAGGCCTGGTTGCGGACGGGCGCGACATGGGTACGGTGGTGTTTCCCGATGCGCCCCTGAAGGTGTTCCTGGTAGCCGATGTGGTCGCGCGGGCGCAGAGGCGCTGTAAGCAGTTGATCGAAAAGGGAATTTCTGCTAATCTTGATGACCTCCTACGGGATATGCGCGAGCGGGACGCCCGCGATATGGGGCGGACTACCGCTCCCTTGGCTCCCGCAGCGGATGCACACGTGCTGGATTCGTCTGATTTGACGGTTGCAGAAACGGTGCAGGCAATACTGGATTTCTGGAAGAACGCTGCCGCGGATTGAATTACCGGTCCCGGACTTTTCTCTCGAATCCTCCGCAGTTTTCTGTTTTTTTTATCGGCCCTGTTCAAGCCAGGCGCAGCCCCCACGGGACACCCCGCAAGGGTAAACCGGCAAGCAGGCATTTTGACTCCACTGTGGCGGGCAATCCGCTGCGGTGTGTTTTTAACGGCCATTTCGGCCCAATGGATTTCAACCCCATGTCTTCCGTTTCCACTACCGCCACCGGCGGCGAAAGCTTCGCCGACCTTTTCGCACAAAGCCTCAAGAGCCAGGACATGAAGTCCGGCGAGGTCATCAGCGCCGAAGTCGTGCGCGTCGACCACAACTTCGTCGTCGTCAACGCTGGCCTGAAGTCCGAAGCGCTGATCCCCCTGGAAGAGTTCCTGAACGACCAGGGCGAGCTCGAAGTGCAACCTGGCGATTTCGTCTCGGTGGCCATCGATTCCCTGGAAAACGGCTACGGCGACACCATCCTGTCGCGTGACCGCGCCAAGCGCCTGTCGGCCTGGCTGCAACTGGAAAAGGCCCTGGAAAACGGCGAACTGGTTACCGGCACCATCACCGGCAAGGTGAAGGGCGGCCTGACCGTCATGACCAACGGCATCCGCGCGTTCCTGCCGGGTTCGCTGGTGGACCTGCGTCCGGTCAAGGACACCACCCCGTACGAAGGCAAGACCCTCGAATTCAAGGTCATCAAGCTCGACCGCAAGCGCAACAACGTCGTTCTGTCGCGTCGCCAGGTGCTGGAAGCCAGCATGGGCGAAGAGCGCCAGAAGCTGCTCGAAACCCTGCACGAAGGTGCTGTGGTCAAGGGCGTGGTCAAGAACATCACCGACTACGGCGCGTTCGTGGACCTGGGCGGCATCGACGGCCTGCTGCACATCACCGACATGGCCTGGCGCCGTGTGCGTCACCCCTCCGAAGTCCTGCAAGTGGGTCAGGAAGTCGAAGCCAAGGTGCTCAAGTTCGACCAGGAAAAGAGCCGCGTCTCCCTGGGCGTCAAGCAGCTGGGCGAAGATCCGTGGGTGGGCCTGGCTCGCCGCTACCCGCAAGGCACCCGCCTGTTCGGCAAGGTCACCAACCTGACCGACTACGGCGCGTTCGTTGAAGTCGAAGCCGGCATCGAAGGCCTGGTGCACGTCTCCGAAATGGACTGGACCAACAAGAACGTCGATCCGCGCAAGGTCGTGACCCTGGGCGAAGAAGTCGAAGTCATGGTCCTGGAAATCGACGAAGACCGTCGTCGCATCTCGCTGGGCATGAAGCAGTGCCGCCAGAACCCGTGGGAAGAGTTCGCCACCAACTTCAAGCGTGGTGACAAGGTCCGCGGCGCCATCAAGTCGATCACCGACTTCGGCGTGTTCGTCGGCCTGCCCGGCGGCATCGATGGCCTGGTTCACCTGTCCGACCTGTCGTGGACGGAAACCGGCGAAGAAGCCGTGCGCAACTTCAAGAAGGGCGACGAGATCGAAGCCGTGGTTCTGGGCATCGATACCGACAAGGAGCGCATCTCGCTGGGCATCAAGCAGCTGGAAGGCGACCCCTTCAACAACTTCGTTGCCACGTTCGACAAGGGCGCCGTTGTTCCGGGCACCATCAAGTCGGTCGAAGCCAAGGGCGCTGTTGTCACGCTGTCCGTGGACGTTGAAGGCTACCTGCGCGCTTCCGAGATCTCCTCGGGCCGCGTTGAAGACGCCACCACCGTTCTGACCGCCGGCGAGAACATCGAAGCCATGATCGTCAACATCGACCGCAAGACGCGTTCGATCCAGCTGTCGATCAAGGCCCGCGACAACGCCGAAACCGCCGAAACGATCCAGCGCATGTCCGACGCCAGCGCTTCGTCCGGCACCACCAACCTCGGCGCGCTGCTGAAGGCCAAGCTGGACCAACAGCGCAACGACGGTTAATTCGTGACCAAGTCGGAGCTGATCGCCGCCTTGGCGGCCCGCTATCCTCAGCTGGCCGCCCGCGACACCGATTACGCGGTCAAGACCGTGCTCGACGCAATGACCCAGGCCCTGGCCTCGGGTCAGCGCATCGAGATCCGCGGTTTTGGCAGCTTCTCGCTGTCGCAGCGGTCTCCCCGCATCGGTCGCAATCCGAAATCCGGCGAACAGGTGCTGGTGCCTGGAAAACAGGTGCCGCACTTCAAGGCGGGCAAGGAATTGCGCGAGCGGGTGGACTTGGCCGGCGGCAATGACGAGGACGCTCAATCTTCTGGATCGAGTGAACCGATGCCGTCGATGGTGAGTCTGCACGCCATGCATTGACGGCACGGCAGTAAGGCCGCCTTCGGGCGGATCGGACCGAGAACCTAGCCCCTTGAGCAATCAAGGGGCTTTGTTTTTTGGCGCCAGGCGGGATCCGTCGCTTACAATTGATAGTCTTGAATTCTTTGGAGCATGCGCCATGCGCTACCTAGTCTGGGCCCTGCGATTGCTCGTGTTTGTTGCAGTATTGATGTTCGCGTTGAAAAACACGGATCCGGTCGCCGTGAAGTTCTACGCCGATTACGTGGTGCAGGACGTGCCCCTCATCGTTGTGATGCTGGTCGTGTTCGTCTTGGGCGCCTTGTTTGGCTTGTTGCTGACCGTGCCCGCCGCCATGCGCCGCCGCCGCGAAGCCATGCGCCTGCGCCGCGAGCTGGACCGTGTCCAGGCCGCCGTCGCCGGCACCACGCCCGCCGTGCCGCCGGAGGCCGTGGCCCCGATGTCGCCGCTGTGATGCCGTTGCGTCAGCACTGAATCCCTTTCCGCACTGAATTACCGCAAGAGCCCGCATAGTGGATTTTGAACCTTGGTGGTTGATTTTCGTGCCGGTATTGTTCGCGCTGGGCTGGCTGGCCGCGCGCTTCGATATCCGGCAAATGCTGCGGGAAACCCGCAGCCTGCCCGACTCCTATTTCCGCGGGCTGAACTTCCTGCTCAATGAAGAGCCGGACCGCGCCATCGACGCCTTCGTCGAGGTGGCCAAGCTGGACCCGGAAACCACCGAGCTGCACTTTGCGCTGGGCAGCCTGTTCCGCCGCCGGGGCGAAATGGAGCGCGCCATCCGCGTGCACCAGAGCCTCCTGAACCGTTCCGACCTGCCCGCCGCCGAACGCGAGCATGCGCAGCACGAGCTGGCGCAGGATTTCCTCAAGGCCGGCATGCTGGACCGCGCCGAAAACGGCTTCGAGCAGCTCAAGGACACCCGCTACGCCTTGCCCGCGCTGCGTTCGCTGATCCGCATCTACGAATCCGAGCACGATTGGCCGCGCGCCATCGAAGCCGTGAAGACGCTGCAGGGCCTGGTCGACGAGCCGGTGCCGCAGCTCGTGCACTATTACTGCGAACAGGCGCAAACCGCGCTGTCGGCCAAGCCCGCCGACATCGACGCGGCCCACAAGGCGCTGGATGCCGCCGACCATGCCTTGTCGACCATCGATCCGGCGTCGAGCAAAGGCGCCATGGTGCGCACCGCCATGCTGCGCGCCCGCCTGGCCCTGATCGAACAGGACCCGAAGCGCGAACGCCTGTACCTGGAGTCGATCATGACCGACGCTCCCGAGTACGCCGGCCTGGTGGCCGAGCAGGTCCTGGCGAACTACCGCGCCGCCAATCAGGAAGCGGCCGGGCTCGACGTGCTGCAGAAGCAGTATGCGCGCCACGCGTCGCTGGACCTGTTCAACGTGCTGTTCCGCGAACTGCGCGCCCAGCAGGGCTCCGCGCCGTCATGGGCATTTGCCCGCAATGCCTTGCGCAGCCATCCGTCGCTGCTGGGGCTGGACCGTCTGCTGGAGGCCGAGCTGGCCAATCCGGAAAGCGGCGCCGAGCAGGCGCCAGTGCCGGGCGCCGACCTGACGTTGTTGCGCAGCCTGATCCACAAGCATACGCAGCGGCTGGACCGCTACGCATGCCGCAGTTGCGGTTTTCAGGCGCGTCGCTTTTACTGGCAATGTCCCGGCTGCAACGCCTGGGAAACCTACGCGCCGCGCCGCTTGGAAGAACTTGAATGAATGCATTTCCCGCCGAAGCCATTTCGCATAGCCGCGTCCTCGTGGTGGGCGATGTGATGCTGGACCGGTACTGGTTCGGCGAAGTCGAACGCATTTCGCCCGAAGCGCCGGTGCCCGTGGTACGCGTGGCGCGCCGCGAAGACCGCCTGGGCGGCGCGGCCAACGTCGCGCGCAACGTGGCGGCCCTGGGCGGCCATGTGACCTTGGTCGGCGTGCTGGGCGAAGACGAGGCGGGCGACAGCGTCCGGCGCTTGTCCGCCGAAGCCGGCATACAGGCCGAGCTGGTCGCCGATCCGTCCTTGCACACGACCTTGAAGATGCGCGTGCTGGGCCGCCAGCAGCAGTTGCTGCGCGTGGACTTCGAACAGCATCCGGCACAGGCCGCGCTGGACAACGTCGATGCCGCTTTCGCGCGCCATCTGGCCAACCACGACATCGTCGTGCTGTCCGACTATGCCAAGGGCGTGCTGGCGCGGGTCGAATCGCTGATCGCGCTGGCCCGCAACGCCGGCGTGCCGGTGCTGGTGGACCCGAAGGGCCACGATTACACCCGTTACCGCGGGGCGACGCTCGTCACCCCCAACCGCTCGGAAATGCAGGAGGCCGTGGGCCGCTGGAGTTCCGAGGCCGAACTCACCGATCGCGCGCAGCGCCTGCGCGCCGACCTGGATCTGGAAGCCTTGCTCGTGACCCGTTCCGAGCAGGGCATGACTTTGTTTACCGACGCGGGACGCGACCACATCGACGCGCAGGCGCACGAAGTGTTCGACGTGTCCGGCGCAGGCGACACCGTGCTGGCGACGCTGGCCGTGTCGCGCGCCATCGATCTGCCGTGGGTCGACGCGATGGGCTGGGCCAACAAGGCCGGCGGCATCGCCGTGGGCAAGCTTGGCACGTCCATCGTCACCGCCGCGGAATTGGCAGGAGAACTCTCATGATCGTCGTTACCGGAGCCGCGGGCTTCATAGGCAGCAACCTGGTGCGCGGGCTCAACCGCCGCGGCATCAAGGACATCATCGCGGTCGATGACCTGACCGAAGGCGACAAGTTCGTCAACCTGGTCGATTGCCAGATCGCGGACTACATGGACAAGGACGACTTCCGCCGCCGCGTCCTCGACGGCAGCCTGCGGGAAGTGCGTGCCGTGCTGCACCAGGGCGCGTGCTCGGACACGACCGAGCGCAACGGCCGCTACATGCTCGACAACAACTACCGCGTCACGCTGGAGCTGTTCGAGTTCTGCCAGGAGCGCCGCATTCCGTTCCTGTACGCCTCGTCGGCGGCGGTCTACGGCGGTTCCTCGATCTACGTGGAAGACCCCGCCAACGAAGGCCCGCTGAACGTCTACGGCTATTCCAAGCTGCTGTTCGATCAGGTCCTGCGCCAGCGCATGGACAGCCTGACCGCACAGGTGGTGGGCCTGCGCTACTTCAACGTCTACGGTCCGCACGAACAGCACAAGGGCCGCATGGCTTCGGTGGCGTTCCACAACATGAACCAGTTCCTGGAGCATGGGCACGTGCGCCTGTTCGCGGGCTGGGACGGCTACGTGGATGGCGGCCAGAGCCGCGACTTCATTTCCGTCGAAGACGTGGTCGCGGTCAACCTGCATTTCCTGGACCACCCCGAGCAGTCGGGCATTTTCAACTGCGGCACGGGCCGCGCGCAGCCCTTCAACGATGTGGCGGCCGGCGTGGTCAATGCGCTGCGCGCGGAGCGCGGCGAAGCCGAGCTGACGCTGGCGCAACTGGTGGAACTGGATCTGATCCGCTACATCCCGTTCCCGGACGACCTGAAAGGGCGCTATCAGAGCTACACGCAGGCCGATGTCACGCGCCTGCGCGCAGCGGGATTCCAGGCGCCGATGCGCGATGTGCGGACCGGCGTCACCGAGTACGTGCGTTACTGGCGCGCCCGCAAGTAGGTCTGCGCCACTGCGCCGGGTCTGCAAGAAAAGCCACCGTTCGCGGTGGCTTTTTTTCGCCTGGCGGTTTGCCGGGGCGGATGTTTCCATTCACTGCGCCGCCGTGGCGGGGCGCGCCGCCCGCATGATCTGAGCGTGGCGTGACAGCCGTTGCGCCAGACTCCTGGGAGACCCTCCATGAATCCATTCCTTCAATCCGCCGCTGCCCACCCGGCCCCTTTTGCCAGATGGCGCAGGGCGCGCGCCACCCTTGCTTCCGGCGCCCGGCCGCGCCCTTTGCGGCAGGCCTTGGGCGCGCTGCTGGTAACGGCGGGCCTGGGCCTGGCCGCGCCGCAGGCGCACGCGGTGGACCTCAACCAGGCCAATGCCCAGCAGCTCGAAGGCGTCCGGGGCATCGGCCCGCGCATGGCGGAAATCATCATCAAGGAGCGCGAACGGGGCGGCAAGTTCGAATCCTTGAACGACCTGGCTGAACGCGTGCGCGGCATCGGCCCGAAGAAGGCGCAGGCCCTGCAAGAGGCCGGCCTGCAGGTGGCAGGGACGGGCCCTCAGGCCGGGCAGGGCGATACGGCGGCCAAGCCGGCGCAGGGCAAGCCGGCTGCGGGCAAGGCCGAAGCCAAATCCGAAGCGAAACCGGCGGCGTCCCAGCCCGCGGCCCGCGCCCGGCCCTGAGCGCGTCGCGCGCCGCGCGGGTAGCCCTGGCGGGAGCGCGGCTTTTGGCGGCGCGCGCCGCCAGGCGGGGTTATCATCGTCCGCATGACTACTACCTATCCCACTATCGAGCAAACCGTCGGCAATACGCCGCTGGTGCGCCTGCAGCGCATTCCCGGGGCCGCGGGCGCCGCCCGGGGCAATGTCATCCTGGCCAAGCTGGAGGGCAACAACCCCGCCGGCTCCGTGAAGGACCGTCCGGCCCTGTCGATGATCGCCCGCGCGGAAGAGCGCGGCGACATCAAGCCGGGCGACACCCTCATCGAGGCGACCAGCGGCAATACCGGCATCGCGCTGGCCATGGCTGCCGCCATGCGCGGCTACCGCATGATCCTGATCATGCCGGACAACCTGTCGGTGGAACGCCGCGCGGCCATGACGGCCTACGGCGCCGAGCTGATCCTGACGCCCGCGGACAAGGGCGGCATGGAATACGCCCGCGACCTGGCGTCGGCCATGCAGGCGGACGGCCGCGGTCTGGTGCTGGACCAGTTCGCCAACCCCGACAACCCCCGCGCCCACATCGAAACCACCGGGCCGGAAATCTGGAACCAGACCGAAGGGCGCGTTACTCACTTCGTGAGCGCCATGGGCACCACCGGCACCATCATGGGCGTGTCGACCTACCTGAAGTCGCGCAACCCGGCGGTGCAGGTGGTGGGCGCGCAGCCCGCCGAAGGATCGTCGATCCCGGGCATTCGCAAGTGGCCCGAAGCCTACCTGCCCAAGATCTTCGATCGCAGCCGGGTGGACGCCTATGAATCCATCGAGCAGGCCGAGGCCGAACAGATGGCGCGCCGGCTGGCGGCGGAAGAAGGCATCTTCGGCGGAATTTCATCGGCGGGCGCGCTGGTTGCCGCCCTGCGCGTGGCCGAACGCGTCAACGACGCTACCATCGTGTTCATCGTTTGCGACCGCGGCGACCGCTACCTGTCCACGGGCGTCTTCAACTGAACGCCTGACCGCCGTCGGGCAGAACAGAACCGCCATGCCGGGTTTGCCGGGCATGGCGGTTTTTCATTGGTCGGGCGCGGCGTGCGCCCGTGTTTCTTGCGCACTTATTCGGGCTGGATGCCGGCGTCCTGCATCACCTTGATCCAACGCTCGCTCTCCGCCAGGTTGAAGGCTTCGGCTTCCTGGTAGCTCATGGTGCTGGGCAGCGTGCCTTGCGACTTCAGCGCTTCAACCACCTTGGGCGATTGCGAGGCTTCGATCATGACCTTGTTCAGCTTGGCGATGATGGGCTGCGGCGTGTCTTTGGGCGCCCACATGCCGTACCAGGTGACGATGTCGAAGCCGGGCAGGACGCTTTCCGCGATGGTCGGCACGTCGGGCAGTTCGGCCAGGCGGGTCTTGGTCGTCACGGCGATCGGGCGGATCTTGCCGCTCTGGATCAGCGGGAGAGCCGGCGCCAGCGGCGCGTACATCAGGTCCACGTGGCCGCCCGCGACGTCGGTCAGGGCCGGGCTGCTGCCGCGGTAGCCGACATGGGTGATCTTGGCCTTGGTGGAGGTATTGATCAGTTCGCCCGCCAGGTGCGGCAAGGTGGCCACGCCGGGGGATGCGAAGGTCAGCGAACCGGGCTGGGCCTGGCCCTGCTTGATCAGTTCGCCGAAGGTCTTGAACTTCGAGTTGGGCGGGACGACGGCCACCATCGGCACCGTGCCCAGCACGCCCACCATCTTGAAGTCCTTGATCGGGTCAAAGCTCAGATTCTTGAACTGGGCCGGATAGATGCCCTGCACCGACGGGTTCATCAGCAAGGTGTAGCCATCCGCCGGCGCCTTGGCGACCTGGGCCGTGCCGATGGTGCCGCTGGCCCCCGCGCGGGTTTCGATCACCAGCGGCTGACCCAGGATCTCGCCCATCTGGACCGCGATCAGGCGGCCGACCACGTCCGTCGGTCCTCCTGCCGCCCAAGGCATGATCACGCGGATGGGCTTGTCCGGATAGTCCGCCTGCGCGTAGGCGGTTGCTGCCGGCACGGCCGCCGTGGCGATCGCCGAGCAGGCCGCGGCGAGGAAGGTGCGTTTGTTCATCTACTGTCTACTCCTACAAAGGTGAGATTGGCCGAGGGCAGCGCTGCTTGCAGCATCGCCTTGACCTCGGCCAGCTGTTTCCCCGTGGTGGCTTCGTTCTTCAGCATCCGGCTCAGCGGGCCGGCCACCACGATGGCAAAGGGTTGTTCGTATGCGCGGAATCCGAGCGAAATGGACATCACGTCCTCGACGTTCTCGCCCACCGAGCGCTGCCAGCCGCGCGCCATGCCCGCCTCCAGGTCGCGGTCGAAGGCTTCCCGGCTGGTGAGCGTGCTGTCCGTGTAGGCGGCAAAGCCGCTGTAGGCCTTGAACCACTTCTGCCGTTCTTCCTGCGACAGCACCGATAGCAGCGCCTTGCCGGAGCTGGTGGCGTGCACCGCCTTGAAGCCGCCCGGCTGATGCGAGAAGCGGATGGTCTGCTTGGACTCGGCGACGATCAGGTACACGACCTTGTCGTCGGCCAGCTTGGCCAGCAAGGCCGTCTCGCCCGTCAGGTCCCGCACCCGGGCCAGCACCGGCTCGATCACCGCGTTCAGCGGGTCGCTATGGCAGATCAGGGTGGCCACGTGTATCAGTTTCTGGGTCGGGTAATAGCCGTGCTTCTTGCCGATTTCGTAGAGATAGCCGCGCGCCACCATGGTCTTCAGCAGCCCATGGCAGCTCGACAGCGGAATCCCCATCTGGGCAGCGATCTCGCTGTACAGCAGGGGCTTCTGCTCCTCCGCAAAGAGGTTCAGCACATCCAGCACTCGGCCAGCAGTTTTCACATCCATGATGTTAGTATCCTATACGTGATAAATTTATGTCAAACAGCATTCAATCGACCAGGAGTTGCAACGCATGAGATGGAAGAACCGTCCTGAGGGATCGAACTGGGGAGATTTCGGGCCTGACGACCAGCGAGGTTGCCTGAATTACATCACCCCCGCGAACGTGCTGAGCGGCATGCGGGAAGTGCGCGAAGGCCTGAGCTTCTGCCTGTCGCTGCCGCTGGATTACCCGGGCGGCAACGGCGTGAACGTGCGGCGCCACCCGCCCAAGCTGCGGCCTACCGAGAGGGACGGCGACCAGTACCTGAATTTCCCGCTGGGACGCCTGCGTCCCGGCTGCGTCGACGTGCTCAGCGACGACATCGTCGAAATGAGCTTGCAGTATTCGACGCAATGGGATTCGCTGGCCCACGTGGGCGCGCTGTTCGACGCCAATGGCGACGGCCTGCCCGAGCGCGTCTACTACAACGGCTACCGGCCCAACGAGCACGTGGTGGGTCCGGTGGACTACGACGTGGGCAATGGCTATGCCAAGACCGATCTGGGCCAGGGGCCGGCCTCCAACGCCAAGAAGCTGGACATCACCCAGCTGGCCGAATCGTGCCTGCAGACGCGCGGCGTGATGGTCGATCTGGCGCGCCACTACGGACGGGAGCAGAAGTCGGTCGGCTATGACGAGCTGATGCGCATCCTGGACGCGGACCGGATCGAGATCGAGCAGGGCGATATCGTGCTGTTCCATACGGAATTCGGCGACGCCCTGCTGGAAAAGAACCGCGAGCCGGATCCCCATACGCTGCACGAGATCTGCGCCGGCCTGGACGGCAGCGACGAGAAGCTGCTGCAGTGGATCACCGACTCGAAGGTGGCGGCCATGGCCTCGGACAACCACGCCTTGGAAATCTATCCCACGCAGAAGCCCAATGCCTGCTGCGCGGCGCTGCCTCTGCACCATCACTGCATCTTCAAGCTGGGCCTGCCGATAGGCGAGATGTGGTACCTGGGGGCGCTGGCGCGCTGGCTGACGGCCAACGGCCGCAGCCGCTTCCTGCTGACGGCGCCGCCGCTGAACCTGCCTGGCGCCGTGGGTTCGCCCGTGACGCCGGTGGCGACGGTGTAAAGCGCAGGACCCGCGGCGCCTGGCGCCGCGGTCCTGGGGGCTTCAGCGGCCCACGCGCGCTTCGATCTCGCTTGCCAGATCCGCTACCGAGGTCGCGTAGAAGTAGCTGCGGTTGTACTTGGTGAGCGCGAAGAAGTTGGGCGTGCCGACGCGATATTGCGCCGTGCCTCGGGCCTCCTCGACCAGGTCGACCACGCCCAGCGGCTGGCTGCCCCAGCCCGAGGCCGATGCGCCTGGCTGCAGGCGGGCGCCGGCGGCGGTGAGCGTGCCCCAGCTTTGCTTGGGTTCCAGTCCGCCGTCGACGAGCGCGGTGGGATCGGCAGGCAGCACCACGGGTGCGAACACCGGCAGGCCGCGCTGCCAGCCGTGCTGCGACAGGAAGCTGCCCACGGACATGATGGCGTCGCGGGTGTTGTTGCTCAGGTCGATATGGCCGTTGTCGTCGCCGTCCACCGCGTAATGCATGACGCTGGTGGGCATGAACTGCGGCATGCCGATGGCGCCGGCGTACGAGCCGCGGGTTTCCAGGTCCAGCTTGTCTTTCATGACCAGGGTCAGGAAGTCGGCAAGCTGGCCGCGGAACATGGTGGCGCGTTCGGGCTTGGCGGGGTCCGGGTAGTCGAAGGCCAGCGTCGTCAGCGCATCCAGCACGCGGAAATTGCCCATATTGCGGCCGTACAGCGTTTCCACGCCGATGATCGAGGCAATCACCGGCGCCGGAACGCCGAAGCGCTGCGCCGCCTGGTTGAGCAGGTCGCGGTTCTCGTTGTAGAACTCCACGCCCCAGCCGATGCGCTTGGGTTCGACGAAGCGCGAGCGGTAGGTCAGCCAGCTGCGCCAGATCTTCTTGCCCGGGGGCGACGGCGCGATCAGGCGCGCGACGGTGGCGTTGTAGCGCGAACCGGCCAGCGCGGCGACCATGGGGTCCAGCGGCAGTTGGCGCTCGGTGGCCAGGTTTTCCACGAAAGTGCGGACTTCAGGCCGCAACGTGCCATTGGCGGCCAGCGCGGCGGGGGCGTCGTCCGCCAGTTCGGATCCAGGTGTCGGCGCGCTGGGTCCGATGCGGATGGGGGCCGGGGTTGATTCGGCGGCCGGCTGGCCGGCGACGGTGTTGGGTGCAGAGGGGGCGGTGGTGGAGCAGCCCGCCAGCAGGGCGGAGAGCGTTCCGAGTTGCAGTAATCGCCGACAGATGAACATAATCTTCCTTATGGAGACCATGTATCTTACCCACCCGGCATGCCGCCTGCATGAAATGGGCAGTTGGCATCCCGAAAGCCCCCAGAGGCTGGACGCCATTTCAGACCAGTTGCTTGCCAGCGGCTTGATGCCTTACCTGGACGACCGCCAGGCGCCGCAGGCATCCCGCCATGACATATTGCGGGTGCACACTGTCCAGTATCTGAACAGTTTGCGTGAACATACGCCGGAGCAAGGGTATTTCCCTATCGATCCGGATACGCTGATGAATCCCCATACCTACGAAGCCGCCCTGTACGCGGCCGGGGCAGGGGTGGCCGCGGTGGACGCGGTGATGGGCGGAGAGGCCCGCACGGCCTTCTGCGCGGTGAGGCCCCCGGGGCATCACGCCTGCCGTTCCCAGGCCATGGGATTCTGCTTTCTGAACAACGTCGCTATTGCGGCGCAGCATGCGCTGGACTTCCACGGCCTCTCCCGCGTGGCCATCGTCGATTTCGACGTGCACCACGGCAACGGCACCGAAGACATCTTCGCCGGCAACGACCGGGTGCTGATGTGCAGCTTCTTCCAGCATCCGTTCTTTCCCAATAGCGGCGCCGAGAGTCCCGCTTCGAACATGCTGAACGTGCCCGTGGCCGCGTACACCGGCGGGGCGGCGGTCAGGACCATCGTCACCGATACCTGGCTGCCGGCGCTGGAAGCGCACCGGCCCGAACTGATCCTGGTATCGGCCGGTTTCGACGCGCATCGCGAGGACGACATGGGCCAGATGGGCCTGGTCGAGGCGGATTACGCCTGGATAACAGAACAGCTCGTGGAGGTGGCCGAGCGCCACTGTCAGGGGCGCATCGTCAGCACGCTGGAAGGCGGTTACAACTTGTCCGCCTTGGGCCGCAGCGTGGTCGCCCATATACGAGCGCTGGCGAAGCTGTAGAATCGAGAAAAAATTGTGCAATGCGATCCCGGCGCATGCCGGGTAATTATTTTCCATTTGGAGGCAGCGGGATGAAGGTTTTGGTACCTGTCAAACGCGTCGTTGACTACAACGTCAAGGTGCGCGTCAAGTCTGATCAAACCGGCGTGGATATCGCCAATGTGAAGATGTCCATGAACCCCTTTGACGAGATCGCCGTCGAGGAAGCGACCCGCCTGAAGGAGAAGGGTGCTGTCGCCGAGGTCGTGGCGGTTTCTTGCGGCGTTGCGCAATGCCAGGAAACGCTGCGCACGGCCATGGCCATCGGCGCCGACCGCGGCGTGCTGGTCCAGACCGATGCCGAACTCCAGCCGCTGGCCGTGGCCAAGCTGTTGAAGGCGCTGGTCGACAAGGAACAGCCGCAGCTGGTGATCCTGGGCAAGCAAGCCATCGACGACGATGCAAACCAGACCGGCCAGATGCTGGCCGCGCTGCTGGACTGGCCGCAAGCCACGTTCGCCAGCAAGGTCGAGCTGGCCGATGGCAAGGTCACGGTCACGCGCGAAGTCGACGGCGGCCTGGAAACGCTGACGTTGAAGCTGCCCGCCATCGTCACCACCGACCTGCGCCTGAACGAGCCGCGCTACGTCACGCTGCCCAACATCATGAAGGCCAAGAAGAAGCAGCTGGACACCGTCACGCCTGAAGAGCTGGGTGTGGACGCCGCGCCGCGCCTGAAGACGCTGAAGGTCAGCGAGCCGCCCGCCCGCAAGGCCGGCATCAAGGTGGCCGATGTCGCGGCCCTGGTGGACAAACTCAAGAACGAAGCGAAGGTGGTCTGAACATGACGACGCTGGTTATTGCCGAACACGATAACGCCCAGCTCAAGGGCGCAACCCTGAACGCCGTCGCCGCCGCCGCCAAGATCGGAGGCGACGTGCACGTGCTGGTCGCCGGCGCCAATGCGCGCGCCGTGGCCGACCAGGCCGCCGCCGCCGCCGGCGTGGCCAAGGTCCTGCTGGCCGACGCGCCGCAACTGGCCGACGGCCTGGCCGAGAACGTCGCCGCCCAGGTGCTGGCCGTGGCCTCGGGCTACAGCCACATCCTGTTCCCCGCGACCGCCTCGGGCAAGAACGTGGCACCCCGCGTGGCTGCCAAGCTGGACGTGGCGCAGATCTCCGACATCATCGGCGTGGAATCGGCCGACACCTTCCAACGCCCGATCTACGCCGGCAACGCCATTGCCACGGTGCAGTCGGCCGATGCCGTCAAGGTCATCACCGTGCGCACCACCGGCTTTGACGCCGTGGCCGCGCAGGGCGGTTCGGGTGCGGTGGAAGAAGTCGCCGCCGTGGCCGATTCGGGCCTGTCCACCTTCGTGGGCCGTGAAGTCGCCAAGAGCGACCGTCCGGAACTGGCTGGCGCGCGCGTCGTCGTCTCCGGCGGCCGTGGTCTGGGCAGCGCCGAAAACTTCAAGATCCTGGATCCGCTGGCCGACAAGCTGGGCGCGGCGCTCGGCGCCTCGCGTGCCGCGGTCGACGCCGGCTACGCGCCTAACGACTGGCAAGTCGGTCAGACCGGCAAGATCGTTGCCCCGCAACTGTACGTCGCGGTTGGTATCTCGGGCGCCATTCAGCATCTGGCCGGCATGAAGGATTCGAAGGTCATCGTGGCCATCAACAAGGATCCGGAAGCGCCGATCTTCGGCGTGGCCGATTATGGCCTGGTGGGGGATCTGTTCCAGGTCGTGCCCGAACTGACCGGCGCGCTGTAAGCCACAACGCGCAGCCGTATCGAAGGCCCGCCAGCTTCGCGCTGGTGGGCTTTTTTTATTTTTTGACGCGAGGACTACACATCTTGTGATTTCAGTATTCCAAATCTTTTGATTTCTCGAAAGATTCTGATAATGTGTTCCGCGCGCAGCTAGATTCGCGCAAGTGCTTGGCCTGTACAGAACGAAGGAGATTCGGGATGGAATGGTTCTTTGACACTCTGCGAAAATATCCGGAACTTGCGATATTCCTTACCCTCGGTCTCGGGTACTGGATAGGCGCCAAGAAACTCTTCGGATTCAATCTGGGAGCCGTGACTGGCACGCTGCTGGTC
Organism: Achromobacter sp. GW823-FHT04E03; assembly: GCF_058796095.1. Taxonomy (NCBI): domain Bacteria; kingdom Pseudomonadati; phylum Pseudomonadota; class Betaproteobacteria; order Burkholderiales; family Alcaligenaceae; genus Achromobacter; species Achromobacter sp. GW823-FHT04E03. The sequence goes on along the minus strand of NZ_JBXAIJ010000003.1, from coordinate 311,515 downwards.
GGCGTGCTGGTGGGACAGCTCAATATCACGATCGCTCCCGTCCTCAAGCAGGTCTTCTTCCTGCTCTTCCTCTTCGGTCTGGGTTACGGCGTCGGACCGCAGTTCTTCCGAGGGATGAAAAGCGATGGCCTTCCGCAGGTCATCTTTGCCGTCATTATTTGCGTGATCTGCCTGTTGGTGACATGGGCGACAGCCGTAGGCTTCGGCTTCGATGCCGGCACCGGCGCAGGCCTGCTGTCAGGGGCCCAAACCATTTCCGCGGTCATGGGCGTGGCGACGGACACCATCAACGGATTGGGCATAGACGCAGCAACCAAAAAGAAATGGATTGACAGCATTCCCGTCGCGTACGCGGTCTGCTACATCTTCGGCACGGTTGGAAGCGCCTGGATCCTGGCATCCCTGGGCCCGAAGCTGATGCGCGTGGACATCGTCAAAGAATGCCAGGAATACGAAGCCAAGATGTCGGGGGGCGCCGACTCGATGGAGTTGTCGGGCTACCGCAAGTTCATCGCGCGCGCCTACAAGCTGGACCGCGAGGAATTCGCCGGCAAGACGGTGGGAGAGCTGGAGTCCCGCTTCGTCGAGGCCCGGGTGTTCGTGGAGCGCATCCGGCGCGGCGACCAGATCATCGACAGCGATGCCAAGACGGTGCTGCAGCAAGGCGACGTGCTGGGCGTGACCGGCAGGCATGATGCGTTGGTTACGCAGGCCGCCGGCATCATCGGCACCGAAGTCGAGGACCGCGACCTGATCAACATGCCCGCCGAGGTCGTCGAAGTCGTCTTGACCAACAAGAACATCGCCGGCAAGACCATCAAGGAAATCGCCGACAGCGAAGCGGGCCGCGAACTGGGACGCGGCGTGTTCCTGCGCAAGGTCGTGCGCGGCGGCCACGACATGCCGATCAACTGGGGCTTGAAGCTTGACCGCGGCGATCGCCTGTTCGTGCTGGGCGCCAAGCGCGACGTTGAGCGCGTGGTCGGCCGGCTGGGCTACGTGGATCGCGCCACCAGCCAGACCGACATGGTCTTCGTCGGCTTCGGCATTCTGCTGGGCGGCCTGTTCGGCTCTCTGGTGCTGACCGTGGGCGGCGTTCCCGTCACCCTGTCGACCTCCGGCGGCGCGCTGATTTCCGGCCTGATCTTCGGCTATCTGCGTTCGGTGCATCCGACCTTCGGCCGTGTGCCGGAACCGGTGCACTGGTTCCTGACATCGGTGGGGCTGACGACGTTCGTCGCGGTCGTGGGTATATCGTCAGGGCCGGGATTCGTGCTGGGCTTCCAGCAATTGGGCGCCAAGCTCTTCATCGCGGGCATCATCGCCACCAGCGTTCCGATGATCGTGGGCGTATACATTGCGCGGTATGTATTCAAGTTCCATCCCGCCATTGCGTTGGGAGTCTGCGCCGGAGCCCGGACCACCACCGCGGCCATCGGCCAGATAACTGAAACGGCGAAGAGCCAGGTGCCTGCCCTGGGCTACACGGTTCCTTACGCCATCGGCAATACCCTGCTCATCATCTGGGGGATTGTCATCGTCATGCTCATGTCCTAGCAGAACGCCCCGCCAGCCCCGCGCTTGCGGGGCGTTTTGCAAGCGCGCCGGCGCGGCCGGCGACGCTCAGCGCCTGTCACCATGCAAACCAGGAGTACTGAACAATGGCTTCCACCGCGCCTCTTACCGTCAGCCTGGCTTCGGCCTTGAAAACCACCCGTTCGCGCCAACGCGACCTGGAGCAGCTTTCTCCGTTTGAACTCAAGGACTACCTGATCACGCTGGCCAAGGACAACCAGCACACCGCCGCCATCACCATGCTGAACGCGGGCCGCGGCAACCCTAACTGGATCGCCACCGAACCGCGCGACGCCTTCTTCCTGATGGGCCAGTTCGCGATGAAGGAAGCGCGCCGCGTGCGCGACGAGTCCATCCTGGCGGGCATGCCGGCCAAGAAGGGCTGCGCCGACCGGATGCGCAAGTTCCTGGCCAAGCACAAAGGCATGGACGGCTACGATTTCCTGGTCGGCGTGCTGGAGTACGGCGTCAAGGTCAAGGGCTTCGACCCCGACGCGTGGGTCCATGAACTGACGGACAGCATCATCGGCGACAACTATCCCGTGCCGCCGCGCGCGCTGGTCCATCTTGAACAGATCGTGCACGATTACCTGATCAAGGAAATGTGCGACGGCCGTCCGCCCAAGGGCAAGTTCGACCTGTTCCCGGTCGAAGGCGGCACGGCGGCCATGTGCTACATCTTCGATTCGCTGATGCAGAACGGCCTGCTCAAGCAGGGCGATACCATCGCGCTGTTCCTGCCGACCTTCACGCCCTATATCGAGATCTCGCATCTGGAGCGCTTCCAGTTCAAGATCGTGCCGATCAACGCCAGCAGCCTGCGGGCCGACGGCACCCATGATTGGCACTATCCGGCGTCCGAAATCGCCAAGCTCGAGAATCCCAAGATCAAGCTGGCGGTCACGGTCAACCCCAGCAACCCGCCGTCGGTGGCGTTCAGCCCGGTCGAGATGAAGCAGATCGTGCGCCTGATCCGCAAGAATCCGGACCTGGTGCTGGTGACGGACGATGTCTATGGCACCTTCGTGCCGAACTTCCGCTCGCTGATGGCGGAAGTGCCGCACAACACCATCTGCGTGTACTCGTTCTCGAAGAACTTCGGCTGCACGGGATGGCGCCTGGGCGTGATCGCGACCCATGAAAAGAACACCATGGACCGCCGCATCGCCGAATTGCCTGCATCCTGGAAACAGCGCCTGAACAAGCGCTATGGCGCCATGACGATGGAGCCCGAAAAGCTCAAGTTCATCGACCGGCTGGTGGCCGACAGCCGCAACGTCGCGCTGAACCACACCGCGGGCCTGTCCTTGCCGCAGCAGGTGCAGATGGGATTCTTCGCGCTGTCGCACCTGATGGACCTGAAGGACTCCTACAAGCACCTGACGATGAAGATCGTGCGCGCGCGCCGCGATGCCTTGTGGCGCGGCCTGGGCATACCCATGCCGCCCGAAGATCCGATGCGCGCCTGGTACTACGTCGAGCTGGATTTCATGGTCTGGGCCAAGATCACGTACGGCGATGCGTTCTGCAAGTACATGATGGCCAACTACGAGCCGGTCGACTTCCTGTTCCGCCTGGCCGAGAAATCCGGCGTGGTGCTGATGGACGGCGGCGGCTTCGGCGGTCCGCCATGGTCGATCCGCGTGTCGCTGGCGAACCTGGACGACGGCGACTACGCCAAGATCGGCAAGCATATGGTCGAAGCCGCCACCGAGTACGTCGAGGCGTGGAAGGCCGGCGAACTGGTTCGTTCGGGCCCGACGGCCGGCAAGGGCCAGACCACGAAGGCGCCCGCGGCCAAGCGCAAGGCGGGCAAGACCGCGGCAGCCAAGAAAGCGGTCAAGAAGGCAGTGAAGAAGGCCGACACGGCGGCGAAGTCCGCCAAGAAGGCCGTGGCGCGCAAGTAGGCGGGCCGGGCAGCAACCTCCAGGGCGACATGACGACATGACTTGTACGGTCGGGTTTTTCAATAGCGTTCCCATCGCGGTGCTGTTTGTGACGGTGGGCTTGGGATACCTGATCGGCAAGCTGAAAGTCGGACCGATCCAGCTAGGCGGCGTGTGCGGAACACTCATCGTCGCCCTGCTGATCGGCCAGACGGGTTGCCAGATGCGCGGCGACCTCAAGGAAGTCGCCTTCGCCCTGTTCATATTCGCGATGGGGTACTCGGGCGGGCCGCAGTTCTTTGCCAACCTGAACCGCTCCAGCTTGCGCTACATCGCGCTGCCTATCATCGAAGCATTGCTGGTGCTGACCATCGTGCTGGCCGCGGTGCCGCTGTTCGGCCTGGACGCTGGGACGGCGGCGGGCCTCGCGGCCGGCGCGGCCACCGAATCGGCCGTGGTAGGCACGGCGGCAGAGGCGCTCAAGCATCTGGGCCTGGCGGATGCCGAGGTCCAGCGCATGGAAGCCAACATCGCCACGGCCTACACGCTGACCTATCTGGTTGGCCTGATCAGCATCGTGTTCTTCACCAGCCAGGTAGCGCCAGCGCTGTTGCGCATGAATCTGCGCGAGGCTTCCAAGGCATTGGAGGAAAAGCTCGGGGTGGCGGCCGGGGAGGGCGAGGACGCGAACATGCCCACCTTGCCGCGGCTGGTGGGACGCTCGCATGTGGTCAAGGACGCGGATGGCAAAAGCGTGGCTGAAGTGGAGGCCGCGCTGGGCGGACGCACCGTCATCAGCCGCATCCTGCGCAATGGCGAGGCGGTGGACGCCACGCCCGGCGACATGCTGGCCACGGGCGACATCGTGGTGGTGCTGGGCTTGCGGCGCTTCGCGCTGCGCGCGGGTTCCGTCATCGGACCCGAAATCCAGCTGCCGGAGGCGCATGCCGACGACTTGCAGCTGAGCGAGCTGGCCGTCATCGTCAACAAGAAAGCCGTCAATGGCCATACCGTCGGCGAACTGGCGAAGCGGCCCAACGCCCAGCGCGCGCGCGGCGTGTTCCTGCAGTCCATCGTGCGCTCGGGCCATTCCTTGCCGATCACGCCAGCCACCGTGGTGCAATACGGCGACCTGGTTACGCTGGTCGGCGCCGAGCCCGAACTCTCCCAGGCCGGCGCGGCGCTGGGCAATGAGCTGCGGCGCAGCGGCGTGACCGACCTGGTGTTCCTGGCGTTCGGCATCCTGGCCGGCTTGTTGATCGGCAGCCTGAGCGCGCGGATGTGGGGCATCCCCGTGTCGCTGGGCAGTGGCGGGGGCGCGCTGGTCAGCGGTCTGGTCTGCGGCTGGATCAACGCCAAGCGGCCCTCGATAGGCCACATGCCGGACCATGCCGTGCAGTTGCTGAAGGATCTGGGCCTGGCTGTGTTCGTGGCCTGCGTGGGCTTGTCGGCGGGGCCGGAAGCCATCGCGCTGATCCGCGAGCACGGCGCGGTATTGCCGCTCATCGGCCTGCTGGTGTCGCTGGGGCCTGCCTGCCTGTCGCTGTGGGTGGGACACAAGATCCTGAAGATCGAAGGTCCCTTGCTGGTCGGCGCCATCGCTGGCCAGCATGTCAGCACGCCGGCCATCAGCGCCATCCTGACCTCCAGCGGCAGTTCCGTGCCGCTACTGGGCTACACGGTGACCTACGCCATCGCCAACGTGCTGCTGCCAGTGCTGGGGCCGATCATCGTGTCGCTGGCGCACCATCTGGGTTAGCGCGGGCTCTGCTTCAGCAGCGCGCATCCCTGCCACGCCTGATCGTCGATCAGGCGTTTTATTTCGTCCTTGCACAAGGCCATGATCTGGCTCACCGCCGGCGTGGGGGGCAGGCTCTCGCTGGCGCATAGCACCAGTTCGCGCGACAGCGTGTCGTCCAGGGCATGCGCCACGATCGACCCTTCCGCGATTTCGGGCTGCGCGGCCGAGCAGGGCAGGATCGTGGCGGCCATGCCGCTGCGCACCGCGGGGACGAGGATGGCCGAGGTGCTGGCTTCGGCAAACAGATTGCAGGTCAGGCCGGCGGTCAGGAAGGCATGGTCCAGGCGTGCGCGCAGCGTGTTGGGCAGGCTGGGCAGAACCAGGGGCAAGGCGGCGAAGTCCGCGATGGCCAGCGTGCGGCGCGGCAGCGCGACGCTAGCGTGAGCCAGCAGGAACAGGCTCTCGCGCAGCAGTGGCGTGCGCAGCAGTCCCTGCATGGGTTGCTGGTCCGGCGACAAGGAAAAATCGATGCGTCCCTGCAGCACCAGCTTGGTCAGGTCCGCGCTGGGCACATCGACGATTTCCAACACCACCGAAGGCAGCTCCGCCTTGGCCCGGCGCATCAGCGGCAACGCCAGCATGCGCGCGGTGCTGGAGGCCAGTCCTATCGACACCGTGCCGGTGACCTGGTCCCCGGTCTTAGACAGCAGGCTGCGAGTGCTGTCGACCTGACGCAGGATGGTTTGCGCGTGCCGGTACAGCAACAGGCCTTCCGCGGTGGGCTGGGCGCCTTTGACCCCGCGCACCAGCAGTGCGACGCCCAGGCTTTCCTCCAGCAGCGCCATCTGCTGACTCAGCGCGGGTTGCGCCACATGCAGACTTTCGGCGGCCCGGGTCATGTTGCGCATTTCAACCACCCGGACGAAGTACTTGAGCTGACGCAGATTCATTGGATAAGAAAATCTTATGAATGGATCGGAAAACAGTATTTTCGGGACCTGTGAAGCGCTGCCTAGAATGGGCTTCGCATCACGGGAGGACGAACATGAGTCTGCCATTGGCAGGGCTGAAAGTGCTGGATCTGACTCGGGCCCTTTCCGGGCCTTTCTGCACAATGATTCTGGGAGACCTGGGCGCCGAGGTCGTCAAGGTGGAACCCATGCCCGCCGGCGAGATGGCGCGGCAGTGGGGCCCCTTCGATGACGACATAAGTGTTTATTATCTTAGTGCCAATCGCAGCAAGCAAGGCATAGGCGTGGACTTCCGCAAGCCGGAAGGGATCGCGCTGCTGCGCAAGATGGCCCTGGCTTCCGACATCGTGGTCGAGAACTTCAAGGTCGGAACGATGGAGGCGATGGGCCTGGGATACGAGGCGTTGGCGCAAGAGCATCCGGGCCTGATCATGGCGTCGATTTCCGGCTTTGGCAGCAAGGGGCCGGCACGGGACTGGGCCGGATTCGATCAGGTCGCGCAGGGCTATTCGGGCTTCATGAGCCTGACCGGCACGCCGGAATCGGGGCCGATGCGGGTGGGCGTAGCCGTCGGCGACTTGAGCGCCGGCATGTGGCTGACGATAGGAATACTGTCCGCCGTCGCGCAGCGCGCCTCGACTGGTCGCGGGCAGCATGTCGAAACCTCGCTGCTGGCGGGCCTCATGGCGTTGCTCAGCGTGCAGGGCCAGCGCTACCTCAGCAAGGGAGAGATCCCGGAACCCTGCGGCAACGTGCATCCGGTCATCGCGCCCTACGGCACCTTCGAGACCGCGGACGGGCCGCTCAACCTGGCGCCCGCGACCCAGGCGATGTGGGTCAGGCTTTGCGGCATTCTCGGACTGTCCCATCTGGTGTCCGACGAGCGGTTCCTGACGAACGCCGAGCGCATGCAGCACCGCTATGCGTTGAAGCAGGAGCTGGAGGCGGGGCTCAAGCGCAAGACGCGCATGGAATGGACCGCGCTGATGATCGAGGGCGGCATTCCCGCAGGCCCCATCAATACCCTGGAGGATGTGTTCGCCGACGCGCAGGTGCAGGCTTGCGGACTGGTCCGCTCGTTGACGCATCCGGTGTTGGGCGAATTGCGGCAGGTGGACCTGCCCCTGGGCCTGAGCGGCGCGCAGGCGCCGAGCCGCCGCGCTCCGCCCGTGTTCGGCCAGCACACGCGCGAGGTATTCGCCCGTTACGGGATGGCAGATGCCGAGATCGACCGGCTGCTGGCCGAGGGCGTGGCGCATCAGGCGGAGACGTGCACATGACGGGTCCCGCCGATACGCCCAGCCTTGCCGTCGACGGCCACGTGGCGACCATCCGGCTGCGCAGGCCCGGCCATGCCAACCGGCTCGGGCCGCAGGACCTGGCGGTCCTCAGAGAGCATCTGGACAGGGTCAACGCGGACGACGCCGTGCGGGTGCTGCGCTTTCAATCCGACGGCAAGTATTTTTGCAGCGGGTATGACATTTCGTCCCTGGCGTCCGACAGCGCGCCCAGCTCTCTTTATTTTGGCCAGACCATGGACCTGATCGAGGCGGCGCGGCCAGTGACCATCGCCGCGGTGCAGGGCGGGGCCTATGGCGGCGGCACGGACCTGTGCCTGGCTTGCGATTTCCGCATCGGCACGCCGCAGTCCGACATGTTCATGCCGGCCACGCGCCTGGGCCTGCACTTCTACGCGGGCGGCATGTCGCGCTATGTGACGCGCCTGGGCCTGGACCAGGCCAAGCGCCTGTTCCTGACGGCGGAAAAAATCCAGGCCGACGAAATGCTGCGCATTGGATTCCTGACCGAGCTGGTGCCGCAAGAAATGCTATCGGCCCGGCTGGACGCCCTGAGCGCGCAGATTGCGGCAATGGCTCCGATTCCGCTGTTCGGCGTGAAAGCGCACCTGAACCGCATCGCGCGGGGCGAGCTCGATCTGGCCGCAATCGAGCAGGCGGTGCTGCGTTCCGAGCAGTCCCGCGACCTGGCCGAGGGCGCGCGGGCGTGGAAGGAGAAGCGCGCGCCGGATTTCACCGGCCGCTGACGCGGCCGGCGCATGACCAGAGAGCCGCGCCACAAGCGGCTCCGATTCCATCAAAGGAGACCCTGATGAAACCTGCTATTGCCGTCCATGGCGCCTTGCTTGCCGCCATCGCCTTGTCCGCGATGTCCGGTGCCGCGCATGCCGCCGATCCTTATCCCTCCAAACCCCTGACCTTGGTGATCGGGTTCCCGCCCGGCGGCGGGGCGGATCAAGTGGGGCGGGTCTATGCGAATGCGCTGGCCAGGCAATTGAAGCAGCCGGTGGTCGTGGAAAACCGCCCTGGCGCCGGTTCCACGATCGGCGCCAGCCTGGCCGCGCGCGCCGCCGCCGACGGCTACACGCTGTACCTGGGGAATTCCAGCGTCATGGGCAGCGACAGCGCCTTGTACAAGGTGGATTACACGCCGGACAACTTCGTGCCCGTGGCCCAGCTCACGACCGGCCCCATGGTCCTGATCGCGAACGCAAAGCTGGGGCTGAAAAGCGTGCAGGACCTGATGGACCGGGCCAGGAGCAAGCCGGGGTCCATCAATGTCGCCTCGTCCGGCAACGGCGTCATCACGCATCTGGCCGCGGTCGAGTTCATGACGCTTGCCAACGTGAAGCTGATGCACATTCCCTTCAAGGGGGGCGCCGCGGCGGCGCAGTCCGTGGCGGCGGGCGACACAGATATCTCGTTCGCCACGGCGCCTTCGGCCAAGTCGGTGATCGATACGGGCAAGGTGGTGGCCCTGGCGGTCACGTCTGGCCAGCCCTCGCGCCTGTTGCCCTATCCGACCATCGCGCAGACCGTGCCCGGCTATGACGTGTCCAACTGGTGGGGAATCTTTGCTCCCAAGGGCACGCCGCCGCAGGTGCTGGACACGCTGTTCAAGGCCAGCAACGATGTGCTGGCGCTGGCCGATGTGCAGCAGGGCATGGCGGCCGGATACGAGGAAGTGACGCCGTCCGCGTCCTTGGCCGCGTTCGGGGAGTATGCCCGCAAGGAAGGAAGCAAGGGTTTAAGATTGGCCAAAGAGAGTCAGGAAACGGCCAATTGATGGAGACCCCATGCCCTACGTAACCCCGCTGCAGGACTTCCGCTTCGCTTTGAAGGAGCTGGCAGGACTCGATGACGTCCTGAAACTGCCCGGCTTCGAAGAAGTCACGCCGGATCTGGTGGACGCCATCCTGGAAGAAAACGGCCGCTTCGTCGAGCAGGCCGTGGCGCCTTTGAACGTGCCGGGCGATACGCAGCCGCCGGTCTGGAAGGATGGCCAGGTCACGACCACGCCGGGCTACGCGCAGGGCTTCAAGGATTACGCCGCGGGCGGCTGGCAGGGCTTGCAGCATCCGGTGGAGTGGGGCGGGCAGGGCCTGCCCAAGCTGGTCGCGGCGGCGCCGGGCGAGAACATCCAGGCGGCCAGCCTGGCGTTTTCCCTGTGTCCCATGCTGACGGACGGCGTGATCGAAGCCTTGTTGACGGTCGGATCGGACGCGCAACGCAAGCAGTACGTGCCGCAGCTGATCGGCGGCAAGTGGACCGGCACGATGAACCTGACCGAACCGCAGGCCGGCTCGGACCTGGCGCAGGTCGCGACTCGTGCGGTGAAGCAGGACGACGGCAGCTACCGGCTGACGGGCCAGAAGATCTTCATCACCTATGGCGACCACGATCTGGCCGAGAACATCATCCATCTGGTGCTGGCGCGCACGCCGGACGCGCCGGCCGGCGTGAAGGGGATCTCGCTTTTCATCGTGCCCAAGTTCCTGGTGCAGGCCGACGGCAGCCTGGGCAAGCGCAACGACGTCTGGTGCGCGTCGCTGGAGCACAAGCTGGGCATCCACGGCAGTCCCACCGCAGTGCTCATGTACGGTTCGGGCAAGGGCGACGTGGGCGAAGGCGCCATCGGCTATCTGGTCGGCGAGCAGAACCGCGGCCTGGAATACATGTTCATCATGATGAATGCCGCCCGCTATTCGGTGGGGCAGCAGGGCATAGGCGTGTCCGAACGCGCCTATCAGCATGCCCTGGCCTATGCGCGCGAGCGCGTGCAGGGCCGCGCGGTCGAAGGGTCGGCCGGCCCCGTGGCCATCGTGCGCCATCCGGACGTGCAGCGCATGCTGATGACCATGAAGGCGCTGACCGAGGCGGCGCGCGCCGTGTCCTACGTGACGGCGGCCGCGCACGACAAGGGCACGCATCATCCGGATCCGGAGCAGCGCTCGCGCAACCGGGCCTTCTATGAGTACATGGTGCCCATCGTCAAAGGATTCTCCACCGAGACCGCGGTCGAGGTCGCATCGCTGGGCCTGCAGGTGCACGGCGGCATGGGCTATATCGAGGAAACCGGGGCCGCGCAGTATTACCGCGACGCGCGCATCCTGCCCATCTACGAAGGCACGACCGCGATCCAGGCCAATGACCTGGTCAGCCGCAAGACGCAGCGCGACGGCGGCGCCACCGCCCATGCCGCAATCGCGGCGATGCGCGAGACGCTGCGCGCAGTCGAGAACGAGGCGATGCGCGCGTCGGCGGACGATCGCGAAGGACTGCGCCTGCTGCGCGACAACCTGGACAGCGCCATCCAGGCCTACGAGGCCGGCGTGGCATTCATCCTGGAGCAGTCGCCGACCAATATCAGGGCGGTCTATTCCAGCAGCGTGCCCTATCTGATGCTGGCCGGCGTGGTGCACGGCGGCTGGCAGATGGCGCGGGCCGTGCTGGCCTGCCGCCGGCATCTGGCGGCAGGTTCCACCGATCCGTTCTACGGGGCCAAGCTGGCGACCGGATTGTTCTACGGCGCCCACATCCTGCCGCGCGCGCTGGCCCTGTCCGCCGCAGTGCGGGCCGGGGCGGTGGCGGACGCCTGCGGCGCCAGCTTGAATATTGCATAAGGTTATATGACTTGCGTATTTCCCCGGCTACAGGTTTGATGGAAGAATCGTTTCACAGACGCTGACCTGCGCCATGAAACGCTTTTCCTGCGCTGCCCGCCGCGACGGGCGGCCAGCCCCCAACCTGCATCCGCACACTGGAGACACCATGAGTCATCTACGCCTGGGCGACACCGCCCCTGATTTCGAACAGGAATCTTCGGCAGGGCCGATCCGCTTCCATGAGTATCTGGGCAACAGCTGGGGTGTTCTTTTCTCGCACCCGGCCGATTTCACGCCCGTCTGCACCACTGAACTGGGCTACACCGCCAAGCTGGCCGACGAATTCGCCAAGCGTAACGTGAAGGTGCTGGCGCTGTCCGTGGACGGCACCGATTCGCACACCAAGTGGATCGAGGACATCAACGACACGCAGTCCACCAAGGTCAACTTCCCGATCCTGGCCGACAAGGACCGCAAGGTGTCCGAGCTTTACGACATGATCCATCCGAACGCCAACGCCACGCTGACCGTACGCTCGGTGTTCATCATCGACCCCAACAAGAAGGTGCGCCTGACCATCACGTATCCGGCCAGCACCGGCCGCAACTTCAACGAGATCCTGCGCGTCATCGACTCCCTGCAGCTGACCGACAGCCACAGCGTGGCCACGCCGGTGAACTGGGAAGACGGCGACGATGTGATCATTGTTCCGTCCTTGCAGGACGAGGCCGTGATCAAGCAGAAATTCCCGAAGGGCTACAAGGCCGTGCGTCCCTATCTGCGCATTACGCCTCAGCCGAATAAGTAAATTCGGAAATCGAAGGGGCGGGTCTCCGTTAGCAACCGCCGCCTGCCCCTTGGGGAGGCGGCGGTTTTTCATTGGGGCGCGCATGGGGCCAGGGCAAATTCCCATTGCTGGGACACCGGTCCTATATGCCTGCGAGCGATGAGCAACCAAATAATGATTCGTTCCGTTCAGAACGCCCAGCCAGCACACTTGCTCCCACATTGCCGAACACAGGGAGCATGGGATGTCTTTCAGGAAAGCCGGTTGGTTGGCCGCCTTGGCCGCAGTGACGATGTCGTTTGCCGCGATTGCGCCGGCGCAGGCACAGCAGAAGCAGACGCTCCTGAATGTCTCATATGACCCGACCCGCGAGCTGTATCGCGCCATCGATGATGCGTTCATCAAGCAATACAAGGACAAGGCCAACGTCGACCTGACCATCCGCCAATCGCACGGCGGTTCGGGCCGCCAGGCGCGCTCCGTCATCGACGGCCTGGAAGCCGACGTGGTGACGCTGGCGCTGGCCTATGACATCGACGCGGTTGCCGACCGTGGGCTGCTGCCTGCCGATTGGCAGGCCCGCCTGCCGCAGAACAGCTCGCCCTACACCTCCACCATCGTGTTCCTGGTGCGCAAGGGCAACCCCAAGCAGATCAAGGACTGGGACGACCTGGTCAAGGATGGCGTGCAGGTCATCACGCCCAATCCCAAGACCTCGGGCGGGGCGCGCTGGAACTACCTGGCCGCCTGGGCCTATGCGCTGGAGAAGAACGGCGGCAGCGAGGACAAGGCCCGCGCCTTCGTGGGCGACCTGCTCAAGCACGTGCCGGTGCTGGACACTGGCGCGCGCGGCGCCACCACCACCTTCGTGGAGCGCGGCGTGGGCGATGTGCTGCTGGCCTGGGAAAACGAGGCTTTCCTGGCGCTGGAAGAGCTGGGTCCGGACAAGTTCGACATCGTGGTGCCGTCGCTGTCCATCCTGGCCGAGCCGCCGGTGGCCGTGGTCGACAAGGTCGTGGACAAGAAGGGTACCCGCGCCGCGGCGCAGGCCTATCTGGAATTCCTCTACACGCCCGCCGCGCAGGAAATCATTGCCAAGAACTACTACCGGCCCATCGACAAGACCGTGGCCGCCAAGTACGAAAGCAAGTTTCCCAAGGTCAAGCTCGTGACCATCGACGACAAGATCTTCGGCGGGTGGCGCAAGGCGCAGAAGGACCACTTCAGCGACGGCGGCACCTTCGACCAGATCTACCTGCCGCAAAAGAAATAAGCATCTGACGATCGGACGACGGCCATGACGACAGCCTCGAACCCGGTGGCAAGCGGCGCGCAAGCGCCTTTTGCCTTTCGGCGCAACAGCCCGGGCGTGCTGCCCGGATTCGGCATCTCGATGGGCTACGCGGTGCTGTACCTCAGCATCCTCGTGCTCATTCCGCTGGCGGCCTTGCCGATCAAGAGCGCGGGCCTGGGCTGGCAAGGCTTCTGGGACGCGGTGACCGCGCCGCGGGTGCTGGCCTCGTACAAGCTGACCTTCGGCGCGTCGTTGATCGCGGCGCTGGTGAACCTGGTGTTCGGCACGGTGGTGGCCTGGGTGCTGGTGCGCTACCGCTTTCCGGGCAAGAAGATTCTGGATGCGCTGGTGGATCTGCCGTTCGCGCTGCCCACGGCGGTGGCGGGCATCGCGCTGACCTCGCTGTATTCGCAGAAGGGCTGGCTGGGCGGACCGCTGGCCGACTGGTTCGGCTGGAAGGTGGCATTTACGCCCTTGGGCATCGTGATCGCGTTGATCTTCATCGGCGTGCCGTTCGTGGTGCGCACGGTGCAGCCGGTGCTGGAAGACGTGGAGCGCGAAATCGAGGAGGCCGCGGCCAGCCTGGGCGCCAACCGCTGGCAGGCCATACGCCGGGTGCTGCTGCCCATCATCATGCCCGCCTTGATGACGGGCTTCGCGCTGGCGTTTGCACGCGCGGTGGGCGAGTACGGCTCGGTGGTGTTCATTGCCGGCAACATGCCGATGGTGTCCGAGATCACGCCGCTACTGATCATCGCCAAGCTCGAGGAATTCGACTACGCGGGCGCTGCCGCCATTGCCACGGTGATGCTGGTGCTGTCCTTCGCGCTGTTGCTCGTCATCAATCTGCTGCAGGGCTGGCAGGCCCGCCGCAACCTCGGGAGGCTCGCATGAGCGCCGCGGACCGTCCCGCCCATCTGACCGAGCCGCGCTGGGTGCGCGGCGTGCTGCTCTTCATCGCGCTGGGATTCCTGGCGCTGTTCCTGCTGGTGCCGCTGGCAGCGGTATTCGCCGAAGCCTTCAAGAAGGGCTGGCAGCTGTACCTGGACGCCATCGTCGAGCCGGACGCGCTGTCCGCCATCCGACTGACGCTGCTGGTGGCGGCCATCGCGCTGCCGGTAAACCTGGTGTTCGGCGTGGCCGCGGCCTGGGCGATCACCAAGTTCCAGTTCCGCGGCAAGCAGTTCCTGATCACCCTGATCGACCTGCCGTTCTCGGTGTCGCCGGTGGTGGCCGGCCTGGTGTTCGTGCTGCTGTTCGGCACCCAGGGCTGGTTCGGCGGCTGGCTGCAGGAACATGACATCAAGATCGTCTACGCGGTGCCGGGCATCGTGCTGGCCTCGCTCTTCGTGACCTTTCCGTTCGTGGCGCGCGAGCTTATCCCCCTGATGCAGGCGCAGGGCAGCGAGGAAGAGCAGGCTGCGCTGACCCTGGGCGCCAACGGCTGGCAGATCTTCTGGCGCGTCACGCTGCCCAACATCAAGTGGGGCCTGCTGTACGGCGCCATCCTGTGCAACGCGCGGGCCATGGGCGAGTTTGGCGCGGTGTCGGTGGTGTCCGGGCAGATCCGCGGCCTGACCAACACCATGACCCTGCACGTCGAGATTCTCTACAACGAGTACCAGTATTCCGCGGCGTTCGCCGTGGCGTCGTTGCTGGCCCTGCTGGCGCTGGTGACGCTGGTGGCCAAGAACGTCGTCGAGTGGCGCAACGCGCGCTTTCAGCAGGCCGCCGACCTGCCGGTCGAGTATCCCGGCCAGCCGGCCGCCATCAAGCCGGCCCTGGCCTGACAGGAGACAAGCATGAGTATCGAAGTCCGCAATCTATCCAAGCGCTTCGGCCAGTTCCGCGCGCTCAACGACGTCTCGCTGCATATCGAGACGGGAGAGCTGGTCGCGCTGCTGGGCCCGTCGGGCTGCGGCAAGACCACGCTGCTGCGCATCATCGCGGGGCTGGAGTCGGCTGATTCCGGCAGCGTGCTGTTCGCGGGCGAAGACGCTACCGCGGTGGACGTGCGCCAGCGCCAGGTCGGTTTCGTGTTCCAGCACTACGCGCTGTTCAAGCACATGACGGTGTTCGAGAACGTGGCCTTCGGCCTGCGCGTCAAGCACCGCTCGCAGCGTCCTTCGGAGGACGTGATCCAGCGCAAGGTGCATGACCTGCTGGGCCTGGTGCAGCTGGACTGGCTGGCCGATCGCTATCCCGCGCAGCTCTCCGGCGGCCAGCGTCAGCGTATCGCGCTGGCGCGCGCGCTGGCGGTGGAGCCGCGGGTGCTGCTGCTGGACGAGCCCTTCGGCGCGCTGGACGCCATGGTGCGCAAGGAATTGCGGCGCTGGCTGCGCCGCCTGCACGACGAGCTGAATGTGGCCAGCGTGTTCGTCACCCATGACCAGGAAGAAGCGCTGGAAGTGTCTGACCGGGTGGTGCTGATGAACTCGGGCCGCATCGAGCAAGTCGGCACGCCGCGCGAGGTCTGGGAAGCACCGGCCACGCCCTTCGTCTACGGCTTCCTGGGCGACGTCAACCAGTTGCAGGGCTTTGCCACGCGGGGCGTCTGGAACGGCGCCGGCCTGTCCTTGCCCGCGCCAGAGCTGGCGCAGGCCGAAGCGCAGCGCGCCACGGCCTACGTACGGCCGCACGAGTTCGAAGTCGAGCGCTACCGTGCCGGAGCTGACGGCATTCCGGTGCGCCTGGCACACGCCTTCCTTGCCGGGCCCAGCG
The DNA here is from genome assembly GCF_058796095.1 of Achromobacter sp. GW823-FHT04E03. Lineage (NCBI taxonomy): Bacteria > Pseudomonadati > Pseudomonadota > Betaproteobacteria > Burkholderiales > Alcaligenaceae > Achromobacter > Achromobacter sp. GW823-FHT04E03. Next base: position 295,637 of record NZ_JBXAIJ010000003.1, on the reverse strand, counting down.
CCTATCTGGAGCTGGCGAGCGAGGATTCCGACGCCATCATCGAAGCCGAGGTGCCCGAGTCCCTGTACCGGGAGTTGGGCCTGCGCGATGGCGAAATTCTGTTGGCGCGTCCGCGGCGGGCGCGCATTTTCGCGACGCAATCATGAGCACTACCGATCTTTTGCCTGAACTCGAGTCGGGCCTGGCCGCGCGCTGGCGCGAGCTGGGCGCACGCCTGGCCGACGTGCAGCAGCGCTACCCGGACGCCGCGCTGGCGTCCTCGCTGGCGGCCGAGGACATGCTGCTGACGCACGCCATCTACAGCGCCGGCCTGGACCTGGAAGTCTTTACGCTGGACACGGGCCGGCTGCACGCCGAAACGCTGGGCGTACTGGACGCCGTGCGCGAACGCTACGGCCGCGAGGTCTCCGTGTACCGGCCGATAGCGGCCGCGGTCGAGCAGCACGTCGCCGAACACGGCGCCTATGCGTTCTATGAAAGCGTGGAGCTGCGCAAGGCCTGTTGCCAGATCCGCAAGGTCGAGCCGCTCAAGCGCGCGCTGGCCGGACGCGGCGCCTGGATCACCGGGCAGCGGCGCGCGCAATCCACCACCCGCGGCGAACTGCCGCTGGAAGAACACGACCAGACCTTCGGCCTCTACAAGTTCAATCCGCTGGCCGAATGGAGCGAAGAGGAAGTCTGGTCCGCCATCCGCGCGCTGGGCATCCCGTACAACCCGCTGCATGACCAAGGCTACCCGTCCATTGGTTGCGAACCCTGTACCCGCGCCATCCGTCCGGGCGAGGACCTCAGGGCAGGGCGCTGGTGGTGGGAGTCGTCGGACTCCAAGGAATGCGGCCTGCATGCGGGCAACCGGGTCATCGGCATCGCGGCGCGCGCCGACTGATGCGGCCCACGAATTCGAAATCTGTTTTAGGGGAAGTGCATATGTCTGCAGTGATCCAACGCAGCCACCTGGATTGGCTGGAATCGGAAGCAATATTCATCCTGCGCGAGGTGGCCGCCGAAAGCGAGAAGCCCGTGCTGCTGTTCTCTGGCGGCAAGGACTCCGTGGTGCTGCTGCGCCTGGCCGAGAAGGCATTCCGGCCGGGACGCTTTCCGTTCCCGCTGATGCACATCGACACCGGCCACAACTTCGACGAAGTGATCGCCTTCCGCGATGCGCGCGCGGCAGAACTGGGCGAGACCCTGATCGTGCGCAGCGTCGAGGATTCGATCGCGCGCGGCAGCGTGGTGCTGCGCCGCGAGACCGATTCGCGCAATGCCGCCCAGGCCGTGACGCTGCTGGAGGCGATCGAGGAATTCGGCTTTGACGCCTGCATCGGCGGAGCGCGCCGCGACGAGGAAAAGGCCCGCGCCAAGGAACGCATCTTCTCGTTCCGCGACGAGTTCGGCCAATGGGATCCGAAGGCGCAGCGTCCGGAACTCTGGAACCTGTTCAATACCCGCGTGCATCGCGGCGAGAACATGCGCGTGTTCCCGATCTCGAACTGGACCGAGCTGGACGTCTGGCAGTACATCCAGCGCGAGCAGCTGGCGCTGCCGTCGATCTACTACAGCCACCAGCGCGAGGTCGTGCGCCGCAAGGGCCTGCTGGTGCCGGTCACGCGGCTGACCCCGCCGCAGGATGGCGAACAGGTCGAACGCCTGCAGGTGCGCTTTCGTACCGTGGGCGATATCTCCTGCACCTGCCCGGTGGCGTCCGATGCCGCCGACACCCGGGCCATCATCGCCGAAACAGCGGTGACCGACATTACCGAGCGCGGCGCCACGCGCATGGACGACCAGACTTCCGAGGCCTCGATGGAGCGCCGCAAGAAGGAAGGCTATTTCTGATCGCTTGACACGCCGGCATCAGCCGGCGACCAGGAACGCACATGAACGCACTCAACGATTCTTTTCTTTCCGGCGCCGATACGGGCGTGCTGCGCCTGATCACCGCCGGCTCGGTGGATGACGGCAAATCGACGCTGATCGGCCGCCTGCTGTATGACAGCAAAGGCGTGTTCGCCGACCAGCTGGACGCGATCTCGCGCGCCAAGCACAAGCGCGTGGCGGGCGACGGCATCGACTTTTCGCTGCTGACCGACGGCCTGGAGGCCGAACGCGAACAGGGCATCACCATAGACGTCGCCTACCGTTACTTCTCGACGCCCGCGCGCAAGTTCATCATCGCCGACGCGCCGGGCCACGAGCAGTACACGCGCAACATGGTCACGGGCGCTTCAACCGCCGACGTGGCCGTCATCCTGATCGACGCCACCCGCGCGGCCGACGGCGTGCTGCTGCCGCAGACCAAGCGGCACAGCACCATCGCGCGCCTCTTGGGCATCCGCCATATCGTGGTGGCGGTCAACAAGATGGACCTGGTGGACTGGGACCGCGCCGTCTTCGAGCGCATCCGCGATGCTTATGCGGATCTGGCAGGCAAGCTGGGCATCGAGCACTTCGACGCCTTGCCGCTGTCGGCGCTCAATGGCGACAACGTCGTCACCTTGTCGCCGCAGACGCCGTGGTACGACGGGCAGCCTTTGCTGGCCTTGCTGGAATCGCTGGACCTGGCAAGCGACGGCCGCGCCTTGCCGCTGCGCTTTCCGGTGCAATGGGTGGCACGCCATGACGGCAGTCGCAAGGATGACTTCCGCGGCTATGCCGGCCGCGTCGCCAGCGGCGTGCTGCGGCCGGGCGACGAGATCACGGTGCAACCCTCGGGCGTGACGGCTGTTGTGAGCGAAGTGCGCGCCTTCGACCGCGCGCTGGATGAGGCGGTGGCGGGCGACTCGATCACGCTGGTGCTGGATCGCGACGTGGACGTGTCGCGCGGCGACGTGATCGTGCATGCGTCGGCGCCGGCGCAGGTCGCGCGCGAATTCGAAGCCGAGCTGTGCTGGCTCGATGCGCAGGCCTTGAATCCCGCGCGCAAGTATCTGTTGAAGGCGGGTACGCGCCTGACCTCGGCGAAGATCCGCGCGGTGCTGTCGCATCGTGACATCCACGAATTGCAGGAAGTGGAGAACACCGAGGGCACGCTGCGCATGAACGACATCGGACGCGTCACGCTCACCACGCGCGAGTCGTTGGCGGTTGATCGTTATGCCGATGTGCCCGCGACGGGCGCATTCATCCTGATCGACGAGGCCACGCATCAGACTGCTGCGGCAGGCATGTTGCGCTAATCCGCAAGAGGCCGGAAAACAACGGGTTTCCAGCCCCTGCGGGACCTGTTGTTTTTCTGCTAGATCCAGTATTGGCGCGGGTTTCCGGGCGATCTCGCCTGGTGAAATCGATTTGTCCGGACGGCGCCGGCGTCTTGCGGTAAAGTGGGGCTGTCTTACGAAAAGGCTTTTGGTGCTTGTCAAAACCACTGTGTTTTTGTACAGTAGTTTTCATGGCACGCACCGATCATTCTTTTCCCGCCGGTTCTGGGTCCCCGGCTGCCGCCCCCGCCGCCTTGCGCGGTCGGGGTGCGGTTACTAATGTTCGGCATCGCTTTCAGCGCGATGACCGCGTGCAGGTCGACGACGGCTGGTCCTCCTCCGGCCTGCCCGCCGACTTCATAGATTCCGTCCCCGATAATTTCCCCGAAGCTGCCGCCGGCGAGCAAGCCGCCCGCGTCATTCCCATCCTGCCGGATGCGCGCATAGCGCCCGCCGCTCCCAAGACCACGGTCACTGCTGAAGAAGCGCGCAAGATGCTGTCGCGCAACGATTCGCCCGATATCCCCTTCGACGTGGCGGTGAATCCGTACCGGGGCTGCGAGCATGGCTGCGTCTATTGTTACGCCCGGCCCACGCATTCCTACCTGGGCCTGTCGCCCGGGCTGGACTTCGAAACCCGGCTGGTGGCCAAGGCCAACGCGGTAGAGGCCCTGCGCGCCGAACTCGCGCGGCCCGGCTACAAGCCGTCTCCCATCAACATCGGTTCCGCCACCGACGCCTACCAGCCCATCGAACGCGAATGGCGGCTGACGCGCGGCCTGCTGGAACTGATGCTGGAAACCCGCCATCCGCTCACCATCGTCACCAAGAACGCGCTGGTCGCCCGCGACCTGGACCTGCTGGCCGCGCTGGCCGAGCAGAAGCTGGTGGTGGTGTACATGAGCATCACCACGCTGGACGCCGGCATGGCCCGCACGCTGGAACCGCGCGCCGCCGCGCCGTGGCGCCGGCTGGAAGCCGTGCGCAGCCTGACCGACGCCGGCGTGCCGGTCGGCGTGCTGGTCGCGCCCATCATCCCGTTCATCAACGACGAGTCCATGGAGCACATCCTCCAGGAGTCCAAGGCGGCCGGCGCGCACTATGCCAGCTACACCGTCCTGCGCCTGCCCTGGGAGGTCAAGACCCTGTTCGAGGATTGGCTCAACGCCCATTTCCCGGACCGCGCCCAGCGCGTCCTGCATCGCATCGAAGACCTGCGCAATGGCCGCCGCAACGATCCCAACTTCGGGTCGCGCATGCGCGGAACCGGCGTCTGGGCGGATCTGCTGCGTCAGCGGTTCACCATCGCCACGCGCAAGCTGGGCCTGAACCGCCATCGCCTGGCGCTGGACTGCGACCGTTTCCTGCCTCCTGCCGCAACTGCGGCGAAGGCTGCCGATTTCCTATCCCCGGTTGGCGCGCAAGCGTCTTCAGGGGTCCCTTTTCCCGCCGTATCGCCCGCAGCCGGCGGCGCGCACGGGCGCGCAGCGCGCCAGTTGCAAGCCATGGCCGCAGGCCAGTTGTCATTGTTCGATTGACCGCCGGCTGCCGCCGCGGATGCCTGCCGGGGGGCTACGCCTGGCGCTGGACCGTCTTTCCTAGGAGTTCCCATGAACACCGCTGATATTTCCGTCTTGTCGGACGAACTCGTCGTTACGCTGAACCCGCTGCGCCGCGGCACGAACCGCGCCCGCGCCTGGTGCGCCCGGGTGGCCGGCATGGCGCTGCCCTGGAACACCTCCGGGGCCGATGTCGAGCCGCGCCGCCGCGTGCGGCCCGGCTCCGCGCCGGCTCGCTGGCCGTTCCCGCCCGCGCCGGCCGAGGCTGGCGCGCCGGCAGGCCCGGCCGTCGCCGCGCCGATGCCTGCGCCCGCAGCACCGGTCGAGGCCGCGGTTGCCGCCGCGCCTGCCGCGCGCGAGCGCAGCCTGGGTAACGCCACGGTGGAACCCGTGACGGCTCAAGTGACCATGAAGGCCATGGTGATAGATGTGGTGATGGTGCTGGCCTGGGGCGCGATCATTCCTGGCCTGATGTGGCTGGGCGCGGCCGCCGGATTCTGAACGGTCGGATGCCCGGCGGTAGCCGGCAGGCAAGGCGTAACCGGTACGCGCCAGCCCCGCCAGCCGGAACTGCCCGGAGCAGGGTTCGTCAGCTTGAACCCAGCAGAACGACGCCCGCCAGGATGGCCAGGCAGCCAGCCAACCGGCCCGGTCCGACTTTTTCGCGCAGCAGGAACATGCCGGCCAGGGTGCCCAGCATCATGGACATTTCCCGGGCAGGGGCTACCAGGCTCAGCGGCGCGCCGTTGCGCAGCGCGTACAGCACCAGGATGTAGCCCAGCGGCGACAAGAGGCCCACGGCCAGCGCCAGATGCCAGTGCCCGCGCATGGCCTCCCAGGACTGGGGGCGGCGGCGCAGCATGTGGGGGGCCATCATGGTCGTGCGGGTCACGCAGGTAAACCAGTCGAACAGCACGGGGCTGATCAGCAGCACCTTCACGCCGTAGGCGTCGACGACGGTATAGGCCGCGATGAACAGGCCGATCACCACGCCCCAGCGCACGCCCACCCAGGCCTGGGCCTGCTTGAAAATGGCCAGGCGGCCCTGGGTTGCGATCAGCAGCACCCCGCCCACTACGCAAAGCATGCCGATGATGCCGGTGCTGGTGGCGGGTTCGCCCAGCAGCAGAAAGGCGCCGGTGGTGGACAGCAGCGGCCCGGTGCCCCGTGCGATGGGGTAGACCACAGACAGGTCGGCCACCTGGTACCCGCGTTGCAGGCACAGGCTGTAGCCCAGATGCAACAGGCTGGAAGTCAGGATGGCGCCGACCACGGGCCAGGTCCAGGTCATGCCGTCGTGCAACAGCACCCAGATGACCCACGGCGCATACAGTACCGAGGCGCACAGGCCATAGGCGAAGACGAAGGGAGCGCCCACCATGGCCGCGCGCTTGGCGAGCAGATTCCACGTGGCGTGGGCCATTGCCGCCAGGACGACCAATATCAGGGACGAATACGACATGAAGGAACAGCGCCAGATGACGTGTTTGTTACAGAAGACGGAAGGGTACTCCAAACCGCGAGAACCGGGGCCATGTTACCTGATGCCCGGAGCGATTTTTGGTGTAGAATCATTGGTTTGCCAAATCTCATCCTCTGCTTGCGGCACATGCAACGGGAGCTGGCCTTAGCGTCAGTTGGCCGTGCAACACGCGATGGATGCGGGCTTGTGCTTATAGCGCAATCCTGCAGAAGCCGCGTGAACAACATCGAACGGCAAAAGTTTTAGTCCGCAAAGACATGATGATCTAGGAGTTCTCATGAACCTTATCGCTATCCTGGAACAGGAAGAAATTGCCCGCCTGACCGGCGGTCAAGCCAAGCCTGAATTTGCTCCTGGTGACACCGTCATCGTGAGCGTGAACGTCGTTGAAGGCACCCGCAAGCGCGTGCAGGCTTTCGAAGGCGTCGTGATCGCCAAGCGCAACCGCGGCCTGAACTCCGCGTTCACCGTGCGCAAGATTTCGTCGGGTGAAGCCGTGGAACGTACGTTCCAGCTGTACTCGCCGCAAATCGCCGGCATCGAAGTCAAGCGCCGCGGCGACGTGCGCCGCGCCAAGCTGTACTACCTGCGCAACCGCTCGGGCAAGTCGGCGCGTATCAAGGAAAAGCTGGTCAGCAAGCAAGCCTCGGCGGCTTGATCGCTTATCGGCACACGGCCCTACCAGTGTCGGACGCTCACGCCATCCAGCGTTTTCGTTCGGCACGGGTTTCCGGGTTAAAAAGGCACCTGCGAGGGTGCCTTTTTCTTTTTGCAGAGTCTTTTGCAGAGACGTATGTCTGATTCCTCGTCTTCCCCGCGGCCCCGGCGGCCGCTGGCGCGTCCCGGCTTCGATCCGGCGACGCAACCCTGGGTGGTGGCCAACGCGTCCTTGCCGGCCGTGCCCGCCAGCCTGTTGACCCCGGATTCGTTGCGGGGCACGCTCAGCCAGCCGTCCACCTGGACGCTGGAGCTGTCGCGCGACACCGACCTGCGTTATCCGGGCCGCGAAGGCGTGCCCGTGCCTGCGGCGGTGCTGATTCCGCTGGTAACGCGCGACAACGGCGTGCACATCATGCTGACGCAGCGCGCCGCCCACCTGCATGACCATGCCGGCCAGATCAGCTTTCCGGGCGGGCGCATCGAAACCAGCGACTCCACGCCGGAGGCCGCGGCCTTGCGCGAAGCGCAGGAAGAAACCGGGCTGCCCGCCAACCACGTCGAAGTGCTGGGCAGCATGCCGCCGTATCTGACGGCGACGGGGTTCTCCATCATTCCGGTGGTGTCGCTGGTGCGTCCAGGCTTTGACCTGGCGCCCGACGCCTTCGAGGTGGCGGAAGTATTCGAAGTGCCGTTGTCCTTCCTGATGGATCCCGCCAATCACCGGCTGTACGAGGCCCGTCTGGACGACGGCCGGGTGCGCCAGTACTACGGCATGCCGTACGGCAAGCATTTCATCTGGGGCGCGACAGCCGGCATGTTGCGCAACCTCTACCATCTGCTGCGCCACGGCTTTACGCCCCGTTGATCCCCGCCGCAAGCCGGCCTTGGTTTCCGGCTTTCGCTGCCAATGAATACGGCCCCGTACAGGGACCGTATTCAATTACGGGACGTCCAGGGGAGTGTGTGTCGGACTCCGCAGCAGGTTCCCATTGGACGACACGCTAGTAGCGCTGCTGTCCCGCCAGGTTTTCTTCCAGGATGCGCTGGTACAAGGCGTAGCGCGCCGGATCGATTGCGCCCGCCTGCAAGGCCGCGACCACGCCGCAGCCGGGTTCCTGGCGGTGGGTGCAATTGTAGAAACGGCACTCCTCGATGGGCTTGGTGAACTCCGGGAAGCCGCGGATGATGTCCTCACGGCTCAGATGCTGCAGGCCAAAGGCCTGGAAGCCCGGCGAGTCGATCAGGTCGCCGCCCGGCGCGGGGAGGTGATAGAGCCGCGTGCTGGTGGTGGTGTGCTTGCCCATGTCCAGCGCGGTGGAGTGCTCGCGGGTGGGAGCGGCCGCGTCGGGCACCAGGGCGTTGAGCAGCGTGGACTTGCCCATGCCGCTCTGGCCCAGCAGCAGGCTGGTGTGTCCGGCCAGGCGCGGCGCCAGCAGCGTATGCACCTTTTCGGGTTCCAGCGCGCTGAGTTCGATCACGTCCACGCCCAGCGCGGCGATCGGCGCCAGCCGCGCGCGCGCCGCCGGCAGTTCGTCCGCCAGGTCGGTCTTGTTGAGGATGATGATGGGCGCGATATCCGCGCTCCAGGCGCCGGCCAGGGCGCGGCCGGTCAGGTCGTCCGAAAACGTGGGCTGCACGGCGACCACGATCAGCAACTGGTCGACGTTGGAGGCGAACTGCTTGGAACGCATTTCGTCCGAGCGGTACAGCAGATTGCGCCGCGGCAGGATGGCGTCGATGGCGCCTTCGTCCTTGCCCTGGGGGGTGATGCGCACGCGGTCGCCGACGGCGGCGCCTGCCTTCTTGCCGCGCGGGAAGCACTTGCGCAGCGTGCCGTCGGCGAGCTCCACCGTGTAGTGGCGCCCGTGGGCGGCGATGATGCGGCCTTCGTTGGACGGCGCGGTCATGCAGCGGCCGCCGTCAGGTGGCGGATGCGCACGGCGGCGGGGGGATGGCTGTCGTAGAAGGCGGAGTGCACGGGGTCGGGAGTCAAGGTGGCGGCGTTGTCGTCGTAGAGTTTGACCAGCGCGGACACCAGGCGTTCCGGCGAGCTCTGTTCGGCCGCGTAGCGGTCCGCTTCGAACTCGTCGCGGCGCGAGTACCAGCTGGCCACGGGCGTGAGCATGAAAGTGAAGACGGGGATCACCAGGAAGAACAGCAGCAGCGCCATGGCGTCGTTGCGTCCGCCCAGTTGCGGCATGACGCCCAGTCCCACGTAGAACCAGGGCTGTTGCGAGATCCAGCCCAGGATGGCGAAGAAAACCAGCGCGGCGGCGAAGCTGAAGACGATGCGCTTGACGATGTGGCGCTTGGCGAAATGGCCCAGCTCGTGCGCCAGCACGGCTTCGATCTCGTCGCCGTTCAGGCGCGCCAGCAGGGTGTCGAAGAACACGATGCGGCGCGAGCGGCCGAAGCCCGTGAAGTAGGCATTGCCATGGGCGGAGCGGCGCGAGCCGTCCATCACGAACAGGCCGTTGAGCGCAAAGCCGCAGCGCTGGGCCAGGCGCTGGATGCGGCCGGCCAGCTCCGGGTCGGACAGCGGCGTGAATTTATTGAAGAGCGGGGCGATGAACATCGGGTAGACGATCAATAGCGCCAGGTTGAACGCGGTCCACAGCGCCCAGGCCCACACCCACCAGTAGGCGCCCGCGCTGCCCATCAGCCACAGCACCGCGGCCGCCAGCGGCAGGCCCAGCACCGCCGCGACCAGCAGGCCCTTGGCGGCGTCGGCGATGAACAGGCCAGGCGTCATGCGGTTGAAGCCGAAGCGCGCTTCCAGCTTGAACTGCCGCCACAACGTGAAGGGCAGGCCCAGCACGCCCAGCAACAGCGCCACCACGACCAGCAGCAGCATCTGGCGCAGGAAGTCGTTGCTGGTAATCTGGGCCACCATCAGGTCGATGAGCTGCAGTCCGCCCATCAGGGTCAGGCACACCAGCAGGATGGCGTCGTAGGTGCGTTCCAGCATGCCCAGCTTGACCCGCGCCACGGTGTAGTCCGCCGCCCGCTGGTGGCTGGCCAGCCCGATACGGTGAGAGAATTCGGACGGCACCTGGTCGCGGTTGCGCGCGACATGGCGGATCTGGCGCGTAGCCAGCCACAGGCGCACGGCGATATCGGTCAGCAGGAAGGCAACGAACAGCAATGTGAACATGGGCGATGCGGCGTGCTCAAGTGTGGGTATGTGCGAAAATCGAACGTTTTATAGGCAAATTATATGGCTGTGAACGAAAACCGCCTGGTTTGGCTGGACATGGAAATGACCGGCCTGGACCCCGAGAAAGAACGCATCATCGAAGTCGCCGTGGTGGTGACGGAACCCGACCTGACCGTCGTGGCCGAGGGCCCCGTGCTGGTGGTGCACCAGCCCGACAGCCTGCTCGACGCCATGGACAGCTGGAACAAGTCCACGCACGGCAAGAGCGGCCTGATCGACAAGGTCAAGGCGTCCACGATTTCCGAGGCGCAGGCCGAGGATACGCTGCTGGCGTTTCTGGCGCAGCATGTGCCGGCGGGCAAGTCGCCGCTGTGCGGCAACACCATCAGCCAGGACCGCCGTTTCATGTTTGCTTACATGCCGCGCCTGGAGCAGTTTTTCCACTATCGCAACCTGGACGTGAGCACGCTGAAGGAACTGGCCCGCCGCTGGGCGCCGGCCGTCTACAAGGGATTCGAGAAGAAGAGCCGCCACGAAGCGCTGGCCGACATCTACGAATCGATCGACGAGCTCAAGTACTACCGCGAACACTTCCTGAAGGTATAAGCGGCCCCCGCCCATGCCTGCCGCCCCGTCCGCCTGCGAGCCGCTCATCGGGGATCACCCGTCGATGGCGGCGCTGCGCGATCTGGTCGGCCGGGTCGCCCGCAGCAAGGCCAGCATCGTCCTCATCTACGGCGAAACCGGCACCGGCAAGGGGCTGGTCGCCCGCAACCTGCATGCGCAGTCGGCGCGCGCGGCCAAGGGCTATACCGAGATCAACTGCGCCGCCATCCCGGGCAACCTGCTCGAGTCCGAATTGTTCGGCCATGAACGCGGCGCGTTCACCGGGGCGGTGGCGCGCAAGACCGGCCTGCTCGAAGCCGCCAATGGCGGCAGCGTGTTCCTGGACGAAATCCGCGAGCTGGATCCGGTCATGCAGGCCAAGATCCTGACCTTGCTGGACAGCCGGCGCTTCCGGCGCATCGGTTCCGTCCAGGAGGTTTCAGTCGATGCGCGCTTCATCGCCGCCACCAACAAGATCCTGTTGGGGGAGGTGCAGGCCGGGCGCTTTCGCGACGACCTGTATTACCGCCTGCAGGTGGTGTCGATCAACCTGCCGCCGTTGCGCGAGCGCGGCGATGACGTGATCGTGCTGGCGCAGCGCTTCCTGGAACGCTACAACGCCACCCACGGCAGCCGTTTCACCGTCATCGATCCCGAGGTGCGGCGCATTTTCAAGGCCTACGCCTGGCCGGGCAATGTGCGCGAACTGAGCAATCTGCTGGAGCGCATCTGCATCCTGGAAGACGGCGACACGGTACTGGCGCGGCACCTGCCGCAGCGCATCCTGCGCGAAGCGGGCAAGCCCGCGCCGGCGGCCTCGTCTGCCGCCGCCGGTACCTACGCCGAACTGTCCGCGCAGTTCCAGCGCGGCCTGATCCGGGCGGCCTTGCAGGCCCAGGACGGCAACCTGGGGCGCGCCGCCGAGTCCCTGGGGCTCACGCGGCACGCCCTGCGCCACCAGATGCTCAAGCTGGGGCTGGAAGGCTGAGGCCTATTCCGCGCTGATGTTGTGCTTGCGCGCAATGCCTTGCCACAGGGCCAGTTCCTCGCGCACGCGCGTGCCGAATTCGGCGCTGTCCATGCGCGACGGCACGGTGCCGTCCAGGTCCAGCAATGCCTTCATTTCGGGCGAAGCCGAGATCTCGACGAGCGCGGCGTTGAGCTTGTCGATATAAGGCTGCGGCGTGCCCGCCGGCGCGAACACACCCACCCAGATCTGCACCGAATATCCCGGCAGCGCCTGCGCGGCCGGCGGCAGGTCGGGGAACGCCGCGGAGGGCGATTGCGCGGTGGTCGCCAGCAGCTTGACCTTCTTGCCCTGCACCACGGGGGCCAGCGTGCTGTAGTTGGACAGCATGACATGGATCAGCCCGCCGGCCAGGTCGGAGGCGGCGTTGGCCGCGCCCTTGTAGGGCACGTGGGTCATCTCCGTGCCGGCCGCGTCGTCCAGCATGACGGTGGCCAGATGCGCCAGCGAACCGACGCCGGCGCTGCCGTAGTTCAGGGCGCCCGGCTTGCTGCGCGCCGCTTCCAGCAGCTGCTTCAACGAGGTATAGGGCGTCTGCGCCGAGGCGGCGATGACCAGCGGCCCCTGTCCTATCATCGCCACCGGCGCGAACTGCTTCAGCGGATCGTAGGGCAGGTGAGGCTGCGTGGCGGCGGTGGTCAGGAAGGTCGACGAGGTCAGGAGCAGCACCGAGCCGTCCTTGGCCGAGCGGGCTACGTACTCGGAACCGATCGCGCCGGCCGCGCCGCCGCGGTTTTCCACGATCACCGTGTTGCCGAAGCGGGCCGCAAGCTGCGGCGCGATCGCGCGGGCGATCGCGTCATTGCTGGCGCCGGCGGTGAACGGCACCACGATCTTGACCTGCTTGGGCACTTCCGTCTGGGCCGCTGCCGCGCCGGCCAGCAAGGATGCCGCCAGGAACAACGTTGTTTGCATTAGCGCTTTCATGATCGATTCTCTAGGAGAGCGGAGGTTGGAGCGGGCGCCGGGTGCGGCGCCCGCGGCGTTCAGTCCGGCATGGGGACGGCGACGTCCAGCAGCGGCGCATATTGCTGCGCGCCGAAGATGTCGCCATCGCCCGCGGACCCGCTGGGAGCCAGCCGGTAGATCGTGAACTTGATGGCCAGGCCGGGATCGTAATGCACGAAGTCCGATATGCGGCTGTCGTCGATGCGGTACAGGGCCGCCATGCTGGCGCGCGTCAGCGCGCCGGAGCGCTTGACCGCCTCGTAGGTCGCCGGCTCGCGGAAGATGATGTCGAAGGTGATCTTGTTCACGCCCGCGTTCTTGCTGCGGATGGTCTTGGCCAGGGTGCTGAGTTTCTGGGTGCTCATGGTCTTGCCGGCTCAGGCGCCAGCCTCGGTGAGGTGGGTCGGGAAGAGTTCGCCGGCGTCTTCCACCGGCAGCGTGTGGTTCAGGGTCCAGCGGTAGGCGGCGCTGGTGCGCACCACCTCGTCCAGCGGGAACGACACCGAACCGGCCGTGCCTTTCACGTCGGGCAGGCGGGCGTAGAACATCTGGCGCAGGCCCGTAAGCGTCAGTTCCTCGGCCATTTCGGCGGTCGGCGCCACGCCCTGGACCATGACGCACAGCTCATGGCCCGGCTGGTCGCGCAGCGGCTCCAGGTCGCCCATGACGCCGTCGCGCCCGTAGACCTTGTAGTGCAGCTCATAGCCCGAGTCGCCGAAGCGTTCGCGCACCTTGTCTCGCGCCCAGGCGATGACGCGGTCGACGTTGGCGATGGTGTAGGGATCGCGTATGCCGCAAAGTCCCATGTAGCGCTCGCCGACCTTGCCGGAGCCTTCCAGCTTTACGCGCACCTGGGCGGCGGGTTCGAAGCGCGAGCCGGTGATGCGGGTGGTCTTTTCGCTCAACTGCTCGTAGCGGCAATCGGCCATGTCCAGCCGGCCGCCTGCGAAGAATTCTTCGTAGGGATTGGAGCGCTCGTACATCGCGTGGCCCGCGACCGACGCGATGGTGCAGCGCTGGTCGGGATGCATGGCCGTGACGCGCACGTCCTCCGCCGAGATCTCGCCCATCACGGTTTCCTTGCCGCCATAGGGTTCGGCGCAGAACGAAGCGCACTCCAGCACCTTGCCCAGGTAATAGGCGCGGTCGGCGTCGTAGCCCCGGTGCAGGGCAGGGGCGGCGAACACGGCGGCATCCGAGCTGCGGCCGCCGATGATCACGTCCGCGCCAGCTTCCAGCAGCTTGATGTAGGGATGCACGCCGGCCACCGCCACGATGCGGTCGCTGGCATCCAGCTCGGCTTCGGTCAGGTCAGCGTAGCCGTCCAGGCCGGCCACCTGCTGGCCCGCGCGCAGCGCGCGGCGCACGCGTTCCTTGTCGACTTCGGAATAGAAGTAGCCGACCTTGAACGGCGCCAGCTTGTGCTCGGCGGCGATCTCCTTGATCAGGCGCACGTACAGGTCGACCCGGCTGTTGGAGCCGGTGTCGCCGGCCGAGCCGATGACCATGGGCACGCCCAGCTTGCGCGCGGCCAGCAGCATCTGTTCCAGGTCGTGGCGCTGCCAGGCTTGCGGGCTGGTGGAGGTGTCGGAGCCCAGCGGCACGGGACCCACGTCGTCGCTGCCCGAGTCGGCGGCGATGCAGTCCGGCCCGGCGGCGACGCCGAGCTGGAAGCTCTCGGTGCGCAAGGGGGCGAATCCTAAGTGCCCGTTCGGGCAGATGATGCTCATGGAACGCATGGGTGTAGTCTCTTCAGTTGAGTCGTCCGGTCTCGCTCGTACCGGCAATGACTACAACGCAAGATGCGTGCCAACTGGCGGGAAGCGTAAATCCCGCGAATTTGCGGGCTTGTTGGCGCGATCTCTTTAAATTTGCGGGTAAATTTTCACGCAATGCGTGAATTTCACACATAAAAAGCGATGCCATCTTCATACTCGGTCGCCCGGATCCGCGACGCCGAACGCCAGGCCTTGGCCGCCGGCAGAAACTTGATGCCCCTGGCGGGGGCCGCTGCGGCCCGTTACGCGGCGGCGCGGCTCGGGCCGGGGGCGAGGGTGCTGGCACTGGCGGGGCCTGGGAACAATGGCGGCGATGCGCTGGAAGCTGCGGCCGGCCTGCGCGCCATGGGACATGACGTGCGGGTGCTGTTGCCGGCGGGGGCGCAGCGCCTGCCGCCGGATGCCGCCCGCGCCTATGCCGGCTGGCTGGCCGCGGGTGGTGAAACCTGGTCGGAACTGGAACCGGGCTTCGTGCCGGAATTGGTCATAGACGGCCTGTTCGGCATCGGCTTGAATCGCCCGCTGGGCGCGGATTGGCAGGCGCTGGTGGACACGGTCAACGCCTGGAGCGTGCCGGTGCTGGCGCTGGACGTGCCCAGCGGCATAGACGCGGATAGCGGCGAGGCCCTGGGGCGGCCCATCCGGGCGCGCTGGACGCTGTCTTTCATCGGCCGGGCCAGGGGGCTGGAACGGCCAGGCCCGGGACGCGACGCCTGCGGCGTGTCGGAAGTGGACACGCTGGGCGTGACCATCGAGCCGGCGGCCTGATCCGAAAGGCAGGTCTTGGCGTCTTGGCCTAGGCGGGCTTGCCGCCGAAGCGCGAGGCGATGTCGGCCGCCAGCGGCGCGTAGCGCTCGTTGTCGCGGCCGGCCAGTGCATCCAGATGCGCTTCCGACGCGTCGAACACCTGCCAGTAGATGCGGCCGCAGATCTCGCGGGCGGCATGGCCGGGCCAGTCGTCAGGGAGCATGGGGCCCGGCAGTTGCGGATCGTGCAGCACGATCCGGCGCCAGCTGTGCAGCAGCATGACCCGCACGATGAACGCATCGGCGGGGGCGGGCGGGGTTTCCAGCAGCTTTTCCAGCGGGCCGAAATTCTTCGCGAACTGGCGGTACTGCTCGGCCAGCTCGTCCAGGTTCCAGCATTGCGAGGCCAGGCTGGCTATCGGCAGACCGCCTGCGCCGGCCAGGTCGCGCGCCGACAGCACCAGCGCGCGGTCGGGGATGCCCAGCTTTTCCAGGATGTCGTGCGCGGCGCTTGCCTCGGTGTGCGGATGCGCGAACAGCCCGGGCGCGATCATGCCGAAGCCTTCCCAGACCAGTTCCCGGCGCAACTCGGCGCGCTCGGCCAGTCCGTTGCCGGTGCGCGGCAGGGCGACCAGCGTCCATTCGCCGTTCCATTCCAGGGGCGGACCGACATAGATGCGCTGCGAGGCGTGCGCGGTGTGGCGCAGGCCCTGCTCGGAGATCAGGTAGAGGCTGCGCCTTCCGTGGCGTTCGGATTGCAGCCAGTTCTGCGCCACCAGGCGGAACACGCTGGTGCGCAGCAGCCGTTCATTGATGCCCAGCGGGGCCAGCAGCTCGATCAGATCGCCCAGCCAGATGGCGCCGCCGTGCGGCGCCAATGCGTCCCCGAGCAGGCTGACGCAGAGCGATTTCGCGCGCGGCGGATCGTTCTTGATCAGGCGTGACAGAAAGCGGTCCAGGGGCGACTGAGGGTTTGCCATTAGAGGGGGCCAGAGTGGCCGATATCGGGATCCGCAATATGATACATAAATCCAATGTGATACAGATTTGAGTTTGACAATGAATTTTTTGTATTAAATAATCCGCCTATGACATGACGGCACTGCGGAACGTTTGCTTTGCGTTTTCGCAAACCGTCTTCAAGGAGACAGACATGTACGCTCAACTCGTCGAAACCGGCGTCAAGCAGGTCAAGACCGCGGACCAGCTCGAAGGCCGGGAACAGACGTTCCAGCGCCGGATCGACGACGGCGTCCGCATCGAGGCC
Organism: Achromobacter sp. GW823-FHT04E03; assembly: GCF_058796095.1. Classification (NCBI taxonomy): domain Bacteria; kingdom Pseudomonadati; phylum Pseudomonadota; class Betaproteobacteria; order Burkholderiales; family Alcaligenaceae; genus Achromobacter; species Achromobacter sp. GW823-FHT04E03. The sequence continues at coordinate 279,209 of NZ_JBXAIJ010000003.1, read as the reverse complement.
AAGGACTGGATGCCGGACGCCTACCGCAAGACGCTCGTGCGCCAGATTTCCCAGCACGCGCACTCCGAAATCGTCGGCATGCTGCCCGAAGGCAACTGGATCACCCGCGCGCCTTCGCTCAAGCGCAAGGCCATCCTGCTGGCCAAGGTCCAGGACGAAGCCGGCCACGGCCTCTACCTGTACAGCGCCGCGGAAACCCTGGGCGTGTCACGCGACGACCTGATCGACGACCTGCATGCCGGCCGCGCCAAGTACTCCAGCATCTTCAATTACCCCACGCTCAGCTGGGCCGACATCGGCATGATCGGCTGGCTGGTCGACGGCTCGGCCATCATCAACCAGATCCCGCTGTGCCGCTGTTCCTACGGCCCCTATGCGCGGGCCATGGTGCGCGTCTGTAAGGAAGAGTCCTTCCACCAGCGCCAGGGCTACGACCTGCTGATGCAGATGTGCCTGCACGGCACGCCCGAGCAGAAGGCCATGGTGCAGGACTCCCTGAACCGCTGGTGGTGGCCCGCGCTGATGATGTTCGGTCCCTCGGATGCCGACTCGCCCAACAGCGCCCAGTCCATGGCCTGGAAGATCAAGCTCTTCTCCAACGACGAACTGCGCCAGAAGATGGTGGACCAGACCGTGCCGCAGGCCGAATACCTGGGCCTGAAGGTGCCGGATCCCGAGCTCAAGTGGAACGCCGAGCGCGGCCACTATGACTTCGGCGAGATCGACTGGTCCGAGTTCTACGCGGTGCTCAAGGGCAACGGCCCCTGCAACCGCGAACGCCTGGCCGCGCGCGTCAAGGCGCACGAGGACGGCGCCTGGGTGCGCGATGCGCTAGTCGCCTACGCCGACAAGCAGGCCGAGCGCAAGGTAGCTTGAGCCCGCGGGCGGGCTCCACTCTTCTTCACCACCATTGCAAACCGGAGCGCGCCGCGCGCGCCCGGCATTCAAGGACATCCATCATGAGCAAAGACTGGCCCCTGTGGGAAGTGTTCATCCGCAGCCAGCACGGCCTGGCGCACAAGCACGTCGGCAGCCTGCACGCGCCCGACGCCGAAATGGCGATCAACCACGCCCGCGACGTCTACACGCGCCGCAACGAAGGCCTGAGCATCTGGGTGGTGCGCGCCTCCGATATTTCGGCCAGCAGCCCCGGCGACAAGGATCCGCTGTTCGAACCGGCCAACAGCAAGGTCTACCGGCATCCCACGTTCTTCCCGATGCCCGAAGAAATCAAGCACATGTAAGACGGCGGGGGAGACATGGACAAGACTCTGTTTGAATACCTGCTGCGCCTGGGCGATTCCTCGCTCATCCTGTCGCAGCGGCTGGGTGCCTGGACCGGCCACGGCCCGATCCTGGAAGAAGACCTGGCGCTGACCAACACCGCGCTCGACCTGTTGGGCCAGGCCCGCATGTGGCTGACGCTGGCCGGCGAAGTCGAAGGCGCCGGCCGCGATGAAGACGCGCTGGCCTATTTGCGCGATGCGCACCAGTTCCATAACGCGCTGCTGGTCGAACGCCCCAACGGCAACTACGCCGACACCATGGCGCGCCAGTTCCTGTTCGACGTCTGGCACTATTTCCTGCTGCAGCGCCTGGAAAAGTCCAGCGACGAACGCGTCGCCGGCATTGCGGCCAAGGCCATCAAGGAAGTGACCTACCACGTGCGGCGTTCCTCGGACATGGTGGTGCGCCTGGGCGACGGCACGGCGGAAAGCCATGCCAAGATGCAGGCCGCCATCGATGATGCCTGGCGTTTCACCGGTGAGTTGTTCGCCGACGACGCCGTCGACCTGGACGTCGCCGCCCGCGGCATCGGCTGTGAACTGTCGGCCCTGCGCCAGCCCTGGCTGGCCCATGTGCGCGAAGTCCTGGAAGAAGCCACCCTGACGGTGCCCGACGAAGCCGCCGCCAGCCATCTGGCATACCGTGGCGGACGCCAGGGCAAGCACACCGAGGAACTGGGCTACGTGCTCGCCGAAATGCAGTTCCTGCCGCGCGCCTACCCGGGAGCCACCTGGTGAACGCGCTGGCGCCCGTTTCCGCCGACCAGGTCTACGCCTGGCTGCAGGAGGTCCCCGACCCGGAGATCCCCGTGCTGTCCGTGGTGGATCTGGGCGTGGTGCGGGACGTGTCCTGGGACGGCGAGGCCTGTGTCGTGGTCATCACGCCCACATACTCCGGCTGTCCGGCCATGCGCGAGATCACGCAGGATATCCAGCAGACGCTGGCCCGCCACGGCGTCGCCGAGGTCCGCGTGGAAACCCGCCTGGCGCCGGCCTGGACCACCGACTGGATGAGCGAGAAGGGACGCGAGGCGCTCAAGGGCTACGGCATCGCCGCGCCCGCCGAACGCGCCGTCGACATCTCGGGCATCAGCCGGCGCGCTGCCGGCCCCGCCATCGCCTGCCCGCGCTGCGGCTCGAAAGACACGCGCCTGGTCAGCAACTTCGGGTCCACGTCGTGCAAGGCGCTGTATCGCTGCGTGTCTTGCCGCGAGCCCTTCGATTATTTCAAGACTCACTGAGAGCGGTTTCGCAATGAGCCAGAACCAATTCCATTCCTTGACGGTGGCTTCGGTGGCGCGCAACACGCGCGACGCCGTGGTCGTGACCTTCGACCTGCCCGAGACGCTGGCGCAAGAGTTCGCCTTCCTGCCGGGCCAGTACCTGACGCTGCGCACCGAGCTCAACGGCCAGGAACAGCGCCGCTCCTATTCCATCTGTTCCGCGCCCCACGACAAGCTGCTGCGCGTGGCCATCAAGAAGGTGGACGAGGGCGTTTTCTCGAGCTGGGCCAACCATGAACTGCAGCCCGGCCAGACCCTGGAAGTCATGGCGCCGGCCGGCAACTTCACCGTCGATTTTTCCCCCGAGAACAAGCGCCACTATGTGGCGTTTGCCGTAGGCAGCGGCATCACGCCGGTGTTCTCCCTGGTCAAGACCGCGCTGTCGACCGAGCCCGACAGCAAGTTCACGCTGTTCTTCGGCAACCGCGCTTCGTCCGCGGTGCTGTTCCGCGAAGAGATCGAGGACCTGAAGAACCTCTATATGGAGCGTTTCTCGCTGGTCTACATCATGAGCCGCGAGACCCAGGACATCGAACTCTTCAACGGCCGCCTGGACGGCGACAAGGTCGACCAGCTGATGTCGGCCTGGATGAGCCCCGAGGATATCGATTACGCTTTTGTCTGTGGTCCGCAGACCATGACCGAAAGCGTGGTCGAGCGGCTGCAGGCCCGCGGCATTCCGAAGTCGAACATCAAGTTCGAACTCTTCGGCGCGCCCAAGGGGCCGCGCGCATTGCGCACCGGCCAGGACGCCCGCCAGGCGCCCGGCAAGGGCCAGTGCGAGGTGACCGTGGTGCAGGACGGCCACAGCCGTATGTTCGTGATTGAAAAGAATAAAGACAGCGTGCTGGATTCGGCGCTGGCGCAAGGTATCGAACTGCCGTATTCGTGCAAGGGCGGGGTGTGTTCCACCTGCCGCTGCAAGGTCATCGAAGGCGAGGTGGACATGGACGCCAACTTCGCCCTGGAAGACTACGAAGTGGCGCGCGGATTCATCCTGAGCTGCCAGAGCTTTCCGGTCAGCGACCGCCTGGTCATCGACTTCGACCAGGAAACCTGACCCGGCCCGCGCCAGGCAGATAAAACCATATCCATTTGGAGAGACGCAGTGTCCCAACAATTCTTCGAACGCCATCAGCCCCTGCTGGAACAAGCCATGGCCGCCGCCTCCCTGCGCGGCTACTGGAGCCCCTTTGCCGAGTCGCCCAGCCCCCGCAACTATGGCGAAACCGCCAACGACGACGGCCGCGCGGCTTTTGAAGCGCTGCAAGGCAAGCCTTTCCCGCTGAACCTGCACGACGCCGACGGTACCGTCGGCGGCGAAAAATCGCCGTTCGGCTTCGACTTGGGCATCACCTATCCGCACGTGCCCGCCGACAAGCTGATCGCCGCCTCCAAGCGCGCGCTGGAAGACTGGCGCCGCGCCGGCCCGCGCGCCTGGGTGGGCGTGTCGCTGGAAATCCTGGCGCGCCTGAACAAGCGCAGCTTCGAGATCGCCTACGCGGTCCAGCACACCACCGGCCAGGGCTTCATGATGGCCTTCCAGGCCGGCGGCCCGCACGCGCAGGACCGCGGCTTCGAAGCCGTGACCTACGCCTGGCAGGAAATGTCGCGCATCCCCGGCGTGGCCGTCTGGGAAAAGCCGCAAGGCAAGAATGACCCGATCCGCATGGAAAAGCAGTTCACCGTGGTGCCGCGAGGCGTGGCGCTGGTGATCGGCTGCTCCACCTTCCCGACCTGGAACGGCTACCCCGGCCTGTTCGCCAGCCTGGCTACCGGCAACACCGTCATCGTCAAGCCGCACCCCGGCGCGATCCTGCCCCTGGCCATCACCGTGAAGGTGGCGCGCGAAGTTCTGCAGGAAGCGGGCTTCGACCCGGACGTCGTCCTGCTGGCCGCGCACGCTGCCGGCGATGACACCGCGCAGAAGCTGGCGCTGGACCCGGCGGTCAAGATCGTCGACTTCACCGGCAGCACTGCCAACGGCGACTGGCTGGAGAACAACGCCCGCCAGGCGCTGGTCTACACCGAGAAGGCCGGCGTCAACCAGGTCATCATCGATTCCACCGACGACCTCAAGGGCGTGGCCCGCAACCTGGCGTTCTCGCTGGCCCTGTACTCGGGCCAGATGTGCACCGCGCCGCAGAACATCTACGTGCCGCGCGACGGCATCCAGACGCCGGAAGGCCGCGTCAGCTTCGACGAGGTCGCTGCTGCCCTGGGCGCCGCGGTCGAGAAGGTCGGCGCCGATGCGGCCAAGGCCGTCGAGCTGACCGGCGCGATCCAGAACGAAGGCATCGTCGAGCGCATCGAGAAGGCCCGCGCGCTGGGCCTGCCGGTGGTGGCCGACAGCAAGGCGCTGACGCACCCGCAGTTCGAGAACGCCCGCGTCCGCACGCCGCTGCTGCTGCGCACGGAAGCTGGCAACGCCGCCATCAGCCAGGAATGGTTCGGCCCGATCGCCTTCGTGGTGGCTACCGATTCCACCACCCACAGCATCCAGCTGGCGCGTGACAGCGTCATCAAGCATGGCGCGTTGTCGCTGTCGGCCTACACCACCAGTGACGCCGTCGCCGACCAGGTGCAGGACGCGGCTGAAGTCTCGGGCGTGTCGCTGTCGCTGAACCTGACGGGCGGCGTGTTCGTCAACCAGACCGCCGCTTTCAGCGACTTCCACGGCACCGGCGCCAACCCGGCCGCCAACGCTGCGCTGTCGGATTCGGCCTTCGTGTCCAACCGCTTCCGCGTGGTGCAAACCCGCCGTCATGTCTGAACGGGGGCGATGACATGAGCTACCAGGATATCCAATTCGACCTGTCCGGCGGCATCGCGCGCCTGACGCTGAACCGTCCCGACAAGCTGAACAGCTTCACCGCCAACATGCACGGCGAAGTGGCCGACGCGTTGACGCGCGTGGAGACCGAGGGCGCGCGTGTGCTGCTGCTGACGGGAGCCGGCCGCGGCTTCTGCGCCGGCCAGGACCTGAGCGAGCGCAAGCCCGCCGCCGACGGCACGCCGCCCGACCTCGGCGAAACCGTCGACAAGTTCTACGGGCCGCTGGTGCGCCGAGTCAACGCCTTGCCCATGCCCGTCGTGGTGGGCGTGAACGGCGTTGCGGCCGGCGCAGGCGCCAACCTGGCGTTTGCGGGCGACATCGTCATCGCCAAGGCTTCGGCAACGTTCATCCAGTCGTTCTGCCGCCTCGGGCTGATCCCCGACACGGGCGGCACCTTTGTGCTGCCGCGTCTGGTCGGCCGTGCCCGCGCCATGGGACTGGCCATGCTGGGCGACAAGCTCAGCGCCAAGCAGGCCGAAGAGTGGGGCCTGATCTGGCAATGCGTGGCGGACGAGGAATTCGATGCCACGCTGGAACGCCTGGCGCAGCACTTCGCCAAGGCGCCGACCAAGGGCCTGGCGTACACCAAGCGGGCCATGCAGGCCAGCCTGGGCAATGACCTGTCCACGCAGCTGGACCTTGAGCGCGACATGATGCGCGAACTCGGCCGCAGCGCAGACTACGCGGAAGGCGTGGCCGCCTTCCTCGGCAAGCGCGAACCGCAATTCAAGGGGCAATAAGAATGAACGCACACGTTCCCGCGGTCGAAGTGCCGGCCGATCCCCAGGAGCTGGCGCAGGCCGTCGGCACCGTCATGTTTGCGGGCGATGCGGCCTCGCAGGGCCTGGACATGAAAGTCGAGGAAATGGCGCCGGGCTACGCGCGGCTGACCATGCGCGTGCGCGCCGACATGCTGAACGGCCACAAGACCTGCCACGGCGGATTCATCTTCGCCCTGGCGGACAGCGCCTTCGCCTTTTCGTGCAATTCGCGCAACGTCAGCACCGTGGCCTCGGGCTGCACCATCGACTATCTGGCCCCGGGCTTCGAAGGCGATCTGCTGACTGCCGTGGCGCAGGAGCGTTCGCTGGCCGGCCGCACCGGCGTCTATGACGTCACCGTCACCAACCAGGAAGGACGCAACGTGGCGCTGTTCCGCGGCCGTTCCTACCGCATCAAGGGCCAGATCGTCGGCGTCCCCGCGGACGCTTGAGGCAGCCAGCCAACCAAAGCTATACGGCCGCGGGCCGCGCCGCGAGCGGGCAGGGCATATGCCCGCCGCGATCCGGCCCCGCGCAGAGAGAATTTCAGGAGAGAGATAACCATGTCCAACACCATGAGCAAGCCGGGGCTGGACCCCATCGAGCATGCCAGCCAGGATGAGCTGCGCGCGCTGCAGCTCGAGCGCCTGAAGTGGTCGCTCAAGCATGCCTACGACAATGTGCCGCACTACAAGAAGGCTTTCGATGAAGCCGGCGTGCATCCCGACGATCTGAAGCAGCTGTCCGATATCTCGAAGTTCCCCTTCACCACGAAGAAGGAACTGCGCGAGAACTATCCTTTCGGCATGTTCGCCGTGCCGCGCGAGCGCATCTCGCGCATCCACGCCTCCAGCGGCACCACCGGCAAGCCGACGGTCGTGGGCTACACCAAGGGCGACCTGGACAACTGGGCCAACCTGGTGGCGCGCTCGATCCGCGCGGCGGGCGGCAAGCCCGGCGACACGGTGCACGTGGCCTACGGCTACGGCCTGTTCACGGGCGGCCTGGGCGCGCATTACGGCGCGGAACGCCTGGGCTGCACGGTCATCCCGATGTCGGGCGGACAGACCGAAAAGCAGGTGCAGTTGATCAACGATTTCCGTCCGGACATCATCATGGTCACGCCCTCCTACTTCTGCAATATTCTGGAGGAACAGCGCCGCCAGGGGATTGATCCGCGTCAAAGTTCGCTGCGCATCGGCATCTTCGGCGCCGAACCCTGGACCGGGCAGATGCGCGCCGACATCGAGGCCGAAGCCGGCATCGACGCCGTGGACATCTACGGCCTGTCCGAAGTGATGGGGCCTGGCGTTGCCAGCGAATGCGTCGAGACCAAGGACGGTCCGGTGGTCTGGGAAGACCATTTCTACGCGGAAATCATCAATCCCGACACGGGCGAGCCCGTGGCCGACGGCGAGCCGGGCGAACTGGTGTTCACCTCGCTGACCAAGGAAGCGATGCCCATCATCCGCTACCGCACCCGCGACCTGACGCGCCTGCTGCCGCCCACCGCGCGCAGCATGCGGCGCATCGGCAAGATCACTGGCCGCAGCGACGATATGCTGATCGTGCGCGGCGTGAACATGTTCCCGACCCAGGTCGAGGAACTGGTCCTGAAGATCGCCCAGCTGGCGCCGCATTACCAGTTGGTGCTGTCGCGCACCGGCAATATGGACGAGCTGGAAATCCTGACCGAACTGCGCGCCGAATTTTCCACCCTGTCGGATGCCGAGCGCGCAAACCTGGGCAAGCAGCTCCAGCATGCCGTGAAGACGCACATCGGCGTGAGCGCGCGCATCCAGGTGTCGGATTCCGGGCACGTGGAACGCACGCTGACCGGAAAGGCTCGCCGCGTGATCGACAAGCGGCCGAAATAAGGTCCAAAAAAAGCAGCCGCAAGGCTGCTTTTTTACTTGATCGTCCCGCGCACGATGCGCCGGTACCAATAGTGCAGCAAGGCCGCCGACAGTCCCAGGCCGACCATGGCCATCAGCCACATGCTGCCCGCGCCCTGGGGGGAGCCAGGGACCAGGATGGCGCGCACGCCGTCCAGGCCGCCGCGGCCCGGGCCGAAACCGAACCACCAGCCGCCGACCAGGCCCACGCCCGCCAGCGCCACCACCTGCAGCAGCAGCGGCACCACCGCGACCTTGTAGGCGCGCAGCAGGTAGGAGTTGATGCACTGCATCGAGTCGAACAGGTGGAACAGGGGCAGGACGGCCAGCAGCGTGGTCGCCACCGCGGCCACCTCCGGATTGTCGGTATAGGCGGCCAGGATCAGCGGACGGCCGGCCAGCAGCACCGCCGCCGTCAGCAGGGCGCCCAGGATGCCCAGCGTCAGGCCGGCCATGCCGGTGCGATGCGCATGGGCGAGGTTGCCCGCGCCGATGGCCTGCGCGGTCAGGGCTGCCGTGGCGACGCCCAGCGCCATGGGCATCATGTAGCAGAGCGCGGCCAGGTTGGACATGATCTGATGGCCGCCGGTCACGTAAGTGCCTTCGCGCGCCACCAGCAGGGCCATGAAAGTGAAGGCCGACACTTCGACCAGGTAGGAACCGCCCATGGGGATGCCCAGGCGCAGCAGTTCCTTGAGCGTCTTCCAGTCGGGCTTGCCGACGTGCAGCTTGAAGCGGCGGTAGTAGCGGTCGTGGGTGATGACCCACAAGCCGAGGCCCAGGCTCATCCACGACACCACGGCGGTGGCCAGTCCGGCGCCGGTGGCGCCCATGGCGGGCAATCCCAGCTTGCCGTAGATGAACAGCCAGTTGAAGAAGGCCTTGAAGACTATGGCTGTCAGGTTGATCGCCATGACCAGCTTGGGCCGCGAAACCGACGTGCCCAGCGCGTAGATGGTGCGGAACACCAGCGCGGCGGGCAGGGCCAGCACCAGGGCCTGCAGATACGAGCCGATGCGTTCGCGCACGCCGGGAGCGACCTCGCCGGACATGGACAGCCACATGTTGGGGAACAGCATCAGCACGGCGCCCACCACGGACAATCCCAGCGCCAGCCAGACGCCCTGGCCCCAACTGCGGCCGACCTCAAGATTGTTGCCTGCGCCGAAGTGCTGGGCCAGGATGGGGATCAGGGCGTGCACCACGCCCATCAGTCCGACGAAAATGGTGATGTAGATCGACGCGGACAGCGCCATTGCCGCCAGGTCGGCGGCGCTGGAATGGCCGGTCATGGCGGTGTCGAGCACGCCGAAGGAGATGCCGGCCCATTGGCTGACCAGCACCGGCCAGGCCTGCCTGGCGATGCCGCGCAGGGTGGCGCCGAAACTCATCGGCGCGGCGGGCGCGGGCGTCATCGGGGGGCGCCGACTCGGAGCAGGCGGAAGACTTCCTGGCGGTCGGCGCGCCGGCCGCCTTGCCACAGCACCTCGGCGCCGTCGCTGTAGGCGGCGGTGTTGTCCCGCAAGCTCTGGTTGCTGGTCTGCTGCAGCACCAGCGTGCACTTGGAGTCGAACGTGAACGTGAGGTTATTGAAGATCAGGAACGAGGCGCGCTGCCCGCTGCCCAGGCTAAGCCCGCGCACGCACTCGCCGGGGCGCACGTTCTGCTGCAGTGCCTGGGCCAACTGGCCCGACACGGTGCGGTAGCTGCGGGCGTAGTCCACGGCGGGTTGCCACAGCAGCACCAGCAGGATCCAGGTCACCGTCAGGCCGCCGGCCGACAGTACCGTGCCGCGCCACAGCGCCTGCGGCCGCACCCGCAGCCGCCACACCACCAGCGCGATCCAGCCCACGGTGAAACCCACGGCCAGCGCGAACGCGACCCAGGAGATCTCGGGTTGGTAGCCGGTGGTCTGGCGGGCGATATTGCGGGAAATCTGCGCCGGCCAACCGAAGTGCAGGGCAACCCAGCCCAGCCAGACCGTGATGGCCGTCAGCGAAAAGCACATGACGGCGAACCAGTCCAGCGTGTTGACCACGCCGCGGCGCAGCGTGGGCAGCGAGAACGCGCCCAGCACCGCGCAGGGCACGGCCAGCAGCACGTACTCGGAATCCGAGGCTTCTTCCAGGCCGAACAGCACGACCGCCGAGCACACCAGCAGGACCAGCGGCAGCCAGATGTGCGGCGCGTAGAGCCAGGCGCGCCAGCGCCAGATGGCCAGCAGGGCCAGCGGCCAGGTCGGCCACAGGTACCAGGGCAGGTCGCGCAGGGTGCGCCCGATGTCATGCCAGGGCGGCACGGCGAAGGACGACAGGTTCCAGGTCTTCCAGTTGCGGATCCAGTATTCGCTGCTGTGGCTGGCGGGTATCCACCAAGCCAGAATCAGGACGGCGGCCAGCAGCGCGGCCCACGGCAGCCAGCGCCGGCATTTCCACAGTCGGCTGCGGGGGTAGAACGCCAGGGCCGCGCCCACCATGATGGGGATGGCGCCGACCCAGCCGCGGGTCAGGAAACTGGCCGCCAGTGCGATGCCCAGGGTGGTGCTGCCGGTGAATGGCCGGTCTATGCTGCGCGCCAGCGAATAGAAGGCAAGCGCCTGCCAAGCCATGATGGCGGGCACCACGGTGGTTTCGTGGGTGCGCTGCAGGATGCCGACCGTGGCCAGCAGCAACAACAGCGCGGCGTCCGCCAGCATGCGTCCGTAGTCGCGCGGTTCGGGTTCGCCGCCGAAGGGCAGGGCCAGCGGTTGCGCCTCGGCGCGGCGGCCCAGCAGATAGGTGCCGTACCAGACGCTGGTGGCGGTGATGCCGAACCACAGCAGATTGGGCAGGCGGCCGGCGGTGATGTCGCCGATGTAGGGGCCGAACAGCCAGATGCAGATCGCGCCCACCCAGGTGATCAGGGGGCCTTCCTCGGCGTGCGCCAGGTGTCCCACCTGCGGCAGCAACCAGGTGATGCCGCCTTCGCGGATCGCCGTGATCATGGTCGCCAGCCCCACGGCATCGTCTGTTTTCCACGGGTCGCGCATGAACAGGCCGGCCACGATATAGGCCAGCGACAAGCCCAGCAGAATCAGTCTGGGCAGTTTCGCGGTAGCCACGGACGTGAGCCGGGCTGGAGTGGAAATGGAAAGTGGGGACACGGGCGTTAATGTAACCGAGTGGTCTGGTTGCGCTAGTACCCAGCGTCAGAATCGGACGGCCAGGGAGAAAAAAAAGCAGCCCGGAGGCTGCCTTTTCGCTGCGGCTCCCGGGGGAGCGACAGATCAGGAAGCGGACTTGACCGTGCCTGCGGTGCGGGCGAAGCGGGCGCGGAACTTTTCCACGCGGCCGGTTTCGACGATGCGCGTCTGGGCGCCCGTGTAGAACGGATGCGATTCGGAGGTCACGTCGCACTTGAAGAGCGGGTACGTCTTGCCATCCAGTTCGATGCTTTCGCGCGTCTGGACGGTCGAACGGGTGATGAACTTGTTGCCCGTTTGCAGGTCGGCGAAGACGACTTCGCGGTATTCGGGGTGAATGCCTTCTTTCATGGTGCTTTCCTAGGGCTCTGTCGAGCCTTGCAAGTTGTTAGGGTCGCCAGCCGGGTGTCCGGTGTCCCGCCTGCCTGGCGAACCCGCCGATATGCGGATCGGGTTTGCCCAGCGGCCGGATACTCGTTGACTGCTCCAGCCACGTATCCAAAAAGTAACCCCAAATTCTAGCATGGGAATTTTGGCCAGGCCAAGAGGAAAGGAGGCCCCGCTCAGGGGCTTCCCTTGGCCAAAAATTGGGGCCAGATAAATTCGGCGCTTAAAGATCCGTGCGCAGCTTCCAGATCTCGGGGAACAGCACCACTTCCAGCATGCGCCGCAGGTAGTCCACGCCCGACGTGCCCCCGGTGCCGCGCTTGAAGCCGATGACCCGTTCGACCGTCGTGACGTGGCGGAAGCGCCACAGGCGGAACGCGTCTTCCAGGTCGGTCAGCTTTTCTCCCAACTGGTACAGGTCCCAGTAGCGGTCGGGCTGGCGGTAGACCGTCAGCCAGGCAGCTTCCACGCCAGCCGACGATTGGTAGGGCTGGGTCCAGTCGCGTTCGAGGTGATCGGCCGGCACGTCCAGGCCGTGGCGCGCCAGCAGCCGCAGCGCCTCGTCGTACAGCGACGGGGCTTCGTAGGCGCTGCGCACCTGGGCCAGCAGGTCCTCGCGGTGCGCATGCGGCTTTAGCATGGCCGCGTTCTTGTTGCCGAGCAGGAATTCGACCTGGCGGTACTGATAACTCTGGAATCCGCTGGAACGCGCCAGATAGGGACGCAGCGCCGAATACTCGGGCGGCGTCATGGTCGCCAGCACGTCCCAGGCATGGACCAGCTGTTCCATGATCTTGCTGACGCGGGCCAGCATCTTGAAGGCGGGCTGCAAGCGGTCGGCTGCCACATTGGCGATGGCGGCGCGCAGTTCGTGCAGCATCAGCTTCATCCAGAGTTCGCTGGTCTGGTGCTGGATGATGAAGAGCATCTCGTTGTGCTCGGGCGACAGCGGATGCTGCGCGCCCAGCAGTTCGTCCAGATGCAGGTAATCGCCATAGGTCATGTCGCGCGTGAAATCCAGCTGCGCTTTTTCCTGGCGGACGATGTCTTCGGGGCGTTCGGAGTGGCTCATGCGCGGCCTCCCTTGCAGGGCGGGGCGGCGCGGCGCGCCGAGGCGGGCAGGGCGCGCCACGAGGGCGCGTGGGGGCGGGCGCAGGCAAGCGCCGCATGCAAATCGGAATGGTCTTTCATGGTCGTGCTTCCAGAACCGGCGGCCGACTTCGGATCGGCCGCCATGGCCAGCGGACCAGCCTACAGTTCGCGCAGGACGGCGCGAACCGGGCTGGCATCGGCCTGGACCAGCGCCAACGGCAGTGCGATCAACTCGTAATCGCCTTCCGGCACATCGTCGAGCACCAGGTTCTCCAGTACCCGCATGTCGTGCCGCAAGATCGTGTGGTGGCTGTCCAGGGTCTTGCTGGACGCGGGGTCGATGCTGGCCGTATCCAGGCCGATCAGCATGACGCCGCGTTCGGCCAGCCATTCGATGGTCTGGGGCGCGTAGGCGGAGAAATCGTCGGTCCACCAGTCCTGCGCGGCATGCTTGGCGGTGCGGACCAGCACGCGCGGCGGCAGGTTCAGGGCCGCATGGGCCAGGTGGTCCACCGTGATGAGGGGGCCGCAATCGATGGCGTGGATGACGCGACAGGGACCCAGGAATGGTTCCAGTGATACGGCCCCGATGGCTGCGGCGCCGTTCTGGTAGTGCAGGGGAGCGTCAGCGTGCGCGCCGATATGCGGCGACATGGTGATTTCGCTGACATTCACCGGACAGCCGGGCGCAAGCGACCATTTCCATTGCTGGCGGTACGGCGTGTCGCCAGGAAAGACTGGCGATGCGGTGGACACGGGCGGGGAAATGTCCCACAAGCGTTTCATGTCAGGCGGGGGGATCGAGAGATGCGTTAAGCCTAAAGCAATTGCGGGCGCTAGTCTAACGAATTCCGGCGCGGGCCGCAGCCTACAGGCCGCCGAGTTCGGCCATGGACACGACCGTGCCGGCAGCCACGATCAGGTGGTCCACCAGCCGGATGTCCACCAGCGCGAGCGCCTGCTTCAGGTGCTGGGTGAATATGCGGTCCGCGGCGCTGGGCTCGGCCAGGCCGGACGGATGGTTGTGGGCGATGATCAGGGCGGCCGCGTGATGGCGCAGGGCTTCGCGCACGACCTCGCGGGGATAGACCGATGCTTGCGACAGGGTGCCGCGCGCCAGCTCGCCCGTGGCGATCAGGCGCAGGCGGTTGTCCAGGTAGAGCGCAATGCAGTGTTCCACCTGCCGGTGCCCCAGCGCCATCTTGCAATATTGTTTTACCGGCAGCGGGTGATCCAGATTGCTGTTGCGGGCCAGGTCTTCCTCGATGGCGCGGCGGGCCAGTTCCAGCAGGGCGGCCAGCATGCACGCCTTGGAAACCCCCAGGCCGGGAACCGCGGTCAGCTCCTCGGGCGTCGCGCCCAGCAGGCCTCGCAGGCCGCCAAATCGGGTCAGGAGCCGGCTGCCCAGTTCAACCACGTCCAGGCCGGGAATACCGGTGCGCAGGGCGATGGCGAGCAGTTCCGAGTCCTGGAGCGCAGCGGCGCCGTGGCGCAGCAACCGCTCCCTGGGGCGCTCGTGTTTGGGCAGCCGGTCGGACAATTTCATAAGAGGCTCTAAAATCAAGGTTTACTCAATTGCATATACGGTGGCAGATCTTGAGCATCGCCTCTAATGAAGTGAACGTTTTGGTCCGTCCGGATTCCTACCTGACGCTGCACTATCGCATCACGCTGGCCTCGGGCCCGGGCAAGGATTCCGTGTTCGCCGACACCTTCGATGGCCGTCCCGGCACGCTGCAGATGGGCAGCGGCCAATGGGCGCCTGGCCTGGAAGCGGCGCTGGTCGGCCGCGCCGAAGGCGAGCGCTTCAGCGTCACGGTCGAACCCGCCGACGCCTACGGCGAACGCAACCCCGAACTGATCCAGCGCGTCACGCGCACCATGCTGGCCGAGCATGCGGGCGCCGACGCCACCTTCGAACCCGGCGACCTGGTGGAATTCACCGCGCCCAACGGCGGCCGCTATTCGGGCGTCCTGAAGGAAATCAACGACGAATCGGCCCTGTTCGATTTCAACCACCCGCTCGCGGGCATCAGCTTGCGGGTCGACGTGGCGCTCTTGGGAGTCCTCTGATGAGCCAGGTTGTCACCGCCACCGACGCCGAAGTCCTGCTGGCGCAGCCGCGCGGCTTCTGTGCCGGTGTGGATCGCGCCATCGACATCGTCGAGCGCGCGCTTGAATTGCATGGCGCGCCCATCTATGTGCGCCACGAAATCGTCCATAACCGCTACGTGGTGGAAGACCTGCGCGCCAAGGGCGCCATCTTCATCGATGAACTGGACGACGCGCCCGCCGGCGCCATCGTGGTGTTCTCGGCGCACGGCGTGTCCAAGGCGGTGCGGGCCGAAGCCGACGCCCGTGGGCTGCGCGTGTTCGACGCCACCTGCCCGCTGGTCACCAAGGTCCACATCGAGGTGGCCCGCATGCGCGCGGCCGGCCGCGAGATCATCATGATCGGCCACAAGGGCCATCCCGAGGTCGAGGGCACGCTGGGCCAGGCCCAGGGCGGCATGTACCTGGTCGAGACCGTCGAGGACGTCGCCGGCCTGCAGGTCACCGATCCCGAGAACCTGGCCTACGTCACGCAGACCACCCTGTCGGTGGACGACGCGGCGGCCGTGTCGCGGGCGTTGAAAGAACGCTTTCCCAACATCGTCGAGCCCAAGAAAAGCGATATCTGCTACGCCACCCAGAACCGCCAGGACGCGGTCAAGGTGATGGCGCCGGATTGCGACCTGGTGCTGGTGGTGGGCAGTCCCAACAGTTCCAACTCCAACCGGCTGCGCGAAGTGGCCGAGCGCAAGGGCGTCGCGTCCTATCTGATCGACGGTGCGCAATCGATCGATCCGGCCTGGCTGGTGGGCCGCAAGCGCATCGGCGTGACCGCGGGCGCTTCCGCGCCGGAGATCCTGGTGCAGCAGGTGATCGATCGGGTCAAGGAATTGGGCGCGGTGTCGGTACGCACCATGCCCGGCCTGGAAGAGAATGTGGCGTTCCCGCTGCCCAAGGGTCTGTCCCGCAAGTCGGCGCAGACGGAATCGCTGGAATAAGCAGGCGGGCGCCGCGCGCATGCGCGGCGCCGCAACAGAAAATCAAGGAGACTTCATGCAGTTGTACAGCTACTTTCGCAGCTCGGCCGCGTACCGCGTGCGCATCGCCCTCAACCTGAAGGGCTTGCCCTACGAATACCTGCCCGTGCATCTGCTGAAGGACGGCGGCCAGCAACTGTCGGCGGATTATCGCAAGGTGAATCCGACCGCGCTGGTGCCCACGCTGGTCGATGGCGACGCCGTCATCGGCCAATCGCTGGCCATCATCGAATACCTGGAAGAAACGCATCCTGAAGTGCCGTTGCTGCCGGCGGACGCGGTAGGCCGCGCGCGGGTGCGCGACCTGGCGCTGGGCATCGCCTGCGACACGCATCCCCTGAACAACCTGCGCGTGCTGAAGTACCTGAAGCACACCCTGGGCGTGGACGAGGCGGCCAAGACCGCCTGGTACAAGCACTGGGTGCATCAGGGCCTGGAAGCCCTGGAGGCGCAATTGGCCGGTTCTTCCGCCACCGGCCTCTTCTGCCACGGCGATACGCCCACCATTGCCGACCTGTGCCTGGTGCCCCAGGTGGCGAACGCCCAGCGTTTCGACTGCGACCTGTCGGCCATGCCCAACGTCGTGCGCATCGATGCCGCCTGCCGTGCGCTGCCGGCGTTCGACGCGGCCGCGCCGGGCAAGCAGCCCGACGCGGAGTAGCGCCTATCCGTGTGCGGACCGGCTCAGCCGATCTGCACCGGCACGAAGATCTTGTCTTCGCCGCGCTGTACCAGCAGGGCGACCGTCTTGCCCGCCTTGGACAGCGCGTCCTTCACCTGAGCGACGTTGCGCACCGGTACGCCGTTCAGCGACAGCAGCACATCTCCCGGTTCGATCCCGGCCTTGGCGGCCGGTCCGATCGAACGTTCGATCAGCAGCCCCTCGGCGCCAGCCGCCTGCTGCTCCTGCGGGCTCAGCGGACGCAGTGCCAGGCCGAGCTGGCCGCGCTGAACCTCCTGGTCGCCAGCCGAGGCCTGCGTCTTGTCCTTGGGCACGCCGCCCAGGGTGGCGACCAGCTCCTTCTGCGAGCCGTTGCGCCAGACGTCCAGCTTGATCTTTTCGCCCGGAGTCGCCAGCGTGATGGTGGAGGCCAGGTCGCCCGAGGACACGATGGTCTTGCCGTCGATCTTGCGCACCACGTCGCCAGGCTGCAGGCCGGCCTTGTCGGCGGCGCTGCCTTTCTCCACGCTGGAAACCAGCGCGCCCGAGGGGGTATCCAGCTTGAAGGAGTTGGCCAGGTCCTGGTTCACTTCCTGCACCGTCACGCCCAGCCTGGCGTGCTGCACCTTGCCGTGTTCGAGGATCTGGTCCTTGATCTTGTAGGCCACGTCGATCGGGATCGAGAACGACAGGCCCTGGAATCCGCCGGTGCGGCTGTAGATCTGCGAATTGATGCCCACGACTTCGCCGCGGTCGTTGAACAGCGGGCCGCCCGAGTTGCCGGGGTTGACCGCCACGTCCGTCTGGATGAAGGGCACCGAGGTGTCGTCGGGCAGCGACCGGCCCTTGGCGCTGACGATGCCGGCGGTGGCCGTGTTCTCCAGGCCGTAGGGCGAGCCGATGGCCAGCACCCATTCGCCCACCTGCAGCTGGTTGACGTCACCCACCTTCACCACCGGCAGGTTCTTGGCGTCGATCTTGAGGACGGCCACGTCGGTTTGCGGATCCGAGCCCAGCACGCGGGCCTTGTATTCGCGGCGGTCGGTCAGCTTGACCGTGACTTCCTTGGCGTCCTGCACCACGTGCGCATTGGTCAGGATGATGCCGTCGGCGCTGACGATGAAGCCGGAGCCTTCGCCGCGCATGGGCACTTCACGCGCGGGCCGCTGGCCGCGCGCGCCGGGAATCTGGCCGAAGAATTGGGCGAACGGATCGCCTTCGTCGGCGGACACCTTGCGGGTGCCGCTGACGCTGATGTTCACCACGGCCGGACCGAAGTCGCGCGTGATCTGCGCAAAGTTGGGCGGGCTGGACGTGCCCGGCGCCTGGAAGGAGGAAGCGATGGCCGGCGCGGTGGCCGCCATCGAAACGCCGCCGGTGAAGGCGGTTGCGCCCGCGCCGCCTATGGCGCCGGCTGCCAGCAGCGCCAGCACCAGGCGCGAGGGTTTCATTTGGGTGGTCTTCATGTCGGCTCCTGCGTTCATGTTGAAGGACATGGCGCTATCTTCGGGCCTGACACTTAGGCGAGTCTTAAGTCGGAAAAACCACCTTCACGCGCAGGCCTGCGCCCACCGGCGTGTCCTGCAGTTCTATGGTGGCGCCGTGCTGGTCGGCGATGCTGCGCGCGATCGCCAGCCCCAGGCCGCTGCCGTGCTGCGAATTGCCTTCGACGCGGTAGAAACGGTCGAACACGCGCTCGCGCTCGTCCGGCGCAATGCCGGGGCCCTCGTCGTCGATCAGCAGGGTCGTCTCGCCGGGAGCCTGTTCCAGATGGAGGTGGACGCGCTTGCCGGCGGGCGTGTACTTGATTGCGTTGTCCAGCAGGTTGCGTGCCAGCAGCGTCAGCGCGTCGCGATGTCCCTGCACCGATGCTTGCGGCGCGCCGTCCAGGTCGATGCTGATCGATTTCGCGTTGGCCTGGGGCAGCATTTCAGAGAGCGCCTGGCGCAGCACGTCGGCCAGGTCCACGGTTTCGGCGGGTGCCTGTCCGGCCGCGCTTTCATGGCGCGCCATGGATAGCAGCTGTTCGACCAGGCGTGTCGCGCGGTCGATGCCGGCTGCCAGCCGCTGTTCGGCCAGCCGGCGCGCATCCGTGTCGCCCGCGCGTTGCAGGGCCTGCAATTGCAGGCGTAGCGCAGTCAGGGGCGAACGCAGTTCGTGCGCCGCATCGCCGACGAACTGCTTTTGC
This sequence comes from Achromobacter sp. GW823-FHT04E03, assembly GCF_058796095.1. Lineage (NCBI taxonomy): Bacteria > Pseudomonadati > Pseudomonadota > Betaproteobacteria > Burkholderiales > Alcaligenaceae > Achromobacter > Achromobacter sp. GW823-FHT04E03. The sequence continues at coordinate 260,550 of NZ_JBXAIJ010000003.1, read as the reverse complement.
TGCGCGAAGGCGCCGCGCATGCGCTCCAGCAGCAGGTTCAGTTCCAGCACCAGCGGCCGGATCTCGTCGGGCAGGCCCTCCACGCTGACGGGTGACAGATCTTCCGGCTGGCGCGCCGCAACCTGGGCGCGCGCCCGCTTCACAGGCCGTAGCGACCAGCTGACCACGCACCAGACGATCAGCATGAGCAGGGGAGCGGCGGCGGCGATGGGGGCGATGGTGCGCAGCGCCAGCGCGCGCGCCATGCTGGTGCGCACGGTCATGTCCTGCGCCACCTGGATGACCTGGAAGGGCGTGGCCAGCGAATATACGCGGTAGGTGCTGCCCTCCATCTTCGCGTCGGAGAAGCCGAGGACGATCTGGTCCGGCAGCGGCCGGCGGGATCGGGAATTGAAGACGCGCACGCCGTCGGGCGTCCAGATCTGGATGATCAGGTCGTCCGCCACGGGCGAACCCGCGCCGCGCGCGTGCGCCGGACCTGTGCTGAGCAGTCCGTCGCCGGTGCCCAGCGACAGGGCGGTGCGCTGCAGTAGCGAGTCGAAGATATCGTCGGCCTGCGCCAAAGTGCTGCGGTAAGCGATGGCGCCTTGCACCAGCGCGCCGACCACGATGGCGGCCAACAGGAAGAAAAGCAGCCTGGCTCTCAGTGAGTAGCTAAGCGGAATGCTCATGTTTTGGGGATGACATAGCCGACGCCTCTGACGTTCTGGATCAGGTTCGGACCCAGCTTCTTGCGCAGGCCATGAATATAAACCTCAACAGCGTTGCTGCTGATGCCGTCTTTCCAGCTGTACAGCTTTTCTTCCAGCTGGGCGCGCGAAAAAATCATGCCCGGGCGAGCGATCAGCGGTTCGAGCACCGCCCATTCGCGCGCGGTCAGCGTGACCGGAGCGCCGTCCACCATGGCGGCGTGCGACTGGGGATCGATGGTGATGCCCTCATGCTCGAACACCGGTTCCGCGCGGCCTGCGCTGCGGCGGATCAGGGCGCGCATGCGGGCCAGCAATTCATCCACGTCGTAGGGTTTGACCACATAGTCGTCGGCGCCGGCGTCCAGTCCCGCGATCCGGTCGCTCACGGCATCGCGGGCGGTGGCTATCAGCACCGGCGTGCGGTCCTTGCGCGTGCGCAGGTCGCGTAGGAGCGACAGGCCGTCGCGCTTGGGCAGCCCCAGATCCAGAAGTATGAGGTCGTACGTATCGGTGCGCAGCGCGAGCTCCGCGGCATTGCCGTCCTTGACCCAGTCTACGGCGTAGTGTTCGGCGCGCAGGCAGTCCAGCACGCTCTCGCCTATCATGAGGTCATCTTCGACTAGAAGGATGCGCATGGTCGTGTCCGCCAGGATGGTCCAGCAGATTGGATGCGTGGCGGCGGACGGGAGTTCCCGGGTAAGGGTTCGGCGCGCGAACCGGCGCGGAAATGAAAAAAGCAGCCCGAGCGGGCTGCTTTTTGGAATCTGGTGCCGGCAATAGGAGTCGAACCTACGACCTTCGCATTACGAATGCGCTGCTCTACCAACTGAGCTATGCCGGCAAGACCATTTGCTCCGCTCCTGTAAGAGCCGCAAGCAAAACATCTTCGTTTTTTCCGGTCCGTCACCCTGTTTATGGGGTCCGATCTGGAAAGACCGAGATCATATCAGAGTTTTTTTGCGATGGGAAACCAAGCGGGCCAAACAGGCGAAAAAATCAGCGATTTGCACACTTCAAATTTTTAGTTCATAATCTCGTTTCTTAGCAGTTCCCCGATAGCTCAGTCGGTAGAGCGACGGACTGTTAATCCGCAGGTCGCTGGTTCGAGCCCAGCTCGGGGAGCCAAAGAATTCAGGGCCATTCACGCAAGTGAATGGCCCTTTTGGTTTTCTCCATCAGGGCGGCGAGCATGGAAGATCGGGTATGGACGACAAACGCATAGGCGTGACGGTGATTTCCGGCTTCCTGGGTAGCGGCAAGACGTCGCTGCTCAATCGCCTGCTGAGGGATCCGGCATACGCTGACGCTGTCGTCATCGTCAATGAGTACGGTGAGATCGGTGTGGACCATCACCTGGTGCGCCAGGCCCGCGACAACATTGTCCTGGTTGAAGGCGGCTGCCTGTGTTGCGTCGTCAGCGGCGCGGTAGTCGACGCTTTACGCGAATTATTCATGTTGGCGCTCAGCCGCAAGATCAAGCCCTTTCGTCGCGTGGTCATCGAAACCAGCGGATTAGCCGATCCCGCGCCCATCCTGTTCACCCTCAAACACGACCGTTTCCTCGCCGAGCGCTATGCGTACCGGGGCGCGATCGTCCTGGCGGACGCCCGCAATGGGTTGGACCAATTGGAGCGGCAGCCCGAAGCCCCGCGGCAACTGGCCCTGGCGGATGTCGTGGTGTTCAGCAAGCCGGACCTGGCGGACGCCGCGAGTCTGGATCTTCTGGATCAGGCCGTCGCCGCCATTAATCCGGGGGCGCAGCGCTGCGTGCAATGGCCTGATGCGCCGCTTGCGGATCCGCTGCGCGCGGGTCTCGACCTGCGGGCCAGGCGCGATGGCGTGACCCTTGCGAATTGGTTGCGGCCCTTCGCGCAGTCGAGAGCCGCCGTTCATGGGGATGTGGGCAGTTTCTCGCTGGTATTGGCTGCTCCTGTCGGACGGGCGGCGTTTCTTGCGGGCATGTCGCGGGTTCTGGAACGCTATGGGCAGGGCTTGCTGCGCATGAAGGGGCTGGTGTGCTTTGAGGGTGAGGCGCTGCCGTGCGAGGTGCATGGCGTGCATGGCGAGCTCTATCCGATCAATCAGCTGGAGCAGTGGCCGGACGAGGGGCGGGCGTCACGGCTGGTCTGCATCCTGCGGGGGTTGGATGTCAATGAGGTTCGTGCCGCCTTGGGCGTTGCGCTCGGGCGGCCGGCTCCTTGATCGTCTGCGTCTGAGCGTCTGGTCCGGTCAGGGCTTGCGGGTGGCCGTCTCGATTATGGTGTCGATGTTGCGCCGAAATACGGTATAACCGGAGCGGTCTGGTGCAAGAATCGAGACAATCATGGATCGTTTGAAAGCCATGCAGGTATTCGTGGAAGTCGCTGACAGGGGCAGCCTGTCGGCGGCGGCGATCCATCTGGACATGTCGCGCGCCATGGTGTCGCGCTATCTCGCGGAAATGGAGCAGTGGGTGGGGGTGCGCCTGCTGCACCGCACGACGCGGCGCCTGAGCCTGACGCCGGCCGGCGCCGAAACGCTGCCGCGCTGCCGCCAGATGCTGGACATGGTGGGAGACCTGCGCAATGCGGTATCGACCCCGGACGACACGCCCCGCGGGCTGCTGCGCATTACCACCAGCATGTCGTTTGGCTCCCGTCATCTGGCCAGCGCCATTACCGACTACGTCAAGCTGCATCCGGGCACCTCGGTTGACCTGATGCTGGTCGACCGCGCCGTCAATCTGGTGGAAGAGCGCGTGGATCTGGCGGTGCGTATCACCAATGACCTGGATCCCAACCTGATCGCCCGCAAGCTGGCGGTCTGTCGTTCGGTGGTGTGCGCCTCGCCCGAGTACCTGCAGCGCGAAGGCGTGCCGGCGCGCATCGAGGACCTGTCCTTGCGCAACTGTCTGACTCATTCGTATTTCGGCAAGAGCCTGTGGCGCTTCGAGCGCGACGGCGAGCCGGTGGATGTGCCGGTCAGTGGCAATATCAGCGCGAACGAGGTGTCGGTGTTGTCGCGCGCGGCGCTGGAGGGCGCGGGTATTGCGATGCTGCCGACCTACTATGCCGCGGACTACATCGCATCGGGCCGCCTGCGGGCCATCCTGACGCAAAGCAAGCCGCAGGAGCTGGGTATTTATGGTGTTTATGTCTCGCGCCGCCAGATGCCTCTGATCTTGAGGTCCATGCTGGATTTTCTGGTGGACCGCCTGGAATCCACGCCGTGGGACAAGCCTGCTCCGTAGTTTTTGCGCCGCGCAAGGCGCTGTGCGGGCTTGAGGGTGGGGTATATGGCGGTATAATGAAACAACTGCTTGAATATGTTGGACGCGGCGGGCGGATGCCGGCCTTGTCTGGTTAGAAAACATCCAAGAATCGTGGTTGCGGCTTATGTGGGCCGCGGGCATTGCGGAACTGGTTTTTCGCGTGCGCCAGGGGAAACGTATCGGGTTTGTGGGTTGTGGCGGTCTGTCCGTGGCGCCCGAACCTTGATGATTCAGGTCCTTGATATCGATTGCCGCGGGAAGGCGGCGCCGGGTTGCCGGCGTGCTCCGCGGGCTGGCTGGCGATTTGTGCCGGCTTTTCCAGAATTTGCTTGAGTGTTTGCTGCGCGGGGCGCGGCAGGCATCCCGCTCAATCCCGATTGGCGCGGTCGTTTCGGCACATGTCCGGGGTATCTCTATCCGGGGCGCATGGCGGTAAACACAGGAATCCAGTGAGAACTACGCAAACCCATGCAGTCTGTTGCTGGCGAGCCGCCGAGGCTGCCGGTGCGGCGGCGGGTGCCTGTGCTGCCGTGCTGCGCACGTCGGTGCAGCCGGGTTTGCTGGATCTGCGGATTTTTTCCGCCGCCGCAAATGAAAAAGGCCCGGCGAAATCGCCAGGCCTGAATCAATTTGGTTGCGGGGGCAGGATTTGAACCTACGACCTTCGGGTTATGAGCCCGACGAGCTGCCAGACTGCTCCACCCCGCGTCTGAGAAATGAATAGTAGCCTTATTTTCAACCTAGCGCAAGTTAGCCCTTTTTGAATTTGAATGTCGATGAACGATAGCGAGGCAATACTCGTGTTGGAAACCGCGCTGCTATGCGCGGCGCAGCCGATGCAACTGTCCGATATGCGCAAGCTGTTCGGGGACGATGAACAATTCGACAACAGCGCATTGCGCACGCTTCTGGAAACGTTGCAGGCCAATTGGGCCGATGGCGGGCTGGAGCTGGTGCAGTTGGCCACCGGATGGCGCTTTCAGAGCCGCCCGCGCATGCAGCGCTACCTTGAGCGCCTCAATCCGGAAAAGCCGCCCAAGTATTCGCGCGCCGTGATGGAAACGCTGGCCATCGTGGCCTGGCGCCAGCCGGTGACGCGGGGCGACATCGAGGATATTCGCGGCGTCACCGTGTCTTCGCAGATCGTGAAGGCGCTGGAGGACCGCGGTTGGATCGAGGTCATCGGCCACCGCGACGCGCCGGGCCGTCCGGCGCTGTTCGGCACGACGCGCCAGTTTCTCGATGACCTGGGCCTGCGCGCCCTGGATGAATTGCCGGCGCTGGAATCCGCGCAGGCCGCGGCCGCGCTCGCCGGGCTGGATCTGGGTGAAGTGCAGCAGGTGCTGGGCGGCGAAGCGCCCGCCACCGAGGATGCGCCCACCGATGATGCCGAAGCTGCCGGTCAAGCGGTTGCCGAGGCTGCGGAGGGCGTCGAGGGTGAGGCGAGCGCCGAGGGCGGGGTTGGCGGCGAAGCCGAGGCTCGTCCTGGCGGCGAACCTGCGGCTACGGCAGGCGAGGGTGAGGCGTCCGAAGTCAGTATTCCGGTTGCGGAATTGTCTGTTTCGGAACAGGATGTACCCATCGCTCCCGTCGATAGCGTAGAATCCATGCTTTCGCGCACAGAAGAAGGCGCGGATCCCGCCGACGAATCCACCGTCCGGGAGCAAGCCGAAGGCTTGTCCAATACGTCAGCCACGTCCGGTTTTCCCGACGATGCGGCTGACAACGACATTTCCGATATGGCCGCCGATGCCCCAGAAGCCGGCGCTGCAAAGGAAAGCGTCGAGAACGCAAAACACGCGGAACCGACCGACCCGATTGACGAGACCGATACCGCGGCGCCTGACGCCGCCGGGCATGAGCCCGCTTCCGGTCTTGCCGATCCTGTTCGGCCTGGCCCGGATGCCGCCTCTCCGGAATCGGACGAGGCAGGCGTCGAGCGGCCCGAGGCCGATCGACAGCCGGCGTCCCCAGATGATGACGAGCCTGCCGCAGGCAGGCCCACCCAAGTTTGAAATTCGGAGCTGTCCCAGTGACAACGAATACAGCAATGCAGGACGACAATCCCCGTTCGGATGATGCCGCTTCCAATGGCCAGCCGGAATCCGCCGCGCGTGAGCCGGCGGCTGAAGGCGAGACGGGAGCCCGCGGCAGGGGCCGCAAGCTGAGAACGCCGTTCCGCCGTCGCCGCGGCGATACCGCCGCCGAGCAGGCGCCGGCCGGCGAAGCGCAGCCCGCGGCGGCTGCCGCCCCTCAGGCCGAGCCGCAGGAGTCGCGCGGCACCGAGCAGGAAGCCGAGCAGGCGTTGTCGTACCTGGAAACCGCTGACCGCATGGAGCAGCGTCTGGGCAAGTACCTGAACAGCGATTCGGTCATGCCCAAGCTGCACAAGGTGCTGGCGGACGCCGGCATCGGTTCGCGCCGCGAAATGGAAGAACTGATCGTTGCGGGCCGCGTGTCGGTCAACGGCGAGCCGGCCCATATCGGCCAGCGCGTGGCGCCCAATGACCAGGTGCGCGTCAACGGCAAGCCCATCATGCGCGTCAATACGAAAAAGCCGCCGCGCGTGATCCTGTATCACAAGCCCGCTGGCGAGATCGTCAGCCATGACGACCCGGGCGGCCGCGCAAGCGTTTTTGCCCGCCTGCCGAAGCTGCGCACGGGCAAGTGGCTGTCGGTCGGCCGTCTGGATCTGAACACGGAAGGCCTGTTGATCTTCACGACCTCCGGCGACATGGCCAACCGCATCATGCATCCGCGCTACGGCACGGAACGCGAGTACGCGGTGCGTGTGCTGGGAGAAATGGACGAGGCTCAGCGCCAATCGCTGGTCGACGGCATCGAGCTGGACGACGGCATGGCTGCCTTCGGCGCCCTGGACTACCTGGGCGGCGACGGCAGCAACCGCTGGTACCGCGTCACCCTGCAGGAAGGCCGCAACCGCGAAGTCCGCCGCATGTTCGAGGCCGTGGGCGTCACGGTCAGCCGGCTGATCCGCACCCGTTTCGGCGACGTGGTCCTGCCGCGTACGCTGCGCCGCGGCCGCTGGGAAGAGCTGGATTCTTCCCTGGTCACGGCCTTGATGGTCCAGTTGGGCCTGGTACGCGACGACGATGAATCCGGCGGCAACCGTCGCCGCTCCAAGCAGCCGCAGTCGCATGACAGCGCGCTGCCCCCGGGTTTCGGCACCATGGACCGCAACGGCATGAACGGCGCGCGCATCGGCCGCCGCGGCAAGCTGCAAGGCGGTCGCTTGGGCAGCGCAGGCCAGGCGGCCGCGTGTCCGTCGGATCCTTTTGGCACGGGCCTGATGATTGCTGGTGGTTATGCCAACGGCCATCCCCTGTCGGGAGAGGGCGCTGGGGGCAACCGCAAGGGCGGCAAGCCTGGCGGCGGCCGTTCCGCAGCGGGGGCGGGCGGCAAGGCCGGCGGCAAGCAGGGCGGGGGCAAGCCTGGTGGCAAGTCCGGCGGCAAGCCGCGCGGTCCGCGCGCGGCTGCGGCGGGCGGCCAGCCTGGCAATGCCGTGTCGGTCGAGGCTGGCGGCGGCAACGTCGCGGAAGCGCCGGCTGGCGGTCGTCGCTCGGCTGGCGGCAAGCCTGCCGGTGCGCGTGGCAATAGCGGTCGCGGCGGCAAGCCGGCAGGCGCCGGTGGCGGCCGTAGCGGTAACAAGTCGGGCGGCGCCGGCGGCAATAAGGGGCCGAACGCTGGCGGCAAGCCGCGCGCACCCCGTAATGCCTCGTCGTCCCCGCGCGGCGATGACTGGCAGCCGCGCGGCGCTTCGGCGCACGAATCCCGTCTGGGCGTGATGGGCGGGCGCGGTCGTCAGGGTCGCTGAAGGCCTGCGGGCGGCGCGCCGGACGCGCCGCTGCGCGGGATATGTCCCGCATAAACGTAAGCCCGCGACGAATCAGGCGTTTTTCCAGTTTATCTGGTAAAATCAATGGTTTTCATGGCTTCGCGCCGTCGCCTTTTGCGTGCCCGCAAGGAAAAGCACGCAAATACAGGGGCGGCAAGAGCTGGCAGTTTGCATCGGACTTTGCGCCTGGTGCTGCCTGGCCCGGGTTGCGGGTTGGGGCGGCGGGTCTTAATGGCCTGGGGCGGCGCAAGCCAAATTTAGGTCGCAATATAGGGCACTGCCCAGCATTGCTCCTTACGTGCAGTAGGGTGGCGGCTGGGCGCTGTGCAATACGGTGGGCTGGGCGTGCAGCCCATTTTTTTTGAGTATATGGCTGATTTATTCGCATTGACCAAAGAGGCTCTGGCCGGCATGGACGTCGAACTCGTGGACGTCGAGCGTGCCGCCCTGGGCCTTTTGCGCGTCACGATCGATCGGGTCGGCGGTGTGCGCATCGAAGACTGTGAACAGGTGTCCCGCCAGTTGTCGCGGGTGTTCGAAGTCGAGAACGTCGACTACAAGCGGCTGGAAGTCGGTTCGCCGGGCGTCGACCGCCCGCTGCGCAACGAGGCCGACTTCCGCCGGTTCGCAGGCGAGCGCATCGAAATCAAGCTGCGCGAGGCATTGGACGGCCGCAAGGTCTTTGCCGGCACCCTGACGGTGCCCGAAGACGACGCCGCAGCCTCCGACGCGGCTGCTGGAATGCAAAAGACCGTGTTCGGTCTCGAATTTGAGGCAAAAAAGAACGACGTCCAGGTATTGAATTTCACGGTCGACGATATCGAACGTGCAAAACTGGATCCCGTTCTGGATTTCAAGGGCAAAAAGCGATGAGTCGCGAAATTCTTCTGTTGGTCGATGCCTTGGCGCGTGAAAAGAACGTCACGCGCGACGTCGTGTTCGGAGCGCTGGAAAGCGCGCTGGCCTCGGCGATGAAAAAGCGCTTCAAGGATGATGCGGACATCCGTGTCGCCATCGATAGGGACACGGGCGATCACGAAGGCTTCCGCCGCTGGCTGGTCGTGCCCGACGAGGCTGGCCTGCAAGAGCCCGACAAGCAGGAAATGCTGTCGGACGCGCAGGAAATCGTCCCCGGCATCAAGGAAGGCGAGTACATCGAAGAGCCGCTCGAACCCATCGAGTTCGGCCGCATCGGCGCGCAGGCCGCCAAGCAGGCCATTCTGCAGAAGATCCGCGACGCCGAGCGCGAGCAGGTGCTGAACGACTTCCTGGACCGTGGCGAGACCATCGTGTCCGGCACGATCAAGCGCATGGACAAGGGCGACGCCATCGTCGAAACCGGCAAGATCGAAGCGCGCCTGCCGCGTTCCGAAATGATCCCGAAGGAAAACCTCCGGGTGGCCGACCGCGTCCGCGCCTTTGTGTTGCGCGTAGACCACGCCGCGCGCGGCCAGCAGGTGATCCTGTCGCGCACCGCGCCGGAATTCATCCGCCAGCTGTTCGAGAACGAAGTCCCCGAAATCGAGCAGGGCCTGCTGGAGATCAAGGCCGCGGCCCGCGACGCCGGCGTGCGTGCGAAGATCGCCGTGGTGGCATACGATAAGCGCATCGACCCGATCGGCACCTGCGTGGGCATGCGCGGTTCGCGCGTGACTGCCGTGCGCAACGAGCTGGGCGGCGAACAGGTCGATATCGTGCTGTGGTCGGAAGACCCCGCGCAGTTTGTCATCGGCGCCCTGGCGCCGGCCAACGTCGAGTCCATCGTCGTTGATGAAGACAAGCACGCGATGGACGTCGTGGTGGACGAGGAAAACCTGCCCAAGGCCATCGGCGCCAAGGGTCAGAACGTTCGCCTGGCTTCCGAGCTGACCGGCTGGCAGATCAACATCATGACGCCGGAAGAAAGCCTGAACCGCCAGGAAGTCGAGCGTTCGGGCCTGCGCGCCACGTTCATGAGCAAGCTGGACGTCGACGAGGAAGTCGCTGACATCCTGATCGACGAAGGTTTTACCGGTATCGAGGAAATCGCCTACGTGCCCATGCAGGAACTGCTGGAAATCGAGGCCTTTGACGAAGACACCATCAATGAGTTGCGCGCCCGTGCCCGCAATGCGCTGCTGACCGAGGCGATCGCCCAGGAAGAGCGCCTTGAGACCGCGCAGGATTTGCTCGAACTCGAAGGCATGACGCCCGAACTGGCTGCCAAGCTGGCCGAGCGCCAAGTGCATACGCGTGATGATCTGGCCGAACTGGCGACGGACGAACTGGCGGAAATCGCCGGTCTGACCGAGCAGGAAGCCAGCGATCTCATCATGCGTGCCCGCGCCCATTGGTTCGACGAGGAATAACCAAAAGGACACGGGTCCGCGGCGGACGGAATATCCGCCGCCGCGAGTTCACGTTGTTTGTAATAGCTGCATATAGGGAAGAGAGAGCCTAATGTCGAGTAATACCGTCGCGCAGTTCGCTACCGAGCTGAAAATGCCTGCCAATGTGCTGCTGGATCAGCTGCGCTCGGCTGGCGTTGACCTCAAATCGGTCGACGATTCCGTCACCGACAGCGACAAGGCGAAATTGCTCGAATCGCTGCGTCGCGCCCACGGCGCGACCGAAGGCAAGAAGATCACCTTGACGCGCCGCCAGACGTCCGAGATCCGCCAGGCGGATGCCACCGGCCGTTCGCGCACGATCCAGGTCGAAGTGCGCAAGAAGCGCGTGTTCGTCAAGCGTGATCCCTCCGAAATCGCCCTGGAACAGGCCGCGTCCGCGCGTGCCGAAGATGAGGCAGCCGCCGAAGCGGCGCCGCAGGAAGTGTCGGCGCCCGTCGCACCCGAAGCTGCCGCTCCTCGCGAGACCGCTCCCGTCCAGGCTGAGGCTATTGCCCCGGCCAAGGCGGAAGAGCCCGTTGCTGCAGAAGCGCCCGCGCCGGTCGAAGCGCCCGCGCCTGTTGAATCCGTCGCGGCCGAAGCGCCCGCTCCCGTCGAGGCGAAAGCCGCCGAAGTCCAGGCCCAGCCTGAACCCGAACCGACGCCGGCGCCTGCTCCTGCCGAGCCCGTGGCCGAAGAGGCCAAGCCCGAAGTCAAGACTGAATCCACCGAGCCCAAGGCTGAAGAAGCCAAGCCGGAACCCGTTGTGCTAGCCAATAAGTCCGAACCATCTTCCTCCCAGGCCGCCGCGCCTGTCGCCCAGGCTCAGCCTGCCGCGAAGTCCGAACCCGTCAAAACCGCCGCGAAGCCCGAGCCCGCCGCGCCCGCCGTCAAGGTTGGCAACCGTGCGGACAACCGCCGCGCCGGCCCGCCTCTCGCGGCTTCCGCCGCGCCGGCGGCCCGCGACGAGGCCCGCCGCAAGGCCGAGGCTGAAGCCGCCGCTCTGCGCGAGATGCTGAACCGTCCGCGCAAGGTGCTGCGCGCTCCCGAACCGGAAGCGCCCGCCGCTGCCGCGCCGATCTCCGGCACGCTGCACAAGCCGGCTGGCAAGCCGGGCGCCGCTCCCGGCGCCAAGAAGGACGCCAAGCCCGCCGCTCCCGGCGCGAAGAAGACCATCAAGACCGCCGAAGTCGCTTCGACCTGGTCCGATGACGCTTCGCGCAAGAAGCCCGCGGACAAGCCGGCAGCCCCGGCCAGCCGCGACGGCTGGCGTGCTGGCGGCAAGGGCGGCGGCAAGGGCGGCCGAGGCGGCCGCAACCAGCAGAACGATCGCCGCAACGAGCCGGCGCCGCAGGAATTCATCGCGCGTGAAGTTCACGTGCCGGAAACCATCAGCGTGGCCGACCTGGCCCACAAGATGTCCGTCAAGGCCGCAGAAGTCATCAAGCAATTGATGAAGCTGGGCCAGATGGTCACCATCAACCAGGTGCTGGACCAGGAAACCGCCATGATCGTGGTCGAGGAACTGGGCCACGTGGCAATCGCCGCCAAGCTGGACGACCCGGAAGCCTTCCTGGACGAAACCGCCAGCGTGTCGGAAGCCGAACAGCTGCCGCGCGCGCCGGTTGTCACCGTCATGGGCCACGTCGACCACGGCAAGACCTCGCTGCTGGACTACATCCGCCGCGCCAAGGTTGCCGCGGGCGAAGCCGGCGGCATTACTCAGCACATCGGCGCCTACCACGTTCAGACCGAACGCGGCATGGTGACCTTCCTTGACACCCCGGGCCACGAGGCGTTTACCGCCATGCGTGCCCGCGGCGCCAAGGCGACCGACATCGTCATCCTGGTCTGCGCGGCCGACGACGGCGTGATGCCGCAGACCCGCGAAGCCATCCACCACGCGAAGGCCGCAGGCGTTCCGATGGTCGTGGCCATGACCAAGATCGACAAGCCCTCCGCCAACCCCGACCGCGTCAAGCAGGAACTGGTTGCCGAGGAAGTGGTGCCGGAAGAATACGGCGGCGACGTGCCGTTCGTGTCCGTGTCGGCCAAGACCGGCGAAGGCATCGACGATCTGCTGGAAAACTTGCTGCTGCAGGCCGAAGTGCTGGAACTGAAGGCTCCCGTCGACGCGCCCGCCAAGGGCCTGGTGATCGAAGCTCGTCTCGACAAGGGCCGCGGCCCGGTCGCGACCATCCTGGTGCAAAGCGGCACCCTGCACCGTGGCGACGTGGTGCTGGCCGGCGCAAGCTTTGGCCGCGTGCGCGCCATGCTGGACGAAAACGGCAAGCCTATCCAGGAAGCCGGTCCGTCGATCCCCGTGGAAATCCAGGGCCTGACCGAAGTGCCGGCCGCTGGCGACGAGCTGATGGTGCTGTCCGACGAGCGCAAGGCGCGCGAAATCGCGCTGTTCCGCCAGGGCAAGTTCCGCGACGTCAAGCTGGCCCGCCAACAGGCCGCCAAGCTCGAGTCCATGTTCGACAACCTGGGCGAGGGCACGCAGACCCTGGCCCTGATCGTGAAGACCGACGTCCAGGGTTCGCAGGAAGCGCTGGTGCAGTCCCTGGTCAAGCTGTCGACCGACGAAGTGCGCGTGCAGGTCGTGCACGCCGCCGTGGGCGGCATCTCGGAAAGCGACATCAACCTGGCCATCGCCTCGAACGCTGTCGTCATCGGCTTCAACGTCCGCGCCGAAGCCAGCGCCAAGAAGCTGGCCGAGAACAACGGCATCGACGTGCGCTACTACAACATCATCTACGACGCCGTGGATGAAGTGAAGGCAGCCATGTCGGGCATGTTGGCGCCCGAGAAAAAGGAAGAAGTCATCGGCTTGGTCGAGATCCGCGAGGTTTACAGCATTTCCCGCATCGGCAACATCGCCGGTTGTATGGTGCTGGACGGCCTGGTGCGTCGCGATTCGCAAGTCCGCCTGCTGCGCAACAACGTGGTCCAGTGGACCGGCCAGCTCGATTCGCTGCGCCGCTTCAAGGACGACGTCAAGGAAGTCAAGTCGGGCTTCGACTGCGGCCTTACGCTGCGCGGCAACAACGACATCCAGGTGGGCGACCAGCTGGAAGTCTTTGAAATCAAGGAAATCGCGCGTACGCTGTAAGGCGACCGCGAGGCATTTTTTCTAATGAGCCGTCACAAGTCCAAAGCCATCCCCGGCCGCAATCTGCGGCTGGCCGACCAGATCCAGAAGGATCTGGCCGGGATCATCCAGCGCGAGATCGACACGAGCCGCGCTGGACTGATCACGCTCTCTGGTGTGGAATTGTCGACCGACTACGCGCATGCCAAGGTGTATTTCACGGTTCTGGGCGCCGAGCCCGAAGCCGCGACCGCCTTGCTGAACGAAAAAGCCGGTTGGCTGCATTCCCAGCTGTACAAGCTGCTGCACATACATACTGTCCCCACTTTGCGCTTCTTCCACGACGAGCAGATCGCCCGTGGCATCGAAATGTCGATCCTCATCGACCGCGCAAACCGGCCCGGCCCGCATTCGGGCGTGCCCGACGAACCTGAAGACCAGTCCTGATCGGGCTGTCGTCACTGCTTTAAACCGGATTCCGACGATGGCTAAACGACGCGGGCTTACGCTCGACGGTGTGCTGTTGCTCGACAAACCCGTGGGTTTGTCGAGCAACCACGCCTTGCAACGCGCCAAACGCGCCATGGACGCGGCAAAAGCCGGCCACACTGGCACGCTGGATCCCTTCGCCACCGGTCTGCTGGTGTGCTGCATGGGACGCGCAACCAAGATTTCCGGTGCGATGCTCAACGCCGACAAGGCATATCGCGCTACGCTGCAATTTGGCTCCGAAACCGACTCCGGCGACCTGACCGGCAACGTCGTGTCCACCGCCGAGCCGGGCTTTACCGTGGATGAGCAGGCGCTGCGCGACGCGCTGTCACGTTTCTCGGGCACGATCGAGCAGATTCCGCCCATGTATTCGGCGCTCAAGCGCGACGGCAAGCCCTTGTACGAGTACGCGCGCGCCGGCATCGAGCTGGAACGGCCGCCGCGCCAGATCACGATTTACCGCATCGAACTGCTGTCCCTGAACGGAACCGAGGCAGAGATCGATGTGGCATGCAGTAAAGGCACATACATCCGGACGCTGGCCCAGGACATCGGGCGCGTGCTGGGCTGTTACGCCCACCTGACGGCGCTGCGGCGCACGCACGTCGGGCCGTTTTCCCTGGAACGCGCCGTTGCGCTGGATGCCTTGCAGGCCATGCCAGACCCCAAGCAGGCATTGCTTGCATTGAACGAATTGCCGGAGGGCTTGCTGCCCTCCACCCTGACCTTAAAGGACTCGCTATGACTCGCGCCTTGCGCAACGTCGCCATCATCGCCCACGTGGACCACGGTAAAACCACCCTGGTCGACCAGCTGCTGCGCCAATCCGGCACCTTCCGCGAAAACCAGGCGCTGACCGAACGGGTCATGGACTCGAACGACCTGGAAAAAGAACGCGGCATTACGATTCTGGCCAAGAACTGTGCCGTCGAATACGAAGGCACGCACATCAACATCATCGACACCCCGGGACACGCGGACTTCGGCGGCGAAGTCGAGCGCGTGCTGTCCATGGTCGACGGCGTGCTGCTGCTGGTGGATGCGGTTGAAGGCCCCATGCCCCAGACCATCTTCGTGACCCGCAAGGCGCTGGCCCTGGGCCTGAAGCCCATCGTCGTGGTCAACAAGGTCGACCGTCCGGGCGCCCGCACCGATTTCGTCATCAACGCCACCTTCGACCTGTTCGACAAGCTGGGCGCCACCGACGAGCAGCTGGACTTCCCGGTGATCTACGCCTCGGGCCTGTCGGGCTACGCCGGCCTGAATCCTGAAGTGCGCGAAGGCAACATGCGCCCGCTGTTCGAAGCCATCCTCGAACACGTGCCGCAGCGCGACGACGATCCCAATGGTCCGCTGCAGATGCAGATCATCTCGCTGGACTACAACAGCTACGTCGGCAAGATCGGCGTGGGCCGCATCAACCGCGGCCGCATGCGTCCCGGCATGGAAGTGGCTTACAAGTTCGGTCCTGAAGGCCAGGGCGGCCGCGGCCGCATCAACCAGGTGCTGAAGTTCCACGGCCTGGAGCGCATCGTCGTGGACGAAGCCGAAGCCGGCGACATCGTGCTGATCAACGGCATCGAAGAGCTGGGCATTGGCTGCACGGTGACCGACACCGCCAATCAGGACGTGTTCCCGATGCTGCGCATCGACGAGCCCACCCTGACCATGAACTTCATGGTGAACACCTCGCCCTTGGCCGGCCGCGAAGGCAAGTTCGTGACCAGCCGCCAGCTGCGCGACCGCCTGGACCGCGAACTGAAGTCGAACGTGGCGCTGCGCGTGCGCGACACGGGCGACGACACGGTGTTCGAGGTGTCGGGCCGCGGTGAACTGCACCTGACCATTCTGCTGGAAACGATGCGCCGCGAAGGCTACGAGCTGGCCGTGTCGCGTCCGCGCGTGGTGTTCAAGGATATCGACGGTGTGAAGTGCGAGCCGTTCGAATCGCTGACCGTCGACGTCGAAGACGCCCACCAGGGCGGCGTGATGGAAGAGCTGGGCCGCCGCAAGGGCGACCTGCAGGACATGCAGCCGGACGGCCGCGGCCGTACCCGCCTGGAATACCTGATCCCGGCTCGCGGCCTGATCGGTTTCCAGAACGAGTTCCTGACGCTGACGCGCGGCACCGGCCTGATGAGCCACATCTTCCACGAATACGCGCCCATCAAGGAAGGCTCGATCGGCGAGCGCCGCAATGGCGTGCTGATCAGCCAGGATCACGGCGACGCCGTGGCCTACGCCCTGTGGAAGCTGCAGGATCGCGGCCGCATGTTCGTGAGCCCGGGCGATGCGCTGTACGAAGGCATGATCATCGGCATCCACAGCCGCGACAACGACCTGGTCGTGAACCCCATCAAGGGCAAGCAGCTGACCAACGTGCGCGCCTCGGGCACCGACGAAGCCGTGCGCCTGGTTCCGCCGATCCAGATGTCGCTGGAATACGCCGTGGAATTCATCGACGACGACGAACTCGTGGAAATTACGCCCAAGTCGATCCGTCTGCGCAAGCGCTTCCTGCTGGAAAACGAGCGCAAGCGCGCCGCGCGCGAATCCGCCGTCTGATGGCACGGCGCGCAGCTTGGCTGCGCTGCTACAAAAAAACGCAGCCTTCGGGCTGCGTTTTTTTTGGGGCCGCAGTGTCAGGGGCGGTTCGCGCTTGCCGCGCCAGGCAGGCGCTGCACCGCGTCCAGCAGCCGGGCGGCGAACTCCTGGGCGGCGCGGCTGCGCGAGGCTTCCTTGCGCCACAGGATGGCCGCGCGGCGGATGGTGGTGGGGTCGGTCAGCGCGATGCTCTTCAACCCCGATCCGGCCGCGCCCGCCGCATGCTCGGCGGCGATGGTCGCCAGTTCGCCCTGCCGGCACAGGTGGATCAAGGCGTCCACCGACTCCATTTCGACCCGCACGTCGGGCGTCAGCCCTGCCTGGGCGCAGGCCGCGTCTATCATGCGGCGCGTGGCGAAACTGCGCGGCAGCAGCGCCAGCGGCACACCCGCGAGATCGCGCATGCGCAGGCTGCGCCGCGAGGCCAGCGGGTGGTTTTTGCCAACCACGACCTGCAGACGTTCGTCAAACAGGGGTTGCGCCTCGATTTCTTCCCGCAGCGCCGGATGGAATGAAATGCCCAGGTCCAGCTGGCCGCTGACCAGCAGGTCTTCAATGGGGCCAGCCCGCAGATCGCGCACCTGGATCTGGACCTTGGGAAAGGCCAGGCTGAACCCGGCCACTGCGTCCGGCACGAAATGGGTCAGGAAGGTGGGGATGACGCCTATGGTCAGGGACCCCGCCTGCAGGCCGGCCAGATCCGCCAGCGCCATCTTGCCGGCTTCGATTTCCTGTAGCGCCCGGCTGGCGTGGTCGCGCAGCACCCGGCCCGCCTGCGACAGGCGCAGCCCCCGGCCGATGCGGTCGAACAAGGGCATGCCCAGCTCTTCTTCCAGCTGGCGCAGGCCATGCGACAGGGTGGATTGGGTGACGTGCAGGGCGTCGGCCGAGCGGGTCAGGTGCTCGGTGTCGGCGACGCTGAGAAAGTAGCGCAGCTGGCGCAATTCCATCGAGGGGCTCCTGGCGCTATGCCGGTCTGGGCGGTCGATGATTGTAAGTGTATCGTTCGACCATATCGAATGATAAATGCAATATAAATCATTGGATGCAAAACCGGCCGAGCCCTAACCTTGCCGCATCACTCACGCAGGGCTTCAGGCTTTATGACATCCGTTTCGACCCCGGCTCCGATCACGGCAGACGATGCCACCTGGCGCATCGAGCGCATCCACGCAAGAATCGTCGACATCCCGACGATCCGGCCGCACAAGTTTTCGTTCGGCGCCATCAACCGGCAAAGCCCGGTGATCGTGCAGCTCTGGCTAGCCAACGGCGCCTGCGGTTTTGGCGAAGCGGCCACGATAGGCGGCCCGTCGTGGAACGAGGAATCGCCGGAAACCATCCTGCATGCGATCCAGAACTACCTGGCTCCCGCCGTGGCCGGCGCGGATGCGCGCAGATTCGCCGAACACCTCAACCGCTTCGATGCGGTCTGCAAGGGCAATACCTTCGCCAAGAGCGCGGTCGAGATGGCGCTGCTGGACGCCGTGGCGCGCAGCCTGGGCGTGCCGGCCTGGCAATTGCTGGGCGGCAAGCGCATCGAACGCCTGCCGCTGGCCTGGACGCTGGCCAGCGGCGATTCGCAACGCGATCTGGAGGAGGCCGAGCAGATGATGCAGGCGCGCCGCCATCGCCTCTTCAAGCTCAAGATCGGCGCGCGCAGTCCGGCGGACGACGTGGCGCACGTGACGCGCATTGCGCGCGGCCTGGACGGCCGCGCCGACATGACGGTGGACGTCAACCAGGCCTGGGACGGCAACACCGCCCGCCGCTATCTGCCGCAACTGGTGGAGGCCGGCGTGACCCTGATCGAACAGCCCGTGGCGAAGTGGGACGTGCAGGCGCTGCGCGAAGCGACGCAGTCGCTGGGTTCGGCCGCGCTGATCATGGCGGATGAAACCGTGTGCTCCGCGCAGGACGCCTACATGCTGGCCGCGCAGCGCGCCTGCCATGTGTTTTCCCTGAAGGTCGCCAAGCACGGCGGGTTGCTGCGCACGCGCGAGGTCGCGGCCGTGGCGCAAGCGGCCGGCATCGGCTGGTACGGCGGCACCATGCTGGAAACCTCGCTGGGAAGCGCGGCGTCGGCGCACGTGTTCGCCACGCTGTCCGACCAGCACCACGGTTGCGAACTGTTCGGCCCGCAATTGCTGGTCGACGACATCGTCGAGCAGCCGATGACCGTGCGCGACTTCGAACTCCACCTTCCCGACGGCCCCGGCTTTGGCGTCGTCGTCGACGAAAAACGGCTGGAACGTTTTGACCGCGCAAGGGCGGGCCTGACGCCCGCCACGGTCGACTTCGGCCGCCGCGGCGAGGCCGCTGCGACCTGACCCATCACTTTCCCGATCATTCCAAAAAGCAGGAGACGCATCATGGCTGAATATACCCAGCAACAACTACTGGATCTGGTCAACAGCTCCCAGGTCAATCCGGGCAACGACCGCGTGCGGCAGATCACGCAGCGCATCGTGTCGGACCTGTTCCGCGCGATCGACGATCTCGACATCAAGCCCGATGAATTCTGGGCGGGCGTGGACTGGCTTGCGCGCCTGGGCGGCAGCGGCCAACTGGGGTTGATCACGGCAGGCCTGGGCTTTGACCGCCTGATCGACATCCGCGAGGAAGAGGCCGACGAGGCCGCCGGCCGCGCCGCCGGCACGCCGCGCGCGATCGAGGGACCGCTCTACATCGCGGGCGCGCCCTTGTCCGACGGCGAAGCCCGCCTGGACGAGGATCCCGCAGCCGGCACGGTGCTGGTGATGGAAGGGCAGGTGCGTGACGTGGACGGCAATCCCGTCGCCGGCGCGCTGGTGGACGTGTGGCACGCCAACGAGCTGGGGCGTTATTCGCACTTCGATCCCGACCAGGCGGACTACCACCTGCGCCGCAAGATCAAGACCGACGCGCAAGGCCGCTACCGCTTTCGCAGCTTCATCCCGCCGGGCTACGCGATTCCGCCGAACAGCCCCACGTCCGAATTGTTCGGGGCGCTGGGCCGCCATGGCAACCGGCCGGCCCACATCCACTTCCTGGTGGCGGCCGACGGGCAGCGCACCTTGACCACGCAGGTCAACATCCCGGGCGACACCTTCCTGGACGATGACTTCGCCTTCGCCACGCGCGACGGCCTGGTGGTCGAACTGCAGCCCAATACGCCGGCCGCCGGCTATGAGAGCCTGGGCGTGAACGCGCCGTTCACACGCGTCTGTTTCGACTTTGTGCTGCAGCCGGCGCTGGACGCCGACGAGGCCCGTCCGCAAGCCCGCATGGACCGCGCCACCGCCTGACCGATGCCCGGGCGGCGCCCGCAAGCGGCGCCGCCATTCTTTTCCCCAAATCACCTAGAACAACCCGCAGGCGCGAGGCCGGGTTCGGCCGCGCCATGGAGACAACCATCATGGCCGCGACTTCCAGCTGGTCGATTCCGACGCTGATCGACCAGGAACGACTGGGCGCCTTTCAATGGCGCGTGTTGATCCTGTGCTTTCTGATCGCGCTGTTCGACGGCTTCGACACACAGGCGATCGCCTTCACCGGGCCGGCGATCCTGGCCGCCTTCGATCTGAAGGCGGGCGCGCTGGCGCCCATCCTGACCGCTGGCATCGTCGGCATGACGGTGGGCGCCATGACCCTGGGCCTGATCGGCGACCGCATCGGCCGCCGTCCGGCCATCATGCTGGGCCTGGCCCTGTTCGGCCTGTCCACGCTGGCCACGGCCTGGGCCACCGACACCACCCATATCCTGGTGCTGCGCTTCATCGCCGGCCTGGGCATGGGCGGCTGCACGCCGGTGCTGCTGGCGCTGGCCGCCGAGTACGGTCCGGCCCGTTTGCGCGGCGCCATCATGACCGGCGTGCTGCTGGGCCTGCCGGCCGGTGCCATGCTGGGCGGCCTGTTGGCCGCCCGCATGCTGCCCGTCATCGGCTGGGAAGGCATCTTCATCGTGGGCGGCCTGGCGCCGCTGGTCCTGCTTGCCGTCGCCTTTCTGATGCTGCCCGAGTCGCTGTACTTCAAGGCCACGCGCCGCGATCCGGAAAGCCAGCGCTACATCGCGCGCGTCTTGTCGGCCATCTCGCGCCGCAAGCTGGACGCCGACGCGCAGTTCACCGTGCCGGAGGAATCCGTCGCGCGCGCCGGCGTCGGCGCCTTGTTCTCGGATGGCCACGGCGCCAAGACCGTGGCGATCTGGGCGGTGTACCTGCTGAACTGGGTGGCGTGGTTCATGCTGCTGTCGTGGCTGCCCACGGTGCTGAAGGCCGCGGGCCTGCCCGCCGAGCAGGCGCCCATGGGCACGGTCATCGTCAACGCCGTCTTCATCATCTGCGCGATTCCGCTGTCCTTCGTGCTGCCGCGCGTCAACACGAGGAGGCTGCTTGGCGGCATGTTCGCGCTGGGCATCGTGGTGGCCGTCGGCCTGAGCCAGGCCGGCGACAACTGGACGCTGGTCTTCATCCTGGTCGGCGCGGCCGGCTTCGGCATCGGTGGTCAGCAGATTGCACTGAACTACCTGGTGGTGGGCGCTTACCCCACCGCCTTGCGCGCCACCGCCACCGGCTGGGCTATCGGCATGGGCCGCGCGGGCGCGATCGCGGGTTCGGCCATCGGCGGCAGCTTCCTGGCCTGGGGCGGACCGTCGGGATTCTTCATCGCGTTGGCGATACCCCTGGCGGTCGCGGCCCTGGCGGTGCTGAGCCTCAAGCTCAAGCACGCGCGGCCGGACGGCGCGCTTTCGGCGGCCCATTGATATAGCAAAGGACGATACAAGCATGAGCACACATCTACGCTTCGAGGGCCTGGTGGCCCTGGTCACCGGCGCCGCCCAGGGCGTGGGCCGGGCAACGGCCCGGCGCCTGGCGGCTGAAGGCGCGCACGTGGTCGTGGTGGACCGGGCGGAGGAGCAGGGCGCCGCCGTGGCCGAGGAGATCCGCGCCGCGGGCGGACGTGCGAGCTTCGCACAGGCCGATCTGGAAACCCATGAGGGCGCGCAGTCCATGGTGCGCGCCGCGTTGGAGATCAACGGCCGCATCGACGTGTCGGTGCATAACGTGGGCGGCACGATCTGGACCCGGCCGTTCTGGGAATACACGCCGGAGCAGATGCAGCGCGAGGTCAACCGTTCGTTGTGGCCCACGCTGTGGTCCTGCCGTGAAGTCATACCGGTGATGCGGGCGCAGGGCGCGGGCGCCATCGTCAACGTGGGTTCCAACGCCACGCGCGGCATCTACCGGGTGCCGTATTCGGCCTCCAAGGGCGGCGTGCACGCCGCCACCGTCTGCATGGCGCTGGAGCTGGCGAAGTCGGGCGTGCGTGTCAATTGCGTGTCGCCGGGCGCGCTGGACAACGGCGTGCGCGCGATTCCGCGCAATCACGAGACGCCATCCGTGCAGGAAGCCGCCTGGGTCAGCGAGATGTATGCCTCCTGCCTGCGCGACACGCCGCAGGACCGCCCGGGCCAGGCCGAGGAAGTCGCCGCGGCGATCTGCTTCATGGCGGCGCCCGAGGCGTCCTACATCACCGGGCAGATCATGTATGTGGCGGGCGGCGACATAGGCTGAAGACCGGGCTGGTTCAGCTGGCCTTGCGCCCGGCCGCCAGCCAGTCCAGGAAATCGCGGCCCGGTCCCTGGTCGCGCACGATCGCGCCGATGGGCTGGAATGAACCGGGCGATTCGATGCGCACGCGCTGGAAATGTCCGTGCTGCATGTACCAGTTGCCCAGGGTCTGCGGCACCATGGCCAAGGCCTTTTGCGCATGCATGACGGCGATGAGCAGCGGCATGGGCGGGGCGGCGCTGCTCAGCCGGCACAGCCGCGGCACCACGCCGGCGCGTTCGAAGAAGGCCTTGAAGACCGCATGGATGGCCAATTCCGGGCGAGGTTCTATCCATAGTTGGGATGCCACCTGCGCCAGCGTGGGGGCGTCGTCCGGATCCAGCAGCGGGTGGCCGGCAGCGGCTACGATCACCGCCGCGTCTTCCTGCAGCGGCACGAATTCCAGGCCGGCGGGCACGGCTTCCGGACGCCGGCACAGCAACATGTCCAGGCTGCCGCTGGCGGCTTGCGGCAGTAGTTGCTCGCGGCTGCCTTCCACCACCTCTACTTGCAGTCCGGGCCGCGCGTTCATGTAGGCGGGCAGGCGCTCGGCCAGCAGGCCGCCCGTGGCTGCCGGGATGGCGCCCAGGCGCAGATTGCCCGTGGCGCCCTGGCGCAGGGCCGCCACCGAATCGGTGGAAGCGCGCAGCGTCGTCAGCATGCTGCGGGCGCACTCCGCCATGAGCTGGCCGCTGCGCGTGGTGCGCATGCCGCGGGCATGGCGCTCGAACAGTTGCACGCCCAGCAGATCTTCGATGTCGGCCAGCGCATGGGTGGCCGCGGGTTGGCTCAGGCCGATATGGCTGGCCGCCTGCTGAATGCTGCCCAGGTCGGCGATGCTGGCCAGCAATTGCAGGTGGCGCAGGCGGCCTTTGGCGAGCAGGCGGGACAGCAGGGTGGCGGGAGCGACGTCCATGGCTCGGGGAGGGAAGATATTCAAAATACGAATATATCCACGCATTAATGTATTTGAAATAAGGATATGCCCTGGACACAATGCAGCGATCCCTTATATCGCTTCCGTTCCCCAGGAGTGGCTGGTCCATGAAGTCCCGTCTGCTGCACGCGCTGGTTTGCGCCGTAACTTTCAGTGTTTCGTCCCTGGCCGCCGCCCAGGATGCCTATCCCTCCCAGCCCTTGCGGCTGATCGTGCCGTTCGCGCCCGGCGGGTCCACGGACGCGCTCGCCCGCGCGGTGGCCGAGGGCCTGCGCAAGGAACTGGGCCAGAGCGTGGTGGTGGAGAACCGCGCCGGCGCGGGCGGCCTGCTCGGCACCGAGGCGGTGGCCCGGGCCGAACCTGACGGCTACACGCTGGGCATGGCCACGGTCAGCACCATGGCCGTCAATCCGCTGCTGTACGGCACCAAGCGGGTCAACCCCGAAACGCAGCTCAAACCAGTGGCCTCGGTGGCGACGGTGCCGGTCGTGTGGATGGTGAATCCGGCGTTTCCGGCGCAGGATTTTGCGCAGTTCCTGGCTGAGCTGCGGGCCCATCCGGGCAAGTATTCCTATGGTTCGCCCGGCGTCGGTTCGCTTGGCCACCTGAATCTGGCGGCGATGAATGCCGATCTGAAGGTCGATGTGCTGCACGTGCCGTACCGCGGCATGGGGCCGGCGCTGACCGCCGCGGTGGGCGGCGAGGTGCAGGTGCAGCAGGACCAGTACGCGTCCGCGCAATCGCTGGTCAAGGCTGGCAAGCTGCGCGCCATCGCCGTGTCGGCGCCCGCGCGGATGCCTGACATGCCGGACCTGCCGACCATGACGGAACTGGGTTATCCGCAGCTGAACGCGCTGGGCCAGACCTGGTTCGGCCTGGTCGTGCCCGCCGGTACGCCCGATGCCGTGGTGCAGCGCCTGAATCAGGCCGCGGTGCGTGCGCTGGCCGAGCCTGGGCTGGTGCAGCGCCTGGCGGGCATGGGCGCGCAGCCCGACGCCGGCACGCCGCAGGCCTTTGCAGAGCGCATCGCGCAGACGCTGGCCGCCAACCGCAAAATCATTGAAACTGCCGGCATCAAGCTCGACGAGTGACCTGACCGGTTTTTTCCCCGCCATTACAGCCACAGGAGAAACAATGGGTGCCATCGATAAACTTGCGCCGTTCATCGACGCGCGCAGCGAGCGCTACGCGGAACTGAGCGACCGCATCTGGAGCCTGGCCGAACTGCGCTACGACGAACACAAGTCCGCCGAGCTGCACATCGCGATGCTGGAAGTAGCGGGTTTCCGCGTCACGCGCGACGCCGCCGGCATTCCCACCGCCTTCGTGGCCGAGGCCGGCAACGGCGGCCCGGTGATCGGCATCCTGGGCGAGTACGACGCGCTGTCGGGCCTGAGCCAGGAGAGCGGCGCCTACGCCTGCCAGCCTTCGCCGGAAACGCCGAACGGCAACGGCCACGGCTGCGGCCATCATCTGCTGGGCACGGCCGCGCATTTTGCGGCGGTGGCGGTGAAGGAATTCCTGGAGGCCAACGGCCTGCCCGGCACCATCCGCTTCTACGGCTGTCCGGCCGAAGAGGGCGGTTCGGGCAAGACCTTCATGGCGCGCGCGGGCCTGTTCGACGACGTGGATGCGGCGCTGACCTGGCATCCCGCATCGCACACCGGGATCTTCCACCAGTCCTCGCTTGCCAACATCCAGGCCTATTTCCGTTTTCGCGGCGTTGCCGCGCACGCGGCCAATTCGCCGCACCTGGGCCGCAGCGCGCTGGACGCGGTCGAGCTGATGAACGTGGGCGTGAACTACCTGCGCGAGCACATGGTGCCGGATGCGCGCGTGCATTACGCCGTGACCAACAGCGGCGGCATTTCACCGAACGTGGTGCAGGCCCGCGCCGAAGTGTTGTACCTGGTGCGCGCACCCATCAATTCGCAGGCGTCCGAACTATACGAGCGCGTGCAGAACGTGGCGCGTGGCGCGGCGCTGATGACGGGTTGCGAACTGGAAATCGTGTTCGACAAAGCCTGCTCGAACTACATTCCCAACGGCGTGTTGAACCAGATCATGTACGCCAACATGCTGGCCTTGCAGGGGCCCGATTACACCGCGGGCGAGCAGCAGGCCGCTCGCCGCATGTGGGATGCGATCTCTACGGACGACATCGACAACGCCGGCAAGAACCTGGGCGCGGTGCTGCGCAATCCCACGCCGCTGTTTGCCGGCGTGGCGCCCTACGAGCCCGGCAAGGCTGAGATCACCTACGGTTCCACCGACGTGGGCGACGTGAGCTGGGTCGCGCCCACCGCGCAATGCTGGGGCGCTTGCTACGCCTACGGCACGCCGTTCCATTCCTGGCAGATGGTGGCGCAGGGCAAGATGTCCATGGCGCACAAGGGCATGGTGCACGCGGCCAAGATCATCGCGGCGACCGCCGCCGATCTGTACACGCAGCCCGAGGCGCTGGCGCGCGCCAAGGAGGAACTGATGGAGACGCGCCGCGGGCAACCTTACGTCTGCCCGATTCCGCCGGACGTGCTGCCCTCGTTCATGCGCAAATAACAGGGAAAGGGCCCCCACGCTGCGCACGCTTCGCGCGCTTGCTGCCCCTCCGAGGGGGCGGCAAGCGGGCCTTGAGCTACATGCGATTTCAGGCCGGCAGGGACGGCGCGTATTGCGCGTCCGAATTGACCTTGGCGTGGAATTCCACCACCTTGCGCACCACCTTGACGGGATCGTCTTCGATGATGAAGAGATCCAGGTCATGCGCGCCTATCATGCCATTGGCCAGCACCTGGCCGCCCAGCCATTCGACCAGTCCGGACCAGTACTCGCTGCCCACCAGCACGATGGGAGCGGGCGGGACCTTGCCCGTCTGGATGAGCGTCAGCGCTTCGAAGAGTTCATCCAGGGTGCCGAAACCGCCAGGCATCGCCACATAGGCGAAGCTGTGCATGAAGAAGGTTGCCTTGCGCGAGAAAAAATACTCGAATGACAGGCTGATGGTTTGGTATTCGTTGTTGTGCGCTTCGTGGGGCAGGCTGATGTTCAGACCGATGCTGGTGCCGCCTGCTTCGAACGCGCCCTTGTTGGCTGCCTCCATGATGCCGGGACCGCCGCCGGCGATCACCGCGAAACCCGCATCCGCCAGGGCGGCGGAAATTGCGACGGTGGTTTCATAGTGGGGGGAATTACGGCTGACTCGCGCACTGCCGAAGACGCTGACAGCAGGCCCGATGTTCGCGAGCTTGTCTGCCGCCGTCCGTATCTCTGACATAATCAGCGGAATTTGTTTGTTGGCGGGTGTTTCCGCAGCTATTGCCATATCTGCCTTTGTAACCATGAAAAAAACCTTATTACTGGTCGACGGTTCAAGTTACTTGTACCGCGCTTTCCACGCTATGCCTGATTTGCGCAACGCGCAAGGCGAACCCACGGGGGCGCTCTACGGCGTGGTGAATATGCTGCGCAAACTTGTCTCTGATCATAAGGCAGAGTATGCCGCATGTATTTTCGATGCCCGCGGCAAGACCTTCCGTGACGATATCTATCCGGAATACAAGTCGCATCGCCCGCCCATGCCGGAAGACCTGGCCGCGCAGATCGAGCCCATCCACCGCGCCGTGCGCGCGCTGGGCTGGCCGGTGCTGGCCATCGAGGGCGTCGAGGCCGACGATGTGATCGGCACCCTGGCCAAGCGCGCCGCCGAGCATGACGTGCACACCATCGTGTCCACCGGCGACAAGGATCTGGCGCAGTTGGTCAACAGCCACGTCACCCTGGTCAACACCATGACGGGCGAAGTGCTGGACGAGGCCGGCGTGGTCAACAAGTTCGGCGTGCCGCCCGACCGCATCGTGGATTACCTGATGCTGGTGGGGGACGCCGTGGACAACGTCCCCGGCGTCACCAAGGTGGGCCCGAAGACGGCGGTCAAATGGCTTACGGAATTCGGCTCGATAGACAAGCTGATTGAAGGCGCGGAAGGCGTCAAGGGCGTGGCGGGCAGCAACTTGCGCGAGGCCATTCCCAACTTCCCGCTGACGCGCCAATTGCTCACCGTGAAGTACGACTGCGACCTGGCCGGCCACGTGGACAACGTGGATGACCTGACGCCGCGTCCGCGCGACGATGCGACGCTGACCGAACTCTATGAACGCTACGGTTTCCGCACTTGGCTGCGCGACCTGACCGGCGACGCCGAACGCGTGCCCGCGGGCGACGCCCGCGTTGCGCACGAGGCGCCCGCCGCGCCCGTGGAGCTGGATTATCAGATCATTTCCGATTGGGCCGCGTTCGACGCCTGGATGGAAAAGCTGAAGGACGCGCCCCTGGTCGCGGTGGACACCGAGACCACGTCGCTGGACGAAATGCAGGCCAGGATGGTGGGCATGTCGCTGGCGGTGGCGCCGGGCGTGGCGTGCTACATCCCGGTCGCGCATCGCGGTCCGGACAATGCGCCGCAGCTGCCCAAGGCCGAGGTGCTGGCGCGCCTGAAGCCCTGGCTGGAAGACGCGTCCCGCGCCAAGCTGCTGCATCACGCCAAGTACGACGCGCACGTGTTCGCCAACGAAGGCATCAAGCTGGCCGGCATCGCCGAAGACACGATGCTGCAGGCCTATGTGCTGGAATCGCACCGCGGCGTGGGCCTGAACGACCTGGCCCAGCGCTATCTGGGCCGCAGCGGCGTGTCCTACGAGGACCTCTGCGGCAAGGGCGCCAAGCAGATCGGCTTTGACGAAGTGGCGGTGGACAAGGCCGGCCATTACGCGGCCGAAGACTCGGACTTCACCTTGCAGCTGCACCAGGTGCTGCGCCCTATGGTGGCGGCCGATGCGGGACTGAACCGTATCTACCTGCTGGAAATGCAGGTGTCCTCGGTGCTGACCACGGTCGAGCGCAACGGCGTCAAGGTAGACGCCGCGGAGCTTGGCCGCCAGAGCCACAAGCTGGGCCAGGAGATGCTGCAGCTGGAACAGAAGGCCTATGAACTGGCCGGCCAGCCCTTCAACCTGAATTCCCCCAAGCAGTTGGGCGAGATCCTGTTCGGCCGCATGCAGCTGCCGGTGGTGCGCAAGACCGCCAGCGGCGCGCCGTCCACCGACGAAGAGGTGCTGAGCAAGCTGGCCCAGGACTATCCGCTGCCGCAGGTGCTGCTGGAGTACCGCGGCCTGTCCAAGCTGAAGTCCACCTATACGGACAAGCTGCCGCGCATGATCAACCCGGATACCGGGCGGGTGCACACGCATTATTCGCAGGCCGCGGTGATTACCGGCCGCCTGGCTTCGTCCGATCCCAATCTGCAGAACATCCCCGTGCGCACCGAGGCCGGCCGGCGCGTACGCGAGGCGTTCATCGCCGAGCAAGGCATGCTGCTGTCGGCGGACTATTCCCAGATCGAGCTGCGCATCATGGCGCACGTGTCGGACGACGCCAACCTGCAGCGCGCCTTCGCAGCGGGCGAGGACATCCACCGCGCCACCGCTTCGGAAGTGTTCGGCGTGTCGCTGGCCGACGTCTCCACCGACCAGCGCCGCGCCGCCAAGGCCATCAACTTCGGCCTGATCTACGGCATGGGGGTGTTCGGCCTGGCGTCCAACCTGGGTATCACGCGCGATGCCGCGCAGGCCTACATCGACCGCTATTTCGCCCGCTATCCCGGCGTGGCCATGTACATGGACGACACCCGCCGCCGCGCGCGCGAGCAGGGCTACGTGGAAACCGTCTTCGGACGCCGCCTGCAGTTGCCGGAAATCCGCGGCGCCTCGGGTCCGCGCCGCCAGGCGGCCGAACGCGCGGCCATCAACGCGCCCATGCAGGGCACGGCGGCCGACCTGATCAAGATGGCCATGGTGGCGGTGCAGGACTGGCTGGAAGCCGAAAAGCTGCAGACGCGCATGATCATGCAGGTGCACGACGAACTGGTGCTGGAAGCGCCCGACGCCGAGCTGGAACTGGTCAAGGAAGCGCTGCCGCGCCTCATGTGCAACGTGGCGGAACTGCGCGTGCCGCTGGTGGCGGAAGTCGGCATGGGCAAGAACTGGGAGCAGGCCCACTAGAGCCGGAAGCACCCGGTCCCAGGACACATGGGCCGCCTGCGGGCGGCCCATTTCCGTTTTTGGTATTGAAACAATATAATGTTTCGCTTCCCTCCGCCTTAAAGCGTCCCCCCAAAAATGTTGCTGCTCTGGATTTTGCTCGCCACCGTCACCGGCGGGCTTATCGCCGTCCTTGTCGCCAGCTGGCTGGCCTACAAGGTTTTCGCGCAATACCTGCACCACATGGTCAGCCTGTCGGTGGGGGTGCTGCTGTCGGTGGCGCTGCTGCACCTGCTGCCCGAGGCCTTCGAGACGGGGGTGGGCGATGCCCACGTGCTGTTCGGCCTGATGCTGGCATCGCTGATCGGCTTTTTCGTGCTGGAGAAGATTGCGCTGCTGCGCCACAGCCATCACCACGAGGGCGACGGCCATCACCACCACAAGGGGCATGACCGCCACGAGGCGGGCCGCGGCGGTGTGCTGATCCTGATCGGCAGCTCGCTGCACAACCTGTGCGACGGGGTGCTGGTGGCGGCGGCTTTCCTGACCGATCCGCTGCTGGGCGTGCTGACCGCGGCGTCCATCATCATCCATGAGGTGCCGCACAAGCTGGGTGACTTCGTGGTGTTGCTCAACGCGGGCCTGGCGCGCCGCCGCGCGTTCTCCCTGATCCTGTTCACCAGCTTGTGTTCAGCCGTGGGCGGCATAATAGGGTACTTCGTGCTGCAGCAGGCGCAGCAATGGGTGCCGTATGTCCTGGTGGTTGCAGCCAGCAGCTTCCTCTACATTTCGGTGGCCGACCTGATGCCGCAGATGCACGAACGGGTATCCCTGGCCGATGCCGTCCCGCAATTGCTGCTGGTCGGCGTGGGCGTGGTGCTGATCTACAGCGTCACCACGGTGATGCACCATGGGCACGACCACGAGGCCGAAGCCGGCCAGGCCGCGCCGCAAGTGGAGCATGGCCACCGGCACTAGGACAGGCGCGGGGCCGTGCAGGCGCTGACGGGATATCCGGCTTGGTTGATCATCCCTACACAGGAGTTCTTCATGAGTTTTTCCGCCGCAGCCGGCAACGTCGCGCCCACCGTGATCCACACGGACACCCAGGGCCTGGTCCACGGGGATTTCAAACTGCCCGTGGCCGACGGCACGATCGCCGCTTATTACGCCGCGCCCGAAGGCAAGCGCGACCTGCCCATCGTGCTGGTTGTGCAGGAGATCTTCGGCGTGCACGAGCACATCAAGGACCTGTGCCGCCGGGTCGCCAAGGCCGGCTACCTTGCCGTCGCCGCCAATCTGTACGAACGCCAGGGAGATGCCTCGGTCTACACCGACATCCCGAAACTCATTGCCGAGCTGGTCAGCAAGGTGCCGGACGAACAGGTGTTCGCCGACCTGGACGCCAGCGTGGCCTGGGCGGCCGCGCACGGCGGCGATCCCAAGCGCGTGGCGGTGACTGGCTTTTGCTGGGGCGGTCGCCTGACCTGGATGTACGCCGCGCACAATCCCGACGTGAAGGCGGGCGTGGCCTGGTACGGCAAGCTCAGCGTGGGCCATGGCCCGCTGATCAAGCGCGTTGCCTTCGACGTGGTCAACGAACTGCACGCCCCGGTGCTGGGCCTGTATGGCGGCAAGGACGCCAGCATTCCGCTGGCCGACGTCGAAACCATGAAATCCAAGCTGGCCGCCGGCAACGACAACGCCCGGCGCTCGGAATTCGTGGTGTATCCCGAGGCCGACCACGCCTTCCTGGCGGACTACCGCGCCAGCTACAAGGCCGAGGCCGCGCAGGATGGCTGGAAGCGCATGCTGGAGTGGTTCAAGCGCTATTTGTAGGATGCGGGGCAGCGAAAGCTGCCCAAGAGCGCGGTGAAAAAAGCCGACCACATAAGGTCGGCTTTTTCGTTCTGCTCAGTTCCCAGCCTCGCGCAAGCGGCTGGGCAGCAGTTCGCCGTGCCGCGCCAGCAGCGGATAGGCCGCCGCGCCGACCAGATGGGAATTGATGCCCTTCATGTCGCGCAGGATGTCCAGGTAGAGCGCGCCCACCTCGGCGGCGTCGACCTCGCCGCCTTTGATTTTCTGCAGGTGCGTGTCCGCGGCATGGGTCTCGATCGAGCGGAAGCGCGCCTTTTCACCCGCCAGCGCACGGGCCTGGCGCAGGTCGTCGTTGACGAACAGGGCGGCGGCGGTGCGCTGGTTGGCGATGAGCTGGCCCAGCGTGTCGTCCAGGCTGGCGCGCTGTTCGGGCGAAAAGATCCAGCCCTGCTTGCGCAGCTTGGCGACGTGGCTGAGCAGGCCGTGGTGGGCGATGTCGCCGGCATGGCCGATATTGCTGGTGAAGGCCAGGATGTCGTCCAGGCGCTGGATGTCCTCGCGCGTCATGTTCTCCTGGTCCAGGGTGGCCAGGTAGGTGGTGATGGCGTTTTCCAGCTTGTCCAGCGCGGCGTCCAGCTGGCGCGCCTGCACCATGCGGTGGCGGTTGTCGCGCTTGAAGCCGGCGCGGGCGTAGAGCAGCAGCGTCTGCAGCATGTCGGCCATGCGCAGGGCCTCGCGCGCGGCGTTGCCCAAGGCTACGGCGGGCACGTCATGAGCCCATTCATCCAGGTACTGCGGGCGCGACGGGTCGTTCGGATCCGCGCGCTTGGGCAGCCAGCGCGTCAGCAGGGCGGCGTAGGGCGTCAACAGCGGCAGGAACACCAGGGCGATGACGGCGTTGAACAGGGTGTGGAAGTTGGCCACGGCGCGGGCTGGGTCGGAGGCCAGATCGCTCATCATCGGCTGCAGGTAGGGCAGCAGTATCAGCCCGATCAGCACGCCCAGCACCCGGGTCAGCAGGTTGCCCAGGGGCAGGCGGCGCGCGGCGGGGTCGTCTCCGGTCACGCCTTCGATCATGGGGTTGATGGCGGTGCCCAGGTTGGCGCCCAGCACCAGCGCGAAGGCTACGTGCGGGGCCACCATGTGGTGGCTGGCCAGCGACATGACCAGCACCACCACGGCCACGCTGGAATGCGCCGCCCAGGTGAAGGCGGCCGCCAGCAGTACCGTGGCCACGGGCTGGGTCGCCAG
Organism: Achromobacter sp. GW823-FHT04E03; assembly: GCF_058796095.1. Taxonomy (NCBI): domain Bacteria; kingdom Pseudomonadati; phylum Pseudomonadota; class Betaproteobacteria; order Burkholderiales; family Alcaligenaceae; genus Achromobacter; species Achromobacter sp. GW823-FHT04E03. Next base: position 228,564 of record NZ_JBXAIJ010000003.1, on the reverse strand, counting down.
CGCGTCCAGGATCATGCCCAGCATGGGCGCGGTCTGGAAGGGCTGGAACAGTTCGACCAGTTGGTGCAGCGACAGCAACAGCAGGCCCAGGCCGATGAAGACGCGTCCCAGGTCGCGCGTGCGGCCCGGCGGGTAGCGGCGGAACATCCATACGCCCGCGAGGATCAGGATGGGGGCGAGCGAGGTCAGGTCGAAGGACAGCAGCTGGACGATGAGCGTGGTGCCGACGTTGGCGCCCAGCATGGCGGCCAGGGCCGGCGCCAGGCCGACGACGCCGCCGGCCGCGAAGCCGGTGATCATCAGGCCCGTGGCGGTGCTGCTCTGCAACGCGGCGGTAATGCCCAGTCCGGCGGCGAATGCCCGCAGCCGGGTTCCCAAGGCCTTGCCCAACGCCGCGCCCAGGGCGGCCCCGAAGGCGCGCTGCACGCCTGTTTGGACCATATGCACGCCCCAGAGGAGCAGGGCGACGTAGCCGGCGAAGTCAAGCAGGGTAATGAGTCCGGACATCCTGGCGTATTTCCATTCTTTTATGACAAGTAATAATTCTGTAATGATCGCATGCGCGGCGCTGCCGGGGGAACCTGTCCCCGCAATACAGCATACGCCTGCGGGCGCATCTGCGGGGCAGGACGCTAGCTGCGCGTGGGCTGGCCTACGCGTATCATTGCCTCATCAATCGCAGATGCAATGGAGTTTTGCGTGGCTGTTTCCGTATTCGACCTGTTCAAGATAGGCATAGGCCCGTCTAGCTCCCATACGGTGGGCCCCATGCGGGCCGCCCTGTTGTTCGCGCAAGGCCTGGAGCGCGACGGCCTGATGCCCAATGTGGCCACGGTGCGCGCCGAGCTTTACGGCTCGCTGGGCGCCACGGGCAAGGGCCACGGCACCGACAAGGGCGTGCTGCTGGGCCTGATGGGCGAAGCCCCCGACACCGTCGACCCCGCCGCCATCGCCGGCATGATCGCGTCGGTGCGGGCCAGCCGCCAATTGCCGCTGCTGGGACGCTATCCGGTTCCTTTCGTCGAAAAGGAACACATGATGTTCTACCGCCGCGAAGCCATGGCGGAACATCCTAACGGCATGAAGTTTCACGCCTTTGACGCCAATGGCGAATCACTGCGCGAGGCCCGCTACCTGTCGGTGGGGGGCGGTTTCGTGGTGACGGCCGGCGCGTCCAACAGCCAGGTCATCGCCGCGCACGACCAGTTGCCGTACCCGTTCCGCATGGGTCGCGAACTGATGGGCATGTGCAGCGAGAGCGGCCTGTCGGTGGCGCAGCTGATGATGAAGAACGAGTTGACCTGGCGCGACGAGGCCGAGGTGCACGCCGGGCTGGACCGCATCTGGCAGGTCATGCAGGACTGCGTGTCGCGCGGTTGCGGCATCAACTATCCGGAAGCGGACGGTGAACTGCCTGGCCCCTTGCGCGTGCGCCGCCGCGCGCCCGAGCTTTACCGCAACCTGACCCAGCGCGCCGAGCGCACCCTGTCCGATCCCCTGTCCGTGATGGACTGGGTCAATCTGTACGCCATGGCGGTCAACGAAGAGAACGCCGCGGGCGGGCGCGTCGTGACGGCGCCGACCAATGGCGCGGCCGGCATCATCCCGGCAGTGCTGCATTACTACGACCGCTTCGTGCCTGGTTCCAACCGCGAGGGCGTGCGCGACTTCCTGCTGACCGCGGCGGCCGTGGGCCTGCTGTACAAGTACAACGCCTCGTTGTCGGGCGCCGAAGTCGGCTGCCAGGGCGAGGTCGGCGTGGCCTGCTCGATGGCGGCGGGCGGCCTGGCCGCGGCCCTGGGCGGCACGGTCGAACAGGTCGAGAACGCGGCCGAGATCGGCATGGAGCACAACCTGGGCCTGACCTGCGACCCCGTGGGCGGCCTGGTGCAGATCCCCTGTATCGAGCGCAACGCCATGGCCTCCATCAAGGCCGTGAACGCTGCCCGCATGGCGCTGCGCGGCGACGGCCAGCACTACGTGTCGCTGGACTCCGTCATCAAGACCATGCGCGAGACCGGCGCCGACATGAAGACCAAGTACAAGGAAACCGCGCGCGGCGGGCTGGCGGTGAACATCGTCGAGTGCTGAGGGCACGGGGTGACGACGATGCGGGAGGGCGAGCGGCTGTCATGGCCTCGGGGTTCCTTCCCGAAGCAAGGGAAGAACGCAGGCCGGGGAGGAAATGGCAAACGGCACGCCTGCAGCCTGCAGCTGGCCGCTGTCCGGGTCGATGCGCAGGCAGGAAATGCGGTGCTCGTCCTGGCTGGCGACCAGCAGGAAGCCGCCGTCCGGGGTGATGGCGGCGTCCCGCGGGGTGCGCCCGCCGGCGGGCCACAAGCCTATCGGCTCAAGCCAAGGGGCGGATTCCAATAGCCGAAATCCTGCGATGCTGTCGTGGCCGCGGTTGGTCGCGTAGAGCCAGCGTCCGCTCGGATGCAGGCAAAGCGCGGACGCGGAGTTGGCGTTTTGCCAATCTGCCGGCAGCGTGCCGATCCGGGCGAGCGCCTGTGCATGGGGATCGCGTGCCGTGGGCAGTTGAACGACGCTCACGCTATTGGACAGTTCGTTGAGCACGAAGGCGCGGGTACCGGCCGGATTCAGCCGCAGGTGGCGCGGCCCGGAACCTGGTCCTATCTGCACCTGCAGGTCCGGGAGCAGATCCAGCGCGGCGCCCCGCAAGGCATGGCGGGCGACGCTGTCGGTACCCAAGTCACACAGGTAGACCGCATCGCCGGACGGGGTCGGCTGGGCGCAATGCACATGGGGGCTCGCCTGGCGGTCGCTGCGCGGACCGCTGCCATGGCGCACGATGATGTCGGGCGGGGCGCTGGGCAACCCCTGCCGGTCGAGCCGGTAGCTCAGGAGTTCGCCGCTGCCATAGTTGGATACGAAGAGGCGGTCCGCCGCAGGCGTCAGGCTGATGTGGCAAGGGCTGGCGCCAGGCGTAGGCACATTGAGCAAATGCCGCAGCGTGGCCGCGCCGTCGACCGCGTAGACGTCGATGCTGGCGCCCACTTCCTGCTCGCTCACGCCGTACAGCAGGCCGAGGGACGCGGAATGGCACAGGTAAGAGGGATTGACGCCATGGCTGTCCACCTGCAATTCACGCAGCGTGGCCGTCGCGGCGTCGAACCTCAGCAAGTGGATGCCGCGCCCTATGCCGTGCACATGCGGCATCGGCCGCGTATACGTGCCCACGGCAACCAGCCAGCTGCCCGTTCCGCGGGCCGGGGAGTGCGTACTCGATTCAGCCACGGTCTGCCCTCGACATCACGTCTATCCATACGGCCAGGACCGGCGCCAGGCCCCTGAAATTATGCGCCCACCCCATTGAAGCAGGAATGTCTGATCGTTGATCGTCTTCGGGGTCTGCCTCGCATCCTGGGGACCTTTTTTGGCCGGAGCCGGAAAAGACGATGGCCCGCGCAAGCGGGCCATCGAGTCAGGGCTGCAGGGCGCGAGGCCCGTCTGAGCGAAAGGCTTAGATCACGCGCGCATTCTGCAGCGCGGCGATGCGGGCCGGAATCGGCGGGTGCGAGGCGAACATCGCGGCCAGGCCGCCCTTGCCGGTGATGCCCGAGGCCTCGAAGGACTTGGGCAGCTCGCCCGGTTCCAGGCCGCCCAGGCGGGCCAGGGCGCGGATCATGGGTTCGCGGGCGCCCATCAGGTGGGCCGAGCCGGCGTCGGCGCGGTACTCGCGCTGGCGCGAGAACCAGGCCACGATGATCGAGGCCAGCACGCCGAAGATGATTTCACAGACCAGCACGGTGATGTAGTAGCCCGGGCCGATGCCGCGTTCGTTCTTGAACACCACGCGGTCGATGAAGTAGCCGACCACGCGGGCCAGGAACACGACGAAGGTGTTCACCACGCCCTGGATCAGCGTCAGCGTGACCATGTCGCCGTTGGCGATGTGCGCGACTTCGTGCGCCAGCACGGCGGCGACTTCTTCCTCGCTCATGCTTTCCAGGAGACCGGTGGACACCGCGACCAGCGAGTCGTTCTTGAAGGCGCCGGTGGCGAAGGCGTTGGGGGCGCCTTCATAGATGGCGACTTCCGGGCGGCCGATGCCGGCGCGGTCGGCCAGCTGGTGCACGGTGTCGACCAGCCAGGCTTCGCGCTGGTTGCGGGGCGAATTCGGGTCGAGCACCTGGGCGCCGGTGCTCCACTTGGCCATGGGCTTGCTGATCAGGAGCGAGATGATCGCGCCGGTGAAACCGACCACCACCGAGAAAATCAGCAGGGCGTTCAGGTTCAGGCCGTTGGCGGTGATGTAGCGGTCCACGCCCAGGATGCGCAGCGTGGCCGACAGCACCAGCATGACAGCCAGGTTGGTCAGGACGAACAGGACAATGCGTTTCATGTTTTTTGTGTTCCTCTGCGAGCAGGATATGCCGGGATTCGACACTGCTGCGGGCCGCCAGTTCCCCGACTCGCGGCGCCGCTTCCGGTGACGGAGAGTATAGTATCGCTTTCCCTTATTCCTCCTCACTTTTCCCTTAGCGTAGACCCCCATGCAGGCACTCTGGATGTTGCTGGCGTCCGCCATGTTCGCCATCATGGGTTCGTTCGTGAAGCTCGGCACCGAACACGGCGCCTCGCTGCCGCAAGTCGTTCTATTTCGCGGATTGCCGTCGGTCATCCTGCTGCTGATCTGGGCCCGCGCCGGCCGCCAGTCCATCATCCCCGTCAGCTGGAAACTCCACCTGTGGCGCAACCTGTCCGGCGTCACCTCGATGTGGCTGGGCTTTTTCGCCATCGCCCATCTGCCCCTGGCCACCGCCACCAGCCTGAACTACACCGCGCCGCTGTTCATCGCCTGCTGGATGCTGGGCTGGGGCGGCGCGCAGCGCGACCCCGTGCGCATCGTGGCGGTGGCGCTGGGGTTCCTGGGCGTGATCGCGGTGCTGCGGCCCAGCATCAACGAGGACCAGTGGCTGGCTGCCCTGCTGGGGATGACCGCCGGCGCCATGTCGGCCATCGCCATGATGCAGATCCGCCAGTTGGGCCGGGTCGGCGAACCCGAATGGCGCACGGTGCTGTTCTTCTCCGTGGCCGTTTGCGTGTCCAGCCTGGCCGGACTGTTGTTCGAGGGCTGGGGCCACGCCGACTGGACCGGCTACCTGTCGCTGCTGGGCGTGGGCGTGACGGGCCTGTTCGGCCAGTTGGCCATGACCCGCGCCTTCGGCCTGGGGTCGGCGCTGCTGACGGCGGCGCTGCAGTACAGCACCATCATCTTCGCGGCCCTGCTGGGCATGGGTTTCTGGGGCGAACAGCTGGACGCCCTGGCCTGGGCCGGCATGGGCTTGATCATTTTCGCGGGCCTGTTGTCGATCTGGCGCACCATGCGCGATCCCAAGCCGGCCTGAGCCGCGGTCGCCCAACACCCTTACAGGAGCACACCGAATGACGATGACCCTGATTTCCGCCGCCGACCTGGCCGCGCGCCTGGATGCGCCGGACGTGCGCGTGTTCGACGTGCGCCACGACCTGACCAACCATGCGGCGGGCCGTCAGGCCTATGACGCGGGCCACATCCCCGGCGCGCGCTACCTGGACCACGAAACCGAACTGGCCGCGGCCCGCACCGGCAAGAACGGCCGTCATCCGCTGCCGTCGCGCGCCGCGTTCGGCGCGCTCATGGCCGCCCACGGCGTGACGCCCAAGACCCTGGTGGTGGCCTATGACGCCAGCGGCGGCATGTACGCTGCGCACCTGTGGTGGATGCTGCGCTGGCTGGGGCATGACCAGGTGGCAGTGCTGGACGGCGGCTGGCAGGCCTGGACGGCGGCCGGTTTGCCGACCACGACCGAAGCGGGCGCCGCCGTGCGCGCGGGCCAGCCCGTCGAGCCGGGCGCCTCGCTGGCGGGTTCGGTGGATGCGCAGGCGGTGCTGGACAACATTCCCCGCCAGGCCTTCACCGTGATCGACGCGCGCGCGGCCAACCGCTACCGCGGCGAGGTCGAGCCCATGGACCCGGTCGCCGGCCACATTCCGGGCGCGCTGAACCGCCCCAACGGCGAGAACCTCCAGGCCGACGGCCGTTTCAAGCCGGCCGCGCAGTTGCGCGAGGAATTCGCCACGCTGCTGGACGGCCGCGATCCGGCTGCCATCGTGCACCAGTGCGGCTCGGGCATCACGGCTTGCCACAACCTGCTGTCCATGGAGATCGCGGGCCTGTCCGGTTCGCGCCTGTACCCGGGCTCCTGGAGCGAGTGGTGCAGCGATCCGTCCCGCCCGGTGGCTACGGGCGCTCAGTGACCCGAGGCCTGGGCCTGACGCCCGGGCCTGGACGCCCGGGCGTCGGCAAAGACCCGGGAACCCAGAAAGTCCACTAGCGCCCGGACCTTCGGCGACGGGTGCTTGCTGGCGGGCCACAGGATGTGGAAGACGTTGGTCCGCTCCGATTTTCCTTTCAGGACCTGCACCAGGCGGCCGTCCGCCAGGGGTTCGCGGATGGCGAAGTCCGGCAGGTAGGCAATCCCCAATCCTTGCAGCGCGAAGCAGGCGCGCGTCTCGATGTTGTTGCAGATCATCGAGACGGGCAACTGCAGTTCAGGCTCGTCGTCGGCTTGCCGCAGGGCCCAGGTCTCCAGCTTGCCGCTGCTGGGAAAGCGGTAGTGCAGGCAGCTGTGGCGCAGCAGGTCGGCCGGCGTTTTGGGCGTGCCGCGGCTGGCCAGGTAGGCGGGGGAGGCGACCAGCAGGATCTGGAAGGCGCCCAGGCGGCGCGCCGACAGGCGTGAGTCGGCCGGCTCGCCCGTGCGCACCACGGCATCGAAGCCTTCTTCGATCACGTCCACCATCCGGTCGGTGAAATCCAGGTCGAGTCCGATCTCGGGATACTCGCGCATGAACTCGCCCAGCACCGGCAGCACCAGCCCGCTGACCAGCGGCAGGCTGACGCGAAGGCGTCCGCGCGGCGCGGCGGCGGCCTGCGACAGCTCCAGTTCGGCCGCTTCGATCTCGGCCAGGATGCGGCGGCTGCGTTCCAGGAACAGCGCCCCCTCGGCCGTCAAGGTGACGCTGCGCGTGCTGCGGTGGAACAGGCGCACGCCCAGTTTTTCTTCCAGCCGCGCCACGCTTTTGCCGATGGCGGATGCCGACACGCCCAGCAGCCGGCCGGCGGCGACGAAGCTGCGCGTTTCGGCGACCTGCACGAATACGACAAAGCCATTGAGGCTATCCATCTGTTTCCTCGATTGCGGACATATAGTTCCGCATAAGAAGGAAATGTAGCCTACTTTTTCTTTAATCCGGGGGACTCTATCGTCTCGGCACCAAGCTTCAATCAAGGTGCCTGAGATGAAAAAAACCACGAATTCCCCGCGTCCGCGTACTGCGCCCACGCATCCCCCCGCCGGTCGCGACCGCCTGCCGCTGGGCGCCTTGCTGGCGCTGGCGATGGCCGGCTTCATCACCATCCTGACCGAGGCGCTGCCGGCCGGGCTGCTGCCGCAGATGGCGCAGGGCCTGGCCGTGTCCCAGGCCAGCATCGGCCAGACCGTCACCATCTACGCGATCGGGTCGTTGGTGGCGGCGATCCCGCTGGTCGCCGCGACCCAGGGCGTGCGGCGGCGTCCGCTGCTGCTGGCGGCGATCGCCGGGTTCGTGCTGGCCAACACGGTGACCGCGCTGTCATCCGGCTATGTGCTGACCCTGGCCGCGCGCTTCCTGGCCGGCGTGTCGGCGGGACTGTTGTGGGCGCTGCTGGCAGGTTACGCCGCGCGCATGGTGCCCGCACATCAGCAAGGGCGCGCGATCGCGGTGGCGATGCTGGGTGCGCCGCTGGCGCTGTCGCTGGGCGTTCCGGCCGGCACGTTCCTGGGCGCGCTGTGGGGCTGGCGCGCAGGCTTTGGCATCATGAGCGGGCTGGCCTTGGTCCTGATGGTCTGGGTGCGTTTGCGGGTGCCGGACTTTGCGGGACAGGCCCGGGGCCGGCAACTGCCGCTGCGGCGCGTATTCCTGCTGCCCGGCGTGCGCCCGGTGCTGTTCGCGGTGCTGGCGTTCGTCCTGGCGCACAACATTCTCTACATCTATATCGCGCCGTTCCTGGCATCGCTGGGCATGGCTGCAAACACCGAGCTGGTGCTGCTGGTGTTCGGACTCAGCTCCCTGGCCGGCATCTGGCTGATCGGGACGTTGATCGACCGTCATCTGCGGGCGCTGACTTTGGCCTGCATCGCCCTGTTCGGCCTGGCCGCGCTGGCGCTGGGTATCGCGGGCGGCATGCCGGCCATGCTTTATCTGTCGGTGGGGGCTTGGGGCGTGGCGTTCGGCGGCTCGCCGACGCTGTTCCAGACTGCGCTGGCCAAGACGTCGGGCGATGCCGCGGACGTGGCGCAGTCCATGCTGGTGACCGCGTGGAACACGGCGATTGCCGCAGGCGGGATCGTCGGCGGCGCGTTGCTCGAACGCCTGGGCGTGGCCGCGTTCGTACCGGTGCTGCTGGCGCTGTTGGCGGCGACGCTGGCGGTGGTCTGGGCCGCCAGGACGCACGGCTTTCCGGCCAGCCCTACCAGATGGCAGCCAGCTTGACCCGACCCGAGATGCTCTCGGCGATTTCCAGGAAGTGGTCCAGGGGCGGCGTTGCCAGCCCCGGAACCTTGGCCATGTCGTCCCAGCGCCTCAGGCGGATCGCATCCGGCGCGCCCGGCATGCTCGCGAATTCCACCGCCTGGCTCGCATCGAAACTGCCCCCCTGCAGCGCCAGGCTGCGTTTCGAATCCTCCGAGAGCGACGCTTCATATTGCGGTTCCACATAGCAGAGGTAGCGCTTGGCTTCCACGTGCAGCCGGATCGGGTCCAGCACCGCCGAGCTGAACAGGCCGCGCAGGAAGGGCAGGACGAAGTACTGGTGCTTGTCGTCGATGCCGCGCAGCGTCGGCGTGCCAGGCCGGTCGGCGATGAGATGGCCCAGGTCGTGCAGCAGGCTGGCGGTGATCAGGTGGGCGCCGGCGCCGTTGCGCTCGGCCAGCGCCGCGGTCTGCAGCGCATGCCGCAGGTGGCTGACGGATTCGCCGTCATAGGAGCGGTGCCCGCGCTCCAGGAAAATCTGCTCGATATCTTGCAAGGTCAAGGCCATGGTTGTCTCCTGGGTGGCCGCATAGGGGAGGGCGGCGCTCAGCCGGCGGCTGGCGCCATCTCCAGAAAGCGCGCGATCAGCTGCACCGGTTGGCGCTCGCGCAGGCAGTACAGGTATTCGTGCATCACGATGTCGGCGCCCTCGATGTCCAGGGCCGCCAGATCGGGATGGGACGGGATTTCGCGCGATGGGATCAGGCTGATCCCCAGGCCGCACAGGATGGCCTGGCGGATGGACTCGCGGCTGCCGATTTCCAGCGTGCGGCTTACCGTGACGCCGGCCGCCTGCAAGGCGTCCTCCGTCAGCTGCCGCGTCATGGAGCCGGGTTCGCGCAGCAGCAGCGCGTGTTCGGCCAGGTCGGCCAGGCGGACGTGGCCGTGGCGCGCCAAGGGATGGTCGCGATGCGCCACCACCCGGATGGGGTCGGCCGCGATCATGCGGCGGTACAGGTGCTTGTCATCCATCAGAAACGACGACGTGGCAATCTCGATGCGATAGTCATGCAGCGCCTGCAGCATGCTTTGCGAATTGCCGATAGCCAGCGTCAGGTCTATGCCCGGATAACGCTGGTTATAGGCGCGCACCGTGTCCATGATGTAGTAGGGGCCGGTGGCGCCGATGCGCAGATTGCCTTCGCGCAGGTCGCTGGCGTCGCGCAGCCGGAAGTCGATCTCGGTTTCCTGCTGGACCAGCTTTTCCACCATGGGCATCAGGCTGTGGCCGGCGTCCGACAGGCGCATGCCGCGCCCCTGGCGGTGGAACAGTTCGACGCCGTAACGCGACTCCAGCTGGCGCAATTGCCCCGTCACCGTGGGCTGGCTGACGCCCAACTGGGCGGCGGCCTTGGTGACGGTGCCGCAGCGGGCCACGGCGTAGAAGGATTTGAGTTCGGCGACAAGCACGGTGCAGGGGGCGGAATAGGGGCGCAATGCGCAAGACCGCCAGTACACCAAAATAATTTGATGTTTTTATTACTGCATTTGCGCGAAGTGTCATAAACACTCAATACGCGTCTTCCATACTGCCTTCGTTCCCAAACCGGAGGCCCCATGGCCGAACGCGATACCGCATTTCTCTCTGTCAGGCATCTGGTGAAGCGCTTTGGCAGCCACACCGCGCTGTCGGACGTCTCGCTCGACATCCGCGCCGGGGAGTTGGTGTGCCTGCTGGGCCCCTCGGGCTGCGGCAAGACCACCTTGCTGCGCGCCATCGCCGGCCTCGAGCGCCAGGACAGCGGCACCATCGTGCTGTCCGGGCGCGACATCTCGCACGCCGAACCGCAGGCGCGCGACTACGGCATCCTGTTCCAGTCGTACGCGCTGTTTCCCAACCTGACGGTGGCCCAGAACGTGGCCTACGGCCTGAGCGGCAAGCGCGCCCACCGCAACCACGTCGCCAACCGCGTCGAGGAAATGCTGACGCTGGTCGGCCTGGCGGGCGCGGCGGATAAATATCCGGGACAGATTTCCGGCGGACAGCAGCAGCGCGTGGCCCTGGCGCGCGCGCTGGCGCCATCGCCGTCCCTGCTGCTGCTGGACGAGCCCATGTCGGCGCTGGACGCCCGCGTGCGCGAGCATCTGCGCATCGAGCTGCGGGCCCTGCAGAAGCGCCTGTCCATCACCACGCTGATGGTCACGCACGACCAGGAAGAGGCCATGGTGATGGCCGACCGCATCGCCGTAATGAATGGCGGCATCATCGAGCAGTACGGCACGCCGCGGGAACTCTACCGCCAGCCCGGCTCGGCCTTCATCGCCGATTTCGTGGGCGAGGCGAACTGGCTGCCGTTCGAACGCGTGGACGCGCACCGCGCCCGCGTCGGACGCCAGGAGCTGGCCGTGGACGAGGCGCTGGACGCCGCCAGCGGCAAGCTGTTCGTGCGCCCGGAAGCGGTGCGCGTCAGCACCGCGCGCCCGGATCAGCCCAACGCCATGCTGGCCGATGTGCTGGACGGCGTGTTCCTTGGCCGCGGCTATCGCCTGGCCTTGCGCCTTGAGGGCGTGCCCGGCAGCACGGTGCATTCCATCGTGTCCCCCGAAATCGGAGACGCCCTGCTGGGCCCTCACGCCGCCAGCCGCTGCTGGGTGGAGCTGCCGCGCCATGCGATTCGCGCCTACGCTTGATCCGGCCATGAACCGTTCCTCCAACGCCGCCGCGCCGGCTGCTGGAATTATCGCAGCGCCCATGCAGGCCCCGGCGCTGGGCCGCCGCCCGCTGCCGGCCTGGGTTGGCGCCTTCGGCCTGGCCACCGGGCAGGGCGCCCTGGCGCTGGGCCTGTTGCTATTCCTGGCGCTGCCGCTGGCCGCCATCCTGCTCAAGTCTGTGACCGACAGCGATGGCGCCTGGGCCGGGTTATCGGTGCTTGCGGACATCATCGGCGGCGACGGCTTCATGGCCATGGTCGCGCGCAGCCTCGCGGTGGGCGTGGTGACGACCTTGCTGGTCGTGCCCTGCGCCTATGGATTCGCCTATGGCCTGACCCGCACGCGCCTGCCGGGCAAGGGCCTGCTGCGCACCGTCGCCTTGCTGCCGCTGCTGGCGCCGTCGCTGCTGCCGGGGATCGCGCTGGTGTACCTGCTAGGCAACCAGGGTCTGCTCAAGAGCCTGACGGGCGGCGCGACCATCTACGGTTTCTGGGGCATCGTCGTGGGCGAGGCTTTCTATACCTTCCCGCACGCGCTGATGATTCTGCTGACCGGCCTGGCCCTGGCCGACGGCCGTCTTTATGACGCCGCGCGCGCCATGGGCGCCGGCCCCTGGCGCACCTTCCTGACCGTGACCCTGCCGGGCACCCGCTACGCCGTGTTTTCGGCCTGCTGCGTGGTGTTCACGCTGACGGTGACCGACTTCGGCGTGCCCAAGGTCGTGGGCGGCGATTACAACGTGCTGGCGATGGAAGCCTACAAGGCCGTGGTCGGCCAGCAGAACTTTCCCAAGGGCGCGGCCATCGGCATCCTGCTGCTGCTTCCCGCGATCCTGACCTTCGCCCTGGACCGGCGGCTGCGCGCCCGACAAGGCGCTCAGCTGAGCGGCCGGGCCCAGCCCTATGCCGCGGGCGTCAACCGCCGCCGCGATGCCGCGTTCCTGGCGCTGGCCGGCGTGCTGGCGGCGTTCCTGCTGCTGATCATCGGCGTGGCGGTGTGGGCGTCCTTCGTGAAGATGTGGCCCTACAACCTGTCGATGTCGCTGCGTTCGTACGACTTCGACAATATGGACGGCGGCGGCTGGCTCGCCTGGCGCAACAGCCTGCAGTTGGCGTTCTGCACCGCCCTGGCCGGCACGGCCGTGGTCTTCACCGGCGCATGGATGATGGAGAAGGTGCCCGCCCGCGGCCAGCTCGCGCGCGGCCTGCGCGGCATGGTCGGCATGCTGGCGCTGATGCCCATGGCGGTGCCGGGCCTGGTGCTGGGCCTGGGCTACATCTTCTTCTTCAACAGCCTGTCGAACCCGCTGAACGTGCTGTACGGCACCATGCCGCTGCTGGTCCTGTGCACCATCGTCCACTTCTACACCAGCGCGCACCTCACGGCTGCCACCGCGCTCAATGCGCTGGACCCCGAATTCGAAGCGGCCTCCGCGTCGCTCAAGGTGCCGCGCCTGACGACCTTCCTGCGCGTGACGCTGCCGATGTGCCTGCCGGCCGCGCTGGACGTGGCCCGCTATCTGTTTGTTTCCGCCATGACCACGGTGTCCGCGGTCGTGTTTCTGTACAGCCCGTCGACGGTGCTGGCCGCGGTCGCGGTGCTGAACATGGACGACGCCGGCTTCATCGGTCCCGCCGCCGCCATGTGCACCGTGATCATGGCCAGTTCGGCCGTCGCTGCACTGGTCCTGCACCTGGCCAGCCGCGCGCTGGTGGCGCGCAGCCAGGCCTGGCGCCGCCCCGCGGCCCATTGAACGATTTTTCAAGGATGACCCTCATGACTGTTTCGCCTTTGCCCGTCCGCCTGGAGGCGGTGATCTTCGACTGGGCCGGCACGCTGGTCGACTTCGGTTCCTTCGCGCCCACCAAGGTGTTCGTGGACGCGTTCTCGCAGTTCGGCGTGGAAATGTCGCTGGCGCAGGCCCGCGGCCCGATGGGCATGGGCAAGTGGGACCACATCCGCACGCTCTGCAATGAGCCGGTCATCGCCAGCCAGTACCAGGCCCAGTTCGGTCGCCTGCCCACCGATGACGACGTGACCGCCATCTACGAGCGCTTCCTGCCGATGCAGCTGGACAAGGTTGCCCAGTATTCGGCGGCGATCCCCGGCGCGGCAGAACTGTTGCGCGCTCTGCGCCAGCACGGCCTGAAGATCGGCTCGTGCTCGGGCTACCCCGCCAGCGTCATGCGCCGCGTGGTCGAGCGCGCCGCCACCGAAGGCCTGGAGCCCGATTGCATCGTCGCCAGCGACGACGTGCCGCGCGCGCGCCCGGCGCCCGCGATGGCGCTGAAGAATGTGGTCGAACTCGGCCTGTCCGACGTGGCCGCCTGCGTCAAGGTCGACGACACCGCGCCCGGCATCGAAGAAGGACGCCGCGCCGGCATGTGGACCGTGGGCCTGCTGCTGTCGGGCAACGCCGCCGGCCTGACGCTGGAGGAATACCTGAGCCTGGACGACGCAGGCCGCCAGAAAGCGCGCACCGCCGCCAGCCTGGAGCTGTCGCCCGCCGCGCCGCACTACCTGATCGATACCGTCGCCGACCTGCCTGGCGTGATCTCCGATATCGAAGCCCGCTTGTCCGCAGGCCAACGCCCCTAACCCTCTCACCTGTCTGCACCGCTTGCCGGGGCCGGTTCGCGCCAGCCCCGGGGGCCTCCCTCAGCCTTTTTCCGCCTACCCACGGAGTACTTCATGAATCGCTACAAGCTGCTTGCACTGGCCGCCGCCCTGACGGGCGTGATGGGCGCCGCCTCCGCCGAGACCACGCTGACGGTCTACACCGCGCTCGAAGCCGACCAGATCAAGGCCTACCAGGCCGCGTTCGAGAAGGCCAATCCCGACATCAAGATCCAGTGGGTGCGCGACTCCACCGGCATCATCACCGCCAAGCTGCTGGCCGAAAAGAACAACCCCAAGGCCGACGCCATCTGGGGCCTGGCCGGCACCTCGCTGGGCCTGATGGACAAGGAAGGCATGCTGCAGCCCTACGCCCCCAAGGGCCTGGACCAGATCGCCGCCAACATGCGCGACGCCAAGGCCGAGCCCAGCTGGGTCGGCATGGACGGCTTCGCCGCCGCCATCTGCTTCAACACCATCGAAGCCGAAAAGCAGAAGCTGCCCAAGCCCACTTCGTGGCAGGACCTGACCAAGCCGGTGTACGCCGGCAAGATCGTGATGCCGAACCCGGCTTCGTCGGGCACCGGCTTCCTGGACGTCAGCGCCTGGCTGCAGATCTTCGGTGAAGAGAAGGGCTGGGCCTACATGGACGCCCTGCACAAGAACATCGGTTCGTACACGCACTCGGGCTCCAAGCCCTGCAACATGGCTGCCGCCGGCGAATTCCCGATCGGCGTGTCGTTCGACTACCGCGCCGCCAAGCTGAAGGCCGACGGCGCGCCCGTCGAAGCCGTGTTCCCCTCGGAAGGCCTGGGCTGGGAAGTGGAAGCCACCGCCATCATGAAGGGCACCAAGAACCTGGAAGCCGCCCGCAAGCTGGCCGATTTCTCCGCCAGCCGCGAAGCCAACGAACTGTACAAGGCCAACTTCGCCGTGCTGGCCATCCCGTCGATCGCCACGTCCAATCCGAACCTGCCGGCCGACCTGATGCAACGCATGATCAAGAACGACTTCACCTGGGCCGCCACCAACCGCGACCGCATCATCGCCGAGTGGACCAAGCGCTACGACGGCAAGTCCGAGCCGAAGAAGAAGTAAGTCCGTTTGACCGCGGCGGCGCCGGACGCCGCCGCGCCCCGGGGGCGCCCGCCAGGGCGGCTCCCGCCGCATTTCCCTTTGCAATGTTCCACAGATGAAAAATTTCGACGTAGTCGTGGTGGGCGCCGGCATGTTGGGCATCGCCCACGCCTGGGCCGCCGCCAAGCGCGGCCTGTCGGTGGCCGTGATCGAGCGCAGCCGCCAGGCGCATGGCGCCACCATCCGCAATTTCGGCCAGGTCATCGTGACGGGCCAGGCCCCCGGCATGATGCTGTCGCACGCCCAGCAGGCGCGCGAGCTGTGGCTGGAACTGGCGGACCGCGCGGGTTTCCATGTGCGCGCCAACGGCGCCCTGGTGCTGGCGCGCAATGCCGAAGAGGCGGACGTGCTGCAGGAATTCGCCGACACGCGCATGCGCCAGGAAGGCTATCGCGCCGACCTGCTGTCGGCCCGCGAGGTGGCCCGGTTGTACGGCGGCCAGCTCGCGCACCACTGCGCGGGCCTGCAAGGTCATGACGATCTGCAGATCTATTCGCGCGAGGCGCTGCCGGCCATCACGCGCTACCTCGCGGAATCGCTGGGTGTGCAGTTCATCACCGGCACGCTGGCGCGCGCGGTCGAGGGCGGGCTGGTGTGTACCTCGGCTGGCGAATTCAAGGGCGGACACGTGTTCGTCTGCCCCGGGCATGACTACCTGACCCTGCTGCCTGAGCGCTTTGCGCCGATGAACCTGGAGGTCACGCGCCTGCAGATGTTGCGCGCCGCGTTCGAGACTCATCCCATCGCGCTGGACCGCCCCTTGCTGACCGGCCTGTCCTGCGTGCATTACGGCGCATTCTCGGACCTGCCGTCGGCGCTGGCGTTGCGCGACGTGATCCAGGCGCGCACGCCCATGCTGCTGGAGAACGGCATCCACCTGCTGATCAGCCCCACGCCTTATGGCGAACTGATCATCGGCGATTCGCACCGCTACGGCCAGGACGCGCCGCCGTTCAACGACGAGGCGGTCGACAACGCCATGCTGGACCTGGCGACCCAGGCGCTGGGCGCGCGCCTGCGCGTGCTGGAGCGCTGGCAGGGCGTCTATGGCGCGCATGGCCCCGCGCCGTTCTCGGTCATGCCGGTGGACCCGGCCACGACGGTTGCGGTGATGCACTCGGGCGTGGGCATGACGGTGGGACTGGCCATCGGCGAGCGCACGGTGGCGGGTGTGCTGGGCCGCTGATCGCGGCAGCCGGAAAGAAGAAAGGCCTCGCATGTGCGAGGCCTTTTTGCATGGGACAGGCGCCGAAGCCAGGCTTCAGACCCGCTCCTGCATGATGCGGCGATACCATTCATGGAAGTGCTGCATGCCGTCTTCCATGGGCGACTGGTAGGGACCGGTTTCGTTCACGCCGCGCAGCATCAGCGCCTTGCGGCCCGCGTCCATGCGCTCGGCGATCTCGTCGTCCTCGATCGCCGTTTCCATGTAGGCGGCGCGCTGCGCCTCGACGAACTCGCGTTCGAAGGCGGCGATTTCCTCGGGGTAGTAGAACTCGACCACGTTCACAGTTTCCTGCGGGCCCTTCGGGTACAGCGTGGAGAGCACCAGCACATGCGGATACAGCTCGATCATGTGGGTCGGGAAGTACGTGACCCAGACCGCGCCGAAATCAGGCGCATCGCCTTCGCGGAACGCCAGCAGGCGGTCGTGCCATTGCTTGTACACGTCGGACCCCGGCTGCGCCAGGGCGTTGTGCACGCCGACCTTCTGCAGGCTGTACCAGTCGTTGAACTCCCAGCTCAGGTCGTCGCAGGTGACGAAGCGGCCCAGGCCCGGATGGAACGGACCGACGTGGTAGTCCTCGAGATAGACCTCGATGAAGGTCTTCCAGTTGTAGTTGCACTGGTGCACTTCGACGTGGTCCAGCACGTAGTCGCCGAAGTCGAATTCCGGGCGCGAGAACAGCGGCGCCATGTCGGCGGCCGGATCGCGCGGGCCTTCGAACAGCAGGCCATGGCAGTCGCGCAGGCGGAACTTCTGCAGGTTCATGCAGGGCGTGGTGGCGAACTGGGGCGCGCCCAACAACTCGCCCTGGTTGTTGTACGTCCAACGATGCAAGGGGCAGACGATATTGCCGCCGGTTGCCTTCAGATTGCCATGCGTATTGCAGTTGCCGGCCACATTGCCGGTTTCGCCGCCAAGCATCAGCGCCTGGCGGTGGCGGCAGACATTTGAGATGAGTTCGACGCCTTGCTGGTTGCGAACCAGCACGCGTCCTCCGTCTTCCTGGACCAACGTACGCCAATCCCCGATTTCGGGCACCACTTTCTGGTGGCCGACGTATTGTGAGGATTGCTTGAAAATGAGTTCTTGCTCGCGGGCAAAGAGGGCTTCGTCAAAATACGCGCTGACGGGTAGCTGGGTGCGAGCTGGCACTACATGTGCCATCCGACCGATGTCGGTCATGATTCCCCCCGCTCGGATAAAAAAGCCAGGACGGAGGGGCTTTTGCCTGGCGGCTTTGAAATCCGCAGGATGCGTTCCGTGCTGGCGCGAAGAAAAATCGGTGTCTGGCCGATCAAATAAGCCGTGAATTGTACCCCAAGCCCTTACCCCGCGCCCGTGAAGATCTGCGAAGCTTCGTGAAGTTATGCCGTAGCCGTCGTGCACGCGCTGCGCGAGGCATAACCCCTTGAAGATGTAGGCCTTTCAGACGAAGCGCCGGGTGGCCGGATGGCGTCTCATCAGCCAGCTGCTGGCCGCCGACAACATGAACACGGCCACCGCCAGCATGGGCAGCGTCCAGGCCTCGTTGCGCGCGCCCGTCAAGGCGCCGGCGCGATGCGCCACGTCCAGGAACAGTGGATGGATCAGGTAGACGCCGAAGGTCAAAGGCGCCAGCGAGGCCAGCCGCGGCAGGCGCGGCGACCCAACGATCCACTGGAATGCGGCCAGCGACATGAACGGCACCGTGAGACTGAAGTAATCGTAGAAGTAGGTATCCAGCGCGCGGTTGCTCGACATCGTGTACACGCCCAGCGCGGTCGCGGCGACGCTGGCCGCCAGCATCAGGCCCGGACGCGGGATGCGCATCTGGCCGTCGAAGATCAGGCGGCCCGCCACGAAGTAGCCCAGATAGGGCAGGAACCAGGTCAGGAAGAAGCCCGCGGGCGCGCCCAGCGCGCGGCGGTACAGCGCGTCCAGGATCGCCACGCCCAGGATGCCGACCACCCACAAGGCGCGGGCGCGCGGCGTGCTGCGCGCATACAGGACGCGCACCAGCGGCGCGAACAGATACAGGCCCACGATCATGTACAGGTACCACAGGTGGTAGTACGGCTCGCCCTGCACCAGCTTGCGCGGCCAGAACGAAAAATCGATGCGGCCGTCGTCCCACCAATCCAGCGCCGTGCGCCAGGCCAGATAGAAGAACGTCCAGAACAAGAGCGGCGCGCAGATCCGCGCCATGCGCCGGCTGTAGAACTGGCGCGCGTCCTGCGGCTTGTCGGGATCCAGCAGCAGGGCGCCGCTGACCATGACGAACACGGGCACGCACCAGCGCGCCGCCGAGTCGTACAGATTGGCCGCCAGCCACGCTCCCCCGCCGTACACCGCGGGGTTGCTTACCACCATGGCGGCGCTGTGCAGCAGCACGACGGCTACCGCCGCCAACCAGCGGGCGGCATCCAGGCGCGCATATTTCTCTTCGGCGTACGGCATCGGGCTCCCATGGCGGTGTCTACTTTTTCACCATAGCAGCGGGCAGCGTCCTGGTTCTGTATCCAGGAGTTAGAGGGCATATCGACGCGCATGAAAAACCGGCAGGGGCGCTGGAGCCCTCTGCCGGCGGACGCCGCGCGGCGCGGCGCATTACGGGCGGGCGCGGGCCCGCCTACGTTTTGTCACGAAACCAGCCGCGCCATCATTGCAGGACGATATTGGCCTGCTTGATCAGTTGCGCCACGATCGGCTGTTCGGTCTTGATCTGCTTGTCCAGTTCGGCAGCCGTGCCCGAGCGCGGGTCGATGCCCATGTCCAGCATGCGCTTCTTGATGGTCTCGTCCTGCAGGGTCTCGGCCAGGGCCTGCTGCAGCTTTTCCATCACGGGGGCGGGGGTGCCCTTGGGCGCCACGAAGCTGAACCAGGCGGTCATGTCGAACGCGGGATAGCCTTGTTCGGCCAGCGTCGCCAGCTTGGGCTGCGTCGCCAGGCGGCCCGGGCTGGTGATGGCGAAGACCTTGACCTTGCCGGCATCGGCCTGCGGCATGCCGGTGGCCACCATGTCGAAGAACAGGTCCACGTCGCCGCTGACCAGGGCGGGCAGGGCCTGGGTCGCGCCCTTGAAGGGCACGTGCAGGATGTCGATGCCCGCGCGTTCCTTGAAGAGTTCGCCCGCCAGGTGCGAGGACGTGCCCGGGCCGAAGGTGGCGAAGGTCAGCTTGCCTGGATTCTGCTTGGCGTAGGCCACCACGTCCTGGGTGCTGTTGAACGGCCGCTTGGGGCTGGACAGCAGGACCAGCGGCCCGACGCCGACCATGCCGATGCGGGCGAAGCCATCGGGATCGTAGGGCAGTTCCTTGTACAGATAGCGGTTGGTGACCAGCGTGGAGTTGGTCGCCATCAGGATGGTGTAGCCGTCCGGCGCTTCGCGCGAAACAAAGGCCGCCCCGATCGAGGTGCCGGCGCCTGCCTTGTTCTCGACGATCATGGGCTGGCCCAGCGTCTTGGCCATGCGCTCGGCCAGGATGCGGGTCAGCACGTCGGTGGCGCCGCCGGCGGGGAAGGGCGAGACCACCTTGATCGGCCGGGCCGGATAGGTTTCGGCCTGGGCGCCCAGTGCGGCGGCGCTGAGCAGCAGGGTGGCCAGCAGTTTGAAGCTAGTGCGAATCATGTTTTCCCCTTGAAATCGCGTGCATGAGTGGATGGTCGGGCCTGGCTTGGCGCTGCGGGTAGCGCTTGCCAAGTCTCCTTGGGTGCATTAAATTCCGTAAAATGGAATTTAATTTTGTTATTCGAAATAAACTATAAAAACGAAGCGAATAGAAATGCAATCTTTTTCTGACGCCAAGCGCATCGCCCATCCCGCCGCCAAACCGGACGGCAAGGTCGAACTCAGCCTGCCCGCGCGCCGCAAGCGCGCCGCCGGCGCGGGCGGGGGCGCCAACTCGCCTGATTTCATTACCGCACTGGCGCGCGGGCTGGATGTACTGCGCTGTTTTCGCCATGGCGTGACGGCCTTGGGCAATCTGGACCTGGCGCGCCTGACCGGTTTGCCCAAGCCCACCATCAGCCGCATCACCTACACCCTTACTGAATTGGGTTATCTGCGCTATCACCCGGACACCGGCAAATATTCGCCTGGCTATGGCGTGCTGGCGCTGGGCTTCGGCCTGCTGGCCGGGCTGGAGGTGCGCGAACTGGCCAAGGCCTCGATGACCGAGCTGGCGCGCGCCACCGGCGGCGCGGTGGCCCTGGGCGCCTTCGATGGCGATGCCATGACCTACGTCGAGGCCATCCATGGGTCTTCGGCGCTCTACCTGCGCCTGCCCGTCGGCTATCGCGCCAGCCTGGACAGCGCCATGGGCCGGGCCTACCTGGCCAGCCTGCCGCCCCAGGCCTGCGCCGACGCGTTGGCCCGGCTGGGCGAGACCGCGCCGGACGCGGCCGCCATGGAGCGCGCCCGCGCCGAACTGCGCGACACGGGCTGCTGCTACGCCATCGGCGAATGGCAGTCGGGGATCAATGCGGTCGCCGTGCCGTTTGCCTCCATCACGGGCGAGGGCGTCTTCGTCATGAGCTGCGGCGGGCCCGCCAGCCTCTTGCCCGAGGCGGACCTGCGTACGCGCGTGGCGCCGCTGCTGCAGGGCGCCATTGCGGGGCTGGCAGGCGCTGCGGCCTGAGACGCGCCGCGCGCGGCGGCAAGCCCGACGGCCTTGCGGGTATCTCGTACAATTCACGGATTGATCCACCCCTAGCGCCCTCGGAGACCCGTTTGGCCAAATCTTCACAAGCCGATCCGCAGATCGATGACCGTCCCTTGCCCCAGGATTTCGAAACGGCGCTGGCCGAACTCGAATCGCTGGTAGCGGCCATGGAAGACGGCTCGTTGCCGCTGGAGCAGTCGCTGGCCGCCTACCGGCGCGGCGTGGCGCTCACGCGGGTCTGCCAGGAACGCTTGGCGCAGGCCGAACAGCAGGTCAAGGTCCTGGAGGGCGACTTGCTGCGTCCGCTGGACCCGGCGGCGCTGGATGACGAATAAGAACCCGATGAAGCAAATTCAACTCGCCTTCCCGGAATGGTTGCAAGGCCGTGTCCAGCACGTCGAAGATGTCCTGGACGATCTGCTCCCCCCGGCGGACGCGTTGCCCGCGCGGCTGCATGAAGCCATGCGCTACGCCGTGCTTGGCGGCGGCAAGCGGGTGCGCGCCGCGCTGGTCTACGCGGCGGGGCAGGCCTGCCCCGTCAGCGGCAGCGTGCTGGCCGTGCAGGCCTCGCTGGACCGCGCCGCCGCGGCGGTGGAACTGATCCACGCCTATTCGCTGGTGCATGACGATCTGCCCTGCATGGACGACGACACGCTGCGCCGCGGCCGTCCCACCACCCACGTGAAGTTCGACGAAGCCACCGCCATGCTGGCGGGCGATGCGCTGCAACCGCTGGCCTTCGATCTGCTGGCTTCCATGCCGATCGCGCCCGCGCTGATCGTGCAGGCCACTCAGTCGCTGGCGCGCGCCGCCGGCAGCCAGGGCATGGCCGGCGGCCAGGCCATTGACCTGTTCAGCGTCGGCCGCGCGCTGTCGCGCGACGAGCTGCAAACCATGCACAGCATGAAGACGGGCGCCATGCTGGCTTGCAGCGTGGCCCTGGGCGGCATCGTGGCGGGCGCCAGTTCGGCCTCGCGCCAGGCGCTGGACGCCTACGCGCAGGCGGTGGGCCTGGCCTTCCAGGTGGTCGACGACATCCTGGACGTGACCGCCGACAGCGCCAGCCTGGGCAAGACGCCGGGCAAGGACGCCGCCGAGAACAAGCCCACCTATGTATCGCTTCTGGGCCTGGACGGCGCGCGCGCGTTCGCCCAGGAACTGCGTGAGGACGCGCTGGCCGCCCTGGCTCCGCTGGGCGAGGCCGGATCGCGCCTGGCTGAACTGGCCGACTTCATCGTCCTACGAGACCGCTGAACCGGGACCAGCCCGGGCTGGAGGCAGGCCGGGCCAACGAACCACATAAAAGCATGACGACAGATTTACTGGACCGCATTCAATCCCCGGCTGACCTCAAGCGCCTGGATCGCCGCGAGCTGAAGAAGCTGGCCGACGAGCTGCGCGGCTTCGTGCTGGAATCGGTGTCCAAAACGGGCGGGCACCTGTCGTCCAACCTGGGCACGGTCGAGCTCACCCTGGCCCTGCATCAGGTGTTCGACACGCCGCATGACCGCATCGTCTGGGACGTAGGCCACCAGTCCTACCCGCACAAGATCCTGACTGGCCGCCGCGCCGGCATGGCCAAGCTGCGCCAGCAGGGCGGGATTTCGGGTTTCCCCAAGCGCAGTGAATCCGAGTACGACGCCTTCGGCACCGCGCATTCGTCCACTTCCATCTCCGCGGCGCTGGGCATGGCGGTGGCCTCGCGCAACGCCGGCGTGCAGCGCCAGCACATCGCCATCATCGGCGACGGCGCGATGTCCGCCGGCATGGCCTTCGAAGCCATGAACAATGCCGGCGTCACGCCCAACATCAACCTGCTGGTGATCCTGAACGACAACGACATGTCGATCTCACCGCCAGTGGGGGCGCTGAACCGCTACCTGGCGCGCCTGATGTCGGGCCGCTTCTATGCGGCCGCCAAGAACGTCGGCCGCGCGGTGTTGCAACACGTGCCGCCGGTGCTGGAACTGGCGCGCCGCTTCGAAGAGCATGCCAAGGGCATGGTCACGCCGGCCACGCTGTTCGAGGAATTCGGCTTCAACTACGTCGGCCCGATCGACGGGCACGACCTGGACGCGCTGGTGCCCACGCTGCAGAACCTCAAGGCCCTGGAAGGCCTGCAGTTCCTGCACGTGGTCACCAAGAAGGGCCAGGGCTACAAGCTGGCCGAGGCCGACCCGGTGCTGTACCACGGTCCGGGCAAGTTCGATCCGGCCGTCGGCATCCAGCAATCGAAGGCGCCGGGCAAGCGCAGCTTCACGCAGGTGTTCGGCCAGTGGCTGTGCGACATGGCCGAACAGGATTCGCGCCTGGTCGCCATCACGCCCGCCATGCGCGAGGGCAGCGGGCTGGTGGAATTCGAAAAGCGCTTTCCGCAGCGCTACTTCGACGTGGGCATCGCCGAGCAGCACGCCGTGACGTTCGCTGCGGGCATCGCCTGCGAAGGCCAGAAGCCCGTGGTCGCGATCTACTCCACCTTCATGCAGCGCGGCTACGACCAGTTCATCCACGACGTGGCCCTGCAGAACCTGGACGTGACCTTCGCGCTGGACCGCGCCGGCCTGGTGGGCGCGGACGGCGCCACGCATGCGGGCAATTACGACATCGCCTTTCTGCGCTGCGTGCCCAACATGGTCGTGGCCACGCCCTCGGACGAAAACGAAACGCGGCTGCTGCTGTCGACCTGTTATCAGTATCCCGGCCCGGCGTCGGTGCGCTATCCGCGCGGCGCGGGCTGCGGCGCGGCTGAAGCGCCCGGCCTGGACACGGTCGAGCTCGGCCGCGGCGTGGTGCGCCGCGAGGGCCGCAAGATCGCCATCCTGGGTTTCGGCATGCTGCTTCAGGCCGCGTTGGGCGCGGCTGAAAAGCTCGATGCCACCGTGGCCGACATGCGCTTCGTCAAGCCGATCGACCGCGAACTGATCCTCGACCTGGCCAGCCGCCATGACGCCCTGGTTACGCTGGAAGACGCTTCCATCATGGGCGGCGCCGGCAGCGCGGTGCTGGAAACGCTGAGCGCGGCGGGGGTTGCGATCCCGGTCCTGCAACTGGGCCTGCCCGACGAGTTCATCGACCACGGCGAGCAGTCGGCGCTGTGGGCCGGCATCGGCCTGGACGCGGCGGGCATCGAAAGCGCGATCCGCGCCCGTTACGCCAATCTGCTGGGCTGAATCCGGCCCGATTCCGCGGGCAGGGGCCAGGCCACTGTCCGCGGCAATGAAACACACTGTTCCGGCCCCGCCAACCTACGGATAAAAGGGTTTTCCCTGGCGATCCGCGGACTATGGGCGATAATGGCCCCCTTCTCAAAGATTCCTAGGCCCGTGCGTTTTCACGACTGATTGCCTAGACAGGTAAGCCGAAATGAATTCTCCGATCGACCCCGCCATCGTGATGCCCGACGTCCAGAGTTCGGCGGACACCCGGCACATCCCGATTCAGCGCGTGGGCATCCGTGGCGTGCGCCACCCCATGTTGATTGAAAGCGGCGACGGCTCGCCCCAGGGCACCGTGGCCAACTGGACGCTCACGGTGGCGCTGCCGCCCGAAGAAAAAGGGACGCACATGTCCCGCTTCGTGGCCCTGCTGGAAAAGTACCGCAGCATCCCCATGACGCCGACCCTGTTCCGCGCCATGGCTGCCGACATGCTGCCGCTGCTGCATGCCGAGCGCGGCGACATCACCGCCGCCTTCCCGTACTTCATCAACAAGTCCGCCCCGATTTCCGGCGTGCAAAGCCTGTTGGACTACGAAGTGCAATGGATCGCCCGCGCCCAGGGCGACGAGGTCGAGTTCGAGTTGATCGTGCAGGTGCCCGTCACCAGCCTCTGTCCCTGCTCCAAGGCCATCTCCGAATACGGCGCGCACAACCAGCGCTCGCACGTCACGGTGTCGGCCATCCTGAATGCCGACATCGGCATGGACGGCGTCATCCGCCTGATCGAAGAAGAAGGCTCGTGCGAACTGTGGGGCCTGCTCAAGCGCCCGGACGAGAAGTACGTCACCGAGCGCGCCTACGACAATCCCAAGTTCGTCGAGGACCTGGTGCGCGACGTGGCTGCCCGCCTGAACGCGCATCCCGGCATCGCCCGCTACCGCGTGGAAGCCGAGAACTTCGAATCCATCCACAACCACTCGGCCTACGCCGTCGTGGAAGGCTGAGCTTTCCGTGAGCCATCCGGCGGCCAATGACTGGCCGCTCATCGCGGGGCTGCAGGAGTGGGAATCGCGGCTGGCCAGCAATCTGGCCGGCCGCGGCCGTTTTGGCGTGGCCCTTTACGAGTTCTTCCGCTTTGGCGTGAAGCAGGCCTGGGCCTGCCTTTTCGGCGGCCTGATGTGCGCGCTGCTGCTGGGCACGCACTGGTGGTATCCGAAAGACGCCGCGCTGGCCCGCTACGACTTCCTGACCCTGGCCGCGCTGGGCATCCAGGCGCTGCTGCTGGCGCTGCGCATGGAAACCTGGAGCGAAGCCCGCGTGATCCTGCTGTTCCATGTGGTGGGCACGGGCATGGAAGTGTTCAAGACCGCCGCGGGTTCGTGGATCTATCCCGAGGCCAGCGTGCTGCGCATCGGCGGCGTGCCGCTGTTCACGGGCTTCATGTACGCGGCGGTGGGCAGCTATCTCGCCCGCGTCTGGCGCCTGTTCGATTTCCGCTTCCGCGCGCATCCGCCGCTGGCGGCCTGCGTGGCGCTGTCGGTGCTGATCTACCTGAACTTCTTCGCGCACCACTACATCATGGATATCCGGTGGGCGCTGTTCGCGCTGACCGCCATCCTGTTCGCCCGCACCTGGGTGTATTTCCGCATTTGGCGAGTCTACCGCCGCATGCCGCTGCTGCTGGGTTTCGTGCTGGTGGCCCTGTTCATCTGGTTCGCCGAGAACATCGGCACCTTCGCCAACGCCTGGCGCTATCCAAACCAGTCGCAGGGCTGGCAACTCGTGTCCATCGCCAAGCTGGGCTCATGGTTCCTGCTGATGATCATCAGCTACGTGATGGTCGGCGTGGTCAACCGTCCCCAGGAAATCGATGTTGCCGATTTGCCTCGGCAGGCGGGGCAGGGCGATGGAAATAGTCCGTCCCTTATTTCCTGACCTGCCTCTGGCTTGCGTCTGACCGCTCAATCGGTGATAATCGAGAGCTTTCTTGCTCGACCGCCCATGGTTTTTGGGTAGCGGGCTGCCCCTTGCGGGCCACTGTTCAAGATGCATATTGCGATCCGCCCCTGATGGAAAGCGGGGGCGCAGGACGGTCGGCCAGCGAGACATCCTCAAGGAGTTTTACTCATGCGTCACTACGAAGTGGTGTTTATCGTTCACCCCGACCAAAGCGAGCAAGTGCCCGCCATGGTCGAGCGTTACCAAGCGCTGGTCACGGGCCAAGGCGGCTCGGTTCACCGCCTGGAAGACTGGGGTCGCCGTCAACTGGCCTACCCGATCCAGAAGCTCGTCAAGGCTCACTACGTCTGCCTGAACATCGAGTGCGGCCAAGCCACGCTGGATGAGCTGGAACACTCGTTCCGCTACAACGACGCCGTTCTGCGCCACCTGGTCATCAAGACCAAGAAGGCTCAAGCCACGCCCTCGATCATGATGAAGTCGGTCGAACGCGAAGAAGCCCGCAAGGCTTCGGCTGAAGCAGCAGCGCCGGCTCAGGCCGAGTAAGCAGGGCTCACGCAGAGCTCATCCCATGAAGTCCCCTCGGTGCCTGGCAGGATGAACAAGCTGGAACTCAGCGCCCGCGTTCTCGAATGCGAGCCTTTGCGCCACACTCCCGCCGGTTTGCCCGCACTGGAAATGGTGCTGGCGCACGAGTCCGAAGTCATCGAAGCAGGCCACCCGCGCCGCGTCGAACTGACTATCGCGGCCGTGGCACTGGGCGATCTGGCGTTGCTGCTGAAGGACACCGCGCTAGGGTCCGAATTGCTGGTGCAGGGGTTTCTGGCTCCCACCCGCAAGGACTCGGTGAAGGTCAAGCTGCATTTGCAGCAGGCACGCAGGATCAGCGGCAGCGCAGGGCGCGATCCGCTGGTGGCTTGAAGGGAATTGGGCAAGAGGCGCGATGAGCGCCTTCTGATTACGGATAGGTTATGGGGGTTTGGGCCCGTTTTGGGTAGAACCCGGCCCCCTCAAACAAAGAGGCACATATCATGGCTTTCTTCGGAAAACGCAAGGAAAAACGCAAATTCACGCAGCAGAACCCGCTCTTCAAGCGTCGTAAGTTCTGCCGCTTCACCGCTGCCGGCGTGGAAGAGATCGACTACAAGGATCTGGACACCCTGCGCGACTTCGTGCAAGAAAACGGCAAGATCATCCCGGCTCGCCTGACCGGCACCAAGGCAATCTACCAGCGTCAGCTGGACACCGCCATCAAGCGCGCGCGCTTCCTGGCCCTGTTGCCTTACACCGACAACCACAACTAATCCGGGGCACTGAAATGCAAGTTATTCTGCTCGAAAAAGTCGTCAACCTGGGTAACCTCGGCGAAGTCGTCCGCGTGCGTGATGGCTACGCTCGCAACTTCCTGATCCCCCAGCGCAAGGCCCGTCGCGCAACCGACGCCGCCCTGAAGGAATTCGAAGCGCGCCGCGCCGAACTGGAAAAGGCCCAGGCTGAAAAGCTGGCCGCCGCCCAGGCTCTGGGCGAGCGCGTCGCCGGCTTCCAGCTGAAGATCGTCCAGAAGGCTGGCGTCGACGGCCGTCTGTTCGGCTCGGTCACCAACGCCGACATCGCTGAAGGCCTGCGCAAGGCCGGCTTCGAAGCCGTGGAAAAGGCGCAAATCCGCCTGCCCAACGGCCAGCTGAAGTCGATCGGCGAGTTCCCGGCCCAGGTTGCCCTGCACGCCGACGTTCTGGTCGACGTGACGATCCTGGTCGAAGGCGAACTGTCCTAAGCCGGTACCCGCAGTAAAAAAGAAGCCGGCCCGCGCGCCGGCTTTTTTTCTTTTTGTCCATCGCGTATTGCGTGTAGTCTTCGGACTCCACGATCCAGGCCCCGCGCCGCATTCCTCAGAGGACGTCTTGACTCAGCCCCCCGTTCACCACAACGCGCCCCCCGGCCTGCGAGCCTGGTTGGATAGCGTGGATGCGTCGCGTGAACCTTCGGTGAGGGATGTGACGATAGATGGCGTGCGCTGCATCATCAAGCGCCGCCGTCCCGGCATCGGTCAGGGCGTGAGCTACGCGCTGCGCTATGTGCGCGCCCTGTTCCTGGGCGTGGGATGCAAGATTTTCCTCGGCGAGTTTCCACGTCCGGGCGTGTTGCTGCGCAACGGCCTGACGCACGAGTCGCAGCGCCTGGCGCAACTGCTCAAGGCCGGTTGCCGCGTGCCCGAGGTCTGGTGGCAGGAGCAAGGCCTGCTGGTGCTGGAATACGTGGGCGAAGACCTGGCCGACCTGATCCGCAACGAGGACACGACGTCCCGCTTGTGGCTGGCGCGCGCCGCGGCAGCAGATCTGGCCGCTTTCCATGCCCGCGGCATGTGGCATGGCGGCGCCCAGATCCGCAACATCACCCTGCAGGACGGCGAGCTGTGGCGCATCGATTTCGAAGAGAACATCGGTTCGACCCTGTCGCGCCCGCTGGCCCAGGCCTATGACCTGTTCCAGATGCTGGCCTCTCTGGTGTCTTTGCGTAAATTGCCGGACGACGTGGCCCGCACGCTGGGTAAACTGGCGTTCGAAGTCTATTTCGAAAGCAACCCCGACCCCGAGGTCCGAGCCCGCCTGACGCGCCTGGCGCGCGTGCTCTGCGGCATTGCCGCGCCCTTGCGCGTGGTGCTGGGCCGATTGCCCTCGCGCGATATCCAGGGATTCTTCCGCGTCGCGGACATCCTGCAGCCGTTACTATTGAAGTCATGAATACACCTGCCGACTCCCAGCTCGAATACCTGCGCGTTCCCCCCCATTCCATCGAGGCGGAACAGTCGGTTCTGGGCGGCCTGCTGCTGGACAACGCAGCCTGGGACCGCATCGCCGACGTGCTGGTCGAAGAGGATTTCTACCGGCACGACCACCGGCTTATCTGGCACCATATTGCCCGCCTGATCGGGCTGGCGCGCCCGGCGGACGTCATCACCGTCCACGAGTCGCTGGTCAGCGCCGGCAAGGCCGAGGATGCCGGCGGCCTGGCCTATTTGAACGCGCTGGCCCACAACACGCCGTCGGCCGCCAACATCCGCCGTTATGGCGAGATCGTGCGCGAGCGCGCCATGCTGCGCAAGCTGGTCGCGATCGCCGACGAGATCTCCGCGGCCGCCATGAGCCCGCAGGGCAAGGAAGCGCGCCAACTGCTGGACGAGGCCGAGTCCAAGGTGTTCCAGATCGCCCAGGAAGGCGCACGCGGCGCCGCGGGCTTCCAGGAAATCCAGCCGCTGCTGACGCAGGTGGTGGAGCGCATCGACGAGCTCTATCACCGCGAGAGCACCTCCGACGTGACCGGCGTGCCCACGGGCTTCACCGATCTGGACAAGATGACCTCGGGCATGCAGGGCGGCGACCTGATCATCGTGGCCGGCCGCCCGTCCATGGGCAAGACCTCGTTCTCGATGAACATCGGCGAACACGTCGCCATCGAGGAAGGGCTGCCGGTGGCGGTGTTCTCCATGGAAATGGGCGCGGTCCAGCTGGCCATGCGTATGCTGGGCTCCGTGGGCCTGCTGGACCAGCATCGCATGCGGACCGGCAAGCTGATCGCCGAGGACTGGCCACGCGTGACCCACGCAGTCCAGCTGATGCAGGACGCGCAGGTCTACATCGACGAATCGCCGGCGCTCAGCCCGATGGAAGTGCGGGCGCGCGCGCGCCGCCTGGCGCGCCAATGCGGCCAGCTCGGCCTGATCATCATCGACTACCTGCAGCTCATGTCGGGCAATGGCTCGGGCGAAAACCGGGCCACCGAAGTGTCGGAAATCAGCCGCTCGCTCAAGGGTCTGGCCAAGGAACTGAACTGCCCGCTGATCGCGCTGTCGCAGCTGAACCGAAGCCTGGAACAGCGTCCCAACAAGCGCCCCGTGATGAGCGACCTGCGCGAATCCGGCGCTATCGAACAGGACGCGGACGTGATCCTGTTCATTTACCGCGACGAAGTCTACAACCCCGATTCGCCGGACAAGGGCACCGCCGAGATCATCATCGGCAAGCAGCGTAACGGTCCCATTGGTTCCGTGCGTTTGACCTTCCAGGGCTCCAGCACGCGCTTCCTGAACTTCTCGGGCGCGCAGCCGCGCGACATGTACTGAACCTGTCCGCTCCAAGAAAAAACCGCGCCTCGGCGCGGTTGTTCATTGCGGCTGCGAACCCGCTTCAGGCTTGCGCCTCGGGGCGCTTGCCGAAGCGCGCGGCCAGCACGCCGCACACCATCAGCTGGATCTGGTGGAACAGCATCAGCGGCAGCACGATCGCGCCCACGGCGTGGCCGGCGAACAGCACCTGCGCCATCGGAATGCCGCTGGCCAGGCTTTTCTTCGAGCCGCAGAACAGCAGCGTGATGCGGTCTTCGACATTGAAGCCGAATACGCGGCCGGCAAGGGCCGACAGACCCAGCGCCAGCGCCAGGATGACGGCGCAAGCCACCACCAGGCCGGCCAGCGCGGGGATCGGGGTCGAACTCCACAGGCCTTCGTTGATGGCTTCAGAAAACGCCGTGTAGACCACCAGCAGGATGGAGCCCTGGTCGACGAACTTCAGCATGGCCTTGCGCTTGTGCACCCAGGCGCCGATCCAGCGACGGGCGAACTGGCCCAGCACGAAGGGCAACAGCAGTTGCAGCATGATCTTGCCGACGGCGTCGAACGAGATCGGCGCGCTGCCCGCGTTGGCGACCACCGTGCCCACCAGCAGCGGGGTGATGAAGATGCCGAGCAGGCTGGAGGCGGAGGCGCTGCACACGGCAGCCGGCACGTTGCCGCGCGCCATCGAGGTGAAGGCGATGGCCGATTGCACCGTGGCGGGCAGGCAGCACAGGAACAGGATGCCCAGATAGAGTTCGGGCGTGACCAGCGGTTCCAGCACCGGCTTGAGCGCCAGGCCCAGCAGCGGGAACATGAGGAAGGTCGCGGAGAAGATCGTGAGGTGCAGCTTCCAGTGCGTCAGGCCGGCGATGATGGCCTCGCGCGACAGGCGCGCGCCGTGCAGGAAGAACAGCAGGCCGACCGCGATGTTGGTGATCCAGCCGAACACCACCACGCCTTGCCCATGAGCGGGCACGATGCTGGCGATGATGACGGTGCAGATCAGATAGAGGGTGAAGCGATCGGGAAGAAGGCGGGCAAGGCGTGACATGAGGGATGGAAGGGGGAGGGCGGACGGAAAGCGCCGCGGGCGCCGTAAACGGGCAGTATTGTAGTCCCCGGGACGTCTTGCTTCCTGACAGCCAGTTGTCAGCGCTGCAGGTCGCAGCAGCGCCGCAGCGCGGCGCTCAGGGCGTCATGGCCAGCGCCAGGTCGAACGCCGCGACCAGCGAGGCATGGTCGGCCAGGCCCTTGCCCGCGATGTCGAAGGCAGTGCCGTGGTCCACGCTGGTACGCACGAAAGGCAGGCCTACCGTCACGTTCACGCCGTGGTCCAGGCCCAGGTACTTGACCGGAATGAGTCCCTGGTCGTGGTATTGCGCCACCACGATATCGAACTCGCCGCGCCGGGCGCGCATGAAGATCGTGTCGCCGGGCCAGGGCCCGCTCGCGTCTATGCCTTGCGCGCGGGCAGCGGCGATTGCGGGCTCGATGATGTCGATGTCTTCGCGGCCGAACTTGCCGCCTTCGCCCGCGTGCGGATTCAGGCCCGCGACCGCGACGCGCGGCTGGGCGATGCCCATCTGGCGGCAGGCCTGGTCGGCCAGCCGCATGGCAGTCAGTTCCGCCTGCGGCGTGATGCGCGGGATCACGTCGGCCAGCGCCACGTGTATGGTCACCAGCAGCACGCGCAACTCGTCGTTGGCCAGCATCATCGCGAAGTCTTGCGTATCCGAGCGTTCCGCGAGGATCTCGGTGTGGCCGGGATAGTCGATGCCGGCGGCATGCATGGATTTCTTGTTCAGCGGCGCGGTGACGATGGCGCGGATGCGGCCGGCCTGCGCGTCGTCGATGGCGGCGCAGACATAATCGTAGGCGCCGCGTCCCGCGGCCGCGCTGATCTGCCCCAGGGGCAGGTCGGCGGGCAGGGCGGGGCTGCAGGCGATGACGTTGATGTGGTCCGCGCCCGGCGCTGCCTGGCCGACGTCGGCGACCTCGACGATCTCCAGCCTTGCGCCCAGCTGGGCGGCGGCGCGGCGCAGCGCGCCCGCATCGCCATACACCACGCAAGGCGCGTTCAGGCCTTGCGCGTAGGCCTTGACGACGATTTCGGGACCGATGCCGGCGGCATCGCCCATGGTGATGCCTACGGGCAGGGAGGTGTTCACGATGCGGGGACTGAGGTTGTGTTGCGGATCTGGGTGGGCCGCCGCCTTACTTCGAGGAATTCTTGGGCGGCTCGATGACGCCGCATTCGAAGGTCACGGTGGCGCGCTTGGGGCCCAGGCCGGTCGCGTGGTTGGAGGTGATCTTGGGCTTGACCAGCTTGCGGTCGATCGACTGGCAATACTGTTCGGCCCGCAGCAGGGCCTGGTTCTTGATTTCCACCCAGGTCATCATCTGCGAGCCGGAGCTGTGGGTGACGCTGTAGGTGTCCTTGCCGGCGGGCGTGACCTCGCTCATGCTGGAACAGGCGGTCAGCAGGGCAAGCAATACGGCGGCGGGGGCAAGGCGTGCAAACATGAGGCGTCCTGGAATGGCGATTACCTCAATTACACCATCATTTCATGGTGCGGCCACGGCGCTGCGGCGATCGAGCTTGCGGCTCAGGACGATGGAAGTCTGGGTCTGCTTGACCCCGTCGATCAGGCCGATGCGGTCCAGCAGTTCGTCCAGCTGTTCGTGGGTTTCGCAGCGCAGGAAGATGAGGTAATCGTAGGGGCCGCTGACCGAGGAGACCTCCTCGACTTCGGGCATCTTCTCCAGTTCGCGTATGACCGCGGCGGGAGTCTTGGGCAGCACGCTGATGAAGCAATAGGCGCGCACCGCCGCTTCTTCCAGCAAGCGCCCCAGGCGCACGCCATAGCCCGCCACGATGTGCTCGCGTTCGAGCCGCGCAATGCGCGCCACCACCGTGGTACGGGCCAGGCCGAGCTTGCGCGCCAGGATGGCCGCGGGTTCGCGCGCATTGGCTTGCAGCAGGCTGAGCAGTTGCCGGTCGATGGCGTCGAGTCGTTCGTTCATACGGAAATGGGCGGCATGGAGCGAGAGGGCGCGAGTGCCGACGGTACAGGCCCGGGCCTGCCCGCGTCAATGCGCAGCCGGCCCTCGCACGCCAGCATGGCGCCAGGCGCTAGCCATCGGATTCGGGTGGAATGCCGCCTTGATAGATGCGCCCGTCGAACTCGAAGCGCGTGATGGTCTTGCGCGCAGCATCGAAGATGCGATCGCGGCTGGCATCGTCCAGGCCGTCGTGGTCGGCGAAGCTGAAGCGGCACAGATCGATGTCGCTATCGTAGAAGGCCGAATGCACATAGCGGCTGACATCGGCCTCGTGCGCGAAATGCGCGAATTCGCGCAACTGCTCCATTTCGTGGAAGGAGCCGTTACGGCTGACCAGCAACATGCCGAACTTGCGCTCTTCGTCGGCGACGGGTTCCGGCGCGGGCAGGGCGTCGGGATGCCGGGTGTCCTGATAATCGAAACGCGCGCCCAGGTCATGCATGGCGGCCAGCACGCGCTGCCATTGCGCTTCGTCCAAGGTGAGGCGGGCCGCCACGTAGAACAGGCGCTGGCGGCCCAGCGAGCGCGGTTCGGGGCCGCCGATGAAACTGTGCCAGGGAATGGCTGCGTCGAGTCCGGCCAGCTCCGCCATGCGCGCGTCGCTGTATCCCAGCCGGTCCTGCAGGCGCCGCATGGACTGGGCGTCCGGCGCAACGTAGTTCTGGATCGTCTTCATCGGAGGCCTCCGGTTGCACCGGATGCTCGCGGGCGCGCAGCCCTGGAGACGGAGCCGGTGACGTGCGCCGCCGTGCCTCTGCGGCTACGCTTCATGCTAGCGCGGCGCGCAGGGCTTGCCTAGCATGGGCCGGCGTGGCGCCGTGCTAGGATTTGCGCCGACTTCAATGCCAGGAGGCTTACACATGGACATCCAGGAACAAATCGCCGTCATCGTGCATACCATTTCGCATCAAGGCGGCCGCATCGATGCGCTGAATTCGACCGTGCTGTCGATGCTGCATCTGGCCAAGGCTTCGCCCGGCCTGCGCGAGGCCATCGAAGCCCAGCTCGAACAGAACTATTCCAGCCTGCTGGCCCGCTCCGAGAATCCGCAGTACGTGGCCGGTTTCGAGAGCGTGCGCGACATGATTCTGGGCGCCTTGAAATAGGCTGGCTTGCGGGTCCAGGCTTGCGGGAGTTACCCACAACTTCTGTGGACAAGCCTTGGGATAGTGCGGGCATAGATGTTCATTTTCCTTTAATTACAAAGGCTTGCATGGAGCGGTCAAAGCTGGCTCCATTTGCTCGCTGCGGCAGCGCTTGCTGCACGCTGCCGCAGGTCACGCAAGCCGGGTAATATGCGGCCCCATGCGGAATCAGTATTCATTGGAATGCCGGGGCGGATCGATCGCGATGCGCGTCTCGGAAGCAGCAAAGCTGGCGGCGTTCGACCCCGGCAAACTTTCCCCCGAGGCGCGCCAGAGCTGGGAGCGCATGGGGCATGGCTTCAAGGCCTGGCACGACTTCGACCAGCGCCACCCCATCCTGCGCCGCCTGGCGCGCTTGCCCCTGGTGGGCCGCTGGTACCGCAACGCGCGGCGCCGTTATGTGCTGCGCGCCAGCGGCAAGCTGGTGGTCTGAGCGCAGTTATTTGCGGCGCCTGCCCAGCAGGTGATAAGCCATCCAGATGAGCACGCCGATCGCGATGGCCACGGCCAGCTTGGTCTCGACGCCGTGCAGGCGTCCCAGCATGGATTCGATCGTCTGGCCGAACAGATAGCCCAGGGTGCTGAAGCACACCGCCCAGATGGCGGCGGCGATGGCGTTGAGCACCAGGAAGCGCAGCGGCGGCACATTCGACACGCCCAGCGCCACTGGCCCCACCGTGCGCAGGCCGTACAGGAAACGCAGGCTCAGGATGAAGCCGTGCGGATAGCGGTCCACCGCGGCCAAGGCCTTTTCGAAAGCGGGCTTCTCGCGGATGCGCCGGACATAGCGATGATCGCGATAGCGGCGGCCCAGCAGGAACAGGGCCTGGTCCGCAAGGAATGAACCGGCGAACGCGCACAGCACCACATAGGGCAGGTGCAGCAGGTGCTGGTGTGCGAGGAAGCCGGCGAAAACGACCACGCTTTCGCCTTCGAGCAGCGTGCCGGCCAGCACCGCCCACAGGCCGTAGTCGACGATGAACTGGTGCAGGGCGGGATTCATCTGGGCCGCTCGCCCACGATGCGCGCGAGCGTTTGCAGCGCAGCGGTGATCTCGGGCGTGGTGCGTTGTCCGCAGCTGATGCGCAGGAAATGGTTGTAGCGTGTGCCATTGGAGAACATGGCGCCCGGCGCGACCCGTATGCCTTGCCGGAGCGCGGCTTCGAACACGTCCATGCCCGAGCGTCCGTCGGGCATCTCCACCCAAAGCAGCATGCCGCCCTGCGGCACGCTCAGGCGGGTGCCGGAAGGGAAGTGCGCAGCGATGGTCTCGGCCGTCTGGTCGCGCTGCATCTTCAGGTGCCGGCGCAGGCGCGACAGATGGCGGTCGTAGGCGCGCGAGCCCATGAACTCGGCCACGGCAATTTGCGCCAATGGTTCGTTGGGCCGGCTCTGGGCGAACTTCAGCATGGCGATGCGGGCCTTCCAGCGGCCGCCCAGCAGCCAGCCCAGGCGCATGCCTGGCGCCAGCGTCTTGTGCATGGACGAACAATAGATGACGTTGCCGGTCGCGTCCCAGGACTTGGCGGCGGCCAGCGGCGTGTCGTCGTCCGTCAGCGCGCCGTAGGTGTCGTCTTCGATCAGGGGCACCTGCTGGCGTTCGCACAGCGCAACCAGCCGCGCCTTTTCCGCGTCGGGCATGACGCAGCCCAGCGGGTTCTGGAAATTGGGCACCACCACCACGGCGCGGATGTTGCCGTGGGTCTGGAACGCCAGGTCCAGCGCTTCGATCGACAGGCCGTGCTGCGGGCTGGTGGGAATCTCCAGCGCCCGCATGCCCAGGCTTTCCAGGATCTGCAGCAGGCCGAAGTAGGCGGGCGATTCGACCGCAATCGTGTCGCCGGGGCGCGCCACCGCGCGCAGCGCCAGGTTCAGCGCTTCTATGCAGCCATGCGTGACGATGACGTCGTCCGGCGTGGCGTTGATGCCGTTGGCCAGTGCGCGGCGGGCGAGCACGGTGCGCAGGTCCGGATGCCCCTGCGGCGGAACCGGGCTGACCAGCACCTGCGGCGACTGGCGCAGAGCGCGGATCATGGCCTGCTTAAGTTCTTCCAGCGGATAGGCTTCGGGCACTGCCGCGGCCAGGGCGAAGTTGGCGCTGACCGGATGCGCTTCGCACTTGGCCACGAAGTCCGAGACCCGATCGTGGATGCCCACGTATTGCGCCGCGCCCAGTGCCTGGCGGATGTCCGGCTCGTCCACGGGCGGGATGGTGTTGCGGCGGGGCTTGAGCACGAAGTAGCCCGAGCGGGGCCGCGCTTCGATCAGGCCGTCGTCTTCCAGCTGGCGGCAGGCCTGCAAGGCCGTGGACAGGCTGACGTGGTGGGTGCGCACCAGCGTGCGGACCGAGGGCATGCGCTGGGCGGGCGCCAGCACGCCGGTCTGGATGGCGCGCCGGTAATGGTTGGCCAGGCGTAGATAGAGCGGTTGCGGATCCATGCGCCGATCATGCTCCCCGAGGTTGGTGTGAGACTAGGCACAGATTCAAGCAAAGTACACCATAACAGCGACGAAATCGAGGATCTGCATCGGTACAGAAACCTCAGGGGTGTGACTGTTGCGCATAGCAGGGCGCGCGTAGTCTGTAGTTGTCCCACAGGAGACGACGATGATTGCGACTTACACCCCAGATGCCCAGGCCCGCCGCCTGGAACTTGCCGCCGGCGCCAGCCGGAAACTGGTCCTGCGCGCCGGCGCCACGCTGGTGTGCGTCAGCGGCAGCGTGCGGATCGAGGAACCCGTGAATGGCCCGGAAGCCGCGGGCGGACTGCCTCGCGCGGTATCGGTGCGCATTAATGCGGGTGAGGGGCATGGCCTGGGCTACGGCGGCGTGGCGCAGGTCACGGCCATCGGCCAGGCCGAGGTGATATGCATGGACGTACCGGGCTATGCGCAGCGTTTTTTTCAGGCAGCGACCGCATTTTTTCGGCTGGATTTGGCCAGAAGCCGAAAAAATTCCCTCGGTGCGCTGCACAAGATTTCAAAATGATGTATGATTCACACATCAGACGCGGGGTGGAGCAGTCTGGCAGCTCGTCGGGCTCATAACCCGAAGGTCGTAGGTTCAAATCCTGCCCCCGCAACCAGTTTCAAGCAGAAGAAAGCCGCGATACTAATCGCGGCTTTTTTTCGTCTTGCGGCAGGATTTCCCGCGCCGCTTGCTCTGCGTCAAACCTTTGTTCCAGTCCGGACTTTCCCTGGTGTTCACGGCCGCACAGGCCCGCAGCCCTGCGCTACCATGGGTCACGCGCGCTAGGTTGCCGCACTCGAGGAGGGTCCATGGGAACAGCAAAATACGATCATCCCGGCTATGTCGCCGATACGGGCGCTGACGGCAAGTACCACGTGGGCATCTGGTGCCCCCATGGCTATCCCGCCCATATCCATATCGGCAGGCCCGCCGAACGTGGCGATCCCCAGGCGATGCTGCGCCTGCGCATACCGGACGGGGTGTTCCAGTCCTTGCCCGACGATCCTGAAACCCTTTGCCGCCGTGCGCTGGGGCAGGCGCTGGGCGCGGGCCTGTTGCCGTCCGTCTCGGTGGATGGCGAATACCAGGAACTGCGTTTCCAGATCGACGCCGAACCCTGGTCCGGCCCGATGCAGTCGGCCGCCCACGCCTGAATCCTGGCCGCGAGCCCAGGTTGAATTACCCACAGCAACTGTGGACAAGCCTTGGGATAGCCTCTGCGCATTTCGGGTTTTCCCTGCCAGAACAATGACTTGGTAACGCCGGTCAATAAACGCCCCACTGGGGCGTTTATTGCTTCCCTCCTGCACGACGGTCCGGCTATGCGACAATCTTTTCCCTCCCTGGCGTGCCCGCCCCTGTTTTGCCATTCCCTCCCGGTCCGTTCCCCATGCTTAGTGCTACGCGTATCCATTCCTGCGGCCTGAAGGCGCCGACGCCATGAGTCCAGCTGTCGCGCGCGTCGCCGTCATCGGCGGCGGTCCCGCCGGTCTGATGGCCGCCGAGCGCCTGAGCGCGCAAGGCGTGCAGGTGGATGTGTTCGATGCGATGCCATCGGTCGGCCGCAAGTTCCTGATGGCGGGGCGGGGCGGCCTGAATCTGACCCACAGCGAGCCGGCCGAGCCGTTCCTGGCGCGTTACGGCGACCGCGCGTCCCATGTCGCGCCTTGGCTGCAGGTGCTGGACGCGGACGGATTGCGGGAATGGACCCACGGACTGGGCATCCAGACCTTCGTGGGTTCGTCCGGCCGGGTTTTTCCCCAGGAGATGAAGGCGGCGCCCCTGTTACGGGCCTGGCTGGCCAGGCTGCGCGCCGGCGGCGTGCGCCTGCACATGCGGCACCGCTGGCTGGGATGGCCGGCGGGTTCCCGGCCTGGCCCGGGCGCGCTGCGCTTTGATACGCCCGAGGGCGAGCAGTGCTACGCGGCTGACGCCGTGGTGCTGGCGCTGGGCGGAGGCAGCTGGGCCAAATTGGGATCGGATGGCGCCTGGGTCGACGGCCTGCAAGCGCACGGCGTTGCGGTCGCGCCGCTGCGGCCGGCCAATTGCGGATTCGACGTGGCGTGGTCGGATCATTTTCGCGAACGCTATGCGGGACAGCCCGTGAAATCCGTGGCCATGGCCTGCGAAACCGCAGCCGGCGTGGCTCCCGCCCGTCAGGGAGAGTTCGTCGTGTCGGAAACCGGCATAGAAGGCAGCCTGGTGTATGCCCTGTCCGCGCCGCTGCGCGACCGTATCGATGCCCAAGGCCATGCCGTCGCCATGCTGGATCTGGCTCCGGACTGGTCGCTGGAGAAAGTGATGGCTGCCGTGACGCACCCGCGCGGCTCGCGGTCAATGTCCAGCCATCTGCAAAGCCGGTTGGGGCTGACCGGGGTCAAGGCGGGGTTGCTGCGCGAATGCGCCTCGGCGGAAGATTTCCGCGCCCCCGAACTGCTGGGCCTGCGCATCAAGGCCTTGCCGCTGCGTCTGCTGCGTGCGCGGCCTATCGACGAAGCGATCAGTACCGCAGGCGGCGTGTCGTTCGCCGCGCTGGATTCCGGCCTGATGCTGCGCGAAATCCCTGGCGTGTTCTGCGCAGGGGAAATGCTGGATTGGGAGGCGCCGACAGGCGGCTATCTGCTGACGGCCTGCATGGCGAGCGGCGTGGCCGCCGCGGCCGGGGCGATTGAATTCTTGCGATCGGGTGGGCGCGGCCAGGCGGATGCCTGAAGCCGCATGAGCTCAGGAGCCCGAGGAATAGGGCGCCAGGCCCAGCGGCGCGCGCGGCGCCAGATCGCCGACGACGTGGCCCACGACGGGTTCGCCCCCTTCCGGTTGCGTGACGATGCCGATGACGCGGGTAATCGCGCTGGCCGGAATGTCCGTGCCGTGCGCGGGATCCTGCACCAGTTGCCAGATGGTGGCTTCTTCGGGGACTGCGGTCTGTTCGGTCAGGTCGGAGCTGTCCAGGCAGCTGCGGGCAAAGGCCGACCAGTCCGATGCGTTGCAAGGCAAGCCGTGAGCGGTGGCCAGGCGGGCCAGGGCCAGCGGCGCGTCTGCCTGGCTGGCCGCATGCTGGGCGGCGGCTCCCAGGGAGACATCCAGCGACAGCAGGCGCAGGAACTCTACGACGTTGTCGGTATTCTTCATTGTGCGGTCTCCTGTGGTGACTGTTCTGGTTATGGCCCTGAGCCTGCAGGCAAGCCGGGCGGCGTTTCAGGCCGGGCCTTGGCCCAGCATCGATACCAATGACTTTTTCAGGCGTGCCGAAAAAATCGGTACCGTATGGGACACCCCATCGCGGTCGACGCCCTCTTTGAGTTCGACCGATTGGCCGAGGAAAATATCCGGTGCGGCGCCAATTTCGTTGTAGCGGGCCAGCAATTCGTTCACGTTCTGCTGCGCGTCGGCGAGCGTGCTGCTTTCAGCCAGCTTGCCAGCGGCATGCGCCTGCAAAATGCGATGGAGATCGTCGATGAAGAGCGCCAAAGCCGCCTGCCCGCGGCACTGCGGCTGTTCCCAGCCCCAGCCCTGGTGGGCCGAGCCGGCGCTTTGCGATGTGTGTTTCTTGGTCATGTCCGCATCCTAATCGATTGGCGCTAAATGCGCGACAGGCGAACGCAAGCCTTTCCAACGGCGTTTGATCCCGGCTCAGCCTCCCATAGGGGAGCCGCCGCGAGCCGGTCCGGTCGATGCGCAAATGAGGGTCTTTGGGGTATGCTGGCTTCACTTTCCAAGCCCAGACAGGAGATGTCTATGAAGAACAAAGTCTTTCTCGTCATGTTGCTTTCGATCGCCGCGCTCTCGGCCGGTTGCAACACCGTAGCGGGGGCAGGCAAGGACATCCAGCGGGGCGGCGAGAAGATAGAGGGCGCCGCCACCAAGTAGGCCCGCGCCCTGCGCCGCAATCCGGCCTGGAAGCCGCGAGACATGCCTTGGCATCCCTCTCGCGGCTTTTTTGTTGGCGCGCACGTAGGGAGGGGCTGCAAGCGGGAGGCGGTGCGAGGGCTTTCCCCCTGGCATAATTCGCGGAGTTGAATTCGATCGTGGGAAGTGTCATGCGCAAGTCTTTGTGGTTGGGAATGGCGTTTGCGGCCTTGTTGGCCGGCTGCGCGAGCAAAGGGGTCTACGAATCCGATGCCGTCGTCACGGAGACCTTCACCGTCAATACCAACTACGAAGCGGCTTTCCGCCGGGCCGGCGAGTACGTGCGGACCTGCCACGTGCAAGTGCAGCACGCCTATAACGTCGCCTATGCCTGGCGCCACGTGAAGGGCGAAAAGGGTGCGCCGGACGAAGTGCAGCTCTATAAGGTGACGGAACCCGCCAAGGTGCTGGAACTGATTGCCGCCGAAAGCGCCAGCCCCTCCACCGCCAAGGTAACCATCACGGTCTTGGGCGAAGGGCGTTGGGACGCTGCTGAAATCGCCGCTGCCCGCGCCTCCATCCAGAGCGCAACGCCGGTCTGCCGCAAGGGCGGCGAAGGCTGATC
The DNA here is from genome assembly GCF_058796095.1 of Achromobacter sp. GW823-FHT04E03. Lineage (NCBI taxonomy): Bacteria > Pseudomonadati > Pseudomonadota > Betaproteobacteria > Burkholderiales > Alcaligenaceae > Achromobacter > Achromobacter sp. GW823-FHT04E03. The sequence continues at coordinate 187,335 of NZ_JBXAIJ010000003.1, read as the reverse complement.
CATGGATGCCCGCGCCCAGCAGATCCGTGCTAGCGGCCTGTCGTTCTCGCTGCTGGCGGGGGCGTTCCGCTTCCTGGGCTGGCTCAATGGGGGCGCGGCGCTGGTCCTGACGGGGTTTTCGCTGGGCGTGGTCGGCGGCGATATCGCCGCGCCGGATCTGCAACTGCCGCTGGCGCTGCTGCTGGGCGGCCTGCTGGCCGCCTGCCTGGGAATTCTGTTTGCCTACCTGGCGCAGGTCAGCCTGTTGCGCCAGGGCTACACCGGACATCTGACGCGTGCCCACTGGCCCGCGCAGCTTCTGGCCATGGTTTGTTATCTGATCAGTGCGCTTGCCTTCTGCGCCGCCTGCTGGCTGGCGGCTGGACAGGCGGTCACGGATGCGCCTCAGACGACGACCGCCTATGCGAGGCGGTAGTTGCGGGTAAACCCGTGTGCGCAAAAGTGTTGGACTTGAATTTGCGTTGAGAATAATATGCGCAGTGCGTATATAAATCTCCTGTTCGGGGCCCGTCATGACCATTTCCCAGCAAGCCTTCCTGCGCGACGCCATGCGGCGCCTGAATCTCACCCGCGACGTGTTCGCGACCCGCATCGGCGTCAAACGCCGGGCGCTTGATACCTGGTTGCTGCCCGAGGGCTCGCAGGAATTCCGCGCCATGCCGGAAGTGGTGCAGCGCTTCGTGAGCGAAATCGTCCAGAACGGTGTTTTGCTGGAAAAATATACGCAAAGCGTACAAGAAGGTCCGCTGCGTGACCGCATCGCCGTGGAAGGCAAGCACCAACTGCTGTCGGTGGACCAGTTCACCCGTGAATCGGTCGAGGACCTGTTCCGCGTGGCCGACATGATGCAGCCCATCGCCCGCCGCCAGAAAGTGTCGCGCGTGCTGGAAGGCGCGGTGCTGGGCAACCTGTTCTTCGAGGCCAGCACCCGTACCCGCGTGAGCTTCGGTTCGGCATTCTGCCGCCTGGGCGGCTCGGTCTGCGACACCACCGGCTTCACGTTCTCGTCCATGGCCAAGGGCGAGTCGATCTACGACACCAGCCGCGTCATGAGCGGCTACGTCGACGCCATGGTCATCCGCCATCCGGACCAGGGTTCGGTCGCGGAATTCGCGCGCGCCACCAACATCCCCGTGGTCAACGGCGGCGACGGCCCGGGCGAACACCCTAGCCAGGCCCTGCTGGACCTGTACACGATCCTGACCGAGTTCTCGCGCCTGGGCAAACTGCTGGACGGCGCGCACATCGCCATGGTCGGCGACCTGAAGTACGGCCGCACCGTGCACTCGCTCATCAAGCTGATGGCGCTTTACAAGAACGTGAAGTTCTCGCTGGTGTCGCCCAAGGGCCTGGAAATGCCGGCCTACATCATCGAGCAGGCCAGCCGCAACGGCAACATCATCGAGCAGAAGAGCACGCTGGCCGAAGGCCTGGCCGGCGCCGACGTGATCTACGCGACGCGCGTGCAGAAAGAGCGCTTCGCCAACGAAGAAAACGAAGGCTACACGCCGGATTTCCAGATCAGCCGCGCCATCATCGACGCCTACTGCGGCCCCGATACCATCGTGATGCACCCGCTGCCGCGCGACAGCCGTCCCGGCGCCAACGACCTGAGCGTGGACCTGAACCACGATCCGCGCCTGGCCATCTTCCGCCAGACCGACAACGGCATTCCCATCCGCATGGCGATCTTCGCAGTGCTGCTGGGCGTGGAGGGCCTGGTGCAGCACTCCTTGCGCGACGTGACCTGGCAGCATCCGTCGCACGTGGGTCCGGACGATTCCGCTTTCCACGGACTCGAATAAGCGCGCGGCGGCGGGTCGAATACCCCTTGGACTCCAGCCGCTACGCGGCCTGGAGCCGGGGTTTTCAAGCATAATCCGCGCTGGCTTTTTCTGTCGCGTGTCGTTTCCGGACACGCCGTAGGGCCTACGGACGGATTATCTATGTCTACTAGCAGTGTTGGCGTCGTGCCATCTTCCGATCGGCACGCCGGCGCATCCGGCCAGGCGTGCTACCTGAGCGCATCCGACGAGCAGGCCTGGATAGCGGTCTACCAGTCGGTTGACGCCTATACGCGCGGGCAGGTCGCCGCAGTGGTGGGCGACAGCCTGTCCGCCCTGGTCGACGCCTTTTATTCCACGCTGCTGGCAGACGCCGAAGCCGGCCCCCGCCTGTCCCACGACATCGTATCCAGCCGCCTGCATGCGGGCATGACCCGCTGGCTCAAGGGGCTGCTGTGCGTGCGCGACCAGGGCGACATCGCCGTCCTGATGGCTACGCAGAAAAAAGTGGGCGAGGTGCACGCCCGCGTCCACATTCCGATCCATCTGGTGATGGCGGGCGCCCGCATCCTGAAGAACGAGATCGCGCTGCGCCTGCGCGCCAGCGACCTGGACGGCATGGCCGCATCGGTCGCCACCCAGTACGTGTGCAATCTGTTCGACCTGGCGGTCGAGCAGATGAGCCGCGCCTTCATGCGCGACATCAGCCGCGGTGCCCGCAACGACGAGGCCTATCGCCTTTTCGCCCTGGGCCAGAACATTTCCACGGAACGCGAACGCCAGCGCGCCGCCTTGCTGGAATGGAGCCAGGCGGTGCTGATCGGCTTGCATTACCGTGCGCCAGGGCAAAGCCTGCCGCGGCTGGCGGCCTCGGAATTCGGGCTGTGGCTGCAGCACAAGGGCGGGGCGATGTTCGAAAGCGCTCCGGGCCTGCAGCAGATCACGGACGCCGTCGCGCAGTTGGACTCGGTAGTGCTGCCGCAATTGATGCGGGGCGAAGAACAGGGGCTCGCCGCCTCGATGCCGGACCACGTGCGCGAATTGCAGGAACTGGTGGCGCGCATCAAGCATCTGCTCAACGGCCTGTTCGACATGGTGGCCGAGATCGAGAGCGGCAGCGATCCCCTGACCAATGTGCTGAACCGGCGCTTCCTGCCCTCGGTGGTCGGGCGCGAAATCTCGATCGCGCGGCGCCAGCGCAGCGCATTCTCCGTCCTGTTGCTGGACATCGACCATTTCAAGGCCATCAACGACCAGCACGGCCATTCGGGCGGCGACCAGGTGTTGCGCCAGTTTGCGGAAGTGCTGCACCAATCGTGCCGCTCCAGCGATTTCGTGTTCCGCTACGGCGGCGAGGAATTCCTCGTGGTGCTGGTGGATGCGCAGCAGGAGGCCGCGCTGGCGACGGCCGAGAAGCTGGGCGCGGAGATCCGCCGCCATGTGTTCAACATCCCCGAGGCGGGGCCGCTGCATATCACGGCCAGCATCGGCGTGGCGACCTTCGACGGCCACCCGGACTATGCCTATCTGATCGACCGCGCCGACCAGGCGCTCTACCAGGCCAAGCAGGCCGGCCGCGACCGCGCCGTGGCGGCCTGAGGCCCGGCGCGCGCATGAAAAAGGCCGCCCGGTCAGGGGCGGCCCGCGGTTTGCCTGGCGCCATGGCGCCCGCGGCTTACACCTTCTTTTCGCCGCCGAGCGCGTCGACCAGTTCGGCCATCATCTTGGCCAATTCGCCCGTCATCAGCATCATGTCGGAATCGAACTTCTCGTCGTCGTTGGCGGCCACGCCTTCGTTGCCTTCCTTCAGCACGTCCAGGGGCGCGACGCGCTTGACGTCCAGGCCTTCGGTCAGCACGAACGAAATGCGGTCGGCCCAGGTCATGGCCAGGCGGGTGCACTGCTTGCCCGACTGGATATGGCGGCGCACGTCATCGGCGTCGATCGAATGCTTGACGTAGCGGATCGCTGCGCCGCTTTCGCCCGACGAACGCAGCTCGGTGTCCTGGTCGATCGAGAAGTTGGCCGGAGCCTCGTCCTCGGCCAGCCAGCCGGTCATGGCCGAAGCCGGCGACTGCGCCACGTACAGGTTTTCGAGCGGGAACGGATCCACGCACTTGGCCAGGAGGCCGATGACTTCGTCGGCCTTGGCCGAGGCGGCCGCGTCGATCACCAGCCAATGGTTCTGCGGATCGATCCAGACGCGCGTGTCGCGGTACACGCTGAAGGCGCGCGGCAGGAGCTCGTCGGTGACGCGTTCCTTGATTTCCTTCATTTGCTTGCGGCCCGGCTTGTAGCCTTGCTGCTCTTCGATTTCCTGGGCGCGGGCCTTGGCGACCTGGTTCACCACGGTGCCAGGCAGCAGCTTCTTTTCGGCGCGCAGGCTCAGCAGGATCTGGCCGTTGACCACATGCGCCAGGCCGCCGTTCTCGCGCGGAGGAACCCAGCCCAGGCTTTGCATTTCGAGGTTGTTGCCGCTTTGGTAGGCATGCCGCGCGAGCGTTTCTTCAAGCTGGTCGCCGACCAGCGTCCACGGCGAGGAGAGGCGATAAATCTTGAGATTCTTGAACCACATGAGCGTCGGCCAAAAGGGTTGATTCTATACGACCCGGCCGCTTTGCCGAAGTGCGGCAATACCGCAGCGTGACGCGACACCTTCTGTCACTGACAGCGGCGGGCCGATGCGCTACTGTCCGCGCAGCAAGTCGAACTGGAGATAAAAAATGAAGATCATCGGCGCCATTCTGATCGTCCTGGGTATCGCCGCCCTGGCCTACAAGGGCTTCAACTACAAGTCCGAGGAGACCGTGCTGCAGATCGGTTCGGTGAAGGCCACCGCCGAGACCGAGAAGTCGGTGGCGATTCCGGCCTGGGCCGGCATTGCGGCCATCGTGGCCGGCGTGGTGGCGATCGGCGTCGGCATGCGCCGCTGACTGCGGGCTGTCTGCAAGATCCGCCGATGGCGACCGCAGGGTCGCCATTTTTTCGCGCGCAGGCAAAAAAAAAGCGGCCCGGCTCATTGAGGGCCGGGCCGGTACGGGAGCACGCAATACCGCGTCATAAAAGGCTCGCGGGGAACGCGGTATCGGTGTCAGAACACTGGCCCTGCAATCGGCCGACAGGGGGATCAATCGTCGGTCAATCTGGCGCAAGGCCGTAATCTGAGCGCCCAGTCTAATGGCGCGGGTCTGACATGGTCCTGAAAGTGCGGACTCAATTGCGATGGAGCGACATAGGCGAATTCGGACCGGGCCTATCGTCGGCGACCTTGGTCTGGGACTGGGCTGATTTTCCGCCTCGGGTCGAAAAAATACACTTTTCTCTCGCTATCGAGGTTTGTCGATGCCGGTCTTCGGTACTCAGAACTCGTACTTTTCGGCGAGGTGATGCGTGATGCGAGGTGAAACATGAAGAAAGCAGTCCGGCTCCTGGCTGCGGCTGGCGCAATTGTCCTGTCGCACTTGTTTGCAAACGACAGCTCGGCGGCAATTTGTACGAATCCGTACGCGTTCACGCTTCAAGGTCCCGCTTCTATTGCCTTCGACCCTGCGCTTACTGTCGGCGCCACGCTTTGGAGCGGTTCTGTCAATGCATCCAGTGGCGGTAGCGGTGGCTGCAGTTCCGGTACGTTCAGGATTGATTTCGTGGGTTCGAAGACCTACCAGGGAAACAATCTCTACGATTCTGGGATTTCGGGGATCGGCTACAGGCTGAAGTTCACAAGCTCGGGATCTTGCACCAAAGTCTGGTGGCCGTCTTCGTGCACCGACTCATGGTCGGGCACGATGGGTACTCACAGCCTTCTGGTCGAACTGGTGAAGACCGGGCCGATCACAACCGGCGGAACGTTGAGCGGGATATTCGCGGAATGGAAGGTCGGCGCTGAACAGTACTTGCGCTACAGTTGGCGGGGCAGTGTCACCGTCAAGCCGGTGATCCCTACCTGCAAAGTCGCCACGCCGTCCATTCCCGTCCCGCTCGGCACCATTCCAGCCAGCAAGTTCTCTGGGGTGGGAAGCACTTCGAAGTCCGAGAGCTTCAACATCGCATTGCAGTGCTCGGGTGGCGACGCCGGCCGCACCACCGACATCCATCTGACCTTGACCGACCAGACTGCGCCTTCCAACCGCACGGCCGTGCTGTCGCTGACCTCGGGGTCAACGGCGCAGGGTTTAGGCATTCAGGTCAAGAGCGGGACGACGCTTATCAGCTATGGCCCCGACTCGGCTGCGCAGGACAACCCCAATCGTTGGTACGCGGGGGCGGCCGCCAATGGCACGTTCCTGATCCCGCTGTCGGCGAGCTACGTGCAAACCGGGGCCACGGTCAAGGGTGGATCGGCCAATGGCCGGGCGACGTTCACGATGAGCTATCCATAGCCCCCAATGCGCGCGCAAAAAAAAAGCTCCATAAGGAGCTTTTGAAAGGCCGGGCGGGCGCAGCAGTCCCGTCCGGCGGGGGATGGCCTTTTAAGCGTTGATGTCGTTGTCCTTGGATTCGCGCACGAACAGCGTGCCGATGACCAGGGTCATGACTGCAATGATGATCGGATACCACAAGCCGTCGTAGATGTTGCCGGTGGCGGCGACCACGGCGAAGGCGACCGGGGGCAGGAAGCCGCCGAACCAGCCGTTGCCGATGTGGTAAGGCAAGCTCATCGACGTGTAGCGGATGCGCGTCGGGAACATTTCCACCAGCATGGCGGCGATCGGGCCGTAGACCATGGTCACGTAGATCACCAGGATGGTCAGCAGCACCACGACCATGACGTTGTTGCTCTGGGCCGGATCAGCCTTGGCGGGGTAGCCGTGGCTGCGGATGGCGGTGGTGAGCGACTTGTCCAGTTCGGCGGCCTTGGCCTTGAAGTCGGCGGGCGCCAGGGCCTTGCCGTCGAACGAGGCGAACTCGTCGTTGCCGATCTTGACCTTGGCGACCGAGCCGGCCGGGGCCGCTTCGTTCTTGTAGTTCACCGAGTTGCGGGCCATGAACGACTTGACCACGTCGCAAGAGCTGGTGAACGAGGCGGTGCCCACGGGGTTGAACTGGAACGAGCAGGTGGCCGGGTCCGCGATCACGGTGACCGGCGCCGAAGCCTGGGCCTTTTCCAGCGCCGGGTTGGCGAAGTGCGTGATGCCCTGGAAGATCGGGAAGTACGTCGCCGCGGCGATCAGGCAGCCGGCCATGATGATGGGCTTGCGGCCGATCTTGTCGGACAGCGCGCCGAAGATCACGAAGAAGGGCGTGCCGATCAGGAGCGCGATCGCGATCATGATGTTGGCGGTGTTGGCGTCGACCTTCAGGGTCTGCGTCAGGAAGAACAGGGCATAGAACTGGCCCGTGTACCAGACCACGGCCTGGCCGGCGGTCAAGCCCAGCAGCGCCAGGATCACGACCTTCAGGTTCTTCCACTGGCCGAACGATTCGGCGATCGGCGCCTTGGAACCCTTGCCTTCGTCCTTCATGCGCTGGAAGGTCGGCGATTCGTTCAACTGCAACCGGATCCACACCGAGATGCCCAGCAGGACGACCGAGATCAGGAACGGAATGCGCCAGCCCCAGGCCTTGAAGTCGTCTTCGCCCATGAACGTGCGGATGCCGAGGATGACCAGCAGCGACAGGAACAGGCCCAGGGTCGCGGTGGTCTGGATCCAGGACGTGTAGAAGCCACGGCGGCCATGCGGCGCGTGTTCGGCGACATAGGTCGCCGCACCGCCGTATTCACCGCCCAGCGCCAGGCCTTGCAGCAGGCGCAGGACGATCAGGATGGCGGGAGCGGCCAGGCCGATGCTGGCGTAGCTGGGCAGCACGCCCACGAGGAACGTGGACAGGCCCATGATCACGATCGTGACCAGGAAGGTGTACTTGCGTCCGACCAGGTCGCCCAGTCGGCCGAACACCAGTGCGCCGAACGGACGCACGGCGAAACCGGCGGCGAACGCCAGCAGGGCGAAGATGAAGCCCGCGGTGGGGTTCACGCCCGAGAAGAAGTGTTGCGCGATGATGGCGGCTAGCGAGCCGTACAGGTAGAAGTCGTACCACTCGAAAACCGTGCCCAGCGACGACGCAAAGATGACGCGGCGTTCATCCTTGGTCATCGGGCGCGGATCCGCGGATGGACCGCGGCCTGCCATGGTTGTTGTGCTCATGATGTCTCCTCGGTTTTATGGCCGGCGGTGGTCCGCCGTGCTGCGCCCGCCGCCGGCGAGCCGACATTGAGCTATATGCAACATTGGGGGGTGAGGCTGACGAGGTTCTGACGGGATACTTACTTGAGTCTTAAAATTGAAACTGAAAGTAACTACTCCCTGGGAGGCTAGGGATAGTCCTAGGAGACGTCGGAGAGGTCTGACAACTCGGCGTAAAGCGGAAAGATCACCCGAATCCGCATACCGGGGAGGTTCGAATACGTCGTGGGGTGATCGCTGATTTCGACGCTGGCCTGGTGCTTCTGGGCGATCTCGCGCACGATGGCCAGGCCCAGGCCGCTGCCGTCGGACTGGGTGCCCAGCACGCGGTAGAAGCGGTCGAACACCCGTTCGCGCTCTTCAGGCGGGATGCCGGGGCCGGAATCCTCTACCTCCAACACCGCATGCGCACCCAGGATCTGCGTGCGCACCGTGATGTGGCCGCCGCGCGGCGTGTAGCGCAGCGCGTTGTCCACCAGGTTGTTGAGCAGTTCGGCCAGCAGCAGCGGGTTGCCGTTGATCTCGACCGGGTGGTCCGAGCCTTCGAAGCCCAGGTCGGTACTCAGCGAGAGCGCCTGCGGCACCCAATGCATGGCCTGTTCGTAGGCGATGGCGTTGATGTCCGTGCGGGTCATGCCGATGGCGCTGGGGTTTTCGGCCCGGGCCAGCAACAGCAACTGGTTCACCAGGCGCGTGGCGCGCTCGGAACCGGTCACGAGCTGGCGCAGGCTGGACTGCATTTCCTCGGGGCTGGCGTCGCGCAGGGCCAGTTCGGCCTGGGTGCGCAGGCCGGCCAGCGGGGTTTTCAGCTGGTGCGCGGCGTCCGCGACGAAGCGGCGCTGCGCCTGCACGTTGGACGAAAGCCGGTCCAGCAGGTCGTTCATCGCTGCCACCAGGGGCGCGATCTCGGTGGGGGCGGCGCGCTCGTCGATGGGCGACAGGTCGTCGGGCCGGCGGGCCCGCAGGCGCTGCTGCAATGCATTCAAAGGCGCCACCCCGCGCGACAGCCCGAACCACACCAGCAGCACGGCGACAGGCAGCACCACGAACTGCGGAATGATCACGCCCTTGATGATGTCGTTGGCCAGCTGGGTGCGCTTTTCGACGGTCTCGGCCGCGATCAGCAGCGCCGGCTGGGTATCGGGCAGATGCAGGTCCACCCAGGTGAACGCCAGCCGGACCCCGAAGCCGCGCAAGGTCGCGTCCTCGTACTGCACTTCGCCGGGCCGGGGCTGGCCCACGGTGGAAGGCAGGGGCAGGGCGCGGTCGCCGCCCAGGTATTCGCCGCGGCTGCCCAGCGCCAGCCAGAACACGCTATCGGTCTCGTCGGCGTGCAGTACTTCCCGCGCGGTGTTGGTCATCTTCAGCACGGCCCGGCCGTCCTGCGCATGTACCTGCAGCGTCAGCACATGAAGATTATTGGCCAGCGCACGGTCGTAGGGCACGTTGGCGATGTTCTGCGCCACCACATAGGTGATGGCCACGCTCATCGGCCACAGCAGGAATAGCGGCGCCAGCATCCAGTCCAGGATTTCGCCCAGCAGGGAGCGCTGCGGCGGCGCGAAGCTGGGGCCCTTGGCCCCCGCCCGCATGACATCCAGTGCTTCCTGGTTCAGCGCTTCCGGCGGCGCCGCTTCAGCTTGCGAGGTACGCCGCACCCTGGTCCCGCTCAAGACAGTAGCCCAGGCCGCGCACGGTCACGATCTTCACGCCGCTGGGCTCCAGCTTCTTGCGCAGGCGATGGACGTAGACCTCGATGGCATTGGTGCTGACCTCTTCGCCCCATTCGCACAGGTGGTCGACCAGCTGGGTCTTGCTGACCATGCGGCCGCTGCGGGTCAGGAGGATCTCGAGCAGGCTGACTTCGCGCGCCGACAGGTCCAGGGTCTGGTCGTCGACCATGGCGACGCGGCCGGTCTGGTCGAACAGCAGGCGGCCATGCTTGATCATGGTGGCGCCGCCGCCCGCGCCGCGCCGGGTCAGGGCCCGCACGCGGGCCTCGAGCTCGGACAGCGCGAAAGGCTTGGCCATGTAATCGTCGGCGCCCAGGTCCAGGCCCTTGACGCGCTGTTCGATGCTGTCGGCAGCCGTCAGGATGAGCACCGGCAGGGCGGAATTGCGGGCGCGCAGGCGGCGCAGCACTTCCAGTCCGGCCAGTTGCGGCAGGCCCAGGTCGAGGATGAGCAGGTCGAATGCCTGGGCCGCCAGCGCCGAGTCGGCCGCCAGTCCGTCGCGCACCGCATCCACGGCATAGCCGTTGTGGCGCAACGAACGGGACAGGCCGTCGGCCAGGATGCTGTCGTCTTCGGCGATCAGGATACGCATGGGCTACAGTGAGAAAAGGCCCCGCGGCGCAAAGGGGACAAAACGCCGGGTTCGTCTGGCATTCTGGCATAGGGCGCCATGCTTGCCACTCAGGGTATACGTGCAAAACACTGGCACACTGGTTTTATGTACAGTATAATCCGATGCCATAATCTGACCCGTTGCTCAAAGCACCCGCCTAACCCTGCGGCACTTCCCTAGACACCAGATACGTTACAGACAGGACTCTACATGGACGACAAAACCACCAAGGCCGCCGCATCGGAAAAGGCCAAGGCGCTTGCCGCCGCGCTTTCGCAGATCGAAAAGCAGTTCGGCAAGGGCTCGATCATGCGCTACGGCGACAACGAGGTGTCGCACGACATCCAGGTGGTTTCCACGGGCTCCCTGGGCCTGGACATCGCGCTGGGCGTCGGCGGCCTGCCGCGAGGCCGCGTGGTCGAAATCTACGGTCCGGAATCCTCGGGCAAGACCACGCTGACGCTGCAGGTGGTCGCTGAAATGCAAAAGCTGGGCGGCACCTGCGCCTTCGTCGACGCCGAACACGCGCTCGACGTGCAATACGCCTCCAAGCTGGGCGTGAACCTGGCCGACCTGCTGATCTCGCAGCCGGACACGGGTGAACAGGCGCTGGAAATCACCGACGCGCTGGTGCGCTCCGGCTCGGTCGACCTGATCGTGGTCGACTCGGTGGCCGCGCTGGTCCCCAAGGCCGAAATCGAAGGCGAAATGGGCGATTCCCTGCCCGGCCTGCAAGCCCGCCTGATGAGCCAGGCGCTGCGCAAGCTCACCGCCACCATCAAGAAGACCAATTGCATGGTCATCTTCATCAACCAGATCCGCATGAAGATCGGTGTGATGTTCGGCAACCCCGAAACCACCACCGGCGGCAACGCGCTCAAGTTCTACGCCTCCGTGCGCCTGGACATCCGCCGCATCGGCTCCATCAAGAAGGGCGACGAGGTCGTCGGCAACGAAACCCGCGTCAAGGTCGTGAAGAACAAGGTCGCGCCGCCGTTCAAGCAGGCCGAATTCGACATCATGTATGGTGCCGGCATCTCGCGCGAAGGCGAAATCATCGACCTGGGCGTGGCCGCGAACGTGGTCGACAAGTCCGGTGCCTGGTACAGCTACAACGGCAACCGCATCGGCCAGGGCAAGGACAATGTCCGCGAGTACCTGAAAGAGCACAAGGAACTGGCCATCGAAATCGAGAACCGCGTTCGCGAAAACCAGGGCATCGTCAGCCGCGCGGCAGAATTCGTGCCCACCGCGGAAGATACCTCCGAAGAGTAATCGGATTGGTGGCGGGCCTGGCGCGGCGCAATTCAGGTTCGCCGCAAACGGACCGCCTATCGCGTCGGGGCAGCCCGAACAGTTGCGGCAGGCGCCAGGACGGGCCTGCCGTTATGCATACTAAGCAGGAAACGCATGAGCTGGAAATCGCCGCCCGCTTCAGCCGAGCGCCTACGCGCCAAGCTGGACGATGAATTCGAAACCGTGGCCAAGCCCCAGGGCTTGCGCCGCACTTCGGATGCGCGCCGCGATCAGGAAGCGGAATCCAGCGATGCGCCGGAGCAATGGAGCCGCAGCTCGGAAGCCGGCAATGTGCGCCGAGGCCGGCGCGCCGCCGCTGCCGAGGACGGCCCGGACGCGGACGGCCAGTCCGCCCGCAAGGGGCCATCGCTGAAGATGCGGGCCGTGGGCTATCTGTCGCGGCGCGAGCATGCCCGCGAAGAGTTGGCGCGCAAGCTTGCCGCCTACGCCGAGGACTCGGGCGAAGTCGAGGCCGTGCTGGATGCCCTGGAAAAAGAAGGCTGGCTGTCCACCGAACGTTTTGCGCAAAGCCTGGTGCACCGCCGCGCGTCGCGCCAAGGGGCGGCGCGCATCGTGCAGGAATTGCGGCAACATGGCGTGGACGACAACCAGGTCGCCGAATTGCGCGAACAACTGCGCGCCACCGAGTACGACCGCGCGCTGGAAGTCTGGAAGAAGCGCTTCAGCGCCAAGCCGGAAGACCGCGCGGCCTATGCCAAGCAGGCCCGCTTTCTGGCCAGCCGCGGCTTCGCGCATGACGTTATCCGCCGCATCCTGGGTGCAGGCGGCGACGAGGACTGAGCGCTACGCCCGAAGCGCCTGGCCTCTTACTTTGCCGACTTGATCCCCGACAGCGTCTTGAAGCAGACATCCCGGGTAATGGTCAGGAACTCATCGATGTACGACGCGTCCGTGTCTTCGCTACGCACCGTCGCGTACAGCGTGCGCCATACGCCTTGCGGGCCCAGCCGGCACAGCCGCAGCCAACCCTGATTCATGTATTCCGTCAGCGCCCAGTTGGGCAGCGCGGCCACGCCGCGGTTGCTGGCTACCAGTTGCGCGATGATGGGAGTGAGTTCCGCGCGGCGGACGGCGGCCGGTTCCACGTCGGCGGGGTCGAGGAAGGCCGTGAAAATGTCCAGGCGCTGCTTGTCCACGGGATAGGTGATGAGCGTCTGGTCGGCCAATTGCTCCGGCATGACGAACTTGCTGCCTGCCAGCGGATTGGATTCCGACACGGCCAGCACCAGCTCGTACTTGAACAGCGGCAGGTATTCCACCGCCTCCAGCGGTTGGGGATCTGACGTGATGACCAGGTCCAGGTCGCCGCGCACCAGAGCGGGCAGGGGGGCGAAGGAAAACGCCGCCGACAGGTCCAGCGCCACGTCCGGCCATTGCACGCGGAAGGCATCCAGGGCCGGCATCAGCCACTGGAAGCAGGAATGGCAGTCGATGGCCAAATGCAGCCGGCCGGTGCGGCCCGCGGCCAGCCGCTGCAGGTCCCGTTCCGTCGCGCGGATGCGCGGCAGCACGTCATCCGCCAGCGCCAGCACCCGCAGTCCCGCCGTCGTCAGCCGAGCCGGCCGCGTGCGGCGGTTCAGCAACGGCGTGCCCAGCCGGGTTTCCAGGTCGCGCAACTGATGCGACAGGGCCGACTGGGTCAGGTGCAGGCGCTCGGCGGCTTCCTGCAGGCTGCCGCCGTCGCGGATGGCGGAAAGCGTTTCAAGGTGGCGGATTTCAAGCATGGGTGACTGCAGGATTTGGGAATAAGCTCATATTCTATGAGATTTGCTCATTTTATGAATGTAGACATTGATTTTGATTCATTTTGATTTGGCCTCAGAATGGCTGTCACTTGAACAAATTTTGTCTAACGGTGGTGATCCATGACTACGATTCATAATTTGGGGTTCCCCCGCATCGGCGCCCAGCGTGAACTGAAGCGCGCAGTCGAAGCTTATTGGGCCGGCAGGCAAACCGCCGAGGAACTGGAACAGACGGGCCGCGAGCTGCGCGCCAGGCATTGGAAGCTGCAGGCCGCCGCCGGCCTGAAGTTCGTGCCGGTGGGCGACTTCGCCTGGTACGACCAGATCCTGGAATGGAGCACGCTGCTGGGCGCCGTGCCTGCCCGCTTCGGCCAGCACGACAACGAACCCGTCACGCTGGACACGCTGTTCCGCATGGGCCGTGGACGCGCGCCGTCGGGCAAGCCCGCCGCCGCCTGCGAAATGACCAAGTGGTTCGATACCAACTATCACTACATCGTGCCGGAACTGGCGCCGGGCCAGACCTTCCGCATCGCCCGCGAATCGCTGTTCGAACAGGTCCAGGAGGCGCAGGCCCAGGGGTACGCCGTGAAGCCCGTGATCCCTGGCCCGCTGACCTGGCTGTACCAAGGCAAGGGCGACGCCTTTGCCGCCGGCGCCGCCGATGAGGGCAAGCTGCAATTGCTGGCCGCGCTGCTGCCGGTCTACCAGGAAGTGCTGGCGCGCTTCGCCAAGCTGGGCGTGCAGTGGGTGCAGATCGATGAACCCATCCTGGCGCTGGATCTGCCGCAAGCCTGGCGCCGCGCGTTCAAGCAGGCCTACGACCAGCTGTCCTCCAGCCCGGTCAAGCTGTTGGTGGCCACCTACTTCGACGGCCTGAAGGACAACCTGCCGACCGCCCTGGGCCTGCCCGTGGCCGGCCTGCATGTGGATCTGGTCCGCGCACCCGAGCAACTGGCGGAAGTGGTTGCGGGCCTGGGCTCCGGGCAGGTGCTGTCCGCCGGCATCATCAACGGCCGCAACATCTGGCGCACCGACCTGGATTCGGCCATTGCCACGCTGGCCCCGATCAAGCAGCAATTGGGCGACCGCCTGTGGCTGGCGCCGTCGTGCTCGCTGCTGCACGTGCCGGTGGACCTGGCGCATGAAACCGAGCTGGACGCGGAACTCAAGAGCTGGTTGTCGTTTGCCGCGCAGAAGCTCGAAGAACTGAGCCTGCTGGGCCGCGCCCTGGACGGCGCCACGCAAGCGGCCGCGCAGGAAGGCCTGGCCAGGCAGCGCGCCGCGCTCGCCGCCCGCCGCGCTTCGACCCGCATCCACAATCCGGCCGTCGCCCAGCGCATGGCCGGCGCTGCGGCCGTGTCGCGCGATCGCGCGCCGTTTGCCGGCCGCATCGCCCGCCAGCAGGAACAGCTGGGCTTGCCCGCCTACCCGACGACGACCATCGGCTCCTTCCCGCAGACCGCGGAAATCCGCGCCTTGCGCCGCGACTGGAAGTCGGGCGCGTTGACGGACTCGGGCTACGAGACCGCCATCCGCAAGGAGATCGAGGAAGTCATCCGCTTCCAGGAAAAGGTAGGCCTGGACGTGCTGGTGCACGGCGAACCCGAGCGCAACGACATGGTGGAGTACTTCGGCGAGCTGCTGGCCGGCTTCGCCTTCACCAAGAACGGCTGGGTTCAGAGCTATGGCTCGCGCTGCGTCAAGCCGCCCGTCATTTTTGGCGACGTTGCGCGCCCGGCGCCGATGACGGTGGGCTGGTCGTCGTACGCGCAGTCGCTGACCGACAAGCCGGTCAAGGGCATGCTGACCGGGCCGGTCACCATCCTGCAATGGTCGTTCGTGCGCGACGACCAGCCGCGCGAGCAGACCTGCCGCCAATTGGCGCTGGCGCTGCGTGACGAAGTGGTGGACCTGGAAGCCGCCGGCATCAGCGTCATCCAGATTGACGAACCCGCCATCCGCGAAGGCCTGCCGCTGCGCCGCGCCGATTGGCAGGCCTACCTGGACTGGGCCGTGGATTGCTTCCGCCTGTCGACCGCCGGCGTGCGCGACGAAACGCAGATCCACACCCATATGTGCTATTCGGAGTTCAACGACATCATCGAGTCCATCGCCGCCATGGACGCGGACGTGATCACGATCGAAACCTCGCGCTCCAACATGGAGCTGCTCAAGGCGTTCGAGGACTTCCGCTATCCGAACGATATCGGCCCCGGCGTGTACGACATCCATTCGCCGAACGTGCCCGAAGTGGACTGGATGGTCGGCCTGATGCAGAAGGCCGCGGCCCGCCTGCCCAAGGAGCGCCTGTGGGTCAATCCTGACTGCGGCCTGAAGACGCGCGCCTGGCCTGAAACCGAAGCTGCGCTGCTTGGTATGGTGCAGGCGGCCCGAGCCTTGCGCCAGGCGGCCTGAGCAAGCAGCTTGCCCTGACGCCGCCGGGATCCCAAGGGTCCGGCGCCAGCCCTGATCCGTGCATGTCGCGCGCGGAGCAGGGCTTTTTCCTTGCAGCCGCAAGGTCCTTCTGATGGCTGCAAGCCACAGCCTGCGCGCAGCGTGGATGTTTTTTTTCAAACTTGCTTGAACGAAATTTCGCGGCGGGGGTCAATACGCAAAAATCCCATTGCTGGATCCTTGTCGTTCCTATGATTCTCCAAGGCCCCTGTCGGCCCGACCTGCTGCTCGCAGAGACGCTGCCCGACATTCTGGAAGCCACGATCCGCCGGCATCCCGCCGCCGTCGCCATTCATTGGCTGGATCACACTCTCACCTACGACATGCTCGGCCAGCGCGCCGATCTGGCCGCGCATCATCTGATGCAGGCCGGCGTGCGGCCTGGCGATATCGTGGGCCTGTGCCTGCCGCGCGGCGCCGACCTGCTGGTGATGCAGGCGGCCATCGCGAAGGCGGGCGCGGCCTGGCTGCCGTTCGAGTCCGACACGCCGGCGGACCGCATGCTGGTCTGCCTGCAGGACGCGGGCGCTCGCGGGCTGATCGCGGGCGCCGAGGTCCGGCTGGACGGCATGGCCACCTGGACCACCTGGGCCTTGTCGGAGCCGGTCGAAGGCGCTTTGCGCAGGCGGGAAGGGCTGCTGGCCGAGCATCCCGCCTACGTCATCTACACCTCGGGCTCCACCGGCAAGCCCAAGGGCGTGCCTGTCAGCCATGCCAGCATCTGCCACTTCCTGCGCAGCGAAAACGCGGTGCTGGGCGTGCGCCACGAAGACAAGGTCTACCAGGGCTTCTCGGTAGCCTTCGACATGTCGTTCGAAGAGATCTGGATCAGCTATCTGGTCGGCGCGTCCCTGTGGGTGGCGCCCAAGATGCTGACCACGGACCCCGAAGGCCTGCCGGACGCGCTGGTGCGGGAAGGCATTACCGTGTTGCACGCCGTGCCGACCTTGCTGGCGCTGTTCGCGCGCGACGTGCCGGGATTGCGCATCGTCAACCTGGGCGGCGAGGTCTGTCCGGACTTCCTGGTGCCGCGCTGGGCCACGCCCGGCCGGCGCCTGTTCAATACCTACGGCCCCACCGAGACCACGGTGTCCGCCAGCCTGGCCGAACTGCTGCCCGGCCAGCCCGTGACCATAGGCACGCCGCTGCCCAACTACGGCATGCTGGTGCGCGGCGAGGATGGCGCGGTGCTGCCGCAAGGGCAGGTGGGCGAGCTGTGCATCACAGGCCCCGGCGTGGCTGGCGGCTATCTGGGCAGGCCCGAGCTGACGGCCGAGAAATTCCTGGCCAATCCGCGTCCGGCCGGCGATCACGACACGCGCATGTACCGCAGCGGCGACCTGGCGCGCATCGACGAGCACGGGCAGATCCACTGCCTGGGCCGCAGCGACGACCAGGTCAAGGTGCGGGGGTTCCGGGTCGAACTCGGGGAAATCGAGGCCGCGCTTTACCGCCTGCCGGGCGTGGGCGCGGCCGCCGTGGTGCTGCGCGATCTCGCGGGCATCGAGCAGCTGGTGGCTTTCCTCAAGCCCGAGGGCGAGGCGCGGCTGGACCCGCATGGGATGCGCGCCGCGCTGGGCGCGGACCTGCCCGCCTACATGATTCCGGCGCGCTTCGAACTGGTGGCCGATGTTCCCCGTTTGACCTCGGGCAAGATCGACCGCAAGGCGCTGAAGGCGCGCGAACTGGTGGCCGTGTCCGAGCCCGGCGGCGAAGACGACGAACCCGTCACGCCGGGCGAGCGGGCCTTGTTCGACGCCTTGCGTCCGCTGTTCCCGGGACAGCCGCTGCGGCTGGCCAGCGACTTCTTCCGCGACCTGGGCGGCCATTCGCTGCTGGCCGCGCGCCTGGTGTCGTCGCTGCGCAAGCATCCGCATTTTTCCGCGCTGACCATGCACGAGCTTTACCAGCATCCTGTGCTGGCGACGCTTGCGGCCCGGCTGGACGCGCTGGCTTCGGCCGAGAGCGACGCGGCCCAAGCGGCGGGCGTCGCCGGCATTGGCGCCGATCCCGCGCCCGCGCCCGAGTGGCGCCGCTGGACCTGCGGCCTGGCGCAGTTGGCGGCCTTGCCGCTGCTGATCGGCGTACGCATGCTGATCTGGCTGACGCCGTTCTTCACGTATCACTATTGGACGGGCGACGAAGGCGACTCCGTCTGGCGTGCGGTGGTCCTGTCCATCGCCAGCTATCTGGCCTGCAATCTGTTGAGCTTCGGCGTGGCCGTGGCCTGCAAGTGGGGCATTCTTGGCCGGCTCAAGCCCGGCAGCTATCCGATGTACGGCTGGCTGTTCTACCGCTGGTGGCTGGTGGACCGGGTGATGGACATTCCGCCCGCGCATCTGCTTGCGGGATCCCCGTTGCAGGTCTGGTACCTGCGGGCGCTGGGCGCGCGCATCGGCCGCGACGCTGCCATCAGCCGGGTGTCCGTGCGTGCGCCCGATCTGCTGTCGGTGGGCAACGGCGTGAGCATCGGCGCGGCGGTCAACCTGGAGAATTTCTCGGTGCGCGGCGGCGAGTGGGCTGTGGCGCCGATCACGTTGGCGGACAACACCTACATCGGTTCCTATTCGGTGCTGCAAGGCGACGTGGCGATGGGCGAGGGCGCACGGCTGGACGGACTGTCTGCGCTGGCGCAGGGCGCCCGCGTGCCTGCGGGCCAGATCTGGAGCGGGGCGCCAGCGCGCCACGATCCGCAGGCCCGCGCTCCCGAATTGCCGCCGCGGCCGCAACGCCACGGCATCTGGAGCCGGCTCGACTGCATGGCCTATGCGGCCGGCGGTACGCTGATCGCCGCGCTGTTCTTCATGCCGGTGTTCCCGAGCTTTGTGCTGATCGACTGGATCGACGCGCGCTGGCTGGACCTGATGGGCGCGCGAGTGCCCTGGCCTCAAGCTTTCCTGAGCTATCTGCTGCTGGCCTTGCCTGCCAGCGCATTGCTGTTGATGCTGACGGTGCTGGTATCGGCGTTGCTGCGATGGACGCTGTTGCCGCGTCTGGCCAGCGGCCGCTGGCCTGTATACGGCCAGATCTACCTGCGGCGCTGGTTGACGAACCAGATCCAGGAATCGAGCCTGAGCGTGCTGCACGGCCTGTACGCGTCGATCTACGCGGGCAACTGGTATCGCCTGCTGGGCGCGAAGGTCGGGCGCGGCACCGAAATTTCCACCGCCATGGGCGTGGTGCCCGACATGCTGACCCTCGGCCGAGACAGCTTCATCGCCGACGGCGTCATGCTGGGCGACGAGGAAATCGACGCCGGCTGGATGACCTTGCGGCCCACCGTCATCGGCAACCGCAGCTTCGTCGGCAACGGCGCCTATGTGCCGGACGGCTCGGTACTGCCCGACGACGTCCTGATCGGCGTGCAGAGCCGCGCGCCGGCCAATGCCCGCATGGCCAGCGGCCAGACCTGGCTGGGCAATCCGCCGCTGGCGCTGCCGGCGCGCGAACAGACCGCGGGCTTTCCGGCGCACCTGACCTTCCGCCCCAGCCTGGGGCGCAAGATCCTGCGCGGCGGCGTCGAGGGCATGCGCATGGTCCTGCCGCTGGCCGTGGTGATCGCGGTGGGCTATCTGACCGTGATGAAAGTCATCCCCATGGCCGCCCGCGAAGGCTTTGTCTCCGCTTTCGACGAGCTGATGCTGGCCGGCGTGTTGTACGGCGTCGGCGCGTTCCTGTTCCTGGTGGCGCTGAAATGGGCCTTGATCGGCCGCTACAAGCCGCGCGCCGAGCCCATGTGGACGCCGTTCGTCTGGAAGAGCGAAGCGGTCACCAGCCTGTATGAATCCATAGCGGTGCCCAACTTCTTCAACTTCCTGCGGGCCACGCCCTGGCTGCCGCTGGCCCTGCGCTGCATGGGCGCCCGCATCGGCAAGCGCGTCTTCATGGACACCACCGACATCACCGAGTACGACTGCGTGTCGATCGGCGACGACGCGGTGCTGCACGCCTGGTCCGGACCGCAGACCCATCTGTTCGAAGACCGCGTGATGAAGATCGGCATGGTCCGCATCGGCGATGCCGTCAACGTCGGGCCGCGCAGCACCATCCTGTATGACACTCGGGTCGAAGCGGGCGCGCGCCTGGGGCCGCTGACGCTGGTGCTCAAGGGCGAGGCCATTCCGGCGGACCAGGCCTGGATCGGCAGTCCGGCCACGCCTTGGGAGCAGCGGTGACCGGACCCCGGAGGCTGACCGGGGAGGGCGCCCCGGTCGAATTGTGGCTGCTGCACCTGCCTGCCTCCCGCCACAGGCAACGGGAGGCAGCCCGGAATTGGCTGGCCACGGAATTGGCGCGGCGCGATCCGCAAGCCGCGCCCGGCTGGACGGAAACGCCCAAGGGTCCGCAAATGCCCGCAGGCGCGCGCTGGAACAGTTCCTTCTCTTACTATGGCCCCTATATTCTCTGCGGCCTGTCCCGGCTGGGCCTGCCGGGCGTGGACCTGACCGGCTCGCAGGCCTGGGCGGGCGATGCGGACGTGATCCGCCTCTATTGCGGCCCGCAGGCCGCCGCCGAACTGGCCGCCAGTCCGCCGGCCGCCCGGGCGGACGCCTTCGCCCGCGCCTGGAGCGCGCTGGAGGCGCGCCTGAAAGCCTGCCGGCGGGGACTGGAGGAATACTCCCCCGAGCGCGAGCGGCACCTGGCCGCTGCCCGCATCACCTGCCAGCTCCGGCACCAGGGCCTATGGGCGGCAGCCGCACTCTGCGGCGGCGCGTCAGGCGCCAGTCAGGGGGCTTGATCGCAGGCCGCCTGCGCTATACTTTGAAGGTTTTGTTGCCGCGCACCATGCGCAGGCATCTCGCCCCGCAGGCCCCCAGCATGCCCTTGCCACCGCCGGACTATCCTCGCCAACCATTGCACACGCGTTCCATACGCGTGCAGTCGTATGCGCGCGAAGACGGGCACTGGGACCTGGAAGCCGAGCTGATCGACGTCAAGGCGTACGATTTCCCCAAGCGCGACGGCGAGATGTTCAAGGCCGGACAACCCATCCACCACATGCATCTGCGCATCACCATCGACGAGAACTTCTCGATCGTGGCGGCGCAGGCCGTCTATGACGCCGCTCCCTACGGCGAGCATTGCATGGCCATCGAACCGGCTTACACTGATCTGATCGGAATGAACCTGCTCAAGGGGTTCCGCCGGCAGGTCAAGGAGCGGTTCGGGCACGTGGAGGGCTGTACGCACATGACCGAACTGTCGCAGGTGCTACCCACCGCGGCGGTGCAGACCATGGCCAACCGCCGGCGGCAGGAAAACAACCCGAACCGGCGTCCATTCCAACTGGACGGCTGCCACGCGCTAAGCACCAGCGGCCCGGTGGTGGCTGAGCACTATCCCAAGTGGTACACCGGGGGTAGCGCTGAGGCATCGGCCGATTCGTCCTCCGATTCACCTTCTTTTTCTCATACGTCCTGACAGGTAACACATGAAAATCCACGAGTATCAAGGCAAGGAACTGCTGAAGCAATTTGGCGTCCCCGTGCCGCGCGGGATTCCCGCTCTTTCCGTCGACGAGGCCGTGGCTGCCGCTGAAAAGCTGGGTGGACCGGTTTGGGTCGTCAAGGCACAAATTCACGCGGGCGGCCGCGGCAAGGGCGGCGGCGTGAAGCTGGCGCGCTCGCTGGACGACGTCCGCAAGCTGGCCTCGGAAATCCTGGGCATGCAGCTGATCACGCACCAGACCGGCCCGGAAGGCCAGAAGGTCCGCCGCCTGTACATCGAAGACGGCGCCGACATCCAGAAGGAATACTACGTGTCGCTGGTCACCGACCGCGCCACCCAGAAGGTTGCCTTCATCGCCTCCAGCGAAGGCGGCATGGACATCGAGGAAGTGGCCCACTCCACTCCCGAGAAGATCATCACCGAATACATCGACCCGCTGACCGGCCTGTCGGCCGAGCAAGCCACCAAGATCGCCAACGCGATCGGCCTGCCCGCTGACTCCACCGCCCAGGCCGTGGACGTGTTCCAGAAGCTCTACAAGTGCTACATGGACACCGACGCCTCCCTGGTCGAAATCAACCCGCTGAACCGCGACAGCAAGGGCAACATCATCGCCCTGGACGCCAAGTTCAACTTCGACTCCAACGCCCTGTTCCGTCACCCGGAAATCGTCGCCTACCGCGACCTGGACGAAGAAGATCCGGCTGAAATCGAAGCCAGCAAGTTCGACCTGGCCTACATCCAGCTCGACGGCAACATCGGCTGCCTGGTGAACGGCGCCGGCCTGGCCATGGCCACCATGGACACCATCAAGCTGTTCGGCGGCGAGCCGGCCAACTTCCTGGACGTCGGCGGCGGCGCCACGGCCGAGAAGGTCACGGAAGCCTTCAAGATCATGCTCAAGAACAAGGGCGTGAAGGCCATCCTGGTCAACATCTTCGGCGGCATCATGCGCTGCGACGTCATCGCCGAAGGCGTGATCGCTGCTTGCAAGGCCGTCAACCTGAACGTGCCGCTGGTCGTCCGCATGAAGGGCACCAACGAAGAACTCGGCAAGAAGATGCTGGCTGACTCCGGTCTGCCGATCATCAGCGCCGACACGATGGCCGAAGCCGCCACCCGCGTCGTAGCCGCCGTCAAGTAAAGAAAAATCCAAGGATTCACAAATGTCGATTCTGATCAACAAGGACACCAAGGTCATCACCCAGGGCATCACGGGCAAGACGGGCCAGTTCCACACCCGCATGTGCCGTGAGTACGCCAATGGCAAGGCCGCTTTCGTGGCCGGCGTGAACCCCAAGAAGGCGGGTGAAGACTTCGAAGGCGTGCCGATCTTCGCTTCGGTGAAGGACGCCAAGGCTGACACCGGCGCCACCGTGTCCGTCATTTACGTGCCGCCCGCGGGCGCCGCTGCCGCCATCTGGGAAGCCGTCGAGGCCGAACTGGATCTGGTGATCTGCATCACCGAAGGCATCCCGGTCCGTGACATGCTGGAAGTCAAGAACCGCATGAAGGCCAAGGGCAGCAAGACCCTGCTGCTGGGCCCGAACTGCCCGGGTCTGATCACCCCCGACGAAATCAAGATCGGCATCATGCCCGGTCACATCCACCGCAAGGGCCGCATCGGCATCGTCAGCCGTTCGGGCACCCTGACGTACGAAGCCGTGGCGCAAGTCACCGAGCTGGGCCTGGGTCAATCCAGCGCCGTCGGCATCGGTGGCGACCCCATCAACGGCCTGAAGCACGTCGACGTGCTGAAGATGTTCAATGACGATCCCGACACCGACGCCGTCATCATGATCGGCGAAATCGGCGGACCCGACGAAGTCAACGCTGCCGAGTGGGCCAAGGACAACATGAAGAAGCCGGTCGTCGGCTTCATCGCTGGTGTCACCGCTCCTCCCGGAAAGCGCATGGGCCACGCCGGCGCGCTGATCTCCGGCGGCGCCGACACTGCCGACGCCAAGCTGGAAGTCATGGAAGCCTGCGGCATCCGCACCACGCGCAACCCGTCCGAAATGGGCAAGCTGCTCAAGTCGGTGCTGTAAAAAGCGCCTGGCCGCGCGTCCGGACGCTGCTTGCGTCCGGCGCCCGCGGCCTGCTGGCGGAAGTCCCGCTTCCGGCGTCAAACCCCTGGCTCCCGGCAACTGGCATCCGCCAATCGAAGCCCGCTCCGGCGGGCTTTTTTTCGTCTTTTTTTCCGTAATCCTAGGGAAATCCCGCGTCCACGTCGCGGCCTGGCAAACATACGGAAAGCTGAACGAAACTATAATGAAAGAAATTCTGCACGTACCCAGCAAGAATGC
This sequence comes from Achromobacter sp. GW823-FHT04E03, assembly GCF_058796095.1. Taxonomy (NCBI): domain Bacteria; kingdom Pseudomonadati; phylum Pseudomonadota; class Betaproteobacteria; order Burkholderiales; family Alcaligenaceae; genus Achromobacter; species Achromobacter sp. GW823-FHT04E03. The sequence goes on along the minus strand of NZ_JBXAIJ010000003.1, from coordinate 163,747 downwards.
CGTCGGGCTCGCACCAAGACGGCCAGTACGTTTTTTTTCGTCTTATTTCACCCATTCATTTGGTTTGTCCTAGGGGGATCACACCTAGGAAAGAGAGGCATGGAACTCAGTTCAGCGGCATTCTGGATAGCATTGCTCCAGATCATTTGGGTCAACATTCTGCTATCGGGCGACAACGCCGTGGTTATTGCGCTGGCGGCGCGTTCGCTGCCTCCGGCCCAACAGAAAAAAGCGATCGTGGTCGGCTCCGCCGCGGCGATCATCATGCGTATCGTGCTGACGCTGGTAGCGGCCAAGCTGCTCCTGCTGCCCTGGCTCAAGCTCATCGGCGCGCTGCTCCTGGTCTATATCGGCGTGACGCTGCTGTTGCCCGAGGGCGAGGAAGACGGAGCCGGCAAGACGCAAGGCAATCTGCTGACCGCAATCCGCACTATCATGATTGCCGACCTGGTCATGAGCCTGGACAATGTGGTGGCCGTTGCCGCCGCCGCCATGGGCGACACGACCTTGCTGGTGTTGGGTCTGGCCATCAGTATTCCGCTGGTCATCTTTGGCAGTACGCTGCTCCTGAAGGTCATCGAGCGCTTCCCGGTCATCGTCTGGGTGGGGGCGGCGCTGCTGGGTTTCATCGCGGGCGAACTGCTGGTGGGCGATCCGGCCTTGCAGGAACCGGTGGCGCGCATCGACGCTGCCCTGGGCGTGACGCAGCACAGTTTTGCGCTGATGACAGGCGCGTTGGGCGCGGTGCTGGTGCTGGCTATCGGCAAAGTTTTGCTGATGCGCCAGAAAGCTGACTGAAAGCTGAATTATACTAATACGTTGTACTGAATAAGCCCGCCGCGTCGCGCGCGGCGGGCTTTGCCGGACCGGGACCGGCCACTCTTTTCATAAATGCCTTCGGGGGTTCATAGTGCTTGAGTTTTTCCAGACGCTGAGTTGGACAGCGGTATTCCAGATCATCCTCATCGACATCCTGCTCGGCGGCGACAACGCCGTCGTGATCGCGTTGGCCTGCCGCAATCTGGCGCCCAAGCAGCGCATGCAAGGCATTCTGTGGGGTACCGCGGGCGCCATCATCCTGCGCGTGGTCCTGATCGCCTTCGCCCTGACGCTGTTGTCGATCCCCTTCCTGAAGGTCGTGGGCGGGCTGCTGCTGGTCTGGATCGGCGTCAAGCTGCTGATTCCCGAGGACGATGCCCATGGCAACATCAAGGGCGGCACATCCATCGCCGCCGCGATCAAGACCATCATCATCGCCGACTTCGTGATGAGCCTGGACAACGTGATCGCCATTGCCGGCGCGGCCCAGAACGCCCACGCCGACCACCAGATCGGCCTGGTCGCCTTCGGCCTGATCGTCAGCGTGCCCATCATCATCTGGGGCAGCACCCTGGTGCTCAAGCTCATCGATCGCTATCCGCTGGTCGTCACCTTCGGCGCGGCCTTGCTGGGCTGGATCGCCGGCGGCATGCTGATCACCGACGTGGTTGTCGAGCGTCAATTCGGCGTGCAGCCCACTGCGGTTAAAATCGGCGCAGAAATCATTGGCGCCTTGCTCGTTGTTGTCCTTGGACGGTGGCTGGCAAGCCGCAAAACCGCTTCCAAGGAATCAGCACATGAGTCTGCGTAGATCCACCGATCCCCAGCAATCCGAATCGGGCCTGAGCCTCCTTCAGGGCCTTTTCGTGCTGGCCATCCTCGGGGTGGTCGCGACGGTCATCGTCTCCAATTTCGTTTGATGCCGTCTCGTGTCTCTACCGCAACGCCTGGTCATCGCGACCCGCGCCAGCCGGCTTGCCCTGTGGCAAGCCGAGCATGTGCGCGACCGGCTGCGCACGCTGTACCCGGCGTGCGCGGTTGAGCTACTCACCCTGACGACCCGAGGCGATCAGATCCTCGACCGCACGCTCTCCAAGGTGGGCGGCAAGGGTCTCTTCGTCAAGGAACTCGAAAACGCGCTGCTCGACGGCCGCGCCGATCTGGCCGTGCACTCCTTGAAGGACGTGCCGGTCGATCTGCAGGCGCCGTTCGAGCTTTGCGCTGTCCTCGATCGCGCGGATCCGCGCGATGCCTTCGTCTCCAATACCCATGGCTCGCTGGCCGACCTGCCCGCGGGCGCCGTCGTCGGCACGTCCAGCCTGCGCCGCGAATCCCAGATCCGTGCGCGCTATCCCGAGCTGGTCGTGAAGCCGCTGCGCGGCAATCTCGATACGCGCCTGGGCAAGCTGGACAAGGGCGAATATGACGCCATCGTGCTGGCCGCTGCCGGCCTGGAGCGGCTGGGCCTGGGCTCGCGCATCCGCAGCCTGCTCGAACCGGAAGACAGCCTGCCGGCGGCCGGGCAGGGCGCCTTGGGCATCGAGATCCGCGACGACCGCGACGACATGCGCGCCTGGCTGGCCCCCTTGGTCAGCGCCGACACCACGTCCTGTGTGGTGGCCGAGCGCGCCGTGTCCCGCAAGCTGGGCGGATCCTGCCAGGTGCCCCTGGCGGCGTACGCTGAAATTGCCGGCGGCACCTTGTCGTTGCGCGCCTTGGTGGCGTCGCCCGACGGCGTGCGCATGGTCCATACGGCCCGCAGCGGTCCGGTGGCCGAGGCCCAGGCCATCGGCGAGGCCGCGGCGCAGGCGCTGCTGGACGCAGGCGCCCAGGACATCCTGCGCGAACTGCTGCAAGACCCGCCCAGGGCCGACTGATGGTCATGGCGTCCGCAGCCGCCGAACCGCCGCGGGTCGCCATCCTGACGCGGCCCGACGGCCGCAACGAGGCCCTGGCAGGCCGCCTGCAGAGCGCCGGCTGGACGCCCTGCATTCTTCCCGCCCTGGAAATCCAGGTTTTGCCGGCCGCGACCGGCGGGCCGCCGCGTCCGTCCGACTACGACATGGTCGTGTTCGTCAGCGGCAATGCGGCCAAGCTGTACCTGGAACAATGGGCGCAGGCGGACGGGCCGGCTCCCTGGCCGGCGGGCGTCATCGCCGCCACAGTCGGGCCGGCCAGTGCGCAGGTCTTGCGCCTGTCCCCCTGCTTTGGCGCGAATACAACAGTTTTGCATCCCCCTGAAAGCGCGCCCAGCCACGATTCCGAGGCGCTCTGGGCGGTTTTGCTGGGGCTGCCGCAAATGCCCGCGCGCGTGCTGCTGGTGCGCGGCACGCAGGGCCGCGACTGGCTTGGTGACAAGCTCGAGGCGCACGGCGCGGCCGTGACGCGCCATGCTGCCTACCTGCGGCGCCCCGCGAGCTGGGGCGCCGATCAGGTCGCCAGCCTGCGGCGCTGGGCGGACGCGGGCATTCCGGCCACTTGGCTGATCACCAGCGGCGAGGGCGCGGATGCGTTGCGGGCGGGCCTGGAGGCGGCTGGCCTGGCGGACTGGTGGGCGCGGTGCAGCTTTGTGCTGACGCATCCCTCCCTGGAGCGCCGGCTGCCACAGCCCTGTCATGAAGGCGGGGCGCGGCCGATGGTAAAAATCTGCTTGCCCAACGACGAGTCGATATTCCAGGCTTTTGTTGCTGCTTGATTCGTTGCATCGGACTGACACCGAATACAATCGCGTCATGACAGACAAGACTCCCGCTACCGATCCGGTCGTTCCGACGGCCGCCCCGGGTGCAAGCGCGCCCGCGTCGGCCCCGGCCGATTCCGTCAAGGCCCGCCCGGCCAAGCGCCGCAGTGGCCCGCTGGTCCCCGCCCTCATCATCCTGATCCTGTTGGCCGCCGGCCTGGGTTACGCCCTCTGGATGCAGCGCACCCAGTTCGTGTCCGCCGGCCGCGAGGTCGCCACGCGCCTCGAAACGCTGACCACCGATCTGGCGCAAGCCCGCAAGGACACCCGCGAGGCCCTGGCCCTGGCCCAAGCCCAGGCCGGCCGCGTCGGCGAACTTGAAGACACCGTGCGCGAAACCCAAAGCCAGTACAACGCCTTGCAGCTGGCTTGGCAGAACTTCAACGACAGCGCCAGCGACGAACTGCTTGCCAACGACGTCGAGCGCCTGTTGACCATTGCCAACCAGCAACTGCGCCTGGCCGGCAATGTCTCCAACGCGATCGTGGCGCTGGAAACGGCGCAATCGCGCCTGGCGCGCGCCGACCGCCCGCGCTTCTCCAGCCTGCAGCAAGCCATCAACGGCGACCTGGACCGCTTGCGCGCCGTGTCCACCGTGGATATCCCTGCCCAGTCGGCCCGCATCGACCGCCTCGTGGCGCTGATCGGCAAGGCGCCGCTGCTGGTGCCGGACGCTGCCGCCCCGGGTGTGGCGCCTGCCGGCGAAGCCGCGCCGGCGGCCGCACCCGCCCCCGCGGTCGATCCGCTGGCGGGCTTGCCGGCCGACGCGCCCTGGTGGCAGCGCTGGCGCGCCGAGATGGCCTCCTGGCCCGGCCGCGCCGGCTCCGCGCTGGCGCATGAACTGGGCGGCCTGATCACGATCCAGCGCGTGGACGAGCCGGCTGCCTTGCTGCTGTCGCCCGACCAGGCCGACCAGGTGCGCGGCACGCTGCGCCAACGCCTGCTGACGGCGCAACTGGCCATGCTGATGCGCCAGCCCGCCGTCTGGAAGAGCGAACTCGACAACGTCGGCGTCACGCTCGCCAAGTATTTCGACGGCCGGTCCCCCGACACCGTCGCGGCCCAGACCCTGGCACGCGAACTGGCGCAGACCGACATTGCCGTGCGCATGCCGGAAGTGGCCGACAGCCTGAACGCCGTGGCCGCGCTGCGCGCCGCGGGCTTCAAGACCAGCGGACAGGACTGAGGCTTATGCGTACCTGGTTCTGGACACTGCTGCTCGCCGTCGTCGCCGTCGCCCTGGCGGTGGTGCTGCGTTCGCACTCCGGCAACGTGCTGTTGCTGGTCTGGCCGTGGCGCATCAGCATGTCGCTGACGTTGGCGGTCCTGCTGATCGTCGCGGCCTTCATCGTGCTGTACGTGGGCCTGCGCCTGCTGGCGTGGCTGCTGGCCATTCCCGACCGCGTGCGGGCCTGGCGCGGCAAGCGCGCCCAGGCGCGCGACCACGAATTGCTGGAGCGCGGCTGGATCGGCCTGCTGGAAGGGCGTTACACCACCGCCGAAAAAGACCTGACCAAGCTGCTGGACCAGACCAAGGTCCAGACGCGCCGCGTGCTGGCGGCCTTGTCCGCCGCCCGCGCCACGCATGGCCTGGGCGAGTTCGACCGCCGCGACCGCCTGCTGGCGATCGCGCAGGAGCAAGCCGGCACGGATGCCGGCCTGATCGAAGCCACTGCCACCGTGTCGGCCGACATGCTGCTGGACCAGGGCCGCGCCGAGCGCGCGCTGGCCGTGCTGGAGCCGCTGGCCGACGGCGGCGCGCGCCATCTGCACACCATGCGCCTGCTGCTGCGTGCGCACACCGCCCTGCATCATGACGAACAGGTGTTCACGCTGGCGCGGGGCCTGGTGCGCCGCAATGCGCTGGCCCGTTCCGAAGCCGATCAATTGATCGACGCTTCGGGCGCGGCGCGGTTGCGCGCCGCCGCCGCAGGTGGCAGCGACGCCTGGCGCGCCATCTGGAAGGATCTCAAGGCCGAGGAGCGCCTCCTGCCGGAAATCGCGCTGGCGGGCGCGGCGGCGTTCGAGGCCGCCGGCGAAGCCAGCGAGGCCGCACGCGTGCTGGAAGCCGCAGTCGCCGTGAAGTTCAATCCCGCCCTGGTGGCGGCCTACGCCCGCTGCGAGGCCGAGCAGGTGTCGCGCCGGCTGGCCCGTGCCGAAACCTGGCTGCAACAGCGTCCCACCGATCCGGACCTGCTTACCGCGCTGGGCATGCTGTGCCTGAACGGCCAGCTCTGGGGCCAGGCCGAACGCTATCTGTTGCGCAGCCTGAGCCGCCGCAGCGATGCGCAGACGCATGCGCTGCTGGGCAGCCTGTACGACCGCCTGGACCGTCCCGCCGACGCAGTGCGCCACTGGCGCCTGGCAACGGCGGCCAGCATGGCGCTGCCGGTGCTGGCGGCGGATGCCGCCTTGCCGGCCGCGGACACCGGTTCGGATCCTTACCGCGTGGACGCCGAAGGCGGCTATGCGGTGGGCCTGTCCGACGTCGACAGCGACACCGAACTTGGCGGCGATTACCCAGCGCTGCCGCCGGCCGTGGCGGCGTCGGCCTCCGACTACGTGCTGGATCCGGACGCTCGCGAGAACAAAGAACAGCGCGAGCGTGCGCTGGCTCCCGAGGATGCCCCGCTGGCCGGCGGCGGCACCTCCGACATCGACGAGTACTTCGACAGCGCCCCCATCCCGGCGGCGGCTTTCGATGATCCCGTGCCCACGTACGCTCCGGCTACGCCCGCCGGGTCCAAGCCCGCGCCTGCCGCCGCGCCCGTGCCGGCTACCAAGCCGCCGTTCAAGGACGACGGCTCGATTTGAACAATCCTTCAGACACACAACAAGGTTGAATCATGAGTCTTGATCGCGTCTCCCCTGGCAAGAAGCTGCCGGAAGACTTCAACGTCATCATCGAAATCCCCATGAACGCCGACCCGGTGAAGTACGAGGTCGACAAGGACACGGGCGCGATTTTCGTTGACCGCTTCATGCTGACTGCCATGCACTACCCGTGCAACTACGGCTACATCCCGCAAACCCTGTCCGAAGACGGCGACCCCGCCGACGTGCTGGTGCTGACCCCGTTCCCGATCCAGATCGGCGCGGTCGTGCGCTGCCGCGCCATCGGCGTGCTGGAAATGGACGACGAGTCGGGCGGCGACGCCAAGCTGTTGGCCGTGCCGATCGAAAAGCTGTACCCCCCGTACCGCAACATCAAGTCCTACGAAGATCTGCCGGCGGAAGACATCTCCCGCATCCAGCATTTCTTCGAGCACTACAAGGACCTGGAAAAGGGCAAGTGGGTTAAGGTCAAGGGCTGGAAGGGCCTGGACGCCGCGCACGAGGAAATCGTCCGCAGCGCCGAGCGCTACAACAAGGCCTGATTACGGCTTCCTGGATTTGGCCGGCGCAGCGCCGCCGGCTGACGTCTTGATGCGGCGCGGCCGCGACGGCATGATGCCGATCGCCGCCGCGCCGTTGCTTTGCGGAGCCTGCAGATTGCGCGACACCTGCGCGGCCGCGATCTGGATGCGCGCCTGCAGTACCTCCAGCCGCTCGGCCGAGGTGCGCGCTTCCGCGGCGATGAACACCAGGCTGCCCACGACTTTCTGTTCGGCGCTGAAGATGGCCGAGCCTATGCCTATCAGCCCAGGGTCGACCTCGCCGTGCGACACGTAGACGCCGGCTGCGCGCAGGCGCTTGAGGTTGGCGCGGAATTCGTCCCAATCCTCCCCCAGCCCGGCTTCGCGGATTTCCGCGGCGTGCCACAGCATCAGGTTGCGCAGCTGGTACGGCGGAAGGTTGGCCAGGATGGGCTTGGCGGTGGCGCCATGGAACATGGTGTAGGGACGGCCGCGCGCGTAGCTCGATTCGATCGAATCATCGGTCCAGTAGCGGTCCACGCACATGACCTTGTCGCCGTAGTAGTTGCACAGCATCAGATTGGCGTGCAGCTCGTCGCCGGTGGCTCGCATGACCTCGCGCGCCGCGCGCATCAGCGGATCGTGCTGGCGAAGATGGCGGTCCAGCTCGATGATGCGCGACCCCAGCACGTAGGCGCCGCCCGAGGTGGGCGCCAGCAGCCCGCTTTCGGTCAGCGACTTGAGGTAGCGGTAAGCCGTGGCGCGCGAGCAGTCCAGATGCGCCATGACGTCTTCCTGGAACGCGGCGGTGGTGTCGTCGCGAAAGAGGTCGAGGATGGACAACATGCGGTCTGGAGTGCTCATTGCGGGAGGGCGCGCCTAGTGAATGTGGAAGCCGCCATTGACGTCGACCACGATGCCGGTTGAGTAGGAGGACAGGTCCGAGGCCAGGAAAAGTATGGCCTGGGCGACTTCGGCGGGCGAGCCGAAACGCTGTAGCGGAATGCCCTGTTTGAGTTCTTGTTCCCAATTTTCGCCGAATTTTCCCAGCGTCATGTCCGTTTCGATGATGCCGGGCGCCACGCAATTGGCGCGCACCCCGCGCGGACCGAGCTCGCGCGCCAGCGCCTTGGTGAAGCTGATGACGCCGCCCTTGGATGCGGCGTAATGCGAGCCGCCCAGCAGGCCGCCGCCGCGCAAGGCGGCGGTGGAGCCCAGATTGACGATGGCCGGACGCCGCGCGCTTTGCAGCAATTCCGGCAGCGCCGCATGCGTGACGTTGTAGGTGCCGGTCAGGTTCACCTCCACCATGCGGCGGAACTCGTCCTCGGGCAGGTCCCAGATGCGCGTGGCCGCGACGATGCCGGCGTTGTTGACCAGCACGTCGATGCCGCCGAGCGCCTCGCGGGCGCGGGCAATCGCCGCCTCGCAGGAGGCCGAACGGGACACGTCGCAGTGCAGGTCGATGCGGCTCGCGGCCAGCGCCGCGCCGGCGCCTTCCGGATAGGCCTGGTCCAACACCGCGACCGTGGCGCCCTGGGCGATGAAGAGCTCGACGATGGCGGCGCCTATGCCACGGGGGTTGGCGCCCCCCGTGACAATGGCGCGCTTGCCGGCCAGCAGTCCAAGCGCGCCGTCCATCACGATTTCACCAGCGGGCAGGCGCCGTCCTTGAGCGGACGGAAGGCCTGTTCGGCCGGAATCTTGCGCACCAGGTTGTAGTAGTCCCAGTCGCGCTTGGATTCCGAGGGCTTCTTGACCTGGAACAGATAGAGATCGCGCATGATGCGGCCGTCCTCGCGGATGCGGCCGTTCTCGGTCATGAAGTCGTTGATGGGCGTCTCGTGCATCTTCTTCAGCACCGGCTCGGACGCGTCCGTGCCCGCCGCCTTGACGGCGTTCAGGTAGTGCATGGCGGCGCTGTAGTTGCTGGCCTGGACCATGGACGGCATGCGGCCGGTGCGTTTGAAATAACGCTCGGACCATTGCCGCGACTTGTCGTCCAGGTCCCAGTAGAAGGGTTCCACCAGGTTCAGGCCCTGCGCGTATTCCAGCCCCACGCTGCGCACGTCCACGATGCTCATGAAGAGGGCGGCCACGCGCTGCTTGCTGCCCATGATGCCGAACTCGAACGCCTGCTTGATGCTGTTGATGGTGTCGCCGCTGCCGTTGGCCAGGCCGATCACCTGGGCCTTGGAGGCCTGCGCCTGCAGCAGGAACGAGGAGAAGTCCGCGCTGGCGATCGGGTGGCGCACGCTGCCTACGACCTGGCCACCTTTGGCCTTGACCACCGCCATGGCGTCGCGCTCCAGCGAATGGCCGAAGGCGTAATCGGAAGTGATGAAGTACCAGCTCTCGCCGCCGTCTTCCATGACGCCGTTGGCCACGCCGGTGGCATAGGCATAGGTGTCGTAGGTCCAGTGCATGCCGTTGGGCGAGCAGGCCTTGCCCGTCAGGTCGGCGGAGCCTGCGCTGGTGAAGATCACCACGCGCTTCATCTGGCGGGTCAGGTCCTGCACCGCCAGTGCGATCGCGGAGTTGGGCACGTCCAGGATCAGGTCCACCTTGTCATTCTCGTACCAGCGGCGCGCGGTCGCCACGCCGATGTCGACCTTGTTCTGGTGGTCGGCCGAGATCACTTCGATGGGCTTGCCCAGCACGGTGCCGCCGAAATCCTCGACGGCCATCTTCACGGCTTCCACGCCAAACTTGCCGGACAGGTCGGCCATCATGCCGGACTGGTCGCCGAGCACGCCGATCTTCACGACGTCATCGGATACCTGGGCTTGGGCGGATACGGACAGGGCGCCCAGCACGCAGGCGGCCAGGCTGTTCTTCAAACGGGTCTTCATGGGTATGTCTCCTCGGGGGCTAGTTTCTTTGCGCGCCGTCCTGTGCCGGATGGTCGCGCCGGGGCCGCTTACTCCAGCGTCTGGCCGGCGTAGGCGTCGATGAACATATTGGGTTTCAGGAAGAAGCTCAGCACCAGGGCGCCATTGGGCGCGCGCGCCACGTGCCGGTTGCCGCGCGGACGCCACACGTAGTCGCCAGCGCAGACCTCGCCTTCGGCGTCGACGATCGAGCCTTCCAGCACGAAGGTCTGTTCGACCTCCACGTGCTCATGCAGCGGCAGCTCGGTGCCGGGCTGCCAGCGGAACAGGGCGGTCAGCAAGCCGGTCTCCTTGTCCTGCATCAGCACCTTCATGTCTATGCCTTCCACTTGCGTCGGTTTCCACGGCAGATCGGCAACTTTGAGGAAGCGTGAAGCCAGGGGCGGCAAGGCGTTGGCTGCGGGGCAGCCGGGAGTTTCCAGGGCCATGATGTCTCCTACCAGAACTCTTTATGAGAGATAAAGAAAAAATCTTGTTATTGAGTGTTTAAAAATAGTCGCGTATATTGAGATTTATGTCAATCATGTTTTTGCCCGGCGCAAGCATGCAGCGACACAGGCCGGGCCAAGAAATCCGGCGCATATAAGACCAAGGAGACAAGCTTGAAACACGACTATCTGGACCGCACGTTCGGTCTGGCGGGGCGCGTCGCGCTGGTGACGGGCGCAGCAAGGGGACTGGGCTACGCCATCGCGCGGGCATTGGGCCAGGCTGGCGCCCAGGTGGTAATCAACGATCTTTCCGGCGAGGCCTGCGCGGCCGCCTGCGAGCGCCTGGCGGCCGAAGGCATCAAGGCCCACGGGGCGCCTTTCGATGTCGCCGACGAAAAGGCCGTGGCCGATGCCGTCGCGCAACTGGATAACGCAGGGCTGGCGGTCGACGTACTGGTCAGCAATGCCGGCAACCAGAACCGCAAGCCCGTGGTGGAGATGAGCTCCGCCGAATGGCAGGCCTTGCAGAACGTGCACGTCAACGGCGCCTTCCATTGCGCGCGGGCCGTGCTGCCCGGCATGGGCAAGCGCGGCTTCGGCCGCATCGTGCTGATGTCGTCCGTGGCAGGGCAGGCCACCATGCCCAACATCGCCGCCTACGCCACGGCCAAGGGCGCGATCGCGGCCTTCACGCGCGCGCTGGCGGTCGAATACGGCGCCAGCGGCATCACCTGCAATGCGCTTGCGCCCGGTTTCGTGCGCACCGATTTCACGCAGGGGCTGCAGGACAATCCGCAGTTCCAGTCCTTCCTGGCCACGGCGGTGCCCGCCGGCCGCTGGGCCGCGCCGGAAGACATTGCACCCGCGGTGGTCTACCTGGCCTCGCCGGGCGCCGCGTTCGTCAACGGACACGTCCTGGCGATCGACGGCGGCCTGCTGGCCCGCATGTAGGAGCGCGCCCATGAACACCCCAGCGGTCCTGTCCGCCCAGGGATTGGTCAAGCGGTTCGGCGGCTTCAATGCCGTCGACGGCGTGTCCCTGTCCCTGCGCGAAGGCTCCATCCATGCTTTGATCGGCCCCAATGGCGCAGGCAAAACCACCTGCTTCAACCTGCTGACCAAGTTCCTCACGCCCGACGCGGGCGTCATCCACTATCGCGGCCGCGACATCACGGCGCTGGCGCCCGAGCAGATCGCGCGCCTGGGCATCGTCCGCTCGTTCCAGATATCCGCCGTGTTCCTGGGCCTGACGGCGCTGCAGAACATGCGCGTGGCGCTGATGCGCCAGCACGGCGATGGCTGGCGCTTCTGGCGCAGCCGCAGCAGCATCGACCGCCTGAACGGCCGCGCCATGGAACTGCTGGACGCGGTCGGCCTCTCCGGCCTGGCGCACACCACCGCGGCGCTGCTGCCATATGGACGCAAGCGCGCACTGGAAATCGCGATGACTCTGGCGCTGGAGCCGGAAATCATGTTGCTGGACGAGCCCATGGCGGGCCTGGGCCAGGAGGACGTGACCCGCATCGCCGCGCTGATCCGGCGCGCGTCCGCCAACCGCAGCATCCTGATGGTCGAACACAACCTGTCGGTAGTCGCGGATCTGTCCGACACCATCACGGTGCTGGCGCGCGGCGCGGTGCTGGCCGAGGGCGACTACGCCACCGTGTCGAGCGACGAGCGCGTCATCACGGCCTACATGGGCTCCGACGAGGAGGCGCACTGAGATGCTGGTTATCAAGGACCTCAACGCCTGGTACGGCGAATCCCACGTGCTGCACGGCGTGGACATGGAAGTCAGGCGCGGCGAACTCGTCACCATCCTGGGCCGCAACGGCGCGGGCAAGACCACCACGCTGCGCGCCATCATGGGCATCATGGACAAGCGGCGCGGTTCCATCCGCTTGAACGGCCAGGAGACCGTGGGCATGGCGGCGCACCGCATTCCGCGGTTGGGCGTGGTGTATTGCCCCGAAGAACGGGCCGTGTTCCGCAGCCTGGACGTGACCGAAAACCTGATGCTGCCGCCGCGCCTGGCCGATGGCGGCATGTCGCTGGACGAAATCTACACGCTGTTTCCCAACCTGCGCGAACGCAGCGCCAGTTCCGGCGGCAACCTGTCGGGCGGCGAACAGCAGATGCTGGCGATCGCGCGCATCCTGCGCACCGGCGCCCAGCTCATCCTGCTGGACGAACCCACCGAGGGCCTCGCGCCCGTCATCGTGCAGCAGATCGGGCATGCCATCCGCACCCTGAAGGAGCGGGGCTTCACCATCGTGCTGGTCGAGCAGAACTTCCGTTTCGCGACCAAGGTGGCTGACCGCCACTACGTCATGGAGCACGGCTGCGTCGTCGACCAGCTGTCGGCAGAAGAAGCGCGCAACGATCCCGAGCGGATCAAGCGCCGCCTGGGCGTCTGAGGGGAGAATCCACGTGTTCGAAATATTCGGCGTGCCGTCCACGGCACTATTCGGCCAACTGCTGCTCGGCCTGATCAACGGTTCGTTCTACGCACTGCTGTCGATCGGGCTGGCGGTGATCTTCGGCCTGTTGAACATCATCAACTTCGCCCATGGCGCGCAGTACACGGCGGGCGCATTCCTGGCCTGGATGCTGCTGAACTATCTGGGCGTGAACTACTGGGCAGCGCTGGTGCTGGTGCCGCTCATCATGGCCGTGTTCGCCATCGTGGTCGAGCGCCTGTTGATCTCGCGCACCTACCGCATGGATCACTTGTACGGGCTGTTGCTGACCTTTGGCATCGCGCTGCTGATCGAAGGCGGCTTGCGTCAGGCCTATGGCGTATCGGGGTTGCCCTACACGATACCCAAGGCGTTGTCTGGCGGCGTCAACCTGGGCTTCATGTTCCTGCCCTGGTATCGCGGCTGGGCGGTGGCGGTGTCGCTGGTGCTGTGCCTGGCCGTGTGGGTGCTGATCGAGAAGACCCGCGTGGGCGCGATGCTGCGCGCGGCCACCGAGAATCCGACGGTGGTGCGCTCCTTCGGCATCAACGTGCCGCTGCTCATCACGCTGACCTACGCGCTGGGCGTGGCGCTGGCGTCGGTGGCGGGCGTGATCGCCGCGCCGATCTACCAGGTTAGTCCGATGATGGGCTCCAACCTCGTGGTGGTGGTGTTCGCGGTGGTGGTGATCGGCGGCATGGGCTCCATCATGGGCGCCATCATCAGTGGTTTCGGGCTGGGCATCATCGAAGGCCTGACCAAGGTGTTCTATCCCGAGGCCGCCAACCTGGCGATCTTCATCATCATGGTGCTGGTGCTGCTGTGCAAGCCCGCGGGCCTGTTCGGCAAGCCGCTGCAGGTGCAGAACGTGCTGGCCGCCGAGGCCACGCGCGAGCCGGTGCAGCTGAGCCGCCGCGGCATGCGCGTGGCGATGGCGGCGCTGGCCGTGGCCGCCATCGCCGCGCCCTGGTTCATCTATCCGACCTTTCTGATGAAGGTGTTGTGCTTCGCGCTGTTTGCCGCGGCCTTCAATCTGCTGGTGGGCTACGTGGGCCTGCTGTCGTTCGGCCATGCCGCGTTCTTCGGCGCGGCCGCCTACGCGACCGGCATCGTGATGAAGCTGCTGAGCGCCACGCCCGAACTCGGCCTACTGGCCGGGGTGCTGACGGGGGGGCTGCTGGGTCTGGCGTTTGGCGCCGTCGCGATCCGGCGCCAGGGCATCTACTTCGCGATGATCACGCTGGCGTTGTCGCAACTGGTCTATTTCATCGCGGTCCAGGCGGGCTTTACCGGCGGCGAGGACGGGCTGCAGAGTGTGCCGCGCGGCAAGCTGTTCGGCATCTTCGATCTTGAAGGCGTGATGCCGATGTATTACTTCACGTTGGCCGTGTTCGCGCTGGGCTATGCCTTCGTGCTGCGCGTGCTGAACTCGCCCTTTGGCGAGGTGATCCGTTCGGTGCGCGACAACGAGCAGCGCGCCCGCTCGCTGGGCTATTCCACCTCGCGCTACAAGCTGATGGCGTTCACGCTGTCGGCCTCGGTGGCGGGGCTGGCCGGCGGCCTGAAGGTGCTGGTGTTCGGCGTCGCGTCGTTGACGGACGTGCATTGGCACGCCAACGGCGAAGTGGTGCTGATGGCGCTGCTGGGCGGTATCGGCACGGTGTTCGGCCCGTTGGCCGGCGCGTTCACCTTCGTGTCGCTGCAGAACTACCTGGCGCCGCTGGGCTCCTGGGTGCTCATCGTCCAGGGCGCAATCTTCGTCCTCTGCGTCCTCCTGTTCCGCGACGGCATCATGGGATTGGTCTCGCGAGCCTGGCTGGCGCTTACCCGTACGAAAAAGGAATCCTGATGTACTTGCATGTCGTAATGCTGCAGCTGTCCGAGGCCGCCGACGCGCGCTTCCATGACCGCGTCCAGGGCTATTGCCAACGCATCCAGGCCGAATGCGAAGGCGTGGCGGGCTACGCCTTCCGGCCCAACGAAGCCAGCCGCTCGGACGGCCTGACCCACGCCGTGGTGGCGGCCTTTGCGGACAGCCCCGCGCATGACCGATACCAGGTCTCGCCCGCGCACCAGGAGATGAAGGCCTACATGGCCGGCTTCATCGAGCGCCTGGTGGTGTATGACGGGGAAATTCCTACGTTCAGCTGAATTGCCCGAACCGCGCCCGGGCTCCCGGAAAGGGATAAACTCGCGGATGACTTTTCATCGTCTGGCCGCCTGCAGGGCAGGCCGCCCGCGGTAGCGGGCGCCTCGCGGGGCTGGCTGTTTTCTATTGCCGGATTCCGGCCACGTATTCTTCATAGGTCGAGTGAACATGGACTACGTATTGCCCCCTCAGCCGCCCGTCGCGGTTCCCGTTGCCGGCAGCGCCGCGCTGTTTCCGGTGCGTCGCGTCTATTGCGTCGGCCGCAATTATGCCGAACACGCCAAGGAAATGGGCTTCACGGGCCGCGAGGATCCGTTCTTCTTCTGCAAGCCGGCCGACGCCGTGCTGAGCGTGGCCGACGGCGAAACCGGCAAGATGCCGTATCCGCCCAAGACCTCCAACCTGCACTACGAAATGGAATTGGTCGTGGTGCTGGGCAAGGGCGGCCGCGACATCCCGGTCGAACAGGCCAATGAGTGTGTGTGGGGCTATGCGCTGGGCCTGGACATGACCCGCCGCGACCTGCAAGGCGAAATGAAGAAGCAGGGCCGCCCCTGGGAAATCGGCAAGGCCTTCGACCTGTCCGCGCCGCTGGGTCCGATCCATCCGCGCAGCGTCGTCGGCACCCTGGAAAAGGGCGCCATCTGGCTGGACGTGAATGGCCAGCGCAAGCAGTCCAGCGACATTTCGCAGATGCTGTGGAACATTCCTGAGAGCATTTCCTACCTGTCCGGCCTGTTCGAACTGCAACCCGGCGACCTCATCTTCACCGGCACGCCCGAAGGCGTGGGCGCCGTGCTGCAAGGCGACGTGATCACCGGCGGCGTCGAAGGCCTGGGTGAACTGCGCGTCCAGATCGTTTAAAGTACGCCCCGGATCCGTTTTCACCACTTCAGGAGCGCCAGCATGCGCAGCAAGATCGTGCTGACCGCCTTCGTCGTGTTCGGCTTCGTTCTCGCCGGTTGCAACACCGTCGCGGGCATGGGCAAGGACATGTCGAAGGCAGGCAACGCCATTACCAACGCCGCCGACAAGTAATTGCCGGGGCGGTTTTGAGAGGGCCTGAGTTGGGAGTCACGCCCCGCTCAGGCCTTTGTACGTTCAGGCGCTAGGAAGCAAGGTGTGCTTCTGCGCCCGCTATGAAAATCCTGAGTGAGAAATCGAGTTGCTCGGGCCCGTAGGTGTCGATTCCCAATGCGACGGCCTGGCGTAGCCGTGAATAGGACTTTCCATCGACCGAATCCAGCCATTTCTGAAGCTGGCGAGGTCTGGTGCGATCGACCGCTGACCTGGCCTGCCAGATATCCTTCACATGGCCAACGCAGAGGGCGGCCAGCAGCACGGCCAGGCGCACCGCGGCCGCTTCGCTGAAGCCCGCCCGATTCAGCTGTTCGAGCAATTCCTCGGTCGGCAGCAGGTTCCAGCTCATCAGCTCGGAATCGTCAAAGCGAAGATGTTCCGCCAAGCCCCCCATGGCGACGGCGGCGTCGACCAGGTGGGTCGCGTAGGTCCTGCATGCGTCTTGCCATGTGGCCGCGTGAGCGATGTCGGCGCTGCTGAAGCTGGCCGTCAGCGTGTCCTTCGCGACAAGCGCCAGCAGCGTCTGGCGATCTTTCACGTGATAGTTGAGCGCCTTCCGGTCCACATTGAGCGCATCCGCCAGTGCCTGCATCGACAATTTGTCGTGACCGATGCGCCTTGCCGCCCGCAAGATCCGGTCCAGATCAAGGCCGGCTCGTTCTCCTCTTCCGCGCTCAACTTCCCCTAAAACGTCTTTTTTCATCGTCTTTTCGGCGTGATGTTTGGTCAACAAGCAGGCCGCCTCAAGTCTGCTTGAGCGCGGAAAGCATGGCACATCCTGAGGAAAACCCTGCTTGACCTCAGTTGATCGTAACACTAACTTCAACGCCATATTCCCGGCCGGGAATATGGCGTTGAAGAGGCGGGATGCTGATCAGAGGGTGCATGGATCGCTGCCAACAACGTCGTGACCAGCAGCAGGCTGCACGGAATGGAGGTGGTTCGCCCAGTGATCAACTTTCGACACCGGTCGGCATGAAATATCTCAATTGGCCCCAAGCCTGGAGCATCCGGGCCGGGCTATTGAGACGGCTGCGGACGCGCTATCGGGATGCCCCCCTCCCTGAATTCTTGCATCGACCATGACCTATGCGTACATGCCCGATTGTTATGTCTAAACAATCCAGATTTTTCAGAGAACAAGCGAGAAATCCGGGATTGAAGGAGGCCGCGTGCCAAACCAGATCATCAATTCGCGCCAGGTCAAAGTGCCGGCGCACTCGATCGTGTCGATCTTTACCGCCATGGGGGCGATTGCATGGGACTGCAATGCCTCTGAATCCCGAACGGGGCTCGAGCGCGGAACCGTCGCTCAGCTACGGCCCTCATCCGAGGCCTCGGTCGCGGAATCCGCGCCGCCGCCTGCGTCTGATTTTGCGTCTCTTGAGCGCCTGATGGAGCAGGGCGCGCTGGTCCGGATTCCGTCGATTCGAGACACAGTGCTGCGGGATGCCGGCGGATTTCGTTCCGACCTGGCGCGGCACGGGATAGGTTTTCAGATAGTCAGCTTGAACTCCGCGGCTTACGACCTCAAAGGCGGAAACCCGAGGACGCATCGCAAGCAGTCGTACAACGGCCAAGTTCCCACCGTCGCGGAGACACAGCAGCTTGTCCTGACTTATGACCTGGGTCAGCACGGAAACGATCAAAGCCAATTGATTTTCAGCGCCATGACGGGGCACGCGAGCTGGGCGCCGAAGGGGCCTTCGGCGGACATTGCGCTGAGCCGGCTGGCGTACTTCACCACATTCAACAACCGTCAGTGGGAGTTGAAGGCAGGCTATCTCAGCAATGCCCTGGAGTTCGTGGGCTTGTACGTTGGCGGTTCGTTGGCGGTCGGCGCGCAAGGGATGAATGCCATCATTCCCTTTCAGGTCGGCCTGTCACGCCTGCCTTTCGCCACCCCGGGCGTAAACGTGACCTACAACGGCTCTGGCGGCTTCTACAACAAGACCGGAATTCAGCGCAGCATAAGCCCCTATGGAGCAGAGGCCGAAGAGTCGGAACATCAGCATGGGCTGAAGTGGAAAACGCCGGGAAGCGGGTGGTTGGCGATCAACGAAACCGGAGTGAAGCAGCAAGCAAGTCCCGACAACCCTTCGAGATGGTTTCGGATCGGGGGGATTTTCAATACGTCCGACTACGCCAGGTTCGATTCCCGCCAGCGCAGCTCGAACAACTACGCGCTCTATGCCGCGGGAGACCAGCAGATTTCGCGGCTGACGCCCAACTCCTCGTCTGCGCAGGGATGGTACGCCGGCCTTTCCTTGCACCTTGCTCCCGCGGATCAGAATCTGTACACCAAGTTCGTGGAGGCCAGGCTATATACGATAGGGACGTTTCCATCGCGACCCTATGACATGCTATCCGCCACGGTCACCTGGTCGGATTTCAGCGATACCGCGAAGGACGCGTTCGGCAAGCGGGGCGTGGACACGGCCAACTCGAGCAGTGCGGCCATGGTGTCCTACATGGCGCGCCTCTATCCCGGCGTCTATCTGAGCACGGGACTCAGCTACATCCGATCCCCGTCATTCGTGCCCGTGGACAACAATGCCTTGAATTTTCTGGTGGGGTTCAACATGTTCATGTAAGGGGGCATTCTTCCCTTCCACCCCATGGCCATCTTTACCTATATGGGGACTGCCAAAAAAAACGCCCGATGAGATTCATCGGGCGTTCATTCCTTGGGCCAAGCCTGCGCTGGTCGCCTGCGGCAGGAGGCGCATGGGGGGCGAGGCCTACAGCACATCTCCAGCATAGTCGGCCAGGCGCGAACGCTCGCCGCGCTGCAGGGTGACGTGCCCCGAATGCGGCCAGCCCTTGAAGCGGTCGACCACGAAGGTCAGGCCGGAACTGCCTTCGGTCAGGTAGGGCGTATCGATCTGGGCAATGTTGCCCAGGCAAATCACCTTGGTGCCCGGGCCCGCGCGCGTGACCAGCGTCTTCATCTGCTTGGGCGTCAGGTTCTGCGCCTCGTCGATGATCAGGTACTTGTTCAGGAAGGTGCGGCCGCGCATGAAGTTCAGGGACTTGACCTTGATGCGCGAACGGATCAGATCCATGGTGGCGGCGCGCCCCCAGTCCCCGTTGCCTTCGCCTTCACCCATGTTCAGGACGTCCAGGTTGTCTTCCAGGGCGCCCATCCAGGGCAGCATCTTCTCTTCTTCCGTACCCGGCAGGAAACCGATGTCTTCCCCGACCGGCACCGTGACGCGGGTCATGATGATTTCGGTGTAGCGCTTGGTTTCCAGCACCTGGGTGATGCCCGCGGCCAGCGCCAGCAGCGTCTTGCCCGTGCCCGCCTGACCTAGCAGCGACACGAAGTCGCACTCCGGATTCATCAGCAGGTTCATGGCGAAGTTCTGCTCGCGGTTGCGCGCGGTGATGCCCCAGACGTTATTCTTGCCGTGGGTGTAGTCGCGCAGCGTGGCCAGCACCGCCATCTTGCCGCTGACCTCGCGCACCTGCGCGTACAGCGGCATCTGGCCTTCGAAGTAGACGAACTGGTTGACCACGAACTGCGAGCACAGCGGGCCATGGATGCGGTAGAAGGTGGTGCCGCCCTGTTGCCAGGATTCCACGTCCTTGCCGTGCTTGTTCCAGAAGTCCTCGGGCAGCTGCATCACGCCCGAGTACATCAGGTCCGAGTCCTCCATGACATGGTCGTTGAAGTAGTCTTCAGCGGCCATGCCCAGCGCGCGCGCCTTCAGGCGCATGTTGATGTCCTTGGACACCAGCACGACTTCGCGCTGCGGGTACTTTTCCTGCAGGGCGCGCACGACGCCCAGGATCTGGTTGTCGGCCTTGCCCATGGGCAGGTCGGACGGCAGCGTGCTGTGGATCGCGGTCGTCTGGAACATCAGGCGGCCGGTGGCGTCCTTGTTGCCCAGCTTGGTCAGCTCCAGGCCTTCGTCCAGCTGGGTCGCGTCCTGCACCAGCGCGTCCAGCGAACGGCTGACCTGGCGCGCGTTGCGCGCCACTTCCGACATGCCCTTCTTCTGATGGTCCAGCTCTTCGAGCGTCATCATCGGCAGGAAGATGTCGTGCTCTTCGAAGCGGAACAGGGAACTGGGATCGTGCAGCAGCACGTTGGTGTCCAGCACGAACAGCTTGCGCGGTTCGTTCTGGGCGCGGGCTTTGGTGCGCTTGGCGGGCGCCGGCTTGGCGCGGCGCGTTTCGGCGCGCGCAGCGGGAGCGGCTGGCGCCGGCGGCGGCACCTGGCGGGCGGGCGCGGGGATCTGCGCCTTGCGGGCCGGTGCGGCCAGGCCTTCAAGTTCGGGCTGGACGAGGAGCTCGTCTTCGTTGTCCTCGGCGAGGACTGCCTGGGTACTGGACCGCGCAGCGGCGGTCTTGGTGCTGCGGGCCTGCGCCCGGGCGGATTCGCCCGAGGGGAAGGTCAGGATGGCTGCGGGACGGGTGGGCAACTTCGGAAGCGGCATATTTGTCACTCTCCAGTGTGGGCCGGCTATAGCGCCTGACGGGTAAAACCTGTGCTGACGGCTAACCGATGCTCTTCGCTGCTTGCAGGACTTCCTTGGCGTGGCCCGGGACCTTCACCCCGCGCCACTCCTGCACCAGCACGCCATAGGCATCGATCAGGAAGGTGCTGCGCTCGATGCCGCGCACCTGCTTGCCGTACATGTTCTTCTGCTTGATGACGCCGAACAGATTGCAGACGGTTTCGTCGGCGTCGGAGATGAGAGGGAAGGGAAGCTCGTACTTGGCCTTGAAGTTCTCGTGCGATTTCAATGAATCGCGCGAGATGCCGATGACCACCGCGCTGGCCGCCAGGAATTCGGCGTGCAGGTCGCGGAAATCCTGGCTTTCGGTGGTGCAGCCAGGCGTGTTGTCCTTGGGATAGAAATACAGGATCACGGCGCGGCCCTGGCATTGCTCCAGGCTGATCGGACCTATGGTGCTTTCGGCGGTGAACAGCGGGGCGGGTTTGCCTATGGTCGGCGTCATTTCTGGGATTCTCCGTTGGGGGGGATGAGGGCCACGACCACGCGCCGGCCCTCCGCCATCAGGATGTTGTAGGTGCGCGAGGCGGCGTGCGTGTCCATGATCTCGACGCCGATGCCGGCCGCCAGCAGGGGGCGCAGCACCTCGGGGCGCAGGAACTGCTGGCGCGCGCCCGTGCCCACCAGCAGCACTTCCGGCGCATTCGCGGGGCGGCTGGGGCTGGCTTCCGGTTCGTCCAGAAAGTCCATGGGGTCGCGGACGGGCTCGGACAATCCGGCCGCCTGGCGCAAGAGGGTGGGGGTAATGTCGGCCGGCGACTCAACAGGCCAGTGGGTCACTTCGCCTTCGGGGCCGAACGCGACCGAGGAGGAAAAACGTACCTGGTTGACCTCGATATAGCCATCGCCATAGGCGGTGACGGTATTCAGAGCGGCCGTCGCAGGATCGGTATGCAGCTTCAATAAAAACTCCGGCTATATGGCCCGATAATAGCGCATCGGGATGACGCCATGTTGCAGGGTATCCACGAGAGAGACCCCCACGCTGCGCTCGCTTACTGCTCCCGAGGGGGCGCGTTTTGCCTCGGGGCGGCCCGGCGGAGAAACGAGGCCCCCACGCCGCACTCGCTGCGCTCGCTTGCTGCCCCCGAGGGGGCGCGTTTTGCCTTGGGGCGGCCCGGCGGCAAAACAGGGCTTCTTTGCCACGCGATTTCCCTCGGGCGGACCCTGAAATCGGCCCCTTTTTTTCCCCATTTGCCGCACGGCCCTCCTTGCGCTAGATTACAGGGTTTTGCTGCACTGCAATCCCTTGCCGGCGCAGCGTTTCGGACCCTTTTCCCCTTCGCGCATTCGCGCCCTGGTTTTTTCGCCCTTTTTATCGCCCCCTAAGGATTCCCATCATGAGGAAGTTCTCCCGCATCGAGCGTCTGCCCCCGTACGTTTTCAACATTACCGGCGAGCTCAAGATGGCGGCGCGTAGGCGTGGCGAAGACATCATCGACATGTCGATGGGCAACCCGGACGGCGCGACTCCCAAGCACATCGTCGACAAGATGGTGGAAGCGACGACCCGCCCGACCACGCACGGCTATTCCGTGTCCAAGGGCATTCCGCGCCTGCGCAAGGCGATCTGTGACTGGTACCAGCGCCGCTATGCGGTCGAGTTCGATCCGGATTCCGAAGCCATCGTCACCATCGGCTCCAAGGAAGGCCTGGCCCACCTGATGCTGGCCACGCTGGACCGCGGCGACACCGTGCTGGTACCCAACCCCAGCTATCCGATCCATATCTACGGCGCGGTCATCGCCGGCGCCAATATCCGTTCCGTGCGCATGACGCCGGGGGTGGACTTCTTCGAGGAACTGGAACGCGCCGTGCGCGAGTCCATCCCGAAGCCCAAGATGATGGTGCTGGGCTTTCCCAGCAACCCGACCGCGCAATGCGTGGACCTGTCGTTCTTCGAGCGCGTGGTGGCGCTGGCCAAGGAACACGACATCCTGGTCGTGCATGACCTGGCCTACGCCGACATCACCTTCGACGGCTACGTGGCGCCGTCCATCATGCAGGTGCCCGGCGCGCGCGATGTCGCCGTCGAGTTCTTCACGATGAGCAAGAGCTACAACATGGCGGGCTGGCGCATCGGCTACATGGTCGGCAACCGCGAGCTGGTCAACGCGCTCGCGCGCATCAAGAGCTATCACGACTACGGCACGTTCACGCCGATCCAGGTGGCGTCCATCGCCGCGCTGGACGGTCCGCAGGACTGCGTGAACGAAATCGTGGCGCAGTACCAAAGCCGCCGCGACGTGCTCGTGCGCGGCTTGCATGAAGCAGGTTGGAATGTGGAAATTCCCAAGGCGTCCATGTACATCTGGGCGCAGATCCCCGAACCCTACAGGGCGATGGGCTCTTTGGAATTTGCCAAGCGCGTCCTGTCGGATGCGAAGGTGGCCGTGTCCCCCGGGATCGGCTTTGGCGAGTATGGCGACGAATACGTGCGCTTCGCTTTGATCGAAAACGAGCAGCGCACCCGGCAAGCGGTGCGAGGCATCAAAGACATGTTCCGCAAGGACGGATTGCTGAAGTAGAGCCCCCCCCGAAGCGCTGCGCGCTTCCCCCTCAAGGGGGCATGCCTGCGGACCGGCGGAGCCGGATCCGCGGCATCCCGATAGGGGGGCACCGTATCAGGGGGCGCAGCTCTCGCACAGCAGTTATGGAGAACCGAAAATGAATTCCCCTCAACGCCCGCCTGCAGAAGGCGCCGCGATGAAACCCATGAAAGTCGGCCTGCTCGGCCTGGGCGTGGTTGGCGGAGGCACCTGGTCGGTGCTGTCGCGCAATGCTGAAGAAATCGCACGCCGCGCCGGTCGACGCATTGAAGTGACCCGCGCCGCGGTGCGCGACGTGGCCAAGGCCCGTGCGCGCGTGGGCGACGCGATCCAGGTCGATACCGATGTGCGCGCGCTGGTGCGCGATCCCGAAATCGACATCGTGGTCGAACTGATCGGCGGCGACACGCTGGCGCGCGAGCTGGTGCTGGAAGCCATCGCCAACGGCAAGCACGTCGTGACCGCCAACAAGGCGCTGCTGGCCAAGCACGGCAACGAGATCTTCGCTGCAGCCCATGAACGCGGCGTGATGGTGACCTTCGAAGCCGCCGTCGCGGGCGGCATCCCCATCATCAAGGCGATCCGCGAAGGCCTGACCGCCAACCGCATCCAGTGGGTGGCCGGCATCATCAACGGCACCACCAACTTCATCCTGTCCGAAATGCGTACGCGCGGCCTGCCGTTCGCCGACGTGCTGGCCGAGGCGCAGCGCCTGGGCTACGCCGAAGCCGACCCCACGTTCGACGTGGAAGGCGTGGACGCGGCGCACAAGCTGACCCTGCTGGCGTCGCTGGCCTTCGGCGTGCCGGTCCAGTTCGACCGCGCCTACATCGAAGGCATTTCGCAGCTGGCCGCCGAGGACATCGAGCATGCCGAACGCCTGGGCTACCGCATCAAGCTGCTGGGCGTCACCAAGCGCCGTCCGGACGGCATCGAACTGCGCGTGCATCCCGCGCTGGTGCCGGCCGAGCGCCTGCTGGCCAACGTCGAAGGCGCGATGAACGCCGTGCTGGTCAAGGGCGACGCCGTCGGCCCCACGCTGTACTACGGCCAGGGCGCGGGCGAAGAGCCCACCGCCTCGGCCGTGGTGGCCGACCTGGTCGACGTGACCCGCCTGCACACCGCCGATCCGGGCAACCGCGTGCCGCACCTGGCGTTCCAGCCGGACGCCATGTCCGATACGCCGATCCTGCCGATCGAAGATGTCAGCACCTCGTACTACCTGCGCCTGCGCGTGGACGACCAGCCGGGCGTGCTGGCCGACATCGCCCGCATCCTGGCCGACCGTTCCATCTCCATCGGTTCGATGATCCAGCAGCCGTCGCACATCGGCGGCGCCGACATCATCTTCCTGACGCATGAAGCGGTTGAAGGCAACGTCAATCAGGCGATCGAGCGCATCGAAGCCCTGCCGTTCGTGCGCTCGAAAGTGACGCGCCTGCGCGTGGAAAATTTGCTATGAAATACATCTCCACCCGCGGCGGCATGACGCCGCTGCAGTTCTCGGACATCCTGCTGGAAGGCCTGGCGCCGGACGGCGGCTTGGCCGTGCCGGAGCAACTGCCCCAGGTTTCGGCGGAAACGCTGGAGTCCTGGCGCGGCCTGCCGTATGCCGACCTGGCGTTCGAAGTGCTGTCGCTGTTCGCCACCGACATTCCGGCCGACGACCTGCGCCGCTTGACGCGCGCGGCCTACAACCAGCAGATCTTCAACAGCGAGGACATCGTCCCGCTGCGTCCGTTGGACGGCGGCCTGTCGCTGCTGGGCCTGTCCGAAGGGCCGACGCTGGCCTTCAAGGACATGGCCATGCAGTTCCTGGGCCAGGTCTTCGAATACGTGCTGGCCAAGCGCGGCACCACCCTGAACATCGTGGGCGCCACCTCCGGCGACACGGGTTCGGCGGCGGAGTACGCCTTGCGCGGCAAGAAGGGCGTGGCGGTGTTCATGCTGTCGCCCCACGGCCGCATGAGCGCCTTCCAGCGCGCGCAGATGTATTCGCTGCAGGACGAGAACATCCACAACATCGCCGTGCGCGGCGTGTTCGACGAAGCCCAGGACATCGTCAAGGCCCTGGCCGGCGATCTCGAGTTCAAGAGCAAGTACCGCCTGGGCGCGGTCAACTCCATCAACTGGGCGCGCATCGCCGCCCAGGTGGTGTACTACTTCCACGGCTGGCTGCGCGCCACCAGCAAGGCCGGCGAGCAGGTTTCGTTCGCGGTGCCCTCGGGCAATTTCGGCAACATCCTGTCCGGCCACATCGCGCGCAGCATGGGCCTGCCGATCCGCCGCCTGGTGCTGGCCACGAACGAAAACAACGTGCTGGAAGAGTTCTTCCGCACGGGCGTCTATCGTCCGCGTCCCGCCGAGCAGACCTACGCCACCTCCAGCCCGTCCATGGACATTTCGCGCGCGTCGAATTTCGAGCGCTTCGTGTTCGACCTGGTCGGCCGCGACGCGGCGCGCGTCAAGGAACTGTGGGCCGGCATGGCGCGCGACGGGTCTTTCGATCTGTCCGCCCTGAAGCCGCAGTTCGAGGAACGCTATGGCTTCGTGTCGGGCGCAAGCACGCACGAAGACCGCCTCGCGACGATCCGTTCGGTCTACGACGAAACCGGCGTGCTGATCGATCCGCACACCGCCGATGGCGTCAAGGTCGCGCGTGAATTCGTCGAGCCCGGCGTGCCCATGCTGGTCCTGGAAACCGCCTTGCCGGCGAAGTTCTCGGAAACCATTGAAGAGGCCCTGGGCCGTCCGGCCACGCCGCCGGGCAACCTGGCCGATCTTGAATCCTTGCCGCAGCGCGTCGAACTCATGGATTGCGATGCGGGCGCCGTGCGCCGTTTCATCGAGGCGAACGCCAAGGTGTAAAGGCCGCTTGCGTCTTGTATGCGTGTGCAACCCCTCGCAGGCCGGGCCTTCGAGGGGTTTCTTTCATTTTGGCGGGTCAGCGGCTTTACCTTCGCATGCATTTTGACCACAACCCGTCACGAATGCGGGGACAGTGTCAGATACAGTGAATTCACGATTCACTTTCGGAGAACACGCCCATGAAACTGAAGACCATGACGCTCGCCCTGGCCGTGACCGGATTCGGAGTGCTGGCGGGATGCTCGTCTCCGTCGGTCATTCAGCAGCGGGATGGCAGCTCGACCGTGACGCCGGACAAGCCCGAGTACGACAAGGATTCGGGCATGTACGAATACGACAAGGACGGCAAGAAGGTCCAGATCAACAAGGACGACGTGAAGTCGATCGAACAGGTGAAGTGACCGCCGTTCCGATATGCTTGTCCATGCAAAAAGCCCCGGCCGCTCAAGGCGCCGGGGCTTTTTCGTTGGCGCAGGGCGCCCGCAGCGTTACTGCTTGGCTGCGTCTTCGGCGTGGTAGCGGCCGACGCGGTCGACTTCGTTCTTCGAGCCCAGGATCACGCTGACGCGCTGGTGCAGCTTGTCAGGCTGGATCTCCATGATGCGCTGCGTGCCGTTGATCGCGGCGCCGCCGGCCTGTTCGACCAGGAAGCTCATGGGGTTGGCTTCGTACATCAGGCGCAGCTTGCCGGCCTTGCCAGGTTCGCGGGCATCCCACGGGTACATGAAGATGCCGCCGCGGGTCAGGATGCGATGCACGTCGGCCACCATGGAGGCGATCCAGCGCATGTTGTAGTCCTTGCCCAGCGGACCGGTCGTGCCGGCCAGGCAATCGTCGACGTAGCGCTTGACCGGGGCAGCCCAGTGGCGCATGTTCGACATGTTGATGGCGAATTCCTTGGTGTCCTCCGGCACGCGGATGTTCTCGTGCGTCAGCACCCACGAGCCCATTTCGCGGTCCAGCGTGAAGCCCACCACGCCATTGCCGATGGTCAGCACCAGCATCGTCTGCGGACCATAGACGGCATAGCCGGCCACGACCTGCTTGTCGCCCGGTTGCAGGAAGTCCTGCTCGCACACCGGCGCGCCCGACACGTCATGCGGGGCGTGCAGCACCGAGAAGATGGTCCCGATGGAGACGTTGACGTCGATGTTCGAAGAGCCGTCCAGGGGATCGAACAGCAGCAGGTATTCGCCCTTGGGGTAGCGGTTCGGAATCAGATGGATGGTTTCCATCTCTTCCGAGGCCATGGCCGCCAGATGGCCGCCCCATTCATTGGCTTCGAGCAGGATTTCGTTGGACAGCACGTCCAGCTTCTTCTGCACTTCGCCCTGGACATTCTCGCTTTCCAGGCTGCCGAGGACGCCGCCGAGCGCGCCCTTGCTCACCGCATGGCTGATGGCCTTGCAGGCGCGCGCGACCACTTCGATGAGCAGCCGCACTTCCGGCGCGAGGGCTTGGGCGGAGCGCTGCTGCTCCACCAGGTATTGGGTCAGTGTTTTACGTTTCAAAGGAACCTCCTATGCTGCGAATTCTAAAGCCTTGGATACGATTTCCTGCACATTGCGCGACAGGCCTTCCTGTGCGCGCACCCGCTGCAGGGCGGCCTGCATAGGCGTGCGCAGGGCGGGCACGAAGCGTGCCCAGTTGTCCAGCGCGCGCGCAAGGCGGGCGGCAATCTCGGGGTTGAGGGCATCCAGCGCCAGCACCTGCTCGGCCCAGAAGGCGTAGCCGGTGCCATCGGGGTGATGCATGCCGCGGGCGTTGTTCAGGCAGAACTGGAAGATCAGCGAGCGCGCGCGGTTCGGGTTGCGCAAGGTGAACGCGGGGTGCTGCATCAGCTCGCGCGCGGTCTGCACGGTGGTCGAGCGGGCCGCAGCCTGCAGGGCGAACCACTTGTCCACCACCAGGGCGTTGTCGCGCCATTTGTCGTAGAAAGCGGCAAGCGCCTTGTGCGGGAAGTCGCCCTGGCCGAAATTGATCAGCGCGGACAGCGCCGCCATGCTGTCGGTCATGTTGCCGGCCTTCTCGTACTGCTGCTCGGCCAGGCGCTGGGCATCCGGTTCGCCCGCCGCCATCAGGTGGCTGAGCGCCAGGTTCTTCAAGGCGCGCCTGCCGGCCGGAACCGGCGCCGGACTGTATTCGCCCGGGGTCTGGTTGTCGTCGAATGCCTGGCGGAATTCGGCGGACAACTGGCGTCCCAGTTCGGCGCGCAGGAAGTCGCGCGCGACCGCGAGGGCCGGCGGGTCCACCTGCTGCATGCGTTCTGCCAGGGTCTTTTCGGACGGCAGGGCCAGGGCGCGGGCGCGATAGGCGGCGTCCAGCGCCGGATCGGTCAGCAACGCGCGCCAGGTCTCGATGAAGGCGGCGTCGGCATGCAGGGTCTTGCCGGCCTGGCGGGCCTCGGCCAGCGCCAGGATCTGGCGGGTGGCGAATTCCTGGCCGGCCTCCCAACGCGCGAAGGGATTGCCGTCGTGCGCCGACAGCAGGGCCAGTTCTTCGTTGGTCCAGTCGTAGTCCACGATGACCGGGGCCGAGAAGTCGCGCAATAGCGACGGCACGGGACGCTCGGCGATATCCTCGAATACCCATTGCTGGCTTTGCTGCGTCAGTTCCAGCAGCGCGGTGTCCAGGACCGCGCCAGCATGGCGCAGCGGCAGCGCGCGGCCGTCGCGGTCCAGCAAGCCGATGGCGAACGGGATGTGGAAGGGGGCCTTGACGTAGTCGGCGCCGGCCTTCTTCTCCACGCCGACCGGCGGGCATTCCTGGGTGAGCGTCACGGTGCAGCGGCGCGCGGCGGCGTCGTGGTCGAGCTTGACGGTCACGCGCGGCGTGCCGGCCTGGCGGTACCAGCGGCGGAACACGGACAGGTCGCGGTCCGGATGCTGGCGCACGTAGACGGATTCCATGGCGGCGACGAAGTCGTCGCAGGTCACGGCCTGGCCGTCATGGCGGCGGAAGTACTCGTCCATGCCGGCGCGAAAGCCTTCCTCGCCCAGCAGAGTGTGCTGCATGCGGATGACTTCGGCGCCTTTTTCGTACACGGTGGCCGTGTAGAAGTTGCCGATCTCCTGGTAACTTTCAGGCCGGATCGGATGGGCCATGGGACCGGCGTCTTCCGGAAACTGGGCGGCGCGCAACGCCACAACGTCGTCGATGCGCTTGACCGCGCGGGCGCTCGCGGCCTCGGCGGCATCCATGCCGTGGGCCATCATGTCGGCGCTGAATTCCTGGTCGCGAAAGACGGTCAGGCCTTCCTTCAGGCTCAGCTGGAACCAGTCGCGGCAGGTGACGCGGTTGCCGGTCCAGTTGTGGAAGTACTCGTGTCCGATGACGGATTCGATGCCTTCATAGTTGGCGTCCGTGGCCGTATCCGCATCCGCCAGCACGTAGGCGGCGTTGAAGATGTTCAAGCCCTTGTTTTCCATCGCGCCCATGTTGAAGTCATGGACGGCCACGATCATGAAACGGTCCAGGTCCAGCTCCAGGCCGAAGCGGCTTTCGTCCCAGCGCAGCGCGCGCACCAGCGAATCCAGCGCCCATTCGGTCTTGGATTCCGAGCCCGGGTCGCTGTAGACCTGCAGCAGCACGTCGCGGCCGCTGGACGTCTTCACGGTGGTTTCGCGGTGGGTGAGCTTGCCTGCCACCAGCGCGAACAGGTAGCAGGGCTTGGGGAAGGGATCTTCCCATTCGACTTCGTTGCGGCCGTCGGGCAACTGGCGCGTGGCCAGCAGGTTGCCGTTGGACAGCAGCACCGGATACTCGGGCTGGGCGCGCAAGGTCACGCGGTAGCGCGACATCACGTCGGGCCGGTCGGCGAACCAGGTGATGCGGCGAAAACCTTCGGCTTCGCATTGGGTGAAGAAGTTGCCGCCCGAGACGTACAGGCCCATCAGCGTGGAATTGGCCGACGGTTTGCATCGGCTGACGATTTCCACCGTGGCGGCGGGGGGCAGGCCGTAAAGGGCCAGGCTGTGTTCGGAAAGGCGGTAACTGTCGGCGGGCAGGGCCGTGCCATTCACGCCTACCGAGACGAGTTCCAGGTCTTCGCCGTCCAGGATCAGGGCGGCGTCGGCGCTGGCCCCGGCCTTGCGTTGCACTTGCATCGTGCAGCGCACTTCGGTCGCGTCCGGCGCGAGGTCGAAGGCGAGGGCGACTTCGGGAATGTCGTAGGGGTAGGGCTGGTAATCCTTGCGATATACGGTTACGGGCGTGTCTGTGCGCATGGGATTGCAGTCCTGTATGAACGAGGGTTCTATTGTAGTGGCTGGGCAAGACGCGCCGACCTGGGCCGTTTGGCGTACCGTAAACTTTTTGTAGCGGTCTGAGTCAAAGTCAGTATCATGGCGCCGTCGCGCGCCAGAGGGGTGTCAAATGTCGAGGTTGTCCATGTTCAATATGCGCCGCTGGGCCGGTCTGCTGGCGGTGGCGGGGGCGTTTGCCCTGACGGGTTGTGCCGCGCCCACGGTTTCCGCGCGGGTCACTTCCTTTCAGCAATGGCCCGCAGGCGTGGAGGGGCAAACCTACCAGTTCATTGCCGCCGACGCCTCGCAAAACAATAATCTCGAATATCAGTCCTATCAGGACATGGTGCGGGCCGGCATAGGCGCAACCGGCCTGGTCGAGGCCAGGCCTGGCGCCAAGGGTCGTTTCGACGTGTCGTTCAACTACGGCACCTCGCAGACCCAGATAATGGTGCAGCGTCCGTACGACCCATATTTCTACGGCGGCTACGGCTACGGAGGTTTCTACGGTCCGCGTCCGTGGGGAGCGGGATATGGCTACTGGGGGCCGGACTGGGTGGACGTGCCCATGGTCGTGCAGCGCAATACCCTCACCCTGCATATCTACGACACGCAGCGCAGCGGCGCCGAGGTATACCGTTCCAGCGCTTTCATATTGAGCGAGCGCGACGATTTCCTGCGTACCATGCCGTACCTGGTGCGCGCAATATTTGATAATTTTCCCGGGAATAATGGCGCGGAACGCGAAATCCGCTTCCCCGTGCAATGAAATCGGCGTGGCTTTTCGGTCCCGCCTTTAAATAAAATCGGCGCACCAAAATGGTGCGCCGATTTTTTCTTACTGGCGAATAGGTTCTTATTCTTTGATAAGAAAACTGTCGCGGGTCGCGCCTGCGGCTTCTTCCGCGGCGAGCCAGCGGGGAGCCTTGCCACGGCCGCTCCACGTTTCCCCTGTTTGAGGATGGCGGTACTTGGGCGCAACGGCGCGTTTGGCGGCGTTGGCCGGACGGGCAGCGGCGCCAGCCTTGCGGCGGCCGCCGGTGGCGGCGCGGGCGGGTTTGCCGGCGCCATAGGCTGCGACGATTTCTTCAGGCGTGATGTCGTACTCGCGCATCGACGTGATGATCTGCGTGATCACGGGCTTGCGACGCTTGGTTTGCAGGACTTCAGCCTTCTTTTGTAGCTTGTTGATTTCCTTTTCGATCTTTGCTTGCAGTGCTGCGTAGGATTCTCGGGCCATGGTTTATTCCTGATTATGGAACTGCTGTAATCGCCGGCGAAGTTATTGTGTAATTGTTGTGCCTCGCATAATACAGAAGTTACGGCTTGACTTCCTGGTTTCTGAAGCAATTACTTTGTATCAAAAGAGTCCGATACCGTTTTCAGGCGCGCGAGTGCCCGCGACGAGCCAAGTATTGGGAAGGATATTCTCGAATTTGGGACAACTTGAAACAATAGGGGTATTGGTTCACGAGGCGGACGAATAGCCGCGCGTGCCCTTGCATCTGCCCGATTTGTCTCGCAAAGCGCGCAAATGCGGGGCTTCCAGGCTTGGCGCCTGCCTCGAGCAAGCGGTGTGCGAGGCGTTCCCAGAAGTCTGATGACGTGATGGCGGGAACGAATGAATTGTCTAGCAGTCTGATATTGGTCCAACCTGATCAGATGGGGTCCTCGCGCTGCGAGCCCTGCGAGCTGTTTGGCATATTTCATTTTGATGTCAGGTTGTATGACGAGTTTGGCCCGAGATGTCTGAATCCCTTTGCCTATATGCCAGGTGGCTGCAAATGCTCCATGGCGACCAGGAAAAAGGGGCGCATCGAACATCGTTTGAGCTCGTCAATTCAACTTGATATGTAATATTCCGGCCCCATGCATACCTCCGCAGATAATGCCCGCGGTATTTTTGGCCGCCGACGCGTACCTTCCGGAGATCCGTGGCTGGCGCCATGTCGCCGGGCCGCGCCAGCGTTACGATATGATCTCGAGTATCACCGCGAGCGCGCGCCAGCGCGCCGCCGTCTCCTGTACAGAGCCCCATGAAAATCATCGATCCCGCCATTGCTTCCCTCGCCACCGCCAAATCCCTGCTGCTCGACCCCTGGGGCCTGACCGAGGCGGACATGGCGCGCGCGCTGGGTGAGATCTTCACGCACAAGGTCGACTACGCCGATCTGTATTTCCAGTACACGCGCAGCGAGGGCTGGAGCCTGGAAGAGGGCATCGTCAAGACCGGCAGTTTTTCGATCAGCCAGGGTGTCGGGGTACGCGCCGTGAGCGGCGAGAAAACCGCCTTCGCCTATTCGGATTCGCTGTCGCCCGAAGCGCTGTTGTCGTCCGCGCACGCGGTTCGCGGCATTGCGCGCCGCGGCGCTGGCAAGGTAAAGGTGGCGGCGCAGGTCGAAGCCGAGATCGGCCGCAGCCTGTATGCCGATATCGATCCGGTTGCCACCTTGAGCGCTCCCGAGAAGGTCGCGCTGCTGGAACGCGTGGAGCGCATGGCGCGCGCGCGCGATCCGCACGTGATCCAGGTCATGGCGGGGCTGGGCGCCGAATATGACGTGGTGCTGGTGGCCGGCAGCGACGGCCGCCTGGCCGCCGACGTGCGTCCGCTGGTGCGCCTGTCGCTGACTGTCATTGCCGAACGCAATGGGCGCCGCGAAATGGGTCACGCGGGCGGCGGCGGCCGCCTGGGCCTGGCCTATTTCACGGACGAAATGCTGCAGGGTTATGTCGAGCGCGCGGTGCACGAGGCCATGGTGAACCTGGAAGCGCGCCCGGCGCCAGCGGGTGAAATGACCGTCGTGCTGGGTTCGGGCTGGCCCGGCATTCTGCTGCACGAGGCCGTCGGCCACGGGCTGGAAGGCGACTTCAACCGCAAGGGCTCCAGCGTGTTCTCCGGCCGCATCGGTGAGCGCGTGGCCTCCAAGGGCGTGACCGTGGTCGACGACGGCACGATCCCGGATCGCCGCGGCTCGCTCAATATCGACGACGAAGGCAATGCCACCCAGCGCAACGTGCTGATCGAGGACGGTATCCTGCGCGGCTACATGCAGGACACGCTGAACGCGCGCCTCATGAAGACCGCCGCCACCGGTAACGGCCGCCGCGAATCGTTCGCGCATCTGCCCATGCCGCGCATGACCAATACCTACATGCTGGCGGGCGACAAACCGGCCGAGGAAATCGTGTCTTCCGTCAAGCGCGGCTTGTACGCGGTCAACTTCGGCGGCGGCCAGGTCGACATCACCAACGGCAAGTTCGTGTTCTCGGCGTCCGAAGCCTACATGATCGAAAACGGCAAGGTGACCTATCCGGTCAAGGGCGCCACCCTGATCGGCAACGGTCCGGACGCCATGAACCGCGTCACCATGATCGGCAACGACCTGCAGCTGGATTCCGGCGTGGGCACTTGCGGCAAGGATGGCCAGAGCGTGCCCGTGGGCGTGGGCATGCCCACGGTCCGCATGGAAGGCCTGACCGTCGGCGGCACCGCCTGACTCAAAAACACGGATGACGGCTCGAAAAAATTGTGCTAGAGTCAATCCCCATGAAATTCGCGTCCCCCGCTTTTTATTTTTATTTTTATGGTTTTCTGAAGCCGCTGGCGGAGGAAGGGACGCGCTCAATCTGAAGTTTGGAAAGAATCCCCCCAAAAAAGCCGCCAGCGAACTGGCGGCTTTTTTTGCGCCGCCAGTTGAGGAAACCATCTCGGGAGCATCCCCGCGGCGGGCAACCCAGGAGCAGTACCGTGTCACACAATACCGATGACCTTCGCATTCGAGAAATCAAAGAGCTGAACCCGCCCGCGCATGTCATGCGCGAGTTCGCCTGCACCAAGGAGGCGTCCGACACCGTGTTCGCCGCCCGCCAGGGGATGCACCGCATCCTGCACGGCATGGATGACCGGATGATCGTCGTGATCGGCCCTTGCTCCATCCATGACACCCGCGCGGCTATCGAATATGCGAAGCGCCTGAAGCCCGTGCGCGACCGGCTGAGCGCTGACCTGGAAATCGTGATGCGCGTGTACTTCGAGAAGCCACGCACCACCGTGGGCTGGAAGGGCCTGATCAACGATCCGGACCTGGACGGCAGCTTCGACATCAACAAGGGCGTGCGCGTCGCCCGCGAACTGCTGCTGGACATCAACAGCATGGGACTGCCGGCGGGTTGCGAGTTCCTGGACATGATTACGCCGCAATACATCGCGGATCTGGTCTCCTGGGGGGCGATCGGGGCTCGGACGACGGAAAGCCAGGTGCATCGCGAGCTGGCATCGGGACTGTCGTGTCCGGTGGGGTTCAAGAACGGCACCGACGGCAATGTGAAGATCGCGGTCGACGCGATCAAGGCGGCGTCGCAGCCGCACCATTTCCTGTCGGTGACCAAGGGTGGGCATTCCGCCATCGTGTCGACGGCCGGCAACGAGGACTGCCACGTCATCCTGCGCGGCGGCAAGACGCCGAACTACGATGCGGCCAGCATCGAGGCGGCCTGCCAGGACATGTCCAAGGCAGGCCTGGCGCAGCGCATCATGATCGACGCCAGCCACGCCAACAGCAGCAAGAAGCCCGAGAACCAGCCGTTGGTCATCGAAGACGTGGCGCGTCAGATGGAAGCGGGCGACAGCCGCCTGGTGGGCGTCATGGTTGAAAGCCACCTGCTGGGCGGCCGCCAGGACATGGTGCCGGGTACGCCGCTGGTCTACGGCCAGAGCATCACCGACGGCTGCATCGACTGGGACGCCTCGGTCGCCGTGCTTGAACGCCTGGCCCATGCCGTGCGCGAACGCCGCCGCGTCGCCCTGACTTCCGGCAAATAAGCCCCTGGCAGCGCCGTGGATCGCCAAGGCCTGGCGGTTTGCGGCGCGGTGCGCGCGGCGGCGTAGAATAATCAGGTTAACGAACCCGAGATCACGCTGACCATGAACGCTCCCTTGCACGCAGAATCGTTGCGCCGCCCGGTGCCGGCCGCTTGTCTGGATGCCTTGCGCGCCCGCTTTGGCGACCGCCTGTCCGAATCCTCCGCCATGCGCGACCATCATGGCCGCGATGAATCTCCCTATCCGGCCATGCCGCCGGACGCCGTGGTCTTCGCGCACACGACCGAAGAAGTGGCCGAGATCGCCAAGCTGTGCAACGAGCATCGCGTGCCGCTGATTCCCTATGGCGCCGGCTCTTCGCTCGAAGGCCATATTCTGGCGATCCAGGGGGGCATCAGCCTGGACCTGTCGCAGATGAACAAGGTGTTGGCGGTCAACGCCGAGGATCTGACCGCCACCGTGCAGGCAGGCGTGCTGCGCAAGCAGCTCAACGAGGAAATCCGCGACACCGGCCTGTTCTTCCCGATCGATCCGGGCGCCGACGCGAGCCTGGGCGGCATGGCGGCCACGCGCGCTTCCGGCACCAACGCCGTGCGCTACGGCACCATGCGCGAGAACGTCATGTCGTTGACCGTGGTGACGGCGGACGGGCGCATCATCCGCACAGCGGGCCGCGCCCGCAAGTCCTCGGCCGGCTATGACCTGACGCGCATCTTCGTCGGCAGCGAAGGCACCCTGGGCATCATCACCGAAGTGACGGTGCGCCTGTATCCCCAGCCTGAAGCAGTGTCGGCCGCGGTCTGCAATTTCCCCACGCTGGATTCGGCGGTGCAGAGCGTGATCGAAATCATCCAGATGGGAGTGCCGGTCGCGCGCGTCGAGTTCATGGACGCGGCCAGCGTGCGCGCGGTGAACCTGCACAGCAAGCTGACCCTGCGCGAAACGCCGCTGCTGGTGTTCGAGTTCCACGGCAGTCCCGCCGGCGTGCAGGAGCAAGCCGAAACCGTGCAAGCGATCACGGCAGACCATGGCGGCATGGACTTCGAATGGGCAGAGCGTCCCGAAGACCGCAGCCGCCTGTGGACCGCGCGCCACAATGCCTACTTCGCCGGCCTGCAACTGCGCCCCGGCTGCCGCGCCAGCACTACCGACGTCTGCGTGCCGATCTCGCGCCTGGCCGATTGCGTGCGCGACACGGTCGAAGAACTCGACCGCGCAAGCTTCCCCTACACGATCGTGGGCCACGTTGGCGACGGCAACTTCCATGTGCTGATGCTGCTCGATGCGGACAGCGCCAAGGAATGGGAAGAATCCGAAACCATCAACCACAACCTGGTGCGCCGCGCGATCGCCGCCGACGGCACCTGCACGGGCGAGCACGGCGTGGGCCTGCACAAGATGCAGTTCATGGCCGAAGAGCATGGCGAGGACGCCCTGGATCTGATGCGCAGCCTGAAGCACGCGTTTGATCCGAACAACATTCTCAATCCTGGCAAGATCGTGTCCTGGTAAGCCTGCTTCGGCAGCGCAGCCGATATCCGAAGCCGACGGCGCGCCGTCGGCTTTTTTCTTGCCGTCCTCAGGCGCGAACGAGGAGGGCGGCTTTCCCGGTGCGGCAGGCGATTACGGCTGGTTACTTATCTGGCGTGCCATAGGTGCACGGATGCGGGTAAATCCCGGTCTGCTAGTGACGGGCGCTCGCGCTATTGTTGCGCTCATGAATTCATTGGTCGAAACCGGCCTGGCACAAGTGCAGGCGCCTTATTCCTTGCAGCAGCTCATCGAGGCGTTGTCGGCCGTGTTGCCCGCGCACTGCGTGTTGTTCCGCGAAGAAGATACGCGTCCCTACGAGTGCGACGGCCTCTCCCTGTATCGCGCGCTGCCTGCGGTCGTCGCCCTTCCAGAAACGGAAGAGCAGGTGCAGGCCGTCATGCGCATCTGCAAACGCCTGAATGCGCCCGTGGTCGCGCGCGGCGCCGGCACCGGCTTGTCCGGCGGCGCCATGCCGCATAGCCGCGGCGTGTTGCTCGGCTTGTCCAAATTCAATCGCATCAAGCACATAGACCTGGCCAGCGCCACGGCCATCGTGCAGCCGGGCGTACGCAATCTGGCGATCTCGGAGGCGGCCGCGCCTTACGGGCTGTATTACGCGCCTGACCCTTCCAGCCAGATAGCCTGTTCCATCGGCGGCAACGTGGCGGAGAATTCCGGCGGCGTGCATTGCCTGAAGTACGGACTGACCGTGCACAACGTGCTGCGCGTGCGGGTCGTGACGATCGATGGCGATGTGGTTGAACTGGGTTCCGAAGCGCCCGATGCGCCGGGCCTGGACTTGCTGTCCGTCTTCATCGGTTCGGAAGGCATGCTGGGCGTGGTCACGGAAGTGACGGTCAAGCTCATTCCCAAGCCGGCCTGCGCGCAGGTCGTCATGGCCAGTTTTTCCAGCGTGGAAGCAGCGGGCAATGCGGTCACCCAGGTGATCGCGGCCGGCATGATACCCGCGGGCCTGGAGATGATGGACCGCCGCGCGACCCACATGGTCGAACCCTTTGTGCGCGCCGGCTACGACATGGATGCGCAAGCCATCCTGCTGTGCGAATCCGACGGCACGCCTGAAGAGGTGGAGCACGAGATCGCGCGCATGGAGGCCGTGTTCCGCGAGGCCGGAGCCACGCGCTGCCAGGTCTCGTCGTCAGAGGCCGAACGCCTGAAGTTCTGGGCCGGCCGCAAGAATGCCTTCCCGGCCGCGGGGCGCGTATCGCCCGATTACTATTGCATGGACGGCACGATACCGCGCCGCCATCTGGCGCGCGTGCTGGGCGCCATCGAACAGATGGAAGACGAATTCAGCCTGCGCTGCGCCAACGTCTTTCACGCAGGCGACGGCAACCTGCATCCGTTGATCCTGTTCGATTCAAACAAGCCGGACGAGGTGGAGCGCGCCGAGAAATTCGGCGCCGCCATACTCGAGCTGTGCGTGCAGGTAGGAGGGACCGTGACCGGAGAGCACGGTGTGGGTATGGAGAAAATAAATCAAATGTGCGTGCAATTCTCTCGCGAAGAACTCGACGCGTTCCTGGCGGTCAAGCGGGCCTTCGATCCGCCCTGCCTGCTCAATCCTGAAAAAGTCATCCCTACGCTGGCCCGCTGCGCCGAATACGGCAAGATGCACGTCCACGCGGGAGAGTTGCGCTTCCCCGATCTCGCCCGTTTCTAGGACCTGTCCTTATGGATTTCGTCCTGTCGGAATTGTGCGACCAGGTCATGACGGCCCGTGCCGGCCACAAACCCCTGTTTGTGATGGGCGGGGGCAGCAAGGCGTTCTATGGCAATTACCGCCCGGTGACGCCGCAGGACGGCCACTGCCTGCTGGACATGACTCCCTATCGCGGCATCGTCAGCTACCACCCGTCGGAGCTGGTGGTGACGGTGCGCGCGGGTACGCCGCTCGCCGAACTTGAAGCCGCGCTGGCCGAGAACGGACAGATGCTGGCCTTCGAGCCGCCGCATTTCTCGGCGTCCGCCACGGTGGGCGGATGTGTCGCGGCGGGGCTGTCAGGCCCGCGCCGCATGAGCGTCGGCGCGCTCAAGGATTTTGTCCTGGGCGCGCAACTGCTGGATTCGGAAGGCCGCATCCTCTCGTTCGGCGGCGAGGTCATGAAGAACGTGGCGGGCTATGACGTGTCGCGCCTGTTGGCCGGTTCGCATGGCATCTTCGGCGCCATACTCGAAGTCTCCCTCAAGGTCGTGCCGCGGCCGATGGAAGAGATCACCCTGGCGTTGCCCGCGACGCAGGCGCAGGCCTTGGCCAGCTTCGCCCTGTGGCGCGGCAAGCCGTTGCCGATCTCGGCCACCAGCTGGAGCGGTGACGAGGCGGGCGCCGAAGGCCAGATGGCCGTGCGCCTGTCGGGCGCGCCGCCCGCGATCGCCAGCGCCCGCCAACTGATAGGCGGCGCGCCGATGGCGCCCGAGGCCGCGCAGGCCTGGTGGCGGTCGCTGCGCGAGCAGACGCATTCCTTCTTCGCGCCGGGCCGGCCCTTGTGGCGCCTGGCGTTGCCGCCCACCGCCGCCGCGTTGGCGCTGGGGCCAACCTTGCTGGAATGGGGCGGAGGCCAGCGCTGGCTGTCGGGCGAGCAAGACGCCGCCGCGCTGCGCGAGACCGCAGAGCGGCTGGGCGGCCACGCCACGCTGTTCCGCACCGGGCAGGGCAAGCCGCCTGCCGACGGCGTATTCCATCCGCTGGCGCCCGGGATCGCCTCGATCACGCGCCGCCTCAAACAAGAGCTCGATCCGGCCGGCCTGTTCAATCCCGGCCGCCTGGTCCTGGATCTATAGGGCATCATGCAAACCAATCTTGCATCCTGGGCACGCGATACCGATCTGGGCAAGGAGGCCGACGCCATCCTGCGGCGGTGCGTGCACTGCGGTTTCTGCACCGCTACCTGTCCGACGTATCAGGTGCTGGGCGACGAGCTGGACAGCCCGCGTGGGCGCATTTATCTGATCAAGCAAGTGTTGGAGGGCGCCGAGCCCACGCAATCCACGCAGCAGCACCTGGACCGCTGCCTGACTTGTCGCAATTGCGAAACCACTTGTCCGTCCGGCGTCCAGTATGGCCATCTGGTGGATATCGGCCGCAAGATCGTGGAAGAGCGCGTGCCGCGCAGCTGGGCCGACAAGACCAAACGCGCCTTGTTGCGCAAGACCATGCTGTCGCCGCTGTTCGCGCCCGCGATGCGGCTGGGGCAGGCGGTGCGCGGCATGCTGCCGGAGGCGCTCAAGCGCAAGGTGCCGGAACGCCGCGCGGCGGGGCCGCTGCCGCAGGTGGCGGGCCATGCGCGGCAGGTGCTGATGCTGGCGGGATGTGTGCAGCCCGCCATGATGCCAACCATCGATGCGGCCACCATCCGCGTGCTGGACGCGGTGGGCATAGGCGCGCGCATCGCGCCCGGCGCCGGCTGTTGCGGCGCGGCCAGTTTCCACCTGGACGCGCAGGAAGAGGCCTTGGTGCAGATGCGCGCCAACGTCGATGCCTGGTGGCCGCTGCTGCAGGATGGCAAGGTCGAGGCCATCGTGATGAACGCGTCGGGCTGCGGCGCCATGGTCAAGGAGTATGCGCATCACCTGCGGCACGATCCGGCCTACGCGCAAAAGGCCGCGGACATCGTGGCGCTGGTGAAGGATGTGGCCGAGATCGTCGCGCCGCATGCGGCGCAATTGCGCGCGCGGCTGCCTGCGGGCACGCGCGCGGCATTCCATCCGCCATGCACGCTGCAGCATTGGCAGGGCCTGCGGCCGCTGTCGGAACAATTGCTGGCGGATCTGGGTTTTGCGTTGCAGCCGTTCGCCGACAAGCACTTGTGCTGCGGTTCGGCGGGCGCCTATTCGGTATTGAATCCAGAGATTGCGCTGGAACTGCGCGACCGCAAGCTGGGCGCGATCGCGGCGGGCGGACCGGACGTGATCCTGTCAGCCAACATCGGCTGCATCGGCCATTTGCAAAGCGGCACCGACACGCCGGTGCGGCATTGGATCGAAGTGGTTGACGAGCAATTGCGCCAGCCTGCGGGCCAGCGCGGCGCGTAGGCGCCGGACGCCTGGCGGCATCCGGCGCCGGGCGTCTTACTCCACGGCCTTGACCATGTCTTCAAGCACCTTCTTGGCGTCGCCGAAAACCATCATCGTGCGGTCCATGTAGAAGAGCTCATTGTCCAGGCCCGCGTAGCCCGATGCCATGGACCGCTTGTTCACGATCACGGTGCGGGCCTTGTAGGCTTCCAGGATGGGCATGCCGGCAATGGGCGACTTCGGGTCGTTCTTGGCGGCCGGGTTGACCACGTCGTTCGCGCCCAGCACCAGCACCACGTCGGTCTGGCCGAACTCGCTGTTGATGTCTTCCATTTCGAAGACCTGGTCGTAGGGCACCTCGGCCTCGGCCAGCAGCACGTTCATGTGGCCGGGCATGCGTCCCGCCACCGGGTGGATGGCGTACTTGACCGTCACGCCGCGCTCGGTGAGCTTTTCCGCCAGTTCCTTCAGCGCGTGCTGCGCGCGCGCCACCGCCAGGCCGTAGCCGGGAACGATGGTCACGCTTTCGGCGTTGGTCATCAGGAAGGCGGCGTCGTCGGGACTGCCCGACTTGACGCTGCGCTGCTGCGCATCGCCCGCCGCAGCGGCGCCGCCAGCCTGGCCTCCGAAGCCGCCCAGGATCACGTTGAAGAACGAACGGTTCATCGCCTTGCACATGATGTAGGACAGGATCGCGCCTGAGGAACCCACCAGCGAACCGGCGATGATCAGCATGGGGTTGTTCAGCGAGAAACCGATGCCGGCCGCCGCCCAACCCGAGTAGCTGTTCAGCATGGACACCACCACCGGCATGTCGGCGCCGCCGATCGGGATGATGATCAGCACGCCCAGCACGAAGGCGATGAGCGTCATGATGATGAAGGGCGTCCATTCCTGCGTGAGCATGAACCAGATGCCGCAAGCCAGCATCAGCAGCGCCAGCGCCAGGTTCAGCATGTGCTGGCCCGAGAACACCACCGGCGCGCCCTGGAACAGGCGGAACTTGTACTTGCCCGACAGTTTTCCGAAGGCAATGACCGACCCCGAGAACGTAATGGCGCCGACGAAAGTGCCGATGAACAGCTCGAAGCGGTTGCCGGTGGGAATCGGCACGCCGACGGGCACGATGCCGAAGGCATGCGGCTCCGCCACCACGGCCACCGCGATGGCGACCGCCGCCAGGCCGATCATGCTGTGCATGAAGGCGACCAGCTCGGGCATCTTGGTCATCTCGACGCGCTTGGCCATCAGCGTGCCGATGGAGCCGCCAACCAGCAGGCCCAGGACGACCCAGCCCAGGCCGATGGTGGCGGAGCCGTCGCGCGCCAGGCCGACGATGAGCGCGGCCGTGGTCAGCACGGCGATCGCCATGCCGGCCATGCCGAACGCATTGCCGAGTCGCGACGTGGTCGGATGCGACAGGCCCTTGAGCGCCTGGATGAAGCAGACCGAGGCGATCAGGTACAGCAGGGTGACGAGGTTCAGCGAGATCATTTCGCTTCCTCCTTGCCCGCCTTGCGGTCCTTTTTCTTGAACATTTCCAGCATGCGCCGGGTCACGAGAAAGCCGCCGAACACGTTGACCGCGGCCAGCGCCACGGCGAACACGCCCATGCCGCGCGCCAGTCCGCCTTCGGTCAGCGCGGCCGCCAGCATGGCGCCCACGATGATGATGGCGGAGATGGCGTTGGTGACTGCCATCAAGGGCGTGTGCAGGGCGGGGGTGACGTTCCACACGACGTGGTAGCCGACATAGATGGCCAGCACGAAGATGATGAGATTCATCAGGGTGGGGTTGATCGCTTCCATGCTGTTAGTTCCTCCGCGCCACGTTGCCGCCTTCGCACACCAGGCAGGCCGCGACGATCTCGTCGTCGCGCTGGATCGCCAGCGCGCCGTCCGCATTGATGATGAGCTTCAGGAAATCCTGGATGTTGCGCGCATACAGCGCCGAAGCGTCGGTCGCGACCAGGCCGGGCAGATTGGTCAGCCCGATGATCGTCACGCCATGCTTTTCCACCACCAGGCCTTTCTCGGACAACGGGCAATTGCCGCCGCGCTCGACCGCCAGGTCCACCAGCACCGAGCCCGGCTTCATGGCCGCGACGGTTTCCGCGGACACCAGTGTGGGGGCGGGGCGGCCGGGAATCAGCGCGGTGGTGATGACGATGTCGGCCTGCTTGCAGCGTTCGGACACGAGCGCGGCCTGCCGAGCCATCCAGGCGGGCGGCATGGGCCGGGCGTAGCCGCCCGTGCCTTGCGCGATCTCGCGTTCTTCGTCCGTTTCGAAAGGGACGTCGATGAACTTGGCGCCCAGCGATTCCACCTGTTCGCGCGCGGCGGGACGCACGTCCGAGGCTTCGACCACCGCGCCCAGCCGCTTGGCGGTGGCGATGGCCTGCAGCCCGGCCACGCCGGTGCCCAGCACGACGGCGCGGGCGGCCTTCAGCGTGCCCGCGGCGGTCATCATCATGGGTATCAGGCGGCCGTAGTGGTGCGCCGCCAGCAGCACGGCCTTGTAGCCGGCCAGGTTGGCCTGCGAGGACAGCACGTCCAGGCTTTGGGCCCGCGTGATGCGGGGCGCGGCTTCCAGCGCGAATCCGGTGAGTCCGGCGGCCGCGATCTGCTGGATGCCTTCGGCGTCGAAGGGATCCAGCATGCCGACCACGACGGCGCCGGATTTCATCTGGGGCAGTTCCGCGGCAGAAGGCGCGCGCACCTTCATGACGAGTTCTGCCCCCAACGCGTCCTGGGCGCTGCCGAGCGTTGCGCCCGCTGCCTCATAGGCTTCGTCGAGATAGCGGGCGGCAGTGCCTGCCCCGCGCTCCACGATGACGGTGTGTTTTCCGCCTACGTACTTCTTGACGGTCTCCGGTGTTGCTGCGACACGAGTTTCCCCGTCTCGGGTTTCTTTTGGTATCCCGATGTGCATCTACGCCTCTCCTCATTAGTTGGCATCAGTTATACACGGGAAAGTGAAAGGAAAGGTGTCGCGCCCCTGGGAAGTGAGGGAGAAGAACCAAGGTTGCATCGGCCCGCCGATGCCCGGCGGCGGGCCGAAAAAAAGCCCCATGGCGAACCATGGGGCTGGGGTCTTGCAACCCAACTGCTCCGGCCAGTCTGACTTTTGCGCTGGCCGGCACCTGCGCGCAAACGTCCGGCGTCAAGCCGTTTGCGCGCGAGTCCAGGTGATCAGCGCGGCGGTGAGTTCGCGCAGATCGGCCTTCAGGCGGCCGTAGTTTTCGGAAGGACGCAGCGAAACTTCGTCCATGTAGAGTTTGCGGTTGATCTCGATCTGCAGACTGTGGCGGCCTTCTTCGGGGCGGCCGAAGGCGCGCACCAGCTCCACGCCCTTGTAGGGATCGTTGACGGTCACGTTGTAGCCGCGTTCGCGCAGCCAGGCGGCGATGAATTCACGGAAGGCCGGGTCGCTGGTGCTGCCGTCGCGGTCGCCCAGCACGAAGTCGGGGTGGACCAGGCCCGGGCGGTCGGTGGCGTAGGCGCCGGCGACGCTGGGCATGGAGTGGCAGTTGATGTGCCAGACCTTGCCGAACTTCTTGTGGGCTGCGTCCAGCACCTGGCCCAGCGCGGCGTGGTAGGGCTTCCAGCAGGCGTCGATGCGGTGGCGCACTTCCGCGACCGTGAGCTTGCGGTTGTAGAGCGGCGTGCCGTCGTCCAGCATGCGCCAGATCAGGCCCTTGCCCAGCTTGACCTTGGGCGAGGCGTTGATGGCGTCGGGCCAGGCGGCGTCCAGCAGCAATTCGTCGATTTCGTCGGGCGAGCGGTTGGCGTCGATGTAGGCGCGCGGGAACGCGGCGGCAATCATCGGCACGCCCATTTCGATGGCGTCGCCCCACAGGTCGTCAACCCAGGTGTCCTCGGCGGTGCGCAATGCGCCAAAGTCCACCGCAGCCGCGAAATCGGGGGGGTAGGCGGTGCCGCTGTGCGGGGAGTCCAGCACGAGGGGAGCCGAGGAGTCCGAATCAGGATATTGCTGCGGGAGGTCGAGCCGGTAAGACAGGGGTTGGGTAATTCGCATAAGGGGGTGTTGCGTTCGTTAATCGGAGGTCCTCGCGCACCGGCGGGCGCGCGAGGACCGAAGATCGCTTAGTCGATCTTCACGTTGGCTTCTTTGGCGATGCGCTTGTTCTTGGCGATTTCAGCCGAGATCTGCGCCGCGAATTCGGCCGGAGTGTTGGCGGCCGGCGCGGCGCCCAGGGCTTCCAGGCGGGTCTTGACGTCGGCTTCGGCGCTGACCTTCTGCACGGCTGCGTTCAGCTTGTCCAGCACGGGCTGGGGCAGCTTGGCGGGAGCCACCAGGCCGAACCAGGACGCGTCGTTCACG
This sequence comes from Achromobacter sp. GW823-FHT04E03, assembly GCF_058796095.1. Taxonomy (NCBI): domain Bacteria; kingdom Pseudomonadati; phylum Pseudomonadota; class Betaproteobacteria; order Burkholderiales; family Alcaligenaceae; genus Achromobacter; species Achromobacter sp. GW823-FHT04E03. Next base: position 118,904 of record NZ_JBXAIJ010000003.1, on the reverse strand, counting down.
GCCGGCAGGCCGGCTTCGGCGAACGTGGGCACGTCGGGCAGGGCGGCCACGCGCTTGGGCGAGGCCACGGCCATGGCGATCAGGCGGCCGGATTGCACGTGCGGCAGCGAGGAGGGCAGGTTGTCATACATGACGTCGACCTGGCCGGCCAGCGCGTCGTTCAGCGCCGGGCCCACGCCGCGGTACGGCACGTGCATCAGGTTGGTGCCCGAAGCCATCTTGAACAGTTCGCCCATCATGTGCGAGACCGAACCGTTGCCGGCCGACGCGTAGGTCAGCTTGCCCGGCTCGCTCTTGGCCAGCTTGATGAAGTCGGCGATGTTCTTGGCCTGGACCTTCGGGTTGATGGTCATGATGTTGGGCACGGCCGCCAGGTTCGAGATGGGCGTGAAGTCCTTCTCGCCATCGAACGGCAGGTTCGGGTAGATGGCCGGGTTGATGCCGTGCGTGCTCACGGTGGCGATGCCCAGGGTGTAGCCGTCCGGCGCGCTGCTGGCGACGAAGGCGCTGCCGATCGAACCGCCGGCGCCGCCGCGGTTTTCCACCACGACGGTCTGGCCCAGCTCCTTGCCCAGCTTGTCGGCGAACAGGCGACCGACGATGTCGGTGGTGCCGCCGGGCGGGAAGGGAACGATCAGGCGGATGGGCTTGGTCGGATACGCGTCTTCAGCGTGCGCGATACCCGAGGTCAGCGGCGCGGCGAGGGTCGCGGCGGCGACGCACAGGCCCAGTACTACGTTACGGCGTTGCATGGATTCCCCTAATGAATTGGAAAGCGGATGCGCAAAGGCAGACGCAAACGCAACGATTCTTTCCTGGCGGTCCGGTTTGCGCAAACGAAAGTTTCTCCGTAAGCTATGACTTTTTTTCATGCCTCTTTTCGCGGCGGCCCGGAACAGGGCCGTTTTCGTTGCGCGGCCTGAAACAATTTGCGTACCTTATCCATGCGGCGATTCTGTCCCTCACTCACGGATCTCCAGGCGTTCGAAGTCGCCGCGAGACATAGCAGTTTCACGCGCGCGGCGCAGGAATTGTGTGTCACGCAGGGCGCGGTCAGTAAGCAGGTGAAACATCTGGAGGAGTTCGTCGGCATCGAACTATTCCTGCGAATCAGGCAAGGCCTGGTCCTGACCGAGGCCGGACGCAGTTACCTGACCAAGATCCAGGCCGGGCTGGGCCAGATCGAAGCCGCCACCGTGGAACTGATCGCGCACCAGGGGCAGGGCGGCACGCTCAACCTGACCTGTATGCCGACTTTCGGGGCGCGCTGGCTGATCCCGCGCCTGACCGCCTTCATGCGCCTGCGGCCGGACATCCACGTCGAATTCCTGCCTCACCGCCAGGGCTATGATTTCTCCACCCCTGAACTGGACGCTGCCGTGCGCTTCGGCGAAGGCATCTGGCCGGGCAGCGGGGCGGACTACATCGTCGGCCGCGAAATCCTGCCGGTCTGCAGCCCGCGCCTGATCCCGGGCGGCTGTGCGGCGCCCGCGGACCTGCTGGCCTATCCGCTGCTGCACCATACCTCGGCGCTGGAAGGCTGGCGCGACTGGTTCGAGCAGGCTGGATGCGATACCCGGCGCAGCCTGGAAGGCGCGCGCTTCGACCAGTACGCGCTGCTGTCGCAGGCGGCCGCGGCCGGCTTCGGCGTGGCGCTGATTCCGCGCTGCCTGATCGAGGACGAGCTGCGCGACGGCAAGCTGGCCGTCGCCATCCAGCTGCCGATACGGGCGCGCATGGGGTACTACCTGTGCTATCCGGAGCAGAAGGCCAACCTGCCCACCCTGCAGGCTTTCCGTACCTGGCTGATGGAAGTGTCGCGGGCGGCCGAGCCGCAGCCGCAGGAAGATGTACGGACCGATCTAAAATAGACCCATCATGAGTCAAAAACTTACCAAGAAAGGCCGCGTTGTCGTCGGCATGTCCGGCGGGGTCGATTCTTCGGTCACCGCCTGGCTGCTCAAGCAGCAAGGCTACGAGGTCGTCGGCCTGTTCATGAAGAACTGGGAAGACGACGACGATTCCGAATACTGTTCCACCCGCCAGGACCTGCTGGACGCCGCCAGCGTCGCGGATCTGGTAGGGGTCGAGTTCGAGTTCGTCAATTTCGCCGCCGAATACAAGGACCGCGTGTTCGCGGAGTTCCTGCGCGAGTACTCCGCGGGCCGCACGCCCAACCCGGACGTGCTGTGCAATGCCGAGATCAAGTTCAAGGCCTTCCTCGACCATGCCATGGCGCTGGGCGCCGAGCATATCGCCACCGGCCACTACGCGCGGGTGCGCGAGGTGCCGGCCGAAGGCGGCGGCACGCAGTTCCAGCTGCTCAAGGCGCTGGATGCGTCCAAGGACCAGAGCTACTTCCTGCACCGCCTGAATCAGGCGCAGTTGTCGCGCACCATGTTCCCGCTGGGCGAGATCCACAAGACCGAGGTGCGGCGTATCGCGCACGAGATCGGCCTGCATAACGCCGCCAAGAAGGATTCCACGGGTATCTGCTTCATCGGCGAGCGGCCGTTCCGCGAGTTCCTGAATCGCTACCTGCCGACCGAGCCGGGTCCGATCATGACGCCGGAAGGTCAGAAGGTAGGCCGTCACGAAGGGCTGTCGTTCTATACGCTGGGCCAGCGCAAGGGCCTGGGCGTGGGCGGGGTGAAGGGGCGCCAGCGCGAGGACGGCACGGCCGAAGCCTGGTACGTGGCGCGCAAGGACCTGGAGCGCAATGTGCTCTACGTGGTGCAGGGGCATGACCATCCCTGGCTGCTGTCGGGCGAGCTGCGGGCGCAAGACGCGAGCTGGGTCGCCGGCCACGCGCCAGCCCCGGGCGCCTATGGCGCCAAGACGCGCTACCGCCAGGCCGATGCCGCGTGCAGTCTGGCTGGCGCTGCCGACGGCACCTTCAGCCTGAGCTTTACCGAACCGCAGTGGGCGGTCACGCCCGGACAGTCCGCCGTGCTTTACGATGGCGAGGTTTGCCTGGGCGGCGGCATCATCCTGTAGGTATGGGCGCCGCGCCGGCATCCGCCGCGTGGCGAGCACGGATTTCAATCAAAGCCCCTCGGGCGCGGCCCTTGGGGCTTTGTTCATTACCAAGAAGAAAGAGGAGACAGTTGTGGATGTAACGATGGTGATTTGCCTGCTGGTGCTGGGCGGCGTGGTGGGTTTCGCCGCGGGCCTGCTGGGCATAGGCGGAGGCATGTTGCTGGTGCCTTTCCTGACGATGCTGTTCGCGTGGAAGGGCATGCCCGCCGACCTGGTTGTTCATGCCGCCATCGCCACGTCGATGACCTCGATCCTGTTTACTTCCATTTCCAGCGTGCGGGCGCACCAGCAGCGCGGCACGATCAAATGGAACATCGTCTGGGCGATGGCGCCGGGCATCATCATCGGCGGCCTCCTTTCGGGCGGCGCGGTCTTTGCCGCGCTCAGCACGCTGTGGCTGTCGCTGTTCTTCGCGCTGTTCGTCGGCTATTCCGGCTGGAGCATGCTGCAGAACAAGAAGCCCAAGCCCAGCCGCCAGATGCCGGGCGTGGTGGGCACCAGCGCGGCTGGCGCGGGCATCGGCTTTCTGTCTGGCCTGGTGGGCGCGGGCGGCGGTTTCCTGTCGGTGCCTTTCATGGTCTGGTGCAACGTGGCCCTGCACAACGCGGTGTCGACTTCGGCCGCGCTGGGCTTTCCCATCGCGCTGGCCAATAGCGTCGGTTACGTGGTGTCGGGCCTGAACTCGGGCGAAACGCGTCCGGGCATGCTGGGCTATATCTACTGGCCCGCCTTGATCGCGCTAGTCTGCACCAGCGTGCTGACGGCCCCGCTGGGCGCGCGCATGGCCCACCGCCTGCCGGTGCAGACCCTGAAGCGCGTGTTCGCCTGCCTGCTGTTCGCGCTGGCCGCGTACATGCTGTTCAAGGCCTGGCAGACGTTCAACGCCTGAGCCAGGTAGGGCTGCGCCGATAGAAAGGCGCAGCTCACGCAAAAGCGCCGCCGATGCAGAAGCACAGGCGGCGCAGAGGCAAAGGCAGAACGGAAGCGCGGGCGGAGCAGGGGCGAGGCCAAGTAGAAGCCGGGCCGCACGGATCCGGCTCCGCCGGTCCGTAGCGGCGCCCCCTGGGGGGGAGGCGCGCAGCGCCTCGGGGGGGGCTTATCCTGGAACGGTATCGATGAAGGACTGGCGCTGCGACAGCTTGTCGTACAGGCGGGCCAGGTTCTGGTGGTTGGTGCGCCAGTCGAGCGCGGCGAAGCGCAGGTCCAGATAGCCCAGCGCGCAGCCGACTGCGATGTCGGCCAGGCTGTAGTTGATGCCCATGCAGTGGGCGTTGTCGCCCAGGCTCTTGTTCATCGCGTCAAGGCTGGCATGGATCTTGGAATACTGGCGCTCGATCCATTCGGGGCTGCGCTGAGCCTCGGGACGCTGGTTTTCCTTGACGATGGTCACGCAGGCGTCCAGGAGGCCATCGGCGATGGCTTCCCAGCACTTGACCGCGGCGCGATCGCGCCCCGGCTGAGGAATCAGGCGGGCAACAGGGGACAGGGTGTCGACGTATTCGACGATGACGCGCGAATCGAAGAGGGCGCCGCCATCTTCCATGACCAGGCAAGGTACCTTGCCCAGCGGGTTGTACGTTTGGATCTGCGTGTCGGCGGACCAGACGTTTTCGAGTTCAAGCCGGTAGTCCAGCTTTTTCTCGGCCATGACGATACGCACTTTGCGCACGTAAGGACTGGTAAGCGAGCCGATCAGTTTCATGGAGTCACAAGCGGAGTCGGAAAGCGGCCGAAGTATAGCAGGCCGCATGACGGCAAGACGGCCAAAAGGCCGGAATCTTCGTCAGTTTGCCACAATGTTGCGCGCTTCCGGATGATAAAATCGCCCGATTCGCTCATTCCCCGCTTTTTCTCTTCCAGACCATGCAAATCGCCGATCAGCTCAGCCAACTCAACGCCCTTTCGCCACTGGATGGCCGGTACGCTTCCCGGGGCGACGCGCTGCGCGGCCTGCTCTCCGAAGCCGGTTTCATGGCGCACCGCGTCGAGGTCGAGGTGGCCTGGCTGGTCGCGCTGTCCGACGCCGGCCTGCCGGAGCTGCCCGCCTTCTCCGAAGCCGCCCGCGCCCGCCTGCAACAATTGGTGCGCGACTTCTCCGAGGCCGACGCCGCCCGCATCAAGGACATCGAACGCGTCACCAACCATGACGTCAAGGCCGTCGAGTACTGGCTGAAGGAAAAAGTGGCCGATGACGCCGAGCTGGCCCGCGCCGCCGAGTTCATCCACTTCGCCTGCACCTCCGAGGACATCAACAACACCTCGCACGCGCTGATGCTGACGCGCGCCCGCAACGAGGTCGTGGTGCCGCGCCTGCGCGAACTCGCCGCCAAGCTGAACGACATGGCGGTGGCCCAGGCCGATCAGCCCATGCTGTCGCGTACCCACGGCCAGCCCGCCAGCCCGACGACGCTGGGCAAGGAATTCGCCAACGTGGCCGCGCGCCTGAACCGCGCCATCGCCGCGGTCGAGGCCGTCGAACCGCTGGCCAAGCTGAACGGCGCCACCGGCAACTACAACGCGCACCTGTCGGCCTACCCCGAAATCGACTGGCCCGCCTTCAGCCAGCGCGTGCTGGCCGGCCTGGGCCTGACCCAGAACCGCCACACCATCCAGATCGAACCGCATGACTGGATGTCGGCCCTGTTCGACGCCATCACGCGCGCCAACATCATCGTGCTGGACCTGGATCGCGACGTCTGGGGTTACGTGGCGCTGGGCTATTTCAAGCAGCGCCTGAAGGAAGGCGAGGTCGGTTCCTCCACCATGCCGCACAAGGTCAACCCGATCGACTTCGAAAACTCCGAAGGCAACCTTGGCCTGGCCAACGCCGTGCTGCGCCACCTCGCGGACAAGCTGCCGATCTCCCGCTGGCAGCGCGACCTGACCGACTCCACCGTCCTGCGCAACCTGGGCGTGGGCCTGGGCTACTGCCTGGTGGCTTGGGATGCCTGCATGCGCGGCCTGGGCAAGCTTGAAGTCAACACCGTCGCCATCGACGCCGACATCGACGCCTGCTGGGAAGTGCTGGCCGAGCCGGTGCAGACCGTCATGCGCCGCTATGGCCTGCCGCAGCCGTACGAACAGCTCAAGGCCTTGACGCGCGGCAAGGGCATCACCGAGGAAGGCCTGCGAGAATTCATCCAGGGCCTGGCCCTGCCCGAAGAGCCCAAGGCGCGCCTGTTGGCGATGACCCCGCGCTCCTACATCGGGCTGGCCGCTGACTTGGCCCGGGCGGTATAGTCGCCTTGCCGCGCGCCCGGGGTGCGCGGCTTCTGTTGACCTTACGGGAGATTGCAATGAAGAAGTTGTCCACGCTCGCCGCGTTGGCCTGTATGACGGTTGGGCCCCTGCTGGCGACGAGCGCGTCCGCGCAGTTCGCCAAGCCCGAGGACGCCATCAAGTACCGCCAGTCGGCGCTGACGCTGATGGCTTCCCACTTCGGCCGCATGGCGCCGGTGGTCAAGGGCCAGCAGCCCTATGACGCCGCGCAGATCAAGGCCAATGTGGAAGTGCTGAAGACCTTGTCGGCCTTGCCGTGGACGGCTTTTGGCGCCGGAACCGAAGGCGGTGACGCGCGTCCTGAAGTCTGGAGCGACGCTGCGGGCTTCAAGCAGAAGCAGCAGGCCTTCCAGGACAATATCGTCAAGCTGTCGGCCGCTGCCGATGCCGGCGACCTGGACAAGCTGCGCGCTGCATTCGGCGACGTCGGCGCAAGCTGCAAGGCCTGTCACGACGCGTATCGCAAGAAGAAATAAAGCGCCTGCCGTCCGCGGACGGCATATGGACAAAGAGGCGCCAGCGTAACCGTTGGCGCTTTTTTTTATGGCGTTGCCGAGCGTGAGTCCCTGGGATTGCGCGTCGGTCCCGCGCAGGGGAGAGGGGATGAAATCCTTTGATGAACTGGTGGCAGAGGCCGACGCCGCCGATGTCAGCGGGTGGGGCTTCGGCTGGCTGACGGGGCGCGCTTCCGAGGAGCGTCCGCCGTGGGGCTACGCCAGGCTGCTTGCGCAGCGCCTGGCCACAGTGCGGTCGGCGCTGGACCTGGATACGGGCGGCGGCGAAGTGCTGGACGAGGCTCCGTACTTTCCACCGACGATGTGCGCGACCGAAGCCTGGCCGCCCAATGCCAGGAAAGCGCATGAACGCCTGGCCGCTCGTGGCGTGCGGCTAGTGCAGACTGCGCCGGGCGCTGGCTTGCCGTTTGCCGATGCGTCGTTTGAGCTCGTGACGTCCAGGCATCCCGTGAGCCCGGACTGGGCAGAAGTCCGCCGGGTTCTCGAGCCGGGCGGGTGTTACTTCGCCCAGCACGTGGGGCCGGCTTCGGCCTTTGAACTGATCGAGCATTTCCTGGGGCCTTTGCCGGCAGAGCGGCGCCTGCGGGATCCGCAGGATGAAGCGGCCGCCGCAGGGGCCGCGGGACTTGCGGTGACGGACTTGCGCACGACCCGTTGCCAGATGGTGTTCCATGACGTCGGCGCCGTGATCTGGGTCCTGCGCAAATGCGTGTGGTGGGTGCCCGATTTTTCGGTGGCGAGGTATCGCGATGCCCTGCTGGCGCTGGATCAGCGGATGCGCCGGGGAGAGCCGTTCGTGGCCCATTCGACGCGGCACTTGATCGAGGCGCGGCGTTGAGCGGGCCGCAGCGCTGCTTTCGCGCCGTGTGAGCCGGTCAGGAAAAAGACATGTCGGCCGCCACTTCCAGCGACCGGATCCACAGCACCAGGCCCGTGACACAGGCGCCCAGCACCAGCGCGCGCAGCCAGACGGCGAAACCGTCCTGCGTGGGGGGCGTGCCGGCGGGCACGTCCTTGGCATCGACCTTGCCGGTGATGATGGCGCGCACCAGGCGCTTGCGGCGCACCAGCGCGTACCAGAGCACAGCTGCAATATGAAGGGCGACCAGGGCCAGGATGACCCACTCGTTCAGCTTGTGCCAGGACGTCATGGCGGCGGAAATGGATTCGCTGACGTGGCCGAACAAGGGGCCCTGCGTCATGATGTCGTCGGTGGTGAACAGGCCGCTGAGCGCCTGGAAGCCGATGACCAGCAGCAGCGCCAGCACCGATAGCGCGCCCAGCGGGTTGTGGCCTGCGGGCGCCGCGGCGCCCTTCAGATAGCGGGCCACGGCCGCCGGGCCGCGCACGAAGTGCGAGAAGCGGGCGTAGCGCGGGCCGACGAATCCCCACAGCAGGCGAAACAGGATCAGGCCCAGCGCCGTACAGCCGAAGCGCACGTGCCAGTCCATGTACAGGCCGCCCAGCTTCACGCTGACGAACGCGCCGACGATGCAGACGACGAGCGCCCAATGGAAGAGGCGGGTGGGAAGGTCCCAGATGTGGACCGCGAGACGGTTGTTCTGCATGGTGGGATAGCCAGGGCTGTATTGCCGGGGACTTTATCACGCAAAAATTGCCCCGTTGCTTGCGCAAACGGGGCGGGGTACCGCTTTAGTGAGTGGTGCTGCGCACCGGTTCGATGCGATGCACGTGCTCATGGCGGAAGCGGATGCGCTGGCCGGGGGCCTTTTGCGCGGGTGCGCCGCAGGGCACGACTTCGGTCGTGTAGGTGGTCGTGCCATCGATGGGCGCGTTGTAGATGACCGTGGCGCGGATTTCCGGGCCATTTGCGGGCTTCAGGTAAACGATGTCGCCGATATGGATCGGCATGTTGTCCAGCATGGTGTGGGCCGGGCGACGGATCAGGTCCGAAGTGGTGAAACGAGTATTCATGGTGTTTGTTCTCTTGGTTTCTAGTTATGGGAAAAGCCGCGTCTGGTCACGCGGCGCGCAGCATTCCTGCCGCGTGCCGCTGCCAGCCGTATCAAATTGGCAGGCGTGTCGTGACACTAACGCATATTTGCCGCTGTCCTTTTGCGCATTCTCATGTTTTGCGCGCACGGCCTGGCGGCGCGATGCTGTCCATCAGTCCGGGACGGCATCGTTTCGGGCTGCGCGATGCGCGTACCTGCGCAAAGCATGCATGCGGACATGCGCGGCCCGAGGGGTCATGCAGGACAGGCAGGCCCTGCTGATTGCGGCGCGATTATCGGTATTCGTCGCTTGCGCGTGTTGTAGGCGCCGCTGATTGTCTTGTTGCTTCTTGCCAAGCCGGACTGGCGGTTTGGTGAAGGCGTCTTGTTCCAGGCCGCAATCCGGATTTGCGGTTTTCGCAAATGGGACGGGATGCTTGGGCTTGGATGTTTTCGAGGGTCTGCTTCGGCGTCTGGGGAGGGGCTGATGTACAGGCCTCAGTGCCAGCGCCGTCGTTTATCACCGCGTTTTTTCGTATGGAATTTGGCGAAAACGGCAGAACTCAACCGGTAATATTACAGGCAGTTGATGCTTTTGGCAAGTGTTTTGTGGTAGGGAGGAGACTCCTCCCCCGTCCTTGGCCTTTAATGGGTTGCCGGGCGAGCCTGGCGCTGGGCTTCGATGATGAGGCCTTCCAGGCGCGGCGACATGCGCAGCGCCACTTGCGCGCTGGTCTGGCCGTCCGGCTGGTTTTCGGTTTCCAGGGCGAGTTCGATGCGCTCGTTGTCGAAGGCTTCGGGGGCGGCCTGGATCTCCACATAGCGGGCCAGCAAGGCGTCGACCGCCTTTTGCGCGTCGGCCAGCGCCTCGTCGGACAATTGCCCAGGGCTCAGGTACTGGTTGACCACCCGCGCCAGATCGGTCATGAAGAACAGCAGGGCGGCCGCGCCGCGGCAATCGGGATGGGCAAAGCCCCAGGTATCGGAGGTGGCGTTTTGAGTCATGTCTTGGGGCTGAGCTGTGTTGCAGGGCCGTAATGGCGGAAAACGCCATTTTATGGGATCGGACTACAGGCCCGCATCAGGCATACTGCCATGCCTATGATCAGACTCGCACGACCTTCAGACCTGGCCAGCCTGGCCGATATCGAACGCTCCGCCGCGCGGCGCTTCCTGGGCACGCACATGGCGTGGGCCGCTGGCGACGATACGGCGCCGCACGCCGAGCTGGCGCAGGCGCAGGCGGCCGGATTGCTTTGGATCGCAGAAGGCGAGGGCCAAGCCGCAGGCTTTGCGCTGACCCGGTCCATGGATGGCGATCTCTACCTGGCCGAAATGGCGGTAGCGCTGCCGTGGCAGGGGCGCGGCCTGGGCCGGGCGCTTCTGGCCGCCGTGTGTGCGCATGCCCGCAATGCCGGCTGCTACCGGTTCGTGGTGCTGACCACCGACCGCGAACTATCCTGGAACAGGCCGTTTTATCTGCGGCAAGGTTTCGTCGACGTCGCGACAGGGGAACTCTCGCCCGGGTTGCGGACGCGCCTGAGCCATGAGGCGGCCATGGGTTTTGATCCTGCCCGCCGCTGCGCCATGGCGTATCCCCTGGAGCCATGATGCGGGCGGCGCACCCTGTGTCAACACGCTTCGATAGCAACAAAATCCGCCCGCTGGCAGCGTCGGAAAGCGCCTTCGGGATAATCTGCCGGAGGGCGGCCGCCCGGTTCGCGGGCGGCGCCGGTTTCGCGAACCCGCATGCAAGGAGGATGGGCATGGCATTGCTGCGAGCTTGCCTGCTGGGCCTGGCGATGGCATCGATGCTGTTTCTGTCGGCCTGCGTCAACAAGGAACCCCAGGAGCGGGCCGCCTTCATCCAGTTGCTGCAAAGCCGGATGAACAGCGCGTCGCTGCTGCCCATCGGCAGCCTGAGCGAACCTGAAAAGGAGGCCATCGGCGGCTATGCCGATGCCTATGAGGTCATCGCCGATTTTCAGGAAATCCTGACGCAGGCAGCGGCGTCCATGCGTGACGCGTCGGAAGCCGAGACCCTGCGTTCCGTGGCCGATATCGTGGAACGGCGGGACCGCCTGGAGGCCGCGCGCAAGACGCTGGCCGAGCAGGCAGCCGAGGTGCAGCGGGCCCAGGCCAAGGCGGATAAGGCGCGTGCGGCGCTGGCGCTCCCGGCCGATCTGGCGCCCGTCTACGACGGTGTTTATGACGAAGCCGTGACGGCGCCCGCGGCCGAGGTGTTGGATGCCGCGGCCGCCATGGACGCGGTGGCGCGCGATGCGCTGGGCGTGGCGGATTTCGTCGCCGCCCATGCGCAGGACATCCTGCTGACGGACGGGCAGGCGCGTGTCGCCACGCCCACGCTGCAGCAGGAGCTGAACCTGCGCCTGCAGGGATTGAACGCGCAGTCGGATGTTCTGGAGCACGCGCGCGCCGTGTTGCGCCAGGCTGCCGGGCAGCCGCAGGACGCCCGCTGAACGGCGCTTTGTACAATGCGGGTCTCGCGGCGTCAGCCGAGCCTGGGACGTAATATGAGCGAATCTTCCAGCATGCACTACAGAACCTTTCTGCTCCTGCTGGTGGTGGTCACCATCGCATTCGGCTGGTTGTTGTGGCCTTTCTACGGCGCTGTTTTCTGGGGCGCTGTCCTTGCCATCATCTTTGCGCCGCTGCAGCGCCGGCTGGTGGCGCGCATCGGCGGACGGCGCAACCTGGCCGCGCTGATCACCTTGCTGCTGGTGCTGCTGCTGGTGATCCTGCCGCTCATCGTCATCAGCGGATCGCTGGTGCGCGAAGGGGCGAACCTCTATCAGAGCGTCAAGTCCGGGCAGATCAACTTCGGCGACTATTTCCAGCAAGCCATGGCGGCTTTGCCGCCGTCGGTGCATGATCTGCTGTCGCGCTTCGACCTGGCCGACATACCGAGCCTGCAGGAAAAACTCAGCGCGGGCGCCATGCAGGCCAGCCAGTTCCTGGCGACCCAGGCCTTGAACATAGGGCAGGACACGTTCCAGTTCGTGATCAGCTTCGGCATCATGCTGTACCTGCTGTTCTTCCTGTTGCGCGACGGCCCGCAGCTATCGGCGCGGCTCAAGCGCGCCATGCCGCTGAGCGACACGCACAAGCAGCATCTGCTGCGCAAGTTCACCACCGTGGTGCGCGCCACCGTCAAGGGCAACGTCGCGGTGGCCGCGGCGCAGGGCGCGCTGGGCGGCATCATCTTCTCGATCCTGTCGATCCAGGGCGCGCTGCTGTGGGGCGTGATCATGGGCTTTCTGTCCTTGCTGCCGGCGATCGGCGCGGGGTTGATCTGGGCTCCGGTCGCGATCTACTTCCTGTTGACCGGGGCCACGATCAAAGGCGTTGTGCTGATCCTCTTCGGCGTGCTGGTCATCGGCATGGTGGACAACGTGCTGCGCCCCATTCTGGTCGGCAAGGACACCAAGATGCCGGACTATGTGGTGCTGATATCCACGCTGGGCGGCATGGCTTTGTTCGGCCTGAACGGCTTCGTGATCGGCCCCTTGATTGCCGCGCTGTTCATGGCAAGCTGGGATTTGTTTGCCCCGCCGGTGGAAGGATTCACGGACGACGCCGCAGACAAGTCGCGCGCCCGAAAGTAGGCGCGGCGGATCGCCCGCCAGTCCGTCCGTTGCAAGACGGGTGTATGGTGTAGCAGGCCGGCTTCCATCGGGGCCGGCCTGTCGTATCAACCTCGACTTTTCGGGAGCGCGTCGGACATGGAATGGAAACTGCATCGATCGGGTTGGATCGAAGAACGCAACTTCGACATCGAATTCGCCGAGACGCCCGACGGCTACCACGCCCGGGTGCGGGTCTTCGGATTCCCGGTGCTGGAAGACACCAAGCATGTGTTTCCCAATGAGGCGCTGGCTGAAAAAGGGGCGCTGACGCTGCTCAAGACCCAGTTCATCGGCACCCCGGATCTGGAAGACCGGTAGACGTACCCGGCGGCGCGCCTCTGTAGTAAATTGGGGACGCGCCAGTTACGCCACATCCGTCTTGACGCGGCGAGGGGATTCCCATGGCGCGGATTGTGCGATTGCGAACTTCTGCAATAATTTCTGACGTTCGTTCGTCCTCTGGCCGTGGGCCGAGCGGAGCGTATCGGGAGGCGCATGGGTCCAGAGGTGTGGTTTCGATCGGCAGGCCGACGTTTGCGGACGTCGCAAGGCGAGGCCCCCGTGGCTGACGCCGAGAGCCTGGCCGTCGCGCGGACGCGTCGGCCGCGCCGCTATTCCATGCGCACGGGCCTGCTCACACTCGTGTTCGCGTGTATCACGCCCGCGCTGGTCATGGCGTCCGTGGCGGTCTACGAAAGCTACGTCATCCAGAAAGAGCGGATCTTCCGCGACACGATATTCCTGGCACGCAATCTCACCGCGATTCTCGACCGCGAACTCACCGGCGTGGAGGCCGGCCTGCAAATGCTGGCGTCGTCGCCAGATCTCGTCGCCGGCGATCTGGCCGGTTTTCATCGGCGGGCGCGTGAATCCGTGCGTTTCCAGATCATCGACAGCTATGTCCTGACCGACAAGGATGGCCGCCAGTTGATCAATACGTCCGTGCCGTTCGGCAACGCCTTGCCGCCGACCGGCGCGTCCGCCGAGCTGGCCCACGTTTTCCAGACGCGCACGGCGGTGCTGACGGGGCTGTTCACCAGCAGGGTCAATCAAGGCCCCCTGATTGCGCTGGGCGTGCCGGTGCTGCGCAACGGCGAGGTCGCATACAGCTTGAACGTTGGCATCCTGCCTGAACGCATCGGCAATCTGCTGGGCAGGCGCGCCCTGCCGGACGGCTGGGTGGCAGCCGTGCTGGACGACAGCGGCACGATCCTCGCGCGCACACGAGACACCTCGAAATTCGTGGGCCAGAAGGCCGTTCCCGAACTGGCGCGGGCGGTGCAGCAGGAAAGCGAGGGCTCGCTGGAAACCATTACCAAGGAAGGTACGCCCGTCTACACCGCCTTCAGCCGCTCGTCGTTATCCGGCTGGACGGTTGCCGCCGGCGCGCCGATGAGTCTGCTGACCACGGATCTTTACCGCTCCATCGCCTGGATTGCCCTGGGCACCTTGTTGGCCTTCGGCCTGGGCTTGCTGCTGGCCTTGCGGTTGGCCAGCCGCCTGACCTCGTCCGTGCAGAGCCTGGTCGCGCCGGCGCTGGCGCTGGGCAAGGGGCATGCGGTGACGGTGCCGGGCACGCGCGTCAAAGAGGTTGCGGAAGTGGGTGGCGCCCTGGTACAGGCCTCGCGCATGCTGACGCATGCCCAGCACCTGGCGCACTACGATCCGCTGACCGGCCTGTGCAACCGCGTGCTGTTCAACGAATTGGTGCTGCGCGAGCTGGCGGTGGCGCAGCGCAGCGGCGAATCCTTCGCCATCCTGGCGATCGATCTGGACGGCTTCAAGGCGGTCAACGACCTGCATGGCCACGCCGCCGGCGATGCCGTGCTGCAGGAAGCGGCGGAGCGCATGGCTGACGCGATCCGCGTGTCCGACGTGGCGGCGCGGCTTGGGGGCGATGAATTCGCGGTCCTGCTGCTGGGCGCGGACAAGGAAAACGCCGGGCATGTCGCGCAGGCGCTGGTCGAAAACCTGTCCCTGCCGTATCCCGACGTCACTGTCGCCGTGTCAGCCAGCGTGGGCATTGCCGTGTATCCGCAATCCGGCGTCACCGTGCGCGAATTGCTGGAGCGCGCGGACAGGGCGCTGTACAAGGCCAAGGGACAGGGCAAGCGCAGGGTGGAGGCGGACCAGTAGCTCCGCGCGCCTCAGGACTCGGAGAGCGGCGGCGCCAGGGCGGTCAGGACTTCGCCCGATTTCAGCCTGTACCGGTTCCGGTCCAGCGGCAACACCAGCTCCCCCTCGGTGGTGCGGTGTATGTAGCGGGCCGCGTCAGGCCGGGCCGCGTCAGGCCGGGCCGCGCTAGGCCGGGCCGCGGCTGTTCCCGGCATTTCCGCCCGCAAGAACACCTCAATCCGGTAGAGCCGGCCCGATTCCGTGCTGGCCAGCACGTCGCTCAATCTGCGTGTGGATATGGTCATGCGGCGCTTGCTCCTTTTTCTGCATTGTTCTGGCGGGCATTCTGAATACGGGGGGGGGCTGGCTTCATTGCAAGGCGGAGCGCCGCCGCGGGACGTGCGGCTTTTCGCTAAACTGCCCGGCTTGACGCCCCAAGGCGGGCAATCGGAATCGGTAATGCAACTCTCCCTGAGCCGGAACACGGCGACTTCACTGGGCTTGCTGGCGGTGCTGCTATGGGGCACCGTGGTCGGCCTGATCCGCAGCGTCAGCGAAAGCTTTGGGCCGGTCGGCGGCGCCGCGCTTATTTACACGGCGGGTTCGGCGTTCCTGGTGCTGCTGCTGGGCTTTCCGAAGCTGCGGACCTTTCCGCGTTCCTATCTCATCGTCGGCAGCCTGCTGTTCGTTGCCTACGAGATCTGCCTCTCGCTCTCCCTGGGATTCGCCGCCAATCGGGGGCAGGCGATCGAGCTGGGTATCGTCAACTATCTCTGGCCCTGCTTTACCGTGATTCTGGCCATGCTCATCAATGGCCAGCGCGCCAATGCGTGGGTGGTGCCCGGCATACTGCTGTCGCTTGCCGGCATCGTCTGGGTCCTGGGCGGATCCGGCGGGCTATCCTGGGAGCGCACCCTCGCCAACGTATCCAGCAATCCCCTCAGTTATGGGCTGGCCTTCAGCGGCGCCGTGATCTGGGCCGTCTATTGCAACGTCACGACGCGATTCGCCGATGGCAAGAACGGCGTTGCCTTGTTCTTCATGCTGACCGCGCTTGCCCTGTGGATCAAGTACCTGTCGGGCGCCGAGCCTGCGTTGGCCTTCACGTGGCCCTCCACGCTGGAGCTGCTGGTGACCGGCGGCGCCATGGCAGCGGGCTATGCGCTGTGGAATGTAGGGATACTCAAAGGCAACCTGACCTTGCTGGCCACGGCTTCCTACTTCACCCCGGTCTTTTCAACGTTCTTTGCCGCCGTGTGGCTGTCGACCCGCCTGACCGCGTCGTTCTGGCAGGGCGTGGCCATGGTGACCGCCGGGTCGCTGCTGTGCTGGGCCGCAACGCGCGGCAAAGCCGCCCGGGGCGCATAGCCCCAGGCGCATGCGTTGCAATGATGGAATTATTCGATCAGCACGGTCTGCGCGACCGCGTATCCGAGCGGAATCAACAAGAGTGAAGCAAACAAGGAACTGGTAATCGCCGCCGAGATTCTCAGCCAGGGTTCGGACCCTGCGCTTTGAACCGTTTGAATCACCAACGCGACGATACCCACAACCATCAAACAGCTGATAACCACTGCTACATAAGTCATGTTGTCTCCGTCCTCGCCTGATTAAAGGGATGCGGCTGCCGCTGAGCGGTCTAGATGTTTGTATTGATTGTGCGCCTGTATTGGCGCAACCGGCCCTAGGGTTTTCCTGACGCAATGCGCGGTTTGTGGTGTTTTTGCTGCGGGGTGTGCAGCATGAATTCATGTGCGGTCGCAGCATTCATGGCCGTGTCGCCAGCGCCGGGTTTGCGCCGGCGCGTCTTGCGCCGGCGCGTCTTGCGCTACGATGGCGGCGTCGAGTCACGTTAAAGGCCGCCCCATGCCGCAACTGCGCCCAGGCACGCGCGCCACGTTGCAAGTCAGGCAATTGATGCCGGGAGAATTCGCCTGGATCATCACCTTGTTTGATCCCGAATCCGGCAATGTGCGCAGCACCAATTATTCGCCCACGCGTTATGCCAGCCAGGACGAAGCCTCCGCCGCGGGCAAGGCCGCCGTCGTTGAGTTCCTGGGCAGCGGCGGGCATAAAGCCGCCGAACCGGCCAGGGAAGGGAAGAGCAAATCCTGACCCCGCCGGCTGCGCACGCCTGAAAGCCCTCGCACAGAGGGCTTTTTTGCATTCCCGCGCAACGGGCCGGGAATGCGGTTTGCTGATGGGACAGGGCGGCGCGCCTGGCGCCACTTTCAGGAGCAAGCCATGTCCCAGTCCATGCATCGCGAACCCGGCGGGGGCGACCCGCCCGAACCCGACGATCCCGCCTTTCCCAACAATCCGCCGCCGGACGACCCGCCGCTGGATCCGACGCGGCCGCGCAGAGATCCCGACGTCATCGATCCCGTGCAGCCGCCGCCGAATCCGCGCGCGCCCGGCACGATCGACCTGGCCTGAGCGCTGCGCGCAACGCGCAGGACATCATCCAAGGAGGCTTTATGCGTTCCATCTTGCTGTGGCTGTTGGGCGTGCCCATTCCCATCATCATTCTGCTGGCGCTTTTTTGGCATTGAACCGAGAGGTTTTCCGCCGCGGCGGCACGTATTCGAGCAGCCGCGATGAACCGTGAACAAGGAACAGATCCATGGAAAACGCAACTTCATTGAGCCAGCCCTATCCCGGCGGCGTGCCGCCGAGGGAGTCCGCCATCTCCGCCGTATCCTGGGCCGCGGTGATCGCCGGGGCGGTCATCGCCGCAGCCCTTTCCCTGGCATTGTTCGCTGGCGGCACCGGGCTGGGCTTTCTTTCTGTTTCACCCTGGAGCGGCGAGGGCGCGACTGCGCCTGCAATAGGCATCGGCCTCATCGTGTGGATGCTGGCCACGCAGATCGTTGCCTACGGCATCGGCGGCTACGTCGCGGGGCGGCTGCGCACCAAATGGGTCGACGTGCACTCTGACGAGGTTTACTTCCGCGACACAGCGCACGGCTTTCTGGTGTGGGCGTTGAGCGCGGTCGTCAGCGCCGTGTTGCTGGGCGCTTCCATCGCGGCCTTGGCTTCGGGCGTCGCCAAGGCGGGCGCAGCCGTTGCGGCCGGCGCCGGCACCGCTGCGACGGCCGCCGCTGCCGCGGGCGGGAGCGAGGGAATGTCGCAGATGCAGGGCTATTTTTCAGACGCCTTGCTGCGTTCCGAACGGCCCGACGCCAGCGCCGACCGCAACGGCGCGAGAGTAGAGGTGGGCCGCATCATGGCGATGAGCGCGGCGCGCGGCTCGATGACGGGCGAGGACCGCGACTACGTCGTGAAGGTCGTGGCTGCGCAGACCGGCATGGAGCCGGCGGCGGCGCAGCGCCGCGTCGAGCAGGCCGTGCAGAACATGAAACAGGCTGCCGACGACGCCCGGCAAAAGGCCAAGGAGGCCGCAGACCAGGCCCGCAAGGCCGCAGCAGCATTCGCGCTGTGGGGCTTCGCCTCGATGCTGATCGGCGCCTTCGTGGCCAGTCTGGCGGCGACCTGGGGCGGGAGGCGGCGCGACGCGGTGCGGTTGCCCTGAAGATAGGGGGCTTCGAATGTGCCGAGATCGGACGCCACAACGAAAAAGCCCGGAGCCACCAAAGTGGTTCCGGGCTTTGAATCTTGGTGGCGCATCCCTGATTCGAACAGGGGACCTGCGGATTATGATTCCGTCGCTCTAACCGGCTGAGCTAATGCGCCATTTCGATTAATCCCTGGATTTGCGTCACATCTGTGTCGCAATCAGTGATCAACGAAGAACGAAATTCTAGCACGAAATTTTTGATGCGTGCAAGCGATCAGCGATCAAATTTCAAAGAAACGCCTCAGGCGTCTCGCGCCAGCCGGATGCCCGAGAACTGCCAGCGGGCCTCGGGCGGGAAAAAATTGCGGTAGCTGGGGCGGATGTGGTCCCTGGGCGTTGCGCAGGAGCCGCCTCGCAGGACGTACTGGTTGCACATGAACTTGCCGTTGTATTCGCCCACCGCGCCGCTGTCGGGTTTGAAGCCGGGGTAGGCGTCGTAGGCGCTGGAGGTCCATTCCCAGGCGTCGCCGAATAGTTGCACGGGGCCGCCCGTGCCGTTGCGCGCAGGGGCCGGGCGCGTGTCCAGGTGGCCGTTCTCCTGCATGTTGGCGCGCCCGGCCAGCGCGCCTTCGGGCAGTTGGCGGGCGGCATGTTCCCATTCGGCTTCGCGCGGCAGCCGCACGCGCGCCCAGCGGGCGTAGGCATCGGCCTCGAAATAGCTGACGTGCGTGACCGGCGCCTGCAGTTCGAGTTCCTGCATGCCGCGCAGCGTGAAGATGCGCCAATCGTCGCGCTGTCCTTCCCAGTAGAGCGGCGCGCGCCAGCCCTCAGCGCAGACCATGTCCCAGCCCAGCGACAGCCAGAGTTCGGGCCGCTTGTAGCCGCCGTCCCGGATGAAGGCCAGGTACTCATGCTGGGTCACCAACCGGTCGGCCAGGTAGAACGGGGCCAGCAGCACGTCATGGGCCGGACCTTCGTTGTCGAAACCAAAGCCATTGCCGTCATGGCCGATGCGGGTGATGCCGCCGGCATAGCGCGTCCAGCCGGCGGGTGTGGAGGGCGGCAGTGCAGGCGGGCCGGGTGCGACGTAGGCCGGTTTGAGCGGGTTGGCCGACAGCATGTGCTTCAGGTCGGTCAGGATCAGCTCCTGGTGCTGCTGCTCATGATTCAGGCCCAGTTCCAACAAGGCGTCGAAGGCAGGATCGTTGCCGCCCAGCCGCGAGATCAGTTCATGCATCGCGCCGTCCACATGCCGGCGGTAGCGCTGCACTTCCGTCAGCGCGGGACGCGACAGCAGGCCGCGGCGCGGACGCGGATGCTTGGCGCCGACGGCGTTGTAGTAGGAGTTGAACAGCATGCGGTACTGCGGATGGAAGACCGCATAGGACGGGTGAAAGCGCGTCAGCAGAAAGGTCTCGAAGAACCAGGTGGTGTGGGCCAGATGCCATTTGACGGGGCTGCAGTCCGGCATGGATTGCACCTGGCAATCCTCGGGACTCAGAGGGGCGGCCAGGGCCGTGCTGGTCGAGCGCACCGCGTCGTAGCGGTCGTGCTGGCCCGCCTGGCCGGCAGCGTAAGGTCCGGTGGCAGGGTGAGTCAGCAGGCACGCAGGTTCCATGGCGATCCTCCAGTGGCGTTGAGGGCAGGTCCGCGTTATGCGCGGGCGCTGAAAATCGAGAACCAGCCGCGGGAATCCGACCAGTGCGCGACGTCGCGGTAGCCGGCGCTTTGCAGCAGGTCGGCGAAGGCTTGGGGAGTGAACTTGTAGGAGTTTTCAGTGTGGATGCGTTCGCCGGCGCCGAACGCGCGCGCGCCTCCTGGCCACGCTACGCGCACTGCGCGCAACGCTTCCAGATGCATTTCGATGCGCGAGTCGGCGCTGTTGAACAGCGCCACATGGCGCCAGTCGTCCACGTCGAAATCGGCGTCCAGCACGCTATTCACGTGCCGCAGCAGGTTCAGGTTGAAGGCCGCGGTCAGGTGCAGCGCATCGTCGTAGGCGGGCTCCAGCACTTGTTTGGGCTTGACGCGGTCCACGCCCACCAGCAAGCCGCCGCCCGCGCACTGTCCGCGGATTCGCCGCAGCATGGCGTGCGCGTCCGCGGGGCTGAGGTTGCCGATGCTGGAGCCGGGATAGAAGAACAGCCGCTGTTCGGCCGGAATGCTGGCCGGCAGAGCCAACGCGTGCGTGAAGTCCTGGCCGATGGCGGTGATTTGCAGGTCGGGGTAGGACAGCTGCAGGCGGCGCACTGCCGCTTGCAGGTAGTCGGCCGAGATGTCGATGGGCACGTAATGACGCGGACGCAGGCTGGGGAACAGGCGTTCAGCCTTGACGCAATCGCCCGCGCCCAGGTCGATCATCGAGAGCACCGGTCCGACGTGGCGCGCAATATCGGCGCCGTGGCGCTGGAAGATCTCGGACTCGCAGCGCGTCGGGTAGTACTCAGGGAGCTGCGTGATGGCGGTGAAGAGCGCCGAACCCAGCGCGTCATAGAGGAACTTGGGATCGATGTGCGCGTGGCGCGCCACCAAGCCTTCGTGCAGTTCAAGCTGCTCGGCGCTGGGAGGCTGCGACTCTTGCGCGATGAATTTCGGCGCGGCGGGGGCAAACAGTGCGGAAGGCGAAACCATGCGTCCTGTTCCTTTTCTGTCGTCGGGACGGCCCGTCGCCGGGGCGCCTCGGATGGGGCGGCTGGCGGTCGGGAGGCGCGGCGTTGGGAGGCTCAGACCAGGCGGTTCTGGCGCATTGCAAAAGTCTATTGTGGCCGTCAGGGCGGGGCCGGTGTCAAGCGCCAAGCCGCTGAATGCAATGGACTTTTACGAATTTGGAAGAGGCTTGCGAGGAGACCGGCCACCGGGCGTCGCAGCGGATACACGCGATACTTTTGCTTGCGTTGAAATATCGGTTTACGGCTGGTTGCCAAAGCTCGGGCGGGGTCGGGCGATGGCGGTCACAATGGCATCTTGCGTTGCACAGGCACGTGAATGCGGCGTGTTGCATCGCATCAGGCGGCCCGACTCCGCGAGGCCCGACAATTACAAGGAGCGACCATGAACCGAAAGCATCAACGCGCCGAAATGGCCCTGCACCGTGAACGGGTGAGCGACAGCTTCCACGAATTGCTGGCGGGTACGGAAGACCTGCTGCGGTCGACGGCGTCGTATACGGGCTCCGAGATCGAGTCGGCGCGAGCTCGCCTGAAGCGCCAATTGGCCGACGCGCGCGAGTCCGCCGGCGATTGGGAGGGCGCGGCGCGGGAACGCGCGCGCCGCGCAACCGCCTATGCTGACGAGTACGTGCATGAACATGCCTGGAAGTCGGTGGGCGTAGCGGCGCTGGTGGGCGCCTTGCTAGGCTGCCTTCTGGCCTCGGGCGGCCGCCGCTAAGGCCTGACGCCATGAAGCCGCCCGGGGCTGCGCGCCGGTCGGGATTGAGGCGGGATTGGTGGCCGTGGATGGCCCGCGCACGCCGGCTCCTGTTGCCGCTGGTGTGCGCGGTCTTGCTTGCGGCCTGCGCCAGCGTTCCTGACTCGCAGGAGCGCCGCGCGCGCGCATCGCAGGCCAGTCTGTCGGCCGACGCGGCGTCAGACAGCTATCGCCGCGGGCAGGGCATCGCCGCCGATCCGCGGACTCCCAAGAGCGATTTTCTCGCGCGTCACCTTGCTGTCGAGCAGGCAGTCAGCGGCGCGCCATTGGTGGCCGGCAACCGTGTCCGGCTGCTGGCGGACGGCCCCAGCACCTACCGCGCCATGCTGCAGTCCATCGCGCAGGCCCGCCGGTACGTGCACATGGAAACCTATATCTTCGATGACGATGCCGAGGGTTCGCGCTTTGCCGAAGCCCTGATTGCGGCGCGCAACCGCGGCGCCGAAGTGTCCTTGATGGTCGACGCGGTCGGCACGATCAAGACGCCCGATGCCTTGTTCCAGCGCCTGCGCGATGCGGGCGTACAAGTCGCGATCTTCAATCCGGTCAACCCGGCGAGCGGCCGTGCGGGCTGGTCGCCGAACCAACGCAACCATCGCAAGGTGCTGGTCGTGGACGGCAAGGTCGGCTATCTGGGCGGCATCAACGTGAGCAGCGTCTACGAGTCCTCGCCAGGATCTGGATCTGGATCTGGATCAGGTTCGGGTTCGGGCTCGGGGTCGGGGTCGGGAAAGGGCGCCGGCAAAGCCGATTCACCGGCAGCCACAGACGCCAAGGCGGCGCCCTGGCGCGACACGCATCTGCGCATCGAAGGGCCCGCAGTGGCCCAGCTGGAGCAGGTCATCCGCGCGGGTTGGGAATCCCAGTCCAAGGAGCCGATCAAGGGGGGCGATTCACAGGTGGCGCCGCCCGTGGGTGCAACGACGGTGCGGATACTGGCCAATCAGCCGGACCGCAGCGATGGCTACACCGTCTACCTGACGCTGATGTCGGCGTTTGAAAGCGCGCAGGAATACATCCATATCACCATGGCGTACTTCGTGCCGGATCCCGCCTTCATCGAAGTCCTGACGGACGCGGCCCGGCGCGGCGTCGACGTGGCGCTGGTGTTGCCTGGCTTTAGCGACTCGTCGCTGGTGTTCCATGCGGGACGCTCGCACTATACGGACCTGCTGCGGGCCGGCGTGAAAATCTACGAGCGGCGCGATGCGCTCTTGCATGCCAAGACCGCGGTGGTGGACGGCGTGTGGTCCACGGTGGGGTCCAGCAACCTGGATTGGCGCAGCTTTGCGCTGAACTACGAAATCAATGCCGTAGTGCTGGGGCCTGAATTCGCGGCCGAAATGGAGGCACTGTTCCAGCGCGATCTCGCCGAGTCGGTGCGGATCACGCCCGAGGCCTGGCAGGCCAGGGGCGTGGGTGACCGTTCGATGGAGTTCTTCTCGCGCATGTTCGAGCGCTGGCTGTAGCGCCCGGCGCCAGCCGGATCAGACCTGTGCGGCGGCCGGCGTGGCATGGGCGGCATGTTCTTGCGCCAATGCGGTTGTGATGTCGTGGGTAGGCTGGAACGAACTGGCCTGGGCCATGGCCCAGCCCGCGCGGAACACCTGGTGGCGGAATTCTCCGCGCAGCAGTTCGCCGGGCGCGAGTTCCGGGAACAGGGCCGACAGCAGCCGGATTTCGCTGGAGGAGATGCGGCGCGCGATATGGTGCGGGCGCAGCTGGCCGGGGTGGGTCAGGCCGGCCGCGGCAAGCAGTTCCGCCAGTGCATGCAGCGTGTTGCGGTGGAAGTTCGCCACGCGCTGCGCCTTGTCCGGCACCACCAGCGCGCGCTGGCGCAGCGGGTCTTGGGTCGTGACGCCGGTGGGGCATTTGCCGGTGTGGCAGGCCTGGGCCTGGATGCAGCCGATGGCGAACATGAAGCCGCGCGCGGCGTTGCACCAGTCCGCGCCCATGGCCATGACGCGGGCCATGTCGAAAGCGGTGATGATCTTGCCGGACGCGCCCAGCTTGATGCGGTCGCGCAGGTTCACGCCGATCAGCGTGTTGTGGACCAGGCGCAGCGCCTCGCGCAGCGGCGTGCCGACGTGGTCGACGAACTCCACGGGCGCGGCGCCGGTGCCGCCCTCGGCCCCGTCCACCACGATGAAATCCGGCGTGATGCCGGTTTCCAGCATGGCCTTGACGATGGCGAACCACTCCCAAGGGTGGCCCACGCAGAACTTGAAGCCCACCGGCTTGCCGCCGGACAGTTCGCGCAGGCGCGCCACGAACTTCATCAGGCCGATGGGCGAATCGAAGGCGGAATGGGTGGCCGGCGAATTACAGTCCTGCCAGGCCACGACGCCGCGCGCTTCGGCGATCTCCGGCGTCACCTTGCCCGCGGGCAGGATGCCGCCATGGCCGGGTTTGGCGCCTTGCGACAGCTTGATCTCGATCATCTTGACCTGCGGCGTACAGGCATTCTTGACGAAGGCCTCTTCGGAGAAAGCGCCGTGTTCGTCGCGGCAGCCGAAGTAGCCAGAACCGATGTTCCAGACCAGGCCGCCGCCCGGCTGGCGGTGATAGCGGCTGATGCCGCCTTCGCCGGTGTCGTGCGCGAAGTTGCCCTGGCGCGCACCTTCGTTCAGGGCCAGGACGGCGTTGGCCGACAAGGCGCCGAAGCTCATGGCCGACACGTTGAACGCGGACATGGAGTAGGGCTGCTTGCATTCGGGGCCGCCCACCGTGACGCGGAAGTCGATGTCGGGGATTTGCGACGGCGACATGGAATGGTTGATCCATTCGTAGCGATCGCCGTAGACGTCTTCCTGGGTGCCGAAGGGACGCTTGTCGATCTCGCGCTTGGCGCGCTGGTAGACGATGGAGCGCTGCGCGCGCGAGAACGGCGCGGCCTGAGTGTCGTCTTCCAGGAAGTACTGGCGGATCTCGGGCCGGATGAATTCGAACAGGAACCGCAGATTGCCCAGGACCGGATAGTTGCGGCGGATGGCGTGGCGTGTCTGTGCCAGGTCATAGACGCCCAGCGCGGCCAGCAGCGTCAGCGGCACGGCCAGCCAAAGCCACCAGGGCGAGCTGGTCGCGGCCAGGGCGGCGGTGATTGCGGCGCCGATCAGGGTCAGTAAAAAAGCCGTGTAGCGGCCGAAAATCCAGCTCATGTCCATCTCCGTATTTCGGGATGGAGCAACCATACACCAGGAGCTGTCCCCCTGTGCCGGCGGACAGTCCTGGAATACTGTTTCTCAGCAGCTGGACGCCGCTGGGGTCTTTTCGACGGCGAGGCCGAAGGCCGGGCGCAGGCGCACGCCCAGGGCGCTGCCGGCGAAGGCGGCCGGCAGCCACAGCCAGGCGTGCAGGCTGCCCGACAGGATGCCGCTGAAATAGGCGCCGATATTGCAGCCGAAGGCCAGGCGCGAACCATAGCCCAGCAGCAGGCCGCCGATGACGGCGCCGGCCAGCGAGCGGGCCGGCACCTTCCAGATGGGGGCGAACTTGCCTGCGGCGCTGGCGGCGGCAAGCGCGCCCAGCATCAGGCCGATGTCCATGACGGTGGTGACGTCCTGGCGCAGCGGCGCGGCCAGCGAGGGCTGCTTGGCCCAGTAGGCCCAGGTGGCCACGTCGCCGCCGAAGGCGTCCAGGGTCTTGGCGCCCCACAGCGCAAAGGCGGAGGTGATGCCCCAGGGGCGGCCAGCCAGCGCCAGCGTGGCGAAGTTCAGCACTACCAGCGCCACGCCGCCCCAGATCAGCGGCCAGGGGCCTTGCAGCAGGGACGCCGGGCGCGCGGTACGCGAGGCGAACGAAATCACATGGCCGTGGCGGCGCTTCTCCAACGCCGTGGCTGCCCACGCGATCAGCGCGAACACGGCCAGGTTGATGGCCAGCGCGGGCGCCAGTCCCCAGGTCTTGATCAGCGAGGTCGGCGCCAGCGCCGGCAGGTTCGACCACCAGCCGAAGTTGGCGGTCGCAATGACCGAGCCGATGATGAAGAACAGCAGCGTGACCACCATGCGCGTGTTGCCGCCGCCGACTGCGAACAGCGTGCCCGAGGCGCAACCGCCGCCCAGCTGCATGCCGATGCCGAACAGGAAGGCGCCCAGCAGGACAGAGACTCCCGGGGGCGACACGAAGCCGCTGACGGGTTGGCCGAACAACGTGCCGGCTGCCAGGAAGGGGAAGAACAGCAGCACGCCTGCGGCCAGCATCAGCATCTGCGCGCGCAGCCCCGCGCCGCGGCGATCGGACACGAACACGCGCCAGGCCTGCGTGAAGCCGAAGGAGGCGTGGTACAGGGTCACGCCCAGCAGCGCGCCGACGACCCACAGCGCGCCCTGGCGCCAACTGACGGTCTCATGCAGGTACAGGGCGCCTGCCAGCACCAGCAGCACGGCGATCCACAGCGGCTTGCGGTTGATCTGGATGGGCGGCAGGGCCGAGGTAGGCAGGGGGAGAGTCGAGGCGTTGGTGCTCATGGGCGAGTCCCGGGATCTTGATACGTAAGAAAGCAAAACGGGCGCGCGCAGGCACCCGTGTGATGCTTGAAAGTCTAAAGCGGTGGACGCTCGGATCAAACCACCAATTAATGCCTTTTATATAACTAAAAGCTATATAGACGCTTATTGCAGGCGCCAAGCCAGGGCGGCCAGCGTCAGCAGCAGCACCGGCAGGGTCAGGACGATGCCTACCTTGAAGTAGTAGCCCCAGGTGATGCGCAGGCCCTTGCGCGCCAGCACGTGCAGCCACAGCAGCGTGGCCAGGCTGCCGATCGGCGTGATCTTGGGGCCCAGATCGCTGCCGATGATATTGGCGTAGATCATCGCGTCCTTCACCGCGCCGGTGGCGCTGGTGTCCGCAATCGACAACGCGCCCACCAGCACGGTGGGCAGGTTGTTCATGATGGACGACAGGAAGGCGGTGATCAGGCCCGTACCCATCGCCGCGCCCCAGACGCCATACTCGGCGCACCGGTCCAGCACTTGCGCCAGGTGCGCGGTCAGCCCGGCGTTGCGCAGGCCATACACCACCAGGTACATGCCCAGCGAGAACACCACGATGTGCCAGGGCGCCTCGCGCATGATGCGGCGCGTGCCGACGATGTGCTGTCGTCCCGCGATCAGCAGCAGGCCCAGCGCGCCGACGGCGGCGATGGCGCTGACCGGGATGCCCATGGGTTCCAGGATGAAAAAGCCCGCCAGCAGCAGGGTCAGCACGACCCAGCCCGCGCGGAACGTGGTCAGGTCGCGGATCGCGGAAGCGGGCGCGGGCAGTTGGCTCACGTCGTAGCGCGGCGGAATGCTGCGATGGAAGAACAGCAGCAGTACCGCCAGCGTGGACGCCACGGCCATCAGGTTTACCGGCAGCATCACCGATGCGTACTCGCCGAAGCCGATATTGAAGAAGTCGGCCGACACGATGTTGACCAGATTGGATACGATCAATGCGATGCTGCCCGTGTCCGCGATGAAGCCCGCGGCCATCACGAAGGCCAGCGAAGCGCCGGGGCCGAAGCCCAGCGCCACCAGCATTTCCATGACGATGGGCGTAAGGATCAGCGCCGCGCCGTCGTTGGCGAACAGCGCCGAAACCGCGGCGCCCAGCAGCACGATCAACACGAAAAGCAGCCGGCCGCGGCCGCCGCCCCAGCGCGCCACGTGCAGCGCCGACCATTCGAAAAAGCCGGCCTCATCCAGGATCAGGCTGGTGACGATGATGGCGATGAAGGTGGCGGTGGCGTTCCAGACGATGCGCCAGACGTCCGCGATGTCGGCCAGGTGAACCACGCCCGTGGCCAGGGCAAGCGCCGCGCCCAGCACGGCGCTCCAGCCTATCGACAGGCCCCTGGGCTGCCAGATGACCAGCGTGATGGTAAGTACGAAGATGGCGACGGCGAGCAGCATGATGAAGAACGATCAGGAAATCGGGTGTGCGCTGATCCAGGCGACCAGCAGGCTGACGGTCAGCACCGATGCGACGGTGGAAACCAGGATGGCGCGCGAGGTTACGCGGGCGTCGCGCCCGTACATCTGCGCCAGCATGAAGGGGCCGGTGCCGATGGGCAGCGCGCTCATCAGCACGGCGGTCCAGGCCCATACCGGCGGCATGGCGAAGACGTAGAACGCCAGCACCGCCGTGACGGCGGGCTGCAGCAGCAGCTTGCCGGCGACCAGGCGCATGACGCCGGGTCCCGAACTGGACGTTTCCGTCTGCGCCAGGAACAGGCCGATCGTGACCAGCGCGCAGGGACTGGCGGACGCGCCCAGCAAGGCCACGTAGCGGTCCACGCCTTCCGGCAGCGCCAGGCCGGTGAAGGCCCAGGCCAGGCCCAGCAGCGGAGCCGCCAGCAGGGGGTTGCGCAGCAGCGCGCGGCCGACCTTGAGCAGGGTCAAGGACAGATTGGGCGTCTGTTGGCGGTCGAACTCGATCAAGGCGATGGCAAAGCCGAACAGCACGCTTGCGGTGAGCAGGGTGGTGAAGGTGGCCGGCGCCATGCTGTCAGGGCCGAGCAACGCCAGGCACAGCGGAATGCCCATGTAGCCGGCGTTGGCGTAGGACGCGGCCAGCCCCTGGATGCCACGGTCGGTCAGCGCGCGCTGCGAGCGGCGCGCGCCGATAAACGAGGCGAGGAACGTGACGGCGATGCCGCCCGCGAAGGCGCCCACGAAACCCCAGTGCGCCATATGCGTCAGATCGACCTGCGTCATGGCGCGGAACAGCAGCGCGGGCAGCGACAGATACACGACGTAGCGGTTCAGCGCGTCGGTGGCGCCGGAACCCAGGATGCGCCAGCGGGCGGCGAGCCAGCCAGTCAGGATCAGCGCGAAGACCGGCAGGGCGGAGGTAACGACAGCGTTCATGGACAGGGACCTGGAGGGGCGCTCATTCTACTTGGCAGCGGTATGCGCCGTGCGCGTCACCAGCAGGATGCCGAGCGCTGCCAGGGCCATGCCCGGCCAGGCCAGCGCGGGAATGGCTTCGCCCAGGATGATCAGCGCAATGACGGCGGTGCAGGGCGGCACCAGGAAGAACAGCGCCGACACGCGGGAGGCCTCGCCATAGCGGATCATGGTCAGCAGCAAGGTGATCGCCACCAGCGAATTGCCCACGACCAGATAAGCCAGCGAAGCCAGCAGGGGCCCGGTCCATTCGATATGCATCGGCTCCAGCCAGTACGCCAGCGGCGCGGTGGCGATCAGGCCGACCGCGTACTGCACCATGTTGGACGTGACGGGATGCGTTTGCACGCCATAGCGTTTTTCATACAGCGTGCCGCCGGTGATGCAGAGCAGGGCGCTGATGGCGAACGCCAGGCCCAGCGGCGAGAGCACATCGATCGAAGCCTTGGCGATGATCACCAGCGCGGCGCCTGACACCCCCAGGCCCAGGCCTGCCCAGCGGCGGGCGTCGACTTTCTCGTGCGCGATCGCCGGCGCCAGCAGGCCGATCAGGATAGGTTGCAACGAGGTGATCAGCGCCACGCCGCCCGCCGACATGCCTTGCTTGAGAGACAAGTAGGTGAAACAGAAGTAGCCTGCCTGCAACAGCAGTCCGACCATCGCCAGATGGCCCCAGGCGCTGGCGCCGCGCGGCAGCGGCGGGCGCAGGAACAGCATGAAGGGCGCAAGTATCAGCACCACGCAGGCGTAGCGCAGCGCCAGGAACGTCATGGGGTCGGCATATGCCAGGCCCACTTTGAGCACGACGAAACCGCTGGACCAGAGAAGCAGGAAGAGCGCGGGCGCGGCTTTCAACCAGGCGGGGGGAGCGGCAGGCGGCATGTGGCGGAACATGGACGACATGGGCAAGCCGCGATCGTACCCCCTTTTGGCCATTGTTCATCCCTGCCAAAATGAGGTTTAGGATTCTTTTATTCATTTGCTGCACGCGAGGGATGGACATGTCGACCAACAAACAATCTACGGTGCGTATCGCCCTGGGCACCTGGGACCGCTTGCGCGACGACGCGTATTCGGTGCGCCATGAAGTGTTCGTCGTCGAACAGAAAGTGCCGCCCGAGGTCGAGCTGGACGACGATGACGCGGTGTCGGTCCACGCCGTGGCCTACGGCCCGGACGGCACGCCCATGGGCACGGGCCGGCTTCTGCCCGACGGCCACATCGGCCGCATGGCGGTCCACAAGAAGGCCCGCGGCATGGGCGTCGGCAGCCAGTTGCTGGACGCGCTGATCGAACAGGGCCATGGCGACGGCCACCGCATGCTGGTGCTGCACGCGCAGACGCATGCGGCAGGTTTCTACCAGGCCCATGGCTTCAATGTGGAAGGCGAGGAATTCGTCGAGGCCGGTATTCCGCACGTGGTCATGACCCGCGTGCTGAAGTAGGGCGGGCCGCCCGGCTCAAAGCGTCTGCCTGCGGGCCGGGCAAATCAAATAGGCGGGATAAAGAAATGGGCCGCAAGAAAAGGGCCACATAAAGAAAAAACCCCGGACGCTTACGCGTTCGGGGTTTTTTTGGCGCATCACGCAGGTACCTCGTGATGTAATAATTGGTGCCCAGGAGAGGACTCGAACCTCCACACCTTGCGGCACATGGACCTGAACCATGCGCGTCTACCAATTCCGCCACCTGGGCGCTGATGCTTTACTTGTCGCTTCGCTTTCGCGTTGTTTCTTGTTCAGCAGCAGAGGAATGAGATTATGCACACTTTTTTTGAAGTGTGCAAGTCATGTGGCTTTTTTTTCATATTTTTTTGCTGCCGGGCGCTTTCGAACTTTCGATATAGTGTCGCCCCATGTCCCGTACCCTCTGCACGCGTTGTCTGCGTCCTCTGTCGCACTGTCTGTGCGCGCTGATTCCCTCGCTTTCCTGCCGCACTCGCGTCGTGGTGTTGCAGCATCCGAGCGAGGCGCGCCATGCCTTGAACACAGCAAGACTGGCGGTGCTGGGGCTGGCGGGCGCGCAACGCGTGGTGGGCGAATATTTTTCGGAAGAGGATTGGGCGCTGCCAGGCCATCTGCCTCGCCTGCTGTTTCCGGGCGAGGGCGCCGAGGTGTTGGCGCCAGGCTACGGGCAGGACCTGGGCGCGCCCATCAGATTGATCGTGCCTGACGGCACCTGGGGACATGCGCGCAAGCTGCTGCATATCAACCCGGCGCTGGCCGCCTTGCCGCGCGTGATGTTGCCCGCGGGGCTTTCCACGCGCTACCGGGTTCGTCACGCCGACGTGCCGGGCGCGCTGTCCACGATAGAGGCCGTGGCGCATGCCTTGAATGCGATTGAAGCGCCGACGAATTTCGATGCGCTGCTGCGGCCTTTCGAAGCGTTGATCGATGGCCAGATCGAAGGCATGGGCGCGGATCTGTACGCGCGGCATCATTTGAATCGCAAGGTGCCGTGGCGTTGAAACAGGCAGTGGCGGGGCGCAAAGCAAAAGCCCCGGGAATCTTGCGATTTCCGGGGCCTTTTAGCCGTTGCCATCAAGACCGCCTTGCATGGTCTTGATTGAAATTCCGTGGTGCCCAGGAGAGGACTCGAACCTCCACACCTTGCGGCACATGGACCTGAACCATGCGCGTCTACCAATTCCGCCACCTGGGCACTGAGAGATACTGTCAGAAGTATGTGATACGCTGCCGCTCTAGTCGCATCGCTTCAGTTAAAACACATTAACTAAAACATGCGTCCAAAGTGCAGTTGGTTCTACAATAAGGTTTTTAAGCAACTTGCTTTTCAAACCCCGGCTGGGTTTTAAACTTCCCGGCCCTTCTGACCATTTTCTGCTTCAGTGTTCAGCCTTGGGCGAACCACAGAAGCTGCGCATTATATACGGAAATTTTAGCTTTGGCAAAACGATCGAATAACGAATCGAATAACAACAGATCAACACCCTTGCCCGAAGCGCCGCCGGACTTCGATCCTGATGTCCCGTCCCGTGAAGCCATCCTGAAAGCGCTGCGCGCCGCAGGCTCGCCGCTGTCTCCGGTGGAACTGGCCGAACGCATGGGCGTCGAGCGCGCCGCGACGATGGTGGGATTTGAGCGCCGCCTGGGCGCCATGGAGCGCGACGGCCAATTGATGCCCAACCGCAAGGGCGTGTTGCTGCTGGCCACCAAACTGGACTTCGTCGCCGGCAAGGTGCTGGGGCATCGCGACGGCTTCGGCTTCCTGTTGCGTGACGACGGTGGCCCGGACCTGTTCCTGTCGCCGCGCGAAATGCTCAAGGTGCTGCATGGCGACCGTGTGCTGGTCAAACCCACTGGCGAATACCGCGGCAAGCCGGAAGGCACCATCGTCGAAGTCATCGAGCGCCGCACCAACAAGCTGGTGGGGCGCTTCCTGCACGAGCATGGCCTGTCCATCGTCGTGCCCGAGGACCAGCGCATCAAGCATGACATCCTGATTCCGCCCAGCGACACCAACGGCGCCCAGCATGGGCAGGTGGTCGCGGTTGAAATCATGGAGCAGCCCACTCGCCACACGCAGCCGCTGGGCCGTGTGGCCGAGGTGCTGGGCGAGATCGACGATCCCGGCATGGAAATCGAGATCGCGGTGCGCAAGTTCGACGTGCCGGTCGATTTCTCGGAAGCCGCGCTCAAGCAGGCTGCACGCCTGCCGGACGTGGTCAGGAAGACCGATCTCAAGGACCGCGTCGACCTGCGCGACGTGCCGCTCATCACCATCGACGGCGAGGACGCGCGCGACTTCGACGACGCGGTGTACTGTGAGCCCGTGGAGCTGGGCGCGGGCCAGCGCAAGCGCCCGGGCTGGCGCCTGCTGGTGGCCATCGCCGACGTCAGCCACTATGTGCGTCCGGGTGACGCCCTGGACGACGACGCGATCGAACGCGGCACCAGCGTGTACTTTCCGCGCCGGGTCATCCCGATGCTGCCGGAGTCGTTGTCCAACGGCTTGTGTTCGCTGAACCCGGACGTCGACCGCCTGGTGCTGGTTTGCGACATGGTCATTCCGGCCAGCGGCGCCAAGGCTGGTACGGTTACGGCCTACCAGTTCTATAACGCGGTCATGCACTCGCATGCGCGCACCACCTATACGAACATCTGGGCCGCCCTGCAACAGCCCGGCGGTCCTGCCGCGCACGCCATGCGCAGCGTCATGCCCCAGGTCCAGCACCTGTATGAACTCTTTCAGCTGCTGGCGCAAGGGCGCAAGAAGCGCGGCGCCATCGACTTCGACACGGTCGAGACCAAGATCGTCTGCAATGAGCTCGGCCGTATCGAGCAAATCGTGCCGTCGGTGCGCAACGATGCCCACAAGCTGATTGAAGAGTGCATGCTGGCCGCCAATACCTGCGCGGCCGACTTCATGACCCGCAGCAAGCATCCCGGCCTGTACCGCATCCACGAAGGCCCCACGCCCGAACGCCTGCAGTCGCTGCGCGAATTCCTGCGCACCATGGGCCTGTCGCTGGGCGGCGGCGAGACGCCCACGGCCAAGGATTACGGCGACTTCCTGGATTCGGTGCGCGGACGCCCCGACTACCAGCTGTTGCAGACGATGTGCCTGCGCTCCATGCAGCAGGCGGTCTACAGCCCCGACAATATGGGCCACTTTGGCTTGTCCTATCCCGGCTACAGCCACTTCACCTCGCCCATCCGCCGCTATCCCGACCTGCTGACGCATCGTGTCATCAAGGCGTTGCTGGCCGGTCAGCGCTATGTGCCCAGCCTGGAAGACCAGCCTGTGGTGATCGGCCGCACGCAGCGCGAGCACGAACATGCCATCTGGGAAAAGATGGGCCTGGTGCTGTCCGCCAGCGAGCGCCGCGCCGACGAGGCGTCGCGTGACGTCGAAGCCTGGCTCAAGTGCTGGTTCGTCAAGGAGCGCGTGGGCGAGGACTTCAGCGGCACCGTTACCGGCGTCGCCAGCTTCGGCATCTTCGTCACGCTGGACACCCTGCACGTCGAAGGGCTGGTGCATGTTTCCGAACTGGGCGGCGAGTATTTCCAGTTCAACGACGCCCTGCACGAGTTGCGCGGCGAACGCACGGGCATGCGCTACCGCCTGACCGACAAGGTGCAGGTGCAGGTGTCGCGCGTGGACCTCGAAGCCCGCCGCATCGAGTTCCGCCTGGTGCAGGGCACGAGCTTCGACGCCTTGCGCAAGGCGTCGGCCCGCAGCCCGGACGAGCCCTCGCGCCGTGTCAAGAAGGCCGCGTCGCCCAAGCCCGCCGCCCTGAAGGGCCAGACCGCCAAGGAGCGCCGCGCCGAGGCCAAGAAGGCCAGCAAGCCGCCGCGGGCGCCCAAGGCATCCAAGCGCGCAGCGCCGGCCAAGAAGGCCGCGCACAAGCGCCATTGACACTTCCTTATGGCGAGGCCGTCGTATGGCGGCTGCGCCATAAGGGGTAACATTGCATCTATGGCCGGCTTGGTCCGGTGGCCCGCCCCGCTCTGGGGCGGGTATTCGTTTATCTAAAGGTATTGCATTTATGGCGTCGACCCAAGTCCTGGCCGGGTTTCACGCGGTTGTTGCGCGGCTGCGCCACGCGCCCGACTCGATCAAGGAAATCTATGTAGAGGCGTCGCGCCGCGACAAGCGGATGCAGACGTTCATCGAGCAGGCCGAAAAAGCGGGCTGCCGCCTGCATCCGGTCCCCATGGAGCGCCTGGACGGCCTGTCCCGCGGCACCCGCCATCAGGGCGTGGTGGCGCTGGCCGAAGAGCGACAACTGGCGGTGGACGTGGATGAGGTACTCGATGTCATCGAAGGCCCGCCGCTGCTGTTGATCCTGGATGGCGTGACCGATCCCCACAACCTGGGCGCCTGCCTGCGTACCGCGGATGCCGCCGGCGTGCACGCCGTCATCGCGCCGCGCGACCGGGCCGTCGGCTTGAACGCAACCGTGCAGCGAGTGGCTTGCGGCGCGGCCGATACCGTGCCCTATCTGATGGTGACCAACCTGGCGCGCACCATGCGCAACCTGAAGGACCGCGGCGTGTGGCTGGTGGGCACCGACGACCAGGCCACCGACAGCATGCATCAGATCGATGCGCGCCAGCCCATGGCCTGGGTCATGGGGGCGGAAGGCGAGGGCATGCGTCGCCTGACGCGGGAAACCTGCGATCAACTGGTGAACATCCCCATGCTGGGTTCGGTGGAAAGCCTGAACGTCAGCGTGGCCAGCGCCGTCTGCCTCTATGAAACCGTGCGCCAGCGCCGTTCCTGATTCATCCGTCTTACCTATCTTGTAGACCATATCCTCTTCGCGTCAGCCCATCATGCACCAGAACGGCTTTACCACCACGATCCTCCATTCCGACCGCAAGCAATCCGTCGAGCACGGAGCGGTGCACAAGCCCATGCATCCGTCCTCGGAGTTCGCCTACGAAGACGCCCGTGAGCTGGCCGCGGTCTTTCAGGGCAAGGCCGGCTTTACCTACGCCCGCCAAGGCACGCCCACCACCACCGCGCTGGAGGCCAAGGTCAACCAGATGGAAGGCGGCAAGGGCACGGTCAGCTTCGCGACCGGCATGGCGGCGCTGGCCGCCATCTTCACCACGCTGCTGCGCCGAGGCGACCATCTGGTGTCCAGCCAGTTCGTGTTTGGCAACACCAACAGCCTGCTGGGCACGCTGCTGGAACTGGGGGTGGAAATCACCTTCGTGGACGCGACGGATTCGGCGCAGGTGCGTGCGGCGATCCAGCCCAACACCCGCATGGTTTTCACCGAGACCATCGCCAATCCGGGCACGCAGGTTGCTGACCTGGCCGTGATTGGAGAAATCTGCCGCGAGAAGGGCCTGGTCTACGTGGTCGACAATACGCTGACCTCGCCCTGGATGTTCCGGCCTGTCTCGGTCGGGGCGTCCCTGGTGATGAACTCGCTGTCCAAGTACATCGGCGGCCATGGCAATGCGTTGGGCGGCGCCGTCACGGACACGGGGCTGTATGACTGGTCGAATTACGCGAACATCTACGAGGCCTATCGCAAGGGACCGTCCACCAGTTGGGGGCTCACGCAGGTCAAGAAGAAGGGCCTGCGCGACATGGGCGGGACCCTGGCAGCCGAGCCTGCGCACCGCATCGCGGTAGGCGCCGAGACCCTGGCCCTGCGCATGGCCAAGCACTGCGCCAACGCGTTGGCGCTGGCGCGCTTCCTTGAGGATCATCCGGGCGTGGCCAAGGTGCATTACCCCGGGCTGGCCAGCCATCCGCAGCATGCGCGCGCGGCGGCGTTGTTCGGCTCGCGCTTCGGCGGCCTGTTGGGCGTCGAACTGGCGGACGGGGTGGACTGCTTTGATTTCCTGAACCGCCTGCGCATCGTGCTGATGGCGACTCACCTGGGCGATACGCGCAGCCTGGCGCTGCCTGCCGCCCACACCATCTATTACGAGATGGGCGCCGAGCGCCGCAAGCAGATGGGCATCGCGGACAGTCTCATCCGCGTGTCCGTGGGCATCGAAGACGAGGCCGATCTGCTGTTTGATTTCGATCAGGCGCTCAACGGCTGCCTGCAGGGATAATGCGGCACGCGCGCGACCGGTGGCCGGGCGCGCCTGCAACGCAATCGGGATAGCGCCCATGCTCATACAGATCGCAGAAGTTTTCACGCCAGAAGAGGCGGCCGAGATCCGGCGCCGCCTGGACGCCGCCGATTGGGTCGACGGCAAGGTCACCGCCGGCTATCAGTCGGCCGAGGTCAAGCGCAATCGCCAACTGCCGGAGCAGCATCCCCTGGCGCAGGAGTTGGGCAACCTGATCCTGCAGCGCCTGGCGGCCAACAACCTGTTCATGTCGGCCGCGCTGCCGCGCAAGATCTTTCCGCCCTTGTTCAATCGCTATGAGGGCGGGGAGGCATTCGGCTATCACGTGGACAATGCGGTGCGCGGCATCGCCGGCACGGCTGAGCGCGTGCGCACGGACCTCTCGGCCACGCTGTTCTTTTCCGAGCCCGATTCCTACGATGGCGGCGAGCTGGTCATCGACGACACCTATGGTCCGCGCGCAGTGAAGCTGCCCGCAGGGCATATGGTGCTGTACCCGGGCACCAGCCTGCATAAGGTCAATCCGGTGACGCGGGGCGCGCGCGTATCGTCGTTCTTCTGGATGCAGAGCCTGGTGCGCGAAGACAGCCAGCGCGCACTGCTGCTGGACATGGATGTGGCCATACAGCGCTTGAATCAGGATGCCGCGGGGCATCCCTCCATCGTGCAACTCACCGGCATTTATCACAATTTGCTGCGTCGATGGGCCGATGTCTGACGCAAGTTAACGATCGCGTTCGAGGGTGTCGCGCAAACCCCGAAATGCGTGTTTCTGTTTATTGCGAAACGGTCTAAAAGCTAGTATTGACGCGGGTTGTGGTGAGGTTTTCGCTTGACAGCCGCGCCACGCCAAGGCCTAATACACGTCTGCGTCGCTGGTGATTTGAAGGCAATTTGCCATTGAATCCAGGCGGCGCAGCAGTTTAAAAGTTGTGCTTCGCAGCGCAAGAAAAAAGTTTATCCACTGTCTGTTCGTCGTTTGTCGGTTTTGCGTCTTCTGCGGCGTCCATCATGACGGCCATGAACTGCACTCCGGCAGACTCCATACCTTGTGAGGGGTACACCTGAATGAACAAAACCGAACTCATCGATCACATCGCCAGCAAGGCCGACATCTCCAAGGCCGCCGCTGGTCGCTCGCTCGACGCCCTGATCGGTGCCGTCAAGACCACCCTGAAGAAGGGCGGTACGGTTACGTTGGTTGGCTTTGGCACGTTCGCTGTGTCGGCTCGCGCCGCGCGCACCGGCCGTAATCCGCGCACTGGCGAAACCATCAAGATCAAGAAGGCCAAGGTGCCGAAGTTCCGTCCGGGCAAGGCCCTGAAGGACGCCGTCAACTAATGGACGGCGGGCGGGTCGCAGGCATTCAGGCCTGGCGATTTGCCCACAACTGCGCGGTCCGGTATACTCCGGCCCGCGTATTGCTTTTGAGTGCCCCGGTTGGCAGTTGCTTGTACGGATTTTTCGCGAATTTCGTCTTGAGGCTGCATCAAAATGGGTGCTTAGCTCAGTTGGTAGAGCGGCGCCCTTACAAGGCGTAGGTCACAGGTTCGACCCCTGTAGCACCCACCAAAAGCTCCGATATGCGCTCCACACAAAACCCGCACACGTCATGGTGGCGGGTTTTTTGTTTTGCGCGCGCCGCATCGCTCGTGCCAGTTGATCTCGCTCAGAAATGTAGGACGGGATCAGATGAAATAGGACGTGCGAATCATTCGCATTTAAGATATTATTGTGGGCTTGTACCGGTCAGCCGGCGTCGCCATCGCGTGTGCGTCTTTCCTGGCTGGCCGGATAAGTCAATGCACCCTGGCTGATTCATGCCTAGTTTTCAACGCGGTTGGAATTCTTCTTCGCGCTCTTCATTCGGTATACGCGCAGGCGCTGGCCTGACGGTCCTGGCGCTGCATGCGGCAGTGGTAGGCGCCATCTTCATGGCACCCGAGAATCGTCCTGAACTCGAAGAACCCGAAGCCATCATGGTGAGCGTGGTGGATGCGCCCATTCCCCAGATCGCCAAGGCCGAGCCCACTCCCGAGGAGCCGCAGCCGGTGACGGAAACGCCGCCCGAGCCGCCGCAGCCCGAGGTCGAGCCCGAACCGGAGCCTGAACTCAAGCCCGAGCCGGAACCTGAACCCGAACCGGAACCGGTGGTTGAAAAGCCGCCGATGCCGGCGCCCAAACCCAAGCCCAAGCCGCCACCCAAGCCTAAACCCAAACCCGAGCCCAAGCAGGACGTCAAGGTCGAGCCCAAGCCGGAAGCGCCAAAGGCGCCGCCCAGTGGCGCGCCCGAAGGCACGCAGGCGCCGCAAGGGCCGCAGCAAGGGCCGCCGCCGGATCAGCCGGTGCTGGTATCCAGCATCGAATTCCAGGGGGCGCGCCCCATGCCCAATTACCCGATGGCATCGCGCCGCATGCGGGAAGAGGGCCGCGTGGTGGTGCTGGTCGAGATCAACACCCAGGGGCTGGTCGAGCGGGCAACCATCGATGCGTCCTCGGGCTTTCCGCGCCTGGACGAATCGGCGCTGGCAGCCGCCCGCAAGGGTCGTTTCAAACCGTATACCCGTAACGGCGTGGCCTATCCCGCCAAAGCCAAAATTCCGTTCGATTTCGTAATGAGGAACTGAGATGTCCAACGCACTGCATAGCGCCACCCTGGTGGCGCAGGCGACCACCAGCCCGGCAGCGCCGGCTGCCGCCGCCGCTGCGCCTGCCGCGGCTGCGGCCGCGCCCGCAGCTCAACAAGCCGCCTCGGCGGTCGGTGCCACGGCTCAGCAAGCCGCCGGCGCTGTCCAGCAATCGGCCGACGCGCTGCACGGCGCCGCCGCCGCGCTGCCCTCGGCGCTGCCTGCCGCGCCGGCCCCCGCCGCGGTCCCCGACATGGGCTTCATGCACTTCATCGCGCAAAGCGACTTCGTCGGCAAGGGCCTGTTCATCATCCTGATCCTGATGTCGCTTGTGACCTGGTACCTGATCCTGGTCAAGGTCGCGAGCAACGTCAGCATGCGCAAGCGCTCCGCGGACTTCCTGAACAAGTTCTGGAACGCCAGCTCGCTCGAACAGGTCGAAAACGAAATTGTCACGCATGGCGCGCGCGATCCGTTCTCGCACCTGGCCAGTCACGCCATGCATGCGCAGGCGCATCACAACAAGTTCGGCGCGACCAAGCTTGAAGAGTCGGGCAGCAACTCCGATTTCGTCACGCGCACCATGCGCAAGGTCATCGACGAAGAAACCGCGAAGCTGGAAAACGGCCTGACCGTGCTGGCTTCGGTGGGTTCGACGGCGCCGTTCGTGGGCCTGTTCGGCACGGTGTGGGGCGTGTACCATGCTCTGGTCGGCATCGGCCTGTCCGACGGCGTGACCATCAACCGCATCGCCGGTCCGGTGGGCGAAGCGCTGATCATGACGGGCCTGGGCCTGGCGGTCGCCATTCCCGCGGTGCTGGCCTACAACACCTTCGTGCGCAACAACCGCGTGTTCCTGTCGCGCCTGGATGCCTTTGCGCATGACTTGTTCGCGTTCCTGACCACCGGCCAGCAGGTCGCTCTGTCCGACGGCAAGGTGCGCGCCCTGCGCCGCCAGAACGGCAACGGCGCTGCGGCTCAACGCGGGAGCGAATAATGGCCTTTGGCAGCTTCGAGGGCAAGGGATCCGGAAGCCATACGGTTTCCGAGATCAATATGGTGCCCCTGATCGACGTGATGCTGGTGCTGCTGGTGATCTTCATCATCACCGCGCCGCTGCTGGCGCATTCGATCAAGATCAACATGCCCCAGGTGGCCGCCGAGCAGATCGAGGAAGAACCCAAGACCGTCGACCTGGCCATCGATGCCAGCGGGGCGCTGTTCTGGGACGAGAAGCCGGTCAATATCGATGACCTGCCCAACCGTTTCAAGTCGATCGCCGGCACCAAGCCGCAACCCGAGATCCGCATCCGCGCGGACCAGAACACGCGTTACGAGACCCTGGCCAAGGTCATGGCTTCGGCCCGCCGTTCGGGCATGACGCGCATCGGGTTCGTGACCACGCCTCCGTCCGGCGGCGTCGCCGGCTCAGCAGCGCCCGCTGCGGCCGGGGCCGCCCCGGCTCCGTCCGCACCTTGAACGCTTCCCGGCCCCGGGGCGCATTTCGCGCCCCGTTCCGGCCGGGATCGCGCTAGAATCGCCGCATGCGAGTTCTGGTAATCGAAGACGACACCACCCTGGGCCACGCGCTCCAGGAATTTCTGGCCGACCAAGGCTATGCGGTCGACTGGCTGACCGAGGGCGACCGGGTTCTGGGCGCCTTGGCGGGTCAGCCTTACGACCTCATGCTGCTCGACCTCAACCTTCCGGGCATGAGCGGGCTGGACGTGCTGCGGCAATTGCGCCAGGACGGCAACCAGGTTCCCGTGTTGATCCTCACCGCCCGCGATGGCATCGAGGACCGCGTCGCCGGCCTGGACGCCGGGGCGGACGACTACGTCACCAAACCTTTCGAACTGCCCGAGCTGGCGGCGCGCGTGCGCGCCTTCGGCCGGCGCCGCGCCGGCCAGGCGCAGCCCCTGATTGAAGTCGGCCCGCTGGTGTTCGACACCGTTGGCCGCGAAGTCCGCGCCAATGGCCAGCGCCTGTCGCTGTCGGTGCGCGAGCTTTCCGTGCTGGAAATGCTGATGGCCCGTGTCGGTCGCGTCGTGACCAAGCGCCAGATCGTGAACTCGCTGTCGGCCTGGGATGCCGATTTCAGCGAAAACGCCGTCGAAGTCTACGTGTACCGCCTGCGCAAGCGCCTGGAAGGCACTGGTGCCAGCATTCAAACGGTGCGCGGCTTTGGCTACATGCTGGATGTGGAAACGGCCTGACGGGCCGGCTGCGGCCGCGTCGCACCGGCCGCGCGCATCCATACGCCTAGGCGAGGGCATTGCGTCATGATGCAGGAACGCACTCCTACCGCTACTCCGGTTTCCCGCCCCTTGCTTCCCTCCCGTTCGCTGGCGCGGCATCTGGTCATCCGCCTGATGCCGCCGATCCTCCTGCTGGTCCTGTTGGACTTGGCGGCCACCTGGGTCATCACGCACAAGATCGACATGTCGCTCTGGATGCTGGAAGATTTCTTCTGGCTGATGGTGGTGGGGCAGGTCGCGTTGATCGCGCTGTTCACCTGGGTGGTGATGCAGGGCGTGCGTTCGGGGCTGCGGTCGGTCAACCACCTGTCCGAAGAGATCCGGCAACGCTCCATCGACGACATGCAGCCACTGGAAGTGGCCGGCGTGCCGGTCGAAATCGAGCCACTGGTCACGCACACCAATGATCTGCTGCTGCGCCTGGATGCCTCGCTGGCGGCGCAGCGCCGCTTCATCGGCCATGCGGCGCACCAGCTGCGCACGCCTTTGTCGGGGTTGCGCCTGGAGTCGGAATTGATGCTGGCGCGCCCCTTGCCCGACGACGTGCGCGCGCGGGCCGAACGCATCAAGGCGGTGAGCGACCGCATGATCCGCCTGGGGCAGCAGTTGCTGGTTCTGGCGCGCGCCGATCCTAACGCCCGTCCGCAGGACAGCTTCGTGCGCATCGACCTTTGCGAATGGGTGCGGGCGAACGGAGCGGAATGGTTTCCGCGGGTGCGCGAGGCGCACTACGAGCTGGATCTGGTCGCGCCGGACGCGCCTATCTGGATCGACGCCGATCCCTTGCTGCTGGCCGAACTGCTGGGCAATCTCATCGACAACGCGCTGCGCTATGGCAACAAGACCGGCCGCATCACGCTGATCGTCGGCGCCAATCCGCCTTCGCTGACCGTGGAGGACGATGGGCCGGGCATTTCTCCCGATGAGCGCGAACGGGTGTTCGAGGCCTTCTACCGTTCTCCCACCGCGACCGCGGGCGGGTCGGGCCTGGGACTTGCCATCGTGCGGGAAATCGCGCACGCGCATGGCGCCTGGTGGAAACTCACCAGCCGTCCGGACTTTTCAGGAACACGGCTGTCCGTCGTGTTTCCCGGCCCCCGCAAGGGCGCCCAACTTACTCGTCAAGAACCTACATCATGAGCCAAGGTTCGGCCAGCGTTCCTTCGTCGTCCAACGGGCAAACACTCGGCGGGCACGCGCCATCGTCGCGGGCCGCCCTCATCATGGGGGCGCTGGGCGTGGTGTACGGCGATATCGGCACCAGTCCCTTGTATACGCTGCGGGCCTGTCTGACGGGACTGAGCGTGCACACCGACCTGGAGCCTGCCCACCTGCTGGGCGTGCTGTCCATCCTGTTCTGGATGCTGATGGTGGTGGTGTCGTTCAAGTACGTGACGCTGGTGCTGCGCGCCGACAACCGCGGTGAGGGCGGCACGCTGGCCTTGCTGGAACTGGCGGTGCGCGGGCGTGAAGGCAAGCTGCGCTGGGTGCTGATCGTGCTGGGAATTTTCGGCGCGGCGCTGTTCTACGGCGACAGCATGATCACGCCAGCCATTTCAGTGCTGTCGGCGCTCGAAGGGATAGGCATCGTGTCGCATCAGCTGGATGCCTGGGTCGTGCCGCTGTCCCTGGTGGTGCTGATTGCGCTGTTCGCGATCCAGTCGCACGGCACGGGCGCCATGGGCAAGCTGTTCGGTCCGGTGATGCTGTTGTGGTTCGGCACGCTGGCGGCGCTGGGCGGCTGGCAGATCTGGCAGACGCCGGAAGTGCTGCGGGCCTTGAATCCGATGTGGGGTTTGCGTTTCATCGTCGAGTTCCCGTGGATCAGTTTCGTGCTGCTGGGGGCGGTGGTGCTGGCCTTGACCGGCGCCGAGGCGCTGTATGCCGACATGGGCCACTTCGGCCGTCCGGCGATCCGCCGCGCCTGGTTCAGCATGGTGCTGCCGGCCCTGACGCTGTGCTATTTCGGCCAGGGCGCGTTGTTGTTGCGCGATCCGACCGCGATCCGCAATCCGTTCTTCATGATGGCGCCGGAATGGGGGCTGGCCCCGCTGGTGGCCTTGGCCACCATCGCGACCATCGTGGCGTCGCAGGCGGTGATTTCGGGCGCTTATTCGGTCACGCGCCAGGCGGTGCAGCTGGGTTTCTGGCCGCGCATGCAGATCCTGCATACGTCGGCCATCGAGAAGGGCCAGATCTATCTGCCGCAGGTCAATGCGCTGCTGCTGTGCGCGGTGCTGATCCTGGTCCTGCTGTTCCGCAATTCGGACAACCTGGCTGCCGCTTATGGCTTCGCGGTCACGGGGACGATGTTCACGACGTCGGTGCTGGCTTTCGCGGTGTTGCCGCGCGGTTCGACCGGCATCAAGCGTGTGTTGTGG
Source organism: Achromobacter sp. GW823-FHT04E03 (assembly GCF_058796095.1). Lineage (NCBI taxonomy): Bacteria > Pseudomonadati > Pseudomonadota > Betaproteobacteria > Burkholderiales > Alcaligenaceae > Achromobacter > Achromobacter sp. GW823-FHT04E03. The sequence continues at coordinate 75,690 of NZ_JBXAIJ010000003.1, read as the reverse complement.
ATGGTGGCGCTGGGCCTGTTGCTGTTGTTCGATGTGCTGCTGTTCTCGGCCAACGTGTTCAAGATCCACGAGGGTGGCTGGCTGCCGCTGCTGGTGGCGATCGTGGTGTTCACGCTGATGATGACGTGGCGCCGCGGCCGCCGGCTGCTGTCGGAGATGCAGCAGCGGGACCGCCAGCCGCTCAAGGAATTCATGGCGCAGCTCGAAGAGTACCCGCCGTCGCGCGTGCCGGGCACGGCCATCTTCATGACGATGAACTCGGGCAATGTGCCGCCGGCGCTGCTGCACAACCTGAAGCACAACAAGGTGCTGCATGACCATGTGCTGTTCCTGACCATCCTGGTGGCGGACGTGCCCTATGTTTCGCCCGAGGAGCGCTTCTCCGTGACCAAGCTGTCGGCGTCCAGTTGGCAGGCGACGATCAACTACGGCTTCAAGGAAGATCCGGATGTGCCGGAGGCGCTGCGGCTGGTGGCCGAGGCGTATCCGGAGATCGATCTGGAGCCGATGCGGACTTCCTACTTCCTGTCGCGGCAGACGGTGGTGGCGGCGAAGAAGCCGGCGCTGTGGCGCTGGCGGCGGGCGGTGTTTTCGTTCATGGCGCGGAACTCTACTCGGAGTACCAAGTTCTTCAAGATTCCGGCTAATCGGGTGGTGGAGATGGGGATGCAGGTGGAGCTCTAGGCTCTTGCTTGCTCCTTGGTGGTGATTTGCATTCTGTTGACGCATGGGGCGGCTGAATGTGTCCCGTTGCTGGGGAGGGCGGTGTGCTTGGCGTTCTCGCCTAGGGTGGGGTGTGGTGGACGATCTTGCGGGGCTCGCCCCCGGCCGGCCGCGCAGGCGGCCTTTGGGGGCTTACGCGGTGTCTTGCGGTAGGTGATGACGCTGCGCGCTGGTCGTGACTGTCTTTAGTGGGCTCGCTCTCATCGAGGTTGGCGCCCGATCGCTCTTCGCCAAACAAAAAGCCCTTCGGCGTGCCGAAGGGCTTTCTGGTTCATGGCGTTGAAGAATTACTTCTTCTTGCCTTCGTCGCTCAGCTGCGGCAGCGAGCTGCCGGAGGAGGCGAGCAGGCCGGTCTTCACGTAGGTGAAGAGCTTGCCGCGGGTGTCGACGATGTCGAGGTTGCGCATGGTGAGCTGGCCAATGCGGTCCGCGGGCGTGAACGGGGCGTTTTCGACCTTTTCCATGGACAGGCGCTCGGGGGCGTATGTCAGGTTGGGCGATTCCGTGTTCAGCAGCGAGTAGTCGTTGCCGCGGCGCAGTTCGATGGTGACTTCGCCGGTGACGGCGCGGGCGACCCAGCGTTGGGCGGCTTCGCGCAGCATGATGGCTTGCGGGTCGAACCAACGGCCCTGGTACAGCAGGCGGCCGAGCTTGCGGCCGCTTTCGCGGTACTGCTCGATGGTGTCTTCGTTGTGGATGCCGGTGACCAGGCGCTCGTAGGCGATGAACAGCAGGGCCAGGCCCGGGGCTTCGTAGATGCCGCGGCTCTTGGCTTCGATGATGCGGTTTTCGATCTGGTCGCTCATGCCCAGGCCGTGGCGGCCGCCGATGCGGTTGGCTTCGAGCATCAGTTCGACGGGGTCGCTGTATTCCACACCGTTCAGGGCGACCGGGTGGCCTTCCTCGAAGCGGACGGTGACTTCCTCGGCCTTGACGGCGACGTCGTCGCGCCAGAAGGCGACGCCCATGATGGGCTTGACGATGCGGATGCCGGAGTTCAGGTGCTCCAGGTCCTTGGCTTCGTGGGTGGCGCCCAGCAGGTTGGAGTCGGTGGAGTAGGCCTTTTCAGCCGACATCTTGTAGTCGAAGCCGGCCTGGCGCATGTACTCGGACATTTCCGAACGGCCGCCGAGCTCGTCGATGAAGCGCTGGTCCAGCCAGGGCTTGTAGATCTTCAGGTCCGGGTTGGTCAGCAGGCCGTAGCGGTAGAAGCGCTCGATGTCGTTGCCCTTGAAGGTACTGCCGTCGCCCCAGATGTTGACGTCGTCTTCCTTCATGGCGGCCACCAGCATCGTGCCGGTCACTGCGCGGCCGATCGGGGTGGTGTTGAAGTAGGTGATGCCGGCGGTCGAGATGTGGAACGCGCCCGATTGCAGGGCGGCGATGCCTTCGGCCACCATCTGCGCGCGGCAGTCGATCAGGCGGGCCTTTTCAGCGCCGTAGGCCATGGCCTTGCGCGGGATCTCGTCGTAGTCGGACTCGTCGGGCTGGCCCAGGTTCGCGGTGTAGGCGTAGGGGATGGCGCCGTTGTTGCGCATCCAGAGGAGCGCTGCGCTGGTGTCGAGGCCGCCGGAGAAGGCGATGCCGACCTTCTGGCCGGTGGGAAGGTTCGGGAGGATAGTGGTCATTGTTTGAAGTGAGACGCCAACAGGACTTGGACAGCAGACTTTGACAGCTGCTAGCCGCCAAACAAGAGAAACGGACGCTATTTTAACTCTTTTGCCGCGGTCGGGCCGCCGGGGCGAACAGGGCCGGCAGCTCCAGCTGGCGGATCAGGAGCGCGGTGGCGGCGGCCAGCCGGGTGGCGGGGCGGTGGCGGGCGCTGGCCAGCACCAGATCATTGGTGATGGTCGGGTCGACGATGTCGCACAACGACAGCTCATGTTCCGCCGCCGGGCCGCGTGCGGCCGAGCGCGGCAGGATGGCGTAGGCGTCGCCCTGGGCGGCCAGTTCGACGATGGTCTGGACGGCGTCCACCTCGACGGCGATGGTCAGACGCACGCCCTGGGCGCGGCACACGCTTTCGACCAGGGTGCGGATGGCGTTGGGCAGGCTGGGCACCACCAGCGGGTAGTCGCCCAGTTGGGCCACGGTGACGCGCGGGGGCAGCGCGGGCTGGTGGCCGGCCGCGGCCACCAGCACCAGGTCCTCGCGGAACAGCGATTCGTAGGCCAACTGGGGCGAGGGCGCGGGGTCGTAGAGCAGGGCCAGGTCGACGCGGCCGGCCAGCAGCCATTCGCGCACCTGGGCGCTGAGGCCTTCAGCAACGGCGATGGAGGCCTCGGGGAAGCTGCGGCGGAAGGCCTGCACCAGCGGGGGCGTGAGCACGCGCGCGATGCGGGGCGGCAGGCCCACCACGACCTTGCCCGTGGGCGTCTCGCGCAGGGTCTGCAGGTCCTCCTTGGCGCGTTCGGCCAGGGTCAGCAGGGCGCGGGCATGCTCCAGGAAGCGCAGGCCGGCTTCGGTGGGTTCGGCGCCGCGGCCGTTACGGTAGAGCAGATGCTGGCCGAGTTCCAGTTCCAGCAGGCGGACCTGGCGGCTGAGCGTGGGTTGCGCCACGTCCAGCATTTCGGCCGCGCGCGAGAAGCTGCGCCTCTCGGCCACGCGCAGGAAGTATTCGATCTGCTTGAGGTCCATCGGATATTTGGAAAATCTATATCTGAAATCAAAGATATAGCATTGTTGGGCGGCGGGCAATCCGGGACCATGGCGTTTTCAACGCAGGAACCCGCCCGTGCCCGATTGCCGTCCTCCGCTAGCCGCGCCGTCCCGTCCCCGCCACGCCTTGCCGCCGGGCGCCTGCGATGCGCATTGCCACGTGTTCGGGCCGGCCGACGTGTTTCCGTACGCCGAGGGGCGCTCGTACACGCCGCCGGATGCGCCTTACCAAGCCATGGCGGCGCTGCACAGTCGCCTGGGTGTGGAGCGCGCGGTGGTGGTTCAGGCCAATTGCCATGGCTCGGATCACCGCGCCTTGCTGGACGCGCTGGCCCAAAGCGGCGGCCGCTATCGCGGCGTGGCGCTGCTGGGAGCGGATGCGACCGAGGCCGGCGTCAGGCAATTGCATGAGGGCGGCGTGCGCGCGGCCCGTTTCAACTTCGTGCCGCATTTGGGCGGCGCGCCGGATCCCGCTGTCTTCGACCGGGTCGTGGCGCTAATCGCGCCGTTGGGCTGGCATCTGTGCCTGCATCTGGACGGCGCGATGCTGCCGGAGCTGCTGCCGCGCCTGGCCGCGCTGCCGCTGCCCTTCGTGGTCGACCACATGGGGCGGTTGAAGGCGGGCGATGGCTTGGCGTCGCCTGCGATGCAGGCGCTGCTGGGATTGGCGCAGGTGCCGCAGGCCTGGGTCAAGGTGTCGGGCATCGACCGCATCGCATCGGGCAAGCGGCCGTTCGCGGAGGGCCTGCCCTTTGTGCGCGCGCTGGCCGAGGCGTTGCCCGATCGCTGCCTGTGGGGCACGGACTGGCCGCATCCGAACGTGGCGGGCGATATGCCCGACGACGGCGAGCTGGTCGACCTGTTTTTTGAAGCTTGTCCCGATGCGGCCTTGCGCCAGCGCATCCTGGTGGACAACCCGGCGCGGCTGTACGGATTCGAGTAGGCGCGGCAAACGCCGCCGCCATGAGGCGGCGCGCGAACGACAAGAAAATTCCATTCAATCAGGAGACACCATGTTCAAGAAAATACTGTCCGCCGGCCTGCTGAGCCTGGCCGCCCTGGGATCCGCCCATGCCGATGGGCCGGTGCGCCTCATCATTGCCTTCCCGCCTGGCGGGCCGGTGGATCTGGTCGGCCGGGTGCTGGCCGAGCAATTGGGCAAGGAGCTCAAGCAGCAGGTCATCGTGGAGAACAAGGCCGGCGCCAACGGCAACATCGCCGCGGCCTACGTGGCCAAGGCGCCCGCCGACGGCTCGGTGCTATTCCTGACCAGCGTGGGCGCGGTCGCGATCAGCCCGGCGCTGTACAAGGACCTGCCGTATGACCCCGTGCGCGATTTCGCGCCGGTGTCCAAGGTGGTCAACAACGCCACGGTGTTCGTGGTCAATCCGTCCAATCCGGCGGTCGACGCGGCGGACTTCGTCAAGAAGTCGCAGGCCGCCTCGCAATCGGTCGCGATCGGCTCGTCGGGCATCGGCAGCATTCCCCACCTGACCCTGGAAATGTTCGCCGATTCCAGCAAGGCGAACGTGATGCACGTGCCATACAAGGGCGCGGCGCCGGTCATCAATGACGTGATGGGCAACCAGGTGTCCGGCTTCTTCGGCGACGTGCCGGGCCTGATCGGCCATATCCAGGGCGGCAAGTTGAAGCCCCTGGGCATCGCCGCGCCGACCCGCCATCCGCTGCTGCCCGAGGTCAAGACCCTGGCGGAGCAGGGCATCGCCGGCGTGGAGTCCAACAACTGGTACGGCATCGTCGCGCCCGCCGCCACGCCGCCGGCCACGATCGACAAGCTCAACCAGGCCGTGCGCGCCGCGCTGAACACGGAGAGCGTGCGCGCCCGCCTGGAGAAGTTCGGGGCCCAGGCCGCTCCCGGCAGCCCGCAGGAACTGGCTGCCCTGATCGCGTCCGACCGCGAAAAGTGGACCTCGCTGATCCAGCGCAAGAACATCCGTCCGGAGTGAAGATGAACGCATGCAGAGTAGGGCTGGTGACGCCGGGCAGCCGCCCGGAACTGGCCGCGATCGAGGCGCGGATATCGGCTGCGCGGGGGCGCATCTCGCCGCTGTACCAGGTGCTGTTGAACAGTCCGGCCGTGGTCCAGGGCTGGGAAGCCATGCTGACCGCGATCCGCCTGAACACGGCGGTGCCGCCGCGTCTGCGCGAGCTGATCATCCTGCGCGTGGCGACCTTGAACAACGCACCGTACGAGTTCGAGGCGCATGTGCCGCACGCGCTGGCTGCCGGCATGCCGCAGGCGCTGGTGGACGCGTTGCGCGGCGGTCCGGCGCCGTCGGAACTGCAAGGCCTGGAAGCCGGCGAGGCCGAAGTGCTGGCGTTGACGGACGCCATGACGCGCGACATCGAGGTGCCGGACGCCGTGTTCGCGCCGCTGCGCGCGCGCTACGATGACACGCAGTTGGTGGAACTGGCGGCGACCGTGGGCGCGTACAACATGGTGTCGCGCTTCCTGGTGGCCTTGCGCGTAGGACATTAAAGGAGACTGGAGTGCAGGAAACCGTATTGCTGGTGTCGCTGGGCGAGCGCTTCGACGAACCGCGCGCACGCGAACTTGAACAGACCTTGACCCAGGGATTGGAAGGCCTGCGCGCCGCCGCGTACGCCGCCGTGGAAGAGGACGAAACCTACGTCTATCTGCGCGGATCGGCGGCGGCTCTGCCCGAAGCGCAGGCGCGCCTGGCCGAGAGCTTCCCGGGCGCGCACAGCCGCGTGCTGCACCTGACGCTGGACCTGGCAGGCGCTTCGGCGGGGCAGGACGCGCCGTGGCATTACATCGTCGAAACCGACGTGCTGCCCGAGGCCGACGCCGACCTGAATGCCTGGTACGACCAGGAGCACCTGCCGGGCCTGGCATCGGTGCCTGGCACGGTGCGCGCCATGCGCTATGAGTGCCGCGACGAGTCGCCGCGCTATCTGGCCTGCTACGACCTGCACACGCGCGAAACCTTTGGCAGCCCGCCCTGGCTGGCGGTGCGCGCCAGCGACTGGAGCGGCCGTGTGCGTCCGTCGTTCCGCAATACGCGCCGGACCATGTTCAAACGGATTCTGTAATTGCGCGGCGTCCGCCGCATCCATCGGATTCGAAGGCGGGCCTGCCGCGCCCATGAAAAAAGCCTGCGCATCGCACGATGCGCAGGCTTTTCCGTCTGGGGGCGGTGTTACTTGATCTGGCCCAGCAGCAGGAATTCCATCAGCGCCTTCTGCACGTGCAGGCGGTTTTCGGCTTCGTCCCAGACCACGCTTTGCGGGCCGTCGATGACTTCGCCGGTGACTTCCTCGCCGCGGTGAGCGGGCAGGCAGTGCATGAACACGGCCTGGGGATCGGCGGCGGCCATCATTTCGGCGTCCACGCACCAGTCGGCGAAAGCGGCGCGGCGCTCTTCGTTTTCGGCTTCATAGCCCATGCTGGTCCAGACGTCGGTGGTGACCAGGTGCGCGCCCTTGCAGGCTTCCATGGGATCCTTGAACTGGCGCAGCACCGTGGCGGGCGGCGTGCCGATGCGCGAGGCTTCGAGCTCGTACCCGGCCGGGGTGGACACGTGCAGCGTGAAGCCCAGCATTTCCGCGGCTTGCAGCCAGGTGTAGGCCATGTTGTTGGCATCGCCCACCCAGGCCACCGTCTTGCCGGCGATGGGGCCGCGGTGCTCGATGTAGGTGAAGATGTCCGCCAGGATCTGGCAGGGGTGGAATTCGTTGGTCAGGCCGTTGATCACCGGCACGCGCGAGTGCGAGGCGAAGCGCTCGATGCGGGTCTGCTCGAACGTGCGGATCATGACGATGTCGACCATGCGCGAGATGACGCGCGCGGTGTCTTCGATGGGCTCGGAGCGGCCCAGCTGCGAATCGTTGGAGGTCAGGTTGATGACCGAACCTCCCATCTGGTACATGCCGGCCTCGAACGACACGCGGGTGCGCGTGCTGGCCTTTTCAAACACCATTGCCAGCGTGCGGTCGTGCAGCGGCATGTGGGGTTCGTAGCGTTTGAACTTGTCCTTGATCAGGCGCGCGCGGTCCAGCACGTAGGCGATCTCGGCGGACGAGAAGTCCTTGAACTGCAGGAAGTGCCGCAGCGGGCCGTTTTGAGTCGTGGGAGGTGTCATGGTGATGTCGCAGGTCATGGGGCCCGGCCAGGCTCATGGCCCGGGCGGGACGTTGATTTTATGGTGTTTCGGCCAGGAATTCCTGGATGAGCGGAACCAGGATGGCGACGATGCGGTCGGCTTCGTCGCGGTTGAGGATCAGTGGCGGCAGCATGCGGATCACGCGGTCGCGCGTGACGTTGATGAGCAGGCCGGCCTGCATGGCGCGCAGGGCCAGCACGCCGCAGGGGCGCGCCAGCTCGATGCCCAGCATCAGGCCGCGGCCGCGGATGTCGGTGACGCCCGCGACGCCGGCCAGCGCATCGGCCAGGGCGGCTTTCAGGTGATTGCCTACATCGTGGGCGTTGGCGAGCAGGTTTTCGGATTCCAGCGCATCCAGCACGGCCAGCCCGGCCGCACAGACCAGCGGGCCGCCGCCGAAGGTGGTGCCATGACTGCCTGGCGTGAATACGCCCGCGGCCGGGCCGGCGGCCAGCATGGCGCCGATGGGCACGCCGCCCGCCAGGCCCTTGGCCAGCGTCATGACGTCGGGGACGATATCGGCCCACTGGTGGGCGAACCATTTGCCGGTGCGGCCGATGCCGGACTGGACTTCGTCGATCATCAGCAGCCAGCCGCGCTCGGTGCACAGCCGGCGCACTTCCTGCAGATAGGCGATGTCGGAGGGACGGATGCCGCCTTCGCCCTGCAGCACTTCCAGCAGCACCGCGGCCACGCGCGGCTCGGCGTCGCCCGCGGCGCGCACCGCGTCCAGGCTGTTGTACGGCACCTGGATGAAGCCCGAGGGCAGGGGTTCGAAGCCCTTGCGCGCCTTTTCGCTGCCCGTGGCCGCCAGCGTGGCCAGCGTGCGGCCATGCCAGGACGAATCCATCGTGATGATGTGGGCGTGCTTGTTGCCGCGCTGGTACGCGTAATAGCGCGCCAGCTTGATCGCGGCTTCGTTGGCCTCGGAGCCGCTGTTGTTGAATGCGACCTCCTGCATGCCCGACAGTTGCGTCAGGCGAGCGGCCAACGCAGTCTGCTGCGGCACTTCGTAGATGTTCGAGGTATGGATGACGCGGGCGGCCTGCTCGCTGATGGCGGCCACCAGTTTCGGATGGGCGTGGCCCAGGCAGGACACCCCGATGCCGGCCAGCGCGTCCAGGTACTTGCGGCCTTCGGCGTCCCACAGCCAGACGCCCTGGCCGTGCGTGAACGATACCGGCAGCCGGGCGTAGATATTGGCCAGAGGCGAAGTCATCGCGGATCCTCCCGTGGATGAAGCGGATTGCGCCGGGACTCAGCCGGAGTCCCCGTGGGATGCCGCCGGGTTTGGCAGCGCCGGCAGCTCGTTTTCCCAGGCGAATCGCTTTTTGAAAGAGGGCAAAGGATCAATCATATACAATTCGCGGCGCAGGGCGCATGTTTGATCACGCCGAAGATCCGGCTTTCGTGAAGGGCGCGCTGTAGTGAAGAACTCATGGCAACTCGCGTCAGACAATTCGTAATTCATGGCGTTACCGAAAGCGGTAGCCGCTTTCGCCCCAGCGATTGGGCGGAACGGCTCGCCGGCGTAATGGCACAATTCCGGCCCGCCGGCTGTGCCGGTAACCACCTCACCTATTCGCCCTATGTGCTGCCCGTCGTGATCGACGGCGTGCGCGGGATCGTGGTCGATCTGCGTTTGCGCGATCTGGAACCGCTGGCGTACAAGTTCGTGGTGGATTTCGCTCGCGACAATAACCTCAAGACGGAAGAGCGCGAAATCTAGCCTCCCCAACCAAAAAAGCGCCCTCACCGGGCGCTTTTTCGTTGGGGGACGCCGCACGCCCCTAGGTGCCGTAGCGGTCCAGGATCTTGCGGATATCGCGCACGCCCTGGCCGTCCGCGGTCAGCAGCGCGCGCGCGGTCACCGATTCCAGGTGGTGCTCCAGCAGATGCAGCACGTGCTTCTCGTCGCGCGCGCGCAGGCCCGCCACGATCTCCATGTGCTCGCTGACCGCGCATTCGCTCGAGTGCGGCCGGCCGTAAAGCGCCAGGATCAGCGAGCAGCGCGACACGATCTCGTTCACGTAGCGCGCATACACCGCATTGCCCGACAGCTCCGCCATCAGGATATGGAACTCGCCTGACAGCCGGATGGACTCGTTGGCGCTGTTGCGCTTGCGGGCTTCCTCCTCCTGTGCCACGTGCTGTTCCAACCTGGCCAGTCCAGCCTCGGTGATGTGCTGCAACAGCCGGCGCGCCACGTCGCGTTCCAGGCAGCGGCGCGCCTCGAAGATGTCGTGCGCTTCTTCCAGGCTGGGGCGGGCCACCGCGGCGCCGCGGTTCGGCCGCAAATCCACCAATCCTTCGCTGAACAGGCGCGTCAGGACGCTGCGGACGATGGTCCGGCTGACGCCGAAACGTTCGCCGATGATGTCCTCGGGCAGCTTGTCGCCGGGCAGCAGAGCCTGCTCGATGATGGCTCTGCGCAAATTTTTGTATACGATCTCGTTGCGGCTGATGTCTTTCTTGGCAGACTCGTCGGCCGCCGGCGCGAGGGACTTCATCTTCTTGTTGGCTCCTATGCCTGCGCGCTTTTCTGGGTGTTGGAATGGTCCGGCAGGCGCTGCCGGCGCGCATTTTTCTCTGTGCTGGAAAGCATACTACACCCGGGGCTAAGGGTTAGCGATAGCTTGTCTGCGAGATTGTGCGGAGTACATTGGCGACATAAATCGTATACAAATTTTTATACAAAACGGATCCCATTGTTCTTTAATGGTTCGATTGTTTGTATACAAATTCACAAAGGCTGATCCATGTCCGCTGTACCGCAGGCCGCCGCAACCGAGCCGTCCCTTTCCGCGCCTTACCGCCTGCTGGTGGTCAATGGCAACACCACGTCCGAACTGACGACCAGCCTGGCCAGCCAGGCCGAGGCCTTTTACGGGGACATGGTCCGCATCCATGCGGTCACCGCCGGGTTCGGCCCCGCCTACATCGCCAGCCGCGCGGAGGCGGCCGTTGCCGCCCATGCCGTGCTGGACGTCGTGGAGCGCGCGACAGGCGAGGCGCCTGACGGCGGATTCGACGCCTGCCTGCTGGCCTGCTTTGGCGAACCCGGCATCGGCGCGGTGCGCGAACGCCTGGACGTGCCCGTGGTGGGCATGGCCGAGGCCTCCATCCTGAGCGCCATGCAGCGCGGCGACCGCTACGCCATCGTGACGGTGGGCCAGCGCTGGCCCGGCATGCTGCGCGAACAGATCCGCCAGTTGGGGCTGGAGTCCCGCTGCGCCGGCATCCTGGCCCTGCCGGGCAATGCCCTGGACTACGTGTCGCGTTCGGCCGAGTCGGCCTTGCACGTCAGCCGTGCGCTGGACGCCGCAGTGGCGCAGGGGGCGGACGTGGTGATCGTGGCGGGCGCCGCGCTGGCCGGCTACCTGCCCAGCCTGCCGCGCCTGCCGGCCGTGCCCATCATCGATTCCTATCGCGCCGCCCTGGCCCAGGTGCTGGCGCTGGCGTCCCTGGAGCGCGCGCAGCGGTTGTCGCTGATCCGTCCGGGCGCGCATTCCTAGTCTTTTCGCCTTACCCACCGCGCCGGGCCCGACCCCGGCGAGTTCAGACCGATACACAAGGGAGAGTTGCAGCCATGAAGACTTTGCTCAAGTGGACCGCGGGCGCCGTGATCGCGCTGTCGGCCATCACGGGGGCCAGCGCCGCCAACACGCTGAAGTGGGGCGCGGCGCGGGACCTGGATTCGCTGGACCCGTATTCCTACGGCAGCACCTTCAACCTGGCGTTCCTGAACCATGTGTATGAAGCGCTGATCCGTTATGACGACAAGTTCAACATCACGCCCGCGCTGGCGGAGTCCTGGGAGACGCCGTCGCCCACGGTGCTGCGCTTTCATTTGCGCAAGGGGGTGAAGTTCCACAATGGCGCGCCGTTCTCGGCGGACGACGTGGTGGCGTCGATGACGCGGGTCTCGGACGAGGCCTCGCCGCTGAAGGGCAATCTGCCGGCCTTCAAGGCGGTGCGCAAGGTCGACGACTATACGGTCGACATCGAAATGACGCATCCGTATCCGCTGATGCTCAACGACCTGACCAATATCTTCATCTTCAACCGCCAGTGGCTGGTGGACAACAACAGCCTGAAGCCCACCGACGCCGCCAAGAAGATCGAAGGCTATGCCACGCATAACGCCAACGGCACCGGCCCCTTCAAGGTGGAGTCGTACCGTCCGGACACGCGCACCGTGCTGGTGGTCAATCCCGCCTGGTGGGACAAGCCGCGCCACAACCTGGACCGCATCGAATTCACGCCCATTGCGTCCGCGCCCACGCGGGTCGCGGCGCTGCTGTCGGGCGATATCAACTTCACCGAGAACGCGCCGCTGCAGGACCTGGACCGGTTGCGCGCGGCGTCCAACGTCAAGGTGCTGGCCTCGACCGAGCTGCGCACCTTGTACTTTGGCTTCAACCTGGGCGACAAGCTGGTCGGCTCCAACATCACCGACAAGAATCCGCTGAAGGACCTGAAGGTGCGCCAGGCGCTGTACATGGCGCTGTCGCCGGAGCTGATCCAGAAACGCGTGATGCGCGGCCTGTCGCGTACCACGGGCGCACTGGTGGCGCCGTCCATCCCGGGCTACGAGCCCAAGCAGGAAGAGCGCCTGCCGTTCGACGCCGCGCGCGCCAAGAAGCTGCTGGCCGAGGCCGGCTACCCGGACGGCTTCACGGTGTCGTTGCTCTGTTCGAACGACATGTTCGTCAACGAGGAGGAAATCTGCCAGGCCGCCGCCTCCATGTGGGCGCGCATCGGCGTGAAGGCCTCGCTGGCCAGCGGGCCGCGTTCCCTGCAGAACCCCAAGCGTTCGCGCGGCGAGTTCGACATCACCATCCACGGCTGGGCCAACGAGCCGCAGATCGACGCGCTGTCCATCCTTTTGCAGGTGATGCATAGCCGCAGCGGCCCGGCCGGCGTCTTCAACTGGGGCCAGTGGGGCGATCCGGCGCTGGACGCCAGGATCGACGCGGCCGCGGCCGAGATGGACCGTCCCAAGCGGGTGCAGATGATGGCCGACGTGCTGCAGACGCTGCATGACGACGCGCGCTTCCTGCCGCTGCACCAGCAGCCGATGGCCTGGGCCGTGGGCAAGAACGTGGGCGAGGTGCTGCAGATGCCGGACAACAAGGCGCGCCTGTGGACCGTGCGCATGCAGTAACGCCGCGGACCGCCGCCCGCCGGCGGTCCTGCGTATGACTAGGGTCTGAAGGGGAGCCGCACATGCTGGCATTCATAGTTAGACGGGTCTTCAACGCGGTCGGCGTCATGCTGGCGGTGGCGCTGATGGCCTTCGTGATTTTCCGGTTCGTCGGCGACCCCGTCGACATGATGCTCAACGAGCAGGCCTCGCAGACGCAGCGCGATGAATTGCGCGAACGCCTGGGTCTGAACGCCTCGGTGGGCATGCAGTTCGTGCACTTCGTGACCAACGCGGCGCAGGGCGAGTTCGGCATTTCCTACCGCAACCAGCAGGACGTATTTGCGCTGGTGGCCGAACGCTTCCCCGCCACGTTCGAACTGGTCCTGATGGCGACCCCGCTGTCGCTGGTCATCGGCGTGCCGCTGGGCGTGCTGACCGCCATCTACCGCAAGTCGCGCCTGGCGCAGGCGCTGCAGTTCGTTTCCATCCTGGGCATATCGCTGCCCAGCTTCGTGGTCGGGATCATGCTGATCCTGATCTTCTCGGTGCAGCTGGGCTGGCTGCCGGGCTTTGGGCGCGGCGACACGGTGAAGATCGGCTGGTGGACCACCGGCCTGCTCACGCCCTCGGGCCGCGCCGCGCTGGTGCTGCCGTCCATCACGCTGGCGCTGTTCCAGATCACGCTCATCATGCGCCTGGTGCGGGCCGAGATGCTGGAGACGCTGCGCACCGAGTTCATCAAGTTCGCCCGCGCGCGCGGCCTGCCGGATCGCATCGTGCATTTCCGGCTGGCTCTGCGCAACTGCCTGATGCCGGTGATCACCGTGACCGGCATGCAGATCGGCAACCTGATCGCCTTCGCGCTGATTACCGAAACGGTCTTCCAGTGGCCCGGCATGGGGCTGCTGTTCATCCAATCGGTCATGTTCGTGGACATCCCCGTCATGGCCGCCTATCTGGTGATCGTGTCCTTCATTTTCGTGGCGCTGAACACGCTGGTGGACATGATGTACGGCGTGGTCGACCCGCGCCTGCGCAGCCAGCACGTCAAGGGAGGCGCCAATGCTCACTAAGCCATTTTCCGCAACGGGGCAGGGCCGGCTTGCCCGCTTCCTGCAGAGCGACCTCTGGTGGAGTTTGAGGCAGGACTATGTGGCCATGGGCGCGGGCATCGTGCTGCTGGCGGTGGTGCTGCTGGCCGTGTTCGCGCCCTGGATCGCGCCGCAGAATCCCTACGACCTGGCGCAGCTGGACCTGCTGAACGCGGAGCTGCCGCCTGTGTGGGAGGCCGGCTCGGACCCGCAGTTCCTGCTGGGCACGGACACGCAGGGCCGCGATGTCTGGTCCGCCATCCTGTACGGCTCGCGCATGTCGCTGGTGATCGGGTTGGCCACGGTGGTGCTGTCGCTGGCCATCGGCCTGCTGGTGGGGCTGGCGGCGGGCTATTTCGGCGGCTGGGTCGACAACGCGCTGATGCGCCTGGGTGACACGCTGCTGAGCATCCCGACGATCCTGGTCGCGATTTTGGTGACGGCGGTATTCCGCCAGCTGTTGCCGCCCGGCATGCGTGAAACGTTGTCGGCCGTGATCCTGATCCTGGCCATCTCCATGACCAACTGGGTGCAATACGCGCGTACGGTGCGGGCTTCGGCCCTGGTGGAGCGCGGCAAGGAATACGTGCAGGCGGCGCGCCTGATCCGCGTGAGTTCGCTGCGCATCATGCTGACGCACATCCTGCCCAACACGCTGACGCCGGTCATGGTGACGGCCACCCTGAACCTGGGCCTGGCGATCCTGATCGAGGCCACGCTCAGCTTCCTGGGCGTGGGCATGCCGCCCACCGAACCGTCGCTGGGCACGCTGATCCGCCTGGGCAACCAGTTCCTGTTTTCGGGGCAGTGGTGGGTGGTGGTGTTTCCCGCGCTGTACCTGAGCCTGATCGTGCTGGTGGTGAACCTGCTGGGCGACTGGCTGCGCGACGCCCTGAACCCCCGCCTGCGCTGAACGCAAACCGACAAGAGTAGAACCATGGAAAACGCAACGCTGTATACCCAAGTCCGCCCGGCCGGCGGCGAGATGACCTCGGTGCTGGTGCGCGACGGCCGCATCCAGGCGCTGGGCGGGCCGGCGCCCGCCGGCGTGCCGGTGGTGGATGGGGGCGGCGCGCTGATGCTGCCGGGCCTGATCGACGCCCACGCGCACCTGGACAAGACCATGTACGGCATGCCCTGGTACCGCAACGAGGTCGGCCCGCGCCTGATCGACAAGATCGAGAACGAGCGCGCCGAGAAGAAGCGCCTGGGCATCGATCCGTACCGGCAGTCGGCGCGCCAGCTGGTGATGTCGATCGGCGACGGCACCAGCCATATCCGCAGCCATGTGGACGTGGACACGGACATTGGACTGGGCGCGATCGAAGGCGTGATGCGCGCGCGCGAACAGTACCGTGACCAGATCGACGTGGAGATCGTCGCTTTCCCGCAGAGCGGGCTGCTGATCCGCCCGGGCACGCTGGAACTGATGGACGAGGCCTTGCGCATGGGCGCGGAAGTGGTGGGCGGGCTGGACCCGGCCGGCATGGACCGCGATCCCAAGGGCCATCTGGACGCCATCTTCGGGCTTGCACAGAGGCATGGAAAGCCCATCGACATCCATCTGCACGAAGCGGGCGAACTCGGCGCGTTCTCGATGCAGATGACCATAGACCGGGTGCTGGCGCTGGGCATGCAGGGCAAGGTCACGCTGTCGCATTCCTTCTGTCTGGGCATGCCCGACACGCAGGCGGTGCAGGCCCTGACGGAAGGTTTGCTGAAGGCCGGTGTGCACATCATGACCACGGGCTCGGCCTCGCGGCCGGTGCCCAATGTGGCGAAGCTGCACGCGGCCGGCGTCACGGTCTGCACGGGCAACGACGGCATGCGCGATACCTGGGGTCCCTACGGCAAGCCCGACATGCTGGAACGGACCATGCTGGTGGGCCTGCGCAACAACTTCCGTCGCGACGACGAGCTGGATCTGGCGCTGCACGTGGCGACCTACGGCAATGCGCAGGTCATGGGCCTGTCCGACTACGGTTTGGCGCCAGGCTGCCACGCCGACTTCGTGCTGGTGGACGCCGAGACGGTGGCCGAAGCGATCGTATCGCGCCCGCAACGCAAGCTGGTCGTCAAGGGCGGGCGCGTGGTCGCGCGCAACGGCCGGGCGCTGGCGGAGGCGCCGTGATGAGCGCGCCGCAAGGCCCCATCCTGCTGACCGCCCGCTGGGTGGTGGGCCACGAGAACGGCCGCCATTGC
Source organism: Achromobacter sp. GW823-FHT04E03 (assembly GCF_058796095.1). Classification (NCBI taxonomy): domain Bacteria; kingdom Pseudomonadati; phylum Pseudomonadota; class Betaproteobacteria; order Burkholderiales; family Alcaligenaceae; genus Achromobacter; species Achromobacter sp. GW823-FHT04E03. Next base: position 59,722 of record NZ_JBXAIJ010000003.1, on the reverse strand, counting down.
CTGTACGAGAACGGCGAGGTGGTGTTCGAGGGCGACCGCATCGTCTACGTCGGCCACCGCTACCCGGGGCAGGTCGCGCAGCGTCGCGACTATGGCCGGGCGCTGATCGGCCCGGGTTTCGTGGACCTGGATGCGCTGTCCGACCTGGACACGACCATCCTGGGCTTCGACAACTCGCCCGCCTGGAAGAAGGGCCGCATCTGGCCCGAGACCTACATGAAGCGGGGGCCGTACGAGATGTACACGGCGGCCGAACTCGCATTCCAGAAGCGCTACGCGTTTGCCCAGCTGATACGCAACGGCATCACGACGGCGCTGCCGATCGCGTCGCTGTTCTACCGCGTGTGGGGCGAGACCCGCGATGAATTCCTGTCTGCGGCCAATGCCGCCGGCGAGCTGGGCCTGCGCGTCTACCTGGGACCGGCCTATCGCAGCGGCCATACATATGTGGACGCCGGCGGCACGATCCGCTGTCATTACGACGAGGCGCGCGGCTTGGCGGGACTGGAGGCGGCCCTGGCCTTCTGCGACGAAATCGAAGGCCGTCACAACGGCCGCGTGCGCGCCATGCTGTCGCCCGACCGCATCGAAACCTGCACGCCTGCGCTGTTGCGCGCATCGGCTGCGGCGGCGCGCGAGCGGAATATCCCGATCCGGCTGCATTGCTGCCAGTCACGCCTGGAGTACGACCTGGTGCTGGAGCAGCATGGCATGAGCCCGCCGGAATGGCTGCAAAGCCTGGACTTCCTGTCCGAGCGCGCTTTGCTGCCGCATGGCACTTATGTGTCGGGTTCGCGCCATATCGAGCGGCCCGGGCGCGACCTGGAGATCATCCGCGACGCCGGCGCCAGCATCGTGCATTGCCCGCTGGTGTCGGGGCGACATGGCGCCACGCTGGAATCGTTCGCGCGCTACCGCAAGCTGGGCGTGAACATCGGCATGGGCACGGACACCTGGCCGCCCGACATGGTCCTGAACATGCAGGTGGGCATGATGCTGTGCCGGGTGGCCGACGGCTCGACCGAGGCGGTCCGCTCCGAGGACTACTACGACGCCGCCACCGTGGGCGGGGCTGACGCCCTGGGCCGTCCGGACCTGGGCCGGCTGGCCGTGGGCGCCAAGGCCGACATCGTGGTGTTCGATTTTTCGCACGACCGCAACGGCCAGCTGATCGATCCCATCCAGACGCTGATGGTGAGCGGCAGCGGGCGCGACGTATCGCAGGTCGTGATCGACGGCCGCTTCGTCATGGTGGACGGGCGGATCCCCGGCTTCGATGCGCGCCTGGCGCAAGAGCAGGCGCAGACGCAGTTCGACGGGCTGGTGGCCCGCTACCCTGACCGCACCTGGGGGCATCCGCCGGCCGAGCAGATTTTTTCCTCCAGCTATCCGCGTCCCGCAAGGAGTCCGTCATGATGGCCCTCGTTCCCAACTCCACGCAGCCGCCGGCCGCGGCCAACACCGCGCCGACCCTGTCGGTGCGCGGCCTGTCGGTCGAGTTCCCGACGCGCCACGGCGTCCTGGTTGCCACACGCGACATCAGTTTCGACATCCAGCCGGGCGAGATCCTGGGCATGGTCGGCGAATCCGGCGCCGGCAAGTCGCTGACCGGCATGGCGGTGATCGGCCTGCTGGAGCCGCCCGGGCGGCTGGGTGGCGGCGAGATCCACCTGGCGGGCAGGCGCATCGACAACCTGCCGCCCAAGGCGCGCCAGCGTTTGCGCGGCAAGGAAATCGGCGCGATCTTCCAGGATCCGCTGACCAGCCTGCATCCTCTGTTCACGGTGGGCGACCAGTTGGTCGAGACGATCCGCCACCATGACAAGGTGAGCGCCCAGGCCGCGCGCCAGCGGGCGCTGGAGCTGCTGCTGGCCGTGGGCATCCCGGCGGCGGACAAGCGCATCGATCACTATCCGCATCAGTTCTCCGGCGGCATGCGCCAGCGCGTGGTGATTGCGCTGGCCCTGGCGGCGCGGCCGGCGCTCATCATCGCCGACGAGCCCACCACGGCGCTGGACGTGTCGGTGCAGGCGCAGATCACGGCGCTGTTGCGGCGCTTGTGTCGCGAGCAGGGCACTTCGGTGCTATTGGTGACGCACGACATGGGCGTGATCGCCGAGACCGCGGACCGCGTGGCGGTGATGTATGCGGGGCGCATCGTCGAGATCGGACCGGTGCTGGACGTGCTGCGCCGCCCGGGCCATCCGTACACGCAGGGCCTGATGAATGCGATTCCCGGCCTGCGCCAGCGCGCTGCCCGGCTGAACCAGATCGACGGCGCCATGCCGCGCCTGCACGCCATGCCCGACGGCTGTGCTTTCCACCCGCGTTGCTCGACGGCGGGGCCGCGTTGCGGCCAGCAGCGCCCGCCGCTGGCCGCATCTCCGGCCGGCGCCACCGTCAGCGCCTGCTGGCTGCATCAAGGAGGAGTCGCCCATGCCGCTTAACGATGATGTGTTGTTGCGGGCCGATGACCTGGCCTGTTGGTTCGACGTGTCGCCGCCCTGGCTGGAACGCACGTTGTCGCGTCAGCCCGAGCAGACCTTGAAGGCGGTGGACGGGGTGTCGCTATCCGTGCCGCGCGGTACAACTTTGAGCATTGTGGGCGAATCGGGCTGCGGCAAGTCCACGCTGGCGAAGCTGCTGGTTGGGCTGGTGGCGCCGACGCGCGGAACGCTGCGCTACGGGCGCAACCGCAAGGGCGGCGTGCTGCATCCGCAGATGATCTTCCAGGACCCCTACGCCAGCCTGAATCCGCGCTGGCGGGTGGGCAATATCGTGGCCGAACCGATCACGACGCTGGGCTTGCGAGCCACGCCGGCGGAAACGCGACGGAGGGTGGACGAGCTGCTGGAACTGGTTGGCCTGTCCGCCAGCGACGCCGGCCGCTTTCCGCACGAGTTTTCGGGCGGCCAGCGCCAGCGGATTTCGATCGCGCGGGCGCTGGCGACGGAGGCGGAATTCCTGGTGTGCGATGAACCGACCTCGGCGTTGGATGTGTCGGTGCAGGCGCAGATCCTGAACCTGATGGGGGATCTGCAGAAGGAGTTCGGGCTGACTTATGTGTTCATCAGCCACAACCTGTCGGTGGTGCGGCACGTGTCGGACAGCGTGGCGGTGATGTATCTGGGGCGCATCGTGGAGCAGGCGCCTGCGGATCAGCTGTTCGACTCGCCACAGCATCCGTATACGCGGATGCTGCTGGATACGATTCCGGACCTGGATGATCCGCGGCGGGATCGGGGGCCGATGGGGGGTGAGGTGCCTAATCCCATCTTGCCGCCGTCGGGGTGTACGTTTCATCCTCGGTGTTCGATGGCGCGGGAGCAGTGCAAGGTGGAGGCGCCTGTGGTTGTCGGGGTGGGCGGGCGGCAGTTACGGTGTCATGCCGTGACGTGGGATGTAGTGCGCGCCGCGTGACCTGGTCGAAGATCGGTTCTTAGGGCGCCAACCGCGCCGTGGATGAGCGGGTTTCAGTCGGATCTGAGCGCTTCAATCGGACTCAACTTCGAGGTTACAAAGGCGGGGTAGATACCGAAGAACAATCCGGTCAAAAGCGACATGCCGAACCCGAGTAGTGCCGCCAGAGCCGATAGCGTCGGCTCCCAGCCTGTGAACCACGCGTAGAGTACGGAGGCGGACATGCCGAGCAGGGTGCCTGCTCCGCCTCCCACGAACGAGAGGCTGACCGTCTCAGTGACGATCATTGTCATGATGCCCCTCTGGTCGGCGCCGATGGCCATGCGCAGCCCGATCTCGCGCCGTCGTTCGGCGAGTTCGCGCGGCGATCCGCCTTGATCGGCAGAATCAGGGCGTTGTCGAGATCGAACGGCAGTAGTGGGTTGCGTGGCGCACTACGCAGGACTCCCACGACCGTATAGCGGTAGTTGTCCATGCGGATCTCATCGCCCAGCGCCAGCTCTGTGGCGCCACCGACGAGTTGCGTAGCCAGATTCCCTCCGACCACCACCACGGTGTTCAATCCATCCCGGTGGGAAATGAATCGGCCGCGGGCGAGTTCCAGCCGAGCTGCGGTCATCAGGTGTTCCGTGGTGCCAATGACCGTCGCGTCGAGCAACTTTCCTCCTGTGCCGGTCTTGACTGGCGTCGTCGATAGCGGAACGGCGCTCACGACCACGAGGCCGACCTGCCGGCATGAATTCTTCAGTTCTCATCGTCATTATGGTGAGCAGCTTCGGGTAGAACTTCCCTTCGCTGACGTAAAGGTCGGATTTCTGGCTGATCGCGTTGAGAACGCATGTGCGCTGGATGGAAAAAGTCAGAAAAGTCCCGTTTTTTGCTCGCTTTTTGGACTAAAAGCTCGCGATCCTTCAACCTAGTATCAGGCGATAAGTTAAGACCCAGTTCTATCAACGTAGCTTTCCGGGACGTAGGTGCCAAGAGCATTGAGCAAAAAATGCTCCAAGGCTCGGCACTTCCTGTATTGATTGGAGATGTGAATGAATATTCAGTCTGGCTTTAGCGTCATTTCGTTCCAAAGCGCAGATCGAGTGGGCTTTTCGAAGCTGGGCTCGACTACGACGAATTCGATGTCGGTGGACGTGGCGGGGTTTCAGAAAGTCCTTCAGGGATTCAATTCCTCGACCACACAAGCGGGCATTTCCGATGCGGCTCGCAAGCGCTCGAGCCAGGAGGGGGCCGCGACGCTGGGCCGCACGGCGAGTCAGGAGAAGTTGTTGAATTCCGCCGCTTCCGACCCGAAATACGCTGAACAGCTCGCGTATGACATGGCCAATATACCCAGCACGATCTGCTACGACATACGCGATCAGCTTGCCCCGGGAAGGGGGGGGGAGCCGCTGAATAAGCTCTCTTCCGGGCGCATCATCGACGAAGCCTTCAAGGAGAATTTTTCCAAGGAGGCTGCCGTGATTGACGCGCAGCGCAAGGCGATATACGACTCCGAGAAGGCAAAGGGTACTCCTGCGGATCAAATTCTTGCCAAGCTCTTTGACCATACGAACTCGCAATCCGAAGACTACCTTGAGGCCAGTGGCTGGTTTGCATCGCGGGCGAAAAAAAAGGCAGCGTAATTGCGGATTTATCGTTAATGGCGAGCCGGCGTGAGACTCGCTGGCCGCTCGCCGATTGCTGGATCAGCCGTCGTAGTCCACCGTCACGTTGGCGAGGCTAGTAGCCGCCACGGGGGCCGGCATCGTGCCGTTGCCGCCGACGCGCGCGTAGAAGCGGACGGGCGTGTTGGCCTTGGCGCCCTTGTCTATGAAGCTGACCGCGCCCGGGCCGAGCGGGTCACGTCGTGGCATATGGTGCCGGTGCCGTCGCACAGCAGTATTTGGAAGCCGGTCGGACGCGGGAAACTGTAGCCGCTGTTGTAGAGCACAGTGGTGATGGTTGCGGTGCTCGGCGGGCGGCCGACTACGGGCGCCTCCGCGCTTACCCAAAAGTTCTTGTTGTAGATGACAGGCATGACTGCCAAGCTCGAGTAGGAGCCATGCGGCCATGGCGTTCTGGGCGCGCGCCGCGAGTGCCAGGGAGGCGGTAGCCAGCACGCGTCGCGAGAAATTCTCCTATCCCGTAAGCTCCTCCTTCTGGCAGGTACCCGTCGGTAGAGATTTGGCGCTTCCGTGATGCGGAATGTGAGGGGATCCGTGTCGAGATGGGGCGTAGCGCTATGGGTGGCTAGTCTGCATAGGGCCAAGAGAAAGCCAACCAACATCGTCATTTCAACTCCGCCGCTGGATGGGTGGCGCGCGCGAACGGATCTTGATGCGCAAGCGGCTGCCGGCCGCGCGCCACCCATCACCGCCCACATCCCCCCAACTGCCGAAGCCACTAGCAAGCAGCTCCCCGCATTTGCGCAAGCGCAGATAGCAACGACGACCACCAATGCGTATGCTGCTTGCGGCCGCCCGCGCGGCCGCAAGCAGCGGGCAACGCAAGACTCGCCACCAACCACAGGTCTAGCAGCGCAACAGGCCAAGAATTCGGTAGCTCGCCGGCGCGGGCGCCTTGGCGGCGAGCAACCTCGATGCGCCCGAGGGAATCTGAAGGGAGGGCCGCAGGCCCGGACGAAGATGACGAAGGGGCAGTCCGGAGCGAACGCTCCGGACCGCAAGCGTGGGCGCTCGCCGCCGAGGCGCCCGCGCCGGCGAGCGGCCTACGAAGAAGCCCTGACGCCCGCCACTACAACAGAACCTGCAAACAGACCTACTTAGCGTAGACCAGATCCCGCAACCCCAGCGACAACCCCGGCCAATAAGTAATGACCATCAGGCAAACAATCACCACCCCCACAAACGGAATCAACGGCTTGATCAACCTCTCCAACGGCAACTTGGCCACTGCGCAAGCCGCGAAAAGATTCACGCCGAACGGCGGCGTAATCATCCCCAGCGCCAGGTTCACCACCATGATGATCCCGAAGTGCACCGGCTCCACGCCGAATTTCAGCGCCACCGGCAGCAGCAAGGGCGCCAGCACCACGATGGATGCCGAGGTTTCGATGAACATGCCGATCACGAACAGCGCCGCGTTCACGCCCATCAGGAAGGTGAACTTGGTGTCGAAGATCTGCGCCAGCCACACGCCCAGCGCGTCCGGGATGCCCGCGCGGTTGAGCAGGAAGCTGAAGATGCCGGCATTGGCGATCACGAACATGATCACCGCCGTCGACACCACCGACTTGTGCAGCGTGGCGGACAGCTGCTTGAAGCTCAGGCGGCGGTAGATGAACTTGCCCACCACCACGGCGTACATCACTGCCACGACCGAGGCTTCGGTTGGCGTGAAGATGCCGCCGTAGATGCCGCCCAGGATGATGACCGGCATCATCAGCGCCAGCCAGGCGTTCTTGAACGCAGGCCACAGCGGCAGGCGGCCTTCGCCGTCGCGCTTGCCCAGGTTGTTGCGCTTGGCGTAGAGCCAGACGTAGAGCATCAGCGCCACGCCGATCAGGATGCCCGGCATGACGCCGGCGATGAACAGTTCGCCGGTCGAGGTGTCGGTGGACACCGCGAACAGGATCATCGGGATCGAAGGCGGGATGATCACGCCCAGTTCCGCCGCGCTGGCCTGCAATGACGCCGCGAAGGGCGCCGGGTAGCCGTGCCGGATCATGGCGGGAATCAGGATCGCGCCCACCGCGAAGGTGGTGGCCACGCTGGAGCCAGCCACGGCGGCGAAGATCATGCAGGTCAGCACGCAGGTGCAGGCCAGGCCGCCCTGGATGCCGCCCACCACGCTCTTGGCGAACTCCACCATGCGTTCGGAGATGCCGCCGGCTTCCATCAGGTTGCCGGCCAGGATGAAGAAGGGGATGGCGACCAGCGGGTACTTGTCCAGCGCGGCGAAGAGTTGCTGGGCCACCACCACCCAGGGTAGGCCGGCGGCGCCGACTCCCGCCAGGCTGGCCAGGCCGATCGACACGGCGACCGGCACGGACAGCCCGAAGAAAATCAGCATCGAGACAATCATTAATTGGGACATGGCGATATCTGCTGCTTATGTTCTGTGGGGGGCGGCTCAGCCTTGCGCGTCGTTGCGCACAGGCACGTCGTCTTCTTCGCCGGCGCACCAGCGGGCCAGCACGGCGATGGCGGCCAGGGTGGCGCCCACGGGGATGGCCAGATAGATCCAGGAAATCGAAATGTCCAGGCTCGGCACGGTCTGGAAGCGCACGCGGTAGGTCATGTTGCCGCCAATCCAGGCCAGAAAGCCGAGGAATCCGGCGCAGATCAGGCCGATCACGGCTTCGAGCACGCGGCGGCGCGTGCCGCCCAGCAGGTTGCGCAGCAGTTCCACGCTGATCATGGCGCCGTGGCGAAAGGCCAGGGCCACGCCCAGCAGCACGGTCCAGATCAGGAGGGCGCGGGTCAGCACCTCGCTCCAGTCGGCCGGGGAGTGCAGCACGAAGCGCGCGATGACTTGGTAGAAGGCGGCGGCCGCGGCGGCCACCAGCAGCAGTTGGGCAAGGACCGAGACCAGTTTGAACAGGCCGCGGTCGAAGGCGCAGAGCAAACGCATGATGAATCCCGTTGGCGTTGTACGCAAAGGATGGGAACAAAAGCGGCGGGACCGGGATCCCGCCGCCAAGGGGATGCGCCCCGGATCGGGGCGACCCCTGCTTACTTGGTGTCGCGGATCGCGTCGATCAGCTTCTTGTCGAACTTCTTGTAGTACTCGGGGTAGGCAGGCTCGACGGCGGCGGCGAAGGCGGCGCGGTCCACTTCGGTCACCTGCATGCCTTCCTTCTTCAGTTGTTCGACGCCCGTCTTCTCGATGTTGTCCACGTAGGCGCGCATGGCCTGGGCGGATTCCTTGCCAGCCTTGTCGAAGTTGGCCTTGTCCGCGGCCGACAGGCCCTCGTACACGTTGGCCGACATCAGCACCAGGGCCGGGCCGTAGACGTGGCCGGTCAAGGACAGGTATTTCTGCATCTGCGACAGCTTGGCCGAGGTGATCACCGACAGCGGGTTCTCCTGGCCATCGATGGTGCCTTGCTGCAGGGCGGTGGCGACTTCAGGCCAGGCCATGGGCGTCGGCAGGATGCCGATCTGGCGGAAGGCCGTAATGTGGATCGGGTTTTCCGTGGTGCGGATCTTCAGGCCCTTGGCGTCGGCCGGCGTCTTGACCGGGCGGACGTTGTTGGTCAGGTGGCGGAAGCCCTGTTCGCCCCAGGCCAGGGCGATGATGCCGCGGCTGGGGAACTTTGCCAGCATATCTTGTCCGATCTTGCTGTCGAGCACGTTGCGGGCGTGCGGCAGGTCGCGCAGCAGGAAGGGGATGTCGAACACGCCGGTTTCGGGAACGAAGTTCAGCGTGGCGCCGGTGGACACGATGGCCAGGTCGATGGTGCCGATCTGCAGGCCTTCGATCACTTCGCGTTCGCCGCCCAGCGCGCTGTTGGCGAATTGCTGTACCTTGTACTTCCCGCCCGTGGAGGCTTCGATGGACTTGGCCAGCGCGTCGGCGCCGGCGCCATAGTGCGAGGACGTGGACAGCGCGTAGGCCATCTTCAGGGTGTTCTGCGCCACGGCGGGCAGGGCGGTTGCGGCCGTGCAGGCGGCCAGTATCGTGGCGGCAAGCCAGGATTTACGCATCGTCTTCTCCAGGTTTTGAGTATCTTTATGGGTGGCTTAGCCTCCCGCCCCGGGATGATATCGGGATTCGGCCCCGATCTAGGCCGTTGGTTAACATTGTGGAATGATGGATTTCCCTGATACGTCACGGGCCAGGCGCCCAGGTTTTTGGTCCACCTTGCGCCAGGGCGCCAGGATGATGATGCGCGACGCCCGCGCCGGGGAACTGCGGCTGCTGGTGCTGGCGCTGGTCGTGGCGGTTGCCGCGGTGACCAGCGTCGGCTTCCTGGCGGACCGGGTCGGCCGGGCGCTGGAGCGCGACGCCGGGCAGATGCTGGGCGCCGACCTGGTGCTGGACGCCGACGAGCCGGTGCCAGCGGTCTTCATGGATCAGGCCCGCGAACGCGGTTTGGCCGTCTCCAGCACCTGGCAGTTTCCCTCCATGGTCGGAGCCGGAGACGGCGCCCAACTGGCTGCGCTGAAGGCGGTGGAGCCGGGCTATCCGCTGCGCGGCGCCCTGCGCGTGGCGGGCGCACCGTTCGAACCCGATGCCCCGACTCGCGATATTCCGCCTGAAGGGGCGGTCTGGGTGGACGCCCAATTGCTGTCCCTGCTGAACCTGAAGGTGGGCGACACGCTGAACGTGGGTGACGCCCACCTGCGGGTGGACCGCGTCATTACCTATGAGCCGGACCGCGGCATGCAATTCGTCAACGTGGCGCCGCGGGTGCTGCTGCGCGCCAGCGATCTGCCCGCCACCGGCCTGATCGCGCCGGGCAGCCGCATCGGCTATGCCATGCTGGTTGCGGGCCAGCCCGACGCCGTGGCGGGCTACTCGACGTGGCTCAAGCAGAATCTGAAGCGCGGCCAGAAGGTTGCCACCCTGGAGTCCGGCCGGCCCGAAGTGCGCCGCACGCTGGACCGGGCGCAGCGCTTCCTGTCGCTGGTCGCGCTGCTGGCAGTGCTGATATCGGCCGTGGCCGTGGCCCTGGCCGCCGGCCGCTACATGACGCGCCACCGCGACGGCATCGCGGTCATGCGCTGCCTGGGGGCGGTGCAGTCGCAAGTGTCGCGCATGCTGACGCTGGAGTTCACCCTGGTCGGCCTGTTCTCGTCGGCCGCGGGCTGCCTGCTGGGTTATGCGGTGCATCAGGTGCTGGTCATGCTGCTGGGTTCGCTGATCGATACCAGCTTGCCTGCGCCCTCGGCCATCCCGGCCTTGCAGGGGCTGTTGACCGGCCTTTTGCTGTTGCTGGGTTTTGCCTTGCCGGCGCTGGCCCAGCTGCGCCACGTGCCGCCGGCCCGGGTGCTGCGCCGCGACGCCGACGCGCTCAGCGCGCGCAGCGCCCTGGGCTATGTCCTGGGGGCCGCGGGCTTCGCGCTGCTGATCTGGTGGTTTGCCGGCGACGCCAAGCTGGGCGGCGTGGTGGCGGGCGGCTTCTTGGGAGCCTTCGCCGTGTTCGCGCTGGTGGCCTGGCTCTGCATCCTGGGCCTGGCGCGCGTGCGCCGGCTGGCCGCCGGCCTGCCGGCGCTGCGTTTCGCGCTGGCTGGCGTAGTGCGCCGGCGCGCCGCCACCATCACCCAGGTGTGCGCTTTGGCGGTGGGCCTGATGGCGCTGTTGTTGCTGACCATGACGCGCACCGACCTGATCCAGGGCTGGCAGCGGACCTTGCCGCCGGACGCACCCAACCGTTTCCTCATCAATGTGCAGCCGGACCAGCGCCAGGCCGTGACCGACGCGCTCACCCGCGAAGGCTTGGGCCGCATCACGCTGGCGCCGATGGTGCGCGGGCGGCTGATCGCCATCAACGGCAAGCCCGTGGGGCCGGACGACTACGAGGAGCCTCGCGCCAAGCGGCTGGTGGACCGCGAGTTCAACCTGTCCTATGGCGACGAATTGCCGTCTTCCAACCGTATCGAGCAGGGCCGCTGGCTGGAGCCGGGCGCGTCCGAGGTGTCGCTGGAGTCAGGCCTGGCCAAGAGCCTGGGCCTGGCGCTGGGCGACAAGATGACCTTCGATGTGGCGGGGCAGCAGGTCGAGGCGGCAGTCACCAGCACCCGACGGGTCGATTGGGATACGATGCGCGTCAATTTTTTCGCCATCCTGACGCCCGCCGCGTTGGCCGACATGCCCCAGAGCTGGATCACGTCCTTCTACCTGCCGCCCGAAAAGGCCTCGGTCCTGCCCGCGCTGGTGCGCGAGTTCCCGAACCTGACGGTGTTCGACGTAGGCGCCATCCTGCAACAGCTGCAATCAGTACTGAACGAAGTGGGGAAGGCCGTTCAACTGTTGTTCCTGTTCACGCTGGCCGCCGGCGTGCTGGTGCTGTCCGCGGCGCTGACGGCCACGCGCGACGAGCGCATGCGCGAAGCCGCCGTGCTGCGCGCTCTGGGCGCCACCCGTAGCCAGCTGGCGCGCTCCCAGCGCATCGAGCTGTGGGCCGTGGGTGGCCTGGCTGGTCTGCTGGCAGCGGCCGGCGCCACCGCAATCGCTTGGGCTTTGTCAACGCAGGTCTTTGATTTCACTATTACTCTTAGCCTTTGGCCGTGGCTGGCGGGCATCGCCGCGGGCATGTTGGGCGCCTGGGCCGGCGGCGCCCTGGCCCTGCGCGGCGTGTTGCGCACGCCGCCCCTGGTCACCCTACGAGAAACCTGATGCCGACGCGCGTCCATACGATTACCGAACCCGTGGAAAACTCCAGCAGCATTTTTGACCTACTTGGCGGCGAGCCGGGCGTGCGCGCCCTGGTGGACCGCTTCTATGACCTAATGGACATGGAGCCCGACCTGAAGGAGCTGCGGGCGGCCCATGGTCCCAGCCTGGACCAGGCGCGCGACAAGCTGTTCTGGTTTCTTTGCGGTTACTTTGGCGGCCCGGACCACTATATAGAACGCTTCGGCCATCCCCGGCTGCGCGCCCGCCACCTGCCGTTCTCGATCGGTGAGGTCGAGCGCGACCAGTGGGTGACCTGCATTGGCCGGGCCATGGAAGACCAGGGGATCGAACCGGCCCTGGTCGAACGCCTGCTGCAGTCCTTCTACGGCGTAGCCGACTGGATGCGCAATCGTGAAGGCTGAAGGCGATTCCCGATCCGGCGAACGGCGCCAGGCCTGGTCCGGCCCCCTGGGCGGAGCCATGCTGAGCGATCCCTCGCGCCTGACAGAAGCCGGCCCGGACCTGTTCAACCCGGCGCACTATGGCGATCGGGCGCGGCCGGTGGATGCCGGCGGACGCCAGGCCGCCTGGTTCGTGCAGGGGGCGGGCTGGCAGGGCGTGCTGCGCCGCTACCGCCGCGGCGGGATGATCGCGCGCATCAGCCGCGACGCCTATCTCTGGAACGGCGAGGCCCGCACCCGCAGCTTTCGCGAATACCGCCTGCTGGCCGCCATGCGCGCCCAGGGCCTGGCGGTGCCTGCGCCGCTGGCCGCCGCCTATTGGCGGCAAGGCCCGATCTACCGCGCCGCCATCGTGGTCGAGCGCATTCCCGGCGTGCGGCCGCTGGCCCACATGCTGGCCGAGCCGGTCTGGCAGGCGGCGGCCGAGGCCATCGTGCGCATGCACCGGGCGGGCGTCTGGCATGCAGACCTCAATGCCTTCAACATCCTGGTGGGCAGCGACGGTCGCATCTGGCTGATCGATTTCGACCGAGGCACGCAAGGTTCCCTGTCCGACCGCCAGCGCGAGGCCAACCTGGAACGCCTGCGCCGTTCGCTGCGCAAGGTCGCCGGGGAAGAGGGCGAGCGCTTCTGGCTGCGCCTGCGCGACAGCTACTGGACGGCCTGGGGCGTGGGGATCCAGCCCTGATCCCGGCGGGGGCGGCCAAATGCCTCCATCTGGCCCAAATCGCGCCAATCACCCGGCAAAGTTGGGCAGGTCCTCGCTAAAAAGCTTTATCATTTCGCCTTTTGGTACTCCTGTCACATACGGCATAACGCAAGGGGGCTGGTGATGAAACTACGGGCGGGTATGCGCTTGGCGCTTGGGGCGATGCTGGTCATGGCGGCCTCGTCGGCGGCGGTGGCGCAGAACAAGGTCGTCAACGTCTACAACTGGGCCGAATACACGGCTCCGGACACAATTCCCGGTTTTGAAAAGGAAACCGGCATCAAGGTCCGCTATGACGTCTACGACAGCAACGACACCCTGCAGGCCAAGTTGTTGGCCGGCAAGTCGGGTTATGACGTCGTTGTCCCGTCCACGCATTACGCCTCGCGCCAGATCGAAGCCGGCCTGTTCCAGAAGCTGGACAAGTCCAAGATCCCGAACTGGAAGTACCTGGATCCCGAAATCATGGCGCTGGTCGCCACCGTCGATCCCGGCAACGAATACGCCATTCCCTGGGGCTACGGCACCAATGGCCTGGGCTACAACGTCACCAAGGTCAAGCAGATCATGGGCGACGGCGTGGACCTGGCTAACTGGGACATGATCTTCAAGCCCGAGAACGCCGCCAAGCTGAAAGAGTGCGGCATCTCCATGCTGGACGAAGCCGCCCAGGTGTTCCCGGCCGTGCTGAAGTACCTGGGCAAGGATCCCAACAGCACCAACGCCGACGATTACAAGGCCGCGCTGGACGTGTTGATGAAGATCCGCCCGTACATCCGCCAGTTCAGCTCGTCGGGCTATATCGACGAGCTGGCCGTGGGAGACCTGTGCATGGTCTACGGCTTTTCCGGCGACGTGATGATCGCTCGCAAGCGCGCCCAGGACGCCAAGAAGTCCTATGAAGTGAACTACTTCATTCCGAAGGGCGGCGCGCCCGCGTGGTTCGACCTGATGGTCATCCCCAAGGATGCTCCGCATCCCGAAGAGGCGCTGGCCTTCATCAACTACATCGAAACGCCCAAGGTGCATGCGGCCATCACCAACACCATGTTCTATCCCAACGCCAACAAAGAGGCGCGGCAGTTCGTGGTCAAGGACGTGGCCGACAACCCCATGATCTACCCGCCGGCGGACGTCTCCAAGACCCTGTATGTGATCAAGGCGCTGCCCTTGAACATCCAACGCCTGCAAAACCGGATGTGGTCCGAGCTGAAGTCTGGAAGATAAGTCATCATGAGCGATAGCCGTTACTCGGCGCAGCATTCGGCCGATCCGGACGAGTTCGTCCGGATTTCCGATGTCGTAAAGATCTTCGGCGATGTGGTCGCCGTCCGTTCCGTCAATCTCTCGGTCAAGCGCAACGAGATCTTCGCCCTGCTCGGCAGTTCGGGCAGCGGCAAGTCCACCTTGCTGCGCATGCTGGCGGGCTTCGAGGAAGCCACCTCGGGCCAGATATTCCTGGACGGCGAAGACATCACGCACGTGCCGCCGTACCGCCGGCCCGTGAACATGATGTTCCAGTCCTACGCATTGTTCCCGCACATGACGGTCGAGGCCAACGTGGCCTTCGGCCTGAAGCAGGAAGGCGTGGACCGGGCCGAGATCCATGACCGCGTGTTCGAAGCCCTGGACCTGGTCCAGATGGCCGGTTATTCGCGCCGCAAGCCCAACCAGCTGTCGGGCGGCCAGCAGCAGCGCGTGGCGCTGGCGCGCAGCCTGGTCAAGCGGCCCAAGCTGCTGCTGCTGGACGAGCCCATGTCCGCCTTGGACAAGCAGATCCGCCAGAAGACCCAGATCGAACTCGTGAAGATCCTGGAGCAGGTCGGCGTGACCTGCATCATGGTCACGCACGACCAGGAAGAAGCCATGACCATGGCCCACCGCCTGGCCGTCATGACCGAAGGCCAGATCGTCCAATGCGGCACGCCGCAGGACGTCTACGCCTTTCCGAATTCCCGCTTCGTCGCCAGCTTCATCGGGTCGACCAACATGTTCACCGGCACCATCGTGGTCGATGAACCGGACCACGTCGCCATCGAGTGCGGCGAGCTGACCCGTCCGCTCTTCGTCAACCACGGCGTGAGCGAGCCGCTGGGCATGGAAGTGCACGTCTCCATCCGCCCTGAACGGTTGGTGGTGTCGCGCGAGCAGCCCGAAGCCGAATACAACTGGGCCCATGGCATGGTCAGCCACATGGCCTGGATGGGCAGCTACGCGCTCTATCAGATCCGCCTGGATTCCGGCAAGACGGTCGAGGCCAGCGTGCCCAGCCAGTTGCTGGCCCAGATGGACGCGCCCGGCATCGATGAAGAGATCTTCGTCAGCTGGGACGCCGACAGCGCCACGGTGCTGGCGTCATGATCCGCTTTTCGCCCCGCGACTGGTTGCCGTCGGGCCGGGCGCTGGCGGTGGTGCCGCCGTTCGCCTGGCTGGTGCTGTTCCTGCTGGTGCCGTTCCTGCTGGTCCTGAAGATCAGTTTCGCCGAGCTGAAGTTCGGCATTCCGCCCTATACGTCCCTGGCGGAATTCAAGGACGAGGCGGTGCAGTTCAGCCTGCACCTGCGCGGCTACATCCTGCTGTTCACGGACAGCCTGTACTTCGCCACGTATCTGAATTCGGTGAAGATCGCCGCCATCACCACGCTCTTCTGCGTGCTGATCGGCTATCCCATCGCCTATTACATCGCGCGTTCGTCGCCGGCGGTGCGCAACCTGCTGCTTTTGGGTGTGATCCTGCCGTTCTGGACTTCGCTGCTCCTGCGCGTGTACGCCTGGGTCGGCATCCTGCGCAACGACGGGCTGCTCAACAACCTGCTGCAGGGCCTGGGCATCATTTCCAGTCCGCTGGAAATCTACCGCACCGACATCGCCGTCTACATCGGCATGGTTTACGCCTACCTGCCATTCTTCATCCTGCCGCTGTACGCCACGCTGGTGAAGATGGACCTGCGCCTGCTGGAAGCCGCCTACGATCTGGGCGCCAAGCCCTGGCAGGCGTTCTGGCAGATCACGGTGCCGCTGTCGCGCCAGGGCGTGATTGCCGGCGCCATGCTGGTGTTCATCCCGGCGGTGGGCGAGTACGTGATCCCCGAAATGCTGGGCGGCGCCAACACGCTCATGATGGGCCGCGTGATGTGGAATGAGTTCTTCAACAACGCCGACTGGCCCATGGCTTCGGCCGTGACCTGCGTGATGGTGCTGTTGCTGCTGGTGCCGCTGGTGTACTTCCAGTACAACCAGGTCAAGCAGCAGGAACAGGCGAACGGAGGCCGCAAATGAACGGGCCCAACAAGACTTTGCGCGCTGTCGTGCTGGGACTGGGGTACTTTTTCCTGTACGTGCCCATCATCAGCCTGATGGTGTTCTCGTTCAACGAGTCGCCCACCGTCACGTCCTGGACCGGTTTCTCGTTCCGCTGGTATCACTCGCTGTTCAACGACGACGCGCTGCTGCGCGCGGCCTGGCTGTCGTTCCGCATTGCCGCCATGACTGCCACCGCCGCCGTCATCATCGGCACCTGGGCCGGCTACGTGCTGGGGCGCATGGGGCGCTTCCGCGGCTTCGCGCTGTACGTGGGCATGCTCAGCGCGCCGCTGGTCATCCCCGAAGTGGTGCTGGGCATCTCGCTACTGCTGATGTTCGTGGAGCTGCGCGGCAGCCTGGGCTGGCCCGCCGAAAACGGCATCTTCACGATCTGGGTCGGCCACGTGACCCTGTGCATGGCCTTTGTCGCGGTGGTCATCCAGACCCGCATCCGCGACCTGGACCGTTCGCTGGAAGAAGCCGCGCTGGACCTGGGCGCCACGCCCATGACCGTGTTCTTCAAGATCACGCTGCCGCTGATCGCGCCGGCGCTGGCCTCGGCCTGGCTGCTGTCCTTCACCCTGTCGCTGGACGACGTGGTGCTGGCCTCGTTCCTGTCCGGCCCCAGCTCCAGCACGTTGCCCATGGAAGTTTTCTCGCGCGTGCGCCTGGGCCTGAAACCCGAGATCAACGCGCTGGCGACCCTCTTCATCCTGGCGGTCGGCACTTGCGTGATCCTGGCCAACCGCATGCAATGGCGCAAGGAGTCCGAACCCAAATGAAGCAAACCACCCTGTATGGCCTGACCAAGTGCAGCACCTGCGTCAAGGCGCGCGACTGGCTGACGGCGCATGGCGTCGCCCACGCGTTCGTGGACTACCGCGACAACCCGGTGCCGGCCGCCACGCTGAAAGCCTGGGCGGACCAGGTCGGCGGCTGGGAAAAACTGGTCAACCGCACGTCCATGACCTGGCGCAACCTGCCCGAAGAGCGCAAGACGGCGCACACCGATGCGCAGTGGACCCAGTTGATCGCCGAGTATCCGGCATTGGTGCGCCGCCCGGTCACGGTCACGCCCGATGGCGAGGTGAGCGTTGGCTTCAGCGAAAAGCGCTACGGCGAACGTTTCGCCTGAGGCGCCGGCCCAGGCCGGCCCGGCGCCGGGCGCGCCCGGCCGGGCCTTGCCTGACGCCTTCTTCGACCGCGACGCCGCCCAGCTGGCGCGCGAGCTGCCGGGCAAGGTCATCCGCCACCGCGTGGGCGACCTGTGGCTGTCGGCCCGCATCATCGAGACCGAAGCCTATTACCTGGAAGAGAAGGGCAGCCATGCGTCGCTGGGGTACACCCATAAGCGGCGCGCGTTGTTCATGGATGGCGGTACGGTCTACATGTATTACGCCCGCGGCGGGGATTCGCTGAATTTCAGCGCGGGAGGGCCGGGCAATGCCGTGCTGATCAAATCCGCCTATCCCTGGACGGACGCGCTGTCCGGACCGCAAGCGCTGGCCCGCATGCTGGAGTTGAACCCCGATGCACAAGGGCGGCCGCGACCGGTCTCCGGCCTGTGCGCCGGCCAGACCCTGCTGTGCCGGGCGCTGGGCCTGAAAGTGCCGGACTGGGACGCACGCGGTTTCGACCCGCAGGCGCTGTATGTGGAGGATGTGGGGGAGTCGCCCGAAGCCCTGATCTGCACCACGCGCCTGGGCATTCCGCTGGGCCGGGACGAACACCTGCACTACCGTTTTGTGGACCCTGCTTACGCGGCCTTTTGCACGCGCAATCCCTTGCGCCGCGGACAGCGCGCCGGCCACGACTACGTATGGGTGGACCGCCAGGGCGTGGTGTTGCCAGAGGCGCCGCAGGCGTAACCGACCGGCCCGCACCCCGGCCGCGTCTGCGCAGGGCGCGTCAGAACCCGCCGGTGGCAATGCGTTCGGCCAGGGCCGCGCGCATGCGCACGTACTTGCGGTGGATGCGCCGGCTGTTCAGGCGCTTGCTCCAGGCATAGATCGGGATCAGCGGCAGGCCGCCGAAGCCGTCGATCAGGTACAAGCCCTGCTTGCCGTCGGCATTCAGTCCACAGGCGATGTTGCTGGCGGAGACATCGTGCAGAACCACGTGGGCATCGGCCAGATCCTGGAAGAATTCGTCCAGCTGCGCGCTGAGGGCGTCGTCGAGCTTGCCCTGCCTGGCCAGGTCCGTCACGGTGGGGGCGATGTTGCCGTCGGCGTCGCGGATTTTCTCGACGACCAGGCCCAAGCCCAGCGTGGTTTGGGCCACGCCGAGTATGCGCGCCATGGGCACTTGCCATACGCCCGAGGGGCGGGTGGTGGTGGTGACGTATTCGTAGATTTCGGTCAGGTAGACGCGGTACGCGCTTTCGCGCTGGTATTGCTTGTACCAGCGCTTGAACGGGCGGGCCTCCAGATAAATCGCGCGGGCGCGCATGTCCATGACCTTGACGAGCAAGGACGGCATGTTGGGGTGCTGGAAGATGTGCCGGTCATGGCCGGAGGCGACCGGCGTGGCGGCGTCCAGGTCCAGCGGCCCGAAGATGGACTGGAAAGACGCCGCGGGCGTACAGAGAGAAGGATCTGCGGGGTTCAAGGGGAGATCAAGCCTGTTTGGATGCTCCCGAGTTTAATCCTTGGGCTGGAGCATGAGTCCGCCAGATGCCGAATCTCGGCCGGATTTACCAGGGAAGGCGTGGCCGGAGTCCTACAATCCCGGCTTTGGAGACGCATCTTTTGAACGACATACATCTGCTTTGGATCGCCGCGGGCGGCGCCGTTCTGGCCTTTTTGGCGGCCTTGCTGGCATGGCTGCGCCCGCCCGCGCAGGATGCCCGGCTCGACGCGCTGCTGGAAAGCCTGGAACGCACCGAGCGCGCGCTGCGCGCCGACATCGCGGAAGGGCAGCGCGGCCTGCGCAGCGAATTCGCGGACTCCACCCGCGTCCTGAGGGTGGAGCTGTCGCAGTCGCATGGCGATTTGCGCGCCGGGTTGTCGCGTGACGCCCAGGCCGCGCGCGCGGAGTCGGCGGAATCGCTGGCGCGATTTGCGGCGGGTTTCTCCGAGCAGTTGCAGGGCCTCATCCAGATCAACGAGCGGCGCCTGATGGAAGTGCGCGCCACGGTCGACCAGCGGCTGCAATCGTTGCAAACCGACAACAGCGCCAAGCTCGACGAAATGCGCCGCACCGTGGACGAAAAGCTCCACGCCACGCTGGAGCAGCGCCTGGGCGAGTCCTTCAAGCTGGTGTCGGACCGCCTGGAGGCCGTGCACAAGGGCCTGGGCGAAATGCAGGCCCTGGCGGCGGGCGTGGGCGACCTGAAGCGGGTGCTGACCAACGTCAAGTCGCGCGGCACCTGGGGCGAGGTGCAACTGGCCAGGCTGATCGAGGACAACATGACGCCGGACCAATACGCCAGCAACATCAAGCCCGTGCCGGGCAGCGATGCCGTGGTGGAGTTCGCCATCCGCCTGCCGGGGCGCGGCGATGGCGGCGAACCCGTCTGGCTGCCGATCGACGCCAAGTTTCCCAAGGAAGAGTACGAGCGCCTCATGGACGCGCAGGAAGCCGCCGACACCGAAGGCGTGAAGAACGCCGGCGCCGCGCTGGGCCGCGCGGTGGAACTGCAGGCGCGCCTGATCGCCGGCAAGTACGTGGCGCCGCCGCACACCACCGACTTCGCCATCATGTTCCTGCCTACCGAGAGCCTGTACGCGGAGGTGCTGCGCCGCCCGGGCCTGCTCGATAAGCTGCATGACCTGCGCGTCAACGTGGCGGGCCCCAGCAACCTGGCGGCATTGTTGAACAGCCTGCAGATGGGGTTTCGCACGCTGGCGATCGAACAGCGTTCGTCCGAGGTCTGGCAGGTGCTGCGCGCGGTCAAGACGGAGTTCGGCAAGTTCGGCGAATCCCTGGCCAGCGTCAAGAAGACGCTGGACACCGCCAGCAACAAGATCGGCCAGACGGAAGTGCGCACCCGCGCCATGCTCAAGAACCTGAAAGCCGTCGAGGCGCTGCCCGAAGCCGACGCCCGGCTCCTGCTCGGCACTGCGGACGAGGGCTACACCGGGGACGACGACGAAGACCAGGCCGCAGGCCAGAACTGATCCGGCCGCGGCGGCATCGCAGGGGCGTGAGCTTGTTGCCCGCAGCGACTGCCGATATCCTGGCGTCAGCGGCAATCCGCCGTCAGTCACCTGGAGCATTGCAAGCATGAGCACCGCTGAACGCCATGATTCCTCCACCCTGGACGCGACGGCGCTGGGCGCCGATATCGCACAAGGGGTCACCACTGCGCTTGCTGCGATGCAGCAGGCGGTGGACCGGGTGGCGGCCCGCAATCCCTCGATCAACGCCGCCTGCGGCCTGCAGGCGGAAATCGGCCTACGCCTGGCGCAGTCATTGGACGAGGAGCTGGGCGGCCTGTCGCAGGAACAGCGGTTGGCGCAATTGCAGAAACGGCCGTTCCTGGGCGTACCTACCTTGCTCAAGGACCTGGGCACGGCGGCGCTGGGCCTGCCCAGCGCCATGGGTTCGGTGCTGTACGGCCAGGTGGAATGGAACGTCGACGCCGAGATCGTCAAGCGCTACCGCCGCGCGGGCCTGATTCCGTTCGGCCGCACGACCAGCGCCGAATTGGGCCTGAGCCCCACCACCGAATCGCCGGTCTACGGGCCGGCCACCCAGAACCCCTGGAAGGCGGGCCATAGCGCGGGCGGGTCCAGCGGCGGCGCGGGCGCTGCGCTGGCTAGCGGCATGGTGCGCATCGCCCATGGCAGTGACGGCGGCGGGTCGATCCGCATTCCTTCGTCCTGCTGCGGCGTGCTGGGCCTGAAGCCTTCGCGCGGCTTGATGCCGCTGGGCCCGCTGAAGGGTGAAGGCTGGGGCGGCCTGGCCACCGAACACATGATGACCCTGTCGGTGCGCGACTGCGCCGCGTCGCTGGACATCAGCGCCGGCGCCGACGTGGGTGCGCCTTACGCCGCGCCGGCACTGCCGGCTGACTCCTACCGCGCCGTGGTGGCGCGCGTCGCTGCTGATCCGCAATCG
Source organism: Achromobacter sp. GW823-FHT04E03 (assembly GCF_058796095.1). Lineage (NCBI taxonomy): Bacteria > Pseudomonadati > Pseudomonadota > Betaproteobacteria > Burkholderiales > Alcaligenaceae > Achromobacter > Achromobacter sp. GW823-FHT04E03. The sequence continues at coordinate 38,474 of NZ_JBXAIJ010000003.1, read as the reverse complement.
GCCGCACGGCGCCGCATTGCCTTCGTCAACACGACCTACGAGGGCGAGGCCATCCATCCTGAAGTGGCGGCCGCCGTGGACGAGGCCGCGCAGCTTTTCGCGTCGCTGGGCCATGAACTCGCGCCTGCCGCGCCGCCGGTGGGATCCGAGGAGGTGCTGTCGCCGATGCTGCCGCTGATCGCGAGCGCGGCGGCCAACGCCATTGACGCCTTCGTGGCCGCGCGCGGCCGCCGCCTGGCCGCCGATGAATTGCAACCGACAACGCTGGGCGCGCGCGAATACGCCCGCGCCATCTCCGGCGCGCAGTACGTGGCCTGCGTCGATACCTGCCACGAGATCACGCGCCGGGTCGGCCGCTTCCTGGAACGCGACGGCGCGCAAGGCTACGACCTGTTCCTGAGCCCGGTGCTGGCGCAGCCGCCGGCGCCCATCGGCCGCTACGCCATGGACAACGCCGACTACCTGGCCTACCGTTTGGGCAAGAAGGGCGTCATCGGCTATTCGCCGTTTGCGCCCTTGGCCAATCTGACCGGCATGCCCGCCATCTCCATCCCCTTCGGCATGTCGTCCGACGGCCTGCCCATCGGCATCCAGCTGATGGGGCCGCTGGGCAGCGAGGCGCTGCTGCTGGAGCTGGCGGCGCAGGTCGAGGCGCTGCGGCCCTGGGCCCTGGTGGCGCCGATGGCCAGATAGGCCCGAAGGGGCTGACCGCGCCGCGGGCTGGCGGCACATCAGTGGACCGATCCAGGGAGCAGCCATGTCATCGTTCGCGACACATACCGTATCCAACCAGGTGCCGCCCCTGGAGGACTACTCCTTGTACGAAACCGACCCGGCCTTGCGCGAGGCGGTGCGGCGCGAAGGCGCGCAAGCCTGGGAGCCGGACCTGGCGGCGCATGGCGCCTGGCTGGGCCGCGCGCAGACGCTGGAAGCCGGCGCGCAGGCCAACCGCTGCACGCCGCGCCTGGTCAGCTACGACCGCGGCGGCCACCGCATCGACCGCGTCGAATTCCATCCGTCCTGGAATCTGCTGATGGGCGGCATCATGGCGCGCGGCCTGCACAGCCGCGCCTGGGCGCAGCCCGAGCCGGGCGCGCAGGTGGCGCGGGCCGCGGCCTATGTCATGCAGGGGCAGGTCGAGGCGGGCAGCCTGTGTCCCACCACCATGACGTTTGCCGCGGTGCCGCTGTTGCAGCGTGAACCTGCGGGCGTCGTGGATTTCGGCGGGCAATGGCTGAACGCCCTGTATTCGCGGGAGTTCGACGGCGCCGACGCGCCGCTGGCCGCGAAGCGCTCGGCCCTGATCGGCATGGGCCTGACGGAGAAGCAGGGCGGCTCCGACCTGCGCGCCGTCACCACGCGCGCCACGCCAGTAGGCGCGCCTGGCCGCGGCCGCGCCTATTTGCTGGTCGGCCACAAATGGTTTTTCTCGGTGCCGCAGGCCGACGCGCATCTGGTGCTGGCGCAGACCGACGAAGGACTCAGTTGCTTTTTCGTGCCGCGCTGGATACCGGACGGACCGCGCAATGCCGTGCGCGTGCGCCGGCTGAAGGACAAGCTGGGCAACCGCAGCAACGCCAGCGCCGAGGTCGAATTCGAGGAAGCCTGGGGCGTCATGGTGGGCGAACCGGGCCGCGGCCTGGCCGTGCTGCTGGAGATGGCCGCCACCACCCGGCTGGATTGCGTGCTGGGCAGCGCGGCGCTGCTGCGGCAGGCGCTGGTGCAGTCGGCGCATCATGCGCGCCACCGTCACGCCTTCGGCAAGCCCTTGATCGAGCAGCCGCTGATGCGCAACGTGCTGGCCGACCTGGCGCTTGAAAGCGAGGCGGCCATGATGCTGGGCCTGCGGCTGGCGCGCGCCGTGGACGAGCGCGCCGACGCCGCGGCGCGGGCCCTGGTCCGCGTGGGTACGCCGGCCGCCAAGCTCTGGGTCTGCAAGCGCGCGATCGCCGCGGTGGCCGAATGCATGGAGGTCTGGGGCGGCAACGGCTACGTGGACGACGGCCCTATGCCCCGGCTTTACCGCGAAACCCCGGTCAATTCCATCTGGGAAGGCTCCGGCAACGTCATGGCGCTGGACGTATTGCGCGCCTTGCAGCGCGAGGCCGGAGCGCTGCCCGCGCTGGAGCGCGAGTTCGCGCAGGCGGCGGGGCAGTACCAGGACTTCGACGACGCGCTGGCGCGCTGGCGGACCTTGCTGGCTGATGGCGTCCAGGCCGAGTTCCAGGCTCGCCGCATCGCCGCCGGCCTGGCGCGCTTGTGGCAGGCCGCCTTGCTGATCCAGCATGCGCCTGCGCCGGTGGCGCAGGCTTTCGTCGCCGGCCGCCTGAACGCGGGCGGCGGCGTGTTCGGCGAACTGGCGGCGGGCGCGGATGTGCAGGCCATCCTGGCGCGGGCGTGGCCTGCTGCCGCATGCTAAATTTCCTGGCTTGACCAACCTTCCCGCATTTTTCGCCATGCTTTCCCAGCAAGAACTCAAGCAGCAAGCCGCCGACGCGGCCCTGGAATTCGTTGAACAGGTCGCAGGACCCGACGCCATCATCGGCGTGGGCACGGGCTCCACGGCGGATCTCTTCATCGACGGCCTGGCCCGTTTCAAGGGCCGGATCGGCGGCACGGTGGCCAGTTCCGAGCGCAGCGCCGCCCGGCTTGCCGGACACGGGCTGAAGGTGCTGGACCTGAACGACATCACGACGATGCCGATCTACGTCGACGGCGCCGACGAGATCGACGCCAACCTGCACATGATCAAGGGCGGCGGCGGCGCGCTGACGCGCGAGAAGATCGTGGCTTCGGTGGCCGAGCGCTTCATCTGCATCGCCGACGAGTCCAAGCTGGTGCAGACCATGGGCAAGTTCCCGCTGCCCGTCGAAGTCATCCCCATGGCGCGCGCATCCGTGGCACGCGCCCTGGCGGCGCTGGGCGGTCAGCCCAAGCTGCGCGAGGGATTCGTCACCGATAACGGCAACGTCATCCTGGACGTGTCCGGCCTGTCCATCACCGACGCGCCGGGCCTGGAAGCCCGGGTCAACAATCTGGCGGGCGTAGTGACCTGCGGCCTGTTCGCGATCGCGGGCGCCGACGTGGCCCTGCTGGCCACGCAAAACGGCATCCGCCGGCTGGACCGCCGCGCCTGAGTCCGCTTGCCGACGCCTCCCGGCGTTGCCCCGGCCGGCCCGCCTTGTGGCCGCCGGGGTCCGTGTTCATAATCCTGTCACACTTGGGTCATAACCTTGCGGGTTGTGCAGGCCCATCTCGTAATATCCTTTTTTCAGGGCAGTGCAATGAGACCAAACACGCAGGGAGCCCGGATGTCGGAGCATACAAACAAGCAGTTCGATGCGGACCTCGAAAGCGTCCGTTCGCAGTTCCTGCAAATGGGCGGCCTTGTGGAAGCCATGATCCAGGAGGCCATCGACGCGCTCGCCAGCGGCGACATTTCGCTGGTCGAGAAAGTCCGTGAGCGTGAAAAGGAAGTCAACCGCCACGAAGTCGAAATCGACGAGAGCATCAGCCGCATCCTGGCGCGCCACCAGCCCACCGCCATCGACCTGCGCATGCTGATGGCCGTGTCCAAGATGCTGACCGACATGGAGCGTTCCGGCGATGAAGCCGAGAAGGTCGCCACCGTCGCGCGCCGCATCCACGAAGCCGAACTGCGCCACATCCCGGTGATCGAACTGCGCCACATGGCTGCCAATGTGCGCACCATGCTGCATCAGGCGCTGGACGCGTTCGCCCGCCTCGATCCCATCCAGGCCGCCGCCGTCGTGCGCAGCGACAAGGAAGTGGACAAGGAATGGAAGGGCGCGCTGCGCCACCTGATCACGTACATGATCGAAGATCCGCGCACCATCTCGCGCGCCATCGACATGATCTTCATCGCGCGCGCGCTGGAACGCATCGGCGACCACGCCAAGAACATGTCCGAGCGCGTGATCTACATGGTCAAGGGCGCCGACGTGCGCCACACCGGCGTGAAGAACACCGAGCGCCTGGCGCGCGGTGAAGAAGAAGACACGGAAGAGTAAGCGTCAGTCCAGGGGCAGCGTCGCCCCTGCCTGCAGGCGCGGGTCCGGCAGGCCGGCTTTGCCGGCGTCGATGCGGCCCGCCAGCCTGCGGCCGAATGCCGGCAAGGCAAGCGCGGTGATCTCCAGGTCGTACCATCCCTGGCAACCGCCGTAGGCAAGATCCAGCGAGCCGTCCGCTTGCACGTGCGCCATGGCGCACCAGCCGTCGCCCATGCGCGACTCCACTTTTACCGCCTGCGGCGTTTCGCCGCGATTGACGAGACGCAGGCTCAGGCCGGTCGCCGCCGGCATCACTTGCGCCTCCAGCGTGCCGGCATCGCGCGCATCGCCGCGGAAGTGCCGGTGCAGGCCGTCGGGGCCCAGCAGCCACAAGTCATAGGCGCCATCGGCGTGCAGGCGCCAGCCGTCGTCCAGCCGCGCGCCCGCGCTCACGGTATAGCGACGCGGCGCGTGTTCCAGCGCGTGGCGGTCGTAGACATGCAGCACCGCGCCTGCGGCGCCGGGATTGCGCAGGGTCAGCCGGTAATGTCCGCCGTCGGCAGCCATGCGGCCTTGGACGTCCAGCGCGTAGGGCAGGGCGCAAGCCTGGCGCAGGCCTTCGGCGTGCGCGCCGCGGGCGGCAGCGAAGTCGAAGGCCGAGGTCAGGTCGCCGGCGATCTCGCGCCGCCAAGCGCTGATACTGGGTTCCAGCACGCCAAATCGCGCTTCCAGGAAACGGATCACCGACGTGTGGTCGAACACCTGGGAATTGACCCAGCCGCCACGGCTCCAGGGCGAGACCACCAGCATCGGCACGCGCGGCCCCAGCCCGAACCCGCGCCCATGCAGTCCGGCAGGGTCGTCGGGCGTGGCGGCGCTGGGCCCATGGCGCACATCGTGGTATTCGCCGTCCAGCTCGACCGTGGAGAGGCCGCCCGATAGGCCGTCGGCCGCGCGGGCAGGCGGCGCAGGCGGCGGCATGTGGTCAAAGAAGCAGTCGTTCTCGTCGTAGGTGACGAAGAACACGCAGCGGCTCCAGACCTCGGGATTGCGGGTCAGGATGTCCAACACGCGCTCCGTGTAGGCACCGCCCCTTGCCGGCGACGAGACCTCGGGGTGTTCGGAATCGGCCGTGGGCGCAATGATCCAGGACACCTGCGGCAGCGTGCCAGCGGCGACGTCGCGGGCCAACTGGTCCAGCGTGCACGTGGACAGGCCGCGGTCGCGCAGGGGCGCGTCGCCGGCCGCACCCGCATGCTGCCGGCGGTACTGCTGGAAGCCGGCCAGCGGATTGTCGTGATAGTTGTCCGCCATGTCCTGGTAGATGCGCCAGTCCACGCCGGCGTCCTGCAGGCGTTCGGGATAGGTGGTCCAGGCATAGCCTTCGCTGGCGGGCCCCAGGCGGTCGAAGGTATTCACCAGGGCTGGGCCGCCCGCCAGGCCTTGCGGATCATTGGTGCCGGTCCAGAGGAACAACCGGTTGGGATTGGTGCCGGCATGGATCGAACAATGATAGGCGTCGCACAGGGTGAAGGCGTTTGCCAGCGCGGTCTGGAACGGCACCTCCTCGCCACGGTAGGCGCCCATGCCCAGGCGGCTCTTGGCGGGCAGCCATTGGTCCATGCGGCCGTCGTTCCAGGCGCGCTGCGCGTCGTCCCAGGTGTGCGGCGTGATGTAGCCCACCTGTGCATCGCTGGCGTATTCGGCCTGCAGGGCATAGGGGCGGACCTGCGCCGCACCATCCGCCTGCGTCAGCACATTGCCCGTCAGCGTGGGGGCGGGATGCGGATCGGCGAAGCCGCGCACGCCGGGCAAGGTGCCGAAATAGTGGTCGAAAGAGCGGTTTTCCTGCATCAGGATCACTACGTGCTGCACGTCCTGCAGCGTGCCCGCGCGGCGGTCGGGCGCGATGCCGAGCGCGCGTTCGATGGGCGAGGAGGGGGACAGGCGCGATTCTTCTTTCATGACAGCGATGATACGGCCAGCAGTACTTGAATCTTAAGGCCGGCGCCAAGGCGGACGCTGGCGCCGGAAATGAACAGCCCCTCGCGGGCGAGGGGCTGCATCGGGTGGGCCGCCATCAGCTTGCGGCCGGAAAAGGCGCGGCTGGATCAGGCCGAGGGCGGAACGTAGCCCTGCGCTTCGACGGTGCCGTCTTCGAACAGGAAGCGCTCCATCTGTTCCTTCAGGTACTTGCGGGCGCGGGCGTCCGCAAGGTTCAGGCGGTTTTCATTGACCAGGCGCGTCTGGATGGCCTTCCATTCTTCCCAAGCTTCCTTGGAAATGCTCTGCCAGATCTTGGTGCCGAGTTCGCCGGGGTAGGGGGGGAAATCCAGCCCTTCGGCTTCACGCTTCAGTTTTACACAGTTGACGATACGGGCCATGGTTCGCTGCCGGAAGAAATGAGTAATCCTGCATTTTAACGGGCTTGGCGACCTGATGGCGCCAAGCCCCTGCGGACCCTGCGGGTAGCCCGGGTGTTACAGCTTCTTGATGAAGACCAGGCTGTTGCGCGAACGGTTGTAATTGTGCTGTTTTTCACGCGGCAGGTCGGCGATGCCGCCCTGCACGAAACCGCGCTTCATGAACCAGTGCGAGGTGCGCGTCGTCAGTACGAAGAGGCGCTTGGCGCCGACGGCGCGCGCGCGCGATTCCATGTGGCGCAGCAGGATTTCGCCTTCGCCCGAACCCTGCCATTCCGGATGCACGATCAGGCAGGCCATTTCGGCCATCTGCTCTTCGGGGAAACTGTGCAGGGCCGCGCAGCCGTAGATGACGCCGTCGTGCTCCAGCACGGTGAAGTTTTCCACGTCGCGCTCGACCACGCTGCGTGGACGCGGCACCAGCGTGCCGTCGGCTTCCAGCGGTTCGATCAGGCTGAGGATGGCGCCGACGTCGTCGATCGTGGCGGCGCGCAGGTCGTCCAGCGTGTCTTCCACCACCATGGTGCCGACGCCGTCGTGGGTGAAGATTTCCAGCAGCACGCTGCCGTCCAGCGCGAACGGCAGCAGGTGGGCGCGGGCCACGCCGCGCTTGACCGCGAGCGAGGCGTACTGCAGGAAGGCATGGGTCTCTTCGTCGAGTTCACCGCCGGCCAGCAGGGCGTCGGCGTCCACGCGGGCGAGTTCAGTGTCCAGCGTGCCGTCGTCGTTCAGCACGCCCTGCGAGCTGGACAGGAAGATGAGTTTTTCAGCGCGCAGCGCCACCGCGACGCTGGTGGCCAGGTCTTCCATGGCCAGGTTGAACGCGTCGCCGGTGGGCGAGAAGCCCAGCGGCGACAACAGCACCACGGACGAGCCCTTTTCGATGGCGAACTTGAGCGCGTCGATGTCGATCTTGCGCACCTGGCCGGTGTGCTTGTAGTCCACCCCGTCCAGCACGCCGGTCGGGCGGGCGGTGACGAAGTTGCCGGAGATGACACGGATATGGGCGTGCGACATGGGCGTGTTCGGCAGCCCCTGGCTGAAGGCGGCCTCGATGTCCAGGCGGATTTCGCCGGCGGCTTCCTTGGCGCATTCCAGCGCGGCGGCGTCGGTGGGCGACAGGCCGCGGTCGAATTGCTGGGTAAAGCCCTTCAGGCGCAGCTGCTCATTGACCTGCGGACGCGAGCCGTGCACCAGCACCAGGCGGATGCCCAGCGAGGACAGCAGCGACAAGTCCTGCACCAGCGCGTTCAGCGCGCCGGCCTGCACCAGTTCACCGCCGAAAGCCACCACGAACGTCTTGCCTCGGAACGCATGCACATAAGGCGCCACTTCTCGGAACCATCGGACGAATTGGGCGGGTGCGAATTCTGGGGCTTCAAGGGCGGAGACGGTGTCTGGTTCCAGGTCGGGCATGATGGGCGGAAGGATTCCTGAGAGTAAGCAAAAACGCGGCGCCGTGCCGCGCCATAGCGCCGTCGGACGACGGCGTGGCGAAATTATATGACCGTCGCGCCCCGGCGCAGGCGGAAAAGAGTGCCAATTTGGTGCCGGATTTACCGGTTTGCGCCCGCGGCGCCGGCAGCGGGCTCGCGGAAATTTATAATGCCGGGCTAACCGGACTAATCGTACATGCCTGAATCCTCCAGCCCGCGTGCGCCCAAGGCCGCGGACGCGGCGGCTCCGGCGGCAGCGGCAGACGCGCAGAACGCGCGCCGCGCGCCGCGCCCCGAGCGGCCCATACCCGTGGTGACCTACCCCGAAGACCTGCCCGTCAGCGCGCGGCGCCAGGAGATCGCGCGCGCCATCGCCAGCCACCAGGTGGTGATCGTCAGCGGCGAAACCGGGTCGGGCAAGACCACCCAGCTGCCCAAGATCTGCCTGGAGCTGGGCCGCGGCCGCCAGAAGATGATCGGCCACACCCAGCCGCGCCGCCTGGCCGCGACGTCGGTGGCCAAGCGCATCGCCGAAGAGCTGAACACCCCCATGGGCGAGGTCGTGGGCTACCAGGTGCGTTTCAACGACCGCACCGGCCCCAACGCGTCCATCAAGCTGATGACGGACGGCATCCTGCTGGCCGAATCGCAGCGCGATCCGCTCTTGCGCCGCTACGACACCATCATCATCGACGAGGCGCACGAGCGCAGCCTGAACATCGATTTCCTGCTGGGCTACCTGAAGCAGCTGCTGCCCCGCCGCCCGGACCTGAAGATCATCATCACCTCGGCGACCATCGACGCCGAGCGCTTCGCCCGGCACTTCGGCGCTTCCGAGGACCGGCCCGCACCCGTCATCGAGGTGTCCGGCCGCCTGTACCCCGTCGAGGTCCGCTACCGTCCCGTGCGCGAGGAGCTCCCGGAAGACGAGGCCGCCCCGGCCAAGCCCGGCCGGGACCGCGAACGGATGTCGGGCGACGAAGAGCGCGACCTGATCGACGCCATCGTGGACGCGGTGGACGAGTGCGCGCGCCACGGCCCGGGCGACGTGCTGGTGTTCCTGCCTGGCGAGCGCGAGATCCGCGAATCCGCCGAGGCGCTGCGCAAGCGCCATCCGGCCGGCACCGAAGTCTTGCCGCTGTACGCGCGCCTGTCGCAGGCCGAGCAGGAGCAGATCTTCCATCCGCGCACCAATGCGCGGCGCATCGTGCTGGCCACCAACGTGGCGGAAACCTCGCTGACCGTGCCGGGCATCCGCTTCGTGGTCGACAGCGGGCTGGCGCGCATCAAGCGCTATTCCTGGCGCAACAAGGTCGAGCAGCTGCGCATCGAGCCGATCAGCCGCGCTTCGGCCAACCAGCGCGCCGGCCGTTGCGGCCGGGTCGGGCCGGGCGTCTGCATCCGGCTCTACGACGAGCTGGACTTCAACAACCGGGCGCCGTTCACGGACCCGGAAGTCCTGCGCTCGTCGCTGGCCTCGGTCATCCTGCGGATGAAGTCGCTGAAGCTGGACGACATCGAACAGTTTCCCTTCGTCGAGGCGCCTCCGGGCCGCGCGGTGGCCGACGGCTACCATCTGCTGCAGGAACTGGGCGCGATCGAACTGGCGTCGGCCTCGGACGACGACACGGACGCTTCCCGTACCGGCTCGTCCTTCGTGCTGACGCGCACGGGACATGAACTGGCCAAACTGCCGGTGGACCCGCGCATCGGCCGCATGATCCTGGCCGCGCGCGAACACCAGTGCCTCGCCGAGATGTTGATCATCGCCTCGGCCCTGTCGGTGCAGGACGCGCGCGATCGCCCCATGCAGGAACGCGAGGCGGCTGAAGCCGCGCACGCCAAGTTCGCCGACGACAAGTCCGAGTTCATCTCCTTCCTGAAGCTGTGGCGCTGGTACGGCGAGCAGGTGCAGCACAAGGCCTCGCAGCGCAAGCTGGTGGCCCTGCTGCGCCAGAACTTCCTGTCGCCGATCCGGCTGCGCGAATGGCACGACGTGCACACGCAGCTGGCCGCGCTGGTGGGCGAGCAGGGCTGGCGCCTGAACCAGACCGAGGCCACCTACGAGCAGCTGCACATGGCGCTGCTGTCGGGCCTGTTGGGCAATATCGGCTTCAAGAGCGACGAAGGCGGTCATTACCAGGGCGCGCGCGAGATCCGCTTCCATATCCACCCCGGTTCGCGGCTGGTGAAGAAGGCGGGGCGCTGGATCGTGGCGGCCGAACTGGTCGAGACCACGCGGCTGTACGCGCGTTGCGTGGCGCGCATCGATCCGGTGTGGCTGGAAAAAGTCGGCGCGCACCTGATCCGCAAGAACTGGTCCGATCCGCGTTGGGAAAAGAAGGCCGGGCAGGTGGTGGCCAATGAACGGGCCACGCTTTACGGGCTGACCATCTACACCGGCCGGCGCATCCAGTACGGCCGGGTCAATCCGACCCAGGCGCGCGAGCTGTTCATCCGTCAGGCATTGGTGCCGGGCGAGATCGACACGCGGCTGGCGTTCGTGGCGCACAACCGCAAGCTGATCGCAGGCATCGAAAAGCTGGAACATCAGACCCGCCGCCCGGACATCCTGGTCGACGACGAGCTGATCCACGCCTTTTACGACAGGCAACTGCCGGCCGACATTTCGCAGACGGCGACGCTGGAAAAGTGGGTGTCGGGGCTGGACAAGGCTGCCGCCGCCAAGCTGCTGCTGACGCGCGACGAACTGATGCGCCACGAGGCCGCGGGCGTCACGACCGATGTCTTTCCCAAGAAGGTGGAATGGCAGGGCGTGTCGATGGCGCTGGATTACCACTTCGAACCCGGTTCGCCGCGTGACGGTGTGACCCTGTCGGTGCCGCTGTTCGCGCTCAACCAGATCGATCCGGCGCGCTGCGAATGGCTGGTGCCCGGGATGCTGAAGGAAAAGGTGCACCTGCTCCTGAAGTCGCTGCCGCAGAAGCTGCGCCGCCACTGCGTGCCGCTGCCGGACTATGCCGCAGGCTTCTACGACCGCTGGTTCGAGCGCCAGGCCGACCCGCAGCAGGGGTTGGTCGATGCCATCATCGCCGACATGTGGGACCAGGTGCAGATCCGCCCAGCCGCGGCGGACTTCAAGCTGGAGACCCTGCCGGCCCACCTGTTCATGAACTTCCGGGTGGTGGATGAGCACGGCCGTATGCTGGCGGCCGGACGCAACCTGGCGCAACTGCGCGCCGAGTTCGGCAAGCAGGCGCAGGCCACGTTCCAGCAGTTGGCGGCAAGCGACACCCAGGTGGCCCAGGCGCTGGCGCACGAGAACCTGACCTCCTGGTCCTTCGGCCCCTTGCCGGAGATCATGGAGATCAAGCGGCGCGGGCAGTCGGTGATCGGCTATCCGGCGCTGGTGGACCGCGGCGCGCATTGCGACCTGGACGTGTTCGACGATCCGGACGAAGCGCGCAAGCACCACCGCGCGGGCTTGCTCAGGCTGTTCCGGCTGGGCTTGCGCGAGCAGGTGAAGTTCCTGGAAAAGAACCTGGCGGACCTGACCAAGATCAGCATGCTCTACATGACGCTGGGGACGCAGGAAGAGCTGCGCGACCAGATCATCGACTGCGCGCTGGGGCAGGCTTGCCTGGCCGATCCCTGGCCGGTCAACGAGCAGCAGTTCGAGGCCCGGCGGGCCGAGGGCAAGGGCCGGCTGGGTCTTTTGGCGCAGGAAGTGGCGCGGCTGGCGGGGGCGGTGCTGACGGAATGGGCGGCAGTGCAGCGCAAGTTGCCGCAGGCCAAGCCGCATGCTGCTGCCTACGCGGACTTGCAGGCGCAGCTGGGGGCGTTGATGCCCAAATGGTTCATCCGCGATACGCCGTATGCGCAGCTTGCGCATTTTCCGCGGTATCTGAAGGCGGTTCTGGCTCGCATCGACAAGCTGCGGGCGGATCCGGCCAGGGATGCCAAGCTGGTGGCGGAGATGGCGCCTTTGCTGACGCAGTATCAGCGGGCGCGGTCGGCGCTGAAAGGGGCGCCGGATCCGCGGCTGGATGAGTTCCGGTGGCTGCTGGAGGAGCTGCGGGTGGCATTGTTTGCGCAGGAGTTGCGGACGCCGATGCCGGTTTCTGTGAAACGGTTGATGAAGAGCTGGGAGTCGCTTAAGCGTTGATTGCTTTTGTGGTTTTTTCGCGGGCGGTGGTTTTTTCGTAGGCCGCCCGTCGGCGCAGGCGGCGTGGCGGCTCGCGCCCACGATTGCGGTCCGGAGCGTTCGCTCCGGACTACCCCGTCGTCATCGTCGTCACCGCCTGCGGCGGTTCCTTTCGATTCCCTCGGGCGCATCGAGGTTGCTCGCCGCCACGCCGCCCGCGCCGACGGGCTACGAGCGTCTTGGGGCGTCGCGATGTTGAAGCCGTGGGTGGGGAAGAGGTTTGCGGGGCCCGCCATTTTTGGCCGCCCGGGCGGCCAAAAGTGGCATACGCGGTGTCTTGCGTTGTGGCGGTGGGCGCTTGCGCGATCTGGCTGACGGGGGGCGCCCGGATGTCCGGGCGCCTTTTCTTACAGGGCCAGGAAGCCCACGACCACCAGGGCGATCAGGCCGTACTTGGTGGCCTTGTAGACATTGCGGTTCCAGGCCTTGAAGGCCTTGCGCTTCTGGTCGATGACCCAGTGGGCGTGGGTCAGCTTGTTGATGGCGCCGGTCTGGTCGCCGCCGTCGTTGGGCGAGCTGGCGGCGGACATGACGACGCGGCCGAACCAGCGGTTGAAGGCTTCGGCCCAGCGCCACTTCAGCGGGCGCTCCACGTCGCAGAACAGGATGATGCGGTTCTGGTCGGTGTGGTTGTAGGCTTCGTGCACGTAGGTTTCGTCAAAAACCACGCTTTCGCCGTCGCGCCAGCTGTAGTGTTCGCCGTCGACGATGATGTGGCAGCCGTCGTCGTTCGGGGTGACCAGGCCCAGGTGGTAGCGCAGGGACCCGGCGAACGGGTCGCGGTGCGGGTTCAACTGGCCGCCCGGCGGCAGTTCGGCGAACATCGCGGCCTTGACCTTGGGCAGGGTCTTCAGGATGGCGACGGTCTTGGGGCAGAGTTCTTCGGCGGACGGGTGGCGCGCGTCGTACCACTTCAGGTAGAAACGCTTCCAGCCGTACTTGAAGAAGGAATTGAAGCCGATGTCGTTATGAGTGTCGGCGGCCTTGATGCGGCGCAGCTCGGCCATCTGTTGGGCTTCTTCGCGGATCGTTTCCCAGTTGTCGTCCAGCACCTTGAGTTCGGCGATTTCGCTGGTCGTCAGGTAGGGCGTGGTGGGAACCCGCGAGGTCAGCACCATGAAGGCGTTGACGGGGGCTAGCAGTACGGAATGGTCCAGCAATTGGCGGCCCAGCGGCAGCTTGACGCGGCCGCGGAAGTGCGCAAACAGGATGGCGCTCAGCCAGATCCCGGGAATTAGCCATTTCATAGGTGAATCTCGTGCGTAAATCTCATGTCAACAATGGAAGATGACGTGCAACGTGTATTGTTACACAGGCGCTTGCGTAGTCCTTTGCGCGAGCGCACAGGCCTCGGCTTGGACCGCATTGACTAGGTACAATTCCCTTTATGTCCGAAGAAGCCGTAACGACCCCGTCCCCATTTGTTCACCTGCGCGTACACTCCGAATTTTCGGTCGTGGACGGCATCGTGCGCATCCCCGACCTCATCAAGCGCGTGGCCAAGCTGGGCCAGCCCGCCGTCGCCTTGACGGATCTGTCGAACCTGTTCGGCCTGATCAAGTTCTACAAGGGCGCGCGCGGCGCCGGCATCAAGCCGATTGCCGGCTGCGATGTCTGGCTGTCCAACGACGACGACCCCGCCAAGCCTTTCCGCTTGCTGCTGCTGGTGCGCAACCACCAGGGCTACCTCAATCTTTGCGAACTGCTGACCAAAGCCTTCCTGACGAACCAGGGCAAGGGCCGCGCCGAAATCCGCCGCGAATGGCTGCAGGGGCAGGAGGGCCTGATTGCCCTGTCGGGCGGGCGCGGCGGCGACGTGGGCCAGGCGCTGGACGCGGGCAATGCCGTGTCGGCGCTGGCGCTGGCGCGCCAGTGGGCGCACCTGTTCCCGGGCAGCTACTACATCGAGTTGCAGCGCGCCGGCATGGACGGCGACGAAGCCTACACCCAGGCCGCCATGCGCCTGGCGAGCGAGGCCGGCCTGCCGGTGGTGGCGACGCATCCGGTGCAATTCCTGGACGAATTCGAATTCCAGGCGCATGAGGCCCGCGTCTGCATCGCCGAAGGCGAAATCCTGGCCAACCCGCGCCGCGTGCGCCGGTTCAGCAAGGAGCAATACCTGCTCAGCTCCGAGGAAATGGCGCGGCGCTTCGCCGACGTGCCCTCGGCGCTGGCCAACACGGTGGAAATCGCCAAACGCTGCAACCTCAGCCTGGTGCTGGGCAAGCCGCGCCTGCCCAATTTCCCCACGCCGGACGGCGTGAGCCTGGACGACTACCTGGTCCAGCTGTCGGAAGAGGGCCTGGAAAAGCGCATGGCGTTCCTGTTCCCGGACGAGGCCGAACGCCAGTCCAAGCGCGAGCAGTACTACGAACGCCTGCGCTGGGAATGCAAGACCATCATCCAGATGGGCTTCCCCGGCTACTTCCTGATCGTGCAGGACTTCATCAACTGGGGCAAGAACAACGGCGTGCCGGTGGGTCCGGGCCGGGGTTCCGGCGCGGGCTCGCTGGTGGCCTATGCCCTGGGCATTACCGACCTGGATCCGATCCGCTACGACTTGCTGTTCGAGCGCTTCCTGAATCCCGAGCGGGTCTCCATGCCCGACTTCGATATCGACTTCTGCCAGGACAACCGCGAACGGGTCATCGACTACGTCAAGGAAAAGTACGGCCGAGCCGCCGTGAGCCAGATCGCGACCTTCGGCACGCTGGGCGCCAAGGCCGTGGTGCGCGACGCCGGCCGGGTGCTGGACATGCCGTACATGTTCTGCGACGGCCTGTCCAAGCTGATCCCGTTCAATCCGATGGATCCCTGGTCGCTCGAACGCACCCTGAAGGACGAGCCCGCCTTCAAGGACCGCTACGAGCAGGAAGAGGAAGTGCGCGCGCTGGTGGACCTGGCGCAGCCGCTGGAAGGCCTGACCCGCAACATCGGCATGCACGCCGGCGGCGTGCTCATCGCGCCGGGCAAGCTCACTGACTTCTGCCCGCTGTATTGCCAGCCCGGCCAGGAAAACAGCGCGGTTTCGCAGTTCGACAAGGACGACGTCGAGGCCGCCGGCCTGGTGAAGTTCGACTTCCTGGGCCTGCGCAACCTGACCATCCTGGACTGGGCCGTGCGCTACGTGCGGCAGTTCAACGAGGACAAGCGCGACTTCGACGTCATGGCCCTGGCGCTGGACGATCCGGCCGCCTACAAGATCCTGTGCGACGCCAACACGACCGCCGTGTTCCAGCTGGAATCGCGCGGCATGAAGGAACTGCTGAAGAAGCTGCGGCCCAACACCTTCGAAGACATCATCGCCATGCTGGCCCTGTATCGACCGGGGCCGCTGGAATCGGGCATGGTGGACGACTTCGTCAACCGCAAGCACGGCCGCGCCGCAGTGGATTATTTCCACGACGACCTGGAGAACACCCTCAAGAGCACCTACGGGGTCATCGTCTACCAGGAACAGGTGATGCTGATCTCGCAGATCATCGGCGGCTACTCGCTGGGCGGCGCCGACCTGCTGCGGCGCGCCATGGGCAAGAAAAAGCCCGAGGAAATGGCCAAGCACCGCGAATTGTTCGAGCAGGGCGCCAAGGAAAAGGGCCACGATCCGGACCTGGCGGTCAAGCTGTTCGACCTGATGGAGAAGTTCGCGGGCTACGGCTTCAACAAGTCGCACTCGGCTGCGTACGCGCTGATCTCGTACCAGACGGCCTGGCTCAAGGCCTACCATCCGACCGAGTTCCTGGCCGCGACCATGTCCTCGGACATGGACGACACCGACAAGGTCCAGATCTTCTGCCGCGACGCCCAGGACAACGGCGTCGAAGTGCTGCCGCCTGACGTCAATTTCTCGGGCTATCGCTTCGAGCCGGTCGCCGACAAGCACACTGAAAAAGGCAGGCCGCCGCGCACCATGCGCTATGGCCTGGGCGCCGTCAAAGGCACGGGGCAGGGCGCGGTCGAGGAAATCCTGCGCGCGCGCAAGGAAGCCGGCCCGTTCCAGAACCTGTTCGACTTCTGCCGCCGCGTCAATAAGCACGCCGTCAACCGGCGCACCATCGAAGCCCTGATCAAGGCCGGCGCGTTCGATACCATCGAGCCCAACCGGGCCGCGATGCTGGCTTCGGTGCCCACCGCCATGGAAGCCGCCGAGCAGGCGGCCCGCAGCGCCAACCAGGCCTCGCTCTTCGGCGACGACAGCGGCGACGTGGTGGCGGGCGAACTGGCCAAGGTCGCACCTTGGGACCTGCACAAGAAGCTGACGGAAGAAAAGTCCGCGCTGGGCTATTACTACAGCGGCCACCTGTTCGACGCTTGGCGCGACGAAGTGCGTCGCATCGTGCCGATGCAGCTGGTGCGGGTCGAGCCGCAGCGCGACCTGCAATGGATGTGCGGCGTGCTGGCCAGCGTGCGCGTCATGATGACCCGCCGCGGCAAGATGGTTTTCGCGGTGCTGGACGACGGCACCGCGCAGGTGGAAATCTCGGTCTTCAACGAGCTCTACGAAAAGCACCGCAACCGCCTGCGCGAGGACCAGCTCGTTATCGTCCAGGGCAAGGTCAGCAATGACGACTACTCCGGCGGCATGCGCATCGTCGCGGAACAGCTCTACGACCTGCAGCTGGCGCGCGAAGCCCGGGCCAAGTCCCTGCGCGTCAAGCTCAATGGCAGCGCCGACGCGGCGCGCCTGAGGCAGATGCTGAATCCGTTCCGGGCCGAACCCGAAAACGGCATTCCCGGCGTGCCGGTCGATATCGTCTATACCAAGAATAATTTCCTGTGCACGGTCCGCCTGGGCGAGGAGTGGCGCGTCCGCATGGCCGACACGCTGCTCGCCAACCTGAATGAATGGACCAAGCCGGATGGCGTGGAGGTCACCTATTGATGCCGATGCGTATCGTTCACTCGGAAGCCGCAACCAGCTTTGGCGGCCAGGAAGGCCGGATTTTCAAGGAGATGACCGCCATGCGCGCGCGCGGCCATCACATGGAAGCCATCTGCCAACCCAAGGCGCTCTTGGCTGAACGCCTGTCGGATGCCGGTTTTCCCGTGCACACCCTGGAAATGGATGGCGCGGTGAATTACCTGAAGGGCATCGCCACCATCCGTGGCATCCTGCGCGAAGGGCGCTTCGACGTGCTCAATACCCACAGCCGGCGCGACACGGTCATCGCGGCCGCCGCCGGCCGTCTGGCGGGGACGCCGCTCATCGTGCGGACCCGGCACCTGTCCAACAAGGTGGGGTCGCTATGGTCCTACACCTGTCTGCCGCACAGGGTCACGACGGTCAGTGACCATGTGCGCCAACACCTCATCGACCGCGGCGTGCCTGCTGGCAAGGTAGCCACCGTCTATTCCCCCATCGTGCTGCCGCCGCCCGTGGAACGCTCCACGTTGCGCGAAGAACTCGGCCTGGCCGATGACGACATCGTGGTCGGCTGCGTGGCCGTCATGCGCGCCACCAAGGGCCACAAGGACCTGATCGACGCGATCGCGCCGCTGATGGCCAGCCGGCCCAAGCTGCACCTGGTGTTCGTCGGCGGCGGTTCGCCGGTGTTCGAGCAGACCCAGGCCTATGTGGCCGAACTGGGCCTGCAGGACCGCATCCATCTGATGGGCATGCGGCGCGACGTGCCCAACCTGCTGGCCGGCTTCGATCTCTTCGCGCTGGCCACGCAGCAGGAAGCGTCCGGCACCGTCTACGTCGAGGCGCAGGCCAGCGGCCTGCCCGTCATCGGCACGGACGTGGGCGGCGTGTCGGAAATGTTCCGCGACGGCGAAACCGGCATCCTGGTGCCGCCCAAGAACCCCGAGGCGCTCACCGCCGCCCTGGTGCGCCTGATTGACGACGCCGGTTTGCGGCGGAGCATGGGCGAGGCCGGCCGCAAGATGGTCTGGGACGAGGGCGTGTTCTCGCCCGCCCGCCTGGCGGAAACCACCGAAGCCGTCTATGCCAAATGGCTGGCGGAGCGCGCGGGATGAATGCACCCAACGTTCCGGTGCTGATGTATCACCACGTCACGCCGGCCGGCGGCATGATCGCCGCCACGCCCGATGTGTTCGAGGCGCAGATCTCGCGCCTGGCCCGCGCCGGCTACCAGTCCTTGTCGGCCGATCAGTTCGCGGCCTACCTCGCCGGCGGCGCCGCGCCCGAACGCTCGGTGCTGATCACCTTCGACGACGGCTACCTGAACAACTGGGTGCATGCGCACCCGGTGCTGGCGCGCCACGGCATGCGCGCGGTGCTGTTCACGATCACCGGCTGGATCGGCGACGGGCCGGTGCGCCCGCATGCGGGCCAGGGCGTCCCCTTGCCCGCCACGCCCGACCACGACGCTTGCAAGCAACTGGTGGCGGCAGGCCGGACCGACGAGGCCATGTTGCGCTGGAGCGAGATCGAGGCCATGCAGGCGGCAGGCACGTTCGAATTCCATTCCCACACGCATACCCATACCCGCTGGGACAAGGTCTGCGGCACGGATGTCGACGCCAAGCGCGCCCGCATCGCCCAGGAATTGCAGGATTCCCGCGAGACGCTGACAAGCCGCCTCGGCTCGGTCAGCGACCACCTCTGCTGGCCGCAAGGCTATTTCGACGCGGACTACGTGGCCGCGGCGCGGGCCGCCGGGTTCCGGCACTTGTACACTACCGACCCTTTCGGCCAGAACACCCCCGGCGCGGACCCCGAACACATCTATCGTTTCGCGGTGCGCAACCAGGGCGGCTCCTGGCTGAACCGGCGCATCTGGCTGTCGCGCGATCCCTTCTGGGGGCCGCGCTTTCATGCCTGGAAAGCCTGGAAAAAGCGTCTCAGGAATCGCGGATGAAGCTATCTGTCATCATCATCACCAAGAACGAGGCGGCCAACATCGCCGCCTGCCTCAAGTCCGTGGCGTTCGCCGATGAATTCATCGTGGTGGACTCGGGCAGCACCGACGGCACCGTCGAAGTCGCGCGAGCCCTGGGTGCGAGGGTTGAAGTCACCCCGGACTGGCCCGGCTTCGGGCCGCAGAAGAACCGCGCGCTGGATCTGGCCACGGGCGACTGGGTGCTGTCCATCGACGCCGACGAGCGCGTCACGCCGGAACTGGCCCAGGAAATCCAGGAAGCGCTGCGCGCGCCGCGCGCCGATGCCTACGAGATCGCGCGCCTGTCGAATTTCTGCGGCCGCGACATCCGCCACAGCGGCTGGTGGCCCGATTACGTGCTGCGCCTGTTCAAGCGCGGCACGGCGCGGTTCAACGACGTGGCCGTGCATGAACGCGTGGTGCCGGCCAATGGCAAGCCGCTGCAGATGCGCGGCTATTTCCACCACTATCCCTACGACAACCTGGATGCGCTGATCACCAAGGTCAACCGCTATTCGTCCGATGCCGCCGCCATGATGTACGCCAAGGGCCGGCGCACCTCGGTCTTCGGCGCGCTGGGCCATGGCTTCTGGACCTTTGTGCGGATCTACCTGATCCGGCGCGGCTTCCTGGACGGCAAGCACGGCCTGGTGCTGGCCGTCGTCGCCTCGGCCGGCAGCTTCTTCCGCTATTCGAAGCTGATGTTCCTGGCCGAGAAGAAGAAGTGAAGATCCTCTACACCAACTTCCACGGCGGTAACGGCGGCGGACACGTCACCTACATCATCAATCTGGCCAAGGCCCTGTCCAAGGACCACCAGATCACGATCGCGGCGCCGGCCACCAGCCGCCTGTACCGCTACGCCAAGGCGATTCCGGGCGTGACGGTGGAGGACATGCAATACACCACGCGGCCTTCGTCCTGGTTCAAGGACCGCGCGCAGTTGCGCCGGCTGATCAAGGCCGGCGGTTTCGACATCATCCACGCCAACGGCTCGGCCGACCACAAGCAGGTCATGCTGGCCACGCTGGGCATGCGCCGCCGCCCGCGCATCGTCTTCACCAAGCACAACGACCATCCGCTGGCGAGCCTCGGCCACAAGTTGCGGGTGGCGCTGGCCACCGACCATGCCATCGCGGTCAGCGACTACGTCCATGGCCTGATGCAGCAATCGCCGTATGGCAAGCGTCCCATCACCACCATCCGCCACGGCATCGACACCAATTTTTTCGCGCCGCCGCCGCCGGAAAGCCTGGACAAGCTGCGCGCCATCTTCTTCGGGCCCGACTGGCAGGGCAAGCTGCTGCTGGGCAGCGCGGGAGGCACCGACTACGACAAGGGCTGGCTGGACCTGGTGGCAGCGGTCGCCGCCTTGCCGCCGGAGGACCGCAAGCGCGTGCTGCTGATGGTGGCGGGCGATCCGCCCAACGAGGCCAAGCTCGCCCGGGTGCGCGAGTTGGGCATGATCGACCAGGTCCGTTTCCCCGGTCTGCTCGATGACGTACGGGCGGCGCTGGCGTCCTGCCATGCGGGTTTCGTGCTGTCCTACCGCGAAGCCCTGTCGTTCGCCTGCCGCGAGATCATGGGTTTGGGATTGCCCGCCCTGGTCAGCGACGCGGGCGGACTGCCCGAGAACGTCACCGATGGCGTCGACGGCTGGATCGTGCCCGCGCGCGACGTGCCCGCCATCACGGCCAAGCTGCGTTTCATGCTGGACCATCCCGATGCCGTGCGCGCCATGGGCGCCCAGGCACGGGAAACCAGCCTGCGGGACTTCAATCTGGAACGTTTCGCCGCCGCCACACTGGACGTATACCGACGCGCGCTGGGATAAGGCCGGGCTTTATAATCTGTCCCTATGTCTATCCCCATACTCATGTACCACCAGATCGGCGAGCCCAATCCCAAGGGCACGCCGTTTCGCGGGCTGACGGTGCACCCCGACAGCTTTGCCCGGCAGATGCGCTGGATGCGCAGGCTGGGCTATCGCGGCCTGTCCATGCGCGACGTCATGCCCTATGTCCGTGGCGAACGCCAGGGCAAGGTATTCGGCATTACGTTCGACGACGGCTATCGCAACGTGCACCACAACGCCATGCCGGTGCTGAACGAACTGGGTTTTACCGCCACCAACTATTTCGTGGCGCACCAGTTCGATGGCGGCAATGTGTGGGATCTGGAAAAGGGTATTCCGTTTTCGGCGTTGATGACCGTGAACGAAATGCGGGAATGGGCGCAGGCCGGCCACGAAGTCGGCTCGCACACGCTGGACCATGTGCACCTGCCCCAGATGTCGCCCGACGAGGCCCGCCGCCAGATCGTCCAGTCCAAGGACGAGCTGGAACAGGCGCTGGGGGCGCCGGTCACCGCCTTCTGCTATCCCTATGGCGACCACGGTCCCGAACACCGCGCCATGGCGCGCGAAGCCGGCTACGACAACGCCACGCTGACCCAGCGCGGCCTGGCCGCGGCCTCGGATGATCCCTACGGGCTGCCGCGGGTCACGGTGTCGCGCTCCACCAACATCATCCGCTTCCTGCAGAAGTGCCTGACCCGGTATGAAGACTCCCGCCGGCGCGGTTGAACGGCGGCTGCGCATCGCGCTGCTGGTCGACCGCTTCGGCAATCGCTTTGGCGGCGCCGAAGCCTATGGCGTGGAACTGATGCGGGTGCTCGGACAGCGCCATGACGTATCCATCGTGGCGCGCGACTTCGACAGCGACCTGCCGTTTCCCTTCCTGCCCGTGCGTTTTCCTGGCTGGCTGCCCAGCTGGATGCGCGTGCTGTACTTCGCCTGGCGCGCCGACCGGCTGACCCGCGGCCGCTATGACATCGTGCATTCCCACATGAATGGCTGGGCCGGCGAAATCCAGGTCATGCACGTGACGCCGGTGCGCTACAACCGGCTGACCCGCGTCAAGCCGTTGCAGCGCCTGACCGCTTGGCTCTCCCCACGGCTGGCCACCTATCTGCTGCTGGAAAAGCTGCGCGTGCGCCAGGCGCCCGCAAGGCGCGTGGTGGCGGTGTCAGGACTGATCATGGACCAGCTGCACCGCAGCTACGGTCCGCAGCTGCCGGTGGACATCATCGCGCCCGGGGTCAAGCTGCCGACCGCGGCGCAAATGGAAGGCCGCGAGGCCACCCGCGCCAGCCTGGGCTGGGGCGCGGATACCATCGGCTGTCTGCTGGTCGCCCGCAATCCCTTGCGCAAGGGATTGCCGGCGCTATTGGACGCGCTGGCGCAACTGCCGCCGCAGTACCGGCTGCTGGTCGTGGGCGCGGACGAACCTACCCGCGAACGCGTGCGCGCGGCAGGCGCCATCGCCAGCCGCGTCACCCTGATCGATCCCACCCCCGATGTCGCCCGCTACTTCAGCGCCGCCGACATCTACGCGCATCCGACGCTGAACGACAGCTACGGCATGGCGCCGCTGGAAGCCATGTCGCACGGACTGCCGGTCGTGGTGAGTTCGCCCGCTTACTGCGGCTTCGCGCAGTACCTGTCGGCGGGCAAGGACGCGCTCATCCTGCAGGATCCGCGCGACGGCGCCCAACTGGCGCAGGCGCTGGAGCGGCTGGGCTCCGAACCCGTGTTGCGGGCGGCACTGGCCGAACGCGGCCTTGAGATTGCGCGCGAGCAAAGCTGGGAAACGGTGGCGGCGCGCTACGAGGCGCTGTACCGCCAGGTGCTGCAAGAACGCAGCTGAGAGCTGGGTCGAGCTGGCGCGTGGCCCGGCTCAATGGCCGGGCGCCGTCGCCTGTTCGAGTTCACCCAGCCAGTGGATCGCGTGGTCGCGGTCGGCGCCGCACATCTCGGCCTGAGGCTGCAGCCCGCCGCAGAAATCCGGGCGCGACGGCTGGCCGAAAATCGCGCAGCGCATGTCAGGCAGCAGCTGGATACAGGGTACGCCGGCGGGTTTGCCCTGCGGCATGCCGGGTATAGGCCGGGTGATTGACGGCGCGATGCAACAGGCGCCGCAGCCGGGCCGGCATTCCAGCGCGGCGGGCGCCTGCGGATTCAGACCCATCCGCGCAGCCAATAGATGAACAGGCCGGCGTATTCCTTGAGGATGGAACGGCTGGCGTCATAGGCCCGCTGATTCGGGATCCACAGGGGCACGGAGCCGTCGGCGGGCTCCACGATCTGCGGTGGCGCGGGGGCGGCTATCGCCTCCACGCCCTGCTTGGAAAAGGCCGCCATCGCGCGCGGCATATGCAACGCGGAAGTCACCAGCAGCACCTTGCCGATGCCGCGCGCCTTGAGTTGATCCTCGGTCAAGGCCGCGTTCTCATACGTGGTGCGGCTGGAGTTTTCCAGGATGAGCGCCGTGTCCGGCACGCCCTGCTGGCGGATGGCGTGCGCCATGCCGCGGGCTTCGCTGACGTCGCCTTCCAGCGCGCCGCCCGACAGCAGCACCTTGGGAGCGCGTCCGGCCAGATAAAGCTGCGCCGCCGTGTCGATCCGGACCACGGCGGTTTCCTTGTCATACGGCAGGAACCAGTTGGCGCGCCCGTTGGCGGTGTTGCCGCCCAGCACCACGATGGCGTCGGCGGTCGGGGATTCGGCTGGCGGCAGATGCGGATAACGGTGTTCCAACGCGCCGCCGGCCCAGATCGACGTCGCGGGTAGAGACCAGGCCAGCGACCACAAAAGACCGGCGACGATGAGCGAACCGCCGGTCTTGCGGAACCGGAACAGACCCAACACCAGTCCGATGGCTACCAGGGTCAGGCTCAAGTTGTAAGGAATGATCAGATTTGTGAGATAGCTGGACAAGGGCATCTTGAAAAAAATCCTGATTACTACGTCTCGTCCAGCAGGAGGCGGGCTTGCTGTTCCACCTCATCGCCGGACGGCCATGCATGCTCCGTGCCTACGCAGACGGCGCGTGGCGACCACGGGCCGGTGCGTCCCGGACGCGTGACGCCGAACAGCGTCAGTTCGCTGGCGTTGGCGGCTGCGGCGATGTGCGAGACACCAGAATCGTTACAAATCACCAGCGCCGCCCGCGCCGTCAACGCTGCGAATGCGCCCAGGGACAGGGGAGGCAGCAGCAGCGCCGTAGGGGCATTGCGCCGCGCCTCCTCGGTTTCGGCCGGAGGAGGGCACATTACCACGGTATGACCGCGGGCCTGCAAGGCCCGGGTTAGTGTATCGAATCCCGGCCACACCTTGATTTTGCCCTTGTGCAGGCCCGTGGCCGTCGGCGCGATCAGCACGAAACGTTGGCCTGCCAGCCCGGCGGCTTCCAGCGCCAGATCGGCGGCGCTCTGGTGGGCGGACGTCAGCGGCAGGTCCAGGGTCGGACCGGGTTCGGCCGGGCCGCTGGGCAGGCCCCAGCGGGTCAGGGCTTCGCGGGTCAGGTGATGCCAGGACTGGACCGCGTGCAGCGTGTCGCTGGGTTTGGCAAAGGGCCAGCGCAACAGGAAGCTGCGGCCGTCGTCGCGATAGCCGGCCGACGGCAGTCCGGCCAGACGGAATACCAGCGCGCTGGACAGCGAGTCCGGCAGCAGCAATCCGCGGGCGCGGCGCCCCGGGGCGCCCAGGCTGCGCCGGTGGGCGCTGACCGCGGCCCGGTCCGGGCCGACCTTGCCGCGCATGGGGATGAAATCCTGCTTGGCCACGCCGTCCAGCAGGTCGCGGGCCCAGGGGCGGGCGCAGATCACCAGGGGCAGGCCGCTGGCGTGCAAGGCGCGCAGGCTGGGCAGGCTCATGCAAACATCGCCCACCCAATTGGGTAACCGGACGTACAAGCAGCTGATATCGGACATGGAAGGGCGCTGGGCGCGTTAAGGCTGAAGGGGACATGGCCCGGGCGGCGACTTGTCGCGCAGCCGGTACAATTCTGGCCACAATTGTATAAAAGCGAGTGATTCCTTTGAATTCTGCCGCACGCAACGCGCCCGCGAGTTCCCAACCTGTCAAAGCCGAACTCTGGAGTCGGATCTACAGCCGCGTGGGCTCCTACTGGAAGGGATTGTTGCTTGCCGTCCTGCTGATGGCCGGCGCGGCCGCCACGCAGCCCGTCCTGGCAGTCATCATGAAGCCCTTGCTGGACGGCGGCTTTTCGGGCGCCAAGCCATACTACGTCTGGGCGCTGCCGCTGGCGGTGGTCGGCCTGATCCTGCTGCGCGGCATCTGCAACTTCTTCAGCGATTACCTGCTGGCCTGGGTCGCCAACAACGTCCTGCTGGGCATGCGCAAGGATATGTTCGAGCGCCTTCTGGGCCTGCCCGACGCCGACTTCAAGCAGGGCGACACCGGCCGCCTGCTCAATCGCTTCACCATCGATGCCGGCAACGTCACCGGCTACGCCACCGACGTCATCACCGTGCTGGTGCGCGAAACCCTGGTCGTCGTCGCGCTGATCTGCGTGCTGCTGTACATGTCCTGGGTGCTGACGCTGATCATCCTCATCATGCTGCCGGTGTCGGTGCTGATCTCGCGCTTCTTCATCAAGCGCCTGCGCCGCATCAATCGCGAAACCGTCAACATGAACGCCGAACTGACCCGCGTGGTCGGCGAAGGCATCGACGGCCAGCGCGTCATCAAGCTGTTCGACGGCTATGAAGTCGAACGCGGCCGTTTCGATTTCGTCAGCCGCCGCCTGCGCCGCTTCGCCATGCGCACGGCCACGGCGGACGCCGCCCTGACGCCGCTGACCCAGGTCTGCATTTCCATCTCGGTCGGCGCGGTCATCGCCGTGGCGCTCAGCCAGGCCAACCACGGCGCCTTGACCGTGGGCAGCTTCGCGTCCTTCATGGCGGCGCTTGCCCAGATTTTCGACCCCATCAAGCGCCTGACCAACGTCGCCGCCCGCATGCAGAAGATGCTGGTGTCGGCCGAAAGCGTGTTCACGCTGATCGACCAGGTACCCGAAAACGATACCGGCACCAAGGAACTGGCCGAGCCCGTGCGCGGCAAGGTGGAATTCCGCAGCGTCTCGCACCGGTTCCCCGATGCCGACCGCGATACCGTCAATGGCATTTCCTTCACCGTGGAACCCGGCCAGACCGTGGCCCTGGTAGGACGCTCGGGCAGCGGCAAGACCACTCTGGTCAACATGCTGCCGCGATTCGTGCTGGCCGATAGCGGCTCCATCCTGGTGGACGACACGCCGATCGACGAACTGACGCTGCGCAGCCTGCGCTCGCACCTGTCGCTGGTGAGTCAGGACGTGGTGCTGTTCGACGACACCATCGCAGCCAACGTCGGCTACGGCGCGCTGGGCAAGTCGAGCGAACAGAAGGTGCGCGATGCGCTGGCGGCCGCCAATCTGCTGGAGTTCGTCGAAGGCTTGCCGCAAGGGCTCAATACGCCGGTGGGCGAAAACGCCGCCCGCCTGTCCGGCGGCCAGCGCCAGCGCCTGGCGATCGCCCGCGCGCTGATCAAGAACGCGCCCATCCTGATCCTGGACGAAGCCACTTCCGCACTCGACAACGAATCCGAGCGTCAGGTCCAGGCCTCGCTGGAGCGCCTGATGAAGGGCCGGACCACGCTGGTCATCGCCCACCGCCTGTCCACCGTGCAAAACGCCGACCGCATCATCGTGCTGGATGCCGGCAAGATCGTCGAGCAAGGCCCGCACGCCGAGCTGCTGGCCGCCAACGGCCTGTACGCCTCGCTCTACAAGATGCAATTCCGCGACGATTGATCCAGTCAACCGCCTGTCCCGGGCGGTTGTTCGTTCCTGTCGCATTTCCGGATTGCCAAGCGCCCGGATTGCCGGAAAATGGAGCCGGGCCTGCCGGCAGGCCCGGCTCCCGCCCGCTGCGGGCGGAGCGGCGCCCCGAGGCGCTTTGGTCCGCCGTGCATCTGGAGCGTCCCATGTCCCTGCCTGCCGAAGGCAATCAGCTAGTCAATGTCGTCGTCCTGCTGGGGGCTGCGGTCGTCGCGGTTCCGCTGTTCAAGCGCCTGGGGTTGGGGTCCGTCCTGGGATACCTGGCCGCCGGCCTGGTGATCGGGCCCTTCGGCCTCGGCTTGTTCTCCGATCCCAAATCCATCCTGCACGTAGCCGAATTGGGCGTGGTGATGTTCCTGTTCATCATCGGCCTGGAAATGCAGCCCTCCCGGTTGTGGAAGCTGCGCGGCGAGATCTTCGGCCTGGGCGTCGCGCAGGTGCTGGCCTGCGGCGGGCTGCTGACGGCGGTGGGCCTGCTGGCGGGGCTGTCGGGCCCGGCGGCTTTCATGGCCGCGATGGGCTTCGTGCTGTCGTCCACGGCCATCGTCATGCAGATACTGGGCGAGCGCGGCGACACCGCCAGCGCGCAGGGCCAGCGCATCGTCTCGATCCTGCTGCTGGAAGACCTGGCCATCGTGCCGCTGCTGGCCCTGGCCACCCTGCTGGCGCCGGCCGACACTTCCAGCCGTGGCGATCCGTGGATTCAGTCGGCCATCGCGGTGGCCTGCATCCTCGCATTGCTGGCCGCCGGCCGTTGGCTGCTCAATCCGCTGTTCCGGTTATTGGCCGCCGCACATGCGCGCGAGGTCATGACGGCCGCCGCATTGCTGGTGGTGCTGGGCGCGGCGCTGCTGATGGAACTGGGCGGCCTGTCCATGGCGATGGGCGCTTTCCTCGCGGGCGTGCTGCTGTCCGAGTCTACCTTCCGCCATCAGTTGGAAGCCGAAGTCGAGCCGTTCCGCGGCATATTGCTGGGCCTGTTCTTCCTGGGCGTGGGCATGTCGCTGGACCTGTCGGCGGTGGCGCGCGAATGGCCGCTGATCCTGGCCGCGGTGGTGGTGTTCATGCTGGTGAAATCGGTGGGCGTGTACGTGGTGGCGCGAGTGCTGCGCGCGACCCACGCCGAGGCCATGACGCGCGCGGCCCTGTTGGCGCAGGGCGGTGAATTCGCCTTCGTCCTGTACGGGGCGGCGGCCGCCGCCGGCATCTTCGATGCCCACACGGGCGCCGTGCTGACTGCGGTCGTCATCATTTCCATGGCGCTCACGCCCTTGTGCGTGCTGGCGTTGCGCTGGCTCCTGCCCAAGCCGCAGCCCTCAATGGAAGACGTGGATGTGGCCAAGGATCTGGAGGGCTGTGCGCTCATCGTGGGCTTTGGCCGTTTCGGCCAGATCGTGACCCAGGCGATGCTGGCCCGCGACCTGACGGTCTCCATCCTGGATACCGACACCGACGCGATCCGGGCAGCGGCCAAATGGGGCGTCAAGGTCTATTACGGCGACGGCACGCGCATCGACATGCTGCGCACCGCCGGCGCGGAAAATGCCTGCGCCATCCTGATCTGCATCGACGATCCGAAGGCGGTCAACCACATGGTCAAGCTGATCAAGGCCGAATTCCCGCTGGTGCGGGTGGTGGTGCGCGCCTATGACCGCATCCATTCGTTGGCGCTGGCCAAGGAAGGGGTCGACTATCAGGTGCGCGAAACCCTGGAGTCGGCGCTGGCCTTCGGCGAGGCCGCGCTGCGCGTGATCGGAGTGCCTCCTGATGAAGCCGCCGAGGTGGTGCAGGATGTGCGCCGGCGCGACACCGAGCGTTTCGACCTGGAGGTGGCGGGCGGCCTGTTCGCCGGCCGCTCGTTGCTTTACGGCAATATGACCAGCGCCCCGGACGGCCGCAACGACCAGCCCGACCGGGAAACCGAGAGGGCGGCCAGCCCGATCGCGTAACCGACTATTTCCATATCGTTGCATTACTTTTCGCATCATGTCATGCGCAGGCGCTGGCGGCTGAGGTAGATTTATCCGCACTGACTCTTCATCCACGACGAGCATTTGCCAGGGGGCTGCCATGCTGCAATCGGATCGGATTTCCACGACGCCGCACGCTGTTGGAGTAGAACTGGCCCGGCGGCAGGCCCGGACCCTGCGCTGCGGATTTTCGGCGGGCTCGATGCGCCAGTTGGTGTCGCATACGGGCGGAGCGGGCCCGGCATGGTCCATCGGCGCGCACCGCGAAGCCGACAGGGCCAGAGGCGCCAAGGCCTTTCCCTTCCGCATTGCGGCGGTCGCGGCGACTTGAGGAAGCCGTCGCGCAGAAGGCGCCATGCGGGCGTTGCTCGGGTTTTTTTAGGGGCGGATCTTGCGCGGCATGTCCGGCGGCGGCATCATCTGCGGCGTAAATCTCTGCCGGAGTGATCCGCGTCCCCCGGACGTCCCCGGCGTAGGAGCGCCGTATTGAAGTCTCGCGGGTTTGTGCAACGCGCCCTGTATGCGTTGGGGGTGCTCGTCGCAATCGGCATCTGCGCGGCCGCGGTCGCGCTGCTCTGGATCGACCGCCGCGCCACCTGGGAGGCCGCCCACGCTTCGGCGCGCAACATTACCGGCGTGCTTTCCGCGGACATCAGCCGCACCCTGCATGTCTACGACCTGTCGCTACAGGGCATGGCCGAACGCCTGCGCGAACCGGGCCTGGCTCAGCTGGCTCCTGAAACCCAGCGCCGTTTCCTGTTCGACCGGCCATCCACCGCCGAATACCTGGGCGCCGTGGTGGTGCTGGATAAGAACGGCGATATCCGTTACCACTCCGGGGACCTGGATACGCCGGATGTGAGTTTCGCCGACCGGGATTTCTTCCAGGTGCATCGCGATGCCGATGACGTCGGCATGTATGTCAGCAAGCCCTATCGCAGCCGCCTGCGCGGTGGCGACGAGAGCATCGCCGTCAGCCGGCGCCTTTCCAATCCGGACGGCAGCTTCGCCGGCGTGGTGGGCGGTTCGCTGCGCCTGGCGTATTTCCGCGACCGCTTTGCCGAGCTGTCGATCGGCGAGCGCGACGAGATCAGCGTCTTCCGCAACGACGGTCTGGTGCTGCTGCGCGCCCCATATTCCCGGAGCGACCTGGGCAGCGACATCGGCATGGCGCTGGATTTCCAGCAGTTCCTGATCCGCCGCGAAGGCTCGTTCGTTGGGGAGCTGTCGCCGGACGGCGTGAACCGCTACTACACCTTCGCCAGCATCGAGGACACGCCGCTCATCATCGACGTGGCCATGGACGTGGATGAGCTGATGGAGCCCTGGGACCGCCGCGCGTTCTTCATCATCCCCGTGACCACGGCGCTGCTGCTGTCGGTCGTGGCGCTGATCGTGTTGTTCAGGCGCGAGATGACCCTGCGCAAGGCGGTCGAGACGCAGCTGGCTATACAGGCGCGCACGGATGGGCTCACTGGCCTGGCCAACCGGCGCGCGTTCGACGAAGCGCTGGAACGCGAATGGCAGAATGCGCGCCGAGAGCGCGTGCCGCTGTCGCTGCTGTTCCTGGATGCCGACCATTTCAAGAGCTACAACGACCGCTACGGCCATCAGAAGGGAGATCAACTGCTGGCGGCGCTGGCGCGAGTGCTCAAGAAAAAGGCCCGGCGACCCCGCGATCTGGCGGCGCGCTATGGCGGCGAGGAATTCGTCGTGTTGCTGCCCAATACCAGCCGCCAACGCGCCGCGGAGATTGCGGAAGGCATCAGGCGGGCGGTTGCCGCCCTGAAGGTGCCGCATGCAGACGCCGCCGCCGGTATCGTCACCATCAGCGTCGGGGTCGCGACGGCGGTGCCGCAGGCCGACGACGCGGTCGCCAGCCTGGTAGAGGCGGCCGATGCGGCCGTCTACCAGGCCAAGGAGTCCGGCCGCAATCGCGTGGCAGTGGCCGGGACCTGAGCTGGCGCCGCATTAAAAAACCCCGCCGCGCTTATCGCGCGGCGGGGTTTTTTTTAAGCGCCGCGTGGCTTAGCGGCCGACCATGACGGCCTGCATGCGCGTTTGCGCCTGCTGCACGTTCTTGGCTTGCGCGTTCAGGTCCTGCAGCAGCTTGTTCAGCTCGGTCTGCACGGCGGGATCCTGGACCTTGACGATGGGACCGGAAATATCGATCTGCGCGGCGTGCGCGGCGACGTAATCGGCGATCTTCAGGCTGCTGTCGAAGGTCGCGTTCAGCTGCGGCAGCACGTCGCGGAAGGTATCGGCCGGCAGGCTCACGGTCTTCTCGTAGGCCTTGTCGTACACCGCCTTCAGGTCTTCCGGCTGCTTGAGCTGAGCGCGCGCGGCGTCAGCCTTGGCCTGCTGTTCCTTCAGCGCCACGCCCATTTCATTGAGCGAGGCTTGCACGGCCTTGAGGTCGTCGCGACGCGTCACGATATCGTTCAGCGAACGCATGGAGCCCTTCTGCATGATGCCCGACAAGGGCTTCACCGAAGCATCCATGCCCGCATTGAAGTCGGTGATCACCGCATATTGCGCGGCGTAGTCGCCGAAGGACTTCTTCTCTTCATCCGTCAACTGCGGGACGCGCACGCCGGGCTTGTCGACGATGCGGGTCTGCAGGAACTGCGTGAACGCGGCACGCTGTTCGGGTTCCTTGTTGCCGCAAGCGGCCAGCATCAACGGCAGCGCTGCGGCCAATACCAGGAACGGACGGAAAAGGGACTTCATCGCATCGAACTCCTAAAAGCGAAAGAAAGAAATTTTCAGGGTATACCCTGAAGGCGCCCGCAGCTTATCGGGTCGTCCTCGTTGCCGCCATCGCTTTCAGAATTGTTTGCAATCGAATCTTTAAGACACAAAATTCACACATAATGAAGTGAAGTTGCGTCCGCCACCTGTTACGCGTGCGCGCGCGTTTCCGTGTTTCCGCTATTCCTGGACGGCGATTTCCCGCAATGCCGCAGTCAGCAGTTCCGCGGACCTCGACAGCGAGCGGCCCGCGCGCCGCAGGATCCCGATGTGCCGATATAACGGCGGGCTGCTGATCGAAACGCAACGCAGGCGGTTGGTATCGCCTTCGCGGGCAGCCAATTCAGAAAGAATGGCGACGCCCAGTCCCTGTGCCGCCATCGCCAGCACGGTCGAGTTGTAGACGACCTCATAGGCCGCCGGCAGCGAGATCTTCAACTTGTCGGCCGCCGCCTCGATGTGCGTGCGGATGCTGCTCTCCCGCACCGGCAATATCAACGGATGCTCGGCCAGATCCTTGAGCGTCACGGTGTCCGGCGCAGCCCAGGGATAGTCATGCGCCATGTAGGCGCAAAAGCGGTCGGTCACCAGTTGCTCCCAGACCAGCTCCTGATCGCGCTTGATCGGACTGCCGATCCCAAAATCGACCTCGCCGCTGCGGGTCATGTCGTTGACGCGCGAGGCCACGGTGTCCCGCACGCAGACGGTGATCCGCGGGTAGTCGCGGTTCAGCCTGTGGATCGCTTGCGGCAACAGGCCGGCGGCCAGGGAGGGCAGCACGGCAACGGTCACCGTGCCGCGTTCACGATCGCTGGTGTCGCGGGCCTGGGTCACCAGGTCTTCGATTTCAGCCACCAGTTTCTCGATGCGCGGATAGAGCTCCTGGCCCCGTGGCGTCAGGCTGACGCTGCGGTGGTTGCGGTCGAACAGCCGCGTACGCAGATGGGACTCGAGCTGCTGGATCTGTATGGTCAGCGCCGACTGGGAAATATTCAGTTCGTGAGCCGTCCTGGTGAAGTTGCCTAAACGCGCGATCGTGAGGAAAGCGCGTAACTGCTTGAGATCACTCAACATTATCGAAACTCCGGTTCAAGGCGCGAGGGCTCGGCGATCGTTTTTTTTGAAAAGAATGTTCCGTTATTTGAATTTTACGAATCGCATGCCGCTGAGTATATTTCCTATCGAACGCCTGGCTCAAAAAGGCGGCAAATAAATAAATGAGACAAAGAGGGAGGGCTCCGCATGGCCGGGTATTGTGCCTCACACCAGAGGCTTCAATCGCTGCAGCGAATAATGGATTCGATAAATGCTGCGGCTGAAAAGTGCGCCGGACTGTTTCTTATAGGAATGGTCCTGGCTATTTCAATTTCTGTATTTGTACGGCTGCTTTACACCTACACCGGCATTCCATTTTCCACGCCCTGGGCGGAAGAACTGGGCCGTTTCATGATGGTCGGCAGCGTCTTCATTGGCGGCGCGGTCGCGACTTACCGCCTGCGCCTGATCGGCGTCGACGCCTTCATCGGCATGGTGCCGGAGTCGGTCGCGCGCTGGCTGCGTGTTGTTGCCCATATCCTGACCTTGATGCTGGCCGTACTGCTGGCCTGGAAGTCGATCAGATTGATCGAACTCGGCATGAGGCAGACCTCGCCCGCGATGGAAATGCCCATGGCTTACATCTACGTATTCATGTTCATCGGTTGCGTGCTGATGAGCCTGAATACCTTCGCGCACGTCATCAAGGAACTGATGAGCGTCGAAGCATCGCAGCAAGGCGGCGAGACGGAAAGAGCCGCCGCCGCCATGCAAAATAGTGAAGGAGGGGCGCTGTGATCCCGGTCCTGTTTTTATCGTTTACGGCGATCCTGATAATCGGCGCGCCCATCGTCACCGCGCTGGGGATGTCCGCCGCGTTCGCCCTGCAGGCGGGCGACCGTTCGCTGCTGATCGTGGCGCAGATGGCGTTCCAGTCGCTCGATTCGTTCAGCCTGATGGCCGTGCCATTCTTCATCCTGGCCGGGCATCTGATGTCCTCGGGCGGCGTCGCTGCCAGGCTGGTGCAACTGGCCAATGCCTTCGTCGGCTGGATCCGCGGCGGGCTGGGCGCGGTCGCGGTGCTGACCTCGCTGCTGTTTGCGACGGTTTCCGGTTCCTCGTCCGCAACCACCGCCGCGATCGGCTCCGTACTGATCCCGGAAATGGAAAAGAAGGGCTACCCCAGGTCGTTCGCGGCTTCCATTGCCGCATCCTCCGGCGAACTGGGGGCGATCATCCCGCCATCGATTCCGATGATCGTGTATGCGTTGACGGCAAACGTATCGGTAGGCTCTCTGTTTCTCGCGGGCATCCTGCCGGGTCTGCTGATCACCGTGTCGCTGATCCTCACGGTCTGCCTGGTTGCCCGTTTCCAGGGCTTTGACGAAGTCACTGCGGTGAGCTTCACCGCATGGCTGAAGGGTGTGCTGGTCGCCCTGAAGGACGCGACGCTGGCGCTGATGATGCCGGTAATCATCCTGGGCGGGATCTACGGCGGCTTGTTTACCGCGACCGAGGCCTCCTGCATCGCCGTGCTGTACGGGCTTGCGCTCGGGCTGTTCGTCTACAAGGAAATTACGGTCAAGGATCTGCTCGGCATTTTCGCGCGCTCCGCGGTGATGTCCTCCATCATCCTGCTGATCGTGGCGTTCGCGGCCGTGTTCGCCTACCTGCTGACGATCAATCAGGTGCCGCAGCAGGTCGCCGCGATGCTCGGCTCGGTGACGACCAATCCGATCGTGTTCCTGTTGCTGGTGAACGTCATGCTGTTCCTGGTCGGCATGTTCATCGAGGCGCTGGCGGCGATCCTGATTATCGTGCCCATCCTGGCGCCCATCAGCGTGGCTTTCGGCATCGATCCCATCCACTTCGGCATGATCGTCATCACCAACCTGGCGGTCGGCATGGTGACGCCTCCGGTCGGTGTGAACCTGTTCGTGGTGTGCGAAGTCGCCCAATTGAAAATGCACCAGTTGGCGAAGTATCTGGTCATCTTCCTCGCCGTCCTGGTGCTCGACGTCCTGATTATTTCTTACGTGCCCGCCATTAGTACCTTTTTCTTATAAAAACTAGATCGGCCGCCCGAGGACAGCGTCCTTCGGGCGGCTGGAAAACCGAGGAGATGGAAGTGAAGCTATTCAAGAAGATGTTTGGCGCCGGCGTCCTGAGCGCCCTCATGTTTTCTGCGCCGTCGCACGCGTTGAACATGGACGTCGGGCATACGCTCACGACGGACAGCCCTTTTCACGTGGGAGCGCAGAAATTCGCCGAAGTGCTGAAGGCGAAATCGAACGGGAAGATCACGATTTCCGTGTTCCCGCATTCGCAGCTGGGCGGCGAACTGACCATGATCCAGGGTGCGGTAGCGGGTGCTACCGACCTGGTCATCACGGGCCAGCCGACACTGAATGGCATCGTCAAGGAATTCCTGGTCTTTGATTCGCCGTTCCTGTTCGACAGCGTCGATCAGGCCAATCAGATCCTCAACGGGCCGGCCGGCGACAAATTCATGGAAGTCCTGCCCAAATACGGCCTGGTTGGCTTGGGCTGGTTTTCGGCGATCGAACGCAACGTCTTCGGCAACCGGCCCGTCAATTCGGCCGAAGACCTGAAAGGCATGAAGATCCGCGTCATCCAGTCGCCGGGTTATGTGGAAAGCTACAAGGCCCTGGGGGCGCAAGCCACTCCCATGGCGTACTCGGAGCTGTATCTGGCCCTGCAACAGAAAGTGCTCGATGGCGGCGAGACGACGCCGGACCAGTTCGTCTCGGATAAATTCATCGAAGTCTCCAAGTACTTCAACATGACGCACGTGAACATCCATCCGGCGCTGCTGCTCATGTCCAAGGACCGCTGGGACCGCTTCTCGCCCGCGGAACAGAAAATGATCAAGGAGTCGGCGGACGAGGCCATGGCCTACGCGCGCGACTATTACAAGAAGGTCTACGACGAGGGTATGAAAACGATGCAGGCAAGGGGCGTGTCCATTGTCTATCCCAGCAATCTCGATTCGCTGGTGCAGGCCACGCGGCCGGTCGTGAAAAAGCTCGTCGGCGAAGCCCCCAACGGGCAGGCGCTCTACGACGCCGTGATCGCCGCCAAGCAGAAGCAGTAACCGGCGCAAACGGCATCGGCCCCGGCGCTTTCATACTCAAGAGAAACTGGACAGATTGATGACACCCTTCAACCAACCCGAAAACCTGCGCGTGCTGATTACCGGAGCGGCCGGCAACATCGGCCTTTGCCTGCGTACTCACTTGCGCGGCCGCTATGCCTTGCTGCGCCTGGCTGACATTGCGCCGCAGGAACCGGCGCAAGCCGGCGAGGAAATCTGCACGATGGACGTCCGGGACATCGAGTCCCTGGAACGCTGCATGGAGGGTATTGATTGCGTCATCCATCTGGCCGGCATACCCGGCGCCGATGTCTGGGAAAAAATCCTGCCGATGAATATCGAGGGCTGCTACAACGTATTCGAGGCGGCCCGGCGCCAGAACGTGCGCCGGGTGGTGTTCGCCAGCTCGAACCACGCTATCGGCTATCACCGCCGGGAAAAATTCCTCGATGACACCGTACAGCCTCGGCCCGACTCGCTGTATGGCGTCTCGAAGGTGTTCGGCGAGGGCCTGGGCCGGATGTATGCCGACAAGTACGGCATGTCTGTCGCCTGCCTGCGGATCGGGACGTTCCGTACGCCCGACCGCCCGAGCGAGGCCCGCCAGCTGTTGACCTGGATCAGCCACCGCGACATGGCGCAACTGGCAGCGCGCTGCGTCGAGCATGCGTCCTACCATTTCACGGTGGTCTACGGGGTGTCGAACAACCTGCGCAACCGCTGGGACAATTCCAACGCGAAATTCCTGGGCTACGCGCCGCAGGACGATTCCGAAGTGTTCGCCCCGGAAATCCTGGCTCAGAACATCCCCGAGGACCCCATCGCGGCCCAGTTCCACGGGGGCTTTTATTGCCCCCTGGAATTCGTCGGGACCACGGACAGGATTTCCTGAAATCAGACCAGGATGATGTCGTACTGCTCTTGAGAGTACGCGCCTTCCACTTCCAGCGAAATGCGCTTGCCCACGAAGTCGCCCAGCATCGCCAGATGCTGGCTTTCTTCTTCCAGGAACAGGTCAACCACCTCTTGCGAGGCGAGGATGCGGAATTCCTTGGGATTGAATTGCCGCGCCTCGCGCAGGATCTCGCGCAGGATTTCATAGCAGACGGTACGCGGCGTACGCACATTGCCGCGCGCCTCGCACATGGGGCAGGGCTCGCATAGCTGATGCGCCAGCGAGTCGCGGGTGCGCTTGCGCGTCATTTCCACCAGCCCCAGTTGTGTAAAGCCGTTGACCGTCATGCGGGTGCGGTCGCGCGCCAGCGCCTTCTTCAGTTCGGCCAACACCGTTTCGCGGTGCTCCTGTTCCTCCATGTCGATGAAGTCCAGGATGACGATGCCGCCCAGGTTGCGCAGCCGCAGCTGGCGCGCAATGGCCTGGGCCGCTTCCAGGTTGGTCTTGAAGATGGTGTCGTCGAAATTGCGGCCGCCCACGAAGCCGCCGGTATTGACGTCGACCGTGGTCAGCGCCTCGGTCTGGTCGATGATGAGATAGCCGCCCGACTTCAGGTCCACTCGTCGAGAGAGCGCCCGGGCAATCTCATCGTCCACATTGGCGGTGTCGAACAGGGGGCGCTCCCCGCTGTAGTGCTGGATGCGGCCCACGACCGAGGGCGTATAGATGCGCGCCCATTCCAGCATCGCGGCACTGGTCGTGCGGGAATCCACAAGAATGGTTCCGGTGCTCGGGCCCACCATGTCGCGCAGCACGCGCTGCGCCAGGGTCAGATCCTGGTGCAGCAGGGCGGGGGCCGGCTGGGTGCGCGCCGCCGCCTGGACGCTGGTCCACAATTTACGCAGATACTCCAGATCGGCCGTCAGCTCCTCGTCATTGGCGCCTTCGGCCTGCGTGCGGACGATGAAGCCGCCTTTTTCCTCTGCCGGCATCAAGGCCTGCAAGCGTTCGCGTAGCTGGATGCGTTCGGATTCGTCGTCGATCTTCTGCGAAATGCCGATATGCGGATCGTGCGGCAGGTAAACCAGCATCCGGCCCGCCATGCTGATCTGGGTGGAAAGTCGTGCGCCCTTGGTGCCCAGGGGATCCTTGACCACCTGAACCATGATGGTCTGTCCCTCGAACAGCAGCTTTTCGATCGGGGTGGGAGTCAGCCCCTGGCTTCTTTCGCCCCGGTTCTCGCGCAGGTCCGCGATGTGGATGAAAGCGGCGCGCTCCAGTCCGATATCGATGAAAGCGCTCTGCATGCCCGGCAGTACACGGACGACACGCCCCAGATAGATATTGCCGACATGGCCCCGCTGGATGCTGCGTTCTACGTGCAGCTCCTGTACCGACCCTTGTTCCACCAGCGCAACGCGGGTTTCGAAGGGGGTGACATTGATCAGGATATCTTCGCTCAGGGCGATGGCTGGGGGCATAGCGTGTTCGTCTCCAGTAAGGTGCGGCGTACAGGCGAATAGTAAACGTAGGGCAAGGCGGACAAGACAACTATCTATATGGGGCAACCGCGGGAATCACCACTATATATAGGGGAGGGGACCGGGGCAGCCGCTGAACAAGCATGGGGATCGGTCTTTTTGCGCCACGCGAAAAAACTGTGCTATAGTCTCGCTCCTTCGCAGTTCGGGCAGTTTTGAACCGCGAAGCCAAGCAAGCACAACAGGTCGGGCAAGAGGATTCGAGCCAGGTCTGCCGCAAAGCAGTCAGAAATGAACGCCCTGCGGTTATTGCAAGGATTGCAGCAAGTTAGGCAAAAGCCAGTTGCACAATCTGCAAAAATCGTGTTATAGTCTTGGGCTTGGCAGTTGCCGAAATATCAGGGTTAACCCTGATATTTCGATAGCTGCTAAGAGAGGCAGGCCTGAAGGGGTCGCAAGCAAGAAAGCGAAACGCAGTATGTGACGCCGACTTGACAAGCGAAAAAAACTTCTTCATAATCTCGTTTCTCTGCTGCAAACAACGCGGCGCCAGCGAAAGCGGCGTAGCGAAGCGAGCAGGCAGTAAGTAGTACAGAATTTAGCAGTACCGCTCTTTAACAATTAAACAACCGATAAGTGTGGGCGCTTGATGCGAGTGCATAGTGG